>NZ_CP018092.1:0-1228750 GCF_002754935.1 Thermostichus lividus PCC 6715
ATGATTGTTGAACAGCAGTTGGAATCTTGCGCCCCACTACCTGTCAGAGCGATCTACAATCGTATCACTTCTTGCGAGGCACGGGTAGCCATTGCTAGGCTCACCGTGCGGTGGTGGGTTGTCGTTCCTTGACATTGCGATTAATGAGGTTTTTGTGATTAGTTCTGCCGAGGAACTTTGGTGCCAGATGTTAGAGCGGCTACAACTGCTGTTGAGTCGGCCAACGTTTGAAACGTGGATTAAAACGGCAACGGTACAATCCTTCGATGGGAAGGTCTTGAGCATCTGTGCCCCCAATCCGTTTGCCCGTAACTGGTTGCAGAAGTATTACCTGAAAACCATTGCCGATGTGGCGCGTGAAATTGTTGGCGAAGCCATCACCATTGAGTTAGCGATCGCCCAAGGCGCAGAGCACGACACCAGTATTCGCCCCATCAACCGTTCGGAGGTAGAGCCGGGGGTGAGTTCACCAGCGCGGCAGCGGGGCAGCGATCTAAATCCTAAGTATGTCTTTTCCCGCTATGTGGTGGGCCCCAATAACCGCATGGCTCATGCGGCCTGTTTAGCTGTTGCAGAGTCGCCGGGGCGAGAGTTTAACCCGCTGTTTCTTTGTGGCGGGGTTGGGCTGGGGAAAACCCATCTGATGCAGGCCATTGGTCACTATCGTCTCGAAATTGATCCCAACGCCAAAATCTTTTATGTATCGACGGAGCAGTTCACCAACGACCTGATTGCCGCCATCCGCAAAGACAGTATGCAGAGCTTTCGTGAGCACTACCGCGCAGTGGATGTGATGCTTGTGGATGACATTCAGTTTATTGAGGGGAAGGAGTACACCCAAGAGGAGTTCTTCCATACCTTTAACACCCTCCACGAAGCCGGCAAGCAGGTGGTGCTCGCCAGCGATCGCCCCCCCAGTCAAATTCCACGCTTGCAGGAGCGACTGTGTTCCCGCTTTTCGATGGGGCTAATTGCCGATATTCAACCCCCCGATCTCGAAACCCGCATGGCTATTCTGCAAAAAAAAGCCGAGTACGAAAATATCCGCTTGCCGCGGCAGGTCATTGAATACATTGCCGCCAGCTACACTTCCAATATTCGCGAGCTAGAAGGGGCACTGATTCGGGCGGTGGCGTACATTTCAATTTCTGGGCTACCCATGACCGTGGAAAACATTGCACCGGTTCTGAGTCCGGCAACCCGCAAAATTGAAACGTCGCCGGAGATCATTTTGCAAGTCGTCTCAGAGACCCTCAATGTCCCTATAAGCGATCTCAAAGGCAACTCGCGCCGTCGGGAAATTAGTGTGGCGCGTCAGGTGGGGATGTATCTGATGCGGCAATACACTGGCTTGAGTTTGCCAAAAATTGGCGAAGAATTTGGTGGTAAAGACCATACTACGGTCATGTATAGCTGTGATAAGGTGGCGGAACTGCAACGCAGCGATCCGGAAATGGGTAGCCTGCTGCGGCAATTGAGCGATCGCATCAACCTTGCCAGTCGGCCAACAGAACCATAACATCCTTACGGGTGTTCGGTGCTCTAAAATCTGCGGATTTGAGCGACTTGGTGTTCTTGCGCTAGGGTAGAGTTACACTGCCGAGGTTGTTGCCATGACTGCCACCACTGATCTTGAAGGCTGTGCATTTTTAGCCGCTCAAGCAAAAGTCAAGTCCTATTTGGCATCTTGGTTTCAGTTAGGCAAGCGCGTCTGTATTTGGGGTGGGAAACAGCGACTCCTACCGCAGCCAGTGCTGCAGGGCGATCGCTACAGTCAAGCCTTTGAGGCGTGCTGGGCATTCTTAATGTCTGAGCACTCAGGAGACTGTTTTTTAGAAGACACGAATGAAACCATTGCGCAACTGCTGACCCAGTGCTGGGACATTACCCCCTGTGCCCGCTGCCAAATGCCCATTGCCTTGCCTTGTAATGGCTTACCACCGATTCACTGTCCCTGCGCTAGCCTTGGGAACTGGCCGAATTTTGATCTGCCCCTTCCCCGTGCCCCCATCAACCCCCGTACGCATCTGCTGTCGCTACAAAAACGCCTAGGGGTCTAGAGGGAATGGTGTGGGACGCTCCCCTACCCCCCGTGCTGCATCCCCAATGGCAATCTAGGCCACAGGTTTTGAAGCCCCAGTCCCTCCATCTGTGGTGGGTTCTTTTGCCGCGCCATCAACCCCGGCAAGCAGTTCTCCGCCAGTATCTGCGCCTCTATCTGCCAGATCTAGACGAGGCGCCTCTGCCCACCACGGCTTCAGGAAAACCCTATTTACCCCAGTTGAACTTTAATTGGAGTCACTCCCAAGAGATTGCGCTCCTTGCTGTCAGTGGTGCATGGGCGGTGGGTGCTGATATAGAAGTGGTGCGCCCCCACCCCCATCGGCAGGCGATCGCGCGGCGTTTTTTTGGTGCTGGGCTGCAAACAGCTTTAGCGGCTGCGCCTGAGGAGGAGCGCGATCGGGTATTTCTATACGGGTGGACCTACTACGAAGCGTGGCTCAAAGCCCATGGCGGCTCGCTATGGCAGTTGCCACCAGCCCTAGAACCCCACTATGCCTATCGCTTTGGGGTTGGCGATCGCGCTGTGGCTACTGTTGTCACCCTTTGCCCTGATCCGCCCGATGTGCAGTTTTTCCGGCTGCCACCGCACAATTGCGCATAAAAAATGCTGATGAAATGCTCATAGGCTCTCGCTCCCCCGCGTAAGGAACAGTACGATCAATGAGACCGTCCAACCAGCAATAACTGCAGCAAGAACACAGCAGAGCCGTTTAGACGTTTTGAGGAGTTGACCGATGAAACGCTTGCAAAAACTGGGCTTAGGCATTTTAATGATGGCTTGTTTTGGTACGGCTGTCCCCCAGCCGGCTGAAGCAGGAATGTTTACCCAAACGGAGGTGGAGCAGTCGAACTATGTTGTCATGGCGGTTCCCATTGCCCGCGGGGGCTATCGTCTGTTAGTTGTGGAGCAAATCAAAAATACACGTCCCTGCTGGAGTGAATCTGGGAGCAATCCCATCGTTGTGGATCCCCTGTTGACCACCTTTGACTTTACGGGGATCTGTGGCCGTGCTACCGACAGCAATGGCTATTCCATTCGCGTTGCCCAGCAGGACTTAGGGTTGCAGTACAGCTTACGCATCGAGCAAGGCAACGGTGAACTCGTTCTTGTGGGCAGCAGCCACCGGGGTGGGCCTGCAATGGTGATTGGCCGCACCTATGGTATGCAAGAGGGGCAATTTCTGAAATTTATCTTGGAGCCGGGCTGGCGGCTAACCCGGCGTACCTACGAAGGGCGGGTTCTCGGCCATGTTTACTTCACAAACGATTCTTGGGAAGCGGCAACGGGTGCAGCCCCTGCCTCGGTGAGCAACCAAGAGGTACCCCCACCCGTGCCTGTCAGCAATAAAGTCAACCAATTACCGACGTCAGCTGCCCCGATCTCCATCCCTGTACCTAGCCCCCAAAGCTAAGCAACTTGGCGAAAATGCGCCAGAAACTCCTGATTGCCAGCAGGGCCTAAAAGGGGGGATGGGGTCAGCCCTAGGCACGTCCATCCTTGTTCTACCGCCGCTGCAATGACCTGAGCCACAGCGTCGCGCCGTGCTTGGTCATCGCGCACCACTCCCTTCTTGCCGAGGCGATCGCGCCCCACTTCAAACTGCGGCTTAATCAGCGCAATTAATTCTCGCGGGGGCAGCAATAGGTGCCAAAGAGCCGGTAGAACCTTGGTCAAGGAAATAAAGGAGACATCCACAACCCCCAGATCCGGACGCGGATCCTCAGGGGCATAGAGGTCTGCCGCAGTGAGATGGCGCAGATTTGTGCGCTCTTTAAGCACAAGCCGTGGGTCTTGGCGTAGTTGCCAAGCAACTTGGCCGTAGCCCACATCAACGCCATAGACCCGTTTTGCCCCTGCTTGCAGCAAACAGTCGGTAAAGCCGCCGGTTGAAATGCCGCCGTCAAGGCAGACGCGATCGCGCACCACGATGGCAAAGGTCTCTAGGGCATGGGCTAGTTTTTCACCCCCTCGCGACACGTAGGGGGATCGCGCCTTGATCTGAATTGTGGCATCGATCGCCACTAATGTGCCCGGCTTGTCAATGGGAACGTGGTTCACTTGCACGTCGCCCGCCCGAATCCAACGTTGTGCTTGTTGGCGGCTCTCGCACAGGTGCCGTTCTACCAAAAGGACATCGAGGCGTTCTTTTGCAGGGGTCATTGAGCGTTTTGGAGAAGGGCAAAGGAGAAGTACTGGTTCACATCCAGCGCCAGACCGCTAATGCTGGGCTGGCTAAAGAGGGTGGTTTGACTTTGCCACAACGGGATAAAGGCCACGGCCTCAGCATTTAGAACTTGCAGTTGGCGCAATAGCTCATCTCGCCGCTGGGGATTCGTTTCACGACGGCTGGCGGCAATGAGGGTATTGGCCTGGGGACTGTAAAAGAACGACCCCCAAGCGGCACTGGCACCACTGTCGCATCCCGCTGTGGTTGAACCGCGATCGCAGCTTAGAAATGGCTCTAAATAGTTATCGGGATCATAGAAATCCCCATACCAGTCCAGCATAACCAGCGGGTAAGCCCCCGTGTCCAGATTGCGGTAAATGGTGGCAGCGTCAGCACTGTCGAGTTGTACCCGCACGCGATCGCCCAAGTCGCGCTCTAAGGAAGCTTTGAGAACAGTAGCTGCCAAAACATTACTGGGAATGTTGGCGCGATACCAGAGGTTTACGACAAGGGGGTGTTCCGCCGTCACGGCAGCCGCCTCTAGCCACTGAGCCACTGTAGCGGGCTGACCGTCCCCGTAGCGATCGCGAAACACTGGCTCACTCACCGGAAATAAGGTAGGGACAAGGGAATAGAGCGGATCCACTGCCCCAGAAACACCCGTTCCTCCAGCCGTTGGCGATTGATGCTGGCCGCTAGCAGTTGCCGTGCCCCTAACTGATCCCAAGGGGGCTGCCGCAGGTTGAGGCTGAGCACCGTAATGGCATTTCCCTCGCCAGCGATCACCTGCCAGTGGTGGGTGCTGGCCTGCTCCGTGAGGGCGCGAATTTGATTCGGGTCCAAGGCTCCAGCGGCAATATCCACACTGCCCGTGCGAAAGGCATTGTAAAGATTGGCGCTACTGGAAAAGACTTGCAGGCGAATCCCTTGATTGCGAGGGGGATCACCCCAGTATTCCCTAAAGGGTTTGAGGTGCACCCCATCGGTGCCGTAGGCGGCTAATTGGTAAGGGCCTGTTCCCACAAACTGGTTGGGCAGAAAGCGATCCGCTGCCGCTGCGTAGGCCGTTGGCGAAATAGCACACAGGCCACTAAAGGCCAGTAGGTGGGGCAAGGCTACAAAGGGTTCCTTGAGTTGAATTTCAAGGAGATCCTCCCGCAGTGCCCGAATGGCCGCCACTCGCCCCGCCAACAGCGAGGAGGGTTGGCCACCACTGTCCATAAACCGTTGCAGCGAAAACACCATGGCCGCTGCATTAAAATCAGTACCATCGTGAAAGCGCACCCCCCGCCGCAGGGGAATCCGATAGGTTAGGCCATCCGCGCTGACCTCCGGTAACGCTGTTGCTAACTGAGGTACAAGTTCATGGCTGTTGGGGGCATAGGTATAAAGGCGATCGCCCATATTGTAAAGAAGTAACCCGGCAAGGGTTTCGTAGGCATCGGCAGGATCTAAGGTACGCAGGCGAGCCGTAGTGCCAATGACAATGGTGTCGCGCTCTGGAGTGCCCACGAGGCGATCGCCTCCACAGGCCCCCAAAAATATGGTGAAGAACAGCGCAAGGCCCAACCAAAAGAGTCGCTGCCAACAAGACCGAGACATCAACACCAAAAAAAACTTAGACGAAAGGGCGAGCGATGGGATTCGAACCCACGAATGGTGGAACCACAATCCACTGCCTTAACCTCTTGGCTACGCTCGCCATGCTTCTTAAGCTAGTCTTTGATTGTAACATTTTGGCTTTATATTTCTCCATGGCTCTGCCTCTTAATTCACGTTCTTACTATTCATGGTTAGCTGGGGGTGTTGCTCTCACCGCCGTGGCCGCCGGGGTCACCAACCCCACCCCTGCCGATTACCAGCGCCGTGCCACCACAGAAATTAATACGTTTCTGCTCACCCACGTGTGTCCGCAGTTGATGCAGCAAACGACGGCGATCGCGCCGTTAGTCATAGACACCTGCGAAGACTTAGAAGTGGGAGCGGCTGAGGAGATTGAGCGCTACATTGCTTACCATACTCGCGCCTATAATCTTGGGGTGGCCACCCTATTTGTGACCGAGTTACCGATCCAAACCGTTTGGAGCCTCGGTGCCTTTGGCCAGATTGTGCCCCTCCCCCTGAGCTAGCTACGGAACAGCCGACAGTACTGGGTTTCGTGCTGCATACTGGCCAAGGCCAAACCAAGGGTACAACTTCCTAAGTCATCATCCGTGCACTGCACACTCTGCTGCACAGCCGCACCTAACTCACCCTGAAGCTGCCGCAGGAGAACTTGCCCCGCCGTTTGTCCCAAGGGAATCAGTTTTACCCCAGCACCAATGAGGGTGCTCAACCAACTGTGGAGATACCCCAATACCGCCGTTTCCAGAGGAATGGCTGCCATGGCCGCAGCAATACTAAAGGCAATACTCGTATTCCACGGATAGGGATGCGCTGTGGGAAGTTCCGCCGGCAGGCGATCGCCCTCAAGGGTCTGTACCAGTTCCATCAACGCCGTCCCCATCTGCCAGTTCTGCGCCCGCAGTTCCTCAGTTTCCCGCGCCGCCGAAAGCCAGGCATTCCAGTACCGCAGCCGCTCTATATCGGTTGCCATAAACGCTCGATAGGCTCTGACCATCACCGCAGCCTCCAACTGGGCACTGCCCGCCCTCAGCTCAAAGGTCAGCCAGTCTTTAAGGGCATTGGCCGTGGTTAACTGCTGCTGCGCCACTAGCGTTTCTAACCCTTCAGAATAGTTAAAGCCGCCAATGGGTAGCGTTGGACTCACCCACTGCAACAGGGTTAAAAGCGATCTATCCGTGAGCATGGGAGGGGTAGGCTCCGCTTTCGGGGCAAAAGGCAGCGATCTCAAAGGTGACCGTTAGCCCCCGCTGCTCCAGCAATGTTTGCAGTACCGGATCCGCCGCAAGGCGCAAATGACTGGCATGGATCTCGAGGGGCACATGGCGATTGCCCAAATGGTAAGCAGCCTGTAGCAAGGACAATGCATCCGCCCCCTTGACCCGCAGTGTGGGTTCCGGCTTGGCCAGAATTTTGGCCACAACGGTACCATCGTCCGTCGCCACAAACTCTCCGGGGCGCAGGATCGTTCCCCGCGATAACTTTAAATACAATGCCTGCCCCTCCTCGCTTTGGCAGTAGAGACGACTGCGACACCGCTCTTCCGCCGTTAGGGCAAGGTGTAAGCAGCGGGCAGCCGCCAAGGGTTCCGAACAACGTTGGGTCAGCGTTAACATTACATTAAAGTTAATTCGACAATCTTATCAAAGCGAAACCCCTTCACAAGCTGCTGTAGCCCCTCAATCAATATCGCTTCTTCTAGGGAAATATCGGCAATTAATTCCTGAATCCGCTTGCTGTTGAGTTTCTTGGCCGCCTGTTGCAATTCGGCAATCCACGGGCGAGGCATCACCATGAGAGCGGCAGGATCAAGGGTCACCGGCCGGGGCGTGGCAGGAACCGCAGCGATCGCCAGCGTGTCATAGCGATACTCGAGAGCGAGGTGGTGGGCAAGGCGCTCAAGAATCGTTTGGGGACGGAAGGGCTTGGCGATATAATCGTCACAGCCAATGTGGAGCAGTTCTTGCTTATCGTGCTCAAAGCTACTGGCCGTCACGGCTAGAATTTTTGGAGACTGCTCGCCGCCGTGGGCTTTAATATAGCGGGTAGCGGCTTTGCCGTCCATCACTGGCATCCGAATATCCATTAAAATAGCGTGGGGGTGCCAAGCCTGCCACTGCTGAATGGCCTCCTGACCATTTTCGGCTTCGCGGCACTGAAACCCCAATGGCTCCAGCAACTGCACAAGTAGCTGACGGTTTTCCGCGAGATCGTCCACCACCAGAATTCGCACCTCAGCCGTGGGGTCTGCCAACCCAACAATGGAACGGGGAGTTTCCTCCCGTAGATCTTGGGTCTCCCCTAGGCCAACCGTAATCTCAAACGCAAAGTGGCTGCCGTGTCCTTTTTCACTGTGGACGTGAATATCCCCCCCCATCAGTTGCACAAATTGGCGACTAATGGCCAGCCCCAGTCCGGTACCCTCGCTCACTTTTTTTGCTACTGCTGGTTTGCACAAAGGGCTGAAAAAGCTGGCTCACCTCCTCTTCACTCATGCCAATGCCCGTATCGCTCACTTCAAAGGCTAGGCGCGGCGGATCGGTAGCGTGGTAGTGCACCTTGAGCGCCACCCCCCCGTCCTTCGTAAATTTAATGGCATTGCCAAGGAGGTTCACCAAGACCTGACGCAGTTTCATTTCATCAGTTTTGATGGCGGGGGGTAACTCTGGCGGCAGATCAAAGAGCAAGCGCAACCCCTTGGCTTCGGCGCGCACCCGTAACATGTCCCGCAGGGTGTCGAGCATCCGCTGCAAATCAAAGGTCGTTTCTTGCAACGTAATCCGTCCCGCTTCGATTTTGGCCATGTCCAACACATCGTTGATCAAGCCCAGCAGGTGCTCACCGCTGCGATTAATGGTTTCAAGGGTTTTGCGGTGCTGAGCGCCAACGGAGCGATCGCCAAGGAGAATTTGACTAAAGCCGAGAATGGCATTGAGGGGCGTACGCAGTTCATGGCTCATGTTGGCCAAGAAAATACTTTTGGCCTTATTAGCAGCTTCTGCGGCGTCCTTTGCTTTAATGAGTTCCTGTTCTGCCCGTCGTCGTTGATAGGCCGCAAGACTAATGGTGACAATATCCGCCACATTAGAGACAAAGCTGCGCTCTTCCACAAGCCAGACGCGCGGTTCCGCCACCTGCTCAACGCAGAGAATGCCGAGCAGTTGACCATTAAAGACAATGGGGGCATCAATCAGGGAGCGCACGTCATAGGTCAGGGCATAGTCCCGTAGTTCATGGGTGCGGGGGTCAGCAAGTAAATCGTCCACCACGAGTGGTTCGCCCTTTTGCAGCAGCTTGAGATACTCAGGATAGATGGGCTGGCGGTTGTGCTGTGGCTCTTGGCCAGTGGCAGCATCGTACTGAGCAATGCACAGGAGATGATCCCCCTGTAACTCCCATGCGGTCACCCGCTTCACCTTGAGGGTGGTAGCCGTGGCCTGAATAATTTCCTGCAGCGCCTTACGAAAATTGCCTTGCTGAACGTGGGGAGACTGGCTCAATCGCACCAAGGCTTCATTGTGGGTGTACAGAATCTTTTCTTTCTGGAGGAGTTGAGTGTTGGCCGCCGCCAGTTCCGCCGTGCGGTGAGCCACTTCCTCTTCAAGGCGTTGGTTAAAGCGATGAAGTTCGCTGAAATTTGCCTGAAGTTGCCCGGCCATATCCACAAAGGTGCGCCCCAAGTTGCCAATTTCATCTTTGCCAGTGGTATCCACACCCCCACTGATGTCTAAATCGCCAGCGGCAATTTTGCGAGCCGCGCTGTCCAGCTTTTGGATGGGTTGCACCATATAGCCGGTAACCAGCCATGTCACAATGCTAATCAGGCCAAAGGAGGTGACGAGAATCAGTAGGCCAAACCGGGTTTCTTGATGGACAAAGGCAAGAAATTCTGCCTCATCAAGGCGAATGGCTAAGCTCCACTGGGCTTGGGAAATTGGGGCATAAAAGATCCACTGTCGTCGGCTTGAGCTCCAGTCCTGCATCCAGCGATGACCGGTTTGGCCAGCTACCATCGCCGCCCCTAGTTCTTTCAAATCTGACCGATTCTGTGCCTGGGCAACCTCAAAAACAGACTGTCCGATGTAGGTCTGATCGCCATGGAAAATAACCTGTCCCTGATGATCCAGCACAAAAAACTGCGCTTCTTGCAACCCCTCAATATCTATCTGCTCTTCAAGGCTCTCTAGGGCAACATCTACGGTGGCAACACCACGAATTTGGCCGTTGCGACGAAATGGTGCTGAGAAGGTGACCATGAGGGCATTGCCAGCCCCCTTATCAAAGTAGGGTTGACTCCAGCGGGCTTGACCTGTCCGTACAGCCTCGCTATACCACTGCCATTGGGGCTCGGTGTAGTCATAGACTTGCCCTGTGTCCACCTTGCGCAGTTGATTCCCCTGCTTAAACACGTAGGGGCAAAAGAGGCGTTTTTGGGGTGAAAAGCTGTAGGGGGCAAAGGCGATCGCCGACCCGTAGGTCAACGGATTCAGTTGTACGTTTTTTGTTAAGAACTGATAAAGCTCTGCCTCACTAGCCGTGGGAAGCGCTTCAAGGGCATGAGCCGTTGTGCTGGCTAGCTCTGCTATCTGTCTCAAGTTGTCGTTAAACTGCGTCGCATACAGCACCACCAAATGCTGCTGCCATTCCTCGTAATCAAGGGTATTGCGGCGCACGATGCGGGAGCGAATGTACAAAAACAGCCCTGTATAGATCACCACAATGGGTAACAGCGTCCACAGCAAAAGTTTGTGGCGGAAGGATAATTGACCCACCATGGCGATCGCCCTCCAAGGATGCGGCGCAACTGAATGTCTCTATCCTAGGGTGAGACAGACTGCAGGGTGTTGCAAATGCCTACTGGTGAAAAAAGTCGAGGAGAATGCGCTGATGCATACTCCCCAGGGGGCGGGGTTCCCCAAGGGTGGTGGCAAAATGAACCCCCTGCACCACGGACGCATAGGGCACCAAATCCATCCCTTGGCCTTCCTGTAGATCAAGCGCATCGAGACCACAGGTTAAAGGGGCAACAAACACAGACCGCCGCGCATAGGGATCCACATACTCCCCAAAAAACCTGCATTCAGGAAGGCGATAGCCAATTTCTTCATAGACTTCGCGCACCACTCCCATTTCAGGGGTTTCGCCGGCCTCTAAGTGACCGCCAAATAAGCCCCAGTGCCCGGGGTAAAGAATCGTTGCAACGTCATCGCGCAACTGCATGAGGACGCGATCGCCTTGGTAGAGAATAGCAAGGGAAACGTGGATCAGGGGTGATGCGGCCATACATCTGAGGTATTTGGTATCCAGAGACACCTTAACCCATGACTGACATTTGTAAAGTAAAATGGAAGCTATCTATCCCCTAGATGTATCAGACCGTGCAGCGTAATCTTCCCTAACCCCTACCATTGAGACCTGTTTGAGACCCATGCGCTGCCTAGGGACAATCCAAGAAACCACCGTTAAGTGCCCTATCGTTACTCCTCCTATAGCAATTGTTGTACGAACTCATCCCTTGCATAAGATTTTACAAACTGGTATATAGTGGCACACTCTTAAGATTGTCTTAATATTTTCTTGGGGGTTGTCGTATCGGTTTATTCGTTTTGTGGAGTTTGTTGTGTTATGTTTTATCGCTTAGCCGAGCAACATCGCCAGTTTATCCGAGATCTGGTCTTGAATTTGCAAGCCTTAGCCACTGCCCTTGAGCATCGTGGGTTCATGGCCTCGTGCTACACCTGTGGTGGCGAGCTGAACAGTGCCTCCTTCATGGTCAGTTTGGCCGACAACCACCTCATCCGCTTTTTAGTGTCGGACTATGGCATTACCTGGACAGAAATGCGCGATGATCGCGAACTCATGAAATTAGAGGGGGCAGATGCCATTAATCAACTGCAAGAATTAGCCAACCTCTTAAAACAATCCCCCACCGTAGCAGTCACGGTCTAGGCGCTGCCGGTTATTCCTAGGGCTGACCATTCCCTGAGCTAGCAACAACGCTGTAGTGCTAGGTTAGAAATACACCTTGGCCCCTGCGTTGATCCCACGCCATAATCCATGACCGAATTGTCTTTTAATTGGCAGCATCAGTACCTCTACGTTAACCAAGTTCGCCTGCATTACGTCACCCAAGGCACAGGTGATCTCGTCGTTTTGCTCCACGGTTTCCCGGAATTTTGGTACTCGTGGCGATTCCAAATTCCCGTTTTGGCGCGGCATTTCAAGGTGGTGGTGCCAGATTTGCGGGCTATAACGACTCTGATAAACCTAGCCACGGCTATGATCTCGATACCCTCAGTCAAGATGTGGTTGCCCTCATTCAGGAACTGGGCTATGAGCGGGCACATATTGTAGGCCACGACTGTGGCGGGCTGATTGCGTGGCATGTGGCGGCTCGCTTCCCCCAGATGGTGCAGCACTTAGCGGTACTGAATAGTCCCCATCCTTACCGCACGGGTCAAGAACTATGGCAGCAGCTAGAGCAGTTTTGGCGCACTTGGCCACTGTTGGCCTGTCATATTCCTGGGTTGGCAGAATACTGGCTCGGCCAAAATTTACAGGGCTTTCTCCACGATCTGTTTCAGCGGTACTCCATTCGCAAGGCAGCTTTTTCCACAGAGACGCTGCAACTGTACCAAGCGGCTCTCGAAAAGGCGGGGGCGATCGCCGCTGTCCTCAAAAGTTATCGCCACCTATGCTCCCCCCAGCAATGGTGGCAGTTGTTGCAACAGCACAGAGAAGCCATTACTAGCCCCACCCTCGTCCTCTGGGGAGCCGATGATCCCCTTGCGCAACCAACCCTTGCAGACGGTATGGGACAGTGGATTCATGCCCCATGGCGACTCAAGTGGTTGCCGGAGTGTGGCCATTGGGCACAACAGGAAGTTCCCGGCCTCGTCAATCGTGAACTCCTCGCCTTTTTACGGGCATAAAAAATCCCTCCCCCACCTTGGGAGAGGGATGCCTGCCAAGGGTTCAGCCTAAGCTAACCACTCCAACACCGCTTCTTCTTTGGTATTAGTGCGGCGCTCAGGGGTTTCGCGGGTGAACTTCATGTGGATGGCACGGTTTTGCTCGCCATCTGCCGCCACCGCCAAAATTGGGAAGTCAATCAACCCATCTTGGAACGACATCTGGAAGCGGAAGGTGCCATCGGGGTTCAGCTTAATGGGGCGACCACCAATGGTGACGGTGGCATCCGGCTCAGTGGCACCATAGACAATGAGTTCTGCGTCTGCCACTAACCAGAACTTGCGGGGACGGATCGGTGCTGCCGAAGCTGAGAAGCCTACCCCTGACATTGTCAGGCCAGAAACAGTGGGGACTGCCCACAACCCCACGCCCGAGGGGAACACGTAGGAGCTAATGGCCATTTCTGGCAATTGCGAGATAGAACTGGGAACTTGGTGCATAGAACCAAAGAGAGACCCGGCGACCCGTTGTGCCTCTGCCCCTTCCGCCATGGCAAAGATGCCTTCGTAAATGGGGTTGGGTTCTGCGGTACCCGCTAGGGGTGCCCCTAGATCAAAGAGGGTCTTGCCCCGCAAATCCATGTCCCAATCCACGGTAATGAACTGATCCCACACCCAATCGGAGGGATAGGTCGGCGGGATATGAACCGGGGCAGAGCGTGCCAGCACTAACCAGCGCCCATCGGGGCAACGATAGCCAATTTCAACAACATAGTCGCGATCGCTGACGGGGATAGGTAGGTACCACTCCCGTGCCAATTCATCGCAGGGATACTCTTGAACACTGTGGGGAATTTGACGGTCGAGGTTGATATTGGTGGCATCGTACAGGCGCAGAGCCAGTTGCTGCCCGCCTTGGCGGCGCAGATCTTCACGGTGCTCGTTAGGCACATCCCAGTAGGCATAAGCCCACTGCGGATCCCGGGGCATCAGGACAATGCGGCTTTCGCCGTAGCCGCCGGGTAAATCCCCCAGCCCTTCATCCACTGTGGCTAAAAGAACCTCATCTTGAGCAGGACCGAGATCGAATTTTGCTGCTTCCACTTTTTCTTGCGACTCCAATTTAGAGGGGACAGGTTGTACCGGAATCGTAGTTGTTCCGTTGGCTTCTGCCTGTTTTTCACGGATGGCAGCGAGGAGTTGATCTTTACGCATACGGCTATAGCGGGACACTTGCAGTTCACTGGCGACTCGCCGCAACTGCCGCAACGTCATTTCTTCTAAGGGGGGGCGATCTTTCGGCATAGGTGCCTCCTAAGTAGTGTTGATAGACCTTGCTATCCCTTGCCCTTCATATTTGGCAAAAAAAATCCGCGCCGTCAAGGCAATAAAACGTAACATTGACCAACCGATACGTAATTCCCCGAAATTCGGGGATCGTATGTCATGAATCTATGACATTTATAGCGACTGGGGATCACACGCGTTTCATTCCTGCGGCGGCAGGGATGTCGTTGGGGTACGGGGACAAAGAGTATAGTAAGAACTAAGCCGTACCCGCGTGGGTCTATTTCGTTGCTGTGATGGGTTCAACCATGACAATTGCCTCTAGCCGCTGCCTCGCCGATCTGTGCCGCGCTGACTTCCCGATTTTGGCGCAGCGGGTTCACGATCGCCCCTTAATTTACTTTGACAATGCCGCCACCTCCCAAAAGCCTCTGGCGGTCTTAAATGCTCTTGAGACTTACTATCGCTGCTACAACGCCAATGTTCACCGTGGGGTGCATACCCTCAGCGCCCAAGCCACAACGGCCTACGAAGGGGCGCGGGAAACGGTTGCTCGCTTTATCAATGCGTCTAGTGCTGCCGAGGTCATCTATACTCGCAATGCTAGCGAAGCCATTAACTTGGTTGCCCGTAGTTGGGGGATGACAACGCTGGAGGCGGGGGATGAGATCATCCTCTCGGTGATGGAGCACCACAGTAATTTAATTCCATGGCAGTTTGTGGCACAGCAGACGGGTGCTTGCCTTAAATTTGTGGAGCTGACCCCAGAGCAGACCTTTGATCTGGCGCATTATGAAGAGTTGCTCAGCGATCGCACCCGTTTAGTGGCAGTAGCTCATGTCTCGAATACCTTGGGCTGCCTCAACCCCATTCCGGACATTGTCCGCCTTGCCCATGCCAAGGGAGCGCGGGTACTGGTGGATGCCTGCCAAAGTGTACCCCACCTGCCCATCGATGTGCAGCAGTTGGGCTGTGATTGGCTGGTGGCCTCTGGTCATAAAATGTGCGCCCCTACCGGGATTGGTTTTCTGTGGGGGCGGGCGGAGTTATTGCGGCAGATGCCCCCATTCCTCGGTGGCGGTGAAATGATTGCCGATGTTTTTCTTGACCATGCCACCTACGCCGATATTCCCCACAAGTTTGAAGCGGGTACCCCCGCCATTGCCGAGGCGATCGCCCTCGGGGCAGCTATTGACTACTTAAACCAATGGGGGATGGAGCGCATCCACGCCTACGAGCAAGAGCTAACAGCGTATCTGTTTGAGCGATTGCAGACCCTACCCAATGTCACCCTCTACGGCCCAACCGCTGGCGAGCGAGCAGCCTTGGCCAGCTTTACGGTGGCCCAGGTACATCCCCACGATCTCTCGACGATTTTGGATCAAGCGGGGATTGCCATCCGGGCGGGGCACCACTGCACCCAGCCGCTACACCGCTATCTAGGTGTGCAATCGACGGCACGAGCCAGCCTGTACTTCTACAACACCCGCGAGGAAATTGATCAGTTTATTGTGGCGCTTGGCGAAGCCATTGACTTCTTTGGGGAGGTTTTTGCCTAGGGGGTTAAGCGCAGGAGTTCCTTGGCCTGAGTCTCAAAGCCAGCACTGCTGAGGGCACGGTAGGCGCGATCGGCATCTTCAACCCGGAACTGTGCCCCCAAGCGCACGTACTGATGGTGGCGGCCATCGGTCACCTTCACGACCACCGGTACCTTGGGTAGCTCTCCTCCCTGTTGCTTGAGTACCTCCGCCAGACGATTCTGTGTCTGAATGTCACTGGCTTTTTTCAACCGGCAACTGTACGATAACCAGCTTCACCTCTTCCAGCGGTTCGGCATCTTCAATGACGAGTTGGAGGCGCTCATCCCGCTGATCCACGGTGCCCCACACCAGTAAGCGGTGATCCACACGCAAGTGCTCGTGAATCCGTTCGTAGGCTTTGGGAAAGATAACTGCCTCTGCTTGGCCGGTGAGGTCTTCTAGCTGGGCGATCGCCATGCGATCTCCTTTTTTCGTTGTGATCGGCTTTAACTCAGTAATTAAGACAATGGCACTAATCGTGCTATCGGCACTGGCGTGCTCTAAATCCCCCAAACTAACGGGGGCAACCATGGCCGCAGACCGATGTACATCCTTGAGGGGATGGTTCGAGACGTAAAAGCCAAGGAGTTCTTTTTCCTGCCGTAATTTCTCGGATTCGGGCAAATCTGGCACGGGCGGAGCCGTAGGAGCCGGATCATAGCTGCCCGTGGGTTCAGTGCTCGTGCTGCCCCCCAGCAGATCAAAGAGGTTGACCTGGCCAATCGCCCGATCTTTGGCTCGCCCTTGCGCCCACTCCAGCACCAACGGCAGATCCGCAAGGAGTTGGTTGCGGTTCCGTTGCGGATGCAACTCATCCATGGCACCACAGTTAATCAATGCCTCGATGGCACGACGGTTGAGGACACGGCTATCGACGCGATCGCAAAAATCCCCAAGGCTTTGAAACACACCACCGCGCTCTCGTGCTGTCAGGATGGCTTCAATGGCCCCCTGCCCCACATTGCGTACCGCCGATAAGCCAAAGAGAATTTTTTCGCCCACTGGGGTAAAGTCAATTCTGGAACGATTGACATCTGGGGGCAGTACCTCAATCCCCATACTCAAGCACGTGGCAATGTAGCGCTGCACCTTATCTTGATCACCGCTTGTGGAGGTGAGCAGCGCCGCCATGTACTCTACGGGAAAATGAGCTTTGAGAAAAGCCGTTTGGTAGGTGACGTAGCCGTAGGCGGTGGAGTGGGACTTATTGAAACAGTTGGCAGCAACCACCCCGTTGGCCAGCAAGAAGTTATGATCTCCGGCCAAACCAATATCGTAAACTGCCTCCCAGCCAATCACCCGTCGGCCAATAATTTTCATAGGTTTGCCCGCTCCAATAACCGCTGCTCTCTATTCTAGGCATGGCACCGCGGGCAGATCGGGCAGGCGCAGATCCCGCAAGGGCTGACCCGCTAGGCAACAGTAATAGGCCGTGAACCAATCAGGGGTTTGCACCCCCACACTGGCCAATGCCGCCACCGTCGGAAACGGCCACAGCCGATCAAAAATGACCCCCTGCTGCCAGCTAAATTGCAGAAAGTAACAACCGACCGGGGCATTGAGGGCGCTCAGTAATCGCCGCCCAAGACCATAGAGCTGTTGCCGGTCACGATCCGCTGTATGAATTGGCAATTGCCACTGCCCCGCCACCAGACCCAACACCTCGCCAAAGAGCGTTCCCTTAGCCGTTTGGGCAAGGGGTAACTGATAGATACCACCCTCGGCCACCCGAATCCCCCACTGCGCCACCTGAGCACGCAACGCTCCCACTTCCTGACACTGCTGCCACACTGGTAAGGCTAACGGTGCCATAAACGTGAGGCTATAGTCTAGCTGTTCTAGCGAGGGAGTGTAGGTGTTAGGGGCACTCAGCACGCCCACCTCAATTACGGCTGCCGGATGGGCTTGTCTCAGGAGCGGTACCACCTGATCCACCGTCTGCTCGTAGGACAGCTCGTGTTCGCTAGGCTGTGCGCTACACCAAATGTAAATTCTTCTGGCATTCGTCTGATGCATCATGGGCTGTCTCCAGTGTTTAGATGAAAACGTCAGTATCCTTCACCACAGACCCCAATGCAACCTTTTTAGGTGCCAAGAAGCAAGCCTATTGTCGTCTAGTACAGTTGTGTAAACTACTCCCAGCTAAAGCAGGGAGCTTTTAGTAGCCCTGCAGTTAGCAAGCCAACCACGAGCCTCTGGGGTGGTTTACAACACCCCCAATCGACCGTTACCAGTGCCTTGAACAACCGTTTCTGGTGTCCGCAGTACAATTATAACCTAAAACAACTGAAGTTGCTAAAGGAGCTTTCCTACCCGCACTGAAGTACGGGGCTTCCAGCCCTACCCGATGTGAATGTTTTGATTTGCAAAAATGCATCTAAAGCCAAACCAAATGCTATTAAAACATGATCGAGGAGCGCTGTTTCAAGCCTTCATAACCTTGATTGTGTATTTAATCTTAGTGTTGTTAGACAGTCCGAAGATATATCCACAGCAACTACTAAATAAATTGATATATACGCTCATTGTGACACGAGAGGAACAGAACGTGTACCGTTGGGGCAGGCGGTACCTGATAGGGGCTTCACTGTAGTAGAAATATTAAATTTTGTGCAGAATTTAACACCTGTGGTAGGTATCAATGAATTGATGATGACAACTGACACACATGTAATTTTGCTTACCTCCTCTCTTACCATTCTTACAGATATGAGTAGATTGGCATTCTGGGCATTGTATGAGAACTCATCCTAATTTCTCCCTTTATGATGCAACGCCGTATTTTGGGGCTAGGGTAACGATATTTTGCGGTGGGTAACATTCTGTATCGAAATTAGCTGTAATTTTTTTAAGCGTAGCAATCGCTTTACAATAAAGGTATGAACTAAGAAGGATCATGCTTTCTCAAACACTCATTAAATACTTATTAACAATAATTCTTCTGCGGGGGATAAACGTTCGTTCCTAGCTCCCTATAGTCTTTAGTTTCAACAGAAATACTAGGGCTTTTGATCATTTCTCAAACTGCTTTTGAGGAATTGAGGCAGGTAACATACGTCTCCGGCGGGGGAAGGCGGGGGTTACTATGCTGTATTCTATACTTTGGACGGCAGTCGTTTGCCGTGAGCTTTGTGGTGGCTTTATTAGCTGGGTTACAGATGTTCTGCATACCAATGGCATCTAGTCAGAACTCTGCGTCGGGAACCCTTAGCGTTGGAGCCGTAGTCATCAATAGTTGTAATATAAACCACTCGGTGGTGGCGGGATTACAGCGATCGCCCAATAATGATCGCCGTCTTGAATGTTGGCACCCTAGCAATCGCCAAAATAACGCAGTCAAACCGGAGGTTCACTTAATCAATGAAGGTGAGGGGCAACATCGAGTACTGGTGGTTTACTAATTGACCCAGCGGGTTAGGGAAACGTTTTTGCTGAAACGTCCCTCTATAATGCCAAGATACTGAATATTTCTAAGGTTCAAGGGATGAGGTAGCGGAACGTGTTGTTGTCTCAGCATAGTGACCTGTGGCGGCGGGGGGCAGTGCTCGTTGCGGTTACCGCTTCAACGCTATTGGCGACAGCGTCTTTACAGGCGCAAACTCTACAGGGCGATCGCCTCAATTTGAACGGGCGCGATTATCCTGTGGCCTGGAGTCAGTGGACGAACGATCAAAATCAACAGATCACTGGCATTAGCGATGGCGCCCTTGCCAATCGGTTTGGCCTACTCCTAGGTGATACCAGTGATCCGTGGCAGCAGCCCGTGGCTTGGTTTCAAGAGCAATTTAGCCCCTTGGCCGTTCGCTTTAGCCCAAATGGGATGTACCGCTACCTAGACATCACCCCACTGATCCAGCAGCACCAGTGGCAAGTGCAGCCTCAGGGTACAACGCTGCGGATTACTACGCCCCCCAGTCGCATCCTTAGTTGGCGGCAGGGTCGGCAACCCTGGGGCGATCGCTGGGTCTTTGAGCTAGATCGACCAACCCCTTGGCAGGTTAATCGCCTCACCTTTAGTCGCACGGGCACCACCCCCCGGGATCTCAGCTTAACCATTGAAGCCAGCGGTCAGTTGGCCGCTATTGCGGGGGTAAAAATTACAGCGGCAGCCAATCGAACCGTATTGGAAACCCAAATCGGTGGGACGACTCGGCCAGTGGCCTCCATGCTGTTGAACCCACCGCGCCTCGTGATCGATTTCCGCAATGATGCCCCCCCAGCCCGCACAATTCAGTGGGCACCCGGCCTTCGCTGGCAGGAGCAGACCGTCAATTTGGGGGCACGCCAGTTTCCCGTCAGCCTGTTAGTCATGACCCCCCAAACGCCCGGACTGCGAATCCGCCCGCTGTGGATGAATTCAGCCACCGTAGTGGGGCTGGCAACCCTACCAGAACTGGCACAACGCTGGCAAGCTGCGGCTGCCATTAATGCAGGGTTTTTTAATCGCGATCGCCAAGCTCCCCTTGGCGCCATTCGCAGTGAGAACCAATGGATCTCAGGCCCCATTCTCAACCGTGGCGCCATTGGTTGGAATGACACGGGTCAGATCGTCGTTGGTCGTCTGAGCCTGCGGCAAACCGTTACGACGCCGAGCGGTGCACTGCCCATCGTCACCGTTAACTCTGGCTATGTTCAGGCGGGTCTTGCCCTTTATACCCCGGCGTGGGGGGCAAGCTACACCCCCAAAACAGGGACTGAAACAGTGATTATGGTTCGCAATGAACAAGTCATCAGCCAACGTCCCGTCAGCAGCAACCAGCCCCAAGCCGTAGCAATTCCGCGGGATGGTTACCTACTGGTTGCACGCAACTTTGACTCTGCCCTCGGTAACTTTCCCCCAGGAGCTGCCCTCCAAATTAATACGAGTGCTGTGCCCGCTAGCTTCGATGGCTTTGCCAATATTGTGGGTGCCGGACCACTCCTTGTCGAGCAGGGACGAGTGGTTCTCAATGCAGCCCTTGAGCAATTTGGTGCCGGTCTAGATGCCCAAGCTGCCCCCCGCAGTGCCATGGGGAATCGCAGTGATGGCAGGATTGTTTTTGTAACCACCCATAACCGTGTGGCTGGCTCAGGCCCCACCCTAGGGGAATGGGCACAGGTGGTACAGCAATTAGGCTTAGTGAATGCGGTGAACCTCGATGGCGGTAGCTCAAGCGCCCTTTACCTAGGGGGTGTATTGGTGGATCGGCACTCAGTGACAACCACCCGGGTGAATAATGCCATTGGTGTGTTTTGGCAACCTACACCTTGACCCCCTCGGACTCTATCGGGATGACAGGATTTGAACCTGCGACCCTCTGCTCCCAAAGCAGATGCGCTACCAAGCTGCGCTACATCCCGCAACTACCTACCCTAGCTTAGCATTGAACCCACGCAACTCATCGTTGTCTATGGAGAGCTTTAAAAATTTCTGGAACAAGACCTGCCCCTATCCAATCCCGTCTGCGGTATGATAACGGAAGTCTTGCTATCCCAGTGTATGTGTTAGGAGAGTTCGCAATGACAACGGCTACTGCAACGACCGTACTGGACTACACCAGTGACAGCTATAAAGATGCCTATAGCCGCATCAATGCCATTGTCATTGAAGGGGAGCGGGAGGCTCACGATAACTATCTTCAACTGGGTGAACTGCTACCACAGCACACGGACGAGCTGGTGCGTTTAGCAAAAATGGAAGCCCGCCACAAAAAAGGCTTTGAAGCCTGTGGTCGCAACCTGAGTGTTACGCCAAACATGGAGTTTGCCCAAGCATTCTTTGCGCAGCTACACGGTAACTTCCAAGCGGCAGCGGCTGAGGGCAAAATTGCAACGTGCCTGTTAATTCAAGCCCTGATTATTGAATGTTTTGCGATCGCCGCCTACAACATCTACATTCCTATGGCTGATCCTTTTGCCCGTAAAATTACAGAGGGGGTTGTGAAGGACGAATACACCCACCTCAACTTTGGCGAAGTGTGGCTCAAAGCTAATTTTGCAACAGTGAAAGCAGAGCTAGAGCAGGCCAACCGCGACAACTTACCCATTGTGTGGAAGATGCTCAACGCCGTGGAGGCGGATGCCAAGGTGTTGGGGATGGAAAAAGATGCCCTCGTCGAAGATTTCATGATTCAGTACAGTGGTGCCCTAGAAAATATCGGCTTTACCACCCGCGAAATTATGAAAATGTCTGTTTATGGCCTGACTGCGGCATAATGGTGGCTTAATATACTGTTACGTTTAGTCACCCTATATGTTTGGATTAATTGGTCATCTGACGAATCTTGAGCATGCTCAGGCGGTTGCCCATCAGTTAGGCTATCCCGAATACGCTGATCAAGGTCTTGAGTTTTGGTGCATGGCACCACCGCAGATCGTCGATGACATCACGGTGACCAGTATAACGGGGAAAACAATTTACGGTAAGTACGTGGAGTCGTGCTTTTTGCCAGAAATGCTGGCTCATCAGCGGGTCAAGGCAGCGACCCGCAAAATTATCAATGCGATGGCTCACGCTCAGAAGCACAACATTGACATTACTGCCTTGGGTGGCTTTTCCTCAATCATTTTTGAAAATTTCGACCTCGAGAAAATGTCCCATGTGCGGAACATTGAACTCGATTTTCGTCGGTTTACAACAGGCAACACCCACACCGCCTACATCATTTGTCAGCAAATAGAACAGGCGGCTCCGCAGGTGGGGATTGATCTCAAGAATGCTACCGTGGCTGTGTGTGGTGCCACGGGGGACATTGGTAGTGCGGTGTGCCGCTGGTTAAACACGCAGTTAGATGTTCACGATCTGTTGCTGGTGGCTCGCAACCGCGATCGCCTTGAGGAACTACAAGCGGAACTGGGTCGGGGGAAAATTCTTGAGTTGATGGAAGCGCTTCCCCTCGCGGATATTGTGGTGTGGGTGGCGAGTATGCCCAAGGGGGTAGACCTCGCACCAGAGCAACTCAAGATACCTTCCTTAATGATTGATGGCGGTTACCCCAAAAACATGGGCAGTAAAATTCAGCACCCTGACATTCATGTGTTGAATGGTGGCATTGTTGAGCACGCCCTTGATATTGACTGGAAGATTATGGAAATCGTCAACATGAATGTGCCCTCACGGCAGATGTTTGCCTGTTTTGCGGAGGCTATGATCCTAGAGTTTGAAGGCTGGCACACCAATTTTTCTTGGGGGCGCAACCAAATTACCGTTGAGAAAATGAAACAGATTGGAGTGGTGTCTCGCAAACATGGTTTTCAGCCGCTGTTATTCAATATGAATTAGTTCAGTCAATCACTATTACAACTCACGTTTTAAGGAATTGAACGATCTATGGCAAATGAACGCCGCACGCTCCTACTGGAATTTGAAAAACCTCTTGTCGAGCTAGAGGCACAAATCCAGCAGGTACGAGATAAGTCTTCGGAGTTTGGCGTGGATGTCTCGGAGCAAATCCGCGATCTCGAAGAGCGCGCCAAGCACTTGCGCCACGAAATCTTTAGTAAGTTGACTCCGGCGCAAACCCTGCAAGTGGCACGGCATCCCCGCCGCCCCAGTACGCTGGACTATATTCAGGCCATTAGTGATGAGTGGTTTGAACTCCATGGCGATCGCCGTGGCAGTGATGACCCTGCCTTGGTGGGGGGGGTGGGTCGCCTTAATGGTCAACCTGTTGTGATGCTGGGGCAGCAAAAAGGCCGCGACACCAAAGATAATGTGGCGCGCAACTTTGGTATGGCCTCGCCTGGCGGCTATCGCAAAGCCCTGCGGCTGATGGAGCACGCCAACCGTTTTCAAATGCCGATTCTCACCTTCATTGATACCCCTGCGGCATGGGCGGGGGTGGAGGCCGAAAAGTTTGGTCAAGGAGAAGCCATTGCCTATAACCTTCGCGAAATGTTCCGTCTTGAGGTGCCGATTCTGTGTACGGTGATTGGTGAAGGCGGATCGGGCGGTGCCCTAGCGATTGGCGTGGGCGATCGCCTGCTAATGTTTGAGCACGCCGTTTATAGTGTGGCACCACCGGAAGCCTGTGCCGCCATTCTCTGGCGCGATGCCCAAAAAGCACCCCAAGCCGCAGAAGCCCTGAAAATTACCGCCCGTGACCTACTGAAATTAGGCATCATTGACGAAATTGTTCCGGAGCCGGTCGGGGCAGCCCATAGCAACCCCGTGGAAGCAGCCGAGAACCTAAAAGCTGCTCTGCTGCGTAACTTAGCGGATGTTCAAGCCCTTAGTAGCAGTGAGCGGCGCGAGCTACGCTATCAAAAATTTCGCCGCATGGGGGTCTTCAGTCAAGCAGTATGACCCAACAGGTTCTCATTACCGGAGCCAGTAGTGGCATCGGGGCAGCGACGGCTATTGCCTTTGCCAAAGCAGGGTTTAACGTAGTGCTCTTGGGGCGATCGCCGGCCAAGCTAGCGACTGTTCATGCCCAAGTAGTGGCCTGCGGTGTCAATGCCAGCAGCCATACCCTTGACTTTGCCGATCCACTGCCCGTGCGATCGCGCCTTGAAGAAATTTTAGCTGCCGTCGGTGAGGTGCACTGCCTCATCAACAATGCTGGCATCGCACAAACGGTGCCGTTGATTGCGCAGCCCCTAGCGGACTGGCAAACCATGCTCAATGTTAACCTCACCAGTGCCTTACTGTGTGCCCAAGCAGTTCTTCCCCAGATGCGATCGCGTCAGTGCGGTACGATAGTAAACGTGGTGTCGATCGCTGGAAAACAAGTCTTTCCGGATTGGGGAGCTTACTGCGCTTCTAAGTTTGCTTTAATGGGGCTGACCAAATCCTTAGCGTGTGAAGAACGCTCCCACGGCATTCGTGTCACCGCTATTTGCCTAGGCGCCGTTGATACGCCCATCTGGGAACAGGTAGAGGGAACCTTTGACCGCAGCGGTATGCTTACGCCCGACATCATTGCTGACACTATTTTGACTACTGTTTTACTCCCCCAAAACGCCTTCGTTGAAGAGCTAGTGATGATGCCCCTTGGCGGAACCCTCTAAGCTCATGCTGACCTTGCACCTGAATTTGCCCTAGTTTTATGACGAGTTCTTCTTCTAACCGCCTAACTATGTCTGAATCGATCGCCAACGGTAAAGTGACCACTCCCACTGTCCTCCCTGACCGGAACACCCACCAAGGGAAGGAAGCCATTCTCCACCCCCCCCATGCTGAAGCGGCCAAGGAGGAAATGATGGCAGCGGTGCGCAGCATTTTGCTGAATGTGGGCGAAGACCCAGAACGGGAAGGTCTGCTGAAAACGCCAAAGCGAGTGGCAGAGGCCATGCAGTTCCTCACCAGTGGCTACAGCCAATCCTTAGACACCTTGGTCAATGGGGCAATTTTTGACGAAGGCCACGATGAAATGGTCTTGGTACGGGACATTAACTTTTTCAGCCTGTGTGAGCATCATATGCTGCCGTTTATTGGCAAGGCTCACGTGGCCTATATTCCTAACCAGCGGGTGATTGGCCTGAGTAAATTAGCCCGCATTGTCGAAATGTATGCACGCCGATTGCAGGTGCAGGAGCGGTTGACGCGGCAGGTCGCCGAAGCCATTGAAACCGTACTTGATCCTAAAGGGGTGGCAGTCGTGATGGAGGCAAGCCATATGTGCATGGTGATGCGCGGGGTGCAAAAACCCGGCTCTTGGACGGTGACAAGCTCAATGCTAGGGGTGTTCCGTGATGATCAAAAAACGCGGGAGGAGTTCCTTAACTTGATTCGCCACCAGCCCAATTTTTAGCTTGCTGTCCCCAGCAGTTTCATTCAACGGAGCTGGCTTTGGGATTCATTGGAGGTGCCATTGATTTGCGCCGCCACGATTAAAGACTACGCCTATGGCTTGGGCGTTCATCGCGTGGGCATTGTTGATCTACGCACCTACTGCGATGATCATCCGTCAGGAACAGCGGCACTCCGGCGCTGGTTAGCTCAGGGGTACCATGCAGATATGGCGTGGATGAGTGCCCCCCACCGCCAAAACCTGCAAGCGGTATTGCCCGGCGCTCAGTCGGTGATTGCTGTTGCCCTCAATTACTTTCCGGGAGCATCTCCGCCTCAGGGCGATCGCCCCGGAAAGATTGCCCGCTATGCTTGGGGGCGAGATTACCACAAGGTTTTAGGAAAACGCCTCAAGGCGTTGGGACAGTGGCTTAAGGAGCAGGTTCCCGACGTTTCCTACCGCTGGTATGTTGATACTGGACCTGTGCAGGATAAAGTATGGGCGCAGCAGGCGGGAATTGGCTGGATCGGCAAGCACAGTAATGTCATTTCTCGTCAGTATGGCTCGTGGATCGCCTTAGGCGAGTTGATTACAACCCTAGCCCTCGAGGGCGATCGCCCCCACCTAAATCACTGCGGCACCTGTACCCGCTGCCTAGAGGCATGCCCGACAGGCGCCATTGTTGAACCCTACGTCGTGGATGCCAACTACTGCATTGCCTACCACACCATTGAAAACCGCCAACCGGAACTCCCCCCAGCGATTGTCCCTAAATTGGAGGGATGGGTCGCCGGCTGTGACATTTGCCAAGAGGTGTGCCCTTGGAACCAGCGCTTTGCCCAACCAACCGATATTGAGGACTTTGCGGCGCGATCGCCCCTCCTCGATACCAGCCTAGAGCAACTGGCCACCCTCTCCGACGCAGACTGGGATCACCTCACCCGTGGCTCTGCCCTACGGCGGATCAAGCCGGCGCAGTGGCGACGCAATGCCCAAGCTCTTCTGGCTAATGCCCAAAGGGAGACACCCTCGCATCCCTATTAAAGTCAACTAACGTAGCAATCACGGCTACCCCAGATGGTGGTTCGCTCTTTGCGGATGACGCTGACATCTGTGGCCGGGTCGCTATAGGTAGGGGTTGGGCTGGCAAACCCTTGAGCGGTTAGCTGTTTTTGCTCGAGAATGGCTTGCAACCGGGAACGCATATCTAGAGTCCTCAAAACATCTATACCCTTAGGATGCCAAGGACGGCAATAACTGCCAGTGATTGTGCCCTGCTCTCAAGGTGATTTTATCGACAGCAGTGGGTTGCTCCAGATCACAAGGGTAACTCACGCCGCAGGGCAACGGTAGGGCTTTCAGCCCCAGTGGCAGGATCAATGGCGATCGCCATCAGGGCAATGGTTCGAACTGTGGCTGGTACATCGATATGTAGCACCGCCTGCCACAGATCGCCATGGCGGTAAAAGTCAAACTCAACTAGCCAGCGTGGCCCAGCAATTAACTCTCCAGTGGCGGCATTGGTAATCCAAACCTTAACAGAGCATCCTCGCTGTGCTAGCGGCAAGTTAACCTTGAGGTGCAGCGGGGAGACCAGCGGATCGGGGGTAAGGGCGAGTTCGGGCGGCTTGAGCAGATAAGGCGTGGTGGTCGCGGTTGGTCTATCTTCCGGTGTAAAGTCCGGTGGCGGAGCTAACTCCGCTAACTGTTGCAAACGAGACCAAAATCGTTCTTGGCGATCGATCGGGAGTTGGGCTGGAGGGGGCACCGTGACTACTGAAAGAGGTTGACAAAAACTGGGGAGATCAACCGTTAAGGGCACCTTGGTGGGTTGCAATTGTGGTGGCAGTTGAAATTTAGCCGCAGGAACAGGTTCTAAGGGAATATCGGCCAGAATGGGTAACTGTGGGCCTGTGGCGATGAGGGAACGGGAGGCGGGTTCGGGGGAGTCAGGCTCCCTCGCGGGGGTAACGGGTTTAGGGGGAGGGCTAACCGTCTCTTCTGGTACCGGCAGCACCGTCACCATAAACGCCTGTACTTGGCACAGATCATTGCGTTCCAGAGGTTCACTGGGGAAGACCCGCGCTTCCCCCACCATCACTGGATAGGCGGATAGGTTGGGGAGTGTGCACGTAAACACCCATCCCGAGCCTTGGGCGATGGCCGCCACGGTCTGCTCATGCACCACATCGCGGGTAACGGGGTTGCGCAACCGAATGAGCACTGTTCCGGGTACCCCAAGGGTACCAGAAAGACTCAAGGTTTCATCGGCAAAAATCGTGTAGGCACTCTGGGACAGTTGGATAAGGGCTTGGGGCAACGGCGTGGCAGCGGCAACCCTAGCAGCCTCCTCCATCGTTGAACTGGCGGGTGAGGTGGTCGGCGCTGGGGAGGCCTCAGGGACAGGCAGCCAATCCCACTCTTCAACCGGGGCAAGAACATCAAGGCCAATGGTGAAGGTTTCAGGGGTCAGTACACCCTCCTGAGTTGCTCGACACTGAAATTCCCAGCGGCCTCCCTGAAGATAGGTAAAGGGCAAAATCCCCATTAGCCCCGTGGAACTACTGCGGTGAATGCGGCGCTGGTAACGCTGTTTAGGGACGCCATGATCATCGTAGAGGTGGGTAATTTGGACTTCAACGGACGTATCGGGAATTGGACAGCGCGCCATCAAGCGATAGCTACCCTCTAGTACCTCAGCCGATGGCGGCTCTAGGGGCAACCACTCGCGATCGCCCTCCTTTTGTAATAAAAATTCCCATGCACCCATAGTTGAACCATTACTTTCCCACTGCTTACGATATTGCATAGAAGACGCATATTTATGCAATCTTCACTGCAAATTGAGTGTCCTTGCCCGAACATCCTAGCCGGTAGCATGGGCGATCGCCAGAGCTTCAGCAACCGTGCAACTGGGCTTGAACAAGCGACACATCATCACTGCCAAACGCATAGGGAGCGGCATACTGCTGAACTTGGCGAATCAAGGCGGGCAACGAGGGCACGCCGTTCTGCTGATGGGCGTGGTGCAGCAGGTCTGCAAAGGCCTCTAGACCCCACACGGTGCTACTAGGGGTTTCAAACTCATAAATGCCATCACTAAAGAGGTAGAGCACAGCGTGCTCAGGAACCTGAAGGCTGTCTTCGTTAAAACTCATGTTTTCAAACATCCCAATGGGAATGCCTGCGGTTTTTAGCTGTTGGACGGAGCAGGTGTCATCGCCAAGGCTGACCAAAAGGGCAGGGGGATGCCCACCACTAGC
This sequence comes from Thermostichus lividus PCC 6715, assembly GCF_002754935.1. Classification (NCBI taxonomy): domain Bacteria; kingdom Bacillati; phylum Cyanobacteriota; class Cyanophyceae; order Acaryochloridales; family Thermosynechococcaceae; genus Parathermosynechococcus; species Parathermosynechococcus lividus. Next base: position 28,607 of record NZ_CP018092.1, read on the forward strand.
GTAGGTGAGGATCCGCGTTTGGCAATCGTAAACGCCATACCAAATTGTAAAGTATTTGTCGTGCTGGTCACTCATTTGAAAACCATTATTCAGTGCTTCGAGCACCTTTGCCGGGTGTTGATAGTCAATGGTTGCCCCTGCATGCCGACTAGTGGCATTGCGCAAGAGATTCAAGACCGACACCGAGGGTAACGCCGCGCCAAGGCCATGCCCAGACACATCAAGGATATAGAGCACAAGATAGCGATCGCCGACCCAAAAGAAATCAAAACAGTCCCCCCCCAACTGGCTCGAGGGTAAAAAATAGTAATTGATTTTCAGGGGAGTATCTTGGGGAGCGGGCAGGAGCGATCGCACGTAGGCAGCAGCTTCATGGAGTTCTGCCTCAAGCAGTTGCGTCTGCTTCAGAAGATCCTGATTGAGTTGATAGAGGCGTAGCCCCGCTTGAATGCGCGCCCGTAACTCATTGGGATCAATGGGCTTGGCCAAAAATTCATCGGCACCCGCATCTAACCCCTGAATACGATCCTCTAATTCCCCCTTGGCGGTCAGGAGCACGAAGAAAATCCGTGATAGATCTGGGTTTTGCTTAATTTGGCGGCACACCTCTAACCCATCCAAGCCAGGCATCATCCAATCACAGATGATGAGCGCTGGTTTTGCTGTGGTGGCGATCGCCAACCCCTCAGCCCCATGACTTGCCACCGCAACACTGTAGCCCAAATCCTTCAGAGTTTTCCGCAGCAGAAGACGAGTGGTGGGGTCATCATCAATCACCAGAATCGTGTAGGGCTGCTGAGCAGGAGTTGGGGGGGTGCCACGCATAAAACCGTGCTGAGGTTGAGGCTCATCTCTACCAGTGTACGGTAGTGCTAAACAGATGAGGATGCATTGTAGTGGTGGACGAAGTACCAACTGGCTCCAATATGGTTCTCCAGCTTTTTGGAAAATGATAGCGTTTTCCTGACTCAACGCGACACTCGCTGACGCATCTGATTTTTCTGCTCAGAAGGTGACACGCTCCCGTGTATCCCCTAGGGATGAGCCTCTGAACTAACGCGATACATTAGGTATGTGCTAATAGCAATAATTAAGATTGAGGCAGCCAAAAGTAATAGGTCTAATGGGGTTTTAACCTTGAAGGAAATAAGCTGCTTAAAAAATGTCACCACCAAAGCCATAACAATAGTTTTTAGTAGTTTATCTTTTAATTTATCTAAGCTCTGGGACTGCATCAAGGAAATATCAGTATTTGTATCTCGAGATAAGCCTGCATCTATCTTAGAAATAAACAGTTCATAAATGCCGAGGGCAAATAGTAATAGAATAATCCCAATTAAATAAAGATCGATTCCGGTAATAATATACCCCAATGTTTTAACATAAATAGTCGAATCACCATAGTTACTAAATTGAACGCCCAAGCCTTGAAGAATTTCGTGACTGCCCAGAATAAACAGTGCGAAAGTACTCAGAAGACTAAAAATCACTGGAATAATCACAAAGATACGAAAATACCAGAGAACAGGCTCAACCAGTCTCTCTAGCTGGGACATTCGTCTCATGAGGTGAAAGCCTAAAATGATGGGGAAGGTGCTAACATCTTACCAGAGTCTTCATTATTAACTGGTATTAACTGCGATTAACTGTTACAGGATATTACAGGAGTCTCTGCGAGGCACTTACAGGGTGAGCTGTGCAATGAGTTGTTCCCCCATGGCTTGACAACCCACTAAGATACAGCCTTCGGTCATCAGATCGCTGGTGCGATACCCCTGCTCTAAAACAGCCAAGGTTGCCTGTTCAATAGCCGTGGCGGCAGCGGGTTGATTAAGGCCGTAACGCAGCATCATTGCAGCACTAAGTACCATAGCCAGTGGATTTGCTTTGTCTTGCCCGGCAATATCTGGGGCTGAACCATGGACGGGTTCAAACACTCCTGGGCCGCTGGCACCAAGACTGGCAGAGGGTAGCATACCAATACTGCCGGTGAGCATTGCTGCAATATCGGAAAGAATATCCCCAAAGAGATTGCCGGTCACAATGGTGTCAAACTGTTTGGGTGAGCGTACCAGTTGCATGGCGGCATTGTCCACGTACAGATGGGTTAGTTCAACATCTGGATACTCGGCACTCAATGCAGTGAGGCGATCGCGCCATAATTGCGACACCTCTAGCACGTTGGCCTTATCCACAGAGCACAACTTTCGTTGCCGCTTGCGAGCCGTTTCAAAGGCGACCTGCCCAATGCGATCCACTTCTGTTGCGGTGTAGGCCATCGTATTCACGCCGCGAGCCTCTCCCGACTCTGTTGTGAAAATACCGCGAGGCTGGCCAAAATAAATGCCGCCCGTTAACTCGCGCACAACCATGAGATCCACCCCCGCCACCACCTCTGGTTTCAGGGAGGAGGCATTGATCAATTGGGGCAAGATTTTCGCTGGGCGCAAGTTGGCAAATAACCCCAAGCCAGCGCGTAACTTCAGTAAACCGGTTTCTGGGCGCAAAGGTCGGGGGAGGGTATCCCACTTTGTGCCGCCAATGGCCGCAAGTAATACGGCATCGCTTTGACGACAACTCTCCAGAGTTGCTGCGGGCAAAGGCTCTCCCACGGCATCAATGGCACATCCTCCTATTAGGGCAGGGACAAATTCAAAGTCCAAGTTAAAGCGAGGGGCGATCGCCCGTAAAACGTTGAGGGTGACCTCCGTAATTTCCGGCCCAATGCCATCCCCAGCCAACACAGCAATTCGATACGCAGTGGTCATTGCCATCTTCAGAGCAGCAATCTCTTACTGTAGCGCATCTCGACAGTGTACTTGCGCTATCGACGGCATAACTGCCTGCTAGCTTGCCGATAGCTCCTGTTCTTGCCGTGCCAACGCAGTTATGGGGAAGAGATTACAAGCAAGCCCTAGGCATTGGCAGACACGGGCAGTCGCTGGGGCGAGGCACTCACGACTTCAACCGTTAGGGTGACACCGAATTGGCTTTCAAAGGGGGTTTTCTTGTAGTTCACGCTCCAAATTTCCAGCTCACAGCGATCGTCGGGATGGCTGGCATAAACGGAGAGAATGAGTTCTCTCTGGGGCGATCGCCACTCACAGGTAATGTGATCCACTGCGCCAATTTGGCGGCGATCCAAGGCTGAGGCAATGCGCAGGATGGCACTAAGTTCTTCCACGAGCTGCCGTTGTCGCCGTCCGGTTAGATGGCGAAAATTATCGTGCTTTTTCTTGGGGGGACTTTTGCGATGATAGCGACAGAGATTAGCAATCACTTCAATGTCCCCATCGGTGTAGCCCAGCAGCCCCCCGTGGCGCACAAGGTAGTAGGAGTGCTTATGGTGTGCCGAATGACTCACGTAGTGGCCAGCATTGTGCAGAATCGCTGCGGCCCAAAGCAATTCCCGCTCGGCGTCTGTCCACTGATGCAGCGTTCCTTGGGTGTGATCAAAAAGTGTTAGGGCAAAATCCGCCACCCGCTCACTACTAGCTAAGTTGACGTGGAACTTTTGCGCCATGCTATAGGTACTGCGCTGCCGCACCGAGCTTTGATAGCGCAGCCGATCCTCAATGAGGCCATGGGTGAGCATCCAATCCACAATAATGCCTTCCCGCAGGGCGCGATCGCAGGTGATCAGGCTAGACTGCCCCAGCATATCCATGGCTTCTGCCAAAATCACGGCTCCCGCCACAATGATTTCAGCCCGCCGCTCTGACATCCCTAGCAGTTGGCAGCGTTGGTTAATGTTCAACCGCCGTAGCTTGCCAAGGAGGTGTTGTAAATCCGCCAGAGTCAGCTCATACCCCTGTAGGGAGGTTGGGCAACTGCCGAGGCGAAGGCAGGTATGCAACATCATCAGGCTTTCAATGGTTCCTGACGTCCCCACCAATTGGGGGGTCTCGTCGGGCTGAAGGTGGTCGCGCAATTCTTCCACGGCCCGATCGAGCATCCCCCGTACGTAGGCACGCAGGGCGCTATAGTCATGGTCATTAATGGGATCACTTTTTACGAACAAATCCGTTAGCCGTACCGCACCCACTTTGGTACTGCTGAGATAGCGGGGTTCGTGGCCATCTCCCAAAATTAATTCTGTTGAGCCGCCGCCAATGTCGATGATGATGTGCGGCTTACCGTTCAACTCTAGTCCTGAGAGCACTCCCAAATAGATGCGTCGGGCTTCCTCTTCGCCAGAAATCAGATCAATGGTTAAGCCTGTTTGTTCCTGCACTCGCGCCAGAAACTCGCGACCGTTGGGGGCTTCGCGTACAGCGCTCGTGGCTACGCCAATGATGTCTTCGGCCTTTAGGCTAGTCGCTAGTTCTCGGCATCGCCGTAGAGTGGCGATCGCCCGTGCCATTGCCTCCTCGGTTAGTTGTCCGGTCAACTGGCAGCGCTCCCCCAGCCGCACCATATCTTTTTCGGCGGCAATAATTTTGAAGCTGGGTAAGCTGGGCTGAATTTGCACTACCACCATGTGGATCGAGTTAGTGCCAACATCAATAGCGGCGAGAATGCGATCGCTGAGATTGATCGGTCGCCACAAATGCAGATGTTGTTCAGCAGCCATGGGAGTTCAGCGGGGAGACAATCATCCCCTATACTACCGTAACTTTTGAGGGGTTCAGTTGGGGGCTGCACCGGTGCTTGCCTCTCAAATGGTTAGTCGGGTTCATTTTCTAGCATGGCTTTTGCCTCTTGCAATTGTTGTTTATGCGCCTCGCTCATGACCGGATAGTGCAGGTCTAGACTAGCCATCTTTTGATAGATAAAATGAGCTACCATTAGGCGGGCAAACCACTTGTGGTTCGCGGGAATAATATGCCACGGTGCCCACGCCGTACTGGTGTAACGAAACACATCAGCGTAGGCATCTTGGTAATCCTGCCAATGGCTGCGATCGCGGGCGTCGTCTAGGGAAAATTTCCAGTTTTTTTCCGGTCGGTTAATCCGCTCTAGGAAACGTTTCTTTTGCTCATCCTTAGAAATATTTAAGAAAAATTTCAAAATGAGTATCCCATTACGGCTTAGATAGCGCTCATAACAATTGATGTCCTTAAAGCGATCGCGCCAGATGTGCTTGCCCTTTGCCTCCGGAGGGAGTTGTTGCCGATTGAGGAGGTCGGGGTGCACCCGCACCACTAATACCTCTTCGTAGTAGGAGCGATTAAAAATGCCGATGCAGCCGCGCTCGGGAAGGGCGCGGTTAGCTCGCCACAGATAATCATGATCTAAATCTTCAGCACTGGGTGCCTTAAAACTATAGACACTACAGCCTTGGGGGTTCAGACCACTCATCACGTGCTTAATGGTGCTATCTTTGCCCGCTGCATCCATCGCCTGAAAAATAATTAACAGCGCATAGATATTTTGGGCATAGAGAATATCTTGGTAGGCGGCAAGTTTTTTAATGCCTGCTTCTAAAAGCTCCCGAGCTTCAACTTTACTTTTTAAGCCCGCAGTATCGGCGGGGTCGTAGTCCTGCCAATGAAATTTTTCACCAATGGGGACAATATAGCGTTTAGGATTAATCTGATCCAGAAAATCTTGGGGAATCATTACGGAGAACTCGGCGGTTTCACTGTATCCTAGCCTACATTCTCTGAAAGTATAAAAATCAAATCTCAGCCGCTTGCGACCTATGGTTAACAAATTGTATAGGTTGCCAGCAAAGGCGGATTCTCTTTGTATGCTGTATCAATAGGCGGGCATCGCCCCTCATGTTGCGAGTCTGTTGCTGGGGCGCAAAGGGGTAACCGCACTGTTGTTACTGCGTTAGAGACGAGACGACTGTGGCTCCAATCAAACCCCATAAACTGGATCTGGATGCGAGTTACCCCTGTCCCTGCCGCCGTCAAGGGGAATTGATGCCCATTGCCCTCACCGATGCCTTTGGCTGTCGCCGTTGCCAGCAAATTTTTGTTGTCCGCCCCGATGGGTTTTCCATAGAGCAGTTGGCCACCACCTACCCCTACAAGCGCGCTTGGTATTGGACAGGGCTACAGTGGAGTGTTTTGCAGCGTGGTTTTTCGGAAAACTACTGGTATTTCGCCATTGGCCTGAGCTTCTTCTTACTCATGCCTATCCTTTTGTGGTTGCCTTTGCTTCTACAATTATCCTTAAAACCGGAAGGGCTGCTATGGATTATTGCTTCCCTGCTGTTAGCACTCACCCCTGCCTTTTTGGTCTGGGTCGCTCTATCGCGCCGCTAGGTAGCGTCTCCTAATGCTATCGGAGTTGTTAGAGGCTGCGCGTTTTGCCAGTACTCAGCTTGCCCAAGCCTCCTACAGCAGTCGTCAGGAGGCATTGCTGGCTCTAATTAATGCCTTAAAGACGGCTGAGCCGCTATTGCTGGAGCAAAATACCCTCGACCTAGAATCGAGTCGAGACTTAGCGGTGTCTGGTATTGTTTTGGGCTGGCTACGGCTAACCCATGAGCGTTTACAACGGATTACCCGCTGGTTAGAGCAGCTCTACCAAGCCCCAGATCCGTGGGTACAGGCATTGCCCACCGGCAGAAACACCTTTCGCTATGCGGTTCCCTTGGGGGTGATCGGTTTAATCTATGAGGGGTTACCCACCTTAAGTTTGCTCATGGCAGGCTTGGCACTCAAAACGGGTAATGCTTTAGTGATATGGGGGGGAGCCAGTAGTCGGTTTACCGCTCAGGCGATCGCCAATGTTCTGCAGGATGCCCTCAGCCGCACCTCCCTACCCCTAAGTAGCCTGCAAACCTTACCTTTTGAACTACCCCCTGCCAGTTGGCTATCCCAGCCCAAGGCAGTGGATGTGGCGATCGCCCACGGGCGTTCTCGCTTTCTTGCAGAGCACCGCAGTGCCACTTGCTGTCCGTTTGTTCCCCTTGCCCTAGGCAATAGTTATCTGGTGTGGGATGGTTCAGTTTCGCCCGAGGTCATTCTTAGCTGTATTCAGCAAAGCCATGATGGCTCTCCCGATCGCCCCCTCGCCATTGAAAAGATCATTGTGCTTGCAGGGGTCAATCCTTCGCATCTCACCTTTGTGATGAATGAACTCGCCCAAGCGGGGTACAAGTCAGCGGTTGACGAGTATCTGCGGGCAACCTATCCCGAATTACCTATGGTGGATGCAACGGAGTGGAGCCTTCCTTACCTGAACCAACGGTTGGCTTGGCACTACGAAGAGGATTTAGGCAAAGCGATCGCTTGGATTAACCGCTACGGTACCACCGCCAGTGTCATTGCGACCACCAATTACCAAGACTGCTGTCAGTTTTATCAGCAGGTGCACACCCCCCTTGTCTATCTCAATCGATCCCCACAGTTAGAACGGCTGAGCGCCTTGGCGATCGGGGTTGTGGCCGAACGGGGTGCCTACCAAGGGGTTATGGGGATTGAGCAGTGGCTGAGCACGAAGCAAATCTGGCTTTAGTTGCCTGCTGGGGTTGGCGGATTGGCCTCTGGCAGTAAGGGGCTGGGAGCAGTAGTTGGCGGCGGTTGGTTGAGTTCTGGGTCTTCGGGGCGGCGTTGGGGAACTGGCATATGGAAGAACAGGGCGGCCATCACGGCTAGGCTGGCAGCGCCAATCCCCAAGGGAGTCAGTTGTTGCCGTAGGGGCACCGCAGGGGCGATCGCCCGGCGTGGCAACGAGGAAAAGGTAGGGGTAAGAGTGGGCAAGGTTTGACTATCACTACAGAACTGGTCAAGGGCTTCTACAAGATCCGCCAGTTGCAACCAAGTGAGGCAGATCTCCACCATCCGTGCCGATGTTCCCTCCGGCAGCAGCAACAGATCCACCGGAATCCGCAGCCACACCTGATTAAAGGACTGTGTGTCCACTTGAATAGCCTGCTGGGGCGATCGCCGCAGCTTAACCCCACTAAGCCACGTCTGGGCTGCGGCAGGCACACTGTTCAGTAACGCAACCAAGAAATCTTTTCCCCCTTGAGGGGAGCAGGTTGCCCCACAATCTCGCACTCACACACCGTCACCACATCTAATTGTCCAGCCCCATGACCTTGGCTGCTCAGCCCCTCAATGCGTAGCGTACAGTTGGGCAGACTATACTGACGTTGCAACAGCATTTAACTCACTTCCCCATCAAATAAACTAAACCATAGCCGCTCCATCCCCTTCGTTCCAGCGCACAACAATAACTGCACCAATAATTGCAGCGCCAATTCATTCAGGGCAGAGTTGTCTTTGTAAAGAAACAGCCCTGAGCGTTGAAGATTCATCCGTTTACGAAAATGCCGTCGAAACCGATCCAGATACTCCGCCAGCGGCGCATAGGTCTCTGGTGGGAGGTTTTGAGCGTGGAGTTGATCCAGCACCAACAACAAATGACGTAGTGTGGCCGTATGCCGTCGAGCCACCTGTACCACAATGGCGGTCAGTGCTTTGGTTTCGCTCAACGGTAAAGGGGTTCGCTGAGTCACTTGACGAAAGGGGTTTGTGCAGCGAATTTGCCAGAAGATCACACGATTGGGAATCATGACCTGCAGTTGTAGGTCTCGCACCACCTGCAGCATTAATTCCGATGCATTCAAATCCACCGACTCTAGGGCTAACAGCAACAGATCCAGTTGCCAGCGGGCACGCCGGGGACACACACTAATTCCGGGAGGATCCGGCAGCACCGCCAACATTGGTGGCAGTAACTCGGCGGGTGTCGATTCAATTGTTGCTGGCATCGAGTTTGCCGTTTCCATAAATCTAAAATGCCCACTATACAGCCCAAAGGTAACATTGGCCATAACCTAGACGATAATACCCTAAGGATTGCCCTAGGCCACAGCACCCATGACGATTGTTCCTTATCTCTATGTTGCGCAACCTCAGGGCTGTTGGGAAAGCAAGCTAGACTTGAGGAGTGTCTTGGGAGTCAGCTTGATGAGTAACGATATTCCTGCTAATGCTTACGTCATCCTTGGTCTTGCCCATTGCTTTGTCCAAGTGGACGGGAAATTACAACCTGTTCAAATTATTGAACCCATTCCCTCGGCAGCCCTCGAAGCGCTCCTACACGGCCTGCCCACCTCCTACAGTGAGGCTCATGCCCTGACCTACAGCCAAGCAATGGACACTGCCAATGTCCTGAGCCACTTTCCCAGCACAGCACACCTGTGTGATGACTACGGCGAACGCCTAGCGGCAGCCACCCGCACCTATATCGCCCGTCCCCAGAGTACGGCTCATATTCCCCTTGGCGATACCTATCGTGACTTTAATACCTCCACCGAGCGCAAGCGAGTCCTCAACTCTGAGCGCATGGTGACAGCCGCAGATAACATCAAGCAACACGCCTACACCCATCAAGTACTCTAGGGATAGATTGCGAGGACATACGTCATGGTGAGTGAAGTTCGCCCTTCTTCCCCTTCCTTGGCCGTGGATTCCACAGACTGGGTGGAAATTATAGAAACGGTGATTTCGGGATTACATCAGGGGGAGGCCCCCCTCGTCGGCCAGACAGAAACTGGCAAAATCTGGATGTTTCGCTATGGCAGTGCAGAGGTGTTTGTGCAGTTGAGTGGCTATAGCGAAGAAGACTTCCTCACGATTTGGTCTCCCGTCTTGGCTTTGCCGGTGGCGGATCTACTGGGGCTGTACCGTCGATTGCTGTCCCTTAATTGGTTGACCACGCTGGAGGCTCACTTTGCCATTGCAGAGGAACAGGTACAGGTGGTGGCAACTCGCACTTTAGCTGGGATCACTGCGGCAGAAATTGCTCGACTCATTACCATTGTAGCAACGTTGGCAGATGACTACGATGATGCCCTACAGGCAGAATTCGGCTAATCTCTGACCGTGAGTGATGGGGGAATCAGAGCCTCGCAGTAGGAATCTGCTGGATGCTATGGTAAAAAACGTTACCCAAGCCCGCTCGGCAATCCTCCTAAAAAGTCTAAGAAGTCAATGTCTGCCACCCTGCCTGCCTTTGTTGAACAGCTACTCACCGCTGCAGCGTATCCCCATCCGGTCGCTGCGCCGATTCAACTCCTGCAAACCCATATTTCCTACGTTTTTTTGACCGGAGACTACGCCTACAAGGTGAAAAAGCCGGTGGACTTTGGGTTCTTGAACTTTACAACCCTCGATAAGCGCCGGTTTTATTGTCAAGAAGAACTACGCCTGAATCGCCGTCTTGCCCCTCAGCTTTACCTTGAGGTGGTGCCGATCCTGCAGCGGGGCGATCGCTACTATATTGGCATTGGCGCTAACGAGGCGATCGCTGCTGACACCCCCATTGTAGACTACGCCATTCGCATGCGGCAGTTTGACCAGTCACAACTATTTTCACACCTGTTCGCTGCCAATGAACTCAGCCCATCCCTCATCGAGTCCCTTGGTAAAGAACTGGCATACTTCCACACCACTGCTACCACAACCCCTGAGATCACCAGTTTCGGTTCCCCCAGTGCCATTGCCCAAGTGATCAATAACTGCCATACCCTTGCTGAGCAGTTTATTGACCGCTGTCAACCGCGCAGCCAGTACGATGCCATCCAAGCCTTTACAAATCAATTTCTGGCCACGCATCAAGACTGGTTTGTTGAGCGCCAAGCGGCGGGCAAAATTCGTGAATGCCATGGCGATCTGCATTTGAACAATATCTGTGTTTACAACGGTCAGGTGCAGATTTTTGACTGCATTGAGTTTAACCAAGAGTTTCGCAATATCGATGGCATTTACGATGTGGCGTTCTTGATGATGGATTTGGAGTTTCGTGGCCGCTCAGACTTGGCGAATTTATTTTTGAATACCTATCTGGAATGGAGTAGTGACTACGAAGGGGCTAGGCTCTTGCCGCTGTACCTGTGTGTGCGTGCCTATATTCGCGGCAATGTGAATTCCCTTGCCCTCAATGATCCCGCCATTAGCGACTCTGAGAAAGCCCAGATTCAGGCCACTGCGGCTGCGTACTACGAGGCGGCCTACCACTACACCCAACCCCGTACCCCTAAGCTCTATGTCATGTCTGGCCTTTCGGGTGCAGGGAAAAGCACTCGGGGGCGGCGCTTGGCGCAACAGGAAAACGCCATTCAAATTCGCTCTGATGCAGTGCGCAAGCACTTGGCGGGGATCCCCCTCGACCGCCACAGTCGTGATTTCCCCGATGTAGATCTCTACTCTCAGGCCATGACCCAGAAAACCTACGATCAACTGCTGGCCTACGCAGAACTACTGCTTAAGCAGGGGCATACCGTGATTTTAGATGCCAAGTACGATCGCTGTGATCTGCGCCGCCCGGTGATTGAGTTGGCGGAACGTCTTGGGGTGCCCCTAGAAATTCACTACTGTAGTGCGCCACCGCAGGTGCTCTCCCAGCGCCTTAGCGATCGCCAAGGGGATATTGCCGAAGCCACCCCTGACCTCCTTCCTACGCAAATGGCCTCGTTTGAACCCTTTGAAGGTGCTGAAGAGCGTTACGTCCGCCATGTGTGTGAGTATCCTGAGGAGACTCTGGTTTAGCTTAATCGGCGGGAAGCCCCGCACTGTATCTTTAGGTCAGTGTCGGGATAACGCCGTGTTTGTTGAGCGTGGCTCAATAGCACCGAAGCAAACCATATTCAACGTATCAATTGCCAACACGTTGATGCCGCTTGCTCCGACAGACCTGATCGTAAGCGACTGCACACCTTACCATGGGCTACTAATAAGGGTAAAGGCTGACCAATAGCGGGGATGACGAAAGTCTAGGGAGTGATTGAGTTGCAGGGTTGTGGGTAAGGGAAGTTGGGTGTCTCCTAGCCAAAGATGGTCTCCGTTAGCCCTAACCTCTCCTCGCAAAAGCCGGATCTGAGCTTGGCGTAGAGCTTCACCTTTGGTGCTCCTGCGGGGAAGCTGACGATAAAACTCACTCATGAGGGCAAGCGTGCCAACGTCATCCACATACCACAGGCTAGCAACCGCAGACTTGACCCCTGCTTGGAGGGCAACGCCTGCAAACCCTAACTCGGCATTGCGATCGCCCACGGCAGTTCGACAGGCGCTCAAGACTAGCAGTTCAAGGGTCGGGCTACGCCAATTCAGGCGACTCATCTGTGACAAGGTGAGCCGTTGATCCCACAGTTGAATGTAGGAGTTGCTAGGTGCTCCCGGTCGAAATTCGGCATGGGTTGCAAAATGCACAATATCAAAGGATTGTCGCCGTAGCGTTTGCTCAAGATTACCGAGGGTAAATTGTTGATTAAATAGTTCACGGGAGGTCGGTGCCGCTGCGTTGAGAAATTGTTGTAGCGCCCGTAGTTCAACCGGCACAGCGGGTAGGGGAGTCAAGCCCGGAAAGGTAGATGCCCCCATTGCCAACACCCGTGGCCGCTGCAGGCGGCGATAGTCGTGGTCAATGAGGTTAAAGGCAGGGATGCGGCTCAGGCTATACTTTTCGATGAGAAACTGCTGACCATCGTGAAGCGCTGCCAACGGTAGAGTGCGGACACCACTACCCAGACAAAATAAGAGTACTTCAATGCCTTGGGGTTTGAGATAGGTCTGCTCAAAGGGTTCAATAATCCAACGGTATAGCTGTTGGCTACTGGTGAAATAGTCAATATTTTTCAGGGGATGGGAAACAGCCCACTGAAAGGATTGAGCCACAGGTAAAAAGATTTCCTGACGTGCTTCTTCCAGATCCACCACAATAGGGGGTTGGTTTGGGGTGATCAGGACAAGGTGAAGGTCTTGGGCTCGGGGAATAACCCACAGGACAGCGGTTTTCTGGCCAGTGGCACGACTAATCTGATCAAGGCTGCGGGCGATCGCCACCGGATCTTGGGTGACGTCAGCCAGATCTCGACCAAAATAATCATCGTACTCCTTCTTGATGCGGGTCTCCATGTTGAGTACGGCACGGCTGAGACTCTGTGGTACCCTAGGGGCGATGGTGGCTGCCTGGGCTGATGTCATACCAAAAGCCAAGCTCAGAGACGCGATCGCCCCCCACTGCAACAGGAACATGGCACTCACCCTTTAGATAGCGTCAGTAGTAGCATCAAAAACTAAAGTTTAGTCACGAGCTAGGTTTTCAAAACGAGTGTACTGGGGATCAAATAACAGTTTAACCGTGCCCACCGGCCCATTCCGGTGCTTAGCTACCAAAAGTTCACAAATTCCCCGATCTGGTGTATCAGGATTGTAATACTCATCGCGATAGAGCAGGATCACCAAGTCTGCATCCTGCTCAATTGAGCCGGATTCTCGTAAATCTGACATCAGGGGGCGCTTATTTTGGCGGGCTTCAACCCCACGGCTAAGCTGGGAGAGGGCAATGACCGGTACATTCAGTTCCCGCGCCAGTCCCTTTAGGGCACGGGTAATCTTCGAGAGTTCTTGCACCCGCCCTTCAGTGTTTTCCTCTCCCCCCATTAGTTGTAGGTAGTCAATGAGAATCAGTCCCAGCCCATTAGCATGTTCAGCATGGAGCCGTCGCGCGGTCGAGCGGATTTCTCCTAAGCTTGGGTTGGGCGTATCGTCAATATAGATCGGTAGCTGGGAGAGTAGGCCAATGGCGCGACTGAGGGGTTCCCACTGGTGTTGGCTAATCCGGCCTGCCCGTAGGTAGTTACTGTCAATGCGGGCTTCGCTGGCCAATAATCGCTGTACCAGTTGCTCTTTAGACATTTCCAGACTGTAAATCGCCACCCCCAAGCGATGAATTTCCGCAATGCGGCGGGCAATTTGCAGGGCGATCGCTGTTTTACCCATCGACGGCCGCCCGGCAATAATAATCAAATCCGAGCGTTGAAAGCCTTGAGTCATATTGTCGAGGTCGTAAAAGTTGCAGGACAACCCCGGTTGCACATTGCCGAGCGCCCGCTGCTCTAACTCTGTAAACGTGCGGGTGAGAATTTCGTCAGTGCGGGTTAACCCCTGCTGAATGCGATCCTGCGTCACGCTAAAGATTTGCTGCTCTGCTTGATCCAGAATTGTTTCTAAGCTGAGGCTAGTGTCGTAGGCCAATTTAACAACATTTGTACCCGCCTCAATGAGTTTACGGCGGAGGTACTTTTCCTTGACCAGTAGGGCGTAGCGATCGATATTGATGGCGCTGACGGTGCGATCCAGCAACTCGGCAATTTTGTTTTGCCCCCCCACTTTCTCCAGTAGGCCCTGATCTTGTAGCCACGCCGTTATACAGAGAAAGTCCGTTGGGCTGCCACGGCTGTGCAACGACAAGGCGGCTCGATAAATCTCGCGGTGAGCACTGAGGTAAAAGGCCTCCACCGGCAAAATATCAATAACACGGTTAATGGCCTCCGGGTCTAAGAGAATACCCCCCAAAATCCATTCTTCCGCTTCAAGATTCTGGGGGGGCAGCAACTGACTATCGGGCTGGAAGCTCGGCTCTTGCACCATTGAGCATTACAGCATTAGTCGGGAACAACTTGAATGCTGAGCTTGACACTCACTTCGGGGTGCAGCTTGATGTCAGCGGTATAGGTTCCCAATTTACGAATGTCCGGTAAGGTCATATTGCGGCGGTCAATGGTTTCGCCGGTAATTGCCTGAATGGCATCCGCCACATCTTGAGGGGTAACACTGCCAAAAAGAGCCTCGTTTTCGCCAACCGGCATTGAGATGGTGATGGTTGCTAATTTTTCGAGGGTGGCTTTTTGTTTTTCAGCAACCCCTTTCAGCTCTGCCAATCGCTGCCGCTCTAGTTCTTGCAGACGGGCAACCCGGCGCAGGGCACTGGGTGTTGCAGGTTCAGCAAGCCCCCTTGGCAAGAGGTAGTTACGGGCATAGCCAGGGGCAACCTCTACCACTTGACCCATTCGCCCAAGTTTATTCACGGTTTCATTTAAGACGACTTGCACCCGCTTTGCCATGGGTATCCTCTTTGCTCACGTACGATTAATCGGTTAAACAGCCATAATACTGTTTTGAGACAAATAACTATTTTACAGGATTGTGGCGGCGATCGCCTTGGTGCACAAAAAAGGGCAGAACCAGTGTTCCACCCTTGTTCTTGAATGAAGCAACGTTGAGCAGTCCCTAGAGGGGATGAAATAGCAAATCTGGGTAAAAGCGGTTGAATTCAATCAGAATCCCGGCAGTAATGGTCATCCACAATGCGGCTAGCACGGGAGCCGTTGAAAGGTAGGTTAAGAGGTGTTTAGTTTGCATAGAGCAGTCTCCTTAAGGGTTAGCGCGGGGAAACAGTAATTTCGTTGTCTTTGGCGGTCAGCTCACCAGAGGCTAACTCTTTCAGTGCGGCTAAGGGCCATGCAAACCCCGTGAGCATGCACTTAATGGCAAGGGGCACATCAATGATGATTTCTTTTTCATTCGCTTCGCCACTGTTGCGGACAGCGATTAGGTAGGCACGACCAACCCAGCCAATCCAGCCAGTGATGAACAGAAAGAGAGCGCTGGGAATTAAAAAGTCACCCGCACGGCTGAGACGACCATCAACGACGAGGTGGGGCAGCCCATCCTCACCACACAGCGCTTGGCTGTAACGCTCAAAACGCTTTTGTCCCGAGGCGGGATCCGCAGTGGTGTTAACAGCCGCAGCGGCACGCTTTTGAAAGGCTGGGGAATCTTTACAGGGGACGAGTCCGGCGACATCGGCAGAGGCAAGGGGCGTAAAGCCAATCCAGAGACTCAGGACTAGAAGTAGGGCTAACAATCGACGCATGGAAGTGTTGTCCTCAAATGCAGACAGGTCAAAGTGTTTTTCACAGAGTCAGCAGCGACTCGTTCAAGAGCCACACTGGCTATTGAGAGGTGGAAGCCCCCCAAACGCTGACATCATTCTAACGGATGGACTTGAACCCAACTCCCTTAAGAAAGTTAATAATTTTTACAACAACGTTAGATGGCGTGAAGGTTTTTGCAACCGTTGGCGCTGAACGTCAAGCCGTGGGGTTGATTCGTTCTGCGTAGGGCTCAGCGTCTGCCACAGTAATGATGGTTCCGTTAGGCTGCGTTAAAGGCTCATGCGGTTTTATGAGTGCTTGCTCCTTTACAAAGGATAAAACGATTGCCGAAGCTGCGGTCACAGCGTTCAACGAGCAGTATAGTGCGGGTGAGTTTACAGAGATTTTTGAGGCAGCGGATCCACGCTTCTAGGAAACTACGAGCCCTGAGGAACTAACGAACATTTTAGCGACTGTCCAAGAGCGCTTAGGGTCTGTTGAAGAGATCAACCAAGCCTCATGGACGGTAGAGGCTATCCCCGAAGGCTCCCTCGTCAAATTGGCCTACGATGTGGAATTTGCCGAAGCCAGTGGCACTGAAGAATTTGATTACCTGATTGCCGATGGAGAAGCCCGGCTCTTGCGCTTTAAATTTATAGTAGTGATGTGGGCGGGCTAAAACCCCTCCGCTTTAGCGAGGGGATACAGCCAACTCAGGGGGCTTTAGCCCTCTCTATGCGTTAAACTAGAGACGTGGAAAGTAGGCGTATCAACTACGCGAAGAAACATCCTAGTACGGAGAGATCCCGGCAAGTAAGTCACTACCGCTTTGGCGGCAAGCCTAAACCACTGCAAGCAATGGCAGGATGTTGAGCGTATCGAATTGGCTAGTGTTGAAAAGCGCGAAACCACAAACCGAAACATAAACGTAGTCCCAATAGCAGAGATGCTTGAGGTGAGTAGGGGGTCTTTGACTGCTCCCACCCGCATTAAGTTGTGGGTGACAGCTCAAGGGAAAAGCGAAGCAATGTGGCTTCAGCCCGTTGCGTAGCATCCTTTGGGGATCCCCTCTCTTTCAAAGAGGGGAGAAGTCAAATACCGATAACGTATTTACGCCACTCTTGGTGCGTCCCTGTACGTACGTGCTTGGTGACTTCAAAGTACAAACTGCTAATGGGGCGGCGGGGCGTTTGCCGCAGGGGCATACTGGCTTCTTTGGGGGTTCGGTTACCCTTTTTGACATTGCAGCGCACACAGGCAGTCACAATATTTTCCCAACTCTCACCACCTCCACGGGACTTTGGCACCACATGATCCAGAGTGAGTTCGTCACCTGTATAACCACAGTATTGACACGAATGATTATCACGGTGCAGGATATTGCGGCGAGTCAGCGGAATTTCTTTATAGGGGGTGACCACGTAGTGCCGCAGGCGAATGACTGTGGGCAATGGAAAGTTGTTATAGACCAGCTTCCCGTTGTGCTCAATTTGCTCTGCTTTGCCCTTAATTAAAAGAACAACGGCCCGCTGCCAACTCGTAATATTGAGTGGTTCGTAGGAGGCATTGAGTACCAGAACCTTTGCCATACTCGTTGACACACGGCATCCCTACCGATAATAGCATATTTTGCTGCTGCGATTTTAACCCAATCAGCTTTAGCGATTCATATGCTCGGCAAGAAGTGCTTGGGCACGGGGTTTATAGAGCAGATAAAACAGCGATTCCATGTAGCGCATCATATCTTCACGATTTTCTTGAGAGGAGAAGTTCCAGAATCCGTAGATTTTTGCGAGGGACAGTAAGCGGGTACAGTGAATTTTCCACGTGTAAGTGCTATAGACCCTCTCTATCCCTGCTTTAGAAATGCTGTGCCAGTAGTTGGGATCGCGATCGCACCGCTCTAAAAAGGCAACTATTGTGTCCGCCATTTCTTCAAGGTGGGTGGGGTTAATGTAAAAGCCGTTGATACCGTCTTGAATAATTTCCAACGGGCCACCAAACCGCGTACCAAAGGTAGGCAGGCCAGTGATCATGGCTTCTAAGATCGTCAGACCAAAGGCTTCAAAGAGCGCGGGCTGCACAAATACCCCTTGATGGTCGGCAATAATGCGATAAACTTCGCCGGAGTCGGCTTTGGGCAAGCGCACCCCTAACCAGCGAATTTTATCGTGGAGATCGTACTGGTGAATGATTTGATAGAGCTTTTCAATTTCACTGATTTCTTCGCGATCGCTAGACTCTTCGGTGCGCAGTTTGCCGGCCACCAGAATGAGATTACAGTGCTCCTGTAGGGCTTTACTGCGGCCAAAGGCTTCTGCTAGGCCGGTGAGGTTTTTAATGCGGTCTAAGCGAGCCATTGAAAACAGAGGGCGTTTTTCCGGGTGACTGAGGTGGCCATAGACCTGCTGGGGGTCATCTAGGGTAAAGAGTAATTCCTCTAACCGTTGGCGATCGCCCTCGAGGCGGTCTCCCTGTTGATAGTAGGGGAAATATACTTGCTCATTGACGCCGGGGGGCACCACATTAAACTTGGGGCTAAACAGTTCAATGCCATTGACGACATGGTACAAGTCCGGCATCGTGAAGGATTGGTAGGACTCGTACTGGCCAATGCTGTCGGGAGTGCCAACAATTTCTTGGTAGGTGCTGCTGATAATAAAATTGGCAGCATTCATGGCAATTAAATCCGCCGTAAACTGCAGGGAAAAGTGGTATTTATCCTCCAGATCTTGCCAGTAGAGGTTACTAAAAAGATACTTGGATTTTTCAAGGGCATGGGCAATATTGCACTGGGTGACCTTGAGGCGGCGCGCCAGTAAAAAATGCCACCAAATTGCCATCGGAATAGTTGCCAATAATGAGATCTGGCACATGGCCAAACTCAGCCCGTAGTTCGCGTTCGGCATCAATGGCGAAGGTTTCAAGGTACGGCCAAATTTCAAAGCGGGATATCCAGTTTTGGGTCACCGCGGGGTTAAACTCTCGGAAGGGCACCCGCAAAATCCATGCATCAGTGGTACCGTAAATTTTTTCGAGGCGCTGGTTGCAAAGGGTTCCCTCAGCATTGGGAATCAGGCGAGTGAGGACAATAATTTTCGGGTGGACATCAAGAACATCTAGCCCCGCCAGCTCCAGATCTTCACGGATTTGTTTTTCAAGGCTTTTCACCTGATCAAGGATATAGACAACTTGGCCGCCAGTGTCGGGTCGCCCCAGCACCCCCTCTTGGCCAAACCAACCGTGGGGCGAAATCAAGGCAATCCGAAAGATCATCGGAATCCGCGATACAAAGGCTTCGAGAACTTGGTGATCGGGAGAGTCCAGCAGTTGATCCAAAATTTCAAGGGTGTCGCGTACTCGCGCGGCGGTGTTCCCCCACCCCGGTTCAAAGCCGAGGGTTTGCAGGTCAAAGCGGAATTCGTTGTAGGGTTCAGCCGCTGGGCGATCGCCGAGGTGAATAATGGCTTGCTTCACCTGTTCTGAAAGATGCTGTGGTGAGCGTATCCGCTCGTTGATCAACAGTTGACAGCCGTTGTAGCGGTGAACTTGTAGGAAGTTAAAGAGGTTTTGCTGCCATTGGCGTGGATCTTGGAATAGCTTACTAGACAGATAGCGATTGAGGAAGGCCACGCCTTTGCCAATATTTTTGGAGTCGCGAATCGTGGGGGAATAGTCGTAGAAGGGCTGAACATCAATTTCAAACACATCCCCTTCGTTAGGATGGTAGCGATTCACAAAGCGATCGCGCAAGTCCAGTAGCTCTGGTACCGACATTGGCACAATGGTTAAGTCTTCAAGGAGTCGATACACCTCCTGTTGGGCAATCCGAGGACGAATAATCCAGCATAGGCTTTCATTATCAACAATAATTTCTTGGGTAAAGAAGATGAGCTTACCTAAGCGCGACTGAGTCATAGGAGTGTTAGGTTTGCCCTGTTCACGGCAGTACTCATCAAAGGCCGCTAAAATTTCGTTGCGCAGCAAATAGCGTTTCTCGCCAAGCTGCAAAATACGGACAAACTGACGCAGGTCACTGCGTTCGTCGCTTTCGACCACTGATTTGAGGAGTAGGGATGTCATCGAAAAAACCTAGATCACAACAACACCTTAAACTCTAGACGGGGCTGGAGTAAAGCACGTTTCTCCTGACGCTAAAACTGCCTTAGGCTGCATCATTCGACTCATTACAGGCTCAAAAATACGCCAAGAGAAGCCGCCCTCAAGCTTGTTCTTCAACCTCAGCGGCGGATGACGCTGAGTCATGGCTCAGCGGATTAAGCACTACAATAGCGCTATGCCTGCAATAGCGCCATGCCTGCTGAAGTAGTGGACATTCTCAGTGCCGAAGACCTGCGGCGCACAGTGACCCGGTTGGCCTCCCAAGTGGTTGAGAAGGCACGGGAGAACCTAGGGGCGATCGTCCTGCTGGGGATCCACACCCGCGGGATTCCCCTCGCACAATTATTGGCTCAGCAAATTGAGTCCCTCGAGGGGCTGTCTGTGCCGGTGGGGGCGCTCGATATTACCTTTTACCGCGATGATCTTGACCGTATTGGCCCGCGTACGCCTCAGCAAACCACCATTCCGGTAGATTTGAGTGGGCGCATTGTGCTACTGGTGGATGATGTGATTTTTAGTGGCCGTACTGTGCGCTCTGCCCTGAATGCTGTCCATGACTATGGGCGACCCAAGGCCATTTGGCTATTAGTCCTCATTGATCGGGGGCACCGCGAATTGCCAATTCATCCAGATTTCACCGGTAAAGTTTTACCCACTGCCCGCGATGAAGTGGTCAAGGTGCTGTTGCAGCAGACGGATGGGCGAGACGGGGTCGAGTTGTGGAAGCCTGCCGTCTAGGCGACGCCATCAGCCGTTAGTAAGACCTTGTACAGCCCCGGTCGGCGATCGCGAAAGAAGCCGTAGGCGGCGCGGAGCCGCTCAATAGCAGCCAGATCAAATGCGTGTACCAAGACAGCCTCATCATGGCGATCGGCGACTTCCACTAGATCACCACGCGGATCGGCAATAAACGAACTGCCGTAGAAGACGTGACCGTCTTCGTCCCCAACACGATTGGCGGCCACAACGGGAATCACATTGGCCACCGCATGACCCACCATCACCCGCTGCCATGGGTCTTTTGTATCCAAGGTGGGATCGTGGGGCTCACTCCCAATGGCGGTGGGGTACAGCAGAACCTCTGCCCCCATCAAGGTCATCGCTCGGGCCGCCTCAGGAAACCACTGATCCCAGCAGATCCCAACCCCTACCTTGCCGTAGCGGGTGCGCCACACCCGGAAGCCGGTGTTCCCAGGGCGGAAATAAAATTTTTCTTCGTAGCCAGGGCCGTCAGGAATATGACTTTTGCGGTACACTCCCAAGGTAGTACCATTGGCATCAATCATGGCCACACTGTTGTAATAGACGGTGCCGGCTTTCTCAAAGAAAGACACCGGAATTACAACCGCCAGTTCTCGTGCCAAGGCTTCAAAGTGGGCGATGGTGGGGTGATTCCTGACGGGGTGCGCCCGTTCAAAGTAGATGTCCCGCTCTTCCTTACAAAAATAATGGCCTTCGAAGAGTTCGGGTAAGACGATGACCTGTGCACCCTGACGGTGGGCTTGCCGAACTAGCTCACTCAGGTGCTCAATATTGGCATCTAGGTCGTCACTTAGTTTTGCTTGAACGGCAGCAACAGTTAGTATTTTCATAGCTCCTGCTGGGTGATGCAATGGAAGGCACCGCCCCCTTCTAAAAGGGTACGAGCACTCAAGCCAATTGTGGTGCGGCTAGGAAAAAGCTCTGCGATCGCGGCAACGGCTTTGGCATCTGCCTCAGTGCCGTAGGTGGGCACCACAACGGTGGTATTGGCAATATAAAAATTCACATAGCTGGCAGGTAAAATCTCCCCTTGGGTGCTGGTTACGATTCCCGGAGAGGGCAGGGGAATAATTGTGAGCGATCGCCCCCGGGCATCCGTAAGCTGCTGTAACTGTTGATAAATCGCACTGAGAACGTCGTAGTTCGGATCCTCGCGGCTCCAAGGCAGCATACACACCACTGTTGCCGGTGCCACAAAGCGCACCAAGGTATCGATATGGCCGTCGGTGTGATCGTTGGCAAGCCCCGATTCAATCCAGAGAACTTTTTCCACGCCGAGGGCATCCCGCAGGTGTGCCTCGACCTCAGCAACCGTCACACCCGGATTGCGGTTGGGGTTGAGTAAACATTGCTGGGTACTCAGGCAGGTTCCCTCGCCATCCACCTCAAGGGCACCCCCTTCTAAGGTCAGGGATAGGGTGCGGTAGGGCAACCCCATCAATCTAGCTAAGCGGGGGGCTAGCTCGGCATCGCCCGCTAGCTCGTACTTCTTGCCCCAGCCATTAAAGGGTAAGCACAGGAGTTGGCGATCGCCCTGCTCATTCACTAGGGTAATAGGAGCTGTATCCCGTAACCAAATATCGCCAAAGGGCACGCGGTGAAACTGTGGTTGCAATGCACCAAGGAGAGACTGTGCCTCACGCTCTCCGGCCTCATCGAGAACTAGGATGTTCAGTGGCTCACCGTAACAGTAACCCGTCCTAGGATCAGGGTTGGCGATCGCCCGGCACAACGCTGTAAACTCAGCGCGCACCCGCGGCAATAAATCTCCCCACAATGCTTCGTGGCTAGGAAACGCTAACCAACAGGCACGATGGGGCTGCCATTCCGCAGGCTGAAAAAACGAGGTCGGCGAGGTGCCCATTTACCTCTTTTTGCTTGCTTTAGGGGAATTGGTTTTAGCAACAGCCTTGTCAGTGCCTTTCTTGCCCTTAGGAGTTTGCTGAGCTTTGGTGCTACCACTGTACTTGCGGCGGAAGCGCTCGACCCGCCCCTCCGCATCTAGAATTTTCTGAGTGCCGGTAAAGAAGGGGTGGTTCCCCGACCAAATGTCCACATGGAGTTCTGGCTTCGTTGACCCGACGGTCATCACCACTTCACCATCACAATAAACTTTGGCCTCAGGGTACCATTGCGGATGAATGTTAGGTTTGGGCATAGGAACCTCGCAAAAACGATAGAACAACCAATGACAGCCAAATAATGCTAGCGCTTCGAGTATTGTGGCGCTTTCCGTGCCTTGCGTAACCCGTACTTGCGCCG
This sequence comes from Thermostichus lividus PCC 6715, assembly GCF_002754935.1. Lineage (NCBI taxonomy): Bacteria > Bacillati > Cyanobacteriota > Cyanophyceae > Acaryochloridales > Thermosynechococcaceae > Parathermosynechococcus > Parathermosynechococcus lividus. The sequence goes on from NZ_CP018092.1 coordinate 51,378, forward strand.
CTCCTTCGCGCGGGGATCACGGGTGAGATACCCCTCAATTTTCAGGGGCTTGCGATTTTCGAGATCCAATTGACACAGTGCCCGCGCCACCCCCAAGCGGATGGCATCGGCTTGGCCGGTTAAGCCACCGCCACTCGCATTCACATAGATATCGTAGCTACTCTCAAGACCAAGGGTTTCGAGGGGTGCTTTGACCAGCCCTAAATAGGTAGGGTTATGCTGCAAGTAATCAGCGCCGTCCCGACCATTAACGATAAATTGGCCATTGCCGGGTATCAATCGGACGCGGGCAATGGCGGATTTACGACGACCCGTTCCCAGATAAACAACTCGTTTCGACTGATCAGCAATCTGCATGGCTTAAGCTCCCGGAATAGTGGTAATGGTTAAGAACTGAGGTTTTTGGGCTTGGTGAGGGTGCTCCGCCCCAGCATAGACTTTGAGCTTGGTGAACAATTTACGCCCAAGGGAGTTTTTCGGCAGCATTCCCTTGACAGCGTGCTCAATGATCCGCTCAGGGATGCGGGCTTGCAACTGATCAAAGGTCTCTGTTTTCATGCCTCCCGGACGACCGGAATGGCGACGGTAGAGCTTTTGGGAGCGTTTTTTGCCCGTAACCACCACTTTCTCGGCATTGATCACAATGACAAAATCACCGGTGTCCATATGGGGTGTATAGATGGCTTTGTTTTTGCCTCTGAGAATCCGGGCGATCGCCGTCGCAAGGCGACCCAAGCGCTGATCCGCTGCATCAATAACGTACCACTGGGGGTCAAGGGACTCCACGGTGGGTAGCGGCGTTTTCAGGGTATTGGTCATCACAAACTCCATAGATTCTTAAGCAATCGACAAGTGCGGCAAGGCGGTGGCCAACTGAAACTGTGGCATTGCATGGGTGCACAACCCATGGGGAAAGGGCGACTCAGGGTAGCCGACGCCTAGCAGACACAGACCCGCCGCCGGGGCTGCATACTTCACCAAATGGCGTTGCTCTTGCTGCCAGATCTCCGTAAAGCTGGCGGGCGATCGCCGCCCTTGGCCGACCTGCACCAAGAGACCCACCAGCAACCGCATCATCCCGTAGAGGAACCCAGAGGCCTGCACCTCAATTTCCACTAAGGCACCGCGGCGCTGACAGCTCACCTCCTGCACCTCTACCCACGAATGGCGGCGCTTCGACCCTGCACGATGAAATGCACTGAGGTGATGCCGTCCGACTAACGGCAGCAACACCGCCTGCATGATCTCTGTATCAAGGGGGTACTGGTAACAGTGCCACGTTAACCCCCGCAAAAACAGGTTGGGGCAAGGATCCGTGTAAAGGGTATAACGATAGCGCCGCCAAAGCGCCGAAAAACGCGCATGCCAATGCTCAGGCACGGCTGCCGCTGCTCGAATCAGAACATCCATCGGCAAACGCGCATTTAAGACCGCTGGCCAGCGATGGGCAGGAATCGGCGAGTTAACCGTGACGTGGGCAACCTGACCCGCTGCGTGCACCCCAGCATCTGTGCGCCCGGCCGCCACTACACTCACTGGATGATTTACGACACGGGCGATCGCCTGCTCCAGAACCTCTTGTACAGTCCGTTGCCCTACTTGGCGTTGCCAGCCGTGGAACGCCATCCCTTGGTACTGAATCAGCAGTGCAAGGCGCTGTTGCCCTGTCGTTGCCATCGCTGCCATCCTCAGGCTCAAACGAGTTCAATAACCGCTAGTTCAGCATTGTCCCCCCGCCGCCGCACGCTGCGAATAATGCGGGTATAGCCACCGTTGCGATCGCCATAGCGCTCAGTGGCTTGGGCAAAGAGGGCATGAACCAGTTGCTTATCGTAGAGATACCCCAATGCCCGCCGCCGCGCCGCCAGCGACCCATCCTTTGCCAAAGTAATCATTCGTTCTGCCTCTGAGCGCACAGCCTTCGCCCGAGCCTTCGTGGTCGTGATGCGACCATGGCGAATGAGTTCTGTTGTGAGGGAGCGCAAGAGTGCCCGTCGCTGATCCGCAGGCAACCCCAGTTGGGGGACACGACGTTGATGACGCATATCAAAAACCTCAACCTGATAACTTTAGTTAGTTAGAGCGAGCCGCTTTTTGGGGGGGCAGCGTAATACCCAAGTGCTTTTGTAGCGCCTCAATCACTTCTTCGGCAGACTTTTGGCCAAAGTTCTTGATTTCCAATAAATCTTCTTGGGAATACTCCAATAAGTCCGCAACCGTATTCACTTGGGCACGCTTCAAGCAATTGTACGCCCGCACCGAAAGATTCAATTGCTCAATTTGAATTTGACCCGTTTCATCGTATTCATCGGTTGCCGTTGTCTCTGAGGCATGCAGGGGCACTTCTTTCAACGGACTAAAGAGATCCAGCAAAATGCCCGCTGCTTGGTTGAGGGCATCCTGAGGGGTCAAGCTGCCATTGGTCCAAATCTCAAGCTTCAGATAGTCCTGTAAGGGGCGCTCTCCCTCAGTGCCACTGGTACGCATCGAATCAACACTGTAATTCACGCGCCGCACCGGCATAAACACCGCATCTAGCTGCAAGTAGTCCAGCGCCATGCGATCGTCACGTACCCGCTCCACCGAACGGTACCCCTTATCACGCTCCACTTTGAACTCTAGCTCTAAGGTTGCTCCTGGCATCAGCGTCGCAATGTAGTGATTGGGGTTGACTACCTCCACATCGGAGGACAACTCAATCAAAGCCGCTGTTACCGTTAGCGCCTCCGACTCAGGGGCTTGGGCGTAGATGCGACCCACCTGAGGCTCAGTTGTATGGCCGCGAACCACTAGCTGCTTCATTTGCAGCAAAATATCCATCACATCCTCACGCACACCGGGAATCGTAGAGAACTCGTGATTAACACCAGCAATACGCACCGCCGTCACAGCACTTCCCGGTAAATCAGACAGCAGCACCCGCCGCAGTGCGTTCCCCACCGTTACCCCTTGACCGGGCGCTAAAGGATGGAGCGCAAACTGGCCATACTGACTTTGATCCTCTTCAGTCCGTGTCTCTAAACATTCAATTTGATATGCCATAGCCATGCTCCCAGATAACCCAAACCCAAACCTTATCCTTAGACTCGCCGCCGTTTGGGAGGGCGACAACCATTGTGGGGAATCGGTGTGACATCTCGAATGAGGGTAATTTCGAGCCCAGCCGCTTGCAGTGCCCGAATAGCCGTTTCCCGACCCGACCCGGGCCCACTCACCATGACCTCAATTTGGCGCATACCCTGATCAATGGCACGTCGTGCCGCACTATCGGCAGCGGTTTGAGCCGCAAAGGGGGTTCCTTTTTTTGCGCCCTTAAAGCCACTGGAGCCAGCAGAGGCCCAAGCGATCACTTCACCGCCGGGATCGGTAATAGAAACGATTGTATTGTTGAAGGTTGATTGAATGTGGGCAACGCCACTGGGGACATTGCGCTTTTGCTTACGAGGGCCAGACCGTTTTGCAGAGGGTGCCATAATCTATCCAAATATGAGGGTCGAACAGGTTACAGAGACGGAAACAACTATTTTTTGGCAGCAGGTTTCTTCTTGCCAGCGACAGTGCGACGACCACCGCGGCGAGTACGGGCATTCGTGCGCGTCCGCTGTCCCCGTACCGGTAGCCCCAAGCGATGCCGCCGACCACGGTAACTGCCAATATCCATTAACCGCTTGATGTTCATGGCTTCAAGGCGGCGTAAATCCCCCTCCACTTGGTAGTCGTCAATGGCGGAGCGCAAGGCCGCCACATCAGCATCCGATAAATCGCGGGTGCGGGTATCAGGATTGACCCCCGTTTTCGCTAAAATTTCCTTTGAGCGGGTCAAGCCAATCCCATAAATATAGGTCAGGGCAATTTCAATACGCTTGTCCCGGGGCAAGTCAACACCAGCAATACGAGCCATGAATCTAGTTCCTATCTGTTAAACAACTAACGGGTTACCCTTGGCGCTGCTTGTGCTTGGGGTTGGTGCAAATCACCATCACCCGACCGCGCCGCCGAATAATGCGGCATTTTTCGCAAATACGCCGTACCGATGCTCTTACTTTCATATTAGTCGCTCATCTAGTCGCAAATTTTACATTCTAGCAGAGTAAAGGTCGTAAATCAAACAAATGCCTACTTCTTCCGCAGCCGATAGGTGATCCGTCCCTTGGTCAGGTCGTAGGGAGTGAGCTCGACCTTGACGCGATCGCCCGGCAGAATTTTGATGTAATTGCGGCGAATTTTGCCGGAAATATGGGCAAGAACATTAAAGCCATTGTCCAAATCCACACGAAACATGGCATTGGGCAAAGACTCTGTGACCGTACCTTCAATTTCAATGGCATCCTGCTTAGACACAATTGACCTCCCCAAGGCGAGCTTTAATCGCAGCAGTGACCTCCGCGATGGTGCCAGTACCATCCACATGAACAAATTTAGGATGGCCGATGTACTGCTGAATCATAGGTAGTGTTTCTTGCTCATAGACCTGTAGCCGCTTGAGAATGGTTTCCGGTGTATCATCGGAGCGCTGCTGACCGGAAGCTGCCTGCTTCGCTCGGTTAAGGGCGCGCTCTTGGAGGATGTGGGCAGGCACATCTAAAAACAGCAAATAGTCGTAGGTTTGGCCAATATCCGTCAGCATGGACTCAAAGATCTTTGCTTGGGACGGGTTGCGCGGAAAACCATCCAGCAGCCAGCCGGTTGCTGTATCCGCTTGCTGGAGGCGATTGGCCACCATGTCCACAATGACTTGATCTGGAACCAGTTCGCCGCGATCCATGTAGCCCTGAGCCTGTTGCCCAAGGGGCGTGCCTGCTGCTCGTTCGGAGCGCAGAATATCCCCCGTAGAAATGTGGGGAATACCAAAGTGCTCTAGTAAAATCGCTGCTTGAGTCCCTTTGCCAGAGCCGGGGCCACCGAATAAAATTAACCGCATTACTGCTTCACCATCCCCTCATAACGTTGTGAAATGACGTAGGTCTGAATTTGCTTCGAGGTATCAATGGCTACCCCCACTAAAATCAGCAGTGAGGTGGCACCTAGCCCTTGGAAGGTGGTGACGCGAGTGGCACTTTCCACTGCTGTGGGAATAATTGCCACTAACCCTAGGAAAATGGCACCCAGAAAGGTCAAGCGATTCAGCACGCGCTCTAGGTAATCTGAGGTGGCCTTCCCCGGACGAATTCCAGGAATACTTGCTCCCATCTTCTTCAGGTTTTGGGACATATCCACGGGGTTCACCACCAAGGAGGAGTAGAAGTAGCTAAAGAACAGGATCAACAGGAGATAGACAATGACGTAAACCCACGGTGTTGGCCCTGCCGGGGAGATGTAGGCACCAATCTGAGCTATAAGTTCGTTGCGGGTAAACTGGGCTAGGGTGGAGGGCAAAATGAGGACAGCGGAGGCAAAAATAATGGGCATGACTCCCCCTTGGTTAAGCCGCAGCGGCAGGTAGCTCGTCTGCTCGCGGTAGAGTTTGCGCCCCACCTGTCGCCGCGCCGAAACAATGGGAATGCGGCGGGTGCCTTCTTGGACAAAGACAATGCCGACAATCATGGCCAAAAAGACCGTAACAAGAATCACAATGCCGCCAACATTGCCGCCACTTTCAGCAAAGGCAATCGTTTGACCCACTGACCCCGGCAGGTACGCCACAATGCTCAAAAAGATGAGGAGGGAGGCACCATTGCCAACCCCTCGCTCAGTAATTAGTTCCGAAATCCACATCACCACCATGGAGCCAGCAGTGAGGGCAATGACAATTTCTGCAATAAAAAACGGCCCCGGATGCAGCGCTGCTCCGGGAATTGAACTGACGAAAACAGCAATACCAAGGCTTTGGAGGATGGCCCAAGCCACGGAGACGTAGCGGGTAATCTGCGAGATTTTGCGCCGCCCCGCTTCGCCTTCATCTTTTTGTAGCCGTTCGAGGGAGGGTAAGGCTGCCGTCAGCAATTGCATAATAATGGAAGCGTTGATGTAGGGCAAAATGCCAAGGGCAAAAATGCCGAGGGCAGATATCCCACCACCAGAGAAAATATCTAGAAAGCGAATAACGGCATTGTCTTCAACACTCTGAGCAAAGACGGCGCGATCAATGCCCGGAATTGGCAAATAAATGCCTAGACGCACTAAAATTAGTAGCCCAAGCGTGATTAGTAGTCGCCCTCGCAACCCAGAGGCTTGAGCCATCTGCATAAAGGTTTCTTGGGCGGTGGGGGCTTTGCCGCGATTCACAATCATGATCCGCTTCCTCTATTCGCTGTCAGTAACGACGGCATCGACACATACCCCACCCGCTGCTTCAATTTTGGCGCGAGCACTACCGCTAAAGGCAGCGGCGTGCACCTCCAGTTTGACGCTCAGCTCACCATCCCCCAGCACTTTCAAGGGATATTTTGCGGTGGTTAAAATTCCGGCCTCTAGCAGAGACTCAACGGTAACCACACTATTGGCAGGTAGGGTATTGAGACGAGCAACGTTAATTGTAGTGTAAAGCCTCCGGTTGACAATGGGGAAGTGCTTAAGCTTGGGTAGCCGTCGATAGAGGGGATTTTGCCCCCCTTCAAACCCGGGGCGGGTGGGACGACCGGAGCGGGATTTTTGCCCTCGCATTCCAAATCCACCACTGGCCCCTTGACCGGCTGAGATGCCACGGCCAATGCGCCGCTTCCGTCTCCGCGATCCCGGTTGGGGTTGAGCATCCTGAAAACGCATGGGCTACTCCTAACTACTTGCTATAAAGATTTTCCACAGGGATTTCCCGCTCTTCGGCCACTTCCGGGAAGGTGCGCAACGCCGCGAGGGCTTCTAGGGCTGCCCGGGCATTGTTAAGGGGGTTACTGGAGCCCAGTTGTTTGGCCAACACGTTGCGCACTCCAGCCAGTTCCAAGACGGTGCGCACCGATCCACCGGCAATAACTCCAGTGCCGGGGGCGGCGGGACGAATCATAACGCGGGCGGCTCCGCCTTCACCAAACGTAGGGTGAGGAATGGAGTTAGATTTAGTAATGGGAACTTCGACAAGGTGCTTTTTGCCATCAGCAACGCCTTTACGGACAGCCCCAATGACGTCGGCAGCTTTGCCGACCCCAACACCCACTTGCCCGCGTTCGTTGCCGACAATAACAATGGCGCGGAAGCTTAGTTTTTTGCCGCCTTTAACGACTTTAGAGACACGGCGGATCTGAACAACTCGTTCTTGCCAATCGGTTTCTTTTTCAACTTTACGGGGGTTTTTACGACGATTTGCCATCGGGTCATCCTCTAAAAGTCCAGTCCGGCTTCACGGGCAGCATCCGCAAGGGCTTTGACGCGACCGTGATAGATATTTCCGCCGCGATCAAAGACGACTTGCTGGATGCCAGCGGCCTTGGCACGCTCAGCAATCAGCCGCCCAACTTCAGCAGAGGCGGCACAGTTGCTGCCATTTCCCAGCTTTTGTCGCAGTGACGGCTCAACACTGGAGGCGGCGACAAGGGTATGATGCCGGCTGTCGTCAATGACTTGGGCATAGATGTGCTGGTGGGAACGGAAAACAGCGAGACGGGGGCGATCGCCGGTGCCTTTGACTTTGCGACGAATGCGCTGATGCCGACTTTGACGAGCGGCAGTACGAGTTTTCTTCATCTATTTCTTCCCTGTCTTACCAACTTTGCGACGGACAAATTCACCAGAGTACCGAATACCTTTGCCTTTGTAAGGCTCAGGGGGGCGAACCCCACGGATTTGGGCAGCCAAATTACCCACTAGTTCTTTATCAATGCCACTCACAAGGACGATGGTGCCCTGCTGGACTTTTTTGCCTTGGTTATCTTCTATTTCTAAAGTAATGCCGTCGGGGGGCGTAATTTCCACCGGATGGCTGTATCCCATGCTTAGCACCAGATTTTTACCTTGCTGTTGAGCACGGTACCCCACCCCTTGGATCTCTAGCTTTTTTGTAAAGCCCTGAGCCACTCCTTCGACCATGTTGGCTACAAGGGTACGGCACAGCCCGTGGCGTTCTTTTGCTGTTCGGGATTCGTCGCGCCGCTGGACGAGAATGGTTTCACCTTCTTGGGACACCGTGACCTCTGGGGGTAGTACCCGGCTCAATTGTCCTTTGGGACCTTTGACGGTGACCTGTTGCCCCTCAAGGGTCAGGGTGACATTTTTCGGCAGGGGAATGGGGCGTTTGCCAATACGAGACATGTAGGACGTCCTCCGAGCTTACCAAACGTAACAGAGTACTTCGCCGCCGATGCCCTGCTGCCGCGCCTCGCGATCGGTCATGATGCCGCTGGAGGTGGAAATAATGGCAATCCCAATCCCCCCAAGAACCCGGGGGAGTTCGCGGGAGTTGGCATAGACGCGCAATCCGGGTTTGCTAACCCGCTTGAGAGCAGTAATAATTGGCTGGCGTTGCTTGCCGCGATATTTGAGGGCAACCACCAATTGTCGCTGAATGCCGTCTCCCTGCTCTTCGTAGTCGCGAATGAACCCTTCTGCCTTTAGCACTTGGGCAATACTGCGAGTCATTCGCGTGGCGGGGATGGTCGTGCTTTGATGCCGCGCAAGGTTTGCGTTGCGGATGCGAGTCAGCATATCGCCAATCGTGTCGTTTACTGCCATAGTTGCTCCTTAAAAATCCTGCCTCCGGCGTTAGTTATCACGGAACGGCATACCCATTGCTTTTAGCAGGGCACGTCCTTCTTCATCAGTGGTGGCAGTGGTGATGATTGAGACATCCATGCCGCGAATTTGATCAATATCGTCGTAGTTGACTTCGGGAAAAATAAGTTGCTCCCGTAGTCCTAAGGTATAGTTGCCCCGGCCATCAAAACTTTTGGGGTTAACGCCACGAAAGTCACGAATCCGGGGGAGGGCAAGGTTGATGAGCCGATCTAGAAAGGAATACATGCGATCGGCACGTAGGGTAACGGCTACCCCCACTGGCATGCCTTGGCGAATTTTGAAGCCAGCGATCGCCTTCTTGGCACGGGTGACCACAGGTTTTTGACCTGTAATGGTCGCAATTTCTGCGAGTGTTGCTTCAAGGGCTTTGGCGTTTTGTGCCGCCTCCCCAAGCCCGCGATTCACCGTTATTTTGGTGATTTTGGGGACTTGGTGAATATTTGTGTACTGGAATTGCTGCATAAGTTGCGGCACAACCGTTTTGCTGTAATGGTCTTTCAGACGTTTGGACATGGGGGACTTCTCCTAGGCAAGGTCTCTGGGCGTGGTCAGAGAGGGGGAAACTAATCAATAATTTCCCCGGTTTTTTTGAGCATTCGGACTTTGCGACCGTCTTCGGTGTAGGTGTAGCAAATGCGGCTGGCAACGTTCTGCTTGCTGGAGTAGAGCATGACTTTGCAGCTATGAATGGGGGCTTCCTTCGTAATAATTTGGCCAGATTCCCCCTCTTGGCGAGGCTTAACATGTTTTGTTTTGAGGTTGACCCCTTTGACAATCACTTGACTGGTTTTGGGGAACACCGCTAGGACTTCGCCCACTTTGGCTTTATCGCGACCGGCAATGACTTGTACGGTGTCACCTTTTTTGACATGCATTCGATGGCGCACAGGTGCTTTTGCTTTTTTTGCAGCCATTAGAGAACCTCCGGTGCCAAGGAGACAATTTTGGTGAAATTTTTATCCCGCAGTTCGCGAGCAACCGGTCCAAACACCCGGGTGCCCCGGGGATTCCCCTCTTGGTTGATCAGTACAGCGGCGTTATCGTCAAAGCGAATGCTCATGCCACTTTCGCGGCGGATGGCTTTGCGGGTACGCACAATGACGGCTCGGACGACATCGGATTTTTTCACGGCCATGTTGGGGGTGGCATCCTTAACCGTGGCAATAATGACATCACCCACGCTGCCATAACGACGATTACCGCCACCGAGGACGCGAATGCAGAGCAGTTTCTTGGCGCCGCTGTTGTCGGCAACGTTCAGGTAGGTTTCCTGTTGAATCATGGCTGGCTCTCCTTAAGCAGTCCCAGTGTTGAGAATTTCGGCGATCGCCCAGCGTTTGGTACGGCTGAGGGGGCGAGTTTCACGGATCCGCACGCGATCGCCAACTTTAGCTTCATTGTTTTCATCGTGGGCTTTATAGCGGCGGGTTTTGACAACAATTTTGCCGTACTTGGGATGGGCAGAGCGGTTTTCAACGGCAACGACAACGGTTTTATCCATCTTGTCGCTAACCACCACACCCACACGTTCTTTCACTGCCATTAGTTGTGTCCTCCACTGCGGCGACGTTCATTCTCAAGGGTTAAAAGCTGAGCCAACTCATGGCGCAAATGCTTAAATTGGTGAGGTTTGACCTCCTGCCGCGTTGCTTTTTTGAACCGCAGATCAAACAATTCTTTTTTGATAGCAACGATGCGATCGCCCACCTCTTGATCACTGAGTTGCCGCAGGTCACTCATTTTTGTTAATGCCATCCCTAACCCTCCTGTTGCACGTCATCTTGATTACGGACAATAAAGCGAGTTTTGATCGGCATCTTATAGGCGGCGAGGCGCATCGCTTCCCGAGCCGTTGCCTCCGGCACCCCTGCAATTTCGTACATAATGCGTCCGGGTTTGACCACCGCCACCCAGTATTCCGGTGAGCCTTTCCCAGACCCCATCCGTGTTTCTGCGGGGCGCATGGTGACGGGTTTATCCGGGAAAATGCGAATCCAAATTTTGCCCCCACGGCGAATATAGCGGGTCATGGCTCGCCGCCCCGCCTCGATCTGCCGCGAGGTAATCCACGCTGGCTCAAGGGCTTGCAGGGCAAAGTCACCAAAATGAATCGAGCTACCGCGACTGGCAACCCCAGTCATTCGTCCCCGCTGTTGTTTCCGAAATTTAGTACGCTTAGGACTTAACATCGCTGACTTCCTTGTTAGTTAGAGCGATTTTCAAATTGAGGCAAGCGGCGTTGGCCAGTGCGCCGATGTGGTTCACGACTCGCAGCTTCTGGTTGACCTGGGAGCACTTCACCCTTGAAGATCCACACCTTGACCCCCAAAATACCGTAAATGGTGCGCGCTGTCCGATAGGCGTAGTCAATATCGGCACGTAGGGTATGCAGGGGCACTCGACCTTCGCGCGTCCATTCGGTACGGGCAATTTCAGCGCCGTTCAGCCGACCCGCCACTTGAATTTTGATCCCTTCAACCCCGGCTCGCTGTGCCCGCTGAATCGCCTGCCGCACAGCCCGCCGGAAGGCCACCCGCCGCTCTAGCTGCTGGGTGATATACTCCGCCAGCAAACTGGCTTCCGCATCCACACGATTGACTTCAAGGACATTGACTTTGACCGTGCGGCTAGGGGGTAGCATTTGCCGCAGGTCTTCCCGCAGCTTTTCTATCCCTTGCCCGCCTTTGCCAACAACCACCCCAGGACGAGCAGTGCGAATTTGCAACTCCACTTGATCGGCCTTGCGTTCAATGCGAATCTCGGCAATACCGGCATTCCCCATCACCTTGTTGATGTAGGTGCGGATTTGATGATCTTCTTTGAGTAAATCGGGGTAGCGATCGGCATCTGCATACCAGCGGGAGCGGTGCTCCTGAGTAATGCCGAGGCGAAAGCCAATTGGGTGAATCTTCTGTCCCACAGTGGTATCCTTCTACGATTCGTCAGCGGTGTTTTGGGCAGCCACAGCAATGGTGATGTGGCAGGTTGGTTTGCGAATTTGATAGGCACGGCCTTGAGCGCGGGGGCGAAACCGCTTTAAGGAAGGGCCTTGATCCGCGTAGGCTTGGCTGATCACTAGGGTTGCTGGGTCTAACCCCAGATTGTGCTCTGCGTTAGCCGCTGCCGAGCGCAGCACCTTTGTAATGGGTTCACAGGCACGATAGGGCATAAACCGCAGCATAATCAGGGCATCACGATAAGTTTGTCCCCGGAGTTGATCTAGCACCCGCCGTACCTTATGGGGGGACATGCGGACGTATTTGGCTGAAGCACGGGCGGCAGGAGAAGCGGTAGAAACCATAGACAGCTATCCAATACGGTGGCTAAACAGTAATGATCAATGGCGGGCTTTTTTATCCCCCTTGACGTGGCTGCGGAAGTTACGGGTGGGAGCAAATTCCCCCAGCTTATGGCCGACCATTTGCTCGGTGATATACACAGGCACGTGCTGTTTGCCGTTGTGTACCGCAATGGTGTGGCCAATCATCTCTGGCACAATGGTGGATGCCCGCGACCATGTTTTGATCACCTCCTTGCTGTTGCGCTCGTTGAGTGCCTCAATTTTCCGTAAGAGATGATCTGCCACAAAGGGGCCTTTTTTCAGTGAACGTCCCATAACCTAACTTCTCCGGAGTACCTTAAGACTGACGACCGCCACGACCACGCTTGGACGACTTCTTGCGTCGCCGCACAATGAGGGCATTGCTGAGTTTCTTCTTCTTGCGGGTTTTGTAACCAAGGGTGGGTTTGCCCCAAGGGGTAACCGGTCCACTGCGACCAATGGGGGCACGGCCTTCACCACCACCGTGGGGGTGATCCACTGGGTTCATGACGGAACCGCGTACCTTTGGCCGCCGACCTTTCCAACGATTGCGCCCAGCCTTACCCATGCTAAGGTTGTTGGCCTCCACATTGCCGACTTGGCCGATGGTGGCATAGCACTCTTTACGGAAGAGGCGCACCTCACCGGAAGGGAGTTTTAAGGTAACCATATCCCCTTCCTTAGCCACGACCTGTGCCATTGCCCCTGCGGCGCGCACCATTTGAGCACCACGACCGGGGGTAATTTCTACGTTATGCACACTGGTTCCCAGCGGGATTTTGCCAAGGGGCAGCGCATTGCCGACTTCAATGGGGGCATCGGGGCTGGCAATAATGTTGCTACCTGGAGCGAGATCGCGAGCATGAAGGATATAGCGCTTTTCACCATCTTGGTAGTGAATAAGGGCAATCCGGGCGTTGCGGTTGGGGTCGTATTCTACCGTGGCCACTTTGGCGGGTACATTCACTTTGCTGCTGCGGCGAAAGTCCACCTCACGGTAACGGCGCTTATGGCCGCCACCTCGCCGCCGACTGGTAATCACACCGCGATTATTCCGACCTTTATCCCGCTTATAGCCACGGGTGAGGGATTTTTCGGGGGTATCTGTTGTAATTTCGGCAAAGTCGGAAACGGATTTTTGGCGGGTACCGGGGGTGTAGGGTCGGTATGCACGAATGCCCATGATCTTGGTGCTCCGTTAAACGTCGGGGAAGAGGTTAATTTTGCTCTCGGGGGCAAGGGTGACGATCGCCCGCTTGTATTGGGTGCGATGACCGATGAAGCGCCCTACCCGCTTTGCTTTTTTGGGTAAGTTGTAGGTGTTAACGCCAGTGACCTTGACATTAAACAGATCTTCAATGGCGGCCTTGATTTGCGGCTTGGTGGCACGGCGATCGACATCAAAGGTATATTGGTTGTTTTCCAATAGCACCGTGGCCTTTTCGGTTACGATCGGACGCTTAATTAGATCCGCAAGGACGCGGGGCTGCACTTTAGTCACCGTACACCTCCTGAATTTTGGCGATCGCCCCCGTTGTGGCAACAATGCGATCGGCGTGGAGCAAATCAAACACATTTAACTGATCGGCGCGCAACACTTTAAGCGTTGGTACATTACGTGCCGAGAGAATAATCATTTCCGCCAGATCATTCACCAACAGCAGTACTTTTTGGTCTGGCTGCACCCCCCAGCGTTGGAGTGCTGTCACCAATTCCTTGGTTTTGGGGCGCGGCAACTGATCCGCAAACTCCTGAACCACAATTAAATCTGCGGCACGATCCATCAGCGCTGTGCGCAGAGCCAGCCGCCGCTCTTTACGGTTCATTTTTTGGGAGTAGTCCCGGGGCTTAGGGCCAAAGATGACACCACCACCGCGCCACAGAGGTGAGCGAATCGAGCCAGCACGGGCACGACCCGTACCTTTTTGCCGCCATGGTTTGCGACCACCGCCGCGAACTTCAGCACGGGTTTTCGTGGAAACCGTTCCCTGACGCGCGTTAGCTAACTGCCGCACAAGGGCGCGATGGACAATATGACTCGCGGTTTCTGGCTTGGCCGTAGCAAGATCAAGGGTTGCCTCGCCGCTATCAGCCCCTTGCCAGTCCTTTACAACACATGCAACCATAACTGCACTCTCTAAGCCCTTACTTGTGACCAACGACCTTTGCGGGGGTAATACTCACCAGTGCCCCCGGCTTACCGGGCAGTGCCCCCTTGATTAAGATCAAGTTCCGCTCGCTATCGACACGCACAACTTGCAACTTGCGAATTGTGACCGTTGCATTCCCCATGCGACCGGCCATGCGTTTCCCTGGAAAGACGCGCCCCGGCGTTGTACCGGCACCGGTTGACCCCGGTAAGCGGTGATTCTTAGAGCCGTGAGCCATCGGGCCGCGCTTAAAGTTGTGTCGTTTTTGATAGCCTGCAAAGCCGCGACCAATGCTGGTGCCACGCACATCGACCAATTGACCAGGGCTAAAAATATCCACGGTGATGGTCTGACCCAGTTGGTAGGGGGACGTGTCATCAAGGCGATATTCCCGCAGATGACGCATGGGCGGCGTTTGCGAATGTTTGCTGAGGTGGCCGCGCTCAGGACGACTAAGGGTTTTTTCGCGCACCTCGCCAAATGCCACCTGAATGGCCGTGTAGCCGTCTGTTGCAGGGGTCTTGATTTGGGTGATCGGACACGGTCCGGCCTGCACCACTGTAATGGGGACAGCTTTGCCCACCTCATCAAAGATTTGGGTCATGCCCAATTTTGTCCCTAAAATACCAACTGTCACGATCGCTTTCCTTAAAAGTACGAATCACAACAAAACAGCGAGAGGTAGCGTGCACACTACACCTCGGCAGATTCCCGCAGTTAGGAATGGTGGATTGACCCAGCAGTTACACGGTCAGCAAGACAACGCCTTGGGCGTATCTATCGTCGAGCAAGGACAGTTTCAGATGATAATGGCGTTATGGCGTTTGTTTACGGGCTAACAGCCAGCTACATCTGAATGGATCAGTGGAACCAAGGACTTAAGGGGATTGAGGCGATCGCCCCCAACTCAGTATCCGTTTTTGGTCACAAGTTTTAATCATAGATCAGCCATTGTAAGTTTGTCTAGGCATTTGCTAACATTTTTGACGCTCCTTTGAACCGCATGGCATTGGGAATGGGTTGTGTTTGAGTTTGTCTGTCAGCAGCAGTGTCGCCACAGCCATGCCCGAGCGGGTTTATTTCATACTCCCCACGGCAGTGTGGCCACGCCTCGCTTTATGCCTGTGGGCACCTTGGCTAACGTCAAAACCTTAACCCCTCAGCACCTTGAAGGGGCAGGGGCGCAAATGGTGCTGGCCAATACCTATCATTTGCACCTGCAACCCGGCGAAGAGATTGTTGCCGCTGCCGGTGGCCTGCATCGGTTTATGGGGTGGTCAGGCCCAATCCTAACGGATTCCGGTGGGTTTCAGGTTTTTAGCCTCAGTGAGATGCGCCAGATCTCCGATGCGGGGGTTGTGTTCCGATCGCCCCACGATGGCCAGATGATTGAATTGTCACCGGAGCGGGCCATCCGCATCCAAGAGCAATTGGGGGCAGATGTGATCATGGCCTTTGATGAGTGCCCCCCCTATCCCGCCAGTCGCGCGGTCGTGACCCAGGCAACCCAACGAACCCTGCACTGGCTCGAGCGCTGTATTGCAGCAAAGCAACGGCCAGACCAAGCCCTGTTTGGCATTGTTCAAGGGGGGGTATATGGCGATATCCGCCGTGAGTGTGCCACCGCCATGCTGGCCTACGATTTACCCGGCTATGCGATTGGGGGGGTAAGTGTGGGGGAACCGACGACTGCCATGCACGAGATTGTGGCGGTGACGGCGCCACTGCTGCCCACCCATAAGCCCCGCTATTTGATGGGGGTGGGCACCCACCTAGAAATGCTGCGGGCGATCGCCGCAGGGGTGGATTTATTTGACTGTGTCATTCCCACCCGCCTAGCACGCCATGGCTGTGCCATTGTTCAGGGGAACCGCTGGAATCTGAAAAATGCGCGGTTTCGCCGAGACTATGCCCCCCTCGATCCAACCTGTCCCTGCTACACCTGTGGTACCTTTAGTCGTGCCTACCTCAGTCACTTAGTTCGCGCCAAGGAATTATTGGCCTATACACTGCTGTCTATTCATAATGTCACTGAACTCATCGGTTTCACCCAAGCGGCGCGGCAGGCCATCCTCGAGGATCACTTTCCAAAGTTTGCGGCAGAATGGGAACAACGCCTATGCACATCCAGCCACGATGATTAGCTTTTCTGATGCGGTGTTATCGAGGGAAGAACGCTTGAGCCGCTGGGGGTTTTTGGGGTTGGCCACGGCTCCTTTAGTTGGCTCGGTTCTCTTTAACCATGGTATGGCTCCGCCCTTTGTCATTTGTCCCGTTCGTAGCTTGACGGGCATTCCCTGCCCTGGCTGTGGCTTGACCCGCTCCTTTATGGCGATCGCCCGCGGCAATTTTGAGGATGCCCTTTCTATGCACCTGTTTGGCCCTCCCCTATTTGCGGCGTTTATGTTGGTAGTTGTGCTAATGGCGGCAGAATTAAAAACTGGACGGCGACTACAGCGTACCCCCTTCCGTTACCTGCAACGGGTACAAAACTGGTGGTGGCTAGCCTTGCTGTACTTTGGGTACTATGGAGTGCGCCTCACGAGCTTGATCCAAACTGGCGAGTTTTACATCAACCCGTTTTCAATGGTGCGTTAGCAGATCTAAAATTTCCGTCGCGGCACGCTCCACCACACCGGGGGTTCCCATGGCCCGTCGCATAGCACGATACTCGGCCTTCATGGCTGCTTGCTGTTCAGGATTAGCGAGTAGCCCTAGGGCAGTGGCAGTAATGGTTTGAACCGTAGCGTTCTCCTGGAGTAGCTCCGGCACAATGGCTTTTCCGGCCAGTAAATTGGGGGGAGAGACAAAGTCAAGGTTAAAGTTCAAAAAGATGCGGTACAGCCAAAGACTAATGGGGTTGACCCGATAAATCACCACCTGCGGCACATTCAACAAGGCGGTTTCTAGGTTGACCGTGCCCGACTTGGCGATCGCCAGATCTGCGGCGGCCAACACCAGTAACGAGTCATCGGCGAGCGTGACTCTAATGGGGTAGTGCTGCAAAGCGGCCTCAATCGATGGGCGGTACTGCTGCAGAGAAAGCGGCAGCCAAAACCGCGCGTGGGGATAGACCTTGGCAATATTTGTTGCTGCTCCCAAAATCAAGGGCAACAGCGACCTGATTTCCTGCTTGCGGGAGAGGGGCAACAGGGCGATCGCCAACTCCTCTGGGCCAATCCCTAAGGCTTGACGCGCCGCCTCGCGACTGGGGGCAGCAGCAATGCGATCTAACAGCGGATGCCCCACCCACACCACATTGGCACCGTGTTGGCGATAGTATTTGGCTTCCTCTGGGAAAATAGCAATCAGGCGATCGCTGAGGGCAACAATTTGGCGGGTGGTTTTCAGGCTATGGGACCACACCCATTCCTGCGGCGCAATGTAATAGACCATCGGCACCGCAAAGTGTTTACGAATAAACCCTCCCATAGCCATATTGCCGCCAATATAGTCAATCAGGACAACCAGATCGGGGGGATGGCGCTGCAGATAGCGGCGAGCCTTGAGTTGCAGCGCAATGGTCGTTTTCACTAAGGGCAGGGCTTCCAGAAGGCCAACCGAGCCAATACCGCCGGTATTAAAGAGCACCGTTGCCCCTGCCGCCGCCATGCGATCGCCCCCCAAGGCAGAAATGCGCAGGGGAATGTTGCGGTCGGCAGCTAAGCGATAGAGAGCCTTGACTAATAATGCCCCCTGTAAATCCCCGGACACCTCACCCGTGCTAATAAACAAATGCGCCATGCCTATCCTTGAAGAATGGGAACCGGTTGACAGAGTTGCGCGGCAAACTCTTGTTCTGCCGTGGCCATTGCCTGCACCGCCGCCGCCATAATCTCTGAGATCGGTACTCCGGCATGGTACTGCCCTAGCCATTGTTGGGCAGTGTTGCCTTGACGCAAAATTTTCTTGATAGGAGCCAAAAAGCAGCTAAACCCCTGCCCCTTGGCGATCGGCCATACCTCCTCAACGAGTTCGGCAATCCAGGCTGCGGCTGT
Source organism: Thermostichus lividus PCC 6715 (assembly GCF_002754935.1). Taxonomy (NCBI): domain Bacteria; kingdom Bacillati; phylum Cyanobacteriota; class Cyanophyceae; order Acaryochloridales; family Thermosynechococcaceae; genus Parathermosynechococcus; species Parathermosynechococcus lividus. Next base: position 69,512 of record NZ_CP018092.1, read on the forward strand.
AAGTTGACGACCGTCTTGCCAGTGGGTCAACACCGCCTCGAGGCTGTGGCGAGCCGCTTGCATTTCGTTGGCATCGGCCAGTTGTGCTAGATCCACCCCTTGGCGGTGGAGGTAACTCCCCTGCAGCGGATCCAGCTCCGGCTGCTCCAGCAACTGCAACAAACGCGCTTCTAAAAGGGCAGTAATGGCCAGTAACTCAATGGGATCCGTAACGAGGTCACAAATCCGCAACTCCAGACGGTTGAGATCGTAGGGGCGGCGATCGCCATTGGGGCGCACCGCACTCCAAAGATGGCGCACATTTTGCATTGTGCCCTGCCGCAGTTGGGCTTCGGTCCACGCAATAAAATGGGCATGGCTGCTAAACAGGGGTACATAGGCAGGGGTCTTGGGAAACGTTGCCCAGCGAGTCGAGTGGTAACCAGTCACGTCCCCATCCAAAAAGGGGGAAGATGCACTTAAGGCCAGAAACAGCGCTGCCTCTAAGCGCACTAACCGACAGGCGCGGATCAGCGCGTCTGGGTCCCGCAGGCCAATATTGATATGAACACTGGCCGTCACAACGCGGCTGCCGTAGGTTTGCTCAATGTAGGTGTGGTAAGGATTGTGCGGGTCTGAGCGATAAAACTGCTGACTATCCCCTAAACTCAGGGTACTGCCAGGCACCAGCGTCAACTCCCCTAATGAGTGTAGGTAGGCTCGCAAGCGAAACCGTGGTCGCAATAGATCACACAATGCTTGATCGTAAAGATACACAGGCGGAGTTGTGAATTCGACATTGCGACTGTCCGGCTCCCGCACAAAACCGGGCAACGCTTGGACAATTTGATCCGACAGGCCAATAACCTCTCCTGTTGGGGTACCAGTATAGAGTTCAACCTCAAAGCCCTTGGATAGCATTGTTTCCCCTCAATTAGCACTATCCTAACCCGCTAGGGGCGCACCGGCAGCGATCGCTCAGCCAACGCTGCCTCAAGGGCAGCGGCCATCACCGCAGTGGGAGCCGGTTGGCCAAGCCAGTGCTCAAGAGCTGCCGCCCCCTGGTGCAGCAGCATCGTTAATCCATCAATGGTGTGCAGTTGCCGCGCCATAGCCAATTGCAGCAGCAGGGTAGGGCGAGGTTTATAGATTAAGTCATAGACCACTGCGGTGGCCGGCAATTGTGCTAAATCCTCCGCCGCAAGGGGGGTAGCCTCCCGGTGAGGACTCATGCCAATGGGGGTCGTATTGACCACTAAGCGAATATCCCCGAGACACGAAGTGCGTGCCTCCCACGGCAGCGCCTCTAAAGTGAGATTCGGCCAACTGGCTACAAAGGCTGCCAACCGCTCCGGCTGACGGCCACTCACATAAAGCTGTGAGCACCCTAAATCATGGCAGGCCGCCACCACTGCTCGGGCAGCACCGCCATAGCCTAAAACCAGTACTGCCGTGTCTGACCAGTTCCAAAGGAGCGATCGCAGCGGCGCTAAAAAAACCATGCACATCTGTGTTGGTACCTACCCACCCTTGGTCACTGCGATAGACCGTGTTCACCGCCCCTACCTGCTGCGCCAAGTCACTAATGGCAGCCAAGTGAGGCACAATGGCCTCTTTGTGGGGAATGGTAACATTAAAGCCCACTACCCTCAGTGCCGCCAACCCCGCTATGGCCGCCTCCAAATCGCTAGCCTTGACCGCAAAGGGCACATAGACATAATCCAGCCCTAAGTATTCCAGTGCGGCATTGTGCATAGCTGGCGAGAGGGTATGGGAAATGGGGTCGCCAATCACCCCCAAGAGCTGGGTATTGCCGGAAATGGCAACCATCAAGACTTAGACCGCTTCGTGGTCTTTTTCGCTGGTGCGGATACGGATCACCTGCTCCACTGGGGTGACAAAGATTTTGCCGTCGCCAATTTCCCCCGTCCGTGCGGCTTCAATGATTTTGGCAACCACCATATCCACTTGGGTATCTTCGACAACAATTTCTACTTTTAACTTTTGTAAAAACTCCACCGTATATTCTGAGCCACGGTAGCGTTCCGTCTGCCCCTTTTGGCGTCCAAAGCCCCGTACCTCCGAGACCGTCATCCCCACAATTCCAGCATTCACTAGGGCAATCTTTACTTCATCAAGCTTAAAGGGACGAATAATTGCTTCTACCTTTTTCAAAGTAAACTCCTTACCTATGGCCGTCAAACTAAGGTTCTCTCTCTATTTAGCACTGGCTAGAGACGATAACGTGTAGCAATAGCTACATTATCTTCCATCCCAGACACAGGGACACTTTAACTCTAGGATTGATAATAAAAAATCAACTAGCAGGAGGAACACCCATGGGGTGGCAGCGACCCGATGGCCGAGACCCACAGGAGTTGCGATCGCACCGCTTTCAACGGCACTTCACATCGGGTATGGCTGGAAGCCCCGTACTTCAGTGCGGGGAGGAAAGCTCCTTTAGCAACTTTAGTTGCCTTAGGTTATAATTGTACTGCGGACACCAGAAACGGTTGTTTAAGGCACTGGTAACGGTCGATTGGGGGTGTTGTAAACCACCCCAGAGGCTCGTGGTTGGCTTGCTAACTGCAGGGCTACTAAAAGCTCCCTGCTTTAGCTGGGAGTAGTTTACACAATTTCCCCTCGGATCGGTGCTAGCCCAAGCCGAACAAACCCACGTTTTGTGTACCGTGAGTGTGCGCGAAGGGGTACCCAAGTTTTTGGAGGGCAGTGGCCGTGGCTGGTTAACCGCCGAATACCGCATGCTTCCCGGTGCCACGCGCCAACGGCAGGAGCGGGAAGTGTTAACACTCTCTGGCCGCACCCAAGAAATTCAACGCTTGATTGGTCGCAGCTTACGCGCCGCCCTAGACTTTAGCCGTTTGGGGGAGCGCACGCTCATTGTGGATGCCGATGTGTTACAAGCGGATGCCGGCACCCGTTCTGTGGCCATCACTGGTGGCTATATTGCCTTAGTCGATGCGGTGAATCAACTCGTAAAGACGGGTGTCCTAGCAGAATCGCCCCTGATTCAGCAGGTGGCCGCCGTTTCCGTGGGACTCATCGACGGGACGGCTTACTTGGATCTCACCTATGCCGAAGATGTCGCGGCTAGCGTTGACTTTAATGTAGTGATGACCAGTGACGGTCAATTTCTTGAGGTACAAGGCACTGCCGAGGCCGGAGTCTTTAGCCGCAGTGACCTCAATACCATGCTCGATGCCGCCACCCATGGGATTCACCAGCTTGTTTTAGCCCAACAACAAGCCCTAGCAGAGCATTATGACTAATACTGCCATTTACCTCGGACACATTGTTAAATCCAACTCCCACTGTGATTACATTGCCCAACTGGTGGATCAGTTTGATGTGTCCACCCCACCGCAACCGGAAGACTATGGTTTTGGCCGCTTTGTGCAACTCGCGGATGAGCAGCGGCACTGGGCCGTTGGTGTCATTTATAACTCCCAATTGCTCAACCCGCAGTTTAATCAACTTAGCCCGCGCTTAACAACCACGGCAGACACCTTCCTCAGCCCGGATTTGGTGAGTGAAACCCGCACCCTGCTGTGGATTGCCCTCATTGGCCACCTTGAGCAAGCTCAGGGACACGCCTACGGTCAACAGGGAATCCCAACCTTGGTGGTGCCTGTGAATACGCCAGTGTGGCAGCTAACCCCAAAAGAGATCGCGACCTTTCATCGCAGCCACAACGGACACGCCCAGTTTCGCTACTATGCCCATCTATTGCGCTCAACGGGGAACTATGCTGCTCCCCTGCTTGCCCATATTCTGGAAACCATTACCCCCTTATTTGAGGGCAAAGAGCGGCGATCGCTAGAAATTCTAAGCAAGGAGTTGGCATGGCGGCATACCCTTGGTAGTTTGCGCTAGGCAGCGCCATTGCTATACATATAGCCCAGCTTCGCAATCAAAATTCATGAAAAATCGTGTGCAATAGTGACAAAACTGCGGAGTTTCTGCTAAGGTCTTTAAGTGTGTGAGGAGCGAACCAGTTAAGGGCACCGAGACGAAACACGGCCAGTCGTCGGTGCTCTTTCTGATTTTTGCAACTACAGAGATATGGAGGCGATCGCCAGTGAAGAGGAATGCCCCCACTGTACGCAGAGTAGCAGCCTTGGGGACTCTAGGTGTAAGCGTTTTCCAGATCAGCAGAGCTGCTGCCACTGACAGGACGGTGATGAGTGCTGCCGCTGCAAATTTTAATCATTGAAGATGACCGTGACATTGCCACGCTTGTCGAAAGCACGCTCACCAGTGATGGCTTTAGTTGTCGTTTGTGTCATGATGGCCTGCAAGGGCTAGAGTTAGCCAAAGACCTCCAACCCGATTTAATTATTCTTGACCTGCTGCTACCGCGCCTTGATGGCCTTGAACTGTGTGCCCGTCTGCGTCAAAAGCCCCTTGCCAAAGATCCTTATATTTTGATGCTGACAGCTAAAAGTGATGAAATTGACCGTATTGTGGGTCTTTCCACGGGCGCTGATGATTACTTGGTGAAGCCCTTTAGCCCTCGGGAACTCATTGCCCGGGTGCGGGCATTGTTGCGACGGAGTTTACGCCAAGGGGGGCAAACCCCCATCTACCGTACGTCCAGCTTTACCCTTGACCCCGACCAGCGAAAGGCAGTGCGCCATTTAGGTCACCAGCCCCCAGAAACCCTTGATTTAACAACCCTTGAGTTTAACTTACTGATGCACCTGATGAGCCAACCCGGGCGAGTGTGGCAGCGAGAACAATTAATTGAGCGGGTGTGGGGGAGCGACTACTTTGGGGATGATCGCGTTGTCGATACCCACATCGCGCGACTGCGAAAAAAGGTGGAACCAGATCCCAGTGAACCAAGGTTTATTAAAACTGTCATTGGAGTGGGGTATAAGTTTCAAGACCATGCTTGAGTAGAGGTATGCTGGCGCGGGTTTGGAGTGCAGCGGTTTTGGGCATTGATGCCATTCCAGTAGGGGTTGAGGTGGATGTGGCTGGGGGGCTGCCCGCCATTGTGGTGGTGGGGTTGCCGGATGCAGGGGTACAAGAGGCTCGGGAGCGGGTGAAGGCGGCCATTCGCAATGCTGGGTTTAACGTGCCGATGCGGCGGATTGTAGTCAATTTAACGCCAGCGGATTTGCGGAAGGAAGGCCCCAGTTTTGACCTGCCCATTAGTCTTGGTATCTTGGCGGCCTCTGGTCAGGTCGCCACGGAGGTGCTGGGGGATTATCTCTTTCTGGGGGAGTTGTCTTTAGATGGCACACTACGTCCGGTTGCTGGGGTGCTCGCGATCGCCGTTGCTGCCCAAGCCCAAGGCATGAGCGGGTTGGTGGTGCCCATGGCCAATGTAGCTGAGGCGGCGGTGGTGCAGGGCTTAAGGATCTACGGTTGCCAGACCCTTACGGAGGTGGCCGCATTCCTCAATGACCCGGCATCGCGATCGCCTACAACAGCACTGTCGGAACCAGTGCAGCGCCCTTCCTTTACCCTTGATCTAAAAGATGTCAAAGGCCAGTACCAAGCCCGCCGCGCCCTAGAAATTGCTGCTGCCGGCGGCCATAATCTGATCTTTGTCGGGCCACCGGGGAGTGGTAAAACCATGCTGGCACGGCGACTACCCACGATTTTGCCACCCCTGAGTTTTAGCGAAGCCCTAGAAGTCACCAAAATCCACTCTGTTGCGGGGTTACTCAAGGAGCGGGGGCGGCTGATCCAAGAGCCACCCTTCCGCAGTCCCCATCACTCAGCCTCAGGTCCCGCCCTAGTGGGGGGTGGCAGCTATCCTCGTCCGGGAGAAATCTCCCTTGCTCACCGTGGTGTCTTGTTCCTAGATGAATTAACGGAGTTCAAGCGGGATGTTTTAGAATTTTTGCGCCAGCCCCTTGAGGATGGACAGGTTACCATTTCCCGCACCCGCCAATCGGTGGTTTTTCCCGCACAATTTACCCTAGTCGCCAGTACCAATCCCTGCGCCTGTGGCTACTATGGCGATCCGGTGCAACCCTGTACCTGCTCACCCCGCCAGCGGGAACACTACTGGGCAAAGCTTTCTGGCCCACTCCTAGATCGCATTGATCTGCAGGTGAGTGTGAGTCGTCTTACCCCTGAGGAAATTACCCGCCAGACCTCAGGGGAAGACTCGCAAACAGTACGGCAGCGGGTTTTGGCAGCGCGGCAGCGATCGCAACAGCGCTTTGCCCACGACCCCGGTCTGCACTGTAATGCCCAAATGCAGAGTCGCCATTTGCGCCAGTGGTGCCGCCTTGATGACTCCTCGACCACCTTACTCGAAGGGGCGATCGCCAAGTTAGGCTTATCGGCGCGGGCAACAGACCGTATCCTAAAAGTAGCCCGTACCATTGCCGATCTGGCTGCCAGTGAACCCCTACAAGCACCCCATGTGGCCGAAGCCATCCAGTACCGCACGATTGATCGACTCCAATAGGCGCTGGTTACTGCTTGGCCTACTGGCACTCCTCAGCATCCTGCTGGTGGGATGTAGTGCGCCCCGTGCCAGCGATCGCCTCGAGATCACCTTCTGGCATGGGGTCAACCCCCCTGCTAACCGGGTTGTCCTGCAACGCTTGGTCGACCGCTTCAATGCTCAGCATCCTCAAATCCACGTCCAAGCCCTCTACGTCGGGCAACCCGACCAGCAATTGCCGAAAATCTTGGCCGCTGTTGTGGGGGATGCCGCGCCAGATCTGCTCTGGTACAACCCCACCATCACCGGCCAATTTGTCGATCTGGGGGCATTGCGTCCCCTTGATGACTGGTGGGCTACCACCCCCTATCGGAAGCACATCAGCCCTGCCCTCCTGCCCACGATGCGCTACGGTGACCACTACTGGTCCATTCCCTTTGCCACCAACAATGTCGGTATTTTTTACCGCCCCAGCCTGTTTGCTGCCGCAGGCATTACCACTCTCCCCACCACTTGGCAGGAGCTAGAGGCCGTTGCCCAAACCCTGAAAACCACGGGAACCATGCCCCTGCTGCTGGCTCTAGGACAAGGGGAATTCACAGTCTTTACATGGTTGCCCTTTTTTTGGAGTGCCGGGGGGCACCTCGGAGACACTGCCGCCACCGCCCACATTGACACCCCTGCCGCCATCACTGCCCTTGAATTTTGGCAACGCCTCCGCCAAAAAGGGCTAGCCACCCTGTCTGCCCCCGAGCGCGGCTACGAACTGGATCAATTTATCCGTGGGGAGGTGGCGATGCAAATTAGCGGACCATGGACCCTAGGGCAACTGCAACAGTCAGGGGTGGACTTTGATGTTTTGGCCATCCCTGCCCTGACAACCACCGCCACAGCTCTCGGAGGTGAAAACTTGTTTGTCTTTCGCTCTAGCCCTGAGCGTGAACAGGCCGCCCTAGAATTTCTGAGTTATGTCCTCAGCGAGGAGTTTCAAACCGAGTGGGCCGTGGGAACCGGCTATTTACCCGTAAATGAAGCCGTCTTGACTAGCGATCGCTATCAAGCATTTTTAGCCACACAGCCCACCCTGAAGGTATTTTTGGAACAACTACCAACAGCTCAAGCACGGCCAAATTTTCGCGGTTATGCCCGCTTTTCCCAAAATGTGGGTCGCGCCATTGAAAGTGTCTTACTACAAAAAGCGACTCCCACAGCCGCTGTCAAGACTGCTGAGAGCCGCTGGCAACTGATGCGCCCCCGCTAGGCTTAAAATAGACTGGCCGCCGCCTTCACCATATTGCCGGGGTTAAAGGCATCCATAGCCGCAGTGGGTTCATAACCACAGTGCACCATACAATCGCGGCACTTGGGATTACCACTCTTGTGGCCATAGTTCTCCCAGTTCGTATTGTCTAGGAGTTCTTGCCACGTTTGATAATGACCTTCGTTCAGTAAGTAGCAAGGCTTCTGCCAGCCTAGCACACTGTAGCTCGGCATCCCCCATGGAGTACACTCATAATCTTTCTCGCCAACAAGAAAGTCGAGGAACAGGGGATTGTGGTTGAAGTTCCAGTTCTTCTTGCCCGCACGGTAGGGTGCCAGAATCTCGCGGAAAAGGGCACGGGTTTGCTCTCGCTTCAGGAAATGCTCTTGATCCGGTGCCCACTCGTAGGCATACCCCGGAGAAATCATCATCCCATCCACACCAAGGGAGCTAATAAAGTCAAAGAAGGCTTGCATGTCTGCCACATTCGCGCCCTCAAAAATTGTCGTGTTCGTGGTGACGCGAAAGCCTTTTGCCTTGGCTGCCTTAATGGCCTTGACCGCAATATCGAAAACTCCCTTGCGATCCACACACTTGTCGTGCCACTCCCGTAAGCCATCTAAGTGAACGCTGAAGCTAAAGTAGGGGGAGGGCTTAAATTTGTGGAGGCTCTCCTCCAGTAAAATACCATTGGTACACAGATAAACAAACTTGCGCCGTGCCACTAGGCCACTGACAATTTCATCAATTTGCGGGTGCAGTAGGGGTTCGCCGCCGGGAATGGCCACAATGGGCGCGCCACACTCTTCAACCGCCCGAAAGCACTCTTCCGGGGTGAGGTATTTCCGCAAAATGTCTAGAGGATGCTGAATTTTGCCGCAACCGGAACAGGCAAGGTTACAACGGAAGAGAGGCTCAAGCATCAAGGTGAGCGGAAAGCGTTTTTTCCCTTGGAGGCGTTGTGAGATAATGTAGGTGGCGACTTCCACTGCTTGCTTGATGTGGACTCCCATGCGTTAATCTCCTCAATGGGGCTAATGACTCCATCTAAAACTCTTAACAGATGTTTATAGATGCTTATAGTTGTAGCAGCTTTACAGGCGATCGCTAAAGTGTCCTATCAAGTTTCCAAAGTGTCACACACGAGAGGTAGGGGTGGGTAGCGATCGCCACCAGCTCCAAGGGGCAAGAAAGTTTTTTCTAAAGACCCCTAGTCAATATTGACAGAGGTGCGTATAATCAGAGACCATTAGAGTAACTGTAGAAAAATGACTCTAATACTTAACTTTAATAGCCCAAGAGACAAAAAGTTAAGTACTCCCATCTCATCCCAGTTGGCCTTCGGTGGCATCTTTACTACCTGCAACCTGTGCAGAGTCTTCAGGTATCACCAATTTTGCATTCTAGCGTTCGTTGCCAACTGACCTCTACAGCAACTCTGACACCAACCTTACCTCTAGCCATACGTGCTGTCGTCTCCACTGTTTGCGGGGGGGCAGCGATGGCTTAGATCTAGCCGTTAGCTTTTTAGCCAATTCATGCTTACGTTTGTTGCGTTAAACTATCCAAGGATAATGAATGCCTAAGCAAATTATTATTGCCGAGCAGCATCGGCTGGCGGCAGTTTTTGCCGAAGATCAAATTCAAGAGCTCATTGTAGCCACCGGCAGCCATCAGGTGGGAGATATTTACCTCGGTGTGGTTGAAAATGTGCTTCCCGGTATTGATGCTGCCTTCGTCAATTTGGGTGACACCGCCCGCAATGGCTTTATCCATGTCACTGACCTTGGACCGCTGCGGTTAAAGCGTACCGCTGGGGCAATTACCGAACTGCTCAGCCCCCAACAAAAGGTGCTGGTGCAAGTGATGAAAGAACCCACTGGCAACAAGGGGCCACGGCTGACGGGGAACATTTCCCTGCCCGGTCGCTATCTGGTGCTCATGCCCTACGGGCGAGGGGTGAACCTGTCGCGGCGCATTGCCAACGAAGCGGAACGGCACCGGCTGCGCGCCCTCGGTATTTTGGTGAAGCCAGCGGGGATGGGGCTACTTGTGCGCACTGAAGCAGAGGGCATGAGCGAAGAGGCCATTCTCGAAGACCTAGAGCTATTGCAACGGCAGTGGGAAACCATTCAACAGCAAGCCGCATCTAGTCGTCCTCCCCTGCTGCTAGGGCGAGATGACGATTTTATTCAGCGGGTGCTGCGGGATGTCTATAGCAGTGATGTGAACCGTATTGTGGTGGATACCGCCGGTGGGGTGAAGCGCGTGAAGCAGCACCTAATGAACTGGAACAGTAATAAACCCCCCGTGGGTGTGCTCATTGACCATCACCAAGAGGCCATTCCCATTCTCGATTATTTCCGGGTCAATGCTGCAATTCGTGAAGCCCTGAAGCCACGGGTCGATTTACCCTCAGGGGGCTACATTATCATTGAACCCACAGAAGCCCTAACGGTCATTGATGTTAACTCTGGCTCCTTTACCAGTTCGGCCACCTCACGCGAAACAGTGCTGTGGACCAACTGCGAAGCAGCAACGGAAATTGCCCGGCAACTGCGACTGCGCAATATTGCAGGGGTGATTATTGTTGACTTTATTGACATGGACTCCCGCCGTGATCAACTTCAGTTGCTTGAGCACTTTAGTAAAGCACTGCGAGCCGATAAAGCCCGTCCCCAAATTGCCCAGCTTTCAGAACTGGGACTGGTCGAGCTGACGCGGAAACGGCAAGGGCAAAATATCTATGAACTGTTTGGCCGTCCTTGTGGAGCCTGTGGGGGCTTAGGGCATTTAGTGCATTTGCCTGGGGAACCGGACGATAGCCCCGGAGAAAGTGTGGAGCGATCGCCCCTGCCACGACCGGCAGACCCCCGCCGTAGCATCGATAACCGCAGCGAACCCAACGGCTTCACCTCAAGTGGTACCACCACAGAGACGCAGTTTCTCAATCATCCCGACTACCAAGAGGTAGGCGGAGCACGGCGATCCACCTCGCGCTCCCCCCGCGGTTCTAGTGGCAGTAATAGTCGTCCGCTGCGCCGCAACAGCGACAGCCGCAGTAGTGAGAGTAGCAATGGTCGCAAGGTGATTACAACCCCCACAGTGGTTGAGGTTGCCAGCCCTGTGGTCAAGCTCAGTCCTGAAACCCGGTCGGCTCGTCCACCGCGCCCCAGTCGTTCGGAGCCGCCAGAGGTGGTCACAGTCACGATGACGGATCAAGAGCAAGCTATCTATGCAGAAATCGGTATTTCACCCTTAGTTTTGCACAGCGAGGAGGTTAAAAATCCGCGCTCAGCCATTGTGATGGTGGCTAGCCCGGGTCAAGAGCCGCTGCCCTTACCAGAGAAAGTGACGCGCCCCCTTGGGGATCCATTGCCAGAGGATCCCCTTGAAGGTGAGACCCCCTTAGATAGCAGTGATAGCAGTGGGGAGTTGCCGCCCATCCCCCTTGAGCCGATCGTTGCGACCGTGCCACCAACTGAAATAGAGCAGGTCGTAGAGGTTCCGCAAGCAGCCCCTACGGAGAGTTCACTCCCCGCGGAGCCAACCGTATCGGCAGGACGACGGCGACGGCGGCGCGTCACCAGCAGTAGTGACTCCCCTAATCCGGAAACCTAGAGACAGCCAGCATGGTGGAACGCCTGCGGCAGCTACAATCTGAGCAGATTTATGAGTGGGTGGGTCGGGTTCCCTTAGACGGCACCCCGCTGCAACGACTCCCCAAGGTTGCAGCCGATGCCTTTGCCTTTGAGGTGTTGACCCATGACTATGCATTAACTGTGGGCGATGGGGCATTATCGTTTCCCTTAATGAGTGTGGTGAAGCCGTTTTTGTTGCTCTATGCCCTCACGCATTGGGATCAGCAGGTGTGGGAGTGGGTTGGGCAGCGTCCCTCCGAGTACCCGTACAACTCTGTCTTGCAATTAAGCTTGGATCAGGGGTGGCCCCGAAATCCGATGATCAACAGTGGAGCGATCGCCTTGGCCAGCCGTTTGAGTCAAGCCGGTGGCGTGGCTGCATTTCAAGAGTGGCTGAATCAGTGTGCGGGGACAGCCTTGACGGTTGATCCGGTTGTGCTTGCAGCGGTCTATCGCCATCCTAACTGGCACAATCGCAGTTTGAGCTACTACTTGGCAGAGGCGGGTAGCATCACAGATGCAATGGCCGCCTTAGACAGCTATAACCAAATCTGCTGCCTTCAAGGGACCATTCACGATGTTGCCCGCTTGGGACTGCTTCTGGCGTGCCCCCATCCTGCAATTCGCGATCGCCATCGCCACATAGTGAATACCCTGATGCTCATGTGTGGCCTCTACGAGGATTCGCCCCGCTATGCCCTTGACATTGGCTTGCCCATGAAATCTGGAGTGAGTGGCCTTGTCCTAGCAGTGGTACCTCAACAGGGGGCGATCGCCTGCTATAGCCCTCCCCTTGATGCCAGTGGTAACTCTGTCTTGGGGCTGCACCTCCTCCAGTGTATCAGTCGCCACCTCAGCCTCAGTCCCTTGAGCTAGGTAAACTCAGTAAACTCAGTAAACTACTCCCAGCTAAAGCAGGGAGCTTTTAGTAGCCCTGCAGTTAGCAAGCCAACCACGAGCCTCTGGGGTGGTTTACAACACCCCCAATCGACCGTTACCAGTGCCTTAAACAACCGTTTCTGGTGTCCGCAGTACAATTATAACCTAAGGCAACTAAAGTTGCTAAAGGAGCTTTCCTCCCCGCACTGAAGTACGGGGCTTCCAGCCATACCCGATGTGAACCTCACAGCTTGAAAAATGTCTCAAATTCTCACCGTATCTTGCAAACTGGAGGTGTTGCCGCAGCAGGCTGAAACACTTGATGCGGTGCTGGCTGCCGTTGCAAAATGCTGTGAGATCGATAGATAATCAACCTACAAACGTTGTTCCCTTTTGCAAATGTATTGTCGGACATCACTCTCATCACACTAACGAGGCTAGGACATGCAACCCCCTAACCCCGACCAGTTTACCGACCTCACGGTACCTCTGGGCACGGGCAGCACCGAAGAAGTTTGGCAAAAACCGCTACTATGTTGAGTAACAATTTTAGCGTTGCCTATTCGGATGAGTCCCTCGACCCGCAGTCCTGACCTTGAGGTGGAACAACTCCCCCAGTTATTACAGGCCGCTCGTGCCCGCTATCTGGCCGGGGAGCGATCGCCAACGGTTGTCAAGCCTCTGTGTCAAGCCCTGCGAGCCATTTTAGAGCGCAGTATCGATCCCAATGGCGACAGCCAGCAACGGGGGGGCTACCTCCAACGCCTCGTTGAAGCCTATTTTCGCTTATTTCCCCGCTGTTTGGACGGTGTGAGCCGCACTCAACTGCAACAGCAATCGCTCCACAAAACCGTCCTGCGGCTGCTGCAAATTCCCGCTACAGTGATTCAGGATGAGTACAATCGTCTCAATCGGGGACACTATAACGGCCCACTCAAACAACTGGTGCTAGCGTTTAGTCGGCCAGCGCTGATGCAGCGCACCCCACCCCCAACCCTCACAGAAGCAGAGTGTTTTCTCGCCTTTTTTATTCAATGCTTGCGCCAAGAGCTGGGAGCCAGCGTTCTGCTGACCCCCCAATTTCGCCAAGAGTATCGGGATCTGCTGCGCACCGTTTGCCTTGGCAGTGCTGACCCCGATCACTGTCAAAGTAATCTTATAGGATGGCTATGGGAAGCCATGAAATCCTTTGACCCGCTGAAGCCCTTTAGTGCCAGCGGCCATGGCCGACCCACCTTTGAAGCATGGGTTCGCACCGTTGTCAGCAATAAGCTGGCGGACGAAAAACGAAAACTGCTGAAACGGGAAGCGGATGAACTGCTATTTTACGAAAGCCGCGCCCTGCAAGTCTTTCAGGATCGCTACAGCGCATCGCCGCCAGAGATTCAGCGGGAGATTGACCCCAAGGCCTGCATCAGCCTGATTACGATTGTGCAAACGGAAATTACCGATCCGCGCATCCGCGCCTCCACCGCTCGCCTGCGGCAGCACATCGCCCAACTACTCGGTTGGAGCATTGAATATACCCGCGATGTCCATCAGCAGGTGCGGCGCATTTTGGGGCGTTACGTCCAGTCCACCCGCTCCTTGAATATTTGCTCCACTGATAGCAACCAAGAATGGATTGATAACTATCCTGATGCCCGCTCTCTACCCAGTAACAGTGGCCAAGGCATTGAATGTATGGTGGACTTTCTCAATGATCCCCAAACCCCCACATGGGTACGGGACTGGTGTGAGCGGCGCCGCACCCAAGCGGAAATTGCCCGCGAACTCTTTGTGAGCCAACCAACAATTTCCCGTTGTCTGGGTCGTGAATATCGCCTCTGGCTCTACCGTAAATTCTTTCAAGATCCGCAGATTCCTGAGTGGATGAAACGCTGGTATGACACCCAATCAATTCCCAGTCCCCATCAACGGCGGCAAACTCGACGGGAGATTCACCCCGAATATGCCCGTGGTACCTGCACTGCGAAGCAAATTGATGACCAAATAGAAACCAAACTCGCCCAGTGGTGCGATCGTAACGGCATTTACTATCTTCCCTAGGCGGTTTGGCTCAGTTTCTCGTACTTGGTTTGGATAATAACTGCTATGACTTCTTTCTTGGCACCGGTTGTTCCCATTCGTTCCCTGACATTAGATGCCGCCCACGCCGTCCTCAAGGAGTGCCGCCCAAGCCGCCAGCAACAGGTACTGCCCTATCTTGTAGCTCTCTATACGTTTATTGACTGGTGGGAACATGAAGGGGTGCTGAGTAAGGCAGACGACTGGGAGGATGTGCCTCCACAACTTACCCTTAGTACAACATGGTGTGAGCGTCCAGATGTTTTAGATTTACTCGATATTGCGGATCTGAATTTGGAAGGGGTGCAACTGGCTCTTTATCCTGTAGAGCAAGGTAAGGCGCTAGAAATCCACTGCCCCACCTTCTTAGGGGTGGTGAATGCTGATATTGCGGTTGCTGTTGCCCTGGATCGCGATCGCCGCTGGGCACGAATTCTCGGCTTTAGCGATCGCCAAACCCTCGTCAATCATTGGCAACAGTTCCCTGCGAATGCCCAAGGCTTCGGTACCTTTCCCCTAGAGCAACTGCAACCCATTTACTATCTTGCAGAGCAAATTAGCTTCCTGACTCCGCTGCCGGAAGCCCCCCCCAAAGCTGCCCCCACCAAGGGCAATACCTATGGCGAGCCGTTGCACAACATTCCAGAGTTGGCCGCCTTACTACAAACCCTTGAGAGCGAGCCTCCTCTGGAGCGCTCCAGCATCGATCAAGCAGCGGTACAGCGTCTTTTGCAAGCGCTTCAGCAGGGCTATGGCACTCCGGCCTCGGAAACTCCCTTATCGCGGGACTAGATCTCAGCGACTGCTCGCTCAATTAAGCGGCGTGCTAAGGTCTGAACCCCTGTGTGGTAGTAATAATTCGTGGTCATGTCGAGGAATGCCCCTAAGTAATCAAGGTTATCCTTCGAGAGTTCAATAAAGTTCTGTAAACTGTTCACCACCTTTTCGGGCGTTAGATCCCGCGAGGCCACAAACTGACTCATCCAACCTTGCACCGCGCCAACGCTTTGGAGAATAAAGCCCAACTGACCCGCAGGGCTGCCGCCGGGGACAACGCTACTAATGGCCTTGAAGGTTGGATTTTCTTGCAGGTCGTTGGGTTGCAGACTGTGGAGCGTGTTGAGACATTTCAACAAAAAGTCGGGGCCTAAGGGAATTAAGCCATCGAAGCAGATCAGTGCCGCCATACGCATTAAGGATTCGCCACCATAGTCCCCGAGGGCGCGGAGGAAGTCACTGAGGCTGTCCCCCGGAATCCCGTTGATTTGGCAGAAGGCAAGGATCTCAACAATCAGTTTAATGCTCAGATCAATGGCTTGTGCCCGCTCGGGTTTTGGGGTGATTTTGTCGAGAAAGCCAAGGAAGGAGATTTTTTCACCGACCTTGTTCGCTAAGGCGGCGGCACCTAGGAGTGCGTCGGTATTATCCACGGTTTGGTACAGCCACAGTGCCCGCTGATACCCCTGTGACCGATCGTTAAACAGCCGTACAGCGCGCTCGCCAATTTGTCGCACCAAGGCTGGATCGGTTTCTCCCGTCACATGGCGGATGGTGTTATCAAAGCCAACAATATTCTGCCACTGTCCGGGGATGACGAAATCTAGGGCTTTTAGCGACATCACCGTAATGCCGCCGCTGGGAAGTTGGTCAACAACTTTGAAGATGGCCTCGCTCACGGAATCTCCTTATGACTGGGGGATAGGTTACTGCGCTAGTTGCGCCAAACCAGCTAGGTCAAACTTTTCAATCCAAGCGCGGCGATCGCTGGCGCTAAAGCTTGGATCGCGGGAGAGCACTTTCACCTGATACCGATTGGCCACCAGAATGGCGGTTTGAGTGGTACCAATTTCGAGGGCAGGGTAACCCGCAATGGTAGTGGTGCTGTTTTGGAATTTGGCAGCGGCGTCCGGCAGACTAATGGTGTCTGAAATCGCTAGCATGGCAAGGTCTTTGCCATCTTTTTTGAGTTTTGCTTCCGCAAACCCTTTTTTCTCTTGCACGTAAATTCGCTCGTAGCCATCACCCTCTGGGGGAAAGAAGCGGTTAAATTCACTGCCTTGGGTGGCCTCGCGAGCCACTGCTGCCGGAGCATTGCGCTGGGTGCTCTCCTGCTGAACCTGTTGGTAGGGTGACGGAGGTGTAGCGGCACAACCAGTCACCACTAAGGTGAGGGCTAGCAGTAGGGCGGTGAACCAGCGGGTGAACGGCATTATTGTTCCCTATTCCAACACGCTGATTCTAGCTTAGAGGGTTTGGCCTGCGACCAATGTTGCAATTCTCTTAACGTCTTGCCATTCTGCGTGGGTGAGTGGTTCGGGGGTTAAGGTGACGTGCCACTGCTCGGCAAAGGCGCTCAGGAGAGCGTCTTGTACCCGCTCCGGTGGCGGTAAGGCCAATGAATGGGGTGCGCAGCCAAAGACCTGCTGCCAAAGATCACGGTTGGGTTGCAGGAGAATAGAGCCGTGCTGGAGGACGCGATCGCCTCGCCAGCCCTGAGCACTGCCGATGATCTTCTCACCACTGAGCAGGGTAATATCTGCGGCGGTGGCGGTGGCAAAACAGTTGACGGGTTGTTCTCCGTAGGCACTGAGGGCTGCATGGCCAAACGCTAGGGAATACCCTAACGCTTCCCAGCCCTTGAGGAGAAACTGGCAGAGTTGCCTATAGAGGTGATGGCGCGATCGCCCTAGCCCCCACACCACAATACTGTAGGTCAGATCCCCTTGGTGAAGCACCGCCCGCCCACCGGTGGGTCGCCGCACTAGCGAGAGGGGTTGCCCTTGCCACCCCAAAGAGCGCCAAGATGCTGGGAACTGCCGCTGATGATACCCCAAGGAAATGGCAGCGGGTTCCCATGTATAAAAGCGCAGGCAGGGGCGATCGCTGTGGTGCCACAACCACGTATCGATGGCCATTTGTAAGGCACCCGTGGTGGCGATCGCTGGAATGTAGCGCCAGTTCAAATCCCCTTGCAAGGGCATCCTAGTAAGTAGGAACGGTGGGATCGACCTCTTGGCTCCAAGCGTTAATCCCCCCCTTGATGTTAATCCCCTCAATGCCCGCTTGCTTCAAGATTGCCAGTGCCTTGGCCGAGCGTCCCCCCATCTTGCAGTGCACAAGAAGACGATGCCCATTCACCAGTTGACGGACTGTTTCGATCCCAGTGCCGTTTTCAATCTCTGAGAGGGGAACCAAAACTGAACCCGGGATTTTGGCAATCTCGTACTCGTTCGGATTGCGGACATCCACCAGAACATAGTCCGTCGCACCGCTATCTAGGAGGTGTTTGAGTTCCTGAACCGTCATTTCTGGAATGTCTGCCATTTGCGCTGCCTCTTGGGCTTGGGCTTGTCGAATACCGCAAAATTCTTCATAGTCAATGAGCTTGTCGATGACAGGGCGCTCTGGATTGGGGCGCAGTTTTAGCTCGCGAAACGTCATCTCAAGAGCGTTAAACAACAGCAGCCGACCACTGAGGGTAGTGCCCTTACCAAGAATAATTTTGATGGTTTCTGTGGCCTGAATCACGCCAATAATGCCCGGCAAAATACCCAGAACGCCCCCCTCTGCACAGGAGGGAACCAATCCCGGGGGTGGCGGTTCAGGATAGAGATCGCGATAGTTAGGACCACCTTCGTAGTTAAACACGGTGGCTTGGCCTTCAAAGCGGAAAATAGAGCCATAGACATTGGGCTTGTTGAGCAATACACAGGCATCATTCACCAAGTAGCGAGTTGGGAAATTATCTGTGCCATCCACCACAATGTCGTAGCTTGCGGCAATATCGAGGGCGTTAGCGGCATTCAGACGGGTTTCGTAGAGATCCACTTGGCAGTAGGGATTAATCTCAAGGATGCGCTGCTTGGCCGACTGAATTTTCGGCTTGCCCACCCAAGACGTGCCATGGATGATTTGCCGTTGTAGGTTAGAGCTATCGACAACATCAAAGTCCACAATGCCCAAGCGGCCAATGCCTGCGGCTGCAAGGTATAGCAGCAAGGGGGACCCCAGCCCACCGGTACCAATGCAGAGTACGCTAGCGGCCTTGAGGCGTTTTTGTCCCTCAACGCCCACTTCCGGCAAGATCAAATGGCGCGAATAGCGCTCATAGTCATCTTTAGTTAGTTCAATCGTTGCAAGATCAGGATTTAGCATGGTGAGAATGCAGTAAGGTCAAGCTGATCTAACCTGATCAGCAAAGGTGAGGGGTTAGTCTCTCCATTGTACTCAGAGAGTCCTCTCGCAACGCTCTAACTTGCAAGTGGTCTCAACGAAGATGAGTGTCGCGAGCCGTTCATCCAAATCCCTCGCCCTTACCAATATGCAGGGTACTGCTTCGCCGATGGGGGTGGTTGAAGGGTTTAGAGGACTGGTGCAGAATTCCCATCTGTTAGGGCAGGGGAATATGCCAACATAGGACTATTGAGTCAACACTATACGCTCTCGGCATGGATATTAAACAGGGATTTGTGGGTACTATTGGTCAAACGCCCCTCATTCGCCTCAACTACTTTAGTGACCTGACAGGTTGTAACATTTTAGGCAAAGCTGAGTTTCTCAACCCCGGTGGCTCCGTTAAAGACCGGGCTGCGCTTTACATTATCGAAGATGCCGAAAAAAAAGGACTACTCAAACCCGGTGGCACGGTTGTTGAAGGGACGGCTGGGAACACGGGAATTGGCTTAGCCCACATCTGCAATGCCAAGGGCTACAAGTGCCTAATTGTTATCCCCAACACCCAATCCCAAGAGAAAATCGACCTGCTGCGCACCCTAGGTGCCGAGGTGCGAACCGTGCCCGCCGTTCCCTACAAAGATCCCAATAATTACGTCAAGCTCTCGGGGCGGATTGCGGCGGAAATGGAGAATGCCATCTGGGCAAACCAGTTTGATAACCTTGCGAACCGCCAAGCCCACTATGAGACGACTGGTGCGGAAATTTGGCAGCAAACGGATGGCCAAGTGGATGCATGGGTTGCAGCCACGGGAACGGGTGGCACCTATGCTGGCGTGGCACTATACCTGAAGGAAAAAAATCCGGCTATTCGTACGGTGGTGGCAGATCCGATGGGCAGTGCCATCTATAGCTATGCCAAAACGGGAATCCTTAGCAGCAGCGGCAACTCAATCACGGAAGGGATTGGCAATAGCCGCATTACCGCCAATTTAGCGGGCGCACCCATTGATGATGCCATCCAAATTACTGATCAAGAGTGCCTGGAGGTGATCTATCAATTGCTGCATTACGATGGCCTGTTTATGGGTGGGTCAGTGGGCATCAATGTCGGTGCAGCCCTACGCTTGGCCAAAGAACTTGGCCCCAATCACACTATTGTCACAGTACTATGCGACGGTGGCTCCCGCTATCAGTCTCGCCTCTTTAACCCGGAGTGGCTAGCCAGTAAGGGACTCACGGTTCCTGAGATTAAGAAACCTTAAGGACTGGGAACAAGACGCTAGGGCTACCGGTCACAGGAGGGCAAGTAGCCCCTAGGCGTGGGTGTGGATTTTTGCACTGCTTGTGTGCTGTCTAGGTGAAGGATCAAGTTTGCCGTGAAACAAAGACGCTGGTTCCTGCTGTTAATGAGTGTGGTGTGTGGGCTAGCCATTGTCCTGCACCCCGGCATGGTACAGGCTCAAAACCTTTGGCAGCGCCTCCTGCTACAGGGAGTCCAAGTTCTCCAACTGTCCAATATTTCACCGCGACAGGAGGTGGCGCTTGGGCAACAGATTAATGACCAAATGCTGCGGCAAGGAATGCGTATCGTTCGCAATCGGGCAGCTCAGGATTACATTAACAGCATTGGCCAACGATTGGTGAGTGTAGGCGATCGCCGCGGTTTGCCTTACCAGTTTCAGATCATTCAAGACCGACAAGTGAATGCCTACGCAACCATGGGCGGGTTTGTGTATGTCACCACCGGGCTGATGCTGCGGGCTGAAAACGAGGCCGAGCTAGCCAGTGTGATTGCCCACGAAATTGGCCACATTGACCAGCGCCATGTGATCCGGCAGCTACAGCAGACCGCTATTGCCCAAGGACTGATGACCGCCGCTGGTTTGGATCGCGATCGCGGCATTCAACTGGCGATGGAACTGGCCTTCCGCCGTCCCCGTAGCCGTGAGCAGGAATTAGACGCCGATCGCTATGGTCTCAACCTGTTGACCCGCAGTAATTATGATCCGCGGGGAATGGTCACCTTCCTGCAAAAGTTACGACAGCAGGGGGGAACCCCACCAACCATTTTGAGCACTCACCCTGCCCCGGGCGATCGCCTCGCCATTGCCGAGAACTTAATTCGGTCTGGTTTAGGGAATGCGTGCTTGCATACCCCGCAGCCGATGTGTGGTACCGATACCATTGCCTATCAGCAAACCCTGCGTTCGTTTAGCAACTAGGCTTGCTCTCGCCACCGCGCATAGCGACCTAAAGCAGTCAAGGGAAAGTGCTGTTGGTAGTAGTGGTACTTCAGGTAAAAATGGCAAGGAAACCCCGTCCCCGTAAAATAATCCTCATTCCATGTGCCATCACTACGCTGGGTTTCTAGGAGGTAGGTTACCCCACGCTCAATTGCCGCTGTTGCAGCCTCCCCCGTCGCCTCTGCCGCCGCTAGCAGGCCAATGAGCGCCCACGCCGTTTGCGAAGGCGTACTATCCCCTTTGCCTTTCAACGAGGGATCATTGTAGCTCCAGCAGGTTTCCCCCCAGCCACCATCCCTATTTTGGCACTGCACTAACCATTCCGCCGCGCGGCGAATTCGCCAGCGATCGTAGCGGGGAGCAACCAGAGCTAACGCGGAGAGCACCCCACTGGTGCCATAGATATAATTCACCCCCCAACGGCCAAACCAGCAGCCTTCCGGTTCCTGCTCATTGCGCAGGTAAGCCAAGGCGCGATCTACTGCCGTGCTGTCAAACGAAAGAGCGCATCGCCCCACCATTTCCAGCACACGTGCCGTTACATCCGCCGTATTCGGATCAATCATCGCCTTGAGATCGCCGTAGGGAATAGCATTCAACCAATCTTGGTCGTTGTCCACATCAAAGGCTGCCCACCCTCCCGGACGGCACTGCATTGAAGCCACCCATGCGGCAGCACGCTCCATGGCCTGTCGTTTCACCTTTTCGTCAGGAAGTGTGACCGCCTCTAACGCCATCACCACCACGGCGGTATCGTCAACATCTGGGTAAAAGCGATTTTCAAACTCAAACGCCCAGCCACCAGGCTGACCCGTTTTATTTTTAACGCACCAGTCACCATAGTCGAGAATTTGCTTTGAGAGCAACCACTCCCCTGCCTTGACCAACGCAGGATGATCCGCAGCTATCCCTGAGTCCACCATTGCCCGCATCACCAGCGCCGTATCCCACACCGGCGAGACACAGGGCTGCACACGGTACTCCGTCTCTGTTTCAATGGCAAAGCGATCAACCGCCGCCATTCCCCGCTGCACAATCGGGTCATCCACTGCATAGTTCAGAACCCGCAGCGCCAGTAGGGAGTTCAGCATCGCCGGAATAATGCCCCCCCAGTCACCGCTGGCCTCTTGTCGCTCGAGCACCCATTTTTCTGCTGCCTTGATCCCTTCCTGCCGCAGAGGGGTGAGATTCCATGCTTCGCAGACCTTGAACACCTGATCCAAGCCAATAAACACATCCCCCCAGTTACCTTGGCGCGGCAGTTCATAGGATGCATTGGCGCGGCCTTCCACGTACAGTTCATCGAGGCTAAGGGCAGGCTGCATCGGATAGACAGGTTTGCGATCCATCACAATCAGCAAGGGCACCGTACTCCCTCGTGCCCAACTAGACATGTCATAGATGGTGAACGGGCTGCCCTCAGGCAGGAGCATAATCCACGGCGGCAGTGAAGGGATCCCCCGCCAGTCATAGCACCCCAAGAGGGCAAGATGCAGCTTGGTAAAAATACGGGTTTTGGTAATGCCGCCCCGTGCCAGAATAAACTGTCGGGCTTTGACTAGGGCAGGATCATCCATGGGAACCCCCAGCAGCCGTAACCCCATGTAGGCTTCGACACTGGTGCTGAGGTCGCCGCCATCACTGTAGAACAATTCCCAACCACCATGCTCTCGCTGGTGAATGCGCAGGTAATGCTCGGCTTTAGCTAAAGGAAGTCGCTGCTCAGTGCCCCAAATTTTGTGCAGCAGAATTACCTCTGCCGTCATTGTGACATTTGACTCCAATTCCGCCCACCAGTAGCCTTCTGGATATTGCTGGGAGAGTAAATAGTCTTGGCTAGCGCGAATGGCCTGTTGGAGCTTCTGTTGATCAATGGCAGGAGCAAGTTCAGTGTGCATGGGGTTCCGGTTGTTCACTGAAGGTTAGTTTAGCCGTGGCGATGCCCTGTCGCAAGTTGTGCGACGTTGAGCTAGGATCAGTACTTATGTCTCTCCGTCAGCAACAACATCCCCTCATTCAACGCTTGGCCGATCGCATCGAGCAGATTTGGCAGACTCACCTGCAGCTTGCTCCTTACGAGTTACCCGCAGACCTTGGCTATGTTGAAGGCAAACTGGAGGGAGAGCGCCTCGTCATTGAAAACCACTGCTACCAAGCTCCTCCCTTTCGCAAACTGCATTTAGAATTGGCACGGGTGGGGAACACCCTCGATATTTTGCACTGCGTGATGTTTCCGCAGCCAACCTATGATCTGCCCATGTTTGGCTGTGACTTAGTGGGAGGGCGTGGGCAAATTAGTGCTGCCATTGTTGATCTGTCTCCTGTGACTGGGGAGCTACCCCCTGCCTACACTACTGCCTTGAATGCACTGCCTAAGATAGCCTTTAGCCAGACGCGGGAGCTGCCGCCATGGGGCTATATTTTTTCGCCATTTTGCCTTTTTATTCGCCCCCAAGGTGCTAGCGAAGAGCAGCAATTTTTAGATCGCATTGGCGACTATCTAGCGCTTCACTGCCAGCTAAGCCAACAGAGCACCCCCCTCCTCGATCCCCAGCCAGTGATTGCTGGTCAACAGCAATATTGCCAGCAACAACAGCAAAACGACAAAACACGGCGAGTCCTTGAAAAAGCCTTTGGTCACGACTGGGCGGAGCGGTATATGACCACTGTACTGTTTGATGCACCATAGCTACCCATACTCTAGTCAAAGGGTTGTCTGAAGCTTGCTTGCAGGCAAGATCAAATCAGCCTGTGGGTCAAGACTGACCAATTGAAGACTGTTTTTTACGGCAATCAATCAGTTGATGTGGTCAAGGCACCTAGAATCTAGGGTTCCATTGGCGAACACCCTCTGCTATACTCAGAGATCGCGATGAATGGGTCGGTGCCCGAGTGGTTAATGGGGGCGGACTGTAAATCCGTTGGCTACGCCTACGCTGGTTCGAATCCAGCCCGGCCCATCAAGACAAAACACCTCATAAGTCCTATAACTATAAAGGGGCTTAAGGATTGATCTGCCTCCCTTATTTGGTGTATTTGTAGCCAAATCATAGCTGTTTGGCTGCTTTTTTCGCTCTTTTCTTACCAAATTCAACACTCGTGGATAGCTATATGTAGTCGTCCTCAAGAATAGAGTGTTGACAGGGCACCATCGCATCTCCACTGTCGGCGCAGTTCTAGAGAGGCAATCGTTCACTTCTGGTCGCTAGCTAGGGACTTGAGGGCTTGCTCCAGTTCCTTTTGGGAGCGGGGCATCCAGTGTTGTCCCCGTAGTCGCCGTAGCATTTCAAGCGCCTCTTCACGGCTTTGGCCGGTATTTTGCTGATGGCGTTGCCAAAAGTCATCCCACCAGCCGGGAGGTTCCTGCTTACTGCCGGTATATTCTGTGGGTCGCCCTGTATCCCCATCAATAACAAGGCTGCCCACATAATCGGCATTACTATAGACCTTGGCGATCTGATCGTGAATGTGGCGCATATCCGCTGCCGAGACAACGCCATTATCGGTAGCTTTATAGAATTGCACCGTGACGCGCACGGGGAATCGCGGATCTCGTTCAATGGGTAAATTATCAATTTCTGTAAAGGGACCTTCCACCTTGCCGTGGCTAATGACAGCAGCCTCTACATTAGAGCGACTTAGACCGGTAGGGGCAGCCGACTCAAAGACAACAGATGGAGCAGGGAACACGGACATTGGCTGACGGGGGCGTGGGGTTTGTTTGAGGGGGACTTGAATGAGCATGACCATATTCATACCAGCGGCTTCTGCTTGGGTAGAGGTGATCTCGCTACCACCGCTGATAACGCCAAAGTCACTGGCGCGCTGTCCCACAAGGCTCGCTCGCTCGCCATTTTTGTTAAAGAAGAGCCGCTGCCCCCACGTCATTCCTGCTTCAAAGGCATCCCGCTTGTTGTCAATGATAGTGGCACTGGTGCCTTGGCGGGTCACAAGAATGGTTAAAACCGCCGGATTTTTCTCATAGCTTTGGTAGTTAAAGAGGACGGGGTTAAAGGTGGCTTCTCCTTGAGCGGGAATTGGTAAGAAGCAGGCTTGGGCACTTACGAGGACGTGGCTGTCGCGCGCAGCAAGTAACGAACGCCGGTTCCCAGCCCAAGAACGGGGGTTGTGCAGGTATTTTCGGAAGTTCCCTAAAAGTTCCTTTAAGCTGACCCGCTCTAGGGGTTTGCCTTTTTCATTCCCCACAAGGATAAAGAAGCGCTCGAGGGGAATATCCGCAGTGCGATCGCTGAAATTGGGAAAGCGAATCACGGGCATGAGGCTGAGTTCGTAGGTTTTAGTGCGGGGGTTGTATTGTTGAATTTGAATGGTCATGTCGCTAATGTTGGGGCCTACCGCAGAGTTCTGATAGCGGCCTGTATCTTCCCATGTCACATCTAGGATGTTGAGGCCGTACTGCTGTGCTAGGCGTTGAGCCTCAGGATTGTGGATCATGCTGCGGGTTTGCTCAATGACGTGGCGGTAGCGATCGTACTCAATGGGGGTCGTCGTTGGTGACGGGGGGGTAGAGGCCACGGATGGCGTTGTGTCAATGCCCCAACTGGGTTGACTCTGGGCAGGTTGGATCATAATGGCATCTCCTTGGGGGAGCGATCGCCCCGATAAACTGAGTCCTAAACCAAAAACAGCCGCAAGGGCAAGGCTAAGCTTGAGTGGCGCAGACATAGGGCACATCCTGAGGGTAGGCTACTGTCTAGCCTAGACAAGGTATCGCAGCATAGGATGGTGGTTTCACTTTTTGCAACATCACAGGTAGATCACGATATGCAAACTGAGGTTCTGGTGGTGGGAGGGGGCACAGGGGGAGTTGCTGCTGCTTTAACCGCTGCTCGTTGTGGTGCTAAAACCCTGTTGGTAAGCGAAGAGCCATGGTTAGGGGGTATGCTCACCAGTGCTGGGGTGCCTGCGCCTGACGGCAATGAGCTATTGGCATGGCAAACGGGGGTGTGGGGACGGTTCCTGCGGGCGATCGCCCAACGACAATCCCATGGCTTAGATCATGCGTGGGTGAGCTTTTTTACGTTTGAGCCTAAAGTGGCTGCTGCCATATTCCATGATTGGGTGACGGCCAGCCCCAACTTAACGTGGATGGCCGGTCACACTCCCCAAGCGGTTTTGCGTCGGGGCGATCGCATCACCGGGGTAGAATTTAGTGCCTTTACCGTCTATGCAGAGATTACGATCGATGCCACGGAACTAGGGGATCTGCTGCCCTTGGGAGAGATTCCCCACCGTTGGGGGTGGGAGTGGCAGCCAGAGACCGGTGAACCCTCGGCACCCCCTGCCCCGAATGCGCTGACCACAACCTATCCTGTGCAAGCCCCCACGTGGGTAGTGATGTTGCGAGATTACGGCAGTGGTGAAACAGCGCCAGAGATTCCGCCGTCTCCCCTGTGGGATGATCATAAGTTTGAGGGAGCATGGCAGGGGTACGATCCAGAGCACTTCTTGAACTATGGCCGCCTGCCGGGCGATCGCTTCATGCTCAATTGGCCGCAGCAGGGGAATGACTATGGGGTGAACCTAGGGCGATTAGTGCAGTCTGCCACTGCTAAGCAAGAATTTCTGCAAGAAGCCCGCTGGCACAGCCAAGATTTTGCCTGCTACATACAACGCCACTTGGGTCGCCGTTATGGTCTTGCCGAGGATACCTTTCCCGTCCTACCAAACCAGCTTGGTGGGGGAGCCTATGCCTTGCATCCCTACTACCGTGAAAGCCGCCGCCTGATTGGCCTAACCACCGTGCAAGAGCAAGACATTTTGCCAGTGGCGGGGGGCATCGTAGCCCCAGCTCCGAGCACCGTAACAGGGCGCTATACAGGGGTGGCGATCGGGAATTATGCCAACGATCATCATTATCCGGGACACAACTTTGCCCTTGCGACCAAATCCATTCGCTGGGGCGGGCGCTGGACCGGTACACCTTTTATGATTCCCTACACCTGTCTGATTCCCAAGGACATCGACGGCTTCTTAGTAGCTGAAAAGAATATCTCGGTGACCCACATTGCCAATGGGGCAACCCGACTGCAACCCGTTGTAATGGCGATTGGTCAGGCGGCAGGTTGGCTGGCCGCTACTGCCGTTCAGCAACACCGACAGCCTCGGGATCTGGTTGATAGCTTAGATCTTATACCCCTCATTACTGAGCATCGGCAGGCGATTTTTCCGTTTTTCAACCTCCACCCCGATCACCCAGAATGGGAAGACTGGCAATGCCACACCCTCCGCACCTTTGAGGCCACACGTCCCTTGAGCGGCTACGCCCCCTTGCAAACCCCCGCACCAGACCCCTCCCCTGAGGGCTTGGTCTCTGTTTGTGGTGAGTTCCAAAAACTAGGGGACCAGCAATACCAACTTCTTGAGGGCGATCGCCAGTGGCCGTTGGTCACCCTGCGCTCAACGATCAATGACCGTCTGCACGAGTGTGTAAGCGGTCAGCAGGTACACATTATGGGGGTTGTCAATCCCTATGCACCATGGATTCGCGTTGAGATTCTTGACAGCTAAAATAGCCGTGGCGGTTGGCAGCTGCTCCATGCCTTAAGCAAATAGTGTTATGACACCCTTTGGTACAATGACATCGCCAGTCTCTTGAAACCTTGGCATGACCATCACCGCCCTTGGAATTGATTTTGGTACCTCCGGTGCCCGGGCGATCGCCCTCAACGCCAAGGGTGAGATACTTGCCAGCACTCGCCGCACCTTAGCCCAGCCAGATAATCCTCAAGAATGGGCGGCAACCCTGTGGGAGTTAATTCAGGAGATTCCCCTTAAAGTACGGCAACAGATCCAGCGCATTGCCATTGATGGCACTTCTGCCACGGTCTTATTGTGCAATCCTGACGGTGACCCCATTTCCCCCGCTCTTCTCTACAACGATGATCGTGCTCAAGAGTCCCTCAAGGTATTAGCAGGCATCGCGCCAGCCAATCATCTCGTCCTCAGTGCCACTAGTAGTCTTGTGAAACTGCTGTGGTTATGGGAGCACTACCCCACAGCAGGCGGTTATTTCTTGCACCAAGCAGACTGGCTAGCCTTTTTGCTCCACGGCCAACTGGGTATATCGGATTGGCACAATGCCCTCAAATTGGGGTATGACCCCGCTGCCGAGACCTATCCTGACTGGTTTTATCATCCCATCCTTGCCCCTTTGCAACCGTTGCTCCCTAAGGTTGTTGCCCCTGGAACAGTCATCGGCACTCCAACAAGGATAGCGCAATCGTTGGGACTGTCGTCAGAGTGCCAAATTTGTGCAGGCACCACTGATAGTATTGCTGCCTTTTTGGCCAGTGGTGCCCATCACGTGGGGGATGCGGTAACGTCCTTAGGCTCAACCCTAGTGCTGAAACTTCTGAGTAACCGTCCTGTGCAGGATCGGGCAGCAGGAATCTACAGTCATCGCCTTGGCGATCTCTGGTTGGTGGGGGGTGCCTCTAACTGCGGTGCAGCAATTCTGGGACAATTTTTTACCCCTACAGAACTAGAGCATCTCAGTCGCCACATCAACCCTCAGCAGCCTACGGGGTTAGACTATTATCCCCTCCTCAGGCGAGGAGAGCGTTTTCCCGTTAATGATCCGCACCTTGAGCCGCGTTTAGAACCACGACCTGCTGAACCCCATTTGTTTTTGCAAGGACTTCTAGAAAGCCTCAGCCGCATTGAACAACAGGGCTATCAGCGATTACAAACCCTTGGTGCGTCACCACTGCAACGGGTTTGGACAGCAGGGGGAGGTGCCCATAATCCAGCATGGCTAGCCATTCGTCAACAATTTTTGGGGGTGCCCGTGGCCATTTCGCCGCAAACAGAGGCGGCCTACGGTGCTGCACTCCTTGCCTGTGGCTCAACCAACTCCTTACAAAATCGACAACAAAGCTACCCTTTTACAAGCGGCTGCTGAGCACACATTACTGGTTTTCAACGCTCTATGTGTAGCAGCTATTTGGAGAATTCGTATTATATCCCCATAGCTAAAGCTAGGGGCTTGACGGCGCTTTTTCGGTAGAATAGAGTCTCTGTGCTGTATCAGTAGCGATCCATGCGCCTGTCGCAAATGCTTTTTGTCACCTTGCGGGATAACCCTGCGGAAGCGGAAATTCCCAGCCACAGGCTATTGCTGCGGGCTGGCTATATTCGCCGCATTGCCAGTGGGGTGTATAGCTACTTACCCCTGATGTGGCGGGTGCTCCAGAAGGTGAGTGCCATTGTACGCTCCGAAATGGATCGCAGTGGTGCCCTTGAGTGCCTGCTGCCGCAATTGCAGCCCGCTGAGCTATGGCAGGAATCTGGCCGTTGGGATACCTACACCCAAGCAGAAGGCATTATGTTTGCCCTCACGGATCGGGCAGAGCGGCAGTTGGGGCTAGGCCCAACCCATGAAGAGGTCATTACCACCCTTGCTAAGGATCTGATTCGTTCCTACCGGCAGTTACCGGTGCACCTGTATCAAATTCAAACTAAGTTCCGCGATGAAATTCGCCCCCGGTTTGGCCTGTTGCGGGGACGGGAATTCATCATGAAGGATGGCTACTCCTTCCATGCTGATGTGGCCAGCCTTCAGGACACCTATCAGGTGATGTACGACACCTACAGTCGTATCCTCAGCCGTTGCGGTCTTACTTTTCGGGCAGTTGAGGCAGATTCGGGGGCAATTGGCGGCTCTGGCTCCCATGAATTTATGGTGCTAGCCGATGCGGGTGAAGATGAAGTGCTCTATACCGCCGATGGTGAGTATGCTGCCAATGTAGAAAAGGCGGTGTCTGTGCCGCCAGCGGCTGTACCTAGCCCCTATAGGAAAATGGAAACCCTCAGCACCCCCAATGCAACCACCATTGAGGCATTAGTGGCGCAACTGGGCTGTGATCCGACCCAGATTGTCAAAACGGTTCTCTATCGTGCTGGGTTTGATAATGGTTGCTGCGGCTTAGTATTGGTGAGCATTCGTGGCGATCAAGAGGTGAATGCGGTGAAGCTTCAGAATGTGCTGACGGGTTTAGCTGCCAACTATGGAGCCAGTAAACTGTTGGATCTGAGGGTGGCCGACGCTGAAACCGCGCAGGAGTGGGCAGCACAACCCTTACCCTTTGGTTATATTGGGCCTGATCTGCCGGATACGTATCTAAAAACCACGGCCAACCTCATTCCCCAATTTATTCGAATTGCCGATACAACGGTGGCCGAGCTGAAGCGGTTTGTCACGGGGGCGAATAAGGCAGAGCACCATCGGGTTGGGGTGAACTGGGGCAACACCTGTGCCCTGCCAGCGTTAGTGGTGGATGTGCGCAAGGCGCAAGCGGGCGATCGCGCCTGTCATGATCCAACGCAGTACTTAGAAACTGCCCGTGGGATTGAAATTGGCCATATCTTTCAACTGGGCACTAAGTACTCCCAAGCTATGCAGGCTACCTATACCAATGAGCAGGGGGAGGAGGTGCCCTTAGTGATGGGGTGCTATGGCATTGGTGTCTCCCGCTTAGCCCAAGCTGCTGTGGAGCAGCACCACGATGCCAACGGGATTATCTGGCCGTTGGCGATCGCCCCTTATCAGGTCATTATTGTTGTCCCCAACATCACCGATCCCACTCAGATGCACTTGGCCACTGAACTCTACACCAAGCTGCAAACAGTCGGAATTGAGGTGCTGCTAGATGATCGCGATGAGCGTGCTGGGGTCAAATTCAAAGATGCGGATCTCATTGGAATCCCCTATCGGGTGGTAACGGGGCGCACGAGTGCCAAAGGGGAGGTGGAATTAGTAGAGCGCGCTACGGGCAAAACCGTGACTCTCTCTGTGAGCGAGGCGATCGCCTATCTGCAACAGCAAGTAGATCAGCTTTGACATTCCCTTAAAAGATGGATCATGGCTCCTGCAACCCGCACCGAATCCGATTCCCTAGGTACGATTGAGGTTCCCGCTGACTGTTATTGGGGCGCCCAGACGGCACGATCCCTAAAATACTTTCCCATTGGCGGCCTAAAAATGCCCCTTGCGGTCATTTATGCCATGGCACGGCTGAAGCAAGCAGCGGCGATCGCCAACCGGGATCTAGGTGTTCTGGCGCCGGAGAAAGCGGCGTGGATCTGTCAAGCAGCAGCGGAAATCATTGACGGTCGTTGGGATAATCAGTTTCCGCTATCGATTTGGCAGACCGGCAGTGGCACGCAAACCAATATGAATGTCAATGAGGTCATTGCCAACCGTGCCATTGAGTTAGCGGGAGGCACAAAGGGAACCAAAACCCCCATTCACCCTAATGATCACGTTAACTGTAGTCAGTCCTCGAATGATACGTTTCCCACCGCAATGCACATCGCCACTGTCTTAGAGGTACAGGAGCGGCTGCTGCCCATGCTGCAAAACATGCTGGCGGCTCTGGAGGAAAAAACCGCTGCGTTTGCCAACATTATTAAAATTGGGCGCACTCACCTGATGGATGCGGTGCCCCTCACCCTTGGTCAAGAGTTTTCGGGGTATGCTAGCCAGTTGGCGGCCTGTCAACACCACTTGCAGTACTGCCTCCAGCACCTTTATCCCCTAGCCATTGGCGGTACCGCCGTCGGCACCGGCTTAAATGCCCCCCCCGGCTTTGGCGATCGCGTTGCTCAAGAGTTAGCCCGGATGACCGGCTATCCCTTCTGTGTTGCCGAAAATCGCTTTGCGGCCTTGGCGGCTCACGATCCCCTAGTGCTGTTGAGTGGTGCCCTCAAAACGCTGGCGGTGGCCTTGATGAAAATGGCCAATGATATTCGCTGGTTAGGGTCGGGTCCTCGCTGTGGGTTGGGGGAATTAATCTTGCCCGCCAATGAACCCGGCTCATCGATTATGCCTGGCAAGGTGAACCCGACCCAGTGCGAAGCCTTGACCATGGTGTGTGTGCAGGTGATGGGCAATGATGCGGCCATTGGTATGGCTGGTAGTCAGGGCAACTTTGAACTCAATGTGTTTAAGCCCCTCATCATCCACAATGTACTGTGCTCCATTGAACTCCTCAGCGATGCGGGGTCTGCCTTTACGGACTTTTGTTTGCGGGGGCTACAGCCGAATCACCCCCAAATTCAGACGCATTTAGAGCGATCCTTGATGCTCGTGACCGCCTTGAACCCCCGTATTGGTTACGACAAGGCGGCAGCCGTGGCTAAAAAAGCCTATAGCGAGCAGAAAACCCTCAAGGAGGCTGCCGTAGAGCTGGGCTACCTCACCCCAGAGGAGTTTGATCAGTGGGTGCGTCCAGAGGACATGCTTGGCGAAAGCGCCGACAGTTGACCCCGTAGGGTGCGCTGCCAGTAGGGGGTATTGTGGCAGCGCGATCGCAGGCTTTGGGCATTTACCGTCCATGCTGCCGTCGGATCAAACAGGATAACGTTGCGGCTAGGGGGCTGCAACTGCGGGGGGGCAAGGCCAAGAATGCGGGCAGGCGCGGTACTGATGGCGTGCCAGAGGTCAACCGCCGTGAGGTGCCCAGGGGCGACTAATCCCTGCCAGAGGGCGGGCAAGGCCAACTCCAGACCAATTGCCCCCGGGAGGGCTTCGGCAAAGGAGATCATTTTTTCCTCGTAAAGGAGGGGGGTGTGGTCAATGGCGATCGCCT
Organism: Thermostichus lividus PCC 6715; assembly: GCF_002754935.1. NCBI lineage: Bacteria > Bacillati > Cyanobacteriota > Cyanophyceae > Acaryochloridales > Thermosynechococcaceae > Parathermosynechococcus > Parathermosynechococcus lividus. The sequence goes on from NZ_CP018092.1 coordinate 101,800, forward strand.
CAATCACGCCTGTTTTGACCCCCTCAATTAAGGACTGGCGATCCGTAGGGGTTCCGAGGGGTGGCTCAAGGCGCAGGTTTGGATCGTAGGTGGCCAAGTCCCCAGTGTCAAACAGTAGATGCAACCAACAAACGCTGGCGGTAACAGTCTCCGGCTTAGCCTGCGTTAAGATTTCAACACTGCGAGCGGTGGAGAGGCGCATCAGATGAATAGGGGTCGTGACGGTGCGCCCTAGCTCCAAAATTGCCAGTAGGGGAATGGTTTCACAGCAGATTAGTTGCTCTGCCAGACCCAAGCGCAGGGCGTCTAAACTCTCGCGGGCAACGCCATGGGCCGCCAAGGTTGCGTCAAACGGCCAAAGCGCCACACATTTCTGGATAGGTTGCAAATAGGTGAGAGCGCGCTGCAATAATGGCCAATTGACGAGGCCGGAGTCATCGCAAAACCCCACTACGCCGGCTGCGGCCAGTTCCGCTAGATTGCTAAGAGCCTTGCCTGCACCCCCTTGGCTGAGAGCCGCCCACACCCGCACCTGCGTCCAACTCTCTGCGGGCAAATCGTGCTGGATTGAGTTCCACACCGCTGGATCATCAATGACGGGTTGGGTAGTAGGCAAAAGAGTCAGGTGCTGCACCCCCCCCGCCGCCGCAGCAGCAAGCAGAGAGGTTAGGCTTTCGCGCGCTTCGTACCCTGGTTGGCCGCTGTGGCTGTAGAGATCTACTAAAGGGGGTGCCAAAATTAACTGCTCAGCAGGGACCCGCTCGCTCTCAGGGGGAATGTCCGCTGGGGCGATCGCCACCAGTTCATCGCCCCTAAAGAGCACATCCGCACGGTAATCTGCGCGGTTGAGCGGATCCACCACCCGCACCTGTTGCAGCAGTCGCCATGCCATGGCTTTACAAGGCTCCGGCTGCCGTCCGATCCAGCACGCCCCCTAAATGGGTGGTAATGTTGACCGCCTGTAGCCGCGGCAGCCCTCCTTTTAGCGGGTAGTCAATCACCGTCACACTGCCATTGCCTTGCTTAAAGAGCCAGAAGTTCTCGATCCCTAGGCCGACAATATGGCACAGCAGCACTTTATTGGTGGCATCGTGAGCCACAACCAAAACATTGTGGGGGGTAAGGGCACTGGCTTTCCATGCCTCGAGCCACTGCTCCCACGCTGTGACGACGCGATCGTGCACCTGTTGCAGGTTTTCCCCGTTGGGCATTTGCACCGCCGCTGGGGTGGTGCGCCACCGCTCTAGCTCCCCTGGGTACTGCGCTTCCACCTCTGGCTCAAACTTGCCTTCCCAGTCACCATGGCTAATTTCTGCCAAGGCTGGCTCTAGCTCTAAGGAAACATCGGGATGGTGCTGCAAAATGGCTAAGGCTGTGTCTTTGGGGCGCAATAGGGGGCTACTCAGGGCATGGTGGAAGGTTACATCCTTGAGAAAATCTGCCACAGTTGCCGCTTGGGCACGACCATTCTCATTAAGGGGCACATCAATCTGGCCTTGAAACCGTCCTTCGCGGTTCCAATTGGTTTCACCATGGCGCACCAAAAAGATACGCAGGGTGTGCGCCTTAAACCGGGGTTCCGGAAAGGGATCGTTGAGATGACTGGTAAGGTTCAGGGCTTCTATCTGCGCCGGTTGGTGCCGACCGTGGGCAAAGTTGAGAACACTGATGCCGCCATTGGCCTGTTGCAGCCGCAAATAGCCCTTGACCCCCAAGCCCAAGGCTGTGCAGATTAAGGCGCGGTTCATACCACTGTGGCCCACAATCAGGATAGTATCATTGTCGTGCTGGGGCAGCAGCGTATCCAAGACTAGACCGGCCCGATCAAACAAATCTAGGACTGGGAAGAAGTCCTTTGGCTCCCCAGTCTCATCTAGGGTCCGCATGACTAAGGTGTCCGGTGCCTCTTGCCAGCGGCGATAGTCCTCTGGAAACCGCTCTTTCACCGCTGCAAAGGGTAAGTCTTCCCACGCAGGTAAGGCAATTTCCTTGAGCAAATCCATAGGGATAGGGGCAGGGATCCCTAGACTGCCTAGTTGCTGGTAAATGTCCTCAGCCGTTTCCTGAGCACGCTTAAGGGGGCTGGTGTAAATTTTGCGGATGGGGATGCCCTGTAATGCTGCACCCACCTGCTGCGCCATCCAATGACCACGCTCCGTCAGCGAGGAGGAATCACTATGACCTTGGACGCGCTGTTCAACGTTAAATGTGCTTTCACCGTGGCGGACAATAATAACTCGGGTACTCAGATGTCTCTCCTTGGATGCACCATAGGCAATTGTATCTTGTCTGTTACCTCTCGAGGCCAGCCGTGCGTATCTTAGGGGTTGATCCGGGCTTGGCCACCCTTGGCTATGGCTGCATTGAAATGACACCCACAAGCTGCCACGTCTGCGATTTTGGGGTGATCACAACCACTGCCAAGGAACCTGTTGGCGATCGCCTGCACAGTCTTTACACTGACCTACACCAGTTAATTCCAGCCCTGCGCCCTGACGTGGTGGCGATCGAAAAATTATTTTTCTATAAAATGAGCCACACCATTGTGGTTGCTCAGGCGCGGGGGGTGATTCTCTTGGTGCTGAGTCAACTGGGGTGTCCGCTTTTGGAGTTTACGCCTGCCCAGGTCAAGCAAACACTGACAGGGTATGGCAACGCCACCAAAACTGAGGTGCAACTGGCGGTACAGCGGGAACTTGACTTGGCTACCCTCCCTAGGCCGGATGATGCGGCTGATGCCTTGGCGATCGCCCTTACTGCCAGCCGTCACCACGAGACTCCCTGTTCCTAGACAGGGGCGATCCTCCCTAGAGGTAGTTGTCAAAGTGGCGAATACTTAGTCCTGTTTGGCAGTATTGGTAGATGCTTCTGTGAGAGCAGAAGGGGCAGTCTCACTCACCGGAATTGCAACGGGAGGGCGATCGAGGCTGAGCATCAGGCCAACAGCTGTAGGTTCAACGGGTACAGGAGACACCTCTGGAGCAATGCTGGCAGGACTAGTCACTGCAATCTGTGATCCGGGGAGTGGGTTAGGGAGAAGCCCATTGAGAACACCCACCACCGATGCAGCTAGGGTGGCACCCACCCCTCCCCATACCCACACTGCGCGGGGGCGACGCTGCGCCTTGGCAATGACCCGAGCTGCCAAATAATCCGTAGGGCAAGGGGACACAGGCACGGGAAGTTGCTGCATTTGCACTTTTAGGGTTAACAGCCGCTGGTACAGTCGTTGAGCCTTAGGATCGCTGGCGAGCCATGCCTCCACCTGCTGTCGCTCCCCAGCCGTGACTTCACCATCGAGATAGGCACTCAGCAATTCGAAGTGATCTCGTTTGCAGTGATCCAGTTCGTCCATCATTGTTCAACATCCTTCATCAAAATCTAGCCAAAGCCAAGGTGTGGGGCAATAGTTTAGGAGCGGGGGCTGTCAAGGTGGGGTTGCAATTCCGTTTGCAGTCGCTGCCGAGCGCGGGCAATTCTTGATTTTACTGTTCCTAAGGAGACACCCGTGATCTGGGCAATTTCTTCGTAGGACAATCCCTCAATTTCCCGCAGGACAATCGTGGTTCGGAAGGTTTCCGGCAAGTTGGCGATCGCCTGTCGCAATTGGTCATAAAATTCATCGGTATGCAATAACTCATCCGGACTGGCATCACTGGAGGCGAGTTCCCATAGTATTTCCCCATCATGGGTCTTGAGGGGGGCATCGAGGGAGAGGGGAGCTTGGTGGCGCTTCCGTTTGCGCAGCTCATCATAGAATAGGTTTGTGGCAATACGGCTGAGCCAACCGCGAAATTTACTGGCATCCTGTAACTTATGAATATTCCGGTACACCCGTATCCACACTTCTTGTACTAAATCGGCTCGATCCTCCCAGTCCGGTGCCAAGTGATAGATCAGTCGCTCCACGTGAGCTTGATGGCGGCGTAACAACTCTGTAAACGCGGCTCGATCGGGTGATCTCCCCGCCTGACAGCGAATCACCAATTCCTGTGGTGAAAGTTTTGTTAGCGGCAGCGTCACCCGGTAACAGGTCTCCTCAACACTGGGCCAAGCAAGGGGGATACTGGATGTCATGGAAACAACAGACCTCAGACCAAACTATCTCCCATGACGCAAGGTCGGTGATCAGGTTCCCTCCTCCGTTATACCGTGCTAGCTGCCACTCTATGCGCAACAGCTCCTCTGGGCGGGCTTCACTGTTTGAGAGATGGTGAGGGATTTTTATCGCCGACTGCTTAATGTTTTCTTAATGTTGACTCAATTCAGACTAAACTTTAATTGTAGCGGCGATCGCCCCTTGATTTTCGTTAGGCTAACCTGTGAACACCTTATTTAGTCAACTGCCATAATCACCATGCCGTGGATACGCATTTCCAGTGGACTTGTTGCGATCGCGGTGGCATTGATAATAACCCTCTTGGGGGGATGGTACTTTTGCTTGGGTATTGGTGCCTTAATTTACCTAGGGCAACTGGAATATTTTGAACTAGCGCGTGCCAAAGGCAGTGCCCCAGCGGCTAAAACCACCTTAGTTGTCAGTCAGGTGCTACTGATTACTGCGCTGTTGCGTCCCGATTTGGCCGATGCCGTCTTTCCTGTCGCCGGTACCCTAATTTGCTTTTACCTGCTGTTTCAGCCTAAACTGGCCTCCATTGCCGACATTTCTACCTCCATCATGGGGCTATTCTACGGCGGGTATCTCCCCAGCTATTGGGTGCGCCTACGGGGGCTAGATCATACTGCCACCCTTCCCTTAGGCGGGTTTTGGCCACAGCAGTGGCACTTAGAGGCTCTCCCCCTAGGATTGCAGGCAACCCTGTTAGCGTTTACCTGTATTTGGGCGGCGGATATTGGGGCTTATACCGTCGGCAAGCTGTTTGGTCGCACCCGCCTATCGCACATTAGCCCCAAGAAAACTGTTGAAGGGGCGGTATTTGGTGTTTTAGGGAGCTTAGCCGTCGCCTTTTGGGGTGCCTATTCCCTCCAGTGGCCATGGCCGTGGTTCGCCGGAGCCACCCTAGGCTTGCTCATTGGCATTGCTAGCCTCTTGGGCGACCTCACCGAATCAATGATGAAGCGGGATGCCGGGGTTAAAGACTCTGGGCAGTTGATTCCTGGCCATGGGGGGATTCTGGATCGTGCCGATAGCTACGTCTTCACCGCCCCGCTTGTGTTTTACTTTGTTACCTTGCTGCTGCCAGCCTTGGGGCAATGGCACCCCTGAGGTGTTGGCGATCGCAAGCGGTGCAGTTTCAACTACCCTAGGAAATAGTCCTTAACGTTTGCCGCGCAACCATGGCCGAAACCTTGATGTTTAATGCCCTCCGTGCTGCCATTGATGAAGAAATGGAGCGTGACCCTACCGTATTTGTACTGGGGGAAGACGTAGGACATTATGGCGGCTCCTACAAAGTCACCAAAGACCTCTACAAAAAGTACGGCGAACTCCGCCTGCTGGATACCCCCATTGCCGAAAATAGCTTTACGGGAATGGCCATTGGGGCAGCCATGACCGGTCTGCGTCCCATTGTTGAAGGCATGAACATGGGCTTTTTGCTGCTGGCCTTTAACCAAATTGCCAATAATGCCGGGATGCTGCGCTATACGTCCGGCGGCAACTTCAAAATTCCGATTGTGATCCGCGGGCCTGGGGGGGTAGGGCGGCAACTGGGGGCAGAGCACTCCCAGCGCCTAGAAGCCTATTTCCAAGCGGTTCCAGGGTTGAAAATTGTTGCCTGCTCAACCCCCTACAATGCCAAAGGGCTATTGAAATCGGCCATTCGTGACCCCAACCCTGTTCTCTTTTTTGAGCACGTGCTGCTGTACAACCTCAAGGAAAACCTACCGGAAGAGGAGTATTACTTGCCCCTTGACAAAGCAGAGGTGGTTCGTCCGGGAACGGAGGTCACTATTCTCACCTATTCGCGGATGCGGCACCATGTCCTGCAAGCGGTGAGAACCCTTGAAAACGAGGGCTACGATCCGGAGGTGATTGATTTAATTTCCCTGAAGCCCCTTGACTTTGAGACCATTGGCGCATCAGTTTGTAAAACCCATCGTGTTGTTATTGTTGAAGAATGCATGAAAACCGGTGGCATTGGCGCAGAACTCTCGGCCTCTATTATGGAGCGTTACTTTGACGAGTTAGATGCCCCAGTGGTGCGGCTCTCCTCTCAGGACGTTCCCACCCCCTACAATGGCACCCTCGAGAACCTAACCATCGTGCAACCGCCGCAAATTGTGGCCGCTGTGCAGAAACTGGTGCGGGGTCAGATTTAATCATGGGGAAATATCGCGGCTGGCTAATTGCAATTTTAGTTTTACTGATGGCCGCCACATGGGTGATCGTGCGCACCCCGGCTCGCTTAGGTCTGGATCTGCGCGGCGGTGCCCAACTGACCCTCCAGGTGCAAACGACGGATAAAGTGCCGCAAATTACGCCCCAAGTGCTCTCAGCGGTACAAAGTGTGGTGCAAAAGCGCATCGATGGCTTGGGGGTTGCCGAGGCGGTGGTGCAAACCGCAGGCGACGATAAGCTACTGGTGCAGCTGCCGGGGGTCACCGATCCCGAGCAGGCAGAGCGCATTCTCAAGGGAACCGCCCAGTTATTGTTTGCACCCCAAAAGCCCGGCACTGAAGCGCAACTGCAAGTGGAGCGACAAATCCAAGCGCAGCTTCTCCTAGAGCAAACGCAACTCCTGCTAGAGCAATCCCAAAATGCCAACAATCCTGAAGCGTTAGCCGATATTGAGGCCAAGCTTGCTAAAAACCGCGAGTCTCTTGCGGCCAGTCAGCAGGCGATCGCCAACCTCTTTGCGCCTTCAGAGCTTACTGGAGCCATGCTGCAAGAAGCCTTCGCTAGTCCGGTGGCGCCCGGCTCCCCCAACTGGAATGTCATTGTCCGCTTTGACCCCCAAGGGGCAGAGTTGTTTGCCCGCCTCACCAAAGAGATTGCCGGTACGGGCCGCAGCATTGGCATTTTTCTTGATGACCGCCTCATTAGTGCCCCCACGGTGTCTGCGCAGTATGCTGAAACCGGCATTATTGGCGGCAATGCGGAAATTTCCGGTGGCTTTACCGCCCAAACTGCGAACGATCTTGCCATTCAGCTCCAGGGGGGTGCTCTACCGGTACCGCTGGAGGTAGTTGAAAACCGGACGGTGGGCGCGTCCCTTGGCCAAGACAGTATCCGTGATAGCCTCTACGCGGGGGTGGTGGGCCTAGTGCTGGTGCTGGTGTTTATGGTTGCCTATTACCGTTTGCCGGGTCTGATTGCCGATATTGCCCTTGTGCTCTACGCCATTTTTACCTATGCCGCCTTTTTGCTGTTTGGGGTGACCTTAACCCTGCCGGGCATTGCGGGTTTCATCCTCAGTATTGGCATGGCGGTGGATGCGAATGTGCTGATTTTTGAGCGCACCCGCGAAGAACTACGGCTGGGTAAAACCCTCTACCGCTCGGTGGAGTCGGGCTTTGATCGTGCCTTTGCCAGTATTTTAGACAGCAATGTCACCACCCTGATTGCCTGTGGGGCGTTGTTTGCTCTTGGCACGGGCTTTGTGCGAGGGTTTGCCGTGACCCTAGCCATTGGCATTGGGGTGAGTATGTTCACCGCCCTGACCTGTAGCCGTAGCTTCTTGTTCTACGCCATTAGCATCCCCAGCTTGCGTAAACCCACGTGGTTTTGTCCCAAACTGGAGACCCTGAAATGAGTTTTAGCGTCAATCGCCAGCGATCGCTGTGGTGGGGTATATCCCTAGTTGTCATTCTCAGTGGTCTGATGGCCATGGCCATCTCTTCGGTCTCCTTAGGCAGTCCGCTCCGCCTAGGCTTAGACTTTATTGGCGGAACGCGACTGCAATTTGAACTTGCCTGTAGTACCACAAACACCTGCAAGCAGCCCATTGACATTGATGTGGTTCGCCGCATTCTGAATCAAGAGGGGTTGGGCAACAGCAGCCTACAGGTGATTGATCAGTATGGGATTGGTATCCGCACCATTCCCTTAGGGGTAGAGCAGCGCACACGGCTCAGTAGTGCCTTGACTCAAGAATTGGGTGCCTTTAATCCGGCGCAGACGCAAATTGAAACCGTCGGCCCCACCCTTGGGGGGCAAATTTTGCGCTCCGGTCTGCTTGCGCTGCTGGTGGCCTTCATTGGCATTACGATTTATCTGACCCTACGCTTTCAGTTTGACTATGCCTTTTTTGCCCTTGTGGCGCTGTTTCACGATGTCTTGCTCACCGCAGGTATCTTTGCCATTTTAGGGCTGACCCTTGGGGTTGAAATTGACAGCCTGTTTATTGTGGCGTTGCTCACCATTATTGGTTTTTCCGTGAATGATACGGTGGTCATCTACGATCGCGTCCGCGAAACCCTTAAGCTCAACCCCGACCTGAACATTAAGGAGGTCGTCGATCAGGCCGTGGTACAAACCCTTGGCCGCTCCATTAACACAACCCTGACGACTCTGTTGCCCTTGGTCACGATTTTTATTTTTGGGGGCGATACTCTGCGCTTTTTTGCCTTAGCCTTAATTATTGGCTTTGTGACGGGTGCGTATTCTAGTATTTTTGTGGCGAGTACCCTGCTTGCTTGGTGGCGCGATCGCCAACCCACACCAACCCCTTCGCCAGTCACCTAGGCCAGACCCACTCCCGTCTCTCCCCCTGTGTTGTGCTAATTCCCATTACCCAAGAAAAACTGCGCCAGCTTGTTCCTGCGGTTGCCACAGGTGCTCAGTATCTCTACGTGTGGGGGAAGCTACAGGACGTTTTACGGCGGGTAATCTTTGCTGTGGTGGCCGTAGCAATTGTGACGTTTGGCCTCGAGTTTTTGGGAGATGGCACCCAGCTTGTGCTTGGTTTGGTGGCGGGGCTGTATTGGCTGTGGGCACCGGCTGTGTTGGCCAGTTGGCGCAACCGTCGCTACCGCCGATTTCCCTACGCCGGCTTTTGGCAAGGGCGGGTGCTAGAGGTCTATGTCACTGAAGAACTGGTGGGCAAAGAAGAGACCGTTGACGATCAAGGCCAGTTAGTCATCATCGAGAACCGCGAACGCTGCCTTAACCTTGAGATAGGCGACAAAAGCGGCTTTGAAACAACGGTGCGCACTAAGCTGCTGCGGCAGCACCGCGTGATTCGGCCAGGAGATGTCGCACAGATGCTGGTGCTATCGCGGCGACCGGACTTAGCAGAGATTGAGATGATTTCGGAAGTTTATTTGCCACGCCATCGCCTCTGGATTGGCAACTATCCGATGTTGCAGCGGGATATCTTCGTGGAATTATCGGAAACACTACGGCGGCAGCGGCGATCGCCCCGAAGATCCCGTTCTCCACGGCGGTCAACCCTGTGATACCTTAAAGGGAAAGACATAAAAGTTAACATTTCCCAAGAGTCCCTTGACCGCGCTGACCTCGACCGCTGTTTTCCCCGCCCTGCGCTTTGGCTCCCGGCCAGCGTGGTGTATTTTTTCTCTTGCGGCTTTTTTAGTCTCTGTCCCTGTCTTTATTGAGGCACCACTGGTACGTACCTATCCTTGGTTGAGCTTAGGGATCACTCCCCTGCTGTGGGGGATCAGTCGTTACCTACAAACCCAAACTCGCTACCAGCGCTTCGGTGCACTCCTCTATGGCTTTAGTTGGTGTTGGGGGGCAGGGTCGCTGTACTGGGGCTGGTTGCGCTGGGAACCGCTGTGGCACTTGCCGGTGGAGGCGCTGCCGTTACCCCTGATGGTTTGGCATCTGCGACAACGGCAACAACTGGTAGGGGTCTTTTTCTTTTTGGGGTCATTTTTAGGCACGGCCATTACGGATGCCTATTTTTACCTGATTGATGTGATTCCCCATTGGCGAGCCATTATGTACCTCGAGCAGGATCTAGTGTCAGTGCAAGAAATGCTCGTGCAGGCGATCGCCCAAGCCCAGACCTTTAGCGGGGAAGTGTGGGGTGTACTGCTTAGCCTAAGCCTACTGCTCATTGGCCTGTTGCCCCTGTTTCAATCCCAGATTCGCCAAGGAATACCTGCCATGCTGCCGAGTTGGGCGTTTATGGGGGCGGTACTAAGTACCCTTGTGGTGGATGGGTTATTTGGTTTAACGATTGGGCTTTTACCCCTTTAGGGGCAACATTTTGGCACACCGAATCGTCAATTTAAAAACTAGAAACTAAAATAGGAATGGATACCAAAAGGAACTCTGGAAGAGGCCGAAATAAAGTGTATCCATTATTACAAATCTCTGATGATTCAAGGAGACAGTCTATATTGCTGAATAATGCATTGACTTTTCTCTGGTGTTTACAGTTCATCGCAACGCCACGCAAGGTACGTCTAAAGCCCATTCGCCAGAGTGCACAAATTTAGTTTTTTCCTATCCAAATCCCAGCTTTGATGTTCTATTCTCAGTCTTGTATTTTTAGATGCTGATTCACGCTCTAGAAGGCTACGGGAATAGGCAATCTGTGCTGTGGCTATCTTTATTACGATGAGGTGTTGAGTTCACTATGCTTCGTCAGTCTGTTTTAACGCTGGGGCAACGGTTTATCAAAGCGGTATTGCTGCCGGTGCGTCGTTGGCTAGAGTGCTTTGACGTGCGCGATCGCCAGCTTGCTCACCGTCTGTGCCGTTTGATCCCTGCCCAGTGCCCCTTTGAGCGGGATATTGTGGTTGCAAAGTGGCACATCCATATTCCTCCCCTGTGCCATCTCAATCCCCTCTACGAAGAGTTGATGCTGTTACGCTATCGTGCTCTCTGTTATTTAGCGGACGAGTGTCAGGAAGATATTAGCGCCTACTGCTAGGGGGTACGTCGGAGTGTGGCGATCCCTAGCCGCCGTGCTGTTCCAACAGCCCTGCCCCTGCTGTGGTCGTCTGAGTCGGCAACCTCTGTGCCCAAGCTGCGAACGGCGGCTGCGAACGTGGGAGCTGCGCGATCGCCGCTCTTACTGGCGCGGATCAGTGCCCCTATTGCCGTGGGGCAGCTACCGTCAGGACTTAAAGCGGGCGATCGCCACCCTCAAGTACCATGCCCATCCCGAATTGGGCACCCTCTTTGGTGAATGGCTCGCTGTTGCTTGGCTAGAGAGTCAGGTCAGCCACAACCTGCCGCTCCAGGTGGTTCCCATTCCCCTCCATGCCGATAAATTAAAGGCGCGGGGCTTTAACCAAGCAGAAATCATTGCCGCCAGCTTTTGTCGTGCCCTAGAATTGCCCTTGGTTCCCCATGCCTTGGTACGGCAGCGCGCAACGCAGTCAATGTTTCAACTGACGGTGGCTGAGCGGGTCGCTAATTTAGAGCAGGCGTTTGTCTTAGGGCGCGGTTTAAGGAAGCAATGCTGGGTGCTGCTGTGTGATGACATTTACACCACGGGCACAACCGCCCGTGCGGCGGCAGAAACCCTGAGAGCCGCAGGGCATCGGGTACTGGGAATCGTTACAGTGGCGGTAGCGCTCCCTGAGCCACACTAAGGCCAACCAGCATCAGAGCCTCGTTCCACTCCACCACGGCACCGTAGGTATCGCCGGTGTGCCCTCCCACTTGGTGATAAAACCATGCCGGTACCAAGAGCATCAGGAGGAGGCCAAGACTGTGGAGGTATAGCAACTGGCCAAGGGAGAGGGGCAGTATCACACTCATGAGACTCAATACGAGGCCACTTGGCCAAAAATCCCAAGGGACGCGGCAGGAGACTTTATGAATCTGACCAGTTCCTGTGGGCTTGAGGTAGGGGTAGCGGGCGATCGCCCACACTTGTGCTACCCGTCCCCACACCGCCGCCCACAGCACGCTAAAGGGCATGGTTGAACTCGCCAGAGCACTGACTTTCAGCAACAGGATCACGATGGCAGCCATCACCCCAAACGCACCGCTGCGACTGTCTGCCATGACTGCGAGCCGCCGTTGCGGATCCCTCACCCCTAAGCCATCTGCTGTATCCATTGCCCCATCCAGATGCAGCCCACCGGTGAGCCCTAACCAGAGCGCCACCAGCAACACGCCTTGCACCAGCCGTGGCAGGTAAAGCAGGTCTAGCAGCCAGTCTGCCCCGAACAGTAGCCCGCCAATCAGTACCCCCACCCCTGGGCACCACTTTGCTGCGCCAGCAAGTTTGATAGGGCATCTAGGGGGAAGGGGCAAACAGGTGTAGAAGATCACTGCCCCTAGCCATTCCTGCCACAGGGACTTCATAATCGTGTTTGAATTTGGGCTACGGTGCGTTGCTGTGGCCGGAGGGACTGTGCTACCTGTTGAATATCAGCAGGGGTGATCTGTTCAATGGCCTCAAGGCGATTAAATAATTGCTGCCACCCCTCCCCCTTGACGGCGTAATCGGCCAAGAGCTTGGCCATCCCCTCGTTGGAGGTCAGGTTTTGCAGCAGTTCCATACGCAGTTGTGTTTTTACCCGAGCCAACTCGTCGGCTCTGATGGGATCTGCCTGTAGTGCTTGTAACTCCTTGGCAATGCCCGCCGCCAATGCTGCGGTAGTATGCCCTGGAGCCGGTGCGCCATAAATGAGAAAACGGTTGGGATATTTATTGCCCGGAAAGCCGACGTACGCTTGCACATTCAGGGCAGTTTTCTGTTCTAGGACAAGGGCGCGATAAAGGCGGGAGGTGCGGCCACCACTGAGAATCTGCGCCAACATTTCGTACTGGAGGTAAGTGGGGTCGCGCAGGGCAGGACAGGGATACGCCTCGATATAAAGGGGTTGGCTAGCTAGCTCTAGGGTAATGCTACGCGGTTCAGTCGGCGGAGGTTCAGGGGCGATCGCCGTGGCCTTGCCCTGACCCTTGGGATAGCGGCCAAAATATACCTGCGCCAACCGTTGCACCTGTTTGGGGTCAACATCCCCCACCAGCACCATGGTCATTTTTTCAGGGGTGTAATACTCCGCAAAAAAACGCTCGACATCAATGCGGCGCAGATTTTGAATATCGTCGCGGTAGCCAATCACCGGACGGCGGTAGGGGTGTTCCTGAAACGTGGTAGCTAAAAAGGCTTCAAAGAGTTGTCCTGAGGGTGAGTTCTCTGTTCGCAGGCGACGCTCCTCAAGGATGACTTCTTTTTCTTGGTAAAACTCACGGAACACCGGCTCTAGAAATCGCTCTGACTCTAAGGACATCCACAGTTCCAGTTTGTTGGCCGGAAAACTGTAGAAATAGCGGGTGGCATCAGCAGAGGTGGTGGCATTGAGACCGACCCCCCCTGCCTGTTGGACAATTTGACCATACTGGTTTTGCAGCACGTAACGATCTGCGACCCGTTGCACTGCCGCAAACTCCACCAATAGCTGCTGACGTTGGGCATCATCATGGGTAGCCTGTAGCTGATCAAAGAGCTGATCGAGTTGGGCAAATGTTTCCTTTTCTGCTGCATAGTTGCGAGTGCCAATGCGGCGGGTTCCCTTAAAGGCAAGGTGTTCCAGATAGTGCGCCACCCCAGTTTGCCCCTCCGGTTCATCTACCCCCCCCACATCGACATAGGTCAGGAAAGAAATAATGGGGGCTTGGTGCTGCTCCATGACAATAAAGTGCATCCCATTGTCAAGGTAAAACTCGCTAATTTGATTCATGGCGCGGTCAATGTAAGGCCGGATCGTCTGGGCAGACGCAATGGGCGTGAGCCATACCCACAGGGCGATCGCCCCAACACAGAAGCACTGGCATTGACTCCAAATAAGCTGCAACAATGACACAGGGATGTCTCAGGTACTGCTTCTATTACACCCTATTTCAGTCGTTCAGACGCTATGCTGCTGTCTTGATCTTCTGCGTGGTTTTTACCTCTTGCGCAGCAACACGCTTGGCAGCACTGACAAGATTAGCTTATAACTATTACCATTACTCTTTAATTTATTGCCCCAAAGACGTGATCCAGTTCTAAGCCGCTCACTCCCCAGTTCATTTTCTTGTTTTGATGGATTGTCAACTGCCGCCTTCTGACCCCTTGCAAGTGCGCGGGGTTCTTCTGCCCTGTAGTGGTGCTCTGCTGGACTTCCTTGAACATGCGGTCGGTCAGGATCTTTGTTGCGCCCTAGTAGAGATTTTGGCGGCGTTGCCTATGGGAGTTTGCCTCTACAATGCTGCCAAGCAAGTTATCTACATCAACCCCTACGCTCGCAACCTATTGGGGATCACTGATGCCTCGCAACCGGCAACGGAAATTTGGCAAAACATCCATCTTTTTGAGGAGGACAGCGCCGCCGCGCCGAATCATCCTCGTCCCTACCCCAAAGAGAACTTGCTGAAACCCCAAGGGCAACATCCTGCGGTTGATGAGCGCAGAACTGTGACTCTCCAGTATGGCGATCGCCGCATGACCATTGAGCTAGAAGTTAGACCGATTTTCAATCGTAGCGGGGAGATGCAACTTGGCCTGATCACCTTTCAGGATATTAGGGATCGCCATCGAGATGCAACGGAACACCAACATCTGATTAATCACTTGCGCCAGCAGGCAGACCGCTACTACAGCCTAGTACAACGCCAAACGGATTTTTTGATTTGCTCGCGAGCCGATACGGTCATTACCTTTGCCAACACGGCCTTCTGCCGGGCGTTTGAACGGGCGGTGACCGACGTGATTGGCCAGCCGTGGGCGACCTTTGTCCTGCCGGAAGATTTACCTGCTCTGTTAGCCAAAGTCCAGGCATTGACACCCGATGCCCCCACCTTTACCAACGAGAACCGCGTCTGTAGCCCTCAAGGGATTAAGTACACCCAATGGATTAATTTAGGTATTTTTGACGACGCTGGCCAACTTGTCGAAATTCAGTCTGTGGGGCGCGATATTAGCATGCTCAAAGAGCAGTTATTACGGGAGCAGGCACTGAATCGGGTGATTCAGGCCATTCGTAACTCATTAGATCTCGAGACCATTTTTGCCACAGTGGTTGAAGAAGTTGGCAAGCTGTGGCTGAAGCTCGATTGCGTGGTGGTGCAGTACCTTCCCCATCGGCACGCATGGGTGCGGCGATCAGAGTATCGCCAAGATCCCAACTGGCCGCACCATATTGGCTACGAAGTTTCCGATGCCGATAACCCCATGGCCGCGCAGCTTAAGGCGGGTCACATTATCCAAATTAGCGATGCCAGTGAAATTACGGATCCCGTCCTAAAACCTTTAACCGAGATGTTTCCGGGGGCATGGCTGATAGTGCCCTTACGGGTAGAAGAGCAGACCTGGGGTGCCTTGGGGGTGTTTACTACCAATGGTGCCCACCAGTGGTCTGCGGCTGAAATTTCGCTGATGACGACGATTGCAACCCAACTGGAAGTGGCCATTTATCAAGCCAAGCTATACCAACGGGCACAGGAGGAATTGGCGCAGCGCCGCCGCATTGAAGCAGCATTGCGCGACAGTGAAGAACGATTTCGCTCAACTGCGATGAATGTGCCGGGAGGCATCTTCCGCTATCTGCACTTTCCTGATGGGCGCAATCAAGTTTTTTACCTTAACCCTATGTGTGAAAAGTTATGGGGTGTGCCAGCGGCGGTGGCAGCGGCGGATGGTTCTGCGCTCTGGCAGCTTGTGCATCCTGATGATCGCCCTGCCATGCTTGAATCTGTAGAGAAATCAGCCCGAACGTTGCAGCCATGGTTTTGGCAGTGGCGAATCATTCACCCCAATGGCGACATTCGCTGGCTGGAAGGGGCAGGTCAACCGGAGCGCCGCGACGATGGTGCGGTGATGTGGTACACCCTTGTTCTGGATGTGAGCGATCGCCATGCGGCTCAAGAGCGCCTACAAGAGCAACAGGCACAGTTAGATTTAGCGGTGCAAGCCTCCAATATTGGCTTTTATTTTTGCGACTTACGCACCCAAACCGCCTATGTCTCTCCCACCTATAAAGCGCAGTTGGGGTATCCGGCCAATGCGGCGGAAGCCAGTCCTAAAGATTGGGCCAGCCGGCTGCATCCCGAGGATCGAGAGCGGGCAGTGAGTGCCTTTCAGCGGTTTCTGCGGGGCGAGGCAGCCTACAGCATTGATTTTCGCTTGCGTCACCGCGATGGCAGCTACCGCTGGATTCACAGTAAGGCTGTCCTCATTCGCGATTCCTTGGGGCAGCCCTGTAAGGTGGTGGGTACCCACATCGACATTACCGATCGCAAAACTGCGGAAATGGCCTTGCGAGAGAGTGAAGAGCGCTATCGACTGCTCGCGGAAAACATGAATGACATTGTGTGTGTGCACGATCCCGCTGGCCACTGCCTTTATATCAGCCCGTCCTACGAAGCACTCTTAGGGCGCAAGAGTACAGACCTAATTAGCCAACACTTTAGTGAACTGTCTCATCCTGAGGATCGCGCTCAGGTGCGGCAAGAATTGGCACAAATGATTCAACAAAATAAATTTTGGCCCCTCACCCATCGTGTGTGCACTGCCTCTGGCGAAACACTGTGGCTAGAGACCCTCATCAAGCCCCGCTACGACGACCAAGGTCAGTTACAAAGGCTGCAAACCACCTCGCGGGATGTGACGGCACGCCTTAAGGTGCAAAACCAACTGCATTACGAAGCCTACCACGACATGCTGACCGGCCTGCCCAATCGCCTTTACCTGATGGAACAGCTGGAAGCAGCGATCTCTGAGGCTCGCCGTAACCCCCGCTACCATTATGCCGTCGTCTTTTTAGACTTAGATGCCTTTAAGGTGATCAACGATAGTTTGGGTCATGCGGTTGGCGATCGCGTACTCGTTGAGTTTGCCCGGTTGCTGCGCAGCCTGATTCACCGCAGCCATACAGTGGCACGGTTTGGTGGCGATGAGTTTGTCATTTTGATGAGTGGCCTCAGCCATATACAGGAAGTGATTGCCCCCTGTGAAGGCATTATCACGCGCTTGCAAGACTCTATAAATGTTGATGAGCGGCAAATTTTTGTCAGTAGTAGCTTGGGTATGGTCTTTGCCCAAAATGAGTATCTAAACAGCCTTGAGGTGTTGCGCAATGCCGACATTGCAATGTATGAAGCCAAAGGCCATCAGCGGGGACGCTACGCCATTTTCAATCAAGGGATGTACAAGCAGGTGCTCCAACGCCTCCACATTGAACACGACCTCCGCCGTGCCCTAGAGCAGGATGAGCTGCGGGTGTTTTATCAGCCCTTTTTTGACTTACAGGAGCAGCGTTTAGTGGGGTTTGAAGCCTTAGTGCGCTGGTATCACCCTGAACGGGGTCTCATTTCGCCTGCTGAGTTTATTCCCATTGCGGAAGATACCGGCTTGATTGTGGCCTTAGATCAGTGGGTCTTGCGTCATGCCTGCCAGCAACTGACGCAGTGGTACCAGCAGTACCCCAGCACCAAGCGCCTGATTCTCAGTGTCAATGTCTCTGCCAAAACTCTGAAGCACCCAAATTTTTTGGCACACTTAGATCACATCCAACAGGAATTTCGTTTGGCGGAGGGCAGGTTAATCCTTGAGCTAACAGAGCGAATTGCACTAGAACTCAACGAAGAGATGAGGGGGCTACTGAGTGCCCTTAGCGATCGCCACATTGAAATTAGTATTGATGATTTTGGCACTGGCTATTCTTGCCTTAGCTACCTCCATAGTTTACCGATTCAGCACCTCAAAGTGGATCGCTCCTTCGTCAGTCAGCTGGAAAACAACCAACGTAACTATCAAATCACCCAAATGATTTTAGTCCTTACCCATCAATTGGGATACCGGGCGATCGCCGAAGGCATTGAAACGGCTGATCAGCTTCAACTGTTGCGGGAACTCGGGTGTGACTATGGCCAAGGGTATCTATTTGCCCGCCCAGCCCCTGCGAGCGCGATCGAACCCTTACTGCAAGCGCTATAGGTTGGCCACTAATTGTGTTGGTGTCCTCTGTTGGCTGCTGGCTAGTGGCGTTGTCTGGTTCATATCGATTCCGGCTCAGCCAACTGGTTGAGTGAGCTATCGCGGTTCAGCCGGCTCTTCGGTACTTACAATCTTGCCTAGGCGTTCAATCTGTAGGGGGGTGGCTGGGAAATCCGCCTGAATTAAACGGCGAATGAGTTGCACACTGGCAAAGTTTTGGTCAATGTGGGGAATGCCCTGATTGTCGATGCGTACAGGAATGATCTTGCCTTGAAGAAACTGACCTGAGCCGTCTAATTCTACATCGAGAATCAAGGACTTACCGAGGTTACCGTAGCTACCCAAGGTTTGGTAGCCCACAAAGTTGCCCAAGGAGTAGGCAATGAGGCGGCCTTTGTAGAGTTCGAGGGCGCGAGGGACATGCGGGCCATGACCAAGGACTAAATCGGCCCCCTGGTCAATCATTGCCCGCGCAAATTGCACCACGTTACCCCGATCTTCGCCGTAGAAATATTCGGTGCGATCGCGAGTATGGATTTGGTCGCTGCCTTCAGCGCCACCGTGGAAGGTGACAACCACAATATCAGCCGTCTTCTTGGCCTGTTGCACCAGTGCTGCCCCTGCATTCAGGTCTTGGATGCGGTTTTGGCCATGGTAGGTGGCAAAGCCAATGAAGGCGGTTTTGATGCCATTGGTTTCAAGATAAGCAATTTGATTCAGGTCACCAACGGCGGTCATGCCTGCGGCGTTGATGTGGCGCATCGTATCCCGAAAGCCCTGTTCATTGAAGTCATAGCTATGGTTATTTGCCACGCTCAGCACATCAAAGCCAGTGTTCCGCAGGAGCTGGGCATAGCTGGGAGGTGAACGAAAGGCAAAGCTGCGACCACTGCTGGTGTTTTTGAAGGGATGGGGATAATCGGTGAGGGTGCTTTCGTAGTTGCCAAAGAGAATATCAGCCCCCTGTAGGTGGGGCTTAACGTGGGCAAATAGTACTTGTGGATCAGCAGGAAGGCGATTATTGGGAAAATTCGTTCCCAAGACCATATCCCCCACCGCTTTAATGCGCAGGCGACGCTCTACCGCAGTAGAGGGAGGGAGAATGGCGGGAGGGCTTGGCTGTGGTGTGGTGACTGCGGGGGTTGGCTCCGGAGTGTCCGTCGGTGCGACTTCGGCAGTCAGTTGATTCTGTACGGCCCACGCCACAACCCCCGTGCTAGCGATCGCCAACACGCTAAGGGTAACCGCAGTAACGCCCGATTGCCTCGTTTTACTAGGTGTTGTAGGGGGAACGGCGGCAGGCAGAGTCATTGCTTCAGCCCCAGCAGCCGCTAAGCTCTCCTTAAGCTGTACAGTCTGTGTCCATTCCGGCCACTCTTCCCCCTTGAGGCGACCGTGGAGTCGCACACTGAGAATTCCTTGAGGACTCAGACGCTTCAGACCTTTGAGGACAAATTGGACACAGGCGTCGGGAGGCAGCGATCGCCCCGCTTCAAACATAATTTGTAAACAGTCACCCCGCCGTCGCACGAGGGCATGAACTCCCTTAAGATTTAGGGTGCGGTTCATCAATTGGGCGATCGCCTCCGCTTGACCCCGCTGCGCGTCCTGCCACAGTAGCTCCAAAGATGCTGCCATACAGCCTGTTTTTCAGGTTTGAGTCAGAGAATGTTGGGGGTGAGCCACCCTGCCGTTATTCTAGGGGATACTGCCAAGGATCATTCTAAGAAACAGACCAATTTAGCAAACGTCACGCCAAGCTAATTGTTATGCAACGCCCGTAATAAGTCATGGCGACTAATAATCCCCACCAGTTGGCCATCGTGATCCAGAACCGGTAAGCGACTAATGTGGTGGGTCACCATCAGGCGGGCAGCTTCGGAAATAGGCGCATCCACAGACACCGTATGGGGGTTAGGGGTCATTACATCTTGTACCTGCTGGCCTAGGGTTTTCTTCAGGTGCTGATGAAAGGATTCTGGGGACTCAAAGTAAATGACACTCCCTAAAAACGTAATGTACAGTGGTGGTTCTAGGGGCGCTTCCCGGACAATTAAATCCGCCTCTGACACTAAACCCACAAGGGTGCCATTGCTGTTAAGCACCGGTAACCCCCGCACCTGTTTTTCCTCCATGAGTTTAATGGCCTCAGTAATCGGGGCATCGGCGCGAATGGTGTAAGGGTTGGGGGTCATGTAATCACGAACAACAGCAGTCATAGCGAACCCAAGGAATGAGAGGACAGTTCAAGGGAAGGGTAACCACCATTCACTGCCAGATCAGGCCGGAGACTTTGGGCATGGCGCAAGTAGGCATGGTAAATGGGGTGATCGGCGCTAGGGGTATTGACATAAATCAGGCAGCGAATACAGTAGGGCAAGCCCCCCTCAACGTGCATTTGCTGGACATCCAACAGCGGAATATTGCGCCAGTGGGGGCACTCGCGGGCGATCGCCGCCGGAAAAATTTGATCTAGATCCCGAGTGACCGAAAACGTGACACTAATCACTTCCGAGAAATCAAGGGCGTTGCGCCGTTCGATTTCGCTGAGGAGTTCCAGCACTGCCTCACGGATAGCTGGAATAGAGTTTTCAGTGGCGGTGGTTGCTCCACGAATTGCTCGGACACGCCAGCCCACGTTATGCTCCTCCATGCAGCTACTGTATCCAGCTTAGGGGCGATAGAGCCACAGGGGAAGCCCATGGGTGGCCATTTCAAATTCTAGCCACTCCAGTCCTGCACGCCACGGGTAGTGTCGCTCTTCCTGCTGACGGGGAAGGAGCCGCGCCAAGGGGGACTTAGGTTCCTCGATGGTGTGTACTTTGGCTTTCTCTGGATCTAAGCCCGCTAACTCTGCTAGCCATCGCCGCGCGTCCTCTTCGGTGCCCAAGCGATCCACCAAGCCAAGGGCAAGAGCTTGCTCCCCTGTAAACACCCGGCCATCGGCAAACTGCCGTACCGTTTCAACCTCTAGGTTGCGGCCTTCGGCAACGGTTTGCACAAACTGTAGGTAGCTGGTATCAATCAACTCTTGCAGAATCCGAGTTTCCTCCTCAGTCAGCTCGCGGTCAAAGGCCAAAATATCCTTATAGGGGCCAGACTTAATCACCTTGAAGGACACCCCCACCTTATCGAGGAGTCGTTGCAGGTTGTTACCGCGCAAAATAACGCCAATGCTGCCGGTAATGGTGCCCGGATTGGCCATGATATGTTCGGCTCCCATGCCAATATAAACCCCACCGGAAGCGGAAATATTGCCAAAGCTAGCAACAATCTTGATCTTTGAGCGGAGTCGCTTTAGCGCCCCATAGATTTCTTGGGAATCTCCCACGGTGCCACCAGGGCTGTCGATGCGCAGCAGTAGCGCTGGGTACCCCCGCTCCTCAATCGTCTTTAAGGCTTTGAGAACTCGTTTGCGCGTCCCACTGGCGATCGCCCCGGTAATTTCAAGGCGAGCAATCTGGTGGCGATAGCTACGGAACAGTGGCCAAGGCATAGGCAGATAATCTTCAGTCCTGCGTGATCAGCATTTTCTTCAGACTTCTACTGTAGCAGCGAGTTGTAAAAGGATTCCATGGCTGCTAAAAGCTGCTAGAGTGGCACTAGATTTCAGTGTGGTTGCTTAGCCACGACTGTGGTGCTGAGCAACCCCGCTAACGTGCTCAAATGTTTGGTGTGAGGTCGGAGTGGACAACTGGTACGAGGGAACCCAAGGACTCGATCCTACAGGGTCGATTGGCGTGTTTGACAGCGGGGTAGGTGGCCTAACGGTTTTACGTGCCCTACAAGCTCAGTTGCCAAGGGAGTCGTTTCTTTACCTTGCGGATACAGCACGACTTCCCTACGGCACCCGCAGCCGCAGTGAGATTCTCCAGTACGTGCGGGAAATCCTCACGTGGATGCAGCATCGGGGGATCAAAATGGCCGTCATGGCCTGCAATACCAGTTCTGCCCTTGCCCTAGAACAGGTGCGCCATGAATTTTCCTTTCCCATTTTGGGACTCATTGAACCTGCTGCTCAGGCCGCTGTCACCATTGGTAAACGCATTGGCATTATTGCGACCCCTGCCACCGTTAAAAGTGGTACCTATGTACGGGTACTGCAGGAGTGCTCCCCCCACGTGGCGATCGCCCAAGTGGCCTGTCCGGAATTTGTGCCCTTAATTGAAAGTAACTGCCTCAGCGGCGAGCGAGTGCGCCGTAGTGTTCGCCAAGCCTTAGCCCCTCTGATTGAATTTGGACTCGACACCTTAGTGTACGGGTGTACCCACTACCCACACCTGCGCCACATCATTGCGGACTACCTTCCCAGTTCAGTTCATCACCTTGATCCGGCGACAACTGTTGCCCATAGCACTGCCCATGCCCTGAAAGCGCTCTCTCTCCAGACGGTTGCGCACCAAGGGCACGTTCACTTCTACGTCAGTGGTGCTCCAGAGCAGTTTGCCCGACTTGCCTCCCAGTGGTTAGGGTACTACCCCCGCACTCAACACCTACCCCTGAGTGTCCTCAGCCAGTCCTATAGTGTTGAGATCACCCTGCCCACGGTGCCTGCCGTTGTTGCCAGTTGAACCTGCCTTGCTAGGGAAATTTTGGCACAATAGAAGTTAGTTATCCCTGTGGGGATAGCCAGTGAATTCTATTGACTACCCTCGGAGGAACCTCGTGAGTAGTACCAGTAACTTTCAGGATGCCATTCGCCAAGCCCAAAGTAGCGCCCTAGTGGGGCCTAACGTCATCCGCAATGCACTTCCCTTTGTGGGGGGTGGCCTTCTTCTCACTGCCGTGGGTAGCTGGGGTGGCTTGGGCGTTATCAGTACCGCACCACAACTGTTTATGCCCACCTTTATTGTGGCAATTATTGCTGAAATTGCTCTCTTTTTCATTGCCCAAGGTGTGGCGGCCAAAGGTAATAATGGAGCAGCCGTCCCCCTACTTGCCACCTATAGCTTGCTGTCGGGCTATACCCTTGCGGGTCTGATCTATGTTGCCCTGAGCACCGTCGGCATTATGGGGATTGTGATTGCAGCAGGGGGGTGCGGCATCACATTTATGGCAGCTAGCCCCATTGGTTCGAATTTGTCAGAGCGCGATGGCTTTGCCCTTGCCAAAACGGTGCAACTGGGAATCATTGCCCTATTGGTGGTGCTGGTTGCCCAACTACTGTTTAGCTTCTTTGGCGTCTTTACCCCCACCTTTTTGGAAATTGCCATCTCTGGTGTTGGGGTAGTGCTCTTTGTCGGCGCTGCGGTGGTGGACTTTTTTATCTTGCCTCGCACCTACCGCGATGACCAGTACCTCGCGGCGGCGCTTTCGATGTACTTGACCTACATCAACCTGTTTATTTTTATTCTCCGCTTATTGATCGCGTTTAATCGCCGCCAGGGGTGACTCACTCCGAAGTAAGTGACATTGGGCATGATCTCTGAGCAGATGATCGCACAGGACTAAGGCCACCATGGCCTCTACCATGGGCACCGCTCGAGGTAAGACACAGGGATCATGCCGCCCTTTTGCCGCTAGGATAGTTTCTTCTCCCGCTTGATTCACGGTTTTTTGGCGTTGGCCAATGGTTGCGGTGGGCTTAAAGGCCACTCGCAAAATAATATTTTCACCGTTGGAAATCCCCCTTGAATGCCGCCAGAACGGTTGGTGCGGGTGCGAATACGGCCTGCTTGGTCGGCATAGAATTCATCGTTGTGCTCCAGACCTGTGAGGAGGGTGCCCGCAAACCCAGAGCCAATTTCAAACCCTTTGCTGGCGGGCAAGGACATGAGTGCCTTAGCGAGGTCTGCCTCTAGCTTGTCGAACACTGGGGAGCCTAGCCCTACGGGCACATTGCGAGCCACACATTCAATGACACCGCCAATGGAGTTGGCCTGCCGCCGGATCGCATCCACAAGGGCAATCATCTGCTCGGCGGTGGTGGGGTCGGGGCAGCGCATGATGTTGGCCTCCACTGCGGTGGCGGTGACGGTGTCGGGATCGACCGTGGCTTCAATGTCTTTAACTCGCTTAACGTAGGCAATGATTTCAATCCCGGCCACCTGGGTTAAAATTTTGCGGGCGATCGCCCCTGCGGCCACCCGCCCAATGGTTTCACGAGCGGAGGAACGACCTCCTCCCTGCCAGTTGCGAATGCCGTACTTACCGTCATAGGTGGCATCGGCGTGGGAGGGACGATAGACCTGTGCCATATCGGCGTAGTCAGCGGGACGGGGATCCTGATTGCGCACCAAAATGGCAATGGGAGTGCCGAGGGTTTTGCCCTGAAAGACTCCGGAGATAATTTCGCAGCGATCGCCCTCTTGGCGTGGTGTTGTCAGGCGGCTTTGACCGGGGCGACGGCGATCCAACTCTTTTTGAATATCTGCTTCACAAAGGTCAAGTTGCGGCGGGCAGCCATCCACCACGACCCCCACCCCTCCCCCGTGGGACTCCCCAAAAGTTGTGACCCGAAACAAATGCCCAAAGGTATTCCCCATGCTCGACTCAACCAACAATGGATTTCATTACGTTTGTTTTAGCCCTCTTTCGGCAGACTAAAGGCCATGCCACAGCCACAGGTTTGAGCAGCATTGGGGTTGTGAAAGCGAAACGCACCCCCCATCAAATCTTCGACATAGTCCACCCGTAGTCCCTTGAGCAACGGCACGTGTTGTGCTGCGAGGGCGATCGTCCACCCTTGGGATTGAGTCACCACATCGGTAGCTTCGGGTTCCCTCACTAACGCTAGATGATAGCTCCAGTCGCCACAGGTACTTGGCTCCACACAAATGCGAAAGACACTGCCAGCCTGCTGCTTGCCTTGGTGTGCCTGTAATCGCTCCAGTTCTTGAACCGCTGCTGTGGTTAGTTCCACCATAGTGACGATAAAATCAGCGCAAACCAGTATATCGTGCTTTGAGCAATCCCTGAGCGCATCTTGCGATTGATGCTTCGCATTCAATCGTCAGTTCGCGAAGGGCGTGGATCGTCTGGGGACGCTTGATCTTCAATGTACGCCAACAGTGTTTGAATGCTGGCGTGTCCTCCCACACTGATACAGCTATAAGCCCTGCTCCAGAAATAGGGTTTCCAAAAGAATTGCTTCAAGTAGTCAGAATACTCTTGCCGCATTCGTCTAGAGGACACAGATTTTAGGTTTTTTACTAGATTGGCAGGCTGAATCATGGGATGGGCATCAATCAGCAAGTAAACTTCCCCGTCCTAGAAGGGCGAGGCTTTCTGTAGCCCTCCGGCTATCTCGCAAGCCAGCCAGGAGCCTCCAGGCAGCGTTACGGACTGCCCCAAAAGCGCAATATTGATTGCTCCATTTAGGTCTGCATCACCAATCCATCCGCAATGCCCACACTTGAACTTTTTTTCAGTTCTCAACCCAATATGCAAGCAACAATGGCAGGTTTGACTGGTATAGGCAGGTGGTACAGCAACCACCTCAACTCCTTCCTTGATACCCTTGTATTCCAAGAATTGTCGCAACTGATAGAATGCCCAACTGTTAGACCGTCTCCGCTCGGTCGTGTTTCTCGGTTGCTGGTTGATTCTATCTCGAATGCCTGTCAAATCCTCGATAGCAACCATGGCATGGAGTTGTTTTGCTTCACGAATGATGGATGCACTGATGGAATGATTGAGCCATCGCTGAAAACGTCTCTCCCTCCCCGACAGCCGTTGCAGGACTTGTCGGCATCTACGCCGACTCGACCGTGTGCCCTTCGAGGCTTTTTGCTGGAGCGATGCTCTCACTTTGGCGAAATGATCTCGGACTTGATTCAACTGCTTAGCATCCCAACCTTTATCGGTACTAGTTTTAGCGATTTCACATCGGGTAGGGCTGGAAGCCCCGTACTTCAGTGCGGGGAGGAAAGCTCCTTTAGCAACTTCAGTTGCCATATTACCATTTAGGCGCATAAAATGAACTCATGCCACAGCAAATACTGACCATTGTCTGTCAACTAAATCCCACTGCAGAGCAAATTGTCAAGCTAGACCAAGTTCTGCAGGGCTTCGCTGAGGCTTGCAGATACATCAACAGTACCATTTGCCCCAGCATTACTAACAAGAACCGTATTCAGAAAGAAGTTTACAGAGCAGTACGACAGCAATTCGGCTTAACCGCTAACTTGGCTGTCAGGGCTTGTGCCAGAGTTGCCGCTAACCGCAAGGTGGGAAAGGTTAAGGGATTCAGGGCTACTTCTGTGGATTATGATGCTCGCCTGTTTGACTACAGAGCGAAAGAACAATGCGTTAGCCTCTCCACCCTAAACGGACGGGAACGCATTCCCTTAGTGGTGGGTAACTACCAGATAGAAAAACTCAAGGGCAAGAAGCCTACTTCTGCCACTCTCTGCAAACGCAAAGATGGTAAGTTTTATATCCACATCCAAGTAAAGGAAGAAGTGCCAGAACCTCAGACTGGACATGGGGTTTTGGGCGTTGACTTTGGTAGGACAGACATTGCACATACATCGGAAGGAGACAACTGGCATGGACAGCAGTTAACTAAGGTACGAGACCACTACTCCAAACTGAGGGCGGTACTCCAGCACAAGGCTAGTAAAGGCACACGCAGTTCTAGGCGTAGATGTCGGGAACTGGTGAAACGGCTATCTGGCAGGGAGAGACGCTTTCAGGCATGGGTAAACCACTGCATTTCTAAGACCATTGTGGCAAGGGCAAAAGCAACGGGCAGTGTTATTGCTTTGGAAGACCTGACAGGGATACGGGAGCGCACTAATCAAGTACCTCGTTCTAAAACAGAGCGTAGGCGTGCCAACAGTTGGGCGTTTTACCAACTGCGTAGCTTCATTAGCTACAAGGCACTCAAAGCAGGTGTGGGACTAGTGCTAGTTAATCCTCGCTACAGTAGTCAA
The DNA here is from genome assembly GCF_002754935.1 of Thermostichus lividus PCC 6715. Taxonomy (NCBI): domain Bacteria; kingdom Bacillati; phylum Cyanobacteriota; class Cyanophyceae; order Acaryochloridales; family Thermosynechococcaceae; genus Parathermosynechococcus; species Parathermosynechococcus lividus. Next base: position 128,489 of record NZ_CP018092.1, read on the forward strand.
ACTTGCCACAGCTGCCTGCATATTTACCCCGACCCAAAGCAGTCCTATCGCACTGGGAAGCAGTTTAAGTGCGGGCATTGTGGCTGGACAGGAGACGCAGATTTCAATGGTGCTAGTGTAATTGCGCTTTTGGGGGCTGTTGTAAACCAGCCTAGAGGTTCGGGCTTGTCTTGTTCTCTTGCAGAACATAACAGGCTCAGGGCTACTGAAAGCCCCTGACTTCAGTCAGGGGAAGTTTACAATTTGGTGCAACTTACTGAGAACAAGGTTGTCGAAGTTGGTGGAGGTGTTGCTTTGGTCTATCCCAGAGGAACTTCATCATGGGCGTTTGACGGTTCTGGGCAGGTAACACGAAGCCAGCACAACTATGCTTTGGCAACGTTCCAGACGGGCAAGTAGTTTAAGAAAGACCCCAGCGCTTAGAAGACAAATCATCATGTTAGAAACAGCACTCCGGGAGCAATTACTAGCGGCACAACCGCGTTTGTTGCACTTGCTGGATCAATTTACACGGGCACAACTACTGGTGGTGGGGGATCTCACCCTCGATGAATTCCTCACCGGCCAAGTGGAGCGGCTCTCGCGGGAAGCACCGGTCTTAATTTTGCGCCATGAAACCACCCGCCAAGTTCCGGGGGGGGTGCCAATGCCATCTATAACTTGGCTAAGTTGGGGGCAACGGTACAGGCGGTGGGAGTCGTTGGCGACGATAGCCAAGGACAAGCCCTTTGCAATATTTTTCAGGCAGCGGGGATTGCCACCGAGGGTATTCTCAGGGATGCGGCTCGACCCACAGTGACCAAAACTCGCATCTCAGGTCATGCGCGCCAGTCGGTCACTCAGCAGATTGTGCGGGTCGATCGCAAGTCTGATGAGCTACCCCATCCACGCCTGCAAGAGGAATTAGCAGCCTTTATTCGCCACCATGCTGCCAGTGCTGATGCGATCGTCTGCTCCGACTATGGTGATGGTGTCTTCACGCCACCGGTGATCCAAGCTGCCCTACAGCACCACTGCACAATTGTGGATACGCAGCGGGATCTACCCCGATACCACGGCGCCTTTTTGTTTACGCCCAACCTCCCGGAAGCCGAAGCGGCGGTGGGATATGCCATTCGCAGTCCCGATGATGTGCTGAGGGCTGGCCAAGACTTACTGGAGCTGACTGCGGCCAAGCACATCCTCATTACCCGAGGGGATGCTGGGATGAGCCTATTTAGCCATGGCGAACCGCCCAGTCATTTACCGGCATTTAACCGCACCGATGTGTTTGATGTCACGGGGGCAGGAGATACTGTCGTGGCGGCCTTGACCTTAGCGCTGGTTGCGGGGGCAAGCCTCTGGGAAGCGGCAGTTCTGGGTAACTTGGCTGCTAGTATTGTTGTGCGTCGGTTTGGAACGGCTACCACCACCACAGCGGAAATGGCGGCGGCACTTCATCATTTGCTAGAAACAGACTAACTGGCTTAATCGGCGATCGCCTGCACCAGCCATTGGCGAACTCCCTGCGCCAAGGTACGGGCAAGCTGCTGCTGCGCTTGGGGGTTCACAATCCACTCAAATTCTTCAGGATGGATCATAAAACCCAACTCCAACAGAACAGCGGGGGCAACGGTTGGGCGGGTGAGGGCTAAGTTGTTCCAAAAGACCCCGTACTGCTGCCGTCCTAAATTGCGGCTGAGGTACTCTGCGAGGAATACGGCTAAGTCATGGCTTTGGGGATGGTACCAAAAGGCACCCATCCCTTGGGTGTTGCGGGCATCGCCAGCATCCGGCAGAGCATTGTAGTGCAAGCTCAGGGCAAGGGTTGGCTGGGCTGCCTCAATGGCGAGAATCCGATCTGGCAAATCCAGATCCATATCCTCAGTACGGGTGAGCACCACAGTAGCGCCTAGGGCTTCAAGTTCCGGTGCCAGTTTCTGGGCGACGGCCAGCGTTACCACTTTTTCTGGGGTGCCATCCGGCCCCCGCGCTCCCAGATCATCGGGACCCCCATGGCCGGGATCGAGCAAGATCGTGAGACCTGCCAAGGGTCGAGACCCCCGTTGAATGCGGGGCGGATGACGCAGTTGCAGGACAAGGCGAGTTTCCTCGTAGGCAACGCGGTACCCCCACTGTTGGCGGTGGTGCAGGTTAAAGCGGTATTGCACTTTATCTGAGCCTATGGCCTGCCAGTCAAGGCGTTGAATGACGGGATCTGCATCAAGGCGAATAATGTCGGTTTGGGGAATGGTGTTGTACAGGGTGAGGGTCAGGTGGCGATCGCCTTGGTCAATGGCGATGGGCACTGGCACATCGAGCGGGAAGATCACCTCTGTCCAGCCCAATCGTTGGCGACTAGTAATACTGCGAATGGTTGCAGTTGTGGGCACGGCACTGGCGAGAAAGCGGACGTCGTTGGCGCGAATCCAGCCACCGTAGTCGAGTTGCAGCCAATCCCCAGTTTGCCGCTGCACCCGGGCACGGGTTCCCACGGGTAGAGGAGTTAAGCGGGAATAGTCGGTGCCAGCTCCGGTACGAGCCACACCCCCAAGCTCGCGAGTGACTTCAACCACCGGTCGCTGAGCCGGATCCGCCACTTGAATCCGCGCACCTGCCAAGGTGATAGGAGGATTCCCCCCCATCTGCCATTGCACAGTGCCATAGTCACCCGGTGCTCTGAGTTGGCGGCAGTTGCGGTAGAGGGGCGCAGTGGTGCTAGTGACCGCAGCTTGGTCAATGAGTGCCGCTAAGTTCGAGGGTAACTGGATCATTGCTGGCAAGGGCGCTAGGGCGAGGCGATCGCCACCCAGTTGAATCGCTACGGAACGATTGGGCGGGGCGGTTGCTGTGAAGCAAACAATATCGTTGGGGAGGCGCACCAGATCCAGCGTTGGCTCCAGCGGCTTGAGGGTCGTGGGGGGGCTGCCACTGCGCGTGTAATTGTAAATGCCAAAACTTGCTTGCCTGCCGTCACGGTGATCCGGTTCACCCCGGGCTGAAGGGGCACGCTGGGGGCAAAGTGTCCGGCGGGGGAGCGATCGCCCACCGGAACCCCATTAATCGTCACCGGCATCTCGGGCGGGGCGGTACCAATAAAAAAAATCTGCGGCGCGGTGGTTGTATGCTGTGGTGGCGGATAAACCACCCGCAACTGTGGTGCAGCCATAACCCCAGCAACCGGCATAAGTAGGAGTGTACTAACGCCGCAGCTCAATAACGAGAGGGAATTCACTCAGCCTTGTAACCTCTTTTAACACTATTGAGCCTCTATTAAGCCTCTCTACTCACCTAAGGGAGCGTTCTAGGGGCAGAGGCATAGTGTTGACAATTGTTGCATAGTTTGTGATCCCCGTTAGATCTAAGTTGAATTTTGAACGAAAGACACATTCGATTTTCTCAGAAGATTTTTAATGCTGCCCCAAATCATTTGGTGAATTCGTTGATCCCCAGCACGTAAATATATTTTTTAACATTGGGATCATTGTCAGCGCCTTGAATTCACCGCATAATTAAATATGTTCCTAATCATAAATTTCCTTAATGTTGCGTAATGGTTATTTGCTTCGTATGTCCGCTCTAATTCATTTCCATACGCAGCATTGCTTATCACACTTTCAACCCCTAGTAAAAGAATTTAAGGATCATTTAATTATGGTGACGATGCAAACGATTCACTGCCCTCACTGTGGTAAATTAGCACTGCGACAGCGCTATGGCTCTGTTACTCATACCCAGTGTCCTCACTGTGACTATTTGATGACCATGTGCGATCGCACCGGCCGAGTGTTGGAGGCCTACACCCCCGAAATAACCCATGTTGGCTGCTATGGCGCAAACCTGACCTGCACCCTTGAACGCACCACTGCTCTGTGCTAGCCAAGAAATTTCTTAGAAGAATCTAAAGATTAATGAGGAAAATCCTGAGAGTTGTTAAGATAGTTTACATATGGCTATCTTACTTCTACTGGTTTTAGCATTAGTGCTCTGGTCTGTGCGGCTGCTGCACGGTGCCTATCGCCTACAGGATTTTTCTCTGCTGCTGGCCAGTGGGTTAGTGGCAGTCTCAGCAGGCGGCGTCATCTTTGTGTACAGCCTCATGAATGATTGCGTGGGGTACCTGAGCCAAGGGTCGCCGATGATTGAGGCAGAGTCACCGCTGACGATGTCGGATGTTGCCTACTTCAACAGTGGCTCCGATCGCAAGTTCTGGGATGCCAGCCCCGTCCGCCAGGATAACGCGGCTCCCATCACTACTCCTTAAGCCACCAAATCTCTCCCTAGGGATCAATCACCATGGGGATCCGCTATTTTACTGAGGTGAGTTTCCGGGATGACGATAACGATGTCTGGGATGCCCTCACGCGCGCTTTGGGGTTCGTAGAAAGTGAAACCCTAGAGCAGGCGATCGCCCTGCACCATTTTTTTGAGATGCATCCCCTTGTGTGCGGCGTTGAAACCTTTATCCAGTCCAGCGAGAGTTGCCCCTACCTGCTATTGACCACCGATGCCAAACGGATGAGTCAGGCCAATGTGCAGCGCAGCCGCCTAGAAGAGGCGATCGCCCTGCTGGGTGCAAACAGCGCCGGTCTGGATGAATGGCTATTTATGGAAACAACCGCAGACAAGTCCTAGGGAAACTCTTGCATTTGGGGATGGGAGCGATAGTCGCGATCGCCACTGAGCCATTCTACCAAGGTAATTTTGACCCGACCCGCCGCATTGGGAATAATTAAAAACTCTGCCTCTGCTTGGCTGTTCACCACACGAGACTTAAGGGTTGTAGAACCAGCATCAACAATTCGATTGCTATTGGGCGCATAGATTTCGTAATAGATTTGAATGTTGCGAGCGGGCTGATCGGTCTCATTGATCAATCGCCCCGTCAGGCGGTGATACCACACCCCGGCAATGTTTTCACTTTCGAGGGTAACCGCAGTCACCTTCACCACTTTAGGGGCTTCCCGCCGCCGTGCCAGCGCCGCTGGAGTGACTACCGGTAACGCCACACCAATGCTTCCCAGCAGCACACTGCACAGCCAAACGGTTCTCAAGAACTGCATCATAAAATCTTTCAGCCACGAGAATGGTAAAGTGTAAGACGTAAAACCTTGTGTTGGCGATCGCTCTTTAGCCTAGCATTTCGCTGTTCGCGGTCATACTGACAGTTGCTACAACCTCGGCAAAGCATCCTCAACGTCAGGTCTCCATACTTCGGTTTTTGTCAACTGTAGTCACTATGCCAACCGTTCATGTTATTGGTTTGGGGCGCTCCGGTATCGCTGCGGCTCGCTTACTCAAGCGTCAAGGCTGGCAAGTGGAGGTGAGTGATGCCCGTCAAACCCCCGCCCTCCAGTCACAGCAACAGCTACTCGAAGCCGAAGGAATTCGGGTCTGTCTGAATTACCGCTTCGACTTAGACACCCTGACCACCCTAGGTCTGCAGCGCCCTAGCGAAATTGTGATTAGCCCCGGCGTGCCATGGCACAGTCCTAGTTTGGTTGCCGCGCGCCAAGCCGGTATTCCCGTGCGGGGAGAAGTGGAAATTGCTTGGAATACCCTTGCTCATCTACCGTGGGTGTGTATTACGGGCACCAACGGCAAAACCACCACAACAGCCCTCACCGCCGCGATTTTTCAAGCCGCAGGCTACAACGCACCCGCCTGTGGCAACATCGGCAATAGTATCTGTGAAGTTGCCCTCACCGGCAGTGACCTCGACTGGGTCATTGCCGAAATTAGTAGCTATCAGTTAGAGTCATTGCCGCCGCTAGCCCCTAAATTTGCCCTTTGGACGACCCTGACCCCAGATCACCTCGAGCGCCATGGTACCCTTGATGCCTACGTTGAAGCAAAAGCCCACCTAATCAATAGTGCTCACCAACCCATTCTTAACGGGGATGACCCCTACCTGCGCACCCACCTCCGCGATCGCTGGCCGCAGGCATGGTGGACCAGTATCCACGGGGCAGCAGCACTCCCTAAAGGAATTGAGCAAGGGATTTACATCGAAGCCGGACAAGTATGGGTCAAAGAGCAGCCCCTAGTACCTGTGAGCCTCTTAAAAATGCCCGGTCAGCATAACCAGCAAAACTTTCTTTTAGCGGTTGCCGCAGCCTATCTTGCTGGCATTCCTGCCCTCACCATTGCCAACGCTGTTGCCAACTTCTCAGGCGTGCCCCACCGCCTTGAACCCATTTGTACTTGGCGACACGTGCAATGGATTAACGACAGCAAGGCCACCAACTACGACGCAGCAGCGATTGGCCTAACATCAGTCACCGCCCCAGTGGTCTTGATTGCCGGGGGCCAACCCAAAGCGGGCGATGATCAAGAATGGCTCAGCCTCATTCAACAAAAAGCCGCATGGGTGCTACTCATTGGCGAAGCGGCTCCTCAGTTTGCTAACCGCCTTGAGGCCATTGGTTTTACCAACTATGAGATTATGGAAACCCTCGATCGCGCCGTGGCAGTTGCTGCAGATCTCGTTACTGAATATCCCATCAAAACAGTTCTGTTCTCCCCCGCCTGTGCCAGTTTTGACCAGTATCAGAATTTTGAAGAGCGCGGTGAGCACTTTCGTCAACTATGTCTAGAATTGTAGCCCTATGAGCCAGTCTCCAGCGCCTATCCACTGGTGGAGCCGCCTATCCGTTGGGAGTCGCCTGCTGATCATTGCATTAGCCGCCCCTCTCTTGACCCTAAACTTTTGGGCGTTTGCCTCAATTCTCAGCTTTTTTGGCCCCTTGGTGGCGGTGTTAATTTTAGCCTCCCTGTTTGCCTTTCTCTTGAATTACCCCGTGCGTTGGATCGAAGAGCAAGGCAATCCCCGCGGACCGGCAGCAGTCGTAGTCTTCTTGCTGGCGCTAGTGCTTATTGCCATTGTTGGCATTGTTTTAGTACCCAATGTCTTAAATCAGGCGCAGCAACTCATCGCCCGCTTACCCGACTGGTTTAGCTCAAGCCAACGACGGCTCTTAGAGTTTGGCCAGTGGATTGATACCTTGAACTTACCCGTCACCATTGATATTGATGCCCTTGCCAACCAATTGCTGGAAAAGCTCAAAGATCAACTACAGGCCGTTGCCCGTGAAGCCCTGAACTTGATTTTAGGGACTGTCAGCAGTGTGGTGGATGTCATTATCAACGTGATCTTGACGGTGGTCTTGACCTTTTACCTTCTACAGCACGGCGATGAGATTTGGGACGGTTTAATTAGCTGGCTACCAGACACCTTACGCCCCACCGCCTCAGAGACCATTCGCAAGAGCTTTGAGAGTTATTTTATTGGCCAGTTAATTCTTGCGTTGTGTATGGGGGTTGGTCTCACCACAATTTTTGTGTTCCTGAAAGTGCCCTACGGTTTATTGTTTGGGGTGATTATCGGCGTGATGGCGCTGGTTCCCTTTGGCGGCACGGTGGGCATTATTTCCGTCAGTTTGTTAGTGACCCTGCAAGATGGCTGGCTTGCTCTGAAGGTGTGCGGGTTTTCCTTTCTGTTTCAACAACTTCTCGAAAATATTGTGGCACCGCGAATCATTGGCAGCTTCACTGGTCTCAACCCGGTTTGGGTCTTTTTAGCCATTTTGACTGGGGCGCGGGTGTCTGGTCTAGTAGGGGTGGTGATTGCGGTCCCCATTGCCGTAGTGATTAAAACCTTTCTCGTGAGTGTGCGATCGCGCCTGAACCTCGAAGACTCTTCACAGCTAGAATTATCCGCACCCCCTACCCCAACAACCACGTTTTCCTCCAAAATGAATCCATCCTAGGAGATAGTGGCGATGCTGCGTGTAATTCATCCCGGTCTTCTCACCTCATTGGTACTGATTGCCTTGACGGGAGTCATTACCACAGTAACGGCTTTTATCGGCTATTACGTGGGGCGGGACTCGTTGCGGGGGGTCTCGCAACCCGTGGTCAATCCAATTCTTGGCAATGCCCTCAGCCACAGTGGTCAAGAGCGCCCCACCATTCTTGATGAGGCTGAAATTATTGCCCGCACCCAAGCCACCATTGCCGACATGAGTAACACCTCAACGGAGCGAGACATTGTGCCCGCCCCTACTCATCCCGCAGCCCCTGAGCCACAGGCCAGTGAGCAGAGTAGCCTGCCGATTGTGGCAGAGGATAAAGGGGTGCGATTAGAAGTTCGCTCAGTCCAGTCTATTGGCCAAGACCTGCTTTTGAACGTTACCCTCAAAAATGACAGTAGCCAAGGGATTCAGTTTATTTATACGTTTCTGGAAGTGAAAGATGATCACGGGAACCTTCTCAGTGCCTTGACGGAGGGGCTACCCACCGAGCTTCCCGCGGGTAGTGATCTAGCAACCGGTGTCATTACTATTCCTAAAAGTTTGCTTGCGGACACAACAACCGTTACCCTGCGCTTAGCCAGTTACCCCAACCAAGATGTGCAGCTACAGGCGGCCAATATTCCAGTGCGGGGTGAGTAACAATGGAGACAGCTACAGCAGAATCCTATCAAGAGTGGGTTGCTGCCCGGGATTGGGTGCGGGTACGGGCAGATTTGGCCGGGGACACTACGTTTATGGTGTGGCAAGGGGCAGTGTATAGTTTTGTGCCGCAGGAACCGCGCCGCCACCTCTTTAACATTGTCGGCATGAGTGCTGCCCGCTGTGTGCCTCATCCAGAATCGGGTTGGTATTTTTTATCCCGCGAGCTAACGTTTTACCTTGACCCAGAGACAAATACCGTGGGCGATCGCTGGCGCAATCCTTGGACACAGGAGGTGTTAACCGTGATTCCTGTGGCTAATGATCCGGTACAGGGGCTGTTTCGCCGCGAGGTGCCCGCCCAGGTGAGGGCAACCACAACTACGTTTCAGTTTGATCTGTTTCCCTACTATGCCAATCCCCTTGCCAGCGACCCCCGGTTTGGTGAGTATAGCCCGCAGCCGCTGTACCAAGCCGTCGAGCTATTTAAGCTGACGGTGGCAACGGCTGATCTGAAGGAGCAGGAGAGTTCAACAATTCGCGATGTCCAGCTCTACTGGAGCCGCATTGGCCCGTGGTTGCCGTGGATGAAAATGGGCGATCGCCCCGGTTACCTGATCTACAGTGCCAGTGGCCAAAAAGCCTTTGAGGTTGCTGCGCTGCCGCGGTTACTGCAAGAGCAACTGCAACGATTGCCCCACTATTGCGAAGCCCCCACTACCTACCGCGACGGGGCGGATATGACCTCATGGCTCTATTTTCAAGAGCATTTTGAGGCCTATTTAGCCGGAGAAACCTTTCCGCTGTGATCCAATAGAGAATCCTGTGGCACACTGCAAACAGTGACCTTGAAAGGAGTTGCGGATGCCGACGGTTAGTTTATTGCGGGCTGCTACCTACGATGTGGCGGTGTTGAGCCAGTCTTTGGAGGCACTGTTGGCGCCCCTTGGCGGCATGGCCGCCATTGTTCAACCCGGCGATCGCGTCCTCCTGAAGCCCAACTTGCTCACAGGGGCACGCCCAAAGCACGAATGCGTCACCCGTCCTGAGCTAGTGTACTGTGTGGCCAAAATGGTGCAGGCGGTTGGGGGGCAGCCTTTTTTGGGGGATGGCCCTGCCTTTGGCTCTGCCTTGGGGGTAGCGCGCAACAATGGCTATCTCCCCTTTATTGAGGCGCTGAACTTGCCCGTGATTGAATTCCATGGCGATCGCTACAGTACCAGCAATCCTGAGTTTCAGCATCTGCGCCTCAGTAAGGAGGCCATGGCCGCCGACGTGGTCATTAATTTGCCGAAAGTCAAATCCCACGTCCAACTCACGCTTACCCTTGGTGTGAAAAATCTCTTTGGCTGCGTGCCGGGCAAAATGAAAGCATGGTGGCACATGGAAGCCGGTAAAGATAGTGATCGCTTCGGGCGGATGCTGGTGGAAACGGCTCGCGCCATCAGCCCCGATCTGACGATTATGGACGGCATTATCGGCCATGAAGGCAATGGCCCCAGCGGTGGCACCCCCCGCCCCTTGAATATATTAGCGGCCAGCCAGAATGTCTTTGCCCTTGACCGCGCCATGGTGGCCATTCTCAATGTTGATCCAGAGCGCATCCCCACCCAGCGCGCAGCGACGGCTCTCGGCTTAAACTACACCCTCGAGGAGCTACACTTTCCCTTGGCGCAACCAGAAGAACTACAGGTTCCAGACTGGAAACTGCCCAGCCAGATGATGCCCATCGATTTTGGTGCCCCCCGCGTCCTGAAATCTACCTTCAAGCATCTGTATATCCGCTGGATTAAAGAACCCTTAGCCACCTATACCCACCAGTCTTAGGAGAAGTACGGTTTTCAGAACCTTGTAAAATTTGTTAACATTAAGAGCATGGGCGTTTGTACCAGTAGCTAACGATCACACCTGAGCGACTCACCTGATCTGATGGGCTGGGCAGCTACTGACGAAGATACGCGGTAAGTTCACTCTTCGTGTGCTGTTGATGGCCTAGATGTCTGGAGCATCGGGCAGCCTATCCTTAAGTTCCGTTTTGGCCAGCATTAAGGAGTTGGGGTGTTCCTGAACAGAAGTATGATTTTCGGGTTTGAGTCTTTTACCGCCCTCACCCTAGCACTCTCCTTTGGGAGAGGGAACAAGACTCTTAGCTCCCCTCTCCCTAGGGAGAAGGGTTGGAGATGAGAGCAATTCATGGCCAGATTCAGCAACAGCAGGAGTTGGTATGGCACTTTACGCAGAACTGCATCGGCATTTAGGTGGCTCGGTTGTGCCGCGTATCCTCTGGCGTTACTTCCAGCGCAACGATCCGTCGCGTGCGGCTCGCTTCCCGGACTATAGCGAATTTGAAACGTTTTACACCAAGCCCCGCCAATCCCTTGACGAGTATTTAGAGTTACACACCTTAGTAGAGAGTGTGCAAACCCTCCAAACACTACCCTACTTTATTTTTCGGTTGATTCGCGGTGCCTACATTTTTGAAAACTTGGCGTATCTAGAGCTACGCTATACGCCTTACCTGCGCACCGATCCCCACCTCAGCGAGGCCAGTCGCATTGAGCAAATGGCGGATGTCGTGAAAACCGTCGGCTTAGCCTGCCAAGTGCCTGAGTATCCGATAGTCACCAGCCAAATTCTCTGTATGCACACGCGGCTACCCTACGCTGTGAATCGAGCCATTGTCGATTTGGCGGCTCATTTCCCTCAGTTTGTCTGCGGCATTGATTTAGCTGGGGGAGACTCAGTTTATGGCGATCGCCTTGGAGAATTCATCCAACTCTATGCCTATGCCCGCGATCGCGGCTTAAAGACCACGGGTCACCTTTACGAAACCGCCAACGGGTGCTACCCCCAACTCCTGCCGTACCTACAACGTATTGGTCATGGTATTCAAATTCCGTTGCGCTATCCTGAGTTGCTGCCAGAGGTAGCAGCGGCAGGGCAATGCCTTGAGGTGTGTCCCACCACCTATTTTCAAACCGGCACCCTCGAACGCTACGACCAGTTGCGTTTAGTGTTTAGCCGCTGTTTTGAAGCGGGGGTTGATGTCGCTATCTGTACCGATAATGCTGGCTTGCACAACGTGCGCCTGCCCTTCGAGTACGAAAACTTACTCACCCACGACATCCTTAACTTTAAGGAACTGCAAGCCTGCCAAGAAGCGGCCTTTCGCCATGCCTTTGCCTGGCCCCACGATCACCCTCCCGCCCTACTGTTGAGTCACTTGCTCCAGAACACATTGGGGGTGCTTGGTAGCTCCGTACTTGAGTGCGGGGCGGAAAAACCATAAAGCGGCGTTAGTCGCCAATTTATAGGAGTGATGTGGGCGGGCTAAAACCCCTCCGCTTTAGCGAGGGGATACAGCCAACTCAGGGGGCTTTAGCCCTCTCTATGTGTTAAACTAGAGACGTGGAAAGTAGGCGTATCAACTACGCGAAGAAACATCCTAGTACGGAGAAATCCCGGCACGTAAGTCACTACCGCTTTGGCGGCAAGCCTAAACCACTGCAAGCAATGGCAGGATGTTGAGCGTATCGAATTGGCTAGTGTTGAAAAGCGCGAAACCACGAACCGAAACATAAACGTAGTCCCAATAGCAGAAATGCTTGAGGTGAGTAGGGGGTCTTTGACTGCCCCCACCCGCATTAAGTTGTGGGTGACAGCTCAAGGGAAAAGCGAAGCAACGCGGCTTCAGCCCGTTGCGTAGCATCCTTTGGGAATCCCCTCTCTTTCAAGGAGGAGAGAAGTCAAGTCTAGTCTAGAGGGGCTTACTCTAAGCTGGCGATCGCGATGTTCCTACGGGATGCGCATAGGAATGCACAACCTCTTGATAGCACACCTCAAGGCGATCCAGATTGCGACTCAGGCTATAGCTTTCGAGCACTCGTTTCCGTGCTTTTTCCCCCAGTAGCCGGATCATCTCTGGATGGTGGTAAAACATGGGTAGTAAGGTTTGGAGTTGGGTCTTAACATACTGTGGATTCAGCACAATCCCTGCTCCCGTCAGGACTTCGCCATCAGCGCCTACATCCGTGGCCAAGCAAGCTAAACCACAGGCCATTGCCTCCAACAGCGACAGAGATAGCCCTTCAATTTGCGAAGGCAAAATAAAGACATCACAGCCGCGCAGGATCTCCAACCGTCGCTGATCGTCCACTACCGAGCCTAACCAGAGAATATTGTGTTCAGGACCATAATGTGCCATTAAGGATGGCATGAGGGAACCGCCACCTACCATCAGGAGTTTGCAATCCTCCGGCATATCTGCGGCGCACCACGATCGCAGGAGCGCCTCAACATTTTTTTCAATGGCGATTCTGCCCTGATAGACGTATAAATAGCGCGCCTTAAACTCGTCCTTGGCACCTGAATGTCCAGGGGTGTACTTGCAAGTATCCACGCCATTGGGAATGATCAGCAGCGTCTGCGCACCAACCCCAAGACGCATTAACAACTCTTTCTGTGCCTGCGAAAAAACGATTACACGGTCGTAATTAGCAAGAAACGGGGCATAGAGTTGATAGGTCATTAAGGCGGTGCCTGCCGAGAGGGTGCGATACTTTTCGCTATAGGCAGGGTGAAACGTTGCCACCAAAGGGATTTTTAACTCAGCACAAATATCCGGCAGAAAAAAGTCAAGGGGCGAGAGCGTTAACGAGGCATGGACAACATCCGGTTTGAGCTTTTTTAGGGATTCTACCAATACCTTATTCGCCCGCAGAGACGGGAGCGTATAAACCTGTGACTTGTAGAGGCATGGCAGTGGAACATCGGGGCACTCGCCGTCTTGCTCCACTTCATTTTCATCCTCTTGGGCAAAGTGCAAAAAGCTGACCTGATATCCCCGGTCTAGCAGGCCGTTGGTAATTTCCCGACTGTAGGTAACGTTACCGCAGGGGGGAGATTTTTTGCCTAACCATGCAATATGAAGAGTCACACATTATTCCTTTTAGCTTATTCGGCGGGTAACCCCACACCTTTCCTTTACCCTATAGGAGTGCTGGACAATAGGCCACAGCGGAGATGGCATATTCTCAAGGCACCGTATGATTATGATAATGGCAGGGAACACCAGCCTTCTCAGGCCAGACGGAGAATGATAACTACAGTGGTGCTCAAGGATAACCGGTGAATATCGGTGGTGCGAATGGATACATGGTGCAGGGTCATCGCGTTTTCCCTTGGTTAGTTGGTCTCCTGCTTGGGACGCAGCTGATCTGGGAAATCTGTGAACACGCGCTCGCCAGCGGTGACACCCGTGATGATTTGGGTTTGATCTTGCCAGCTACTGCCGATGGTGACGGGGCGAAACTCCGGTTTGTTATCCGCACCCACGACGTAAACGCCGGTCTTGCCCTTTTCGACAGCGATCGCCACTGTTGGCACTAGGAGGGCATTCGCCACTTTTTGACCAAGGAAATCCAAATCGACATTCATCCCGGAGCGCAGTTCCGCTAGCCCCGACAGGAGGGACACCCGCACCTGAAAGAAGGTAACATTTTGCTCCACCACAGCTTCGGGAGCGATCAAGCGCACCCGCCCCTGAAACGTTCGCCCGGGGTAGGCATCGGCGCGAATTTCCACGGGCTGCCCCAATTGTACCTGGCCAATATCAACCTCTGGCACTTCTGCTAAAATTTCTAGCCCTTTAGCGATCGCCACAATTGAGGTAGAAGTAGCCGATGTTGTTGTTGAGGCAGAGGTGGTTGGAGTCACAAAAGCCCCCGGAACAGCATATTTCTGGGTAATAATTCCATCGAAGGGGGCGCGGATCACGGTATCTTCCAAGGCCACCCGTGCAGCTTGGACTTGGGCTTGCGCTGCGGTTACTGCCGCCTCTGCTTGGCGGATATCTTCACTACGAGAGCCTCGCTGCAACAGTTGCAGACGCTTTTGGGCTTCGTTTAAGGTCGCGATCGCATTGTCGCGGTTGGCAATAAGTTCATCTAGGGTATCCCGCGGAATCACCCCTTCGGCAGCTAAGGCTTCATTCCGGTTCAGCCGTTCTTGGGCTAATTTGGCGCGGGAGGCGGCAGCACGGACTTGAGCTTGGGCTTGAGCAATTTCCTCGGCTCGGTTGCCAGCAACGGTGCGATCGCGCCGGGCAATGGCATCAGCTAAGTTGGCTTGGGCTTGGGCAAGCTGTGCCCGCTCATCGCGGTTGTCCATGCGGGCAATCACCTGACCTGCCCTCACGGCATCTCCCTGCTCCACGTAGAGGTCTGTGAGTAACCCTGAGCGCTTAGGGCTGATGTTGACCGTTTGCACCGGTACCACCTTCCCAGTGGCAGCAACCCGGGCAACCAAATCACGGCTATCCATCACCGGCACCGTGTAGCGATCTACGTCAAGGGGGCTGTGGCGCGATCGCCACACAATCAGACTACCGCTGGCAATGAGGCCAGCCACAATGCCCCCAATCAGCAGCGATCGCCACCGTTGCAAGGGTTTACCAACAAAGGGGATAAAGGCCGCCATGGATATTTTTGCAATGTTTTACCCATTCTAACGTTATGTTACGGGTTTGCCGCAGTTCCCCCACCCTTAGCAGTTTAGAGAGTAGGGGCATTCAAGTGCTGGTAAGTGCTGGGTAGTCATGGTATAGTAATTAATCCAAGGACGCATAGCTCAGTTGGTTAGAGCACCACGTTGACATCGTGGGGGTCACTGGTTCGAGTCCAGTTGTGTCCATCAAGGTTCAGAGGCTACAGCCCAGTTCTCAGCAGCACTTATGGGATAGTTCCCTTAGATATTTCTAGCCGCTATTAGCTATCTTTAGGGACGCCCGCCGCTATGCCTTCGGCACGCTACGCAAACACCACCCCCCAAGCCTCAACGGTTATGGGCGGAGCATTGCGGCGGATCTTTAGTAGGGAGTTCTTTGCTAGAATAGGAGCTGCGGCAAAAACTTGCCTAAAGTGAAAATGGCGAGATAGAAACTACTCTAAACTGCCAGCCAGCACAAGCTATTAGGCTCCTTGCTCTCAAAAAAAATTTTTCAGGAGAACACGAATGACAAAGCGTGATCATAGCAAAGTATATAACGTCACCTTAGTCAATGAACAAAAGGGTCTCAACAAAACCATTCGGGTTCATGCCGATGAATACATCCTCGATGCCGCCGAGGCTCAAGGTATTCCACTGCCCTACTCCTGTCGTGCTGGAGCCTGCGTCAACTGTGCAGGTCGCATCCTCAAGGGCACCGTTGACCAGTCTGATCACTCGTTCCTAAAAGAAAAGGAACTAAAAGCTGGTTTTGTACTGTTGTGTGCTGCTTACCCTACGTCTGATTGCGTCATTTCTACTCACGAAGAAGATAATTTACTTAACTTAACTTAAGTTTAATCAAATTAATCTTGAGTTGGTTTGTTGAGTTTTGTTGATGGTTTGAATTAGAAAGTTGTTGGCTATTTGTTCATTTTTTTCAAGTCATTAACTTTTCTGAAGTTTTCTTTCATAATTAGGTCGTCAAACCTTAATATAATCATCACATCACATCATTCTTGTAGTGGTGCAGGATATTTGCAGCCGTGTGGAGCCTTGTCGCCACAGCAGGCCAGCAAGGTGATGTCTTAACTTACGTGCTGGCGATCCTTGGGGTTCTGCGGATCTTGGGGCAAAGGCGGCAGTTTGGAGGTCGGTATGATGACATCAGATCGGGGGTTGAGCAGTAGCACGGAGCCGCAGTTTGTAGATGCGGTGCAGCCGGAGCGTCTTTTGCAACAACTGGCAACGTCGGGGGGGACAGGGTGCTTCAAGCTAACGGTACAGCAGCAGCAGTGGTTTTTGTATCTGCATCAAGGCAGTCTTATTTATGCCACCCATAGTATTGATCCGGGCGATCGCTTCGAGCGACACCTGCGGCGTTTGAGTCAGCAGGTGCCAAGACTAGATCGCGATTTACGAGCACAGGTACGACAGCAGTGGGAGTTGGCGAATACCCCCACCCCCATTTACGAATACGAAAGTCTGCGCTGGCTCCTCAAGGAAGGTATCATCACCCCTGAGCAGTTTCGCCAAGTGGTAGAGGGACTCATTCTAGAAGTCCTCGAATCATTTTTGCACCTGACGAAAGGGCAGCACCAGCTTGTCTCCTACTTTGATGTTCCCATCGCTACTCATTTTGATACAGCGCGTTTAGTCGCTGCTTGTAAAGCTCAGATTCAGCAGTGGTTAAGCTTAGGGCACAAAATTACATCCCCGTTTCAGCGGCCCTACTTTTTTAGCAGTGCCCAAGTCAATCTGACGCCGGAACAACAGCAACGGTTAGGGTCAATGCTGCGGGGGTTTAGCTTCCGTCATTTGGCGGTACTGATGAATCAGGATGAAATTTCTCTGGTGCGCAGTCTCCTGCCCTTGATTGAAAAGGGGGCTGTTGTGGTGCGTGAACCCCAGCGTCCCTTTGATCTTCTCCCTAACTTTGATGCCAGTCTATTGCAGGAACTGGTGACCACAGAGGATGCTGACAGCCAAGATCTAACCAGTGGCTTTTTCACCTCCCAAGTTCCCAACCGTACCTTTACCATTGTCTGCATTGACGACAGCCCTACCATGCTCAATGAAATCAAGCGGTTTTTGGCAGACGATGCGTTTCAGGTCATTGCCCTGAGTGATTCGGTTAAAGCATTAATGGAGGTGATGCGGCTCAAGCCTGATTTGATTCTGCTCGATGTGGGAATGCCTAACATTGATGGCTATAAGTTTTGTAAGGTCATTCGCAATCATCAACACTTTAAGTCTCTACCTATCATCATGGTTACGGGGAACACAGGGTTGATTGACCGGGCAAAGGCACGCCTTGTGGGGGCAACAGACTACATGACCAAGCCCTTTACCCAAGCAGAGCTACTAAAAATGGTTTTTCAGTACCTAACGTAGTGGTGGATTGCCTGACCACTGTATATTGACATTTACTGATGGTTTTTATTGATTTTTGGGAGGCGGCATGAGTACGGTCTTGGTTGTGGAAGATACCCCCTCAGAAATGGCTTTGATTGCCTCGTTTTTGAAGGACAGCGGCTATACGGTCATTTCAGCAACAGATGCCAAGGAGGCACTACAAAAAGTGACGCAGTACAAGCCGGATGTTGTGGTCACCGATGTGGTTATGCCGGGGATGAGTGGCTTTGAACTCTGCCGTAGTCTCAAGAAAAATCCGGAGACTGAAAAGTTGCCGATTATTGTGTGTACGTCCAAAAATCAGGAGTTGGATCGTCTCTGGGCAATGAAGCAGGGAGCAGATGCCTACATCACGAAGCCCTTTAGTCGCGAGGATTTGTTGCGGGCGTTGAAATCAGTGGTGGTTTAGCTATGACCCAAGCAGTTGCTGATGTTCATGTTAAGGGTCTGAGCGGGAGCGATGCCTATCTACGGCTCATCGTGAACGATCGCCTCACCGCATTAGTTCCCATGGTGGATGCCCAACAGGTGATGGTCGTTGCCCCTGACCAATTGACCGTGATGCCCAATATGCCGGGGCTAGTGATGGGCTTGCTGAACTACCGCAACCGCGTGGTTTGGGTTATTGATCTGGGTCAGTTATTGGGGCTAGACCCCCTCAGCAGCGATTGCCCCTACTATACCGTTGCCCTCATACGGTTATCGGAAAAAACGGCTAGGTGTTGCCGTTAGCGATGTCCGTGGCATTTTACGTCTAGCTCCCGGAACGATTCAGTCGCCGGTGGGTACCGTGAGTGCGGCTTTGGTGCCCTATCTGAAAGGGTGCTGTCTGGTGGACGGCCAGATGTGTTTCGTGCTCGATGCTCAGGCGATCGCCAGTGCGCCCCTCGGGGCGATGACTCCTGTTGATGCTGGATAGTTGACTATTTTGCCGTTAGGATGTGTGAACCATGACCACTGCTAAACCGCCCGTAGAGGTGCCTGAACTGCCCCCCTCGGTGATGAACTACCAGTTACCACCGCTGCCAGAGCAGCCAGCGTCAACACCGCAGGAGCACTTCAGCAAAGAACCAGTACCGCCCCCTAAGCCCAAGCAGTGGGGACTGCGGCCAAAGTTGATTACAACTGCCGTGGCTCTGGCAACCCTACCCATGGCGGTGGTGGGCTTCACGGCCAATGAAGTGACGCGCCAGCAACTCAGCCAGCAAGTGTTACAGCTACAGCAGCAGGGCACTAGAAGTGCCGCAATCCAGTTTGAGGCGTTTTTGCGCGATCGCCGTGGCGATATTCGGGTGCTGTCGTCTCTATTCAGCACTCGCTACGGCAGCGAACTACAGGCCGGGCAGCGGCAACCCCTACAGCAGGTGCTCAACCAGTTTTTAGATGCCTACCCCGCCTACGACAGTGCCGCAATTATTGCCAATGATGGCCGTGGCACAGTGATGGCACAATCCGCAGCGGGGAATAGATTAGCAAATAACATCCTACAGAATCACGAGTACTTTAAGCTCGCCATTCAAACCCGTGGGCCGGTGATCACCGTTGAGCCAACCCTTTCGTTGCCGGATCGTCCCTTAGGGATGTTTGTAGCGGCACCGCTGATCAACCCTCAGACCAATCAAATCACTGCGGTTCTGCGCTTACGGGTACCCCAAAGCAGTATTGATCAGTTTTTGAAAACCTATGGCCAAGGCGATCATCACGGATTTTACCTCGTGGAGCCAGGCGGGACAATCTTTGCGTCCTCGCTACCGGAATTACAGGGTCAGTCGCTGCAGAGCGTATTTCCCAAACTGGCTGAGCGACAGGCTACGGAAGCTGCCAATACCCTCACTGAAAAACGGCAGTCTGACGGGCGATCGCAAATGGTTAGCTCTACAAGCATCTCACAGCCCTTTGCCAGCATTGTTCTGAGTACCGATGAAGCCTACGCCCTCAGGCCACTGCAAAACCTGACGTGGTCGCTACTTTTGGGGATGGGGGGCACTGCCCTAGTAGCAGGGGCGATCGCCATCTACCTGAGCAACCGCGCCCTCAAGCCCCTACTGCAAGCGACCAAAGCAGTGACCCAAATTGGCCAAGGGGCACTGGACACCCGCATCCCAGTGCAGGGCGATGACGAACTTGCAACCTTGGGGCGCACCATTAACCAAATGGCTGAGCAGCTACAGGACTCCCTTGAACAAGCAACGGCTAACGCTCGGCGAGCGCAGCAACTGCGGGATATTTCCTTGCGGCTTGCCCAGCAGCAGGATCGTCCCGCCATTCTCCAGACCCTTGTGGACGATGCCCGCGAAAGCTTGCAGTGTGATCGGGTGATTGTCTATGAGTTTGATGACAATTACATCGGCACAGTCGTTGCAGAGTCGGTTGGTCGCGAGTGGCCCAAAGCCCTTAATCAGGTGATTGATGATCCGTGCTTCCGGCAAAATTGGGTCAAAGCCTATGCCAATGGCCGTATTCAAGCCACCGCGGATATTCTCAAGGCCAACTTAACAGAGTGCCACCTCAAGCAACTTGCCCCCCTCAAGGTTCGTGCCAACCTAGTGGTGCCCCTACGGGTAGAGCAGAAGTTAATTGCCCTCCTGATTGCCCATCAGTGCAGCGAACCGCGCTCTTGGCAGCAAGTAGAAATTGACTTTTTCCAGCAGCTTGCCACCCAAGCAGGTCTGGTGTTGGAGCGGGCTAACTTTCTGGCTCAAACCATCGCTGCCCAGCAAAATGCTGAACGCCTTGCCCAAGAGCAGCGTGCACTCACCGAACGGATTCAATCGCAGCTCATCAACTTGCTGAGCGAGGTGGAGGCCGCCTCCCAAGGGGATTTGACGGTACGGGCAGACATCACCGCCGATGAAATTGGCACCGTTGCCGATATTTTTAACTCCCTGATTGAGAGCCTGCGGGACGTGGTGGTGCAAGTGAAGGCCACCACCGCAAAGGTGAACGCTCAGCTCATGGATGATGAGGCTGCCATGAAGCAGTTGGCCGAGGAGTCGTTGCGCCAAGCCAAGAAAGTGAAACGGATGCTAGAGGCGGTGGAGCAAATGTCCACTTCGATCCAATTGGTGGCCGACAGTGCCAACCAAGCAGCGGATGTGGCGCGGCAAGCCTCAGAGCGCGCCCTCAGCAGTGGGGAAACCATGGATGAAACGGTGCAGAGTATTCTGCATCTGCGCGAAACTGTCGCCGAGACCGCCAAAAAAGTCAAACGGCTCGGGGAATCCTCGCAACAGATTTCCAAGGTGATCTCCCTGATCAACCAAATTGCGCTGCAAACGAACCTTTTGGCCATCAACGCCAGTATTGAGGCGGCGCGGGCGGGCGAAGAAGGCCGTGGGTTTGCGGTGGTTGCGGAAGAGGTGGGGGAACTGGCAGCGCGATCGGCGGCGGCAACCCGCGAAATTGAGCAAATTGTGGAAACGATTCAGCAGGAAACAAACGAGGTGGTACGCGCCATGGAAACCGGCACCGCTCAGGTGGTGGAAGGCACCCGTTTAGTGGAAGTGACCAAGGAAAACCTTGAGCAGATTGTGCAGGTGTCGCAGCACATTGATGAGTTGGTGCAGTCGATTTCCCAAGCTACTATCTCCCAGTCGCGCACCTCGAATACGGTGAATACCCTGATGCACGATATTGCCAAGGTGTCGGAGGGGATGTCCGCCACATCGAAACATATTTCCGAATCCTTGCAAGATACGGTGGCTGCTGCGCAGGAGTTACAAACCTCAGTCAACATCTTTAAGGTCAGCTCTGAGGTGTAGCAATGCTGGAACTCGGCCCTGACGAAGCCGTTCGCTTGCAGTTTTTAGAGGAGGCACAAGACTACCTACAAACCATTGAGGCAGGAGTTCTAGAACTGGGCGCCACACCTAGCACTCAAGTCATTGATGGGGTGTTGCGCGCAGCCCACTCGATTAAGGGTGGCGCAGCCATGATGGGCTTTACGCTCCTCAGTGACTTGGCGCATCGCCTTGAGGATTTTTTTAAGGTGCTGCGATCGCGCCCCTGTGACGATGCTGAGACCCAGCACCTGCTGCTGCGGGCAGTGGATCAATTGCAATCGGTGATTGTCCTCAATCGGCAAGGACTGGAGCCAAATGCCGCATGGCTGCATACCCAAGCTGAGCCAATTTTTAACCAGCTTCATGAGCGACTGGGCGATCCGAAGGCAGAGGATGAACTGTCACTGCTGAGTGGTGATGATGGCCATGCCATGCGGGTGGTTCTCTTTGAAACTGAAGTCGAGGCGTGCCTGCAACGCTTAGAGGCGGTGATTCAAGACCCCCAGCAGCCCTGTCTCAAGGAAGAGATGGCGATCGCCAGCCAAGAGCTAGAAGGCCTAGGGCAGATGCTAGAGATCCCTCAGTTTGCCCAGTTCTGTGCCACCGTTAGCGACTATTTGGCTCAGCCTGAGTGCGATATTTCTGCCATGGCTGCCAGCATTATCCAACAGTGGCGACGGTGCCAAGCCCTTGTGCTCACCGGGCAACTAGAGGCATTACCAACAGCCTTGACCCTAGACCTGCCCGAGGAGGCTGAGGAGCAAACGGTGTTTGATCTGGGTCTAGACGACCTCAACCAAGAACTTGGGGTCGAGGACTTTGCCAGTGCCGAGGTCAACGGCTTCTCCTTGGACGATGTGCTACCCTCACTAGAGCCACCTGTTCCCTCCACTGCCCCAGCTCCCACTGTCGTGAGTGCCCCACCTAAGCCGGACACCCAAGAGCCGAGGGAAATGACGGTGCGCGTGGCGGGGCATCACCTTGATGTGATCAGCGACCTGCTGGGGGAATTGTTGATTGAGTGCAATGGCCTAGACCTCCAGCGTACCCGTCTGCACCGATTACTCGATACCTTAAAGCAAAAGGTGCGCCTCCTTGAGCAGGCAAATTTTCGTTTGCGCACTGAGTACGATCGCGTCAGTGGGACGGTTGGTGCCACCCATCCGATTAGTGCTCAGGCTCAGCATGGGTTTGACAGCCTTGAATTTGATCGCTATACCGATGTGCATCTTCTCTCCCAAGAGGTGATGGAAACCATTGTTCAAATTCAGGAGATTACCAGCGATCTTGATCTTGGCCTTGAGGATACCGAGCGCACGAGCCGTGATCTCAATCGCACCGCCAAGCAACTGCAAGTGCGCTTTACCCAAGTACGGATGCGCCCCTTTGCGGATCTGGCCAATCGCTATCCCCGCGTTATTCGCGAGTTGAGTCAAGAGCATGGCAAAACAGTTGATCTTGTCATTGAAGGCAGTCACATCCTAATTGATCGCACGGTGCTGAGCGTGCTTGCGGATCCGCTGATGCACCTTGTGCGCAATGCCTTTGACCATGGCATTGAACCCGCACCGGAGCGCGAGGCGCTTGGCAAGCCGCCGACAGGTACAATTTTGCTCAAGGCCGCCTATCGCGGCAACCAAACCGTGATTACAGTGGCCGATGATGGCCGCGGCCTTAACCCTGAGAAAATTCGCCAAACTGCCAGTCGTCTTGGGGTGCCCGCAGGATGGCTGGCTACCGCCAGCGATCGCGATCTGTTCGAGCTGATTTTTGAGCCGGGCTTTTCCACCGCAACTCAGGTGTCGAATTTATCGGGGCGGGGGGTTGGGATGGATGTGGTGCGTACCAACCTCAAGCAGATTCGGGGCGACATTCACATCAACAGTACACCCAATCAAGGGACGACCTTTACGATTACAATTCCCTACACCCTTTCCGTTGTACGGGTGCTGCTGGTGGAGGCTGCCCATATGTTGCTGGCTGTACCAACAGAAGCCGTGGCCGAGATGGTCTTAGCGGATCAGTATTCACCAGTTGAAACCCTTGGCCACCCCCTCATTGACTGGGAAGGCTATATGACCCCAGTGGTGGCGCTTGATGAGTACTTTCAGTTTTCCCGTCCCTATCGTCCTGTTGAGGCAGAAGGCACCCCAATCATTAACGACCCCACCCTGATGATTCTTGCCCAAGGAGACATGGCTCTTGCGGTCAAGGTGGATCGCTATTGGGGCGAGCAGGAGGTGACAATCCGGCACGTCGATAGTGACTTGGCGTTACCCCACGGCTTTAGTGGCTGCACGATTTTAGGAAATGGTCGCATTGTGCCCTTGATCGACCCGCTGGCTCTCCTCGATGGGTTTGAGAAGGGGCGCGATCGCCCCTTACGCACCACCGACGCGTTGCCCCTCTCGACCCAAGACACAATTCTAGTTGTTGATGACTCGGTAAATGTGCGGCGTTTCTTGGCCACTACCTTAGAAAAAGCAGGCTACCACGTTGAGCAAGCCAAGGATGGCCAAGATGCCATTGATAAACTAGAGGCGGGCTTACAGGTGAATGCCTTGGTCAGCGACATTGAAATGCCGCGGCTGGATGGCTTTGGCGTGCTGGCGCACATTAAACGCATTCCCCATTGCCACAACGTGCCGGTGGTGATCCTCACCTCCCGCACCGGACAAAAACACCGCCAGTTAGCGCAGCATCTGGGGGCAGCGGCCTACTTCAGTAAACCCTTCCGCGAGGCAGAACTCCTAGAAACCCTTGCCCAGTTGATTCGCCATGGTACTTAAAACCCGTCGCCGTCGCCAACCTCAGCCCGTTGTCATGGAGCAGTTCTTGACGTTTTTGATCCGTCAGGAACAGTTTGCCGTGCCCATGGCACAAGCCAATCGCGTCATTCCCCTGCCTCCCATCTACGGCGATCGCTCTCGCCGGGGGGTGGGTCTGGTCAATCATGGCGATCGCGAAATTTTAGTGATTGAGATTGGCCGCTGCCTCTTTGCCGAGCCGTTGTCTGCGGCTGAAACCGAGAAACTCAAGTTCTTGCTGATTTTGCAGCCAGACCTTGCAGGCGAGTGGCTAGGCTTTCCGCTCGTGGATCCGCCAATTATTGAGCGGGTTCCCCAAGACCACATCCATCCCATTCCCAAAAACTATCTGCATTGGGGCAATATTCACCACGTCAGCTCCCTAATGGTCAGCAGCACTAATGACCCCAATCTGCCCCCCATCTTTATTGTGGATGTGCCCCAGGTGCTAGCCTCTCTCAAGACCCTGTAACGTGCCAAAACTAAGGCTTAATCAAGACAGCTTGCGGGGTTCAACTGTACCAGAATCGACTCTAAAACCTGCTCCCAGTGTGGTAAGGGCGCCCCTAACACCGCTGTGACTTTCTCGCAGTTAAGGGTGGAGAACGCTGGGCGCTGTGCCGCGGTCGGATAGTCACGACTGGGAATGGCTTCCAGTGTGGCAGTGGCATAGCCCTGAGCTTTGAGGTAGTCAAAAATTTTGCGGGCAAAGCCGTACCAACTGGTACTGCCTTGGGGGGTGAGGTGATACAGTCCCCTTGCCTGCAGCAGCAGCAGTTGATAGGTGAGGCGGGCAATGAAGCTGGCGGCGGTGGGCGTTCCAACTTGATCCGCCACAACCCGCACTAGCGGACGAGTTTGCGCAAGCCGTACCATGGTACGCAGGAAATTTTTGCCGCGGACATCATAGACCCAACTGGTGCGCAAAATTAGATAGTTAGCATTGACGGTGGCGATCGCCTGCTCCCCCAACCACTTGCTGTAGCCGTAGGCATTAATAGGAGCCGTAGCATCCGTTTCCCGATAGGGTACCGCTTGCTGGCCATCGAACACATAGTCTGTGGAGTAGTGAACGAGTACTCCCCCCAGTTCAGCCATGGTCTGTGCCAATATCTTCACTGCCGTGCCATTAATTCGCTGAGCCTGCTCAGGTTCCTGCTCCGCTTGATCCACTGCGGTGTAGGCCGCTGCATTGATCAGCACATCGGGGCAATGAGCGCGCAGGAAGCTCGGAATTGCCTCTAGATCCGCCAGATCGAACGTCACCGCAGTTCCTTGGCGAGCGACGGGGATGACATTTATCTGAGGCGGAGCCTGCTGCACCAACTGCCAGCCCACCTGCCCCATCGCCCCCAAAATCATGATCCGCATAGTGCCTCCTAGGCAAAGTGTGGCACGCACCCAAAGGGTTTCCCCTGCTGATCCTTAGCCGAGAGGAGCGGCTCACCGCTCAGGGGCCAGTCAACTGCCACGGTCGGATCGTTCCACAGCAGGGTATGCTCATCTCCTGGGTTGTAGTAATCTGTTGCTTTGTAGAGCACCTGAGCCGTTGCCGACTTCACCCAAAAACCATGGGCAAACCCGGCAGGAATCCACAGTTGATGATGGGTTTCGGCGTTTAGCCAAACCCCCACCCACTGGCCATAGGTTGGGGAGGATTGCCGCAGATCCACCGCCACATCAAAAATTTCTCCCTCAATCACCCGGATGAGCTTGCCTTGAGGTTGTTGGTGTTGATAGTGCAGCCCGCGCAATACCCCCTGCTGAGATGCAGAATGATTATCTTGGACAAAATTGACCTCTAATCCTGTTGCCGCCATAAACGCCCGCTGATTAAAACTCTCAAAGAAGAAGCCGCGCTGATCGCGAAAGATCTGCGGTTCTAGCAATAGCACCTCTGGAATGGCAAGGGGCTGTACCTTAAGCATAGGTGTCTCCTGTGACCTCGGCCCACACCTGTAGCAGGTATTGGCCATAGCTACTGTTGCGCAGCGGTTGCGCCAATTCGTAAAGCTGCTCAGGGCTAATATAGCCCTGCAAGAGGGCAATTTCCTCTAAGCAGGCAATTTTTACCCCTTGGCGTTCTTCGAGGGTGCGGATAAAACTACTGGCCTGCTGTAACAGGTCATGGGTACCCGTATCTAGCCATGCATAGCCCCGCCCCAACATCTCTACCCTGAGATCGCCTTGTTTAAGGTACAGACGGTTCAAATCTGTAATTTCCAATTCGCCACGGGCAGAGGGTTGAAGTTGTGCCGCCAAATCACAGACGCGAGCATCGTAAAAATAAATTCCGGGTACCGCGTAGTTGGACTTGGGCACTGCTGGCTTTTCTTCGATATCTAGCACGCGCCCCATCCTATCAAACTCAATGACGCCGTACTGTTGTGGGTTGGCAACCCGATACCCAAAAATCAAGGCACCGTGGTTCAGTTGCGCAGCCCGCTGTAATTTTTGCGGCAGATCATGGCCGTAGAGGAGGTTATCACCCAAGGTGAGACAGACAGGCGATCCCTGCAGAAAGTCACGCCCCAGCAAAAAGGCTTCGGCTAAGCCATTGGGGCTTGGCTGCACACAATAGCTCAGGGACAGCCCCCACTGAGACCCTGTTCCCAGTAATTTCTCAAAGAGGTACAGGTGTTCCGGGGTGGAAATAATGAGAATGTCACGGATCCCCGCCAGCATCAAGATAGAGAGGGGATAGTAAATCATGGGTTTGTCGTAGATGGGCATCAATTGCTTGCTGACCACCTGCGTGAGGGGATACAGCCGTGTCCCAGAACCGCCCGCAAGAATAATACCTTTCATCACTACCTCCGAGAGACGCTTTCCACTGGGCAGCAGCAGATGTTAATGGGGCGCGCTCAAGGTGCTGCCGTAGTGGCTGGCCAGCCAAGCGCTATAGTCGGCGGTGCGCACTGCCTGTACCCAGTCTTGGTGGCTGAGGTACCATTCCACCGTTTTGGTGAGGCCACTGGTAAAGGTTTCCTGCGGTTGCCAGCCGAGTTCTTGCTGAATCTTACTGGCATCAATGGCGTAGCGACGATCATGGCCGGGGCGATCGCCAACAAAGGTAATTAAACTGTGATAGTTGACATTGGGCTGGGGGTACCGAGTTTGTAGCAGGTCACAGAGGGTCTGCACCACTTCAAGGTTGGTTTTTTCGCAGTTGCCGCCAATGTTGTAGGTTTGCCCCGGTTGCCCCTTTTGCCACACCCTGTAAACCGCACGGCAGTGATCTTCAACGTAGAGCCAGTCCCGCACATTTTGGCCATCGCCGTAGATAGGCAGAGGCTGCTGCGCCAAGGCTTGGCAGATCATTAGGGGGATGAGTTTCTCGGGAAATTGGTAGGGGCCGTAGTTATTGGAGCAGTTGGTGGTCAACGTGGGGAGACCATAGGTGTGGTGGTAGGCGCGTACAAGGTGATCTGAGGCAGCTTTCGAGGCGGCGTAGGGGCTGTTAGGGGCATAGGGGGTGTTTTCCCGAAACGGCGGATCTGTGGGGCCAAGGCTGCCATAGACCTCATCGGTAGAAATATGAATAAAGCGGAAGGTGTCTTGCTCCCTGCTCGGTCGCTGCTGCCAGTAAGCCTTAACTTCTTCTAGGAGGTTGGCGGTGCCTACGACATTGGTTTGAATAAAATCTTGAGGACTGTTGATAGAGCGATCCACATGGCTTTCTGCGGCAAAATGGATTACGGCATCGGGTTGAATGGTCTGTAACAGGTCGGCCACAAGGGCACGATCGCCCACATCCCCATGCACAAACTGGTAGTTGGGGTACCGCCGCAGCATGGCCAGCGTGCCAGGATGGCAGGCATAGGTCATCTTGTCGAGGTTCAGCACCGCTCCCCAGCCTTCCGTGAGGGCTAGCCGCACAAAGTTTGCCCCGATAAACCCACCACCACCCGTCACGAGGAATTTGATCATCTGCCTGTTGAGAAATGCATTAGGTTCTGGCTTGCTTGACTTCTCTCCTCCTTGAAAGAGAGGGGATTCCCAAAGGATGCTACGCAACGGGCTGAAGCCGCGTTGCTTCCCTTTTCCCTTGAGCTGTCACCCACAACTTAATGCGGGTGGGGGCAGTCAAAGACCCCCTACCAACTCCGCTCAGACTCAATCCAAGCATCGTCGCTACTTTACGCAGGATGTTGGCAGCGCCATTACAATCCGCGTTGATGTACCAATTCTGAGCAGTCCTGAACAAGCCTCGCTTCGTCCGCTTCCCCGATGACTTCCAGCTATCAGGTTTTTCACCGAATGTCGGCAAAAAGTCACCATCCACAAACGATGCTTGAGAGGTATACGACTCCTCAGTTTCAACAAACTCTATCCCGTACTGCTCCGCTAACTGAGCAATCCGCTCTTTCAGTCTCGCAGTTGGGATCTGCACAAACTTCTGATTGGTCTTCTTGCCTAGGTTGGAACCGTCCTTTTGCTGCTGGTTCCAGCCAAATACAATCCGACCAATCCGGTTACGGGTGCAATGGTCAATCACAATCCTAGCCGCTTTGTTCACTGCATCACGTATCTGCCGATTGCGCTTCTCAGTGAGTTGTGCCAGTCGCTTTGACCAAAAGCCTTGAGGCTTACCTTCTTTCAGCTTGGCAATTTGCTTGTTGTACCAGCGGTTCAATGATTTCAGGTGCAGTCCATCCACAATGAAGCTGGTTCCCACATTGCTGACGCAGGTGAGCCAGTTGTTTAATCCCGAATCGATGCCCAGCACCCGCATCGGGTCTACATCAATCTGAACGGGGTTCAGACGATAGACAAACTCAGCGTAGAAACACCCATTGCGCGGCAGAATCCGCAGTTCCTTGATGTCCTCAAATTTGAGATTGGAGGGCATGGGGACAGTGAACGAATCAATCTGAAACCACACTTTCACTAACTGCCCCAGCGGAACCCGGATCATCCCATCAACCAACTTCAGCGCTTGTTTGGGATAGCTGACTACTGCCAACCCTCCCTTCTTGCGGTAATTTGGCATCCTGGGTTTCTCTGCCAGTTCTCCACCTCGCCACAGTTTCAACAATGCTCGGTAGGACTTAAACGACTCGTAGACCGAAATCAAGGTTTGCTGTGCAGCCTGGGAGTAAAGAGCTTGGAAGTGCTTACTGGTCTTGTATTCGTAACTCAGGCTATGCTTGCCAATCCACTGCCCGGTCTTAAAGTGCAGTTGACGAGCATAGTAGATGCCCTGATTGGTTAGCTTGTTTGCCTCAGAGCAGACAAATTCCATCACCCCCTTAAGTTCGTTATTGGGGTTGAGCAAAACTTGCTGACATCCAAACATGGTGAGTTTATGCAACAATTGTCTACAGCGTAGCACAGATAGACAAACAGGTAAACTATGGACTACCAGAAAAGCCGCAGTGCATCGAATTAAGGGGCGAACTGCACAGTTCCTCAGACAGGAATTCCCTAATCCATTAATGAAACTGCCGTCCATGTGGACATCCAGTTACTTTGTCTCAACGGCTGGCAATGTTAGCAGCGAAACAATTCAGCGCTACATTGAAGCTCAGGGCAAGAGTAATTGACCTTACTAGGGGCTAAAGCCCCCTGAGTTGGCTGTATCCCCTCGCTAAAGCGGAGGGGTTTTAGCCCGCCCACATCACTCCTATAACTCACCACTGTTCTGGTAGAAGGGCTTTGCTAGACTCAGAAGAGGTGGTGGAGCAGAGTCCTATGGATGACTTTATGCAGGCGGCGATCGCCGAGGCCAAACAAGGGCTGCAAGAGGGCGGCATTCCCATTGGCTCGGTGCTGGTGCAGCAGGGAAAAATTATTGGCCGGGGTCATAACCAGCGGGTGCAGCAGGGCAACCCCATCCTCCACGCCGAAATTGACTGCCTCTCTAATGCAGGGCGTATTGGCAGCTACGCTGACACCGTACTCTACTCAACCCTCATGCCCTGCTATTTATGTGCTGGCGCAGTGGTTCAGTTTGGCATCAAAAAAGTGATTGCGGGCGAATCCCAAACCTTTGCGGGTGCCCGAGCCTTCATGGAGAGCCATGGGGTTGAGGTCATTGATCTCAATCTAGAGGTGTGTCAGCAGATGATGGCAGACTTTATTACGCAGCATCCCCGCCTCTGGTTTGAAGATATTGGGAAACTGTAAACTTCCCCGCTAAAGTCGAATTGCCAAGGAAATAACCCCAAAGGCAATCAATAGCACGCCACTGAGGGTCGTAATCCAACTCGACCACTGCCGCAGTGACAGAAGCGTTTGCAGGGTGCTACTAAAGGTGCCCACCAAGATGAGGGGCACGACATAGCCGCTAGTATAGGCCAACAGCAGCCCTGCCCCGACCACCAGTTTTTGGGTGCTGGCCACCCATGCTAGGAGGGTTGCCAATACGGGGGTGCTACAGGGGGCAGCTACCAAGCCAAAGGTTGCCCCTAGGGTGTAAGCTTGCAGGCTGGCAGGAACGCGATCGGGAAGCTCTTCGAGAAACCGGCTGCGGGGAAAGCTGAGGGGGAGTGCATTTAAGAGGTTTAAGCCCATGAGAATAGCAATTAAACTGACCACAATCGTCAGTCCTAAACCCACTTGTCCGTAGATACGCCCAGCGATCGCCGCGACCATCCCTAGCCCTGCTAAGGTGGTGGCCAAGCCCAAGGCAAACCAGATAGATTGCCGTGCGGCTGATCCCTTTTGTTTGGTTTGTCTGGCAGCGTAGCCTGCAATATAGCCCACAGTAATGGGCAACATTGAGAGGGTGCAGGGGGTGAGGCTGGTCAACAGTCCCGCCAGAAAGACAACGCCAAGGCTGAGCAGGGTTAACTCACCAAGTTGGCCGATCACCCACTGATTTACCCATTGCTCAAGCTGGTAGATGTACACACTGAAATCACTCATGCGGTTATGGCTGAAAGGCAACAGGTGGGCCAGCAGTGACGATTACGAGCCGATCGGGATCGATGATCTCCCGTAGCACGTGGTTCACGTCCTCAAGGGTGACAGCAGCTAGGCGATCGCCAAACTGCTGCAATTCCTCTGGCGGTAAATCGACGCTGGCATTTCCCAGTACGGTTCGCGCTAGAACATCGACATTTGCCAGCTCCACCACATAGCTATTCATTAAACTACGCTTGGCAGTGGCAAGCTCGGCGGCAGTAAACCCATGGGTGCGGGCATCACGCAACAGTTTCAGGGTGGCTTGAATGGCTTGGGCAGTGTCTTCCGGTGCGGTTTGCAGTTGAATGAGGAACGGCCCCGCTTGGCTACTGGCGGTAAAAAAGCTGTAGATGCCGTAGGTTAACCCTTGGCGATCGCGAATTTCGGTACCGAGGCGACTGGCTAAGGTATCGCCCCCTAGGATATGGTTCATCACCATGGCAGCATAAAACTGCGGATCGCGGCGATCCAGCCCCGGTGCCCCGATGTAAGTAATGGCCTGGGCTTTACCGGGGATGACGGCGTTCTTAAAAAGGGTTTGCGGCGGCGGACTCACGGGGGGAACGGTTAAGTTTAGGGGGGCTATCTCAGGCTGCCACTGGCCAAAGAGTTCATTGAGGAGCGATCGCACTCTTGTGGGGTCAAAATCCCCCACAAGGGTGAGAATCGTCTGATCAGGGGCATAGGCGGCACGGTAAAAATCCACTAACTGCTGCCGTTGAATTCCCTGCACCGAGGCTGGCGTGGCAAAGTGATGTAGCGGATGATCACTGGGGTAGAGAGTTTCTTGGAAGACGCGGCGACCCAATCGTACCGGGTCATCGGCTTCTAGACTCAGCGCTGTCAGATAGCGTTGTTGGCTGAGGTTAAAATCTGCTTCAGGAAAGGTGGCGTTTTGCAACACGTCCGCAAGGGTGCGCAGGAGGGTAGGTACTTCGCTGGCGAGGGCATAGCCTTCAACATCCACGCCATCGCGAAAGGCACTAAATTCAAGGCTAATGCCGCGATCTTCTAGGGTTTGGGCAAGGGCTAAGGCATCCTTATCGCGGGTGCCGTTCAGCAGATTTGCTGCTGTCAAGTTTGCCACCCCGGGTTGGGTGAGCACATCGTAAGCAGTACCCGCATTGATGCGCCCAGCAAGAGTCACTGTGGGGGTACTGCGATCGACCAGTAGCAGCACTCGCAAGCCATTTTTGAGGGTAAAGGTTTCTACGGCAGTTGCGGGGGCGATCGCCCCTTGGGAACGTGTTGTTTTAGGCAGGTAGGTGGCAACAAGTGCAGGATCGACTGGATCCCCGACTAAATGATGCTCTGTGGTTTGGGTACCCCCCCGCCCAGACAACTCGACGTCGGCAAATTCACTGGGGATAAATTCCCCCACAACCCAGCGATCGCCCCCTAGGTAGGTTTGCACCACCCGCTGCACATCCGCCGCCGTTACCCGGTCAATGGCAGCGAGCAGGCGATCGCTAAACCGATAATCCCCCGCAACAGTTTCATCATTGGCCAATTGTGCCGCTTGGGCATCGATATCGCGGTTGCGCAGCACAAAATTGGCCTTTAGTTGTTGTTTGGCACGGGCTAGGGCTGGGGCGCTGAGGGGCTGCTGTGCCAATTGGTCTAAAATCTTGGTGATAGTGGTCTCGATGGTTGCTAAAGACTGATCGGGAGCAGCGATCGCCCCGATCTCAAACCACCCCCCCACTTGCAGCGCCGCACTATAGGAGTAGGCGGAACTGGCCTGTCCCGTCTCCATAAGAGACTGATAGAGCAGGGAACTGCGCCCCCCACTCAAGAGCATATCCAACACTTCAAGGGCAGGAATATCGGCATGGGTGAGGGCAGGAATCGGTGCCACCATCTGCAGTAAAGGAGCACTACCCGGCTCGCGCAGCGTAACCCGCTGTGAGGTAAATGAAGCGCCCGCCGCTCTGGCATTGACGGGCAGCGGCTCTGGGGGAGTGGGAACTTGACCGAAGGTTCTTTTCACTAGGGCAAGTGCCTCAGAGGGTCGCACATCGCCAGCAATGACCAACACCGCATTATCAGGACGATAGTACTGGCGGTAAAACGCCTTAACCTCACCAAGGCTAAATTGCTCAACATCGGTGGCGGTGCCGCCAACCGGCAAGCCGTAGGGATGGTTGGCATAGAGCGCACCCATCACCGCACGACTGAGGCGATATTCGGGACTGTTTTCGTAACCCTGTAGCTCAGAAATCACCACCCGCTTTTCACTCTCAAGGGCGGTAGGGGTAATGGCCGTATTCCGTAGGCGATCGGCTTCAAGGATCAGCAATGCCTCTAACTGATCAGCGCGCACCGTGTGATGGTAGGCAGTCATATCGTAACTGGTAAAGGCATTTGAGACACTGCCCAAGGCATTAAACAACTGGCCAAACTGCACAGGACGGGTGTCGGTTCCCTTAAACATCAGGTGTTCAAGCTGGTGGGCAATGCCGTTTTGTCCTTGGGGTTCATGGCGAGAGCCAACGCGGTACCACACCTGAAGGCTAACCACCGGTGCGGTCGGAATCTCCTTAATCAGAACCGTTAGGCCATTGTCGAGAACTGTTTTTGTCACACCACTACCCAGTCCTTGTACTGCATTAAGGGACATGATGACGGCCAAGCCAATACTCACCACCAGCAAAAAAAACTCGCGAGACACTCTTAAGCCACTGCCGGTTTCCGGCTAGAACGCGGAGCACAGCCATCTCTGGAACGCCTTAGCTGCCTTGGTGGGCGATCGCGCTCACCAACGCTGTAATCGCCGGTGAAAGACTTGAAAGCACCACCACTGCAGCCGCAGGAATAATGATTGTCGTTGCCATGCGCACCATCGCTTTAGACCCTCGCTGATCCACTTCAAACTTGTAGTCTTGGGCTTTAACGTAGTTACTGAGGCCGCTGACATCAAGTTGCAGCTTTTCGACATCGGTTTGCAGCTTGTGGACATTCGTCTGTAGCTTCTCTACGTCTGTGCGTAGTCCCTGTAGCTGACTGAGTACCTTGGTTTGAAACTCCTGCTCACCCATAGGATACATGCCTACTGCTGTGTCCCTTCTATCCTGACACAGGACTTAGGCCACAAAGCGCAGGAACTTTTTCTTGCCCACCTGTAACACTTGGTTAACGTAGGTCTCTGGGCTGTTCAGGGTAAACTCCACATCACTAATTTTTTCACTGTTGAGGCGCACCCCGCCTCCTTGAATCTGCCGTCGTGCTTCACTACTGCTGGGGCACAGTCCCGTCTGACTCAGAACGTAGGTGAGTTTCACAGGAAAGCTAAATTGACTCAGGGAATACTCAGGAATGGAACTCGCCTGCGCGGTTTGCCCTTGGGTGACAATGGCGGCCAGTTCTGCTTGGGTTTGCTGGGCTAGCTCGCGGCCATGGTACTGGCTGACAACCTCGAGAGCAAGGGCTTTTTGGCGCTCGCGCGGATTCGTGGGCAAGGCCTCAAGGGGTAGATCCGTCAACAGTTCGATGTACTGATTGACCAAGGCATCAGGGACTTTCTCGAGTTTGGAGTACATACTGGCAGCGGACTCTGTGAGCGCTACGTAATTCCCTAAGGATTTTGACATTTTCTGCACGCCATCAGTGCCAATTAAAATTGGCATCAACAGGCCGAACTGCAATGTTGGTCGCTGAAAGTGACGCTGCAGATCCCGCCCCACGGCAATATTAAATTTCTGGTCAGTGCCTCCTAGCTCCACATCGGCATCGACCGCCACGGAGTCGTAGCCCTGCATCAGCGGATAGAGAAATTCGTGCAGAAAAATGGGGCTTTCCTTGGCATAGCGTTCGGCAAAGCCTTCCTTGGCCAGCATTTGACCAACGGTCATTGTGCCCAATAGTTCGAGAATCTGCCGCAGGTCTAGGGTAGCCAGCCACTCTGAATTATAGCGGATTTCCAGCCGTCCGGGTGTCTCAAAGTCTAGAATGGGTCGCACCTGATCAAGATAGGTTTGCACATTCTGGGCGATCGCTGCAGGGGTTAATTGCTGGCGCACCTCCGATTTACCGGTGGGATCGCCAATTTGAGCCGTAAAGTCCCCAATAATGAGCACAGCACAATGCCCCGCATCCTGAAACTGGCGTAATTTACGCAGGACAATACTGTGGCCGAGGTGAATGTCGCTGCCGGTGGGATCAATCCCTAGCTTGATGCGCAAGGGGCGATCGCCCAAGGCAACCCAGAGATTTTCTTGGGGGTTATTGGAATCGGGGACATGGGGAAACGTTTCCACAACCCCCCGTTGTAATCGGGCAATGGTTGCTTCAAAGTCTGCTGCACACATCTTCATAGATCACATCGATCACGGTAGATCACATTGGCTGGAACATTTCTGGCCTAGGATGGCTATGATAACAATCAATGGCGATCGCTGGGCATAGTACTGCCGTATTCTTCGATCCCCTCTGCCAGCCCCTCAGTTAGGAGTGAGGACGTTACTGCCGTGTCAACCACTACCCTTGGCAAGCAGCGCCCCCAAACGCGCCCACAGGATGACAACTTTTGGCGTGGCGTTCTGCGAATTGCCAATCGCACATTTTTAGTGGGGATGACCCTCGGTTCAGCAGCGTTGGGAGGCAGCCTCCTTGGCTTGGCCGTCAGCTTTCGTAATCTCCCCGATGTGCGATCGCTGCGGGGCTATATTCCCAGTGAAACCACACATATCTATGATGCTAAGGGCACCTTACTGGTGAGCCTGCACGATGAAGAGAATCGTGAGGTTGTTCCCCTTGACAAAATTTCCCCAAACCTCAAGTTAGCCGTGATGGCGATTGAAGATAGCAATTTCTACCAACATCGCGGCATTAACCCCATTGGTATTTCCCGTGCCTTGGTGGTCAACCTAACCTCTGGCCGCACAGCCCAAGGCGGATCCACCTTGACTATGCAACTGGTGAAAAACCTGTTTCTCTCGCCAGATCGCTCCTTAAGTCGCAAAGTGGCCGAAGCCGTTTTAGCCATGCGCCTAGAGCAAATTTTTACCAAAGATCAGATTCTGGAAATGTACCTCAACCAAGTTTATTGGGGGCACAACACCTATGGGGTACAGACCGCAGCCCAAAGCTACTTCAAAAAATCAGCGGCGGATCTCACCCTTGCAGAAGCCGCCATGATGGCCGGTATTATTCAGGCACCTGAGGCCTTTAGCCCCTTTGTAGATCTGGAGACCGCCAAACAGCGACAACAGCTTGTGTTAGATCGCATGGTTGAACTGGAGTGGATCACCCCTCAAGAGGCTGCTGCCGCTGCCCAACAATCCCTGACACTCGGCGAAATCACCTCCTTTCAGCGCAGTCGCAGTCCGTGGATTACCGATGCTGTACTCCAAGAGCTAACGCAGCAATTTGGGCGTGAAGCTGTCATTCGCGGCGGGATGCGCGTGCAAAGTAGCTTGGATGCAGATCTGCAAAAAATGGCAGAGGCAGCAGTGCAGCGGGGGTTTGCTACCCTGCAAGCAAGCGGCATCCGCGCTGATCAGCTCGCTTTGGCCGCTGTTGATCCTCGCACCCACTATGTCAAAGCCTTAGTGGGGGGGATGGACTACAATCGCAGTCAATTTAACCGTGCCACCCAAGCGATGCGCCAGCCCGGATCCGCGTTTAAGCCCTTTGTGTTCTATGCCGCTTACGCCAGTGGCAACTACACTCCGGACTCTGGGATTAACGATTCACCCGTAAGCTATCGCGATGGCATGGGGCGGTATGTTCCCCAAAACTACGATCGCTCCTTTATGGGACCGATGTCAATGCGGATGGCCTTAGCCACCTCCCGTAACATTCCGGCCATTGTTTTGGGGCAGGAGGTGGGGATTGACCGCGTGATTGAAATTTGCCGTACCCTTGGCATTACCAGCCCCATGCTACCGGTGGTCTCTTTGCCCTTGGGTGCAGTGGACTTAACCCCCCTAGAAATGGCGGCTGCCTACGCTACTTTTGCCAACAATGGCTGGCAGTCTCCCACAACAACCATTATTCAGGTCACCGATAACAGCGGTCATTTGTTACTGGATCATACACCGCGACCAAAGCTGGTTCTAGACCCTTGGGCAGCCGCAGCAATCAATAATACGATGCAAAGTGTCATCACTAGCGGTACCGGCACCGGAGCCAGTATTGGCCGTCCCGCAGCGGGTAAAACCGGCACCACCTCCTCGGAGCGGGATATTTGGTTTGTGGGCTATGTGCCCCAATTGTCAGCAGCGGTTTGGGCAGGAAATGATAACTATGCACCCTTGGGCCAGGGTGCCACCGGTGGAGGCTTCATGGCACCCATCTGGCGAGATTTTATGACCCAAGCCCTCAAAGATGTTCCTGTCCAAGACTTTACGCCAATGTCGAAGTTTCAGCGACCGAAGCCTCAACGGCGTGATAGCAACTAGGGAGCCGTCTGAGGCTCCCCTTTTGTGCCTTAAATTTGCTGCACACAAAGGAAGATGTTATTGCCTAACCGCCCATGTCTGGAGTCTGCAAAATCGATATCGCTGAATCGATTGATTTGACTTCTCTCCTCCTTGAAAGAGAGGGGATTCCCAAAGGATGCTACGCAACGGGCTGAAGCCGCGTTGTTTCGCTTTTCCCTTGAGCTGTCACCCACAACTTAATGCGGGTGGGGGCAGTCAAAGACCCCCTACCAACTCCGCTCAGACTCAATCCAAGCATCGTCGCTACTTTACGCAGGATGTTGGCAGCGCCATTACAATCCGCGTTGATGTACCAATTCTGAGCAGTCCTGAACAAGCCTCGCTTCGTCCGCTTCCCCGATGACTTCCAGCTATCAGGTTTTTCACCGAATGTCGGCAAAAAGTCACCATCCACAAACGATGCTTGAGAGGTATACGACTCCTCAGTTTCAACAAACTCTATCCCGTACTGCTCCGCTAACTGAGCAATCCGCTCTTTCAGTCTCGCAGTTGGGATCTGCACAAACTTCTGATTGGTCTTCTTGCCCAGGTTGGAACCGTCCTTTTGCCGCTGGTTCCAGCCAAATACAATCCGACCAATCCGGTTACGGGTGCAATGGTCAATCACAATCCTAGCCGCTTTGTTCACTGCATCACGTATCTGCCGATTGCGCTTCTCAGTGAGTTGTGCCAGTCGCTTTGACCAAAAGCCTTGAGGCTTACCTTCTTTCAGCTTGGCAATTTGCTTGTTGTACCAGCGGTTCAACGATTTCAGGTGCAGTCCATCCACAATGAAGCTGGTTCCCACATTGCTGACGCAGGTGAGCCAGTTGTTTAATCCCGAATCGATGCCCAGCACCCGCATCGGGTCTACATCAATCTGAACGGGGTTCAGACGATAGACAAACTCAGTGTAGAAACACCCATTGCGCGGCAGAATCCGCAGTTCCTTGATGTCCTCAAATTTGAGATTGGAGGGCATGGGGACAGTGAACGAATCAATCTGAAACCACACTTTCACTAACTGCCCCAGCGGAACCCGGATCATCCCATCAACCAACTTCAGCGCTTGTTTGGGATAGCTGACTACTGCCAACCCTCCCTTCTTGCGGTAATTTGGCATCCTGGGTTTCTCTGCCAGTTCTCCACCTCGCCACAGTTTCAACAATGCTCGGTAGGACTTAAACGACTCGTAGACCGAAATCAAGGTTTGCTGTGCAGCCTGGGAGTAAAGAGCTTGGAAGTGCTTACTGGTCTTGTATTCGTAACTCAGGCTATGCTTGCCAATCCACTGCCCGGTCTTAAAGTGCAGTTGACGAGCATAGTAGATGCCCTGATTGGTTAGCTTGTTTGCCTCAGAGCAGACAAATTCCATCACCCCCTTAAGTTCGTTATTGGGGTTGAGCAAAACTTGCTGACATCCAAACATGGTGAGTTTATGCAACAATTGTCTGCAGCGTAGCACAGATAGACAAACAGGTGAACTATGGACTACCAGAAAAGCCGCAATGCAACGTATTTGCTGAACTATCACTTTGTCTGGATTCCTCGGCGGCGTAGACCTGTTTTACGGGGAGAAATAGCAAATCGGTGCAGGCAGTTGATATGGGAAGCAGCAGAGGAGATTGATTGTCAAGTTGTGTCGTTGGCAATTGAAC
Source organism: Thermostichus lividus PCC 6715 (assembly GCF_002754935.1). Lineage (NCBI taxonomy): Bacteria > Bacillati > Cyanobacteriota > Cyanophyceae > Acaryochloridales > Thermosynechococcaceae > Parathermosynechococcus > Parathermosynechococcus lividus. Next base: position 167,397 of record NZ_CP018092.1, read on the forward strand.
CGGATCATGTCCACCTCTTTGTTAATTGCCCTCCAACAATTGCACCCTATCAAATCATTCATCGAATTAAGGGGCGAACTGCACGGTTCCTCAGACAGGAATTCCCTAATCCATTAATGAAACTGCCGTCCATGTGGACATCCAGTTACTTTGTCTCAACGGCTGGCAATGTTAGCAGCGAAACAATTCAGCGCTACATTGAAGCTCAGGGCAAGAGTAATTGACCTTACTAGGGGCTAAAGCCCCCTGAGTTGGCTGTATCCCCTCGCTAAAGCGGAGGGGTTTTAGCCCGCCCACATCACTCCTATAACGCCTGATGCACTAGCAGCAGTCACTGAGAAGCCCGCACGCTATACGTCAGCATGAGTGTCCGGAGTATGTCACTGAGAGCAGATCCGCTACCTTCTAGTTACGACTAGTTACGATGATTATTGTGGTATGGAATCCGTGCGCCTGCCCACGCTAATTTTTCCCGCAGGGTTTGATAAAACGAATAATGATCGCGCAGCAGAATAAAGCGGGCTTGGCAATCAGCCATCGACACCTGCACTCGCTGCCCCGGCCAAATGGAGGTAGCCATGACCCCATCCATCCATAGTTTGGTATTAAGGCTATGATCCTCCAGCGGCCAAATACTCACGAGAGAGCGCGACGGTAAGACAATGGGACGACTAGAGAGACTCAGGGGGCAAATGGGGGTGACCACCAAGGCTTCCATGCCGGGGTGCACGATGGGACCGTTGGCCGCTACGGTGTAGCAGGTGGATCCGGTGGGAGTGGCCACCAGAAGGCCATCTCCTTGGTACTGATCGACCACATCGCCATCAATTTCCATTTCCAGAATGGCGGTAATCATGCGATCCGCTGAGGCGGGCTTGATGCACATTTCATTGAGGGCATAGTAGCGATCGCCCACGGGTTCGGCGTTGGGTTTTGGGCCTTCAAACACTTGCGCTTGCAGCATCATCCGTTGCTGCATCGCGTACTCATCCCGCTCTAGGCGATCCCAAACGGTTTCCAACTCCGCAAACAGATCAAAAGGTTCGGTTAAGAATCCCAAATGCCCACCAACATTGACCGCAAGAATCGGAACTCCTGGAGCGGCCAAGTGCCGTGCTGCGGCTAGGGAGGTGCCATCTCCGCCTAAGACAATGGCCAGATCAATAGGGTCTGTGACGGAGGCCATAAAAACGGGATAGGGATTATCTCGCGGACCGCTTGGTCCCACGAGCACCCGTGCCCCTCGCTGTTGCAGTTGTCGCACCACCCGATCGGCCCAGTCTTTACTTTGGCGATCGCCCGCCTTGTGTACTACGATCACTTGGTTTAACTGCATCCAGCTTGGCCTACTCCTCGCCTAGATTTTTCACCTCTTTGACAATACGCGCTAGCTCAGTCTTTTCATCCACAGAAATACGGGTGGGGGTACCGCTGATAATCCCTTCAAAATTGCGGAAGGAGTCGCGAATTTCTGCGCCTTTCTCTGTAATCACATACTCACGAATCCCTTTGTCATGCCAAGAACCACGCATCTTAAAGACATTAATAGCTCGCGACATTTCACCGCGAATTTCTACGTACTGCAATAGCAAAATCGTATCCGTAATCGTAGAAATATGGGACTCAGTAATGGAGTTAGACCCCATGAACTGGTCAGTGGTGTTTGTAAAGAACCCCGTGATCTCTTCCTGCTTGGCAAACCCTGTGACCCCAATCACAAACTGGCGGAAGGCATTATTACTGACACCGCGATCTAAGGCCGAAAGGGAGTCAATCGCCACCCGCGAGGGCTTAAAGTCAGCGATTTCCGACTTGATAATTTGCAAGTGATCCTCTAAGCCGGCGGATTCAGGATAGGCACAGACAATACGCAGTAACCCTCGCTCCTCGAGTTCCTCAAAGTCAATCCCCCACGAAGAGGCATTGCGCGACAGCTGCGCCCGCGATTCTTCGTAGGCAAACAGGAGCGCACGCTCGCCCTGTTGGCACCCTGTCTCTAAAAACTTACTGACCAAGAGGGTTTTGCCTGTACCCGTGGCTCCTGTTGCCAGAATAATCGAATCTTTGAAGAAGCCGCCCCCACACATTTCATCGAGGGTCTTGACCCCAGAGGACACCCGGGCATTAGAGGATCGCTGTGTCAAGCGCATGGCTCCTAAGGGAAAGATATTAATGCCATTGTTAATGGTGAAGGGATATTCCCCCTTCATGTGGGTGGTACCCCGCAACTTCAGGATTTCTGCGGTTCGCCGCCGTCGCTCTCCCTCTAGGACATTGCGCAAAATCACCACATTATCAGAAACAAATTCTTCGACCCCAAAGCGGGCAACCGGACCATACTCATCAATCCGCTCCGTGGTCATGATGGTCGTTACGCCCAACTGCTTTAAGCGAAAGGCTAAACGAAAAATTTCTCGACGTACAACCGAGGCGGCATCGTACTGTTGAAAGACTGCGGTCACCGAGTCAATTGAAACCCGGGTGGCTTTGTACTTACGGATGGCATACTGAATGCGTTCAATCAGCGCCGATAGGTCAAAATCGCCGGCAACATCTTGGCCATCGGGATCGGGGGAAGCATCGAGAATGAAGAGTTTGCCCTGATCAATTAACCCCTGTAGATCCCAGCCAAAGCTCAGGGCATTCTTGATGATGTCGTTAGGAGACTCTTCAAAGGTGACGAAAACACCCGGCTCATTAAAGATCGTAATGCCATTGTAGAGAAACTGCACTGCAAAAAGCGTTTTGCCTGTGCCAGAGGTACCGCTGACTAAGGTTGTGCGCCCTTGAGGTAAGCCACCATGGCTAATGTCATCAAATCCCTCCACCATTGTGCGAATCTTCTTGACTTCGGTGGCGATCGCTGGTTTTGAACTGATCTGATTTTCAGGGGTATCTGTGCTCATAGAGGTTTAGGTACGCACTCGCTAAATAAATTCCAACAAACAGAACAGAGGGCGATCGGGATCAGGTGAGATCATCAGCTTGATCACTGATCTCTTCGTATAGTAAATCAAGGCCAATGAGAACTTTTTCTCGATCCGAGAGATCGCCAATAATGCGCCGCACGGGTGGCGGAAACACCTTTGCCAAGGTGGGGGTTGCCAGAATTTTATCTTCCTCCGCAAGCTGGGGGTTTTTCAGCACGTCAATAACTTTCAGGGCATAGACTCCCTTAAATTCTTTTTCAAGAATATTATTCAAGGTTTTCAGTGCACGTACCGAATTAGGGGTATTACCGGCAACGTAAAGTTTTAGCACATAGGTTTTCCGCAGTGGTGTCATCAGGGTTATACCTCACGCGGAATTGAGCGACGGTACATTTCACATAGATGGGCAATGACATCAATTAACGTTAGACGATAATCCAGCAGAATATCCTCACTACGGCCTTCAAGCTTGAGTTGCTTGGCAAAACTGTCCATGAGTTCAACGTGGAGTTCTATCACTTGGGAGACTGAAATATCAGCAAAGAATGCTTTACTAACAAACTCGTCGATATGTTCATTCGTCTTGGCTTCAGCGCTAAAGTACTCCAGAATAATCGTACGATAAATCGCACGCAGTTCATCTAGGAGCCTGCGTTTCTCGGTGCTGGACATCCGCCGAAAAAAGAACTGCGTGTCTCGCTTGTAATACACGCCCAAGTATCCCAGCCGCTCCTTGAGCTTCTGCGACAGGCGGTGCTGTGGATCTTGGCCGCTGCTGTCTTGCAAAGCAGGCATACGAAACATGACGTGGGGGGGCACCGCACAACCCGGACAGAGCTTGACAAAGGCAGTAATGGCCTCCTCGATCACCTGATTGAGTCGATGCAGTTCTACTGCCGACAAGAGAATTTCTGCAACATGATAGTGCGGGCCAACGGGTAACGATGCACCCTGCTCTGGGAAGACAATAACTGCTGGCAATAAGGTTGCGCTGTGGTGCAGATACTTAATAATTTGCGCTGTGGTCTCTGCCCATTCTAGAATTAAACAGGCAACACTGTGGCGGTGCTGCTCTAAATACGTACAGAACTCCGCATCGTTGGCAAAATAAACCAGCTCATCAATTCCAGAGTTATGGAAGCGGACTAACTCTTGAGCGATGGTGGGCGAGTAAACTAAGCCACAAATTGTGAGTGCGGTTGACTGCGCCACGACGATTTAAGAGTTGAGTGTACACTTAGTAGCATCCTATCATTTTCCCGTTGACGATAGCAGGCTGCCCTAAAGCCTAGTCAAGATTTCCTTGCAGCGGTCAGAATAACCTATGGATCACCTGTATCTTCAGACGTTTGGTGAGGTCGCTGTAACTGTAGCGATGGGGCTACCGCTGGCAGAGGTGCACCGTCTGTGGCAAGAAACATTACCAGAAATCATGATCATTGTTGACAACGCCTCAGTGCCTATCGGTGTCGTCCACGGCTGGCGCTTAGCGTTGAGTTTAAGCTACGACGGCACAGTAGCGACTCTACCGGTCGGTCGGGTGAGTGGATCTTGGCGATCGCCGTTAACCACATTGCCTGCAACTTGGTCACTGCGGCAGTTTCAGCATTGGGTCTCTCAGCAAGCCCAGATACCTGCCTATATTGCCCTCGTGGATGAGCAGCAGCGGTTTGTTAGCCTCCTTGATCAGCAACGACTCCTCCACTACTGGGCGGGACAACCACACTTACCTTGGGTTGAGGTACTGGCACAATTACCCCTGCCCTTGCAAATTCAAGCCTCAAATGGCTCAGTTCTTTGGCAAAATACGGCGTGGCTCACGCACTTGGGAACTACTCCTGCGGCTCAGCAACAATTGACAGGGATGAGTTGCCAACAGGTGGGGGAGCGATCGCCTTGGCAACTGTGCTCTGTCCCCCTTTACTTGAGCCAGCCAGAGGTTGCCACCCTCAACGGTGAGACAGCTCCCGCCATCGCAACCGTTGCATCTGCTGTAGAGCCGTACTGGCTCTTTTTTGCCCAAGCTGCCAGCCACCTCACGACTACACCGCCAAACCGTATTAATGAACTGCGTCTTTTGCAGCAGAAACGCTTTTTACTCAGCCTTGGCCATGAACTTAAAAACCCCCTCACCGCCGTGCTGAGTTTAACCCAGTTACTCTGGCAAACGTCTCAGCCCCAGCAACAGGATTACGTTGCTCTGATTCAGCGCAGTGGCTGGCAAATGAATCGGCTCATTCAGGCATGGCAGGACTATACCCGCGCTCTTTGGCGGGAGATGGAATTGCAATGGGAGGCGGTGGAGCTGGCGAACCTATGGTTTCGCGCCCATGAGTTAGCAGGACATCTTTATGAAGCACAGTTCCCCGACCTCTCCTTACAGTGGCAGATAGACATCTCCTTGGCTGACATTTACCTGTATGGGGATGCACTACGGCTGCGCTATATCTTTGCCCATCTCATTGGTTGGGTGGCACTCAGCCGGGGCGATCGCCGTGGGGTACGTCTATGCCAATGGCAAGAGTGGCTCGTTGTGCAATTGTGGGAAGAAGGCGGTGGCATTCCCCTCACTTACCATGAACGCCTATTGCACCAATGCCTTGAAGACTACGCAGAAGTCACCATGGGGCTAATGCTCGCCCATCAACTGACTCGCCTACATAATGGCGAACTCTCCTTTATTGCTCAACCTGATCAGTACAGCGAATGGAGTGTGCTGCTGCCCTTGGCCAGTGATCTCAGTATTCCTGTACCCAGCGCCCGACATATCATCCTGCTTGTGAGTAACGATGCCGAGTGGCTGATGACCGTTGTCAAGGCTCTTAAGCAGCAAGATTATGGCTATGTTGTGGCTCGCCAGCCTCTAGAAGCCCTCGATAAACGAGAGCAACTGCATCCCAGCGCTATTGTTATCCGCGCCGCCACCGGTTTGGTCTTAGCAGAGGTGACCGAAGTGCTCACGAGCGCCGACCATAGCGAAACGATTCCCATGATGATCATTGCTGATGAGTCGCCTCCCTTTGCTCTTCCGGGGGTGGTGCAGCAACTACCAACTCAGAGTTCAACGGCTCTACTAATGGAGGTTTTGGAGCGGTGGTGCTATCCACGGCTAAATCCAGTGGCGGCAAATCCCCCAAGTCACGAGCCAGCAAGAACTCAAACAGTACTAGGGCTGGGGCTATCGCGAGAATTACCCCTCCCCTATGTACGGCTCCTCGAAGCCGATGATCTGGAACAGGCAGACCTAGTCGCCGACATTTGGCAACCCGACGTTCTGATCTGGGACTTACCCCTTATCCAAGTCCCCCGCCTAGGCGATCACCCCAAGCTCATGCGCTTGCCGATTATCACCCTAGATGAGGAGATCAGCCGTGCCTTACATAGCCTTGGCAATACATTGGTCTTTCCGTGTTTAGACCTCGCTGACCTTGTGGCGGTCGTTAGCCTCGCGGCAACGGTAAAACCTTACAGTTGACTGAGCACTGTCCGCGCTGCAGCAATAGTGCGCTCAATATCAGCTTCTGTGTGGGCAAGGGAGGTAAAGCCTGCCTCAAACTGGGATGGCGCAAGATAAATGCCCTGTTCCAACATACCGCGGTGAAAGGCGGCAAATTTCTTGAGGTCTGCTGTTTTGGCTTGCTCGTAGTTTGTAACCGGCCCCGCCGTGAAAAACAGACCAAACATACCGCTAATGTGGCCGCCACAAACGGCGTGGCCAAATTCTTGAGCCGCCTCCAGTAGCCCGCTGATCAATTTACCCGTGAGGTGATCCAACTGCGCATAGGTACCTGGACGACTCAGCAGTTCAAGGGTTTTGATACCGGCGGTCATGGCTAAGGGGTTGCCTGAGAGGGTTCCCGCTTGATAAACCGGCCCCGCTGGGGCAACCATTTTCATAATGTCGGCACGGCCCCCATAGGCACCCACGGGTAGCCCCCCGCCAATGACTTTACCAAGGGTAGTGAGATCTGGGATGATGCCGAATTTCTCTTGGGCACCACCGTAGGCAATCCGGAACCCGGTCATCACTTCATCAAACACTAACAGGGCACCGTACTGCGTTGTGAGTTCCCGCAGCCCTTCTAAAAAGCCCGCATCCGGAGGGATAAACCCCGCATTGCCTACAACGGGTTCTAAAATCACACCGGCAATATCCTCAGGATACTCTTGGAAGAGACGGCTGACGGCCTCTAAGTCATTGTAGGGGGCAGTCAGCGTTGCGGCGGTTACCGCTTTCGGCACGCCCGGAGAGTCAGGAAGACCAAGGGTGGCAACTCCAGATCCTGCCTTGACAAGGAACATGTCCGCATGACCGTGGTAGCAGCCTTCAAACTTAATCACTTTTTCGCGCTGAGTATAGGCACGCATCAAGCGCAGTACGGCCATACAGGCTTCGGTTCCAGAATTGACAAAGCGTACCATTTCAACGCTGGGAACTGCCGAGATGACCATTTCGGCCAAAATATTTTCTAAAATGCAGGGGGCACCAAAACTGGTGCCTTTTTCAAGGGCGGCATGAAGTGCATTAATCACCTCAGGGTGAGCATGACCCACAATGGCAGGTCCCCATGTGCCAACGTAATCGATGTACTGGTTGCCATCCACATCCCAAATGTGGGCACCTTTAACGTGGTCAAAGACAATGGGCTGACCGCCAACCGATTTGAAGGCGCGAACCGGAGAGCTGACACCGCCGGGCATTAATTTCTGGGCAGCGGCAAAAATCTCTTGTGATTTAGTGGTTTGCAAAGCAGTGGTGGTCAACGTTAACTCCCTTCACGCATTGGGTTGCTCGAATTATTATAAGCAATCACCTGTCCCCCACTCTAGGCGGAATCCTGTTGCATTTGTTTACAATTTGCTGCTCTATTTTGGGTGCTCTTGGGCGGGGCAAAGACCTCAGAAGCGGGTCAAAATATACAGCAGGGTAAACAGAATAATCCAAATAACATCTACGAAGTGCCAGTAGATTTCTGCCATGGCCACCCCAGTGTGTTGATGGGCACTGTAATGGCCGGGGCGGCGCGATCGCCACAGTACCCCTAAAATGAGCAATACGCCAATCAGGACATGGAGACCGTGAAACCCAGTCATGACGTAGAAGCAATTAGAAAATATGTTGGTGCGGAGGCCATAGCCAAGGTTGAGGTACTCATAGACTTGGCCAGCTAAAAAGACCAGTCCCATAGCGGCTGTGATCCAGTACCACTTGCGCATCCCCTGAACATCATCCTTTTTAATGGCAACGTCGCCGTAGTGGATGACAAAACTACTAGAGATGAGGATGATGGTGTTAATTGTTGGCACCAGTAGTTCTACCTCTGTGCCTTCTGGCGGCCACTGCTCATTTAAGCCCCGCAGCAGTAAGTAGGCAGCAAACAAGCCGCCAAACATCAAAGACTCAGAAATTAGAAATACCAACAAGCCCAATACCCGAAAATCGGGATGCTCGTGGTGATGGTCAATAACACCCCGTGTCTCTTGGGACTCAACAGTACCTTGCATGGCGATCGCTCCTAGGGTCTAAACCATCCGATGGTGGAACTCGACTTACTCGTCCTCATCGTCATCCTCATCCATGACTGGACGATGCACAATGCCGCCAAAATCGTAGGGCCCCTTGGTTACCACCGGTAACACCTCCCAGTTCTCAATTAACGGTGGTGAACTGGTGGTCCACTCAAGGCTGAGGCCGCCCCAAGGGTTATCCCCTGCAACTTTCCCCTTATTCCAACTCCAAATGACGTTGATTAGGAACGGGATAACCGAAAAGGCTAAAACAAACGCACCAATGGTGCAAATAACGTTGATGGGTTCAAACTGAGGGTCGTACATCGCCACCCGCCGCGGCATTCCCTTCAGCCCCAACTCATGCATCGGCAAAAAGGTGAGGTTGGTGCCAACTAAGGTGAGCACAAAATGGGCAATACCAAGGGGTTCATTCAATAATCGCCCCGTCATTTTCGGAAACCAGTGATAAATTCCGGCGTACAGGCCAAAGACCGACCCACCAAACAGAACATAGTGGAAGTGAGCCACCACATAGTAGGTATCGTGGACATGAATATCCACGGGAGCCGTTCCTAGGGTTACCCCACTTAAGCCTCCCAACACAAACATTGACAGCAGGCCAATGGCAAAGAGCATGGCACTATTGAGGCGAATTTTGCCGCCCCACAGTGTTGCTACCCAGCTAAAAATTTTCACCCCTGTGGGTACCGCCACAATGAGGGTGGAAATGGTAAAGAACATCCGCATCCACGGTGGGGTACCACTGGTAAACATGTGGTGAACCCAAACAAACAGACCTACACAGCAGATAGCTAAGCTGGAGTAGGCGATCGCCCAATAGCCAAAAATCGGCTTGCGGGCGTGGACAGGAATCACCTCCGACATAATCCCAAAAATGGGCAAGATCATTAGATACACTGCGGGGTGGGAATAGAACCAAAATAGATGCTGGTAAATCACCACATTGCCGCCAGCATCTGGTTTGAAGAAGGAGGTGCCAAAATTAATGTCAAACAGCAGTAAAATCAGACCAGCCGCCAGTACCGGTGTTGAAACTAAGGCTAACAACGAGGTTGCTAAGATTGCCCAGCAAAATAACGGCAGTTGATCCCAGCGCATACTGGGCACCTTCATCTTCCAGATGGTGACGATAAAGTTCACCGACCCCATGATTGACGAAGTACCCACCAAAACAATGGCCAAAATCCACATGCTCTGCGCCGTAGTGGCCGTAATCGTACTCAAGGGCGGATACGATGTCCAACCCGCTTGGGCACCCCCAAACAGGAAGCTTGCGAGCAGCAGCGCCCCCGCGGGTGGATTTAGCCAAAAGGCCAAGGCATTGAGTCGGGGAAACGCCATATCCCGTGCCCCTACCATTAGTGGCACAAGGTAGTTGCCAAAGCCACCAATGGCCGCTGGCACAATCCAGAGAAAGATCATGATTGTGCCGTGGTTTGTCAAGAAGGCGTTGTAGAGATTGGGGTCGATGAAGTCAGAATTGGCCGTCGCTAGTTCTGTGCGCATGGCCACCGCCATTAAGCCCCCGATGAGGTAGAAAATAAACGCAGTGACAAGGTACTGAATGCCAATAACTTTGTGATCTACATTGAACGTGAAGTAGTCGTACCACTTCCATGCCTTGGGATGTTCCGGTAAGGACAGGGGAGTATCTAGCGGGAGTTGTGCTTGCGCCATAGCTCTCTCAAGAATGCAACAGTCTAGTCAAATCAAATAAATCAAATGTGGTCGCTGGAAGGCACTGGTTGGGGCGATTGTGCCGCCGCTGCAACCTGGGCGAGGAGTTGGGGCGTGACCCCTAGCGCTGCTGTATGACTGGCCACTAATGAGGGGGAGGGAATGGCTGCCATCGTTTGGTTTTGGCTCAGCCATGTCTCAAACTCCTCTGGGGTATGGACAATGACTTGGGTGCGCATGGCACCATGGTAGCCACCGCAAAGTTCCGCACAAACGACAGGGTACGTGCCCGGCTTCGTGGCCTTAAAACGCAGCTCGGTGGGAACCCCCGGAATGGCATCCTGCTTGAGCCGGAACTGGGGCACCCAAAAGGAATGAATGACATCCCGGGCAGATAGGTTCAGCTGCACATCCTTGCCGACGGGAATGTGTAACTCTCCGCTGACAATACCTTGGCTAGGATAGGTGAAAATCCAAGCGTACTGCATCCCCGCCACATCCACAACCAGATCAGGCATTTTACCTTGAACATCCGGACTGGCACCAATGCCAACTTCCGGAACGCTATTAGTCTTGGTGGCTAGGAGGGGTGGGGCATCGGTAGCGGTCGTTTGGGGGGCTGCGGCAACAACGGCCACAGCAGGATTGTGATCTCCCATGGTGTGCATGGCATGATCTCCGGGGTTCAGCCCCCCCATGCGTTGGAAAATATCCACGCTATAGATGCCAAGGAAGATGACAATCAATGCCGGAATAGCTGTCCAGAAGGCTTCAAGAGGTAGATTACCCTCCACGGGAACCCCATCACCATCATCCCCAGCGCGGCGGCGGTAGCGAATCACAAATAAAATAATGGCGCCTTGCACGACCAGAAATAGGGCAGTGCCAATGGTGAGCATGATGTCGAAGAAGTCATCGACTAGGGGAGCTTGTTCCGAGGCTTGCTCTGGCAAAAGGTTGTGGTTATGCCCCACCCAAAAACTGATAAGGGTGATGACAACCCCAGCGGTCAGCGTCCAAATTGAAGCTGGTATTTGTTCCATAGTGCTTGCCTAGGCCATCAGAGACAATCCCATCCCGATCCTAGGCAGATTCCTCAGCAATGGGGGTTAAAATAATCTAAAGATTCGTTAAGCTGCTTTTGCGTCGTCATTTTAGTCGTTAGTCAGCGCGGCCTCAACGCAAAAAAATTGCTGGAATTCTAGCGTTCCTTGCATAAAGCGTGATACCCTAGATGAGGGCGAATAGAGCATTCAGTGCCCCAACCCTAGTAGGTTACTATTAGTGAGTTGGCAGTTTTAGCTGTATTCGATCCACGGCGGTTCCATTTAGCAACAGTAGCTGTGAACCAAACAAGCGAGCATTTTACTATGTCAATGTTAGCGGGGTTAGTGCGTAGAACTCATCTGCGCCCTTTTTACCGTGATGCGGTTTGTCGTGCGTGATTGGCCGGTGTTTATTGTTGCTCTTTTTAATCTGCTTAAGGGAGGTTTTTTTATGTCTATCCGCCTGTATGTGGGCAACTTGCCGCGTGAACTCAACCGTGAGGAGCTAGAAGCTCTCTTTAATAGAGAAGTGGGGGAAGTTGGCACTACTAAGCTAATTACCGATCGCAAAACTGGCAAGTGCCGAGGGTTTGGTTTTCTAACCGTGGAGTCAGAGGAGTTGGCGGATCAAGTGATCGAAAAACTCAATGGCTATACCTTCAAAGACAACCCTCTCAAAATTGAGAAAGCCAACGACAAGCCCAAAGCTGAGACAAAGGACGAGCAAGTCGTGGAAAAACCTAGCGTTAGCAGTCGCAGCAATCCTCGTAAAGCTAGCAAGGGGGGAAATCGTCGCCCGCAAACGCCAGCGACAATTGGGTCTAGCTCTATAGATACAGAAGCGGCTCAACCGGATCCTCGCTGGGCTGATGCGTTGGCGCAGTTAAAAGAGCGACTGCTGGCGCAGAGCACAAATCCCTAGCGCCTTGCCCTATATTGTTGGGGGCTTCTATGCCAACAGATCCGTGGCCGTTTGTTACCCCCGGTATTCCCGATAGTCTCTTTGAACGCCTTCCCGGTATTCCCTTAACGCAGCGGGAAACACGTTTGCTGATGCTATCGTACCTGCGGCTTGAGCCGGAGTCGTGTCTTTGGGATGTGGGTGCAGGCACGGGCACCATTGCGGTGGAGGCAGCACGTTTGGCTCATCGCGGGCAGGTGATTGCTGTCGAGCGGGATGAGGAGGTGGTGGATCTGATCCAGCGGAATTGCGATCGCTTTGGGGTGAACAATGTTCAGATTGTGGCAGGTTCGGCACCAGAGTGTTTTCCACAATTAGAACCCCCGCCGCAGCGCATTTGTCTTGAAGGGGGTCGCCCCATTAAAGAGGTGCTGTTGCAGGCGTGGGAGTATTTAGCCCCTGGTGGGCGTTTGGTGGCGATCGCCGGCAGTCTTGAAAATCTTTATGCCCTTTCGGAAGGCTTTGCTACGGTGCAGGCGCGCAGCTTAGAGGTGGTGCAGTCGGTGATCAATCGCTTGGAAACCCGTGGCGGACACCGACTCTTTACGGCGGTTGAACCTATTTTTATCCTCAGTGGCGAAAAAATTTCCTGATGGGGATCGGGCAGTTGTGGGTGGTGGGCACCCCCATTGGCAACCTAGAAGACATCACGGCTCGTGCTTTACGGGTGCTGCGGGAGGTGGATCTCATTGCGGCAGAAGATACCCGCCATACTGGCCGGCTGCTACAGTACTTTGGCATCACCACGCCCCAGATTAGCCTTCATGCCCATAATACCCAACAACGCCTGCCCCACCTCCTTGCCAAACTACACGCTGGCCAACAGGTTGCCTTGGTGAGTGATGCGGGGCTGCCGGGGGTGGCGGATCCGGGGTACGAGCTGATTGCCGCTTGTATTGCCGCCGCTGTGCCAGTCATCCCTATCCCGGGTGCCAATGCGGCCTTGACGGCGTTGATGGCGGCGGGGTTACCGATGGCGCGGTTTTGTTTTGAAGGGTTTTTACCTCCGAAGGGTCGCGATCGCCAGCAGCGTCTTGACCAGCTACGCCAGGAATTGCGCACAATGATTTTCTACGAAGCGCCCCATCGCCTTCGCGCAACCTTGCAGGATTTTGTGGACACCTTTGGGGGCGATCGCCCCATTGTCCTAGCTCGTGAGCTAACCAAACGCTACGAAGATTTTTGGCGGGGGTGCCTTGCAGCAGCCAGTGAGTGGGTTACCCAAACCCCTCCCCGAGGCGAATATACCCTTGTGGTGGCCGGCAGTGCGCCCACAGCCTCCCCTATTTCCTGGGAGCAACTCCAAACCGAACTACAACTCTTGCAGTCTCAAGGGCTGTCTCTTGCCGAAGCCAGTCGCCAACTAGCGGCTCTGACGGGTGTGTCTCGTCGTCAGCTTTACCAAATGGGCTTAAGGGGAACCCATAGCAATCGATAGAATAAAGGGATAGCAACATTCTTGGGCGCGGTTGCGATCGCCCCACAATGGCTAGGAGTACACCAGCATTGGCAAGTATCAATTTTTGGACTCTGCTGATTCCCCCCGTCGCCGGAGGGATTATCGGCTATTTTACAAACGATCTTGCCATTACAATGCTCTTTCGCCCCTATACCCCCCGCTACATTGGCGGCAAGCAGCTTCCCTTTACGCCGGGGTTAATTCCCCGCAATCAAGAGCGGTTGGCGCGCCGTATTGCCGATGCCATTCTGGGGTCTCTGCTCACCCCTGAAGAACTGCAAAACCTTGCTCGTCGCCTCTTGCAGGTGCAGCGGGTGAAAGCAGTGATCTACTGGCTCCTTGAAACCAGCATTACCCAAATTAAAGAGCAAAGTGAACAGCGATCGGCGCAAGTGCTGGCCAACATTCTGCGCGACTTTTTTGGCGGTGCCCTCCCCCGCCTGATCAAAGTGTGGTCGCGGCGGGAAGACTTTTTGGAGCCACAACTTAACCAGTTATTTGATCAAGTGCTGGTTGAGCTACAACTCAGCGATGAACAGGCAGAAAAACTAGCGAATTGGCTACTGGCGGTGATGCTGCCTCCAGATCGTCTGCGCTTAGCCATTATTGATTTTTTAACCGATCGCACCATCAACATTTTGGATCAAGAACTGCGGCAACATACCAGTGGCACCTACTGGGTGATGGCCAATTTAGTGGGGGTACGCAACACGCTGATCCGGCTGCGGGAGTACTGCCTCAATGAACGGGAGGCTTGCAACCGCCGCCTTAACGACCTGATTCAAGCCCTTGCCCTGCGCCAACGCTTAGTAGAAGCCTTGCAAAATATCAGTTTACAAAGTTTGCCCCTTGGCACCGTGCGCGAACTGCGACAGCTCTTTCGCCAAACCGTGCGGACTTATATTCAAGAACAGGGATTTGGGGTGATTGAAGCGGTCAGTCAAACCGTAGATTGGGAGGGAATTTCCCTGAGCATTTTGCGGCGACTGCGAGAATCCGCCAGTTTAGCGGCGTCCCTTGAGGTGGTGAGTGATGAATTGGCGCTCGTGCTAGATCGCTACCTAGAGCGGGATCTCGAATTGATGATTGAGCGAGCCATTCCCATCCTTGATTTAGATCGAGTGATTGTGGATCGGGTCAAGGCCACTTCTCCAGAAAACCTTGAACTGGCGATTCAGGGCATTGTCCGTAGTGAATTGCAGGCGATCGTCCGCTTGGGGGGAATTTTGGGGTTCTTAATTGGTCTGGTGCAAGCTGGATTTTTGTACTGGCAAGCTAGGCCATAACCCCAGCTAGTCCCTAGGAATCCTCTGCAGTGAGGAGCATCTTACATCTTGGAGTCAGCAACGGGGGCAAAGTATTTTTGGCGTTGCTGAATAGGAGTGTGACTGTCAGGTTTGAGTCTTTTGCCGCCCTCACCCTAGCCCTCTCCCAAAGGAGAGGGAACAAGACTCTTAGCTCCCTTCTCCTTGGGGAGAAGGGTTGGGGATGAGGGCAATTCATAGCCACATTCAGCAACACCGTATTTTTTAAGGATGCCTCCTCCGCCAATCAGGTGATTCTGGGGAAGATAATGCTAGGGTGGGTACGGTTCCATGACCAACTATTGATGGAGACAGTGCATGAGTACACTGGTTGTAATTGCCTTCGATGATGAGTACAAAGCAAACGAAGTTCTCATCCAGCTCCTAAAGTTACAGCGGGAGCATCTCCTAGACCTTGAGGATGCGGCAGTTGTTGTCCGCACGAAAGATGGGAAAGTAAAAATTAACCAAACCCAAGATTTGACCTTGGCAGGTGCGCTGGGCGGTGGCTTCTGGGGGCTGCTGATTGGGTTGTTGTTCTTTAACCCATTGTTGGGTTGGGCAGCCGGGATCGTCGCCGGAGCCATTTCCGGCAAATTTACCGACATTGGCATCGACGATAATTTCATTAAGGAATTAGGGCAAACGATCTCCCCGGGCACGTCCGCGATTTTTACTCTCGTGCGGCAAGCCACTCCAGACAAAGTGATCGAGGAAATTGCACCGTTTGGCGGTAAGGTGCTGCGCACATCGCTGTCGAAGGAAGATGAAGCAAAATTGCAGGAAGCCCTCAATCGTGGTACCTCCACTGGTGAATCTAGCGAGGGCTAAGCATCCTTAAGACCCAGCAACTGTTAAAAGGCTCGACCATTCTGAGAATGGCTGAGCTTTTTTTACAACTGGTGCCGTAAAGCCCACGCGCTTTAGCCGTGGGAGTATGTCAATCTCTGCCCTAGTCATGTTCCGTCCACCGCAGGCGCATAGTCTAGTCCTGAAAAGGCCAGTGATCTCGTTGATCTATAGTGTCGATCTATAGTACAGAGTAGAGAAAGCACGACCAAGCGGTTTCTAGGGTGAGGGTACTGATCGAAAAAAGATTATGCTAGGTTAAAAGTAGCTCTGGTCAGCTATGGTTAAAAAACCAAGGCCATTCTCTATAGCGATACAGTAGGAATATCAATGGATTATCTAGAGAACCTGCTCGATAGCCTCAAATCGTGGTTGAAGAAGCTTCTCGAATTGTTGGGGGGGGCGGAGCCAACCCCTGAACTAGAACCAATTCCAATTCCTGTACGCGATCGCCGCTAGATTAATTCGTGATTTTGCGGGGATTGCTTTGGCGTTTAAGGTGCTAGTGCTCCACGGCCCCAACTTAAACCTCTTGGGTCAGCGCGAACCTAGGGTTTATGGCCAAGTGACCCTAGAGACGATTAACCAGTCTCTGCATAACCTTGCTGAGAGTCTAGGAGTTACGTTAGAGTGCCTGCAATCTAATCATGAAGGGGTGCTGGTGGATGCGATCCAAGATGCACCATCCCATGCGCAAGGTATTCTGATCAATCCTGCGGCCTATACCCATACCAGTGTGGCGATTCGGGATGCGATCGCCGCGGTGGCCTTACCAACGGTCGAGGTGCACCTCAGCAATATTCACCAGCGTGAATCCTTTCGCCATCATTCCTATATTGCCCCGGTGGCTTTAGGGCAAATTGCTGGTTTTGGTGCTGAGAGTTATTTGCTGGGGTTGCGAGCACTGGTGGCGCACTTGCAGAAGGTGGCTAGCGCTTAGGGAACTTCGCTGTGGGGTTGGCGTGGGTCATCGGTGAGAATGGGGGCGCCCAGTTGGTGTGCCAGCCAAAATTCTAAGTTACGAACCCACGACTTGCCATCTAGGCGGTTTACAAGGATAGGGTTGACCAAAATTGTAAACATCCCTAGGCGGTTACCCGCCAAAATATCCGTGAAGAGGCGATCGCCCACCATGGCTACTTCAGCAAATGGTAAGTTCATGGCATGAACGGCTTGGCAGATTTTCCGGCGAGAGGGTTTACCCGCGCCCATTAAAAACGGCAGATCGACCTGTTGAGCAATCCGTTCAATGCGGCGATGGTTCAGATTGTTGCTTACCAGCCAAACCTGCATCTGCACTTTGATGTCCAGCAGCCATGCGCGTACCGCTGGTGATAGGTCTGTGTTCCATGTGGGTAGTAGCGTATCGTCCACATCTAAGATCATCCCCCGCAGTTGCTGTTCGTGTAAAACTGCCGGGTGTAGATGTTCAATCGTCCCCTGTAACACCAGGTTGGGTTGGAGCAATTTTGCCAGCGCGCCTTTTGCCATTGGGGGTCAACATGAAAAAAAGGGCTTTTGTCACACTATCACACTCCTTTTACCGAGGAAATGCTCTGAGGTTAGCCCTGATACGATGAGTTTAAGGTGAAAGCTGGATAATTGACCCCCTGCCGGTGTATAACTAGCGGCACTCATTTGCACCCTCCTATGCAAAAACACGGTTGCTGGCTGTACCTCCTGCTAGCTATCTTTGCCCTCGTTCTAGGGGGTGCGGTTCCGACTGCGGCAACGAACGCACCACCGTTGGAGTATTGGCAGCGAGTGATGCAGGAGCACCAACAGCACCAGCAGACAGTGGGGCAACAACGTCAACAGTTAGAACGCCTTGAAGATGCGGCCAGCGATCGCCTCGATCGCCTCGAAGCCAATGTAGAAACGACGACGAACCAGTTGGCTTCTGTCAGCGATCGCCTGACAGCAGCGGAAACCATTCTCAAGGATCTCCAAACCCAACAACAAGCGATGGCGAAACGCTACCACGCCAATATGGAGGTGATTAGCGATCGCCTGCGCCAGTTGCAACGCTACCGCCAAATTCCCCACTGGGCAATGCTTTTTGAGGCCGAGACTCTAAACGATTGGTTGGCTCAGCAATATCGCCTCCGCCAAGTTTATGAGCGCGATCGCCAACAACTGGTTACCCTCCAGCGCGATCGCCACCGCCTTGAGCAGCAGGAGCGACACATCAAAACCCAACAGCGGTATATTCAAGCCCTGCGCCAGCAACTCACAAAACAACAGGATATTTACACTCGCGAAGCCGCCAGTCAACGTCAACTGGTGCAACGCCTGCGCAGCGATCGCCGTGCCCTTGAATCCATCGAAGCCCAACTGGCTCGCGATAGCATGGTAATTCAACAGTTTTTAGCTCAGCGCCTAGGTTATGTGCCCCAAGGCCCACCCCCCTTACCCCGCAGTGGTCGCCTTGCCTATCCCATCCGTGCCCCCATTACCAGTCACTTTGGCTGGCGCATCCACCCCATTTTAGGCACCCGTCGGTTTCACACCGGCACTGACTTTGGCGCCGACTTTGGCACCCTCATCTATGCTGCCCAGAGCGGCACAGTGGTTTTAGCGG
Source organism: Thermostichus lividus PCC 6715 (assembly GCF_002754935.1). Lineage (NCBI taxonomy): Bacteria > Bacillati > Cyanobacteriota > Cyanophyceae > Acaryochloridales > Thermosynechococcaceae > Parathermosynechococcus > Parathermosynechococcus lividus. The sequence goes on from NZ_CP018092.1 coordinate 185,736, forward strand.
ACTGGTCCGGTGGCTATGGCCAAACCGTCATCCTCGATCATGGCAGTGGCCTCACAACCCTTTACGCCCATGCTCAACGCCTACTCGTGCGCGAGGGACAAACGGTACAGGAGGGGCAACCCATTGCTGAAGTTGGCTCTACCGGACTTTCTACGGGCCCTCACTTGCACTTTGAGGTTCGTGTCAACGGCGAGCCTACCGACCCCTTGGCCTATCTTTGATGCTCATAGGGGGATCCGACGCTCAACGTATTCATCCGTCTTCAGCGGGGCGATCGCCCACACCCACTAGCCTAGCCAAGCCTATCCCTGTAAAGTAAAGCGCCATCAGTGCCCCCGCCAATAACCCTTGGGTCACTGGATCAATCGAGGGAGTTAAGACCGCAGCCACGGCAACCGCAATAATCACCACATAGCGCCACTGGCTCAGCATCTGGGCAGTGGAGACAATCCCCAAAGAAATAAGCACTAACTGTAAGATAGGCACCTGAAATGCTAAACCGGTGGCAAACAGGAGCAGCAAAATAAAATCTACATAGCGATCAATCGACCAGATTTGCTCGACCACATCCGCACCATAGCTGATGAAAAATCCTAAGGCCGCAGGAGCAAGCAGCGTATAGGCAAAGGCTAAGCCCGCCACAAAAAGAATCGAGGAGCCAAAGACAACGGGGGCGAGTAACCGCTGCTCGCGGCGGGTCAGCCCCGGTAAAACAAAGCGAATCCCTTGGTACAGAATCATCGGCGTAGCCAATAGCACCCCACTGTAGGCAGCAGCCTTACAGGAGACAAAAAAGTACTCCCCTGGGCTAAGTTGCAAAAACTGTGCCCCTTTAGCGGGTTTTTCGAGGAACTGAATGATCCAGCGTACCTGGGTAAAGCAGAATATAGTCGTCACGGCGACGGTGCCCAAGACCACAAACAGCCGTTGCCGTAGCTCCTCAAGGTGATCCCAAAGGGACATTTCCACCTCGTTAGGAAGCTCCAGATCAGGATCCTGCTCGGTATCTAGATCCCTATCATCAAGGTTACCTTCAGCAGGCGTCAGCTCTGAAAATTTAGCGGAAGGGCTATCGGTGTTGGGCGATGGCATCGTTCAAAAAACAACTCTCTACTGCAGGATCTATGACTCTATCATCCTACTAGTGAATCCCTCGCTCATGCGTTTGCTATACCTAGGGAGAGGCGATGCTCAGCGGGGTGCTTAAGAACTAAACAAACCTATGATCGTATAATGGCTCACGATAATTAACAGCATTGCAATTGTCCTATGCTTGCGGCAGGCGTTGCCAACTGAGCGATCAAGGATTGAAACATAGCCACAGGAGACCCCTTCATGGTGTATGAGCAACAGCAATGGTAAGTTCTGGGCCTAAACCCCGTCCGGGTGGCTTTGCCGCCCTGATGCGAAACACGAATTTTTTGAAGCTGTGGGGGGGCAAATTATTTCCCAACTGGCGGACAAAATTTTTCTGGTGCTCCTGATTACCTTAGCGGTGTCCTACGATGCCAGCTACGAGTTACCCGGCTCTAAAGCCTCGGCGGTGATGATCGCCAATACCCTACCCGCCGTCTTCTTTGGATCAACAGCAGGTACCGTTGTCGATCGCTATCCCAAGCGAGAGGTGATGAGTATTACCAATGTCCTCCGGGGCCTATTAGTGCTTGCCTTAATTCTCATTCCCAAAAAATTTACCCTTTTGCTGCTGGTGGCCTTTTCTGAGTCCATTCTCACGCAGTTCTTTGCCCCTGCTGAGCAGGCAGCGATTCCGCTCTTGGTGAAAGAAGAAAATCTGCTCTCGGCCAATGCTCTCTTTATCACCACGATGATGGGGTCGTTGGTGGTTGGCTTTGCGGTGGGAGAGCCTCTCCTCAGTGCTGCAGCAGCCATCGGGGGATCTACGCTCGCGAAATGGTAGTGGGTGGCCTCTACATTTTGGCGGGGCTGGTTTTAGCCCTGATTGCCCACCGCGAAGTGGTGCAGGAGCCTCCCCACGGGATGAATATCTGGCGCGATTTACAAGATGGGTTCCACTACCTGCGTAAGAATAAACTCTTGGGCAATGCCATGCTCCAGTTGACTATTTTGTACTGTGTGTTTGCGGCACTGACGGTGTTGGCGGTCAGCTTAGCCCAAGAGATTGGGTTGCGGCCTAATCAATTTGGGTTTCTGTTGGCTGCCGCAGGGGTGGGGCTGATTTTAGGCGCGGGTATTCTAGGGCAATGGGGAGAGCACCTGCATCACCGTCCCCTCCCCTTAATTGGTTTTTTGATCATGGCAGCCGTCTTGCTGGTGTTTGCCTTTGTCCATAACCTTTGGATGGGGCTGGCCTTGAGTATTCTCTTGGGGATGGGAGCCTCCTTAATTGGTATTCCGATGCAAACCCTCATTCAGGTTCGCACCCCCCCAGAAATGCGGGGTAAGGTGTTTGGCTTCCAGAATAATATTGTCAATATTGCCCTCAGTGTCCCTTTGGCGGTGGCGGGGATTCTCTCAGATCTGCTGGGGTTGACGATTGTGATGATGGGGATGGGAGGAGTGGTGGCGATCGCTGGTGTGTGGGCATGGCATAACACCCGATCTGTTCTGGAAGATGCAATTTAGGAAATCACAATGGCCTTATTACACTTGAGTACGTGGCCTGAGGTGGCCGACTACCTCACTGAATCTCGCGGTTTGATTGTGCCCATTGGTTCAACGGAGCAGCATGGCCCCATCGGCTTAATTGGCACCGATGCCATCTGTGCCGAGGTCATTGCTAAAGGGGTGGGGGATGCCACCGGTGCGTTGGTCGCACCTACTATCAATGTGGGGATGGCGTTGCACCACACGGCGTTTCCCGGAACTATTAGCCTGCGCCCCAGTACCCTGCTCCTTGTCCTGCGTGACTATCTGGTGAGTTTGGCACGCTCAGGGTTTCAACGCTTTTTCTTTATCAATGGCCATGGCGGCAATATTGCCACCGTTAAAGCCGCCTTTGCCGAAACCTATGCCGCTCTTACCGAACTACAGATTCCGGGGGCAGATCAGGTGCGCTGTGAACTAGCAAACTGGTTTATGTGCCCTTCGGTAACCCAACTGGCGCGTGAACTCTATGGCGATCGCGAAGGCTCCCATGCAACCCCCAGCGAAGTGGCCGTCACCCAATTTGTCTATCCAGAGGCCATTAAGCAAGGTGTACTGAGTGCCGAGGTCAACAGGGATCATGCCATCTATGGTGCTGTGGATTTTCGCTGTCGCTATCCCGATGGTCGGATGGGTTCAGACCCCAGCTTGGCGACCCCAGAGCACGGCCAACAGTTTTATCAGCGCGCCGTCAACGATTTGAGCCAGCGCTATCGTCAATTTCTTAGTGCCGAGTGAGGAGGCTGCCATGACGGCTGATATTGCCAATGAACCCCTCGCACCCCAGATTTGGCACTGGCAGGGCTATCCAATTGTCTATCGCCACCAAGGAACCACGGGCACGCCCCTACTGCTGATTCATGGGTTTGGTGCCTCGAGCTTGCACTGGCGCAAAAATATACCTGTCCTTGCCGCTGCGCATCGGGTATATGCCATTGATCTGTTGGGGTTTGGGGGATCGGCTAAGCCTGCGCCACACATGGTTAGCTATACCTTTGAGACGTGGGCAACCCTTGTGCTGGACTTTTGCCATGAGGTGATTGGCGCCCCAACGGTGCTGATTGGTAACTCCATTGGCTGTGTTGTTGCTCTCCAGGCAGCGGTTTTCGCGCCGGAGTGGGTCAGGCAACTGATCTTACTCAACTGCTCCCTGCGGCAACTGAATGAGCGCAAGCGGCAGCAGCTCCCGTGGTATCGCCAGTGGGGTACCACTTTGCTACAACGGATTCTTGGCAATCGGGCGATCGGAACCTACTTTTTCCACCAAATTGCCCAGCCCCGCGCCGTGCGCCGCATCCTTCACCAAGCCTACGGGGATACAACAGCGGTGACCGAGGAACTGGTGGATATATTGCTCGGCCCTGCTCAAGATCAGGGAGCGGCAGATGTTTTTTTGGCGTTTGTGCGCTATTCCCAAGGCCCAGTGCCCGAAGACCTCCTTCCTTTGGTGACCTGTCCTACTTACTTTCTGTGGGGGGCGGCGGATCCGTGGGAAGCGATCGCCGAAGGGCAGCAGTTGGCAGCCTTTCGCTGTGTACGTGAGTTTGTGCCCCTAGCAGGGGTAGGGCATTGCCCGCAGGATGAGGCACCGGCGATGGTAAATGCCTATCTTCAGCAGTGGCTGGCAACGCCCAGTTAAAATCTAAAGGTGAATGGTTCTGAATCCGCGTGAGTAATGCTTAACCTCAAACAACCTTTTCAGTCTTTGCGATGGCTTGGCCAGTGGTGTTGGCTACTGTTGGCTGTGAGTGTGCTGCTGTGGAACTGGAGTGCCCCTGCCATGGCAGCGGTGTCCTCGGCGGGGCATAGTTTTGTGGCCGCAGCGGTGGAGCGAGTAGGGGATGCTGTGGTTCGCATTGATACGGAGCGCACTGTCCTGCGATCGGTGGATCCGCTGTTTAACGACCCCTTCTTCCGCCAGTTTTTTCCAGGGTTAGCGCCGCTGCCCCAAGAGGATCGGCTACGGGGGCAAGGATCGGGATTTATTATCGACAGCAGCGGTATTCTCATGACCAATGCCCACGTGGTCAGCCAGGCGGATACGGTAGCCGTGCGTCTCAAGGATGGGCGCGTGTTTGAAGGGGAGGTGCGCGGTGTAGATGAGGTCTCCGATCTAGCGATTGTCAAGCTGAAGGGGGTTACAGAGCCATTGCCGACAGCTCCTCTGGGCGACTCCAGTGCGGTAAAAGTGGGAGACTGGGCGATCGCCGTGGGGAATCCCCTAGGGTTAGACAATACCGTCACCTTGGGGATTGTGAGCACCCTCCACCGCTCCAGTGCCCAAGTGGGGATTCCCGATAAGCGCCTAGAGTTTATTCAAACCGATGCGGCGATCAACCCAGGGAACTCCGGTGGGCCACTGCTCAATGAAGCCGGGGAAGTGATTGGCATTAATACTGCGATTCGTGCCGATGCTATGGGAATTGGGTTTGCGATTCCGATCAATAAAGCAAAAGCACTGCAAGAGCGCCTTGTGCGCGGTGAAAAAATTAGTCATGCATACCTTGGTGTGCAGATGACTACCTTTACTCCAGCCATGGCCAAGGAAAATAATGCTAACCCCAACTCACCGGTGATGCTGCCGGAGGTCAATGGGGTACTGGTGGTGCAGGTTCTGCCCAATACGCCAGCCGCAAAGGCAGGGTTGCGCTGGGGAGATGTCATTACCGCAGTCGATGGGCAGCCCATTACCAGTGCTGAGGAATTACAGGCCGTGGTTGACGCTTCTAAGGTGGGTCAGGTACTGAACTTAACCATTCAGCGGGGCGATCGCGTCCAGCGGGTGAATGTACGCACGGCGGAACTGCCTGGGGCGGCCTAGGGATGCCGCTGGGGCTACTGTTGGTGTGGCTTTTTGCCTTGGGCACAAGGCTCTGGGGCTTAGGCCGCTTTAACACCCTTGTGTTTGACGAAGTGTATTTTGCCCGCTTTGCCCGCAATTATCTGGCCGGAGAGCCATTCTTTGATGCCCATCCCCCCCTCGGTAAGTACCTGATTGCCCTTGGCATTTGGTTGGCAGGCGGGTTTCAGCCGTGGGGCTATCGCTGGCTCAATGCTGTTGTTGGCTCGCTGATTCCCGTTGCTGCTGCCCTTTTGGCGTATCTGATCACGCGGCGCCAGCGGGTGGGTTTAGTGGCGGGGACGTTTGTGGCCTTAGATGGCTTTTTTTTAGTGGAGTCCCGCTATGCCCTCATTAACGTCTATCTGGTGTTTTTTGGGGTGGTGGCGCAGGTTGTCTGGCTCTGGGGGCAGCAGTGGAAAGCACAGCGGTGGTGGGCACTCATGGGCACAGGGGTGGCCTTGGGAGCCTGCGTGGCGGTTAAGTGGAGTGGTCTGGGGTTTCTCCTCGGGCTGTGGCTGGTGTGGGGAGTGCAGCGCTGGTGGATGCCACAGCGGCAGCGGTATTACACGGCGATGGACATGGTGCTGATCCTACCCTTGGTGGTGTTCACGGTCTATAGTCTGCTGTGGCTGCCCCACTTAGCCTTTCATCCGCACTCCAACCTGTGGCAGGTTCACGTCCAGATGTTTAATTACCATCGCAGTGTGGCTAGTACTGCTCATCCCTACTGTGCGCCGTGGTGGTCGTGGCCGTTGCTGTTGCGACCCCTGAGTTACTTTTTTCAGCGAGTACACACCCTCAGCGAAGCTGTGCCAGTCATTGGCCCTCCCTTACCCATGGCAGACACGGCTTGGGTGTATGCGGTTCATGCCATGTTTAATCCCCCCTTGCTGTGGCTGAGTACGCTGGCGATGCTGGCAATAATACCGTTGGCAAGGCGATCGTCCGCGGGGCAGTTTTTGCTGCTTAACTATGCGGCGAACTTTCTCCCTTGGGTTTTGGTGAGCCGCTGCCTGTTTCTCTATCACTACCTACCCGCTGCACTGTACAGTTTTATGACCCTAGCGGTGGTTTGGGACTGGGCGTGGCGATCGCCACCGTGGGGACGCGCTCTGAGTGTGGTGGTGCTACTGCTGATTGTTAGTGGCTTTCTCTACTGGTTGCCAGTGTATTGGGGGCTACCGCTCACCCCCCAGCAGTTTTTTCAGCGGATGTGGTGGCGATCGTGGATCTAATCACATAGCATCAAGCGGGAGGTTTCGCTCTCTTGAGCCAGATTGCCGCTTGGGTTACCGTTGCGATCGCCCAGTTCTTGGAAATTGTGCTGTGCTCGCTGCCACGCCTCCACAAAGCGGCTCACCCGAATCGGATCAATGGGCTGGGTAATTTGGCCATTGCGCTTCAACGAGCTAGCCACAATCACCCCATCGACATAGGGAACCAACTGCTCAACGTTATCCCAAGAGGCGCCACTGCCAATAAACAGCGGTTGACCCTTAGCCGCACTAGAGGCGATTGAGAGGTCCTCTTCGCTGGGGGGGTGCCCCGTTGCCCAGCCAGAGAGGATCACCCCATCCGCTAAGCCTCGCTCGAAGGTATCGCGAACGGCGGTACTCAGGTTAGGGGTATTTAAGGGTTGGGCGTGCTTGACCATGACATCCGCCAAAATTTTAATGTCTTGCCCCAGTTCACGGCGGTAGCGCAATAGGTGATGGGCTTGGCCTTCAATAATGCCTTGATCCGTGGCCATCACCCCCGTCAGCACATTGACGCGAATAAACTGTGCCCCCGTACACGTAGCGATCGCCAGACCACTGTAGGCATCATTGCGCAGCACATTTAAGCCAATGGGTAAGGCCACCAAATTTTTCAGGCGTTGCACCACCAAGGTCATGGCACTGACCACCGCCGCATCGACACGATCTTTGGTAAAGGGGGCATCAAAAAAGTTTTCAACAATAATCGCATTAGCACCCCCTGAGGCCAAGGCGGTGGCTTCCTGCTCTGCCCGGTCAATCACTGCCTTAAGGCTACCGCCCCAACGGGGAGAGGTGGGCAACGGTAACAGGTGTACAACACCAATCACTGGGGTAGCGGTATTAAAAAGTGTCCGGAGATCCACAACGATTTAGCGGTAGGTTGACAGCGAAATAACAACAAGCGGAGCATAGAGCCTAGGGTGGCACTCTACCGAGTAAACGATGGCAGAATCCACTGATTTAAGTATATCCCCGTCTGACCCCCCCCTCGTGGCGATCGCCCTTGGTAGCAATCTGGGTCAGTCCCGCCAAATCCTACAAGCAGCCGTTTGCGCCCTGCAACAGATACCCCACATCACTGGATTGCACTGCTCTCGGTGGTACCGCACCACACCAGTGGGACCACCACAGCCGGACTACTGGAATGGCTGCGTTACAGCGTTCACTACCCTTAGCCCCCTAGCATTGTTACACCAACTTCAGGCCATTGAGCAGCAGTTTGGCCGCAAGCGTCATCAACGGTGGGGGCCGCGCACGTTGGATCTCGATCTACTGTTTTACGGCGATACCATTGTCAATACATCAGAGCTAACGCTACCTCATCCTGAGTTAGCCAATCGTCCCTTTGTTCTTGTCCCCTTAGCCGAAATCGCCCCCCAGTGGCGGCATCCCATCCTCACAGACACGATCGCCACCCTACAGGCGCGTTTAGGTGTTGCTGGCATCAAGGCCGTGGCCTCTGCCGATGCGCCCGAAACCATGTTTGTAACTGCTCACAACAGCGATCCGCGAGGATGCCACCTACACTGTGCACCCGATGAAAGGCCGCCGCACTCCTAAAAATTTGTAGCACCGAGTCAATGGCACCGGTCTTCGGATCCGGTGTGCCGTAGATCAGAGTGTGAATGCGGGCTTGGACAATAGCACCCGCACACATGGGGCAGGGTTCGAGGGTGACGTAAAGGCGACAGCCGTTCAGGTACCAGGTTCCCAGCCGCTCTCCCGCACGGCGCAGGGCAATGATTTCCGCGTGAGCCGTGGGGTCGTGATCCCGTTGGCGACGATTTTCCCCAGTGGCAATGAGGGTATTATTGGCATCCACAATGACGGCACCCACTGGAACTTCATCCGCACAACCTGCGTGGTGGGCAAGGGCGATCGCCTGTTGCATCCAAAACTCGTGTTCTGCTTGCGCTGGTGCTGAACTAATCTCCACCACTGGATCCCCTGACCGCAGCCGCTATGGTACTATTCTTTCAGTTCTCTTGCGATCGCTGATAGTTTAGGAAAACACCATGATTGATGCTCTCGTGTTAGTGGCCAAGCTCCCGGAGGCCTATGCTATTTTTGATCCCCTAGTGGATGTGTTGCCGGTGATTCCCGTCTTGTTCTTAGCGCTAGCCTTTGTGTGGCAAGCCGCTGTTGGTTTCCGCTAAATTGCTGTGCAGTTAAACGTTACTCTTTTGATGCAGCCCCGTTGTGTTCAGCGGGGTTGTTCTATGCTCAGTAATCCATGTCTGTAATGTTCGGCGGGTATGGCGGGTCATAGCAAATGGGCCAATATTAAGCGCCAAAAAGCACGGGTGGATGCCCAAAAAGGTAAAGTCTTTGCGCGGCTCTCCCGGGCAATTATTATTGCTGCCCGCCATGGCGGAGGCGACCCCGCCGGTAATTTTCAACTCCGCAGCGCCATTGAAAAAGCCAAGGCAGCGGGGATTCCCAACGAAAACATCGAGCGGGCGATCGCCAAAGGTACCGGTACCCTTGATAGTGATGCACCCCTTGAAGAAGTCCGCTACGAAGGGTATGGGGCTGGTGGTGTTGCCTTTTTAATTGAGGCGCTAACGGACAACCGCAACCGCACCGCTGCTGACCTGCGGGCTGCCTTTAACAAGCAGGGGGGGAACCTTGGCGAGACGGGTTGTGTTGGGTGGATGTTTGACCTGTGGGGGGTGGTCACCGTTGCTGCCCCCCACGATGAAGAAGCCTTTTTAGAGGCTCTCCTTGCCGCGGAGGTCGAGACCTACGACATCGTGGCGGATGTCGCAGAAGTGCGTTGCCCTGTCGCTGCCTTGGAAGCCGTGAGCAACACCCTCAACCACTATGGCTACCACGTGTTAGAGACTGAGCGCCGCTGGCTCTCTCTGAATACAGTGGAGGTGAGCGATGAGGAGACGGCCCGCCGCGTCTTGCGGTTGCTGGATGCCCTCGAAACCCTTGACGATATCCAAAGTGTTGCCACCAATGCGGTCATCAGCGACGCTCTAATGGAGATGGTGGACGTTTAGGAATCCGTGTTTGTACGGTATTTTCAGGAACCTATTTACCAAAAATTTCGGCAAAATTTGAGTAAAAACACGGTAGTTGGCAGGTCATCAGAGTGCGACTATACCTATTAGGTTGTAGTAGTCCACTGACTGAACAACCCTGTCTCAGCCGTTGTGTGTCATCCAGATTGAGTTTCCAGCTTGGGCGATCGCTCCTTTCTTTCAGGCTTGATGCTGTGTTGAGTATGTCTGAATAGATATACTCGCACATCTACTGTGTGCTCCCTCCATTTGTGTGTCTCCCGTGTCGGCTCTTGTGTGTTCCTAAGTTCCCTGTTGATCGGCTGGCAGAATTTGAATTTGCGTCGGTTCATTGACTGTGCAGGTGCAATACTGCAAGGAAGGGGGCTGAGGCCATCCCCACGTGACACCAATACAACCTGCTGCCCTAGCGCGTTGTGCCATGAGGCCATCGGCATCTGCATCACCAATAACAACTGTCTGCGCGGGGGGAATCGCCAATTCAGCGCAGATTTTTTTGAGGGGGGTTGGGTCAGGCTTTGCAGGCAGGCGATCGCTACCCATAGCACTTCTAAAAAAGTGAGCGAGCTGGTAGGTGGCTAAAAACGCCTGTACCTCCTCGGTGCGATCGCCAGACAGCACTGCTAGCGCTAGGCCAGCCGTCTTCAGCCGTTGCAGCAGATCGATCACCCCGGGCAATGGTGGCGTGAAGGGAGCTTTGGGGCTAAACCTGCGATCCGCTTCAGCAAAGGCCTGTTCAGCGATTTCCCGAGCGGCTATCCAACCATAGCCATAGCTAGCAAGATGGGCAGCAGCAGCAATCAGGTTCTCATAGCGGCTCCCCACCGCCTGTAGCCCCTGCGGCTGGATCTGATGCGCTGAACTCCCAAAGCTACGCAGCAGAGGGGCTTCAAGATCAGGGGCGATCGCGGCCACTTGCCGTGCGCGTTCTAGAGCCAACTGGTGGAGGTAGCTCGCCGAGTTCGCTAAAGTACCATCTTTGTCAAAGACAACTGCGGCAATATTGCTAAAGCGTACCGTTCCCTTGGGAAGTTGGCATAACAGAGTAACGCTCATCAAAGGTAAGCTCACACAGAATGAGTTAACTGGATGTCCATCAAGACCCAACCTCTATTAAAACTTGGACACTCTCACAGCGATAGGTGCGATAGAGCCTGAGCCAGTAGTCCAGTATCCGTAACGGCAATGTTGCCTCTGGTTCAACCTGAAACTCTAGATGCAGAATGCAGTGTTGCGTTTGTACGAGGGTGACGCCATCCGCACAAATCGGTTCGAGGTTCAGTTCGGTTTTGAGAACTGAAACATTTTCTGAGGCATTGTTGAGGAGCCACTGGTTAAAGGCTGTCGGGTATTCTTCAGCAAGGTATTTACAGAGGTTATCTCGCATTCCTCCAGCTTATCGAGACCATGACCCGCAGCTATCATGGCTAGACCTTCAACAGCACATTTGGCAAGCTGTTCCTGTACCTCTATCTCATCGATACTTAAGGAGACTTTCGTTCCCCAAGTGCCGGAAAGGGCAAGGTCTCAACCGTGAGTACTTGCGGCGGAGTGGCATCGGGCGGGTATAGCATAGTGAACTGCACAAAGCGGGTTTCGTTCGGTTGTAGGGTCAGCCGCACAAGATCGCCCCCTTGCTGGCCTTGGCGCTGTACAAGGTGAATGATCCGACTTTGGGGTGCTCCCTGATCATCTCGATAGCGCAACCGTACACTACCTCGAAAGAAAATGCGGTTGGGTGGCTCAGCAAAAAATCGCAGGGTTGGCGCTGGCGCGTCAAATTTGATGGGGGTTTGTAGAGCAAGGCGAATGGTTTGGGGGCGATCGCTCTGGTTGTGTAAGGGCAAAACGAGATCGTACTCAACGGCGTAGTTGCCATGGGCGGCGTAGGCGGTATCAGGATAGCGCACCACCAAGGGAGCCGTTTGAATTTGGTCTGTGCCTAAACGACCGGCCACAAGGGAACTCAAGGGATAGGAAAATGCCTCGCCAGTGTTTGGAATTGGGATCGGCGTTTGCTGCGGATTATGCCAACGCGACCCTAGAGCCACCCCGGCCACGCGGCTGTAAATGATATTGCCGGGTTGATTGGGGGGGCTAGGTGGGCGATCGCGGGGGGTCACCAATCCCCCTTGGTGCAATGTTTCCTGCCACTGGGCAAGGGTAGGTTCATCCTCAGGAGCAAAGCGTGCCAAGCTAGCCAGATAAATATCGCCACTACTGCGGGCACGGATGAGTAGGGAGCGGCCATTCAACGGGGGGTCTAGACCTTTAACCGGAATCGGCAAATTTGCAATAAGGCCATAGGAGCGGGGCGGCAGGACAATTTGGCTTGGCCAACCCTCTTGACGGCGGCGGCGCAAAATATCCAGCATGACGCGATCGCCAGGGCCGGCAAAGATTTGCCCAAGATCGTTAGCCTGTCGAGCTGGCAAGGGGACAAATGGGGCATCAGGCTGACTGAGGTAGCTAGCCGCGTGCAGGAGGTCAATGGTGACTGGGGTTGCACCGGGATTGTAGGCCAAAATTCCCACGTAGAGGGTGGTTAAATCCGCAGGATCAGGGGGTTTGGCAATGTGATGGGCAAAAATATCAAAGCGACCGCGAAAAGCATAATTCAGATGAGCCGCAGGAGTGGCCTTACCGCTGGCCGGAAATGTGGATAGCAAAATCCCTTCGCGCTGAACGACTTCGGGACTGTTGCTATTGAACACGGGCACCTGATCTAAGCCCCCTGGGAGGGGTAAGATTTGCTGTTGCTGCTCAAGTGTGGCAGGCGGTTGAGCCAAGATCGGTGCAGCCCACAACAGTGCTGCGAGACTGCCGCAGGAAAGTCGTAAATTCACAGGCATCATTGCGGTTAGTAGCTAATTTGCAGGGTCACCGTTGCTGCCACCTCTAGCTCTCCAGCAACGACCGGGGTACTATCGGCCATGGCCGGCGCAGCAAACCGTACTGGGCTAGGGGGTGGGGTGGCTTGGTTGATCTGAATACTGACCACTTGGCGCGGTTGCAGGTTCAAGGCGCTCAACACAGCTTGGGCTTGGGACTGGGCATCTTGGGTGGCTCGCTGTAGGGCAGTGCGCTGAGCAGCAGCAAGGGTTGTTTCGGGTGCAGTAAAGCTAATACTGTCAATAGTGGTTGCTCCAGCTTGCACGGCAGCATCAAGCAGGGCACCAACGCGATCGCTCGGCAGACGAAAACTAACCGTATTGCGACCAATGTAGCCCACCAATAGGCGCTGATTATTACTGAACTGATAGTCAGGCGTCAAGCTAAGACCCGTAGTTTGCAGTTGGCTCACCTCTCGCCCCCGCAGCACTACTAATACAGCATTGGCCTTACGGGCAACCTCCTGCTGTACCTCCTGAGCTGTGCGCCCCCGCACCTCCACCCCCAGCGTTACTTGGGCAAGGGTTGCTGTTACTGCCTCTGTTCCGCGCCCAGTCACCGTCAGGGTACGCAGTGCCTCTTGAGCCATCGTTGGTAGAGCTACGCTGCCCCAAAACAAGGTACTGAGGCTCAGCGCATAGAGTTTGGTTAGGGTGTTATTCACAGAATTTTACTGAACATCAACCAGTCACACGGGTGTGCTAGCGAGCGGCAAGGTGTTCACATTATACAACAGGAGCTTACGGATTTCCTTTTGATGGATGAAAAGGCTGTCAGCCTATTAACGGGTTAAAGTGGCTTGGCGGCTCGCTAACTCTTCCGCTAGCAGTTTGGTGTAGATGTCTTCGAGGTGGGGCGTCATCAGGTTGCTTTCAATGCCATAACCAAGGCTTGTCCACGTACCTGACAACAGGTCAAAGACAGCTTGCACCTCACCCTCCCGCAGCAATTGGGGGATGTCAGCGTTCCATGCATTGGCATCTGTTAGCCAGCGATAGACCACTTGATCTTGATATTCCGGGGCAAAGCTATACTGACTCCAAAACCATCCGGGTGGGCTCGGGTGATAGTGGGCGGCTTTTTCAGCCCAAGTAGAGCTAAGAAACTGGTACCGCCCCGCAGCCGTTGTACATAGGTGTTGGTTGGGGCCTCGGCGAATAGGAATACAACGATCGGGATGACGGCTAAGGTCGTGGACGTGATCACCACCGTAGAGGAGGGTGTAGGGGCTAGGATCGTTGGCTTCGCTTGCGGAAATGGTGCGCATGAGGGCACGGATGTAGGGATCGCCACCTTCCATGACCAAGGGGGGAATTTGGCCAGGGTGCCAACGGTACCATAGGAGCGCAGGCGATCGCCCGCCCAAAAACCCATAGCTGACCCCTGCAACCAATGATCCAACAATCAACCAGCGCCAAAACCGCACAATCACCTATCCTCAAATCACGGAATACAGCGGAACAACTCAGAGTAAGGCACGGGAGATTGATCAGCGCGGCTCACTACCTCAATAATTTTGTTTTTTGCGGCAGCGTCGCCAAGGGCAGCAACACAGATGTCAGCGACCTGTGAGCGTGAGATACTCCCTTCAAAAAGGGTGTCGGCGGCAGCCATCACCGGATACCCACCCTCCTCTGTATCTTTAAGGCCTCCCGGACGGACTATCGTGTAAGTCAGACCGCTGTTCTGTAAATAACGTTCCGCCTGCTGCTTCCAATACAGAATTAACCAAAAGAGATTTAGGGGATGAAAAAACTGGGAGACACAAAGGGAGGAAACGAGAACGAACTGCTGGACTCCGCTGTACTTAGCAGCATCCACTAAATTTTTGGTGCCGAGATAATCTACACTGAAGGGGTCTAAGGGGTTGAGGCTGGGACTTGCCCCTGTGGCGCAAATAATACTTTCACAATTGCTCAGAGCACTCCCTAGAGTTTGGGGTTGGGTGACATCCCCGAGGCGAATATCGACACCGCCATTAGGCCACTGCTGCTGCGCCTTCGTTAGGTTCCGGACAACAGCAATGGGGGAGTGACCCGCCTGCTGTAGGGCAGTAACAATCCGTCGGCCGGTGCGGCCGGTGGCACCAATAACAGCTACATTCACCGTCGTAGTCCAGCGATGTTGATTGATACGTTTACGTTATTGAGTTTGGGGTTGGCTGTGAATTTGCAAATCAGCATACAATCATTGTATTCGCTCCCCAAGACAAGGTTACTGCCGCAGTTCTAGGGCGGTACCCACAAAACCACCCACAAAATAAAGTCTAGAATTATTGTGGTCGGAGGGAGGGTATGCCTGCTCAGAGGGGACAATCTTTGCTTTTTTAGATATACCCAACCATTGTATGAATCATCGTCCTGTGCATCCCGCTATTGTCAGTCGCGTGGAACCGGACTCGATTGCTGCAGAGCTTGGTTTTGAGCCAGGGGACGCGTTGCTAGCTATCAATGGCGAGCGACCCCGCGATCTCATTGACTACCGCTTCCTGTGCGCAGATGAGGTGCTAACGCTAGAAGTCCTTGGTAAAGACGGTCAAACCTATACCCTAGAAATTGAGAAGGAAGCGGATGATGACCTCGGGCTGGAGTTCACCACAGCTCTATTTGATGGTTTGCTCCAGTGCAACAATCGCTGCCCCTTTTGCTTTATTGATCAACAGCCACCCGGCAAGCGGCAGAGCCTCTATGCCAAGGATGATGACTATCGCCTAAGTTTTCTTTACGGTAGCTACCTCACGCTGACAAATCTCACGGCACCAGAGTGGCAACGGATTGCCCGGCTGCGCCTGTCGCCCCTGTATGTCTCTGTGCATGCAACGGTTGCCAGCGTTCGCCAACGCCTCCTCAAAAATCCGCGTGCTGGCGAGATTCTGCGACAGCTTGCTTGGTTTCAGGAACAACGATTGCAACTCCATGCCCAAGTGGTGGTGTGTCCGGGCATTAATGACGGGCAGTGCCTTGAGCAAACCCTGCGGGATTTAGCGAGCTTTTACCACCCAGATTGGCCGACGGTTCTTTCGGTTGCGGTGGTACCCGTGGGGTTAACCCGCTTTCGCCCCGCTGATGATGAACTGGTACCGGTGACCCCTGATGATGCCCGCACCGTCTTGCGGCAGGTACAAGCTCTTCAGGAGCACTTTCAGCGCCAATGGGGTACCCCCTTTGTCTGGCTGGCAGATGAGTGGTTTTTAATTGCTGGCAGACCGCTGCCTCCTGCCACCCATTACCAAGATTATCCACAACTGAGTAACGGTGTGGGTACGATTCGTCTGTTTTTAGAAGAGTTTGCCGCCCACAGCCACGACTTACCCACCCGCTTGCCGACAGCGCGCCATTTAAGCTGGGTGGTGGGTAATGCGGTCGGCGAGGCATTCCAGCCCCTTGTAACCCGTCTCAACCAAATTCAGAACCTTCGCCTTGATCTCTACCCGCTAGCTAGTGATTACTGGGGGCAAGCCATGACGGTTACTGGATTACTCACAGGCCATGACTTAATCTATCACCTACAAGGAAAACCCTTGGGCGATCGCCTACTACTGCCGAGTATCATGCTCAAACACGATGAGGCTGTTTTTTTAGATGATCTCTCCCTTGAAACGGTGGCAGACGCTCTACAAGTCCCTATTCAAGTTGTCAGCGGCGGTGCAGCTGGTTTGATTGCGGCCTGTACCTCTAGCTAGAGAGGGATCTAAAGTTTGTTCTACGAACTATTCGGGTTGCCAGCGAAGCCAATCTTCATCTAGAGCCTGCTCTAAGGTAAACTCTGGCTCTTGTGGAATCAAGTTAGCATTCAACAATTATAGGAGTGATGTGGGCGGGCTAAAACCCCTCCGCTTTAGCGAGGGGATACAGCCAACTCAGGGGGCTTTAGCCCTCTCTATGTGTTAAACTAGAGACGTGGAAAGTAGGCGTATCAACTACGCGAAGAAACATCCTAGTACGGAGAAATCCCGGCAAGTAAGTCACTACCGCTTTGGCGGCAAGCCTAAACCACTGCAAGCAATGGCAGGATGTTGAGCGTATCGAATTGGCTAGTGTTGAAAAGCGCGAAACCACGAACCGAAACATAAACGTAGTCCCAATAGCAGAAATGCTTGAGGTGAGTAGGGGGTCTTTGACTGCCCCCACCCGCATTAAGTTGTGGGTGACAGCTCAAGGGAAAAGCGAAGCAACGCGGCTTCAGCCCGTTGCGTAGCATCCTTTGGGAATCCCCTCTCTTTCAAGGAGTCTTTCAAGGAGGGGAGAAGTCAAAATCACTACCCTCAATGGAGCGTTCGATGGAATGGGTGAAGTAGGTAGGGGCGAGCGTCAGTAAAGTAGTAAAGTATTTAGACCATTCCGTCCTAAAGGACAGAGCCTGTCTCTTGATTGACGTTGTCAGCGTCCCAATTTGTTAGGAATGCCGTCGCACCCCCCAGGAATGGTTTCGCGAGCGCGGCTGCCACACCACGCACAGCAATAGTAGCGCTGCTCTTCGGAAAGGTTTTTGACATTACTAAAATTGACATCTTCCACCACCGCACCAGTATAGGCACCCGTCCGAAAATTCGGTGGATTGAGGCGATCGCGAGGGCTAGCTTGCTCCACCGGACCGTAAAATAAGCGAGTTCGGCTCATATCCACGCCAGTGAAGTCTGCCCCTTGCAAAATAGCTCCGGCCAAATTAGCGCGGGTGAGGTTGCAATTGCGGAACTGCACTCCTGTGAGGTTGGCATCACTTAACTCCGTCCAGCGCAAATCGGTGCCACTCAGATCGGTGCCCGCTAGCATACTGCCTAGGTTAATGACCCGTACGCCATACTCGATATCTTCTTCATA
This sequence comes from Thermostichus lividus PCC 6715, assembly GCF_002754935.1. Classification (NCBI taxonomy): domain Bacteria; kingdom Bacillati; phylum Cyanobacteriota; class Cyanophyceae; order Acaryochloridales; family Thermosynechococcaceae; genus Parathermosynechococcus; species Parathermosynechococcus lividus. The sequence continues at coordinate 203,203 of NZ_CP018092.1, forward strand.
ACCGCCTAAGCCATCAAAAATTGCTCGCCCTAGGCGGCGATCGCGCTTCAAAGGAGCTAGCAGCTTTGCCCCTGAGAGAAAACGAATGATTTTTGCTTTACCTTCGGCATCTAAGCCTGCCAAAATAGCCGCCGTGCGCCCCTCGGCGATCGCTCGTTCAGGGGCCAGTCCTCCAATAGCCCTTGGTCATCCAAAATAAGGTCAGAAATGCCCTGAAAATAGCTATCAATGGTTTGCTGTTGGGTAATCCGGTTTTGTTGGGTAGTGAGGTCCCGCGAGATCACGTACTGCCGCCATGCCACGTAGGCCGCCAGCAGTGCCACTAAAATTTGACCCAAGGCACCAAAGCCTTCTGCTAGGGCACCCACCGCATCCCAATTGGTGCCTTGAAAGCGACCACGAATCCAGTCCATCGCGCCGGTCATGCCAATTAGCGCCAAGACGGTTAAGCTCAGCCCCACCGTAGCAAAGATGAACTGCCGTTGTTGCACCGTTAAATCTTCTGTAAACCAGTGATAGGTGGAGTGCCAAACAATGGGGAAACTGAACACCCCCAACAGCAAAGCAGCGGCCACTCCCACCGCATCCCAATCCAACGCCCACGCCACCAGCACCACAAGGATAGTTACTGGTGTTAAGGCAGTGCGCAACGAGATCCACAGGGTTTGCCAACGACTGCGAGCAGCCAGAACTTTACTTAAGCGTAACGCCGCGGTGTTTGCCTCACGGAGGCCTGTCTCCCGAGACCATTGCTGTTCTTCGCCCATCGTGGTTGCCTTAGTTAGCTTTGGGATTTTTCCAAGGTAGCTCAAGCATAGGTCAATGTTGAGAGGGATGCATCCAACTGCCCCCAACTGTGGCCATCCAGCGCCAACTGCTCAATGAGGCTGGCCAAGCGGAGTGCCTTGAGCGCCTGCTCCCCACCCACTGAGGGGGCTGCCCACCCCGCACACAGTTCACAAAATGCTCTAGCTCAGCGTGCAGGGGTTCAATGTTACTGGTATAGACCTTCTCGATGAGGCCATCCTGCCGATACAGCACTTGGCCGTGATCAGCGCTACAACTAGCGGTGGTTTTGCGGTGGATGAGAATTTCGTTTTTGAGGAAATCGGCTTCCGTCAGCGAATTTTTGCAATGAGCCGCAATACGCCGCTGTTTGCGATGGGTCACCTTACTGGCGGTGAGGGTGGCAATAATGCCGTTGGCAAACCCTAGGGTGGCCGTTACATAGTCTAGGTACCCAGAATTCGCAGAGCGACTGCCCGCAGCCGTTAGGCGTACTATCGGTGAGCTGGTTAGCTCCAATAACAGATCAATGTCGTGGATCATTAAGTCCAAAACCACAGACACATCATTGGCGCGATCGGGGTACGGACTCATGCGATCCGCTTCTACTGCTAAAATTTCTTCAGTGCGCAGTACCTTACTCAGCTCTTGGAAGGCAGGGTTAAACCGCTCAATGTGACCTACCTGCAAAATGCACTGGCACTCCGCCGCAGCATTTACCAAGGACTCAGCTTCGCTAATACTGGCGGCAATGGGTTTTTCCACCAGTACATGAACCCCATAGCGCAGACAGGTAATGCCCACTTCATGGTGCAATCGTGTGGGCACTGCAATGCACACGGCATCGACATGGGGCAATAAATCAATATAATTTTCAAAGAATTTAATTCGGTACTTGCTGGCTGTATCAATGCCGCGCTCTAGGTTGAGGTCGGAGATCCCCACTAATTCCACATCTTTGAGTAAACTCAAAACACGGGTGTGGTGCTGACCCATGTTGCCAACACCAATGACACCGATGCGCAGCGGGTCGGGCTGGGGACGGACGGCAGAACTCATCGTTTGTTGTTTCACTCCTCTCATTTACCCCTTAAACGCAACCGTGGAATGATTCGGCGTTGGCCACCACTGAAGTAGCATTTTCAGAAAGATGCTACCACAGCATTGCCAAATGTAAAGTTTTTAGTGATTGCTTGACGAACCCAATGACGACTAAAAAGGCGGTGGTGTTGCTCTCGGGCGGCTTGGACTCGAGCACGGTGTTATTTCGTGCTAAGGCATTGGGCTATGCATGCTATGCCCTTTCCTTTAACTATGGGCAACGCCATCAGCAGGAGTTAACCTCAGCGATCGCCATTGCGGCAGCGGCGGGGGTGGTACAGCACCACGTCATTCAGTTTGATTTACGGCTGTGGGGTGGCTCAGCCCTCACTGATCAAACCATTGACTTGCCCTGCGATCGCGACCTTAGCACCATGAGCCAAGAGATTCCGGTGACCTATGTGCCCGCCCGCAATACTATTTTTCTGAGTTTTGCCCTTGCTTACGCTGAGGCCATCCATGCCCAATCGGTTCACATTGGCGTGAATGCCCTTGACTATTCGGGCTATCCAGACTGTCGGCCTGACTATATTGCAGCCATGGCCGAGGTGTATCGGCTTGGTACCAAGCAGGGGCGCGAAGGAAACCCCATCGAGATCATCTGTCCCTTAATTGATCTGCACAAGACCGATATTATTCGCCTCGGCAATGAGTATGGCGTACCTTGGGAGAAAACTTGGTCTTGCTATAGTGACGGCGGCACTCACGAGCCAGCACGGGCCTGCGGTCGCTGTGATGCCTGTCGCTTGCGCTTGGCAGCCTTTGCGGCCTTGGGGCTAACCGATCCACTACCCTACACCCCCACCCACCCCGCCTAGGTTCGGTAAATCCCCCTTTTGCTACTTGGGGAAGCGATCGCACTATGGATAAAGAGAGGGTTAAACCCAGTATGGGTGTTGTGCCCCAGATCGAAGTTAGCCTGCAAAGGGAGTCTTAGTCGCTATGGCAAAAGTTGTCGGAATTGACCTTGGTACCACCAACTCCTGTGTGGCCGTTATGGAAGGGGGCAAGCCTACGGTTATTGCCAACGCTGAAGGGTTTCGGACAACCCCCTCCGTTGTCGCCTACACCAAAAATGGCGATCGCCTCGTGGGTCAAATCGCCAAACGGCAAGCGGTCATGAACCCCGAGAATACCTTCTATTCAGTGAAACGCTTCATTGGCCGTCGCTTCGATGAAGTGATCCACGAAACCACTGAAGTCTCCTACAAAGTTTTGAATGTTAACGGCAATGTCAAACTAGACTGCCCCGCCCAAGGCAAGCAATTTGCCCCCGAAGAAATTTCTGCCCAAGTCCTGCGCAAGCTGAAGGATGATGCTAGCAAATACCTAGGCGAAGAGGTGACCCAAGCGGTAATTACCGTACCCGCCTACTTCAACGATTCCCAACGCCAAGCCACCAAAGATGCCGGGCGCATTGCGGGTCTTGAGGTGCTGCGCATCATCAACGAACCAACCGCCGCTTCACTGGCCTACGGTTTGGATCGCAAGAGTAACGAAACCATTCTCGTGTTTGACCTAGGTGGAGGTACCTTTGATGTCTCCATCCTCGAAGTTGGCGATGGCGTCTTTGAAGTCCTAGCCACCTCTGGGGATACCCACTTGGGTGGAGACGATTTCGACAAAAAGATCGTGGACTTTTTGGCGGAGTCCTTCCGTGCCCAAGAAGGCATTGACCTGCGCAAAGACAAGCAAGCCCTACAGCGGCTCACAGAAGCTGCCGAAAAAGCCAAAATCGAGCTATCCAGCGTTACCCAAACAGAAATTAACTTACCCTTCATTACCGCCACCCAAGATGGGCCTAAGCATCTTGACATGACGCTGACGCGAGCCAAATTTGAAGAACTCTGCGCCGACTTAATTGAGCGTTGCCGGGTGCCCGTAGAGCAGGCACTCAAAGATGCCAAACTCAGCAAAGACCAAATTGATGAAGTCGTGTTGGTGGGAGGGTCAACCCGAATTCCGGCGATTCAGGAACTGGTGAAACGCTCCCTTGGCAAAGAACCCAACCAAAGCGTCAACCCCGATGAAGTGGTTGCCGTCGGAGCTGCCATTCAAGCTGGGGTACTCGCGGGTGAAGTCAAAGATATTCTACTGCTGGATGTTACTCCTCTCTCCCTCGGGGTAGAAACCCTTGGCGGGGTGATGACCAAAATTATTCCTCGCAACACCACAATCCCCACCAAAAAATCCGAAGTCTTTTCTACGGCGGTGGATGGCCAAACCAACGTGGAAATTCACGTCCTGCAAGGGGAGCGGGAAATGGCCGCCGATAACAAGAGCTTAGGCACCTTCCGTCTGGATGGCATTCCGCCTGCACCTCGTGGTGTGCCCCAGATTGAGGTCACCTTCGACATTGATGCCAACGGTATCCTGAATGTGAAAGCCCGCGACAAAGGAACGGGCAAGGAGCAGTCCATTAGCATTACCGGCGCTTCGACTCTGCCGAAGGAAGACGTTGAGCGGATGGTGCGCGAAGCAGAAATGAATGCCGCCGCTGATAAAGAGAAGCGCGAGAAAATCGAAACCAAGAACCAAGCAGAGCAACTCTGCTACCAAGCCGAGAAACAACTCGCCGAAATTGGGGATAAAGTCTCCAGTGGGGATAAGGACAAGCTCACGGCGCTGATTGCCAACCTGCGCTCGGAAATTGGCAGCGAGGCCGAGAAGAAACCAGTGGAGTCCATTGACTTCGGGCGGGTTAAATCCTTGATGCAGGAGCTACAACAAACCCTCTACAGCATCGGTGCGAGCGTCTATCAAAGCGGTGAGCCAAGCACTGCCACCGGTGGCGCCAGCAGTACAGGGAGTAGCTCTGGCAGCGGTGGTGATGATGTCATTGATGCGGAGTTCTCGGAGACCAAATAACTTGGTGGCTGGTTCCTAAATAAAATAGCCTCAGGGGGAATGCCTGCCCCCATGCTCGCGTTCAGACTAAGACTCCTTTTGCCCCCTAGGAACTCACTAGGGGGTTTATGATTATGGAGCCGACGTTACTACCAGATGGGCAACAGGTGTGGAAAACAGCGTAATTGACGTGGCTAATTGTGCATGGAGTCGGGCGATCGCCCATGGATGGGAGACTCCGTACCGCGTCCGCTATGCCAGTAATCTTGACGATGGACCATGGCATGGGATGCCCCTTGGGGGGTTTGGGGCGGGCTGTATTGGTCGCTCTTCGGCAGGGGACTTTAACCTTTGGCATTTAGATGGCGGTGAGCACCTGTTTCAAACGGTTCCCGCCTGTCAATTTAGCCTGTTTGAGCAGGGAACTGGTGCCTATGCCCTCGGTAGTCCACCAGCAGACGGTACCTTGGCAGCGTGGCAGTGGTATCCCGCCGGCCAGGGGACGTATAGCGCTCGCTATCCCCGCAGTGGGTTTGTGTACGATGGTGTGTTTAGCACCGACGTCAGTTGTGAGCAATTTTCGCCGATTCTGCCCCACAATTACCAAGAGACCAGTTATCCGTTGGCGGTGTTTCTGTGGCAGTTTCACAACCCTACCGCACAGCCTATCACCCTGAGCTTAATGTTCTCATGGCAGAACATGGTGGGCTGGTTTACGAATGCGACCCCCTCGTCCGCCATTGAGATCCGCGATGATGGCAGCCCCGTCTATACCTACACCCCCCGCTGGCGGCACAGTCAGGGGAATTTCAATGAAATTCTGCAAACGGAGCAGTACCATGGCTGGCGACTGCGGCGATCGCCCCATGCCACCCCACCGCAGGAAGGGGATGGAGAATGGGCCGCCCTTGTGCCGACGGGAGTAGGGGAATGTTTCTGGCACAGCCGCTGGAACCCCGATGGCGATGGAGCCGACCTCTGGCAGTATTTTGCCAAGGATGGCTCGCTTCCCAACTGCACCGACACCACCCCTGCCCACGCGTCAGAGCAAGTGGCCGCTGCCTTTGCCCTGCGCTTTACCGTAGCCCCTGGGCAGACCACCGAACTGCCCGTGGTGTTGGCGTGGGATTTACCTGTAACGGAGTTTGGTGCAGGGATTATCTATTACCGTCGCTATACCGATTTTTGCGATCGCTCCGGTCAAAATGCGGTTCGTTTAGCCAGCCGCGGCCTCCAGCACTATCGCCAGTGGCAACAGCAGATTCGCAGTTGGCAACAACCCATTCTAGAACACCCCCACTGGCCGGACTGGTTCAAAATGGCGCTGTGCAATGAGTTGTACGTCCTCAGTAGTGGCGGGACGTTGTGGAGTGCCGCTAGCGATCGCGATCCCTTGGGGCAATTTGCTGTCTTAGAGTGCCTCGACTATCGCTGGTATGAAAGCTTAGATGTGCGCCTGTACGGTTCCTTTGCCCTGCTGCACCTGTGGCCAGACCTCGAAAAAACCGTGATGCGTGCCTTTGCCCGTGCCATTCCCACCGCTGACCCCACCCCGCGGATTATTGGCTATTTTTATCGCGGTGATCCAGCAACGGCCTACAGAGCACCCCGTAAAGTGGCCAATGCCGTTCCCCACGACCTAGGAGCACCCAACGAGCACCCGTGGGAGCGCACCAACTATACGGCCTACCAAGATTGCAACCTATGGAAAGACCTCGCTGCCGATTTTGTCCTACTGGTCTATCGTGATTTTTTGCTGACGGGGGGCAGTGATCTCGATTTTGCCCGCGAGTGTTGGCCAGCAGTTGTTGCTGCCTTAAACTACCTCAAACAGTTTGACACCGATGGCGATGGCCTCCCTGAAAATGGGGGTGCTCCAGATCAAACCTACGATGACTGGAGGTTACAAGGGGTCAGCGCCTATTGTGGGGGGCTGTGGCTGGCGGCTCTCGAAGCCGCGATCGCCTTGGCCACGGTACTCGAGCAACCGGAGGGCAAAACCTACGACCGATGGTTGCAACAAGCGCGCCCCCGCTACCATGCACTGCTGTGGAACGGTGCGTACTACCGCCTTGACACGGGTAGCGGCTCTGAGGTGGTAATGGCGGATCAACTCTGTGGCCAATTTTACGCCAAGCTTTTGGGCTTGCCAGATATTGTGCCGCCCGAGTGTGCCCGTAAGGCTCTGGAAACCATTTACAATACTTGCTTCTTGCAGTTTCACAACGGCACCGTGGGGGCAGCCAATGGCCTTTTGCCTAACGGCCAGCCCGAAGATCCCCACGCCACCCATCCCCTAGAAGTGTGGATCGGCATTAACTTTGGCTTGGCGGCGTTTCTCTGGCAGAGTGGCATGACCGCAGAAGCCTGGCGAGTGGCGGAGGTTGTTGTGCAGCAGGTCTATGAACATGGCCTGCAATTTCGTACCCCAGAAGCCATTACAGCCGAGGGCACCTTTCGAGCCTGTATGTACCTGCGGCCAATGGCAATTTGGGCGCTGGCCATTGTGAGCCAAGGCGAGCCCCTCAAAACTTGAGAATTTCGTAATCTACGTTACATTGTTGCAATTTGTTAAGCCGCGACAATGGTGAACAACGAGTTGCCCGTCTATGATAGGGGGGTAGCGCATCAGCAGTCATAAATTAGAATCACCTATGGATAATCTTAGTCAACGCTACCTACGTCTTTGCCAAGCCTACAGCCAGTTGGCGGAGCGCTATACTAAACTAGATATTGATCATATGACCCTGCGGGAGCGGCTTGTGCCGTTCCTGATGGCCTTTAAGTACTACAAGCAAATGGCTGAGCAACTGAGTGCCGAAAAGCTAGCCATGCAGCAGGAGATCAATGACCTGCGCGATCGCTACCAGACATTGGCTAGCCAAACTGGGGACGTGCCAGTCAACGCCGAGCTATTAGCCGCCCTGAGTGAGGCGGAGGGGCAAATGGCTCTCATTGAAGAAACCCTGAAGGAGCAAGACACCGATCTTGACCCCAACTTGCTGCCTATGGAAAAGCAATTATTGGAAGAGTACACAGCAGGGGTCGGTGACTTTCAGGCACTGCTGCCCCACTCGTCAAGTCGCTCTGAGGGTGCCTCCTAAATGCTCTCGCCTGCCAGTGAAGAATTTGTGGCTCTGTGTCGCACTCAACTCAAGCTGGTTGTCACGACCTTGGGTGCCTCCTCACTGGCAGTGTATCTCAGTGAAACCCTCAGCGATCGCCCCTCTTGGTCGCCCGTCGTCGTCTATCCTGACTCCCCCTCACCCTTGGCGCTGTCATCCGCGTTGGCTCTTCCTGCGGCACCATTGACAGGCTCCTCCGCGTTACCACCTGTTGAACTCTTTTCTTCCTTGGCGAATCAATTACTATTGCCCTTGATGTACCAAAACTGGGTCTTGGGGGTATTGGTGGCGCAACGGGAGCAGCAGCCTTGGCTGGCAGCGGAGCGAGAACAGTTACAACAAGTCGCCCAAACCTTGGCGATCGCCTGTGTTTTGGATCAGCGACAGCAATGGCTCAGCCACTCCAGCACCGCCCTTGATCAGCAGCAACAGCACTTTGAAAATGTTCTCCACCAACTGCGTAATCCAGTTGCGGCAATTCGCACCTTTGTCAAGCTGTTGCTCAAACACCTAGAACCTAGCCATCGTGGTCGTTCTCTTGCGGAGGGGATTGCCAAAGAAACGGAACGCTTGATGGCACTTCTGAATGATTATCGCCAACAGCGTGCTGACCTGCCCGCCCTCAGCGCTGCGGCTCCGCTGACCTTAGTGGGAACCCCCATAGACCTACGGGTCGCCCTAGCCCCCCTCATTGAAGCCGCGCAAGCCCGCGCAGAAATGGAAGGTAAAACCTTTGAGGTTGAGATACCGGACGCGCTGCCTCCCCTATGGCTGGACACGCGGGTCTGCCAAGAGGTCGTGAGCAACTTACTGGATAATGCCTTCAAGTATACCTCAACGGGCAGTACCATTGGCTTGCGCCTCACGGTGATGGCTGAGAGTGTGGAGTTGAGGGTATGGGATAACGGCTGTGGCATCCCAGCAGCGGTGCAGCCCCACCTCTTTACCCGTGGCTATCGCGGTGTGCAATCAGACAGCGAGGTGGAAGGAACAGGGTTAGGCCTAGCGATCGCCCAAGAATTGCTGCGCCCCTACAATCTCAGCTTAAACGTCATCAGTCCCTATCCTGCCGATAGTGATCATGGCACCGCTTTTATCCTAACGCTGCCGGTGCATACCACTGCCGTCGTGGGAGGTTCGCCGTGAGTTCCCTAAAGCAACAACTGCTCCGGTGGGGGAGTCAATGGCATCAACGGATGGTGCTGATCTTCTGCGTCCCACTCTTGATTAGTGCCATCACTGGTCTGGCGCATCGCTTGGGGCGTAGTTGGCTGGGGCTATCTAAGGACTTTGGCCGCGTCATGATGACGTTGCACGAAGGCCGTTACCTCGGTGAATGGATGATCCCCATCTACGTCCTAGCCGTTGGTCTGGGGGTATTGGCCATTCTGGCAACTGGGCTAGTGCTCCTGTGGGGGCGATCGCTACCCGCAAAGGGAACAGCACGACAGGTTCATCATCTAGTTGCTGGTGTGACGGCGCTCCCCCTGTTCATCAGTGCCACCACTGGCATTGCCTATCGCTTAGGGCGCAATTGGCTAGGGCTATCGAAGGAACAGGCAGCGATTTTCCTGAGCTTGCACCAAGGCACCTACTGGGGTGAGGCGGGTCGTCCATTCTATATTTTGGCCGTGGGGTTAAGTGTATTAACGCTGATCGGCACAGGCGTAACCCTACTGCCGCGCCGGTGGTTCACCCCAACCCCCACCGCTGAGTAAATGTTACAAACTATGAGCAACCGTTGCCAAAGGTTAGCTCCTATGGACTAATAAGTACAGCACTTGATCGCCCATTCGTTTGTACCTTAAGGAGTCGTTCATGGCACTGACCGATACCCAAGTTTATATTGCCCTTGTAATTGCCCTCCTCCCCGCAGTACTCGCGTTCCGACTTTCAGCAGAGCTGTACAAATAGCCGCTCGCTGGAGCAACGCAAGCAATTACAGCCCTCATTACCTATAACGTTCTTAATTGTGGCAGTTCCTCACAGTGTGAAGTTTAGCAATGGGGAACTGCTTTTGTTGTTTATAGAGATGTGGGCGGGCTAAAACCCCTCCGCTTTAGCGAGGGGATACAGCCAACTCAGGGGGCTTTAGCCCTCTCTATGTGTTAAACTAGAGACGTGGAAAGTAGGCGTATCAACTACGCGAAGAGACATCCTAGTACGGAGAAATCCCGGCAAGTAAGTCACTACCGCTTTGGCGGCAAGCCTAAACCACTGCAAGCAATGGCAGGATGTTGAGCGTATCGAATTGGCTAGTGTTGAAAAGTGCGAAACCACAAACCGAAACATAAACGTAGTCCCAATAGCAGAAATGCTTGAGGTGAGTAGGGGGTCTTTGACTGCCCCCACCCGCATTAAGTTGTGGGTGACAGCTCAAGGGAAAAGCGAAGCAACGCGGCTTCAGCCCGTTGCGTAGCATCCTTTGGGAATCCCCTCTCTTTCAAGGAGGGGAGAAGTCAAACTAAAAAGTACCTTTGCTCGCGCTAATTACCATGGCTCCGTCATCGCAATCCTCCAATATTCCTCCAGCCGTTTGGGAGGGGCTTGCCAAAATTGGCGTGAATATCCTACTGCTCACTTTTGGGGTGGCGGCGATCGCCAAAATCGTACCCCACCAACTCAGCCAACTACAGAAACTCACTGCCCTAGAAGCGGAAGTTCACCAGCTAGAGCAGCGGGTGACCCAGCTTAAACAAGAACAGCAACGAGATCTCCAGCCCCAAGCATGGCAGCGCATTGCCCAAGAAGAAGCCAATCTCATTGCTGGCAACCAACGCCGGATTATTTGGGTGCAACCGGACACCACCAAGCGAGATCCGCAATAGTTCCTCCCCCCAAATAGACCTCTCAAGCAGATAGCTGCAAGGGCTCGTGCTCAGTCTGGGGTTTCTGGCGCTCCAGTAATTAACTTTGGGGAATTAGTGGAGGCCGTGCTGGAAACCGTTGTATCCACAATACAGGGCAGTCGCGCGGCTTTTAGCCCCCGCTTAATCACGGCTAGGGTTTCCTTAAACAACACAAATAGGGGCAGATGGCGATTTGCCCCTTCGCTAAAGATATCGCGGTATTGCAGGGGCATATCCCAGCTATAGCTTCGACTCAGGAGCAGTTGTGACTGGCGCCACCGCGTCAGCAGCTCGGTAAAACTTTCCCCAGGACGATGGATAAATACCAATAGCTCAACATCCGTTTTCACCTTCCATTCTGGATCGCACATCAGAAAAACAAGGTCGCAGGGCACCAGCGCTGACTTCACTTGGGGACGTTGATTACTGGTATGAGCGGCAGGAATTTGAATTTCCGCAATTGGCAGTGGAATGGGAATCAGACTTTCTTGGGGTCGCCGCATACTGGGAATCATTTCCAGATAGGGGCGATACTGCCGCAACAGTTCAGTGGCGTGCAGTGGATCGGTGTAGTGTACCAGCGTGTGCTCGTACAGGTTGGGAGCGATCGCCATAGAATTAAAGCTCACCGAGCGCGACTATTGCTATCCTAGGCGAGGGGTTACGGTAACAGCAAGGCACCCTTAAGCCACCGACTGCTGTGCCAGTTGCTCTAGCTGCGGCAAGCTCTGAATCTGCAGTTGCTGTTTAGCCGCATCAATTTTGACCCAGCCTTTGGCTGCCAGTTTGTCTAAAAGCTGCTGTGCTTCCTCAGGGCTGATATTGGCCACATCTGCGAGATCCTTAATCGGCACATTGAAAATAACTGCGGTGTGGGCATTGCCGCCATTCCGCTGTCCGTAGCGGCGACCAAGGTTGACCAGTACATTGGCTAGCTTTACGGCTGAGGGCTGGTGGGCTAACTCAATGCGCGCATTCGTGAGGCGCAACCGTTGTGCCATTAACTGCAACATCCGGTAATGTAAATCTGGGTCTTGGCGCAGGGTCAGGGTAAATTTTTGAGCAGGAACCGAGAGAACTTCAGCGGTACACAGGGCAACCACATCGGTCGAGCGGGGCGACTGGTCTAAAATGGCCATCTCGCCAAAGAAGTCCCCAGGCCCGAGGATTGCAAGGGTGGTAAAGTCACCATTGGGCAACAGCCGCCGTACCTTGACCCAGCCCGCCAAAATAAAGTAAACGGCATTCCCCCAAGCATCTTCAATTAAAATGGCTCGTCCCGCCGGATAGGTATTGTGCCAAGCCACGGCAAGCATGGAGGCGAGGGATTCTTTGGAACTCTCACTAAAAAGGGGAAAGAGTTGACTAAAGTTGTCTGTCTCGATGCCTGCCATAACAACCTGATAAGTGAGTGTTGGACTAGTTGAGGTCAAGGAACCCTCCCCCTAGAATACGCGATCGCCTTTAGGTTCAGTGTGACTCCTGATCAAAATTGCATTGATTACTTTCAAACAACTAGCCACAGAGGCGTGCAAAAGACCGCTCAACGGCTGCGATCGCCCCCTCGATGTCTGCCGCACTGACAATTAAAGGCGGCACAAAACGAACCACCTTCGCCCCCGCAGGCACCAGCAACAGTCCTTCGCTAATGGCTGCTTTGACCACCTCCGCTGCAGTGAGGCTTGACTCTGCGGTTAACTCAAGGCCGTTAATTAAGCCCCAGCCGCGCACGTCGGCAATCAGTTGGGGATACCGGTTAGCAAGGGCACGGAGGCCGGCGCGTAATTGCTCACCGCGATCGCTCACATTTTGCAGCAGATTCTCCTGCTCAATCGTTTCACAAACCGTTAGGGCGGCTGCTGTGGCCAAGGGATTGCCACCAAACGTACTGGCATGATCGCCGGGCTGAAACACTGCACAAAACTCTTTAGAGAGCATGGCACCAATGGGAATACCCCCAGCTAATCCTTTCGCTGAGGTAAAAATATCCGGCTCCACTCCAAGGGTCTCATAGCCCCAGAGGCGACCCGTGCGACCCATGCCGACCTGCACTTCATCAAAGATTAACAAAATCCCTTTTTGATTGCAGAGTTGCCGTACCTGCTCAAAATAGAGGCGATCGCCCGGACGCACCCCCCCCTCTCCCTGCAACGGCTCCAGCAGAATCGCTGCCACCTGCGGCTGAGGCTGATCCAACGACTCCACCAGATCTGCTAACGCCGCAAAATCGTTGTAGGGGACATAGGCAAACCCCGGCACCAGCGGATCAAAATGCTGCTGGTACTTTGGCTGGCCTGTGGCCGTAATGGTGGCAAGGGTACGGCCATGGAAACTGGCTTGCGCGGTAATAATAACCGGATGAGCAATCTGACGCACCGTATGGGCATATTTGCGCGCCAACTTAATGGCGGCCTCGTTCGCTTCGGCACCCGAATTACAGAAAAAGACGCGATCGGCACAGGAGTGATTAACCAGCCATTGGGCTAAAGCCCCCTGCTGTGGGATGTAGTACAGGTTAGAGACATGGTGCAGGGTTTGAATTTGCTGGCTAACCGTTGCCACCAACGCCGGATGGGCATGTCCCAACGTACAGGTGGCAATCCCAGCCACAAAATCTAGGTAGCTGCGCCCCTCGTTATCCCAAACACGGCACCCCTCCCCGCGGGTTAAGGTCAGGGGAAACCGCCCATAGGTAGTCATCACCACCTGATCAAACTGTACTGGATCAGCACTAGCGGGAGGAACGGCAACAGCAGACTCTGGACTCACAGCACAACATCCTAAACGTATTGCGGCAGTGCTTGCCATCTTAGCACTAGCTCCCCAAGGAACGTTGGTGTGATGCTTGAGCGAGACTCTAGACCTGAAAACTATAAATAGTGCTTATTGACCCTTACGGCTCGCTTCGTTACACTACTGCTAGTATCACTCTAGCCCGTAGTCCTGTTATGGAAATTTCATGATGGTGCAAAACCCCCCTCGCCCCCAGACCACTTTCCCCGTTAATGCAGCCACCGCCTATCCCGTGTTCTACCGTACCTACAGCCGCCAAGATGACGCAGGACAGCGGGAAAGTTGGCAGCAGGTCTGCGATCGCACCATCCAAGGCTTAAAAGAGGTTGGCCATCTCACCCCCGATGAAGTTGCCCTACTCAGCCAAATGCAACGGGAGCTTAAAGCGCTGCCATCAGGGCGGTGGCTGTGGGTCGGGGGTACCGACTGGGTAAAGCGCCCCGAGAACTACTCCGGCGCCTATAACTGCACCAGCACCAACGTCGTTGACTGGGACTCGTTCGGGCTGATGATGGATTTGGCGATGCAAGGGTGCGGTACGGGTGCCGTCCTTGAGCATAAATACATCAGCCAATTGCCTCCTATCCGTAATCGCCTGGATATTGACGTGGTGGGCACCATTGGAAAAACGCCGAAAGCCCAGCGCCAAGACTGCACCACAGTCACCGTTGAGGGTAGCCACGTTCACATCAAAGTAGGCGATAGCCGCCAAGGATGGGTTAAATCCTACCAAACCATCCTTGAGCTATCCAGTGACATGCAATTTGATGGACACGTTACCATTACCATCGACATTAGCGATGTCAGACCCACAGGAGAGCGCTTAAAAGGCTTTGGTGGCGTAGCTAACCCCGTCAAACTACCCGACCTCTACCATCGCTGTGCTGCAATTTTGAATGCTGCCCTTGGTCGCCAACTTACCTCAGTAGAATGTTGCTTGCTCATTGATGAAGCAGCAACCGTGGTCGTTGCTGGAAACGTGAGGCGCAGCGCAGGTATGCGTCAAGGGGACAGCAATGATGCCGAGTTTGCCGCCGCCAAGCAAAACCTATGGCAGCAGGATGAACAGGGGAACTGGTTTATTGACCCCAAACGCGATGCCTTACGCATGGCCAACCATACCCGCGTCTTTCATCGCAAGCCAACCTTACAGGAATGCATTGAAGCAGTACGCAGTCAGTTTTATAGTGGCGAAGGGGCGATCCAGTGGGCAGGGGAAGCCGTCGCCCGTGCTAACGCCGATATTCTCACTAATCCAGACCTCAAACACCGCTTTTTGCGTGCCTATGACACTGGACAAGCAGACTTGCTCTTGCGTCAGTTAGCCCCCAAGGCAGATGAACGGGAAATCAACCACCGCCTTGGTCGCTATGGCCTGAACCCATGCGTTACCGCCGAAACTTGGATTCATACAGGCGACGGGCCGCGGCAAGTCAAGGATTTAATTGGTCGTCAACACAGCACCTATATCAACGGCGAACTCTTCAGCACTACACCGGACGGCTTCTTTTTTACAGGTATTAAACCCGTTGTCAAACTGCAAACCAAGGCAGGGTTTTCCCTTCGCCTCACCCCGAATCACCAAGTCCTAAAAGTTACGGCCCAAACCCAGCAAAAACAATACAGCGAATGGGTCGAAGTTGGTGAGTTGCGACCGGGGGATTGGGTTTTGCTCCATAACCATCGAGGGATTCAACCTTGGGATGGGATAGGAACGGCAGCGGAAGGTTGGCTACTGGGGAGCTTATTAGGCGATGGCAGTTTAGGGACAACTCAATGGCGTGATATTGGGCTACTGCGATTTTGGCAAGAGTCCCGTGTGGAACTGAGCCAATACGCGCGGGAATTACTAGCTACGGTGGTAGATTATCGAGCTCGCGCTGCGGCGACCTATGAACACAAAACCCTGAACCATCAGGTGATCAACTCCACTGGCCTAGCCCAGTTAGCAGCGAAGTTTGGCTTAAAGCCCGGTCGTAAGGTCATTACGCCAGCGATTGAACAGGCCAGTTATGAGTTTTACCAAGGTTTTTTACGGGGCTTATTCGACGCTGATGGCAGTGTTCAAGGTAGCCAAGACAAAGGCGTGAGTGTTCGCCTATGCCAAAGCAACCTCGAAACCCTCAAAGCTGTGCAGCGAATGCTAGCCCGCTTGGGGATTATTGCCACCATCTATCAAAATCGGAGGCCAGAAGGCTTGCGGTTACTACCTGATAGTCAGCGGCAGCCGAGCCTCTACCACTGCCAATCTCAGCATGAGTTAGTAATTAGCCAAGATAATTTGCTCCATTTTCAAGAATTGATCGGATTCCAAGAGCCAACCAAGCAGGCTAAACTCCAGAAACTCTTGAGTGGCTATCAACGGCAACTGAATCGGGAACGGTTTGCGGTAGTAGTGGAAGCGATTACGCCTGATGGAGAAGCTGCCGTTTACGACTGCTCTGTGCCCGGCCCGAATCGGTTCGACGCCAATGGCTTAGTGGCTCACAACTGTGGTGAGATTATCTCTGCGGATTTCCACTGCAACCTCTCAGAGATTCATCTCAACCAAATTGACCCTGCGGATACAGTGACCCAAGCAAACGCCTTCAAAGCAGGAGCCATCTCCGTAGCCGCCTTATTGCACCATCGTTTTGAAGTAGAACGCTATCGCTATGCCCGTGAGTTAGACCCTATTGTTGGCGTTAGCTTCACCGGACTATTCGACTTTTTCGTTCATGCCTTTGGGACGGCGTGGCTAGAGTGGTGGGCACAGGGACGACCGGACACTCCGCAGGGTCAATTTTTCAAAACCCAAGAGGCCAGCTACTTGCAACGCTGGCGGGATATTGTTCATGCTGCCGTATGGGAGTATTGCGATCGCCATGGCTTAAAACGACCGAACCGCTGCACCACCGTGCAACCCGCTGGCACAAAGTCTTTACTCACTGGGGCATCCCCTGGCTGGCATCCCCCCAAAGCACAACGCTTTATCCGCCGCATTACTTTCCGCAAAGGTGACGCTGTTGCGATGGCCTGCTATGACTACGGCTATAACATCATCCCATCGCAATCGGATAAAGATGAGCAGGGCAAACTGTTGGATGACCCCTTTGACCCGCGCTGTACCGAGTGGCTCGTTGAAATTCCTGTCGCCGTTTCCTGGGCAGACCTGCCCGGCGCAGACGCGATCGACATTAGCCAATTTTCTGCGCTGGCTCAATTTGACTTTTATATGCAAGTGCAGCAGCACTACACCACCCACAACACCAGTGCCACGATTGAGTTGCGGGAGCACGAAATTGAACCATTGGCCACCGCCATTTATGAGGCCATTCAGCAAGATCAGGGCTATATCTCTGCGGCATTATTAGCACGTTTTGATGCTAATGAAACCTTCCCGCGATTGCCCTTTGAACCCATTAGCAAACAACGGTATGACGCAGAAGTGGCGGCAGTCGCACAACGGCGGCGGATCCATGATTTCCATGCGGCATTATCTCGCTACACGCAACCGATTGAAGAGGCAGGCCCCGCTGGCTGTGACTCTGATAAGTGCCTGAAGTAGTCAGATATCCCTAGCTGTTGCTAATTGCTTAAGTTTGTACCTCCCCCGGTTTAACCAGAGGGGAGAGAGTTATTTGGGCAGCTTGGTAAACCAATTGCGCTTGGCACGATCCAGTTGCCCTTGCACCGCCCCCGAGACCATACTCAGATCGGCGCCTGAAATATCCGCTGCGGTAAAGTTAGCCCCTGAAATCGAGGCATCCTGCAACCGTGCCCCTTTCAAGTTCGCTTTTTCAAGGTTTGCATGCACCAGATAAGCGCCGTTCAGGTTCGCTTCGCTAAGATTCGCCCCCTGCAAATTCGCCTCCCGCAACACAGCCCCCGCTAAAATACACCCCTTCAGATCAGCATTAGACAAATTGGCGTTTGCGAAGTTCGCTCCCGATAAATCCGCATGACGGAGCACCACATTGGACAAGTCAACATCCACAAAATCCCGCTCACCCCGTTTGTAAGCCGTGAGAAGTTGGGCTGCCGTCAGTCGAGGAGTTACTTTTGCGCGCAGGTGCTGGCCACCGCCTGCCCCGACCAGTGGGGGGCCGCCGGGTCCCCCCATGCGAGATTGGCGAACTCGTGCCGCTTGGGCATTATGACTCACCGAGGATGCATAACTGCTACGCCCTAGCATTGGCTTGCCGCCCCGACTGGGGGGTGCCGAGAGTGCGTTGCTGAGGTCATCATCAGCACTTTGTGAGGATGCATTTGTGGCACTTGACCGTTTGGCAGACAAAAGTTGCAAATCTGCCAAAACCTCCATCGCTGTTTGGTAGCGATTTTTAATGGCATCCTCTAGCATCTTGTCTAGCAGTGCCGTAAATTCCGGAGAAATGTTCTTGGCGTACTTCTTCCACTGCCACTCACCCGTGCGCGGGTCTCGCTCGATTTCTTTGGGCGATTTCCCCGTCAACAGATAGACACAGGTCACCCCTAAGGCATAAATGTCGCTGGCATAGATGGGGCGCATGGCCATCTGTTCTGGGGGGGCATACATGGGGGTACCCACCGCAAAGCTCGTAAAGGTCGAGAGTTCGGGGGCATTTTCCACCATGGCTTGGGTAACTTTATCTTTGACGGCGCCAAAATCAATGAGGACGAGTTTGTTATCGATTTCGCGGCGAATGAGGTTGGCAGGCTTAATGTCACGGTGGATGACCTCGTTTTTGTGGAGATAATCCAAAATCGGCAAGACTTCTTGGAGTACTTGTTTGACATCTTCCTCCGTTTTGGCTCCAAAGCGCTTGACTTCCTGCTGCAGGGTCAAGCCAGCGACGTACTCTTGAATGAGGTAGAATTCACTGTCGGTTTCAAAGTAGCCCAGAAGGCGGGGTAATTGCGGATGGTTGCCAATTTTGCCCAGGGTGGTGGCCTCTCGCAAAAATAGTTCCCGCGCCATGGCCAGAATGTGGGGAGCCGACGCTGCGGGGCGTAATTGTTTGATCACGCAGCTAGGGTTACCGGGCAGCTTGGTGTCAACCGCAAGAAAGGTTGTGCCAAAGCCTCCCCTCCCAAGAACACGAATGGCTCGATATTGATCGTTGAGAAGCAGCTTACTGCCGCAGGCTTGGCAAAAATCCAAACCATCAGGATTGTCTGGTTTGACACAGCTCGGATTCAGGCAGTAACTCATAAGCAGCCAAGGGGATGAACATTGGGGTTCAACAGGGGCTTAGGTGACAGCATATCCTACCAGAGATGACCAGTAATCGTCGTCATAGGGTAGAGCAACAGACTGCTGCTAGTAACCTTGCATCGCAGATACACAAACTCGGTGGGCAAGGGGTTGCTCCGTGTATTTACGATACTCTTTTTTCTCTGCTTGCCCCTATCCGTAAAATTACGGAAGTTTTTATTACGGCTCCTGTTGAGGCAGACATAAAGGCGTAGGGGGTAGCCCCCCGAGTTGTTTGATCGGTCTGATTGTGGAGCAAGCTGTATGATACAAGGGTAGCACTTTCGATTTTAGTTGTTCGCAGTTTTGGGTTATGGTGACGTCCCCAATGGAGGGTGATGCGCTAGGGGAGCTACCTTGCGATCGCCAGCAAGTTTTGGCGTGGCTTGCGGAGCATGTGCCAGCACCGCGTCTGCAACATATTCTGCGGGTAGAAACGATGGCTGCTGAGTTAGCCGTTGTTCACGGTTTGGATGTAACGCGGGCAGCGTGGGCGGGGTTGTTGCACGATTTAGCCAAATATTTCCCGCCGCAGACACTCTTGGCGATGGCGCAGCAAGCGGCATTACCCATCACTGAGGTAGATACCGCCGATCCGCACTTGCTCCATGCACAGGTGAGTGCGTTGGTGGCTCGGCAAGAGTTTGGGGTAGCGGATGCGCAGGTTTTGGCGGCAGTGGCCAACCATACGCTGGGCCAGCCGGGGATGGATGAGTTGAGCTGTGTGATCTTTTTAGCTGATAGCCTAGAGCCGGGGCGCGGCCAAACCCCAGAACTGGATGAATTACGGCGGATTGCCCGGCTGAACTTGCAGGAGGCTGTGTGGCGAGTGTGCGATCGCACCCTGGCTTGGCTTATTGATCAGCACCGCTTAATTCACCCCCGCATGGTGTTGACCCGTAACTGGGCGATGCAGGTGGCACCCCCAAGCCGTAAAAAGAGGATGGCTATCAAGACTGGCGCTTAGCGGTTCTGTCCCTTGCTACCCTAGAAGGCAACAGTTGAGTTATCGTTTGCGCTATGACCACCTCTTCAATCAGTAGAGTTCCGGGGCTATTTTCCCCTGACTTTTGGCAAGAAACTCTAGCCTTAACGCGACGGTTGTTTATTCAGCTCCAACGACGACCCTCAACGTTGGTGGCGGGGGTGGTGCAGCCGCTCATTTGGCTGATCCTATTCGGGGCATTGTTCCAAAATGTACCGTCGGGGCTGTTTGGCGACAGTGCGAACTATGGCCAGTTTCTCTGTGCTGGCATTATTGTGTTTACGGCCTTTAGTGGTGCTCTGAATGCGGGGCTACCTGTGATGTTTGACCGCGAGTTTGGCTTTTTGAACCGCCTATTGGTGGCGCCGTTGGCCTCGCGGTTTTCAATTGTGCTGGCTTCAGCATTGTTTATTACCACCCTCAGCTTGATTCAGGTGGTAGCGATCGCCAGCTTGGGGGTTGTCTTGGGCACAGGGCTGCCGAACGTAGCGGGAATTGCCGTTGTGTTGGCAACAGTGCTAATTCTTGTGTTTGGGGTGACGGCACTGAGTTTAGGGTTAACCTTTGCCTTACCGGGGCACATTGAACTGCTGGCGGTGATCTTTGTCATTAACTTACCGCTGCTATTTGCCAGCACGGCACTCGTCCCCCTGCAATTTATGCCCACCTGGTTGCAGTGGGTGGCCAGCCTCAACCCCCTCAGTTTAGCTATCGAACCCATCCGCTACGTGTATTTGCACCCAAACTGGACGATTGCCGATGTGGTGATGGTGGCACCATGGGGGGCCATCTCCTTGGGCACGGCGATAGCGATCCTGCTAGCGGTGGCGGTGGCACTGAGTCTGCTGATTCAGCCATTGTTACGCCGTCGCTTGGCCTAGACCACCCGCAACGTATAGCATTGGCTACACCACTGCGCGACATCCAAGCTTAGGTCATTCCCCTCCGGCTCTGTACTTAGGTCGCTGAGTAACCCTTGGGTGAGGGCTAGGCCATTCTCCCCAGCCACCGGTAGGGGTTGGGCATTGGTGGGGGGGGAGCTGTGCTGGTTAACGTGGCTGAAGGGGCGACGGCTGCTGATAATAAAGACTTGCAGCCACTGGCTAGGGTGGTTCAAGCTCCAGGTGTAGAGGGGCACACTCAGCCCCGCTGCTAGTTCTAGGTGCCAGGACTGCGGTTGGAGGGGCAGCAAGAGCAGCCCTTGGCGGCTGTCCCAAGCAACGGCCAGCACATTTAAGGACTCGTCGCCATAGTTATAGATGCTCCAACGGCAGGTGTCCCCCTTGGTTAGGGTGAGGGGGGCTGCCAAGTTCACAGGGGGTAGCTTTGTGCGCAGTACCTCCGGCAGTGGATGGGGGGAGCGAGTTGTGTATTGCCGACTTAAGAGTTTGGGCTGGGGGGTGAGTTGCTCCAGGGTGGTGGAAATGCCTAAATGGCTCGAGGTTGTATTAACGGTCAAGGCCAGCCATTTGTGGGCTAGCAGAGTGGCAAACCATGGGTTTAAGCGCCGCATTCCCGCCTTGGCAGCTTCGTTGGTGGTGGTGCAACTCTCCTGGAGGAGGGAGCCTGCGGGCCATTGCAGCCCATAGCTACCGGCCTCTGAGGTTTTGGTAATGATTACATCTGGCAGGTCGTCGGGGCTGTTGACAACCGTCACGTCGCCTTGGTTAGCCAAGGCATTCACGACATCAACTCGCTCAATTTTCTCGAGGTGTGGGTCTAAGCCAACCTTAAGGCTGAGATTGCGAGGGAGGCGACGCAATTTTTCGTAGAGGCGATCGCCACTTTGCAGCGGAGCAGCGGCTGTACCTTGAGCCATAAAACCATTGATGCTGCTGAGTTCCACCATTACGCTTGTATCGGTGCTGAGCAGACGACTGCGGGGGCTGAGGTGTGCCAGCAACCATGGACTGAACCCGCCGCACCAAAGGTTGAGGGTGCGATCATGGCTGCCTTGGACAACGGCATCCAAACTGTTACCACCCATGCTAGGCAGGTTGCCCATCGTTAAATGCACCTCACTGCCAAGCTGGGTGCGCAGGTCATCAGCGGTATGCATTACGCTGCGATCCAGGGGGCGATCGCCGGCCAAGGCCGCTAGATAATGGCTCAGGGTCGCAGTAAACAGCCCTACAGTCATCCCATTAAGGGTGACTTCTGCCCCAAGATCGTTGACGGCGGTGAGGTTTTTAGCCTCACTGTGTGCCTGAGGGCTAACGGTTGCGGCTAGGGGGGCATACCGCCACCGCAGATGAGAGGCGCGGGGTGGCGCACTGGTAAAGCGGGTATCTAGCCAGACCTGTAGGGATTTGAGGTTGAGTAGCTCTGCTAAGGCTAAGCTATCAGCACCACTGCTATCGGCATTGGCCAATAGGAGCGTCGGCTGTTGTTGCCAGAGGGTGCCATAGCCGCTGAAATAGACCAAAATAGGGTCACCAAGCCCTTGGAGTTCTGCCAGTTCCTCCCTGACTCTGGGCAGGGTTGCCGCAGCCTCGGTCAAAATCGTTAGGCGATCGCGATCGAGGCCAAATCGTTCCATCAACAACATCTTGACCAGTTCCACATCGGTGAGGCAACCGGCAAGGGGGGGCACCATTCCAAGGTGGGGATAGTGGTTAATGCCAATGAGGAGTGCCCGCACCGTTGGTAAAGGAGCAGCGATCGCCCTACTCCCCTCCTGCCAAAACGCCTGTGCCAGTAACAGCGCAGCAGCAGATTGTAAGAAGAAACGGCGGCCAAGGTGCATTGCGCTCTCCATCCAAAGGGGCTAACTCCATTCTCAGAGGTTATGGGGCAATTGCCGCACCCCAAGGGCGTGAAAGGCAAAATTTACTCAGTGGGGGTAGCCGTTGACAATAAAGCAAACTCGCTCGCCAATTTTCGTGGCATGGTCTCCCATGCGCTCTAGGTTGCGAATCACCACTAACAGTAACAGGCGTGGCTCCACCAGTTCAGCCTCGGCTAGGGGGCTACAAAGGCGACTATAAATGCGCCTGTAGTCTGCATCCACCGCATCATCATGGAGGGCAATGGCCGCAGCCAACTCCACATCCAGATCCGCAACAGCAGATAAACTTTCGGACACTAGCAATAGCGATCGCTCAAACATCGCTTTTACCTCAGCCAACACGGCGGGCGTTGCAGGATAGGCAAAGAGGCGCTGAGCAGCGGTGGCAATTTCCACAGCATAGTCGCTAATGCGCTCTAAATCCCGACTGAGGTGCAGTAAGCTGGCTAAAAAGCGCAGATCCTTGGCCACTGGGGCGTGCAGGGTCAAAATTTCAATGGCATCTTGGGTCAGTTGGTGATACTGGCGATCCACTTCCTGTTCTCGCCGCAGCAGCAGATCAATGGCGGTCAGGTTCCCTTCAATTAACACCCCGTAGGAGAGTTGACAGGTGGTCTCCACCAGTGCCCCCAATCGCAATAGATCGGTGCGTAGGCGTTGAAGCTGGCGTTCAAAAAAAGGAGCCACGATACCACAGCGAGAAAAGGGACTGCTTAGCTAGTGTGGCAGAAAAATTAAGAAAACGTTATCTGGCTCGACTGGTAATCTTGAGGTTCCACATGGATGACGATGCGTGCAGGGCCATAATGTGCTTGTAGGGCAGCCTCTACCTCTTCGGTAATCCCATGGGCCGCGGTGACATCCTCCGTTTCAACAATCAGGTGCATTTCAATGAATAATTGTCGGCCAACCACCCCCCGCGAACTAATGTCATGGCAGTTGATCACTCCAGGGATAGCCATGACAATGGTGTAAATGGCCTCCGGGGCGATCGCCGCTGCATCCACCAGCCACGGAATGTTGGTTTTCAGCACCGACCATGCACTCCAAAACACCAAGGCCGCCACCGGAAAGGCTAACGCCACGTCTAACCAGTACCAGTTTAAGCTCCAGACCCCGATCAGCCCTAGGAGCACAGCAATGGTGACCCAGACATCGCTGAGGGTGTGCTTCGCGTCTGCCAGCAAGACTGGGCTATTCAGCTTGCGCCCCATGTGGTGCTCGTAAAGGGTGACCCCAATATTGATGCCCAACACCCCAATCATCAACCATAGCTCTGCTGCCCCAAGGGCAATCGTTGTTGCCTGATGTAGCAGCCGCTCCACTGCACTCTGTAGAATTTCAAAGCAGGCCATTCCCAAAAAGGCAGCAATTCCCAGCGCCCCTAATGCTTCAAACTTTTGATGTCCATAGGGATGCTCGCGATCGGGGTGGGGATTGGCCCAGTGCATGGCCACCAACCCCAAGACATTACTCATGCCATCGGTAAAACTGTGGAGCGCATCCGCCTGCAAACTCAGAGAGTGACTTAGCACCCCAACGAGCGCTTTCACCAGCGTAACAACAATATTCAGAATGAGTGTTAGCCAGAGTACCCGCTGAACGTTGTGTCGCTGATCACGCATCATGCTGGGTTAGCGAAGAGCGCGGGAAGGCTGCACCGACTGAGCGCTGCGCTGCTGCTCAGCTAAAATGCGCTCATTGAGAACGGCGATCGCCCGCATGAATTGGGGGTCTTTATCCGTCGCAATATCCTCCCGGGTCAGTTGCTCCCGCTGCTGCTCAGTCAGTTTCACTTCAATATCCGGCTCAATCCCTTTCTTATTAATGTCGCGGCCACTGGGGGTAAAGTACTTCGCGATCGTCACGGCAATCCCCGATCCTTCACCTACCGGTTGCACCGACTGTACTAAGCCCTTGCCAAAGGTCTTCGTCCCAATTAAGACCGCACGGTTATTGTCCTGGAGCGCCCCGGCCAAAATTTCGCTGGCACTGGCAGACCCACCGTCAATCAGCACGACCATGGGCTTGTTGGTGAGAAACCCTCGCCCCGCTCGCAGGCGATCGGCTTCCCCTTGGCGATTCACAGTGGAGACAATATCCCCCTGCTGTAAAAACATCCGCGCAATTTCGGCACTGGCAAACAGTAACCCCCCCGGATTCGAGCGCACATCCAAAACGTAGCCCTGTACACCCTGCTTCTCTAAGTCACGGATGGCACTGCGCATTTCCGCCGCTGCATTAGAGCTAAAGGTAACAAGGCGAATGTAGCCAACAGGACCTTGGGGGGTTTGCCGCACACTGTAGCGCACGGGGTGAATTTCAATGCGGGCGCGGGTCACTTCAAAGTTCATGACTTGACCGCCTCGCTGAATAGTTAGCCGGACTTTCGTGTTCACCGGCCCCCGGATCATGCTGACAGCTTGGTTAATATCCATGCCTTTTGTGGACTTACCATCAATCCGCAGAATCACATCCTTGGCCATTAAGCCAATTTCAGCAGCAGGGCTGCCCTCAATGGGGGAAACAACCGTAATTTCCTTGGTTTTCTCATCTTGGGTAATGGTAATACCGACGCCCGTTAGCTCCCCGGAGGTTTCAATTTGCATCGACTTAAATTGCTCAGGATCCATGAAGCGAGTATAGGGATCGTTGAGCTTTTCGAGCATTTCCCGAGCCGCTTTATAGGCGTCCTCAGTATTGCTATAGTTACGAGATAAGAACTCTCGGCGCACCGCCCGCCAGTCATTGCCGTTAAAGGTGGCATCCACATACTCGCGGTCAATCACTTGCCACACTTCATCGACGAGTTCCTTAGGGCTTTGCCGAAAGCTAGCTAAACTTCTCGACCAGTGTAACCCCGCACCTGTAACGGCCACTAAGGCTGTCATCACAACGGTCGTGCTAACAACTAATGTGCGGTGTGTGATTCCCATAGGACTCGTCCTAATGCTGAGTGCGTTTTCTTACGCCCAATCTAGCATAAACCCAGACGGTGGCCGTGCTTGGATTGCGGCGTTACCTAAGGCCTTGGACGCTAGCTAACCCCCAAAAGTGCCCCTAGCCCCCCACCTGCTTCAGAATACAGCGGTTAATACTTTCATCGACGACCCGCTGGACGTGTTGCTGGTGCGGAGACTGATTCTGACGACTGTCAGGGTTCAGGGTACGAAAGTCATCATAGCTGACCCGCTCTTGAATGTAGTTAATGGAGCAACGGCAGATGTTGCTCAGCAGCGATCGCGGCACAATGGGCGCTGAGCGCTGGCCTTGATTGAGGCAGGTGTCCATAAAGCTCGTGACTGCCACAGCGGGATACTTTTGGGCGATCGCTTGAGAGGGCACCCCTACACTACTCACTAAACCACTACCAATGAGCACGAGAGAGACTAATTTCATTTCAATAGAATCAAAAATAAAAACCCCCTTAGTGTACGGCATGACCCCTTGCGGTATGCAAAATGTTTGCACCTCGCAGCATATTGTTGCCTAGGCCAACAGTCTTGCAACACATTGCCACACTATTGCGGTGCAGTCTCTAACGACTACCTCTAGCCGACGCTTTTGCACCTCAGCTAAAGGTCGGGTTCAACCACTTCAATAATGCTACAGCGGCTTTCAGGCGGTGGCTTATCAGCCTGTTCATAAAGCAGATCAATCCAGACGGATTCTGGATAGGGCTTGCGGCTAGAGACATAAAAAAGCCAGTGCTGCTCAAGGTTGAGGGAGTGACGTAGTTCAACCATCCGTGGTGCGGTAATCATGCGTAGTGCCGTGTTGGCATTGCGCCACTGCTCAATAATGCCGACGGCAACCGAGAGGGTTACTCCCTGGCTATTTTCCAATTCGAGAATGCCATCAATGTAGATGCTTTCCCACCAGTGGTACGGATCCGTTAAGTCCAAGCCGCGACCGTCCATATCATCAACCAATTTCGGGAGATAGGTGTGGATAAAACCCTGCACAATCTCAAAGGCAGGAAACGGGCGCAACACTTTTAGTTGGCGAGCTGTTTGTTGAAACCACAGTTTGTGGTAGGTCATGGGGGCAAAGCTCCGTGCGCAGGCGATCGCCCGCGAAATAGTCTTAATCCTGTTTATTCTACCAAGCAACCCTACGCAATCAGCCCTGTTGGGGGTAACGGCTGATGTCAGCATGAACGCCCCCACTGCGCAGATGGGGAATTTCGTTAAGTTAGGGCTGGGTTCTACTCCTAGTTTCCTAAGCTTGATATACTCCAGTGTGGGCGATCTTAGTGTTTGAGGTGTGATGGTGCGCCCCTGCCAGTCATTACTGGCAAGGTAAACCCCTCGTTGGATTGATAAGGCACGCAGAACTCATGGTCATTGTAGCAGTGTTAGCAGCAGGGCGAGGCACACGCATGAAATCCTCGCTGCCCAAGGTGTTACATCCCCTTGGGGGGCGATCGCTGGTGGAGTGGGTTCTCCACCAAGTCAACCCTCTGCAACCCCAACGCCAGTTTGTGATCATTGGCTATGAGGGGGATGCGGTGCGCAGTGCCCTCAAAGATTACCCAGCACTGGAATTTGTAGAGCAGCGAGAACAACTGGGGACAGGGCACGCGGTGCAACAGTTGCTCCCCTACCTCAAGGATTATGAAGGGCACCTGCTGGTACTCAATGGCGATGTGCCGCTGCTGCGGGTGGAAACCCTTGCCCATTTATTACAGGTACACCAAGAGCGGGGAATGCTGCGACAATTCTTACTGCCCAAATTAGCAATCCCCAAGGCTATGGCCGCGTTATCTGCGACAGCCAAAATATCCTCAAGCAAATTATTGAAGACCGCGACTGCACCACAGCACAAAAACAAAACCGGCGCATTAATGCTGGGGTGTACTGCTTTCACTGGCCGCAACTGGCGGCGGTACTGCCCCACCTGCAATCCAACAATGACCAGCAGGAATACTACCTGACGGATGCTGTCAATGCCCTAAACCCAGTGATGGTGGTGGATGTTGAAGACTACGAAGAAATTTTGGGGGTTAACGATCGCGCCCAACTGGCAACCGCCTACCAAATTTTACAAAATCGCACGAAGCAAGCGTGGATGAAGGCAGGCGTTACCCTCATTGATCCTGCCAGTACCACCATTGAGGACACTGTAGAACTGGCTGCTGATGTGGTGATTGAACCGCAAACCCATCTGCGGGGAGCCACGCGCATTGGCAGTGGCAGTCACATTGGTCCTGGCTGTCTCATTGAAAATAGCACCATCGGTGAACGTGTAACGGCACGCTATTCGGTGATTACGGATAGTCAAATTGCCGATGACAGTGAGATTGGTCCCTTTGCCCATATTCGCCAGCAGAGTGTTGTGGGGGATCACTGCCGCGTGGGTAATTTTGTGGAGTTAAAAAAAGCACACTTTGGCAGCTATACCAAGGCCTCCCACCTCGCCTACCTTGGGGATGCCACCCTTGGCGATCGCGTCAATATTGGCGCGGGAACCATTACTGCCAACTACGACGGTGTTCGCAAACACCAGACCCACATTGGGAGCGGTACAAAAACCGGTTCTAATAGTGTTTTAGTGGCTCCGGTCACCCTTGGCGAAAATGTGACGGTGGCAGCGGGGTCAACGGTCACCGACGACGTGCCAGATAATGCCTTGGTGATTGCCCGCTCGCGCCAAGTGATAAAACCTGATTGGCAGCCCAAAGACTAGCCTGCCCCGCAACAGGGTTCAATGCCGAGGCGGCGTAGCAGCAGATCACTCACGGCATTGGCCACGGCAAACTCGCTGTAAAAGCTTTGGGAGAAGTCAAACTGCTGTAACTCGGTGACTAAGGCCAAGAGAATACCCCCTAGGTCGTGTTCTCCTTCTAGGCGTTGCCGTCGATAGACCTGAGCGGCGCGCTGGGCAATGGCGGTATTCACGGCTTCCGGCACGTACTCTGTGTTGAGCCAGCTTAAGAGTGCCTGCTCTAACCACTCGGCATCCGCTGCACAATCCCCACAGGGAGGAAGCTGAATTGGGGAAATCGGGACACTCATGGCAGTTCTCCCATACTAGGAGCTATTAGGAGCATTTTGACATACTCCCCATGCCTAAAGGCAGGGGCTTTACGGCGTTTTTCGGTAACTGACAAGGAGTTGGCGGAGCAATTATTGCCGCTAGAGGGCAAGCCGTTCTGGCAGTTTTAGGGAGCGCAAGAGGCGATCGCCATCCACATGCTCTTGCATCAGTTGCTCGATAAACTTCACCTTAGCTACCTCGTGCAGTCGCACTTGGCCAAAGGCGCGATCTACAATTTCCACCGCTGTGAGGGTGTCTAAGTCCACCGATAGGATCGGAATTTCTAACTCTTCAGCACGGGCCAGAATGGCCGGCGACGGTGGCAGGTGCCCGGTGAGAATAAGACAATGGGTGGAGGTTTCCAGTGCCGCCCACTGAATATCGGTGCGATCGCCCCCCGTAATCACCGCCATGTTGTTCCCCTTGCGGAAGTATTTCAACGCTGCACTTACATTCATGGCACCAATGGTCAACTCTTCCACAAGCAGGTCAAGGCGATCGGGGCGACACAACACCTCTGCCCCCAACTGCCGCACCAACTCACGAACACTGACACTGCGGAGTAACTGACTGCGGGGTAACAACCCAAACACCGGTACCTGCTGTGCTTCAAGGTAGTCACAAATGGCCTTAAGGGGTTCGCGCTCCGCATCGGGGATATCGTTAATAATCACCCCTAGCAGGCGATCGCCCAGTTC
Source organism: Thermostichus lividus PCC 6715 (assembly GCF_002754935.1). NCBI lineage: Bacteria > Bacillati > Cyanobacteriota > Cyanophyceae > Acaryochloridales > Thermosynechococcaceae > Parathermosynechococcus > Parathermosynechococcus lividus. The sequence continues at coordinate 232,429 of NZ_CP018092.1, forward strand.
CGACTTAGCCAATAAAATTGACTCCACCACTAAGGGGGAGTCGTAGCGGACAACTAAGAGAATGGGCGCATCTAGCACCTGCGCCATTTCCCCCATCCCTAGATCAAATAGGCGACCTTCGGCTAGGGTGGCTGGCCCCTCCAGCAGCACAACGTCTTCACTATTGTCGTTTTGGTAGGCGGTGAGTGCCTGCCGATAGTCAGTTTGATCTCGGCCAGTCAGTCGCGCTTCAATCGTCTCAGGGGTCAAGGTGAGCAGGGTTGGCCGCACCGTTGGCAGATTAAGGGTATGCTGCACAAACCACACATCCGCTTCCGTGTCCTCAGTATCAGCGTTGGGTTGAAAGGTGCCTAAGGGCTTGCCGTAGCCAACATTGAAGTGGCGATCGCGCAGTAGCTTTGCCAAACCCAAAATCGTTGCAGACTTACCGCTGTAAGCCACCATGGACGCGATGAGCAGATGTTTCGGCACTGTTGTCTTATTCCTCCCTCAGCGGTATCCCCAAGATGTCTATCATTACTCAAGTCGCAGTAGCTTACGGTAAAACCCCTTAGAAAAATCAGCAATACGATGCTTTTTGTAGTTAATAATCACATCAATGAGGTGATCGACCAACTCAAAGGTCGTAATCGAAATTTCGTACTGGAGATCAACAGAATTATCAAACATGACTGTACAGCGCGACAGATCGGCCGGCAGATTGGCAATGGTCCATGAGGCTACAAAATCAACGTTGTCACCCCCTTCAATCCCGCGCTGCCCCTCCAGCCTTCCCTGTCGGTAAAGAGCAATACCAAGGGGAAGGAGCACCCGTTTCTCATTGCGCATATAGGGGGCAAAAATATTCACCTCCCGAGGGTTGGCAGGCTGAAGCTGATCCAAAGCGGTCATGGAGGAATCCTCATCCGGTCTGACGCAGTGCTGAGGTCTATTTTACAGGAGTTGCCGGCCGAGGCAGTGCCCTCAGCTGCAACGGCAGCAGTAGCGGATTTGCATTTGGTAACATATAGTTAACATAACGCGCGAGCAATGCCTATGGTTTTTGATCCCGGACATGCTGATTTTCACGGTTCCTTTACTGAGGATGGGCAGCCGAACCTGCTCTTAAAGTATCTACAACGTCAATCGCCGGAAGTACTAACGCGCATTGCCCGCTCCGTGAGTCCTGAAATTCGTCAAATTATTAGCCAAAACGTCCAAGGGCTAGTGGGGGGGCTGCCGTCGGAGGACTTTAATGTGCAAATTGCTACAGACCGTGACAATCTTGCAGGGTTGCTGGCCTCCGCCATGATGACGGGGTATTTTCTGCGCCAAATGGAACAGCGCATGGAACTGGAAATGAGCCTAGACGATTTGGTTTGATCTGAGAGTAGTCTGTGTCGGATCCGTGGCACCAATTCAAGGCGCTGCCTTGGCGATCGCTGATCCCTACGGGGCTGCTCGTTGCCCTCATTGCTGCGCTGTTTGATACTGGGCTGTACTACATTGGCAGTGCGTCATTGTTGATGCGCGAAGTGTTAATCATTTTGTTACAGCCGCCCCTCAGTTTGCTAGTGCAGTTGGGGATGAGTATTGCGTTGGGGATGCTGGCGGTGCTGTGCCTCGAAGTTTGGTTTAACCCGGCACCTATATATGGCGGCACCCTGTGGGGATTATTCTTGTGCTTACTCTTAGCCAGCTTGGGGTTTAGTTTTTTCGGCTCCCTGCTTGGGCTGCGATCTGTTTTTTTCCCGATCACCGAAGTGTTCTTGATTGGGACGGCCATGGGAATTTTTTGGCAGGGTCGCCGCTACTGGCGTTACTAGCGCCCTAGTAGCTCGTTTGATACTCCGCCTTCCTTGACACGGAAGGATGCCAAGGCACGCTGGCGTAGAACTAACCCCTAACCGCTATACCTGCGGCAGGCTAGCACCAACGCGTTGTGGCGGAGCACTGCAGTGATTCTTAGTGAGTAGCTAGCACGTGTTTATGGTGAAGGCGACGTTTCTGGGGAAGGTGACTCCGTAGGAGTAGTTGTTTGGCCACCGCCCCCCCCGCAGGCCACCAGACCCACAGAGAAACTAGAGAGAACTAGAGCAATAGCTAAGAGTTTGTAGATAGATTTCATTTATAGTACTCCCCACAATAACGGTTGGAACTTGGTTAGCACTTCCTTTCTACCAAGTTAGGGTGGGGTTTGGCAACAGTGCCGCTAGGATAGTAGTCCGGAAAACTTTGAGCGCAATGTTCTATACCATTTTCCCTTTATAGGAGTGATGTGGGCGGGCTAAAACCCCTCCGCTTTAGCGAGGGGATACAGCCAACTCAGGGGGCTTTAGCCCTCTCTATGTGTTAAACTAGAGACGTGGAAAGTAGGCGTATCAACTACGCGAAGAAACATCCTAGTACGGAGAAATCCCGGCAAGTAAGTCACTACCGCTTTGGCGGCAAGCCTAAACCACTGCAAGCAATGGCAGGATGTTGAGCGTATCGAACTGGCTAGTGTTGAAAAGTGCGAAACCACGAACCGAAACATAAACGTAGTCCCAATAGCAGAGATGCTTGAGGTGAGTAGGGGGTCTTTGACTGCCCCCACCCGCATTAAGTTGTGGGTGACAGCTCAAGGGAAAAGCGAAGCAATGCGGCTTCAGCCCGTTGCGTAGCATCCTTTGGGAATCCCCTCTCTTTCAAGGAGGGGAGAAGTCAAGAATGGCGCAAATCACGATATGCAGGGCTTTTCCACCTATCCGTTTTACATTTTTGGACAGGGCTGGGAGCAGGTTGAGCTACCCCCAGACGTGCAGTGTTTCAAGAGAGATACGGTCATTGCTCAGCTAGAGCAAATTGCGTGGTGGCACTGGGACGCAGCAAAAATCAGCCAATGCCTCCCCCACATTGTGGCAGCAGATATTCATGCATTGCAGGGCAGTGCTGGGTGACCCAATGGCAACAGAGCGGTTACAAAAAGTCCTTGCCCATTGGGGGTGGCATCGCGCCGCCATGCCGAAACCCTGATTCGTCAGGGGGACATTTGGGTCAATGGTCACCCCGCTCAGGTGGGCGACAAAGTCGATCCCGATCGCGATCGCATTGAATATCACGGTCAACCCTTAAGACCCGCCGAGACCGTGGAGCGGGTGTATCTGTTACTCCATAAACCCAAGGGGGTCATTTCTACCTGTCAGGATCCTCGCGGTCGGTGCACAGTGCTGGACGTGCTGCCCCGCCCTTACCGAGCGGTTCCGGGACTGCATCCCGTGGGTCGCCTTGATGCCGATTCCAGTGGTGCGCTGATTGTAACCAATGATGGGGAACTGACCTATTTGCTGACCCATCCCCGTCACTCTATTCCCAAAACCTATCGAGTGTGGGTGCAGGGGCAGCCCTCGGAGCCTACCCTTGCTCGCTGGCGTCATGGTGTTCCTTTGGATGGCCGCCTCACGTTGCCGGCAACGATTCGCCCTATTACCACCACGGGCGATCGCACCTTGTTAGACGTTGTGCTGCGCGAAGGCCGTAATCGCCAAATTCGCCGTGTTGCTGAGGCGTTGGGGCATCCGGTTATCAGTCTAAAACGGGTGGCGATCGGTGCTGTTCACCTCGGAGGATTGCGCCCCCAACAGGTGCGCCCCCTCAGCCGCTACGAACTGGATGCTCTGCGCAAGGCAGGTGGCTGTCGGTCTAGGGTCTAGGCGGTTGCTGAAGTCTTCTATAGGGTCTCTCAATGAACTGGGATGGCTATAGTTGCTAGGATGGACTTGCCGTGTCTATGCTGTCCTAGCCGATGAGCGCGTCTTTCGGAGATTTAGATGGACTCTCAACTCCCTGCCGGTATTACTGAGCACTTGCCGCCTGAGATTCTCAGTTGGCTGTACTCCTATCAGCAAGAGCACCAGTTTGCCAATCTTGAAGGGGTCATTGTTGATATTATCTGCAAGTATTTTGACCAGAAAGGCCATCTCCCTGAGCGCCTTGCCGATCTTGAGCGGCGGGTGAATGCCCTAAGTCGCGAAGTCATTCAACTGCGCCAACGTCTCCCCGAAAATTACGATCGCCTACGAGAGCAGTTAGCAGCCGTCCGCTTAAGCCATTCGGGAATTCTGCACAATCTGCGGGATCGCGTTGAAAGCCTTGAACGTCAGGTATTCCCCAATGCCCCGACTGATGTGGCTATGGACGCTGACGCAGAGGTTGATAGCTAAAGAGTTCCTCGAGGGTAGCCAAGAGATCGACTTTGACACCGGTAATCTGATCCTGAGGGTTTAAGCCAAATTGCCATGCTACATTCACGGTAAATAGGGGCAGTTTCGCTTGGCCAACAATACGGTACACTCGCTCGTGCGGCTCGTGGCTGAGTAACTCTCCCTTGGTGGGCACCACCCGCATTCCCACGGCTTCTTGGGCTAGGTAGGTGGCGATCGCGGCTGGGCCAACCACCGGTTCTTCAAAGGGAGGAACGAGCACCCCATCTGTGGCAAATAGGTTGGCCACGTCTGGGTAGGCTTCGGCATTTAATCCAGCAAAGTAGGCGGCAATGGTAGCCTCACTCACACCGTCAATGGTGGGGGCACTGGCCAGTAATGTTGTGCTCATTGGTACTGCTCCTGAAAACTTGTAAAACCGCTAAAAAAAAGGGAGCGATCGCCCCCTTGCGTAACCCATGGCTATGCACCTAGACAGCGAGGGGATCCACACCCATCGCCACTACGGCGTTGCGCAGCACCGTGATTTGTTGGCCAAAGTCAAGGGCTTTAATGGCATCAAAAACGCGGTTGGCATCACGACTCAGACGGTAGCCAGCGGGTACGGGTACCACAAACCCCTGCCGCATCAATTCTGCGAGTTGGTACCAAAAGGCTAATTTAGTATTGGGGCTAAACACACCGTAGGCGCGGGTCAGCGGCGTATCAACGTTGGCGACCAAGTCCCGCATGAATTGCAGTTGATCGTCAAAACTCAGAGCCTTGACTTGGTTCAGAAGCCCTTCAGCAAGCTGTAGGCGAGCCGTACCGGGCGCAGCAGCGGTAATGGAGCGACCTGTTTCTGTGTAGATAAACCACAGCAAGCCAAGTTTGTCATCAATGCTTAGGCAGTTGAACAGCGTTGTCACATCCTGCACCGCAGTGGCAAGGGTGGTTTGGGTGAAACGGTTGTCTGTCGTAAAGGTCATATCGCTTCAGAGATGTTTTACGTCTAGCGTTGGGCTATCTTATCTCTGCCTCCTAGTCAATATTATGTTACATTTCTTTACGAAAAGCAACATTGTTTTATAAATGGCAACGATAGAGCCGCAAAATGTCGGGAATGAGCCGATCGGTAATCATTACAAATGTTAGGATGACCTCTGACTTGAGGGAGATCTGAGGAGTGACGCGGCCAACGCTCTACGTGGCACTGACAAATCATGGGTTTGGGCACGTGGCGCGGACAGCGGCGTTAGTGAATGCAATTCGCCGTCACGTCCCTGATGTGCTCCCCCTGATTGTGACGGCGGCTCCCCATTGGTTGTTGCAGGCCAACCTTGAGGGAGACTTTATCCATCGCCCGCGCGCCCTTGACCTTGGGGTGGTGCAAACCGACAGTTTACACATGGATTTGACGGCCACCCGCGCCAAACTGTTGCAACTCCAAGGGATGGCACCGGAGTTAATCCGCGCCGAAGTGGACTTTATCCAGCAGAACCGGGCGCAGTTAGTACTGGCGGATGTGCCGCCCCTTGCAGTGGCGATCGCCCACGGGGCAGGGGTGCCCTGCTGGATGGCAACCAACTTTGGCTGGGATTTTATTTACCGTTCCTTTGGCGAGACCTTTAGGGAGATAGCCGACTGGGTGAGTGACCTCTATGGGGGTTGCGATCGCCTCTTTGAGCTTCCCTTTGCTGAACCCTTAAGCGCCTTTCCCCACAAAGAACGGGTAGGCTTGACAGGGGCTGAACCGCGTTACACTGAAGCGCAGATCCGAACTCAACTGGGGCTAACGACGGCCAAAGAACGTACGGTGCTCCTGACCTTTGGTGGGCTGAGTTTAGAGGCGATCCCCTACCACGCCCTCACCGCATTTCCAGACTGGCAGTTTCTCACCTTTGATGCTACTGCCCCTGAGTTACCCAATCTCCTCAAGTTATGCGGGCGGCAGTTACGCCCCGTTGACGTGATGCCCCTGTGCGGTCGCATTATCTCTAAACCCGGCTATGGTACCTATTCCGAAGCCTGCCGCTTGGGAGTTCCGGTCGCTACCATTCGCCGCGATGATTTTGCCGAGGGGCCAATTCTTGTTGCAGGGTTGCAAGCCCATCACCCCCATCAAATTCTCAGCCATGAGGACTTCTTTGGTGGGAACTGGGCGTTTTTGCACGCGGAGCCAGACCCACCCCAAGAGCCGATCCCCTTAGACACAAACGGTAACCTCACGATTGCGACCGCCGTTGCGTATTATTTGAGTAACCTTTCACAGCCATAGGTTCGTGCATCCAGTGGGTATTTTTCCATGGCGGCCATCGTCACTGCTCAAAAAAGCATGGCAGCACTACCAGCAGCAAAACTGGTTAGCAGCACAACAAGTTGCTCAACACCTGCTTGAGACCTCTCCCCAACCGGAAGCGTACTACCTCCTAGGGTTAACCGCTGAGCAGTTGGCACAGCCCTTAAACGCGAAATCCGCTTACGAAAGCGCGATCGCCCTTGATGCTTGGTATGCGCCAGCCCATTACCGCTTAGCTGTGGTGCTGCACGATCTCCTCAAGCAACCGGCGGCGGCGCTGCCCCACTATCAGCGTGCCCTTGAGGTTAAGCCGGACTGGGTAGAAGCCCATAGTAATCTCGGCAATGCCTACCTCGATTTAGGGACGATTGACGCGGCGATCGCCTGCTATCAAAAGGCCTTGTCCCTCAACCCCGATTTGCCCATAACCTTATACAATCTGGGGCTCTGCCTACACTCTCAAGGGAAACTCACCGAAGCCAGTGCCTGCTATGAGCAGTCTCTTTACCTTGAACCCGGGGTTGCGGATGTGCACAATAACCTTGGCAGCCTTTACCTTGAACTCAAAAACTACGATGGGGCAATTGCCCAGTTTGAAGCAGCCCTAGCAGCCAATCCAGAACTGTTAGTGGCTCACTATAACCTTGGCTATGCCCTGCATCTGAAGGGAAACCTCAGTGCTGCCCGCAATCGCTACGATGAGGTGTTACTGCGGGACAACAAACATCAGCAAGCCCTGCTACAGCTCGGCCAGTTGTGCCTCAGCGAAGAAGAGTTTACCGCAGCTATTGGCTACTATCAGCGGTGTCTGAGTTTAGACCCCCTAAACGGCACCGCCCATGCAGGGTTAGCCACAGCACTTTTAGAAACCGGAGATCCCCAAGCGGCGCTCAAGCATTTTCAACAGGCCGTCCACCTGACACCCACTGTCCCAGAGGTTCACCTTAACTACGCGCTGGTGCTGCTGTTACTTGGGCACTTCAAGGAAGGTTGGCAGGAATATGAATGGCGCTGGCAGCAAGCGGAAGGGGGGCTGCGTCAATACCCGCAACCCCGCTGGCAAGGACAATCGCTCCAAGGTAAAACCCTCTTTGTCTATAGTGAGCAAGGTATGGGGGATTGTATTCAGTTTGCCCGCTTTTTACCCCTGCTTGCGCCCCACGCCCAGCGGATTATTGTTGCTGCCTATCCCCCCCTGCTGCGGCTGTTTGAAACAATTCGTGGCATTGAGGTCATTAGTACGGAGGCACCCCCACCGCCCTTTGACTACCACACGCCCCTGCTTAGCCTGCCGCGCTTTCTTGGTATGAGTAAAGAGCGGTTTCCTAAGTTTAGTCCCTACTTCCAGTTACCGATATCCCCACCCCAACCGATTTTTAGTGTGGCCAAGCCGCGGTTTGGGCTAGTGTGGGCAACCCACAGCAACACCCGTACGACAGCGAAACGCTCCTGTCCTCTAGCGGAGTGGCAACCGCTGCTCAGGGGTCTAGACGTACAGTGGTATAGCCTGCAAAAGGAGCGCTCTTGCGAGGAAGCCGAAGCACTCCAGCAAGCGGGGGTCATTGATTGCCACCCCTACATGACCGATTTTCTGGATACGGCATTGCTGATTCAGCAGTTGGATGCTGTGGTTACCATCGATACCGCCGTGGCTCATCTGGCGGCAGCCTTGGGCAAGCCCACATGGATTCTCCTGCCTTTTGTGGCCGATTGGCGCTGGTTCTGGCAACGGTCTGATTCTCCTTGGTACCCTTCGGTGCGGCTCATTCGCCAACCACAACGCAATGACTGGTCGGGGGCGATCGCCCAACTGTACCAAATATTGCGCAACGGTAGTTCGGATAAGTCCACTAGGTAGTCTCTTAACCCACTATGGCCAAGAGCCACGTATCACCCTGAGACCCACTGAAAATGGTCTGTAAGATCATCACTGAAAACCTCTAAGACTACAATTCTCAGCCATGCCAGAGGGCTACATTTTAGGCACTCGCGTCACCGTTACGAGCTATGATGACGCCTGCGATCGCCTCGGTGAATGGATTGCAGCGGCTAGTGGTGGCTATGTGGTCGCAGCCAATGTCCATGTGGTGATGACTGGGGTATGGCAGCGGGATTTTCAAGCAGTGGTCAACGGAGCACGCCTCGTCACTGCCGATGGGATGCCCTTGGTGTGGGGGTTGCGGTTACTGGGCTTTGCGAATGCACAGCGGGTCTATGGCCCAGCATTGATGTTGGCGTTGTGCGATCGCGCCGTGAGTGAAGGCTGGCGAATTTTTCTCTACGGCAGCACGCCAGAGGTATTACAACGCCTACAGTCGAATCTTGAGACTCGGTTTCCGGGGGTGAAGATTGTTGGGAGCTATGCCCCGCCGTTCCGCCCCCTCAGTGCCGCGGAGGAGGCAGCCGATCGCCAACGAATTCTTGCCAGTGGGGCTGATATTGTGTTTGTGAGTTTAGGCTGTCCCAAGCAGGAACGGTGGATGGCACGGCAAGTGGCCTTCTTACCGGCTGTCCTTGTGGGGGTGGGTGCCGCCTTTAGCTTCCACAGTGGCATGGTTGCCCAAGCCCCCCCTTGGCTAATGTCCTTGGGGCTAGAATGGCTCTTTCGCTTGGTTCAAGAACCCCGTCGTCTTTGGAAACGCTACCTGATCAATAATCCAGCGTTTATCGTTCTTTTTTCTGGCCAATTACTGTGGCATGCCCTCCACCGACGGCGAAGACGTGAGTCCCATTGAAGCTCCAAGCGCCTGAAGGGGCGATCGCCCCACCTGCCGCCGCGCCCACTGCACACTCTGGCGTAGGTATGATGAAAAGGGCATATCCTTAACGTGAGGCACCGTTTCAAAATAGTGGATCAAACTCAAACCACTTAAGCGCAACACGTAGGCCGCAGTTGCCCCCTGTAAGCAGCTCCCCGCCAAGTAGGTCACGGAATGACCCTTGAGCCACTGACCCAGCGATTGCGTGCCCAGTTCCACCGCCCCTAACTGCACCACCAGCCGCAGAAGTTCCTTGGCGATGGGTTCTGCATCTGCCAGACGAAAGGAACGGTGGTAAATTTGCCCCAGTTCCCACGTTAAGCGCACCAGTAGCCCACCCGCCATGACTAAATCCAGCAAGGGCAAGGGGTTGACAGCCGTAGCCGCTGCGCCTAGCCATTGGTAACGCTCAATAATGGGCTGTGAGCGCTCACGGCGGTACGCGTTCAATGCCGTTTGTGCCTGCTGATGAAGTTGTTGGGCACGGCGATAGGTGCCTGAGCACACCAAGCTAGAGCGCTCTTGACTTAGTATCTGAGATAGCGTTGTGGCCAAGGCCGTGTTGTCGGTAGGGGTGATGCACAGCAGTTGCTCTGGTTTCAGACTTAACTGGTGGAGTTGCTGCTGCAGATGAACGTTCACCCGCTCCAGTTCGGCCATGTTTTCCGGCAACCAAACAATCACAAGACGATATTGACCCATCACCAGCACCCGCACCATTTCAAATTCACTGGCGGTGAGAGCACCGGTCACTGTCAACAGAACCAAGTCTGCTTGGGGGACGGTGGCTAAGGATTGCTGGTGCAAATGGCAGTGGGGTAGGCCAAAGCCTTCAACAGTACGGGCAAGATGTGCCACCCAACGGCAGGATTGGCCAAGGATACAGATATCGACGGTGGGGGTGTTAAGGCGATGCTGCAGCTGTTCGTAGGTGTGTTGCAACGGCGCTTGAGCAGCAGCGGGTAGTTCTTGGAGTAGGGCACGGGTTTGAGCCAGTTCTGCGTTGACCTGCTGTGGCTGCAGGGTCAGCTGAGGTGCAACGGTTGTGGCTGCCCTAGGCGATCGCCACCAGTACCAGTAGCCTAGCCCTAACCCAAGAAGCACTAGCCATCCCCAAGGATGTTGAGCGACCCAACCACTAAGCGCTAAAAAAATCACTCCTGCCGCAATGGCCATTCCTGCCACCTGTAAAGAATTCGCCTTTTTGTTAGCTTACCTTGACTGGTTGAGCAAAGTGAATGCACCGACTCATGACACTTTGCGTACATGAGCAGCTTCCCTACAAATCCACCTAAGCTAGGAAGGGCTACTGTGAATTTCAGGGTGTCTGCTGGGCAGCTAGAGACTCTTGCAATTCGCGGATAGCAAAGAGCGATCGCAGGGGCACTCCCACAGCAGCAAAGGCAGCCGCGCCGCCCGCTTCGCGATCCACGATCGCCAGCACCTCATTGACCTGATACCCTGCCTGTTGCAGGCGCTCTACAGCTTTTAAGGCAGAGCCACCGGTGGTAATCACATCCTCCAAAACAGTGACCACCGATCCCGGCGGCAGCACAGGGCCTTCAATAAAGCTCATCGTGCCGTGGCCTTTAGCCTCTTTGCGGACAATTAACGCCGCTCGATCCTGACCTTGCAGATTCGAGAGCACACTCACGGCCACCACTAAGGGGTCAGCCCCAAGAGTCAGCCCTGCCACCGCTGTGACTTCGGGTGCAAGGTGTGCTAACAACAACCGACCCACGAGGTAGGCTCCCCGTGCCGAAAGCGTGACTGGCTTACAGTTGATGTAGTAGGTGCTTTTTTGGCCAGAGGAGAGGGTGAACTCGCCTGCGCGGTAGGCTTCGTGGCACAGACGCTGCAATAGCTCCTGCCGCAGATCTGACAATGAGGCTTCCATGATCATCTCCGAAAAGTGCCACCCCTAGGACAAGGAGGAGGTGGCTGGGACGCGAAACCAGTGGGTACTACCATCTTTTTGATCAACTAACTTGATGCCGTGAGCTAGCAATAGATCCCGTAGGCGATCGCTTTCAGCATAGTTCTTGGCTTGGCGAGCCGCTTGGCGCTCCTGAATGAGAGCTTCAATCTCCTTCTCACTCAAACCAGTGGCACAAGGAGAGGAATCAGCGGGGCTGACCTCTAAGCCCAACACCTGCGCCAAACTGACAAGGGTCTGCCAGTCCGCACTTAGGGCACTGGGCGATCGCTCCAACTGCCCACCGTGGAGATAGCGATGCTGCTCGCGATTGAGGGATTTGGCCAGATCAAAGAGTACCGCCAACGCTGCCGCAGTGTTCAAATCGTCATCCATGGCGGCGCAAAAGGCCGCCGTACTGGGGTGTTCCTTGGGGGCGATCGCCTCGGTAGCCGACAAGGGTAACGCTTGATTCGCCCGCAGCGCATCGGCAAGGGTTTGCCACCCCTTAGCCGCTGCATCAAGGGCAGTATCGGTAAAGTCTAAGGGCTTGCGGTATTGGGCTTGGAGCACCAGCAATCGTAATGCCATCGGCTCGACCCCCTGCTGCAATAGGTCACGAATGGTGGTAAAGTTCCCCAACGACTTTGACATCTTCTCGGTATTGACCGTTACAAACCCATTGTGCAGCCACCAGCGCGCCAAGGGGCGTTGACTCACCGCTTCTGACTGGGCAATTTCATTTTCATGGTGCGGAAAAATCAAGTCCATGCCGCCGCAGTGAATATCTACCGTTGCCCCAAAGGCTTGCTGCACCATTGCCGAGCATTCAATATGCCAGCCCGGCCGACCCTTACCCCACGGGGCTGACCACGGTTCATAGACCCTTGCTTCCTCTGGCTTCGCCGCTTTCCAAAGAGCAAAGTCAAGGGGGTGGCGCTTGCGGCGATCCTCCTCCTCGACCCGGCCACTGGCTCCGGCCATCAGTTGCGATAGATGCCGCCCCGAAAGCTTGCCATAACTGGGAAACTTCTCCACCGCATAGTACACATCCCCATCAGCAACGTAGGCGCAGTCACAATCAATCAGTTGCTGAATGAGTTCAATAATGGCTGGAATAACCGCCGTAGCACGGGGGTAAGCCGTTGCGGGCAAAATATTCAGCCGCGCCATATCCTCGTGGTAGGCGGCAATGTAGCGATCGCTAACCGTGGCCATTGACTCCCCCGTTTCTTGGGCACGGCGGAGAATTTTATCGTCAATATCGGTGAAATTCTGAACATAGTGGACGGTGTACCCCAAAAACGTGAGGTAGCGGCGCAGCACATCCCAAGCCACGTAAGAGCGCGCATGACCTAAGTGGCAGTAATCGTAAACAGTGACACCACAGGCATAGATGGTAGCAACATTAGCAACACGGGAGCTAAACGGCTCAAGGCTCCGGGACAGTGTGTTGTACAAACGTAAAGGCACAGAAACACCCCGCAACGGGTCACTCTTGCATCAACAAATCTATCTTTGATACCATATTAGGATACTAAAATAATTCGACCGAGGACAGACACCCCCCCATGGCCAAAAAAAGCATGATCGAACGCGAGAAAAAACGCCAGCGCCTAGTGACCAAGTATGCCGCCAAACGGCAGGAACTCAAAGCGCAACTAGCAATGGCGGAAACTCAAGAAGAGGTCATGAGCATTCACCGTCAACTCCAGCAACTTCCCCGTAATAGCGCTCCGTCGCGGCTACGCAATCGCTGCTGGCTCACTGGTCGTCCGCGGGGGTACTTCCGAGATTTTGGTCTTTGCCGCAACGCCCTGCGGGATATGGCACACCAAGGGTTGCTGCCAGGCGTTGTTAAGTCAAGCTGGTAATAAAAAATTGACCTTGCACTCTAAGGCCTGCCCTAGCAACTGCTGGTACTCCGCTTGGGTAACTGTGTAAGCCCCAAAGCGTTCTAGGTGGGGGTTTTGTAGTTGGGCATCAAAAAGAACAAACCCTCTTGTGCGCAAATGCGCTACCAGCTTAACTAGGGCGACTTTCGAGCCATCGGGAATGCGGTAAAACATCGACTCGCCGATAAACGCACCACCTAGGACAATCCCAAGAATTCCCCCAGCCAGCTCATCCCCTTGCCAAGTCTCAAAACTAACCGCCCAGCCTGTCTGGTGCAGCAGGTGGTAGATTGCTTGTAGCTTTGGGGTGATCCATGTCTCTGGGCGCGCAGCACAGCCTGCTACCACTGCGGCAAAATTACGGTTAATGGCTACCTGAAAGCGATTTTGGTTCAGAACCCGCTGTAGCGACTTAGGATAGCGAAACCGCTGATCCAACGGTATGAGTGTTCGCTGTCGAGTGCTGTACCACGCGAGGTCATCGCCCTCCCCCATCAAAAAATAGCCTTGGGCATAGCCCTGCTCAATAATCAGCCGCCGAACCCGATCTGCATTTAAGTTGGGGATAGGGGATTTGAACATTCTTCGTGACTCTGGGGGGACTCAGGATGGGATCATAGGAAACGATGATGTTTGCCGATTCTACCTATGACATGTCTATCTGCAATCCGAGAGGCTTACCGCTACTGGCATTGGCTTGTGGCGCTGGTGCTCGCACTGCTATTCATTGTTTTAACCCCTACCGGGGCGATCGCCGAGGACTACACCAAAGAAGCACTGATTAATGTGGACTTTTCTGGACAAGATTTGCGGGACTCACAGTTCACCAAGGCCAATCTTTTCCACAGCAATCTTAGCCACACCAACCTGCAAGGGGTGAGCTTTTTTGCCGCTAATCTGGAAGCGGCCAATCTAGAAGGCGCCGATCTGCGCTACGCCACCCTAGATACCGCGCGGCTTACGAAAGCAAACCTCACCAATGCCATCCTTGAAGGAGCCTTTGCCTTTAATACCAAGTTTGATGGCGCGCTGATCACGGGCGCAGATTTTACGGATGTCGATCTGCGCGAAGATGCCCAGCGGATGTTGTGTGAAGTGGCTAGTGGCCGTAATCCCGTCACCGGACGAGACACGCGGGACACCCTCCACTGTGAGGATTTTGCCTCCTAGGGGAGGCAGGCGATCCCCGTCTGTTCATAAGGGTGGGGAAAATTCTGATAAAGTATTACAAAAGTTAAGATTTATGACTAGAGCTTTTCATGAATGTATTTATTGTGGGCGGAACAGGCACGCTAGGGCGGCAGATCGTGCGCCGTGCGTTAGACGAGGGGCATCAAGTTCATTGCTTAGTGCGCAGTCCTGCCAAGGCTACATTTTTGCGGGAGTGGGGAGCAACGCTACTACAGGGAAACCTCTGCTATCCAGAGAGTATTGTGGACGCGCTGAAGTACTGCGGCGCATCGGTCATCATTGACGCGGCGACCACCCGCCCCACCGATACCCTCACCATTGAAGCTGTAGATTGGCAAGGGAAAGTCAACCTAATCCAAGCTGCGCAAGCGGCGGATATTCAGCATTTTATCTTTTTCTCCATCATGGGCGCACAGGACTATCCCCATGTGCCTCTGATGCAAATTAAGCAGTGCACCGAAGATTTTTTGCGGGAGTCGGGGCTAAACTACACTATCTTACGTCCCAGCGGCTTTTTTCAAGGGATCATTGGCCAGTATGCTATTCCCATTCTCGAAAATCACTCCATTTGGGTCATGGGAGAGTCCACCGCCATTGCCTATATGGATACCCAAGATGTCGCTAAGTTTGCAGTACGCTGCTTAGATCGAGCGGCCACCTATGGCCAAGCCTTTGATCTCGCGGGGCCGGAGGCATGGACAGCGGATCAAATTATTAAGCTATGTGAAAATCTCTCAGGACAGGAGGCTAAAATTACCCGCCTGCCCATTGGGGTGCTGCGGGCAACCCGCCAACTCACCCAGTGGTTTCAGTGGACATGGAACATTAGCGATCGCCTCGCCTTTACGGAGGTCATTGCCAGCGGCACGTCTCTGAACGCCCCCATGGAGGAGGTATACCGTGTGTTTGACCTTGATCCCACAGAAACCCTCACCCTCGAAGCGTACTTACAGGAGTATTTCACGCGAATTCTGCGTAAACTCAAAGAACTGGATTACGAAAAAGTGAAACAGAAAAAGGCTTCACGAAAGCGGAGTCCATTCAAATCAACCCCCTAGGAGTGGCTGTGAAGGCGGGGATCATTTACAACGAAGGCAAGCCCGTGGCTGCGGAACTAGCCATCCACGTCCGCCAACTGCTAGAGCGCCAAGGCTGGGATGTTCAGGTTGCCACCGGAATTGGCGGGATCTTGGGCTACTCGCGTCCAGATAGTCCAGTGTGTCATACCCCCATTGATCATTTAGTCCCGCCGGGCTTTGATGGAACGATGACCTTTGCTGTCGTTCTGGGAGGGGATGGTACGGTGTTGTCAGCCTTCCGCCAGCTTGCCCCCTGCGAAATTCCTCTGTTAACCATTAACACCGGTCATTTGGGGTTTTTAACCGAAGGCTATGTGGAAGACCTTGACCCAGCCCTTGAGCAAGTGTTGCGAGGGGACTACAGCATTGAAGACCGGACAATGCTGACGGTACAGGTACTGCGCGATCGCACCGTCATATGGGAAGCGCTGTCCCTCAACGAAATGGTGATTCACAAAGAACCCCTTACCGGCATGTGCCACTTTGAGGTCGATGTGGGTGCCCATGCGCGGGTGGATATTGCCGCAGATGGCTTAATTCTTTCAACCCCCACCGGCTCCACCGCCTACGCCCTATCGGCAGGGGGGCCGGTGATTACCCCCGGTGTAGCTGCACTGCAACTGGTGCCCATCTGTCCCCATTCCTTAGCGTCCCGCGCCCTTGTCTTTGCCAATAGTGAGCCAGTGTGGATCTATCCGGCAAACCCCTTTAAGCATTTAATCTTGGTGGTAGATGGCAATGCAGGCTGCTACATTCAACCGGAAGATCAAGTCTTTGTCCAGCAAGCTCCCTATCGTGCCCGTTTTATTCGCTTGCGCTCCCCAGAATTTTTCCATGTGCTGCGGCAAAAACTGGGCTGGGGGTTGCCCCATGTTGCAAAACCTCGTCGGGACGATCCATGCCAATGATGCCAAGGGAAACAGTTGCCAGCCGCATTCAGCAGTTGCGACATCTGCTCCAAAAGGCGAGCTACGCTTACTATGCCCTCGATCGCCCCATTATGGAGGATGCGGTTTACGACCAACTCTACCGCGAACTACAGGATCTGGAGGCAGCGCATCCCGAGTATATTACCGCCGATAGCCCCACCCAGCGGGTCGGGGAAGCACCGGTCAGCCAGTTTGCCAGTGTCGTGCACCGCATTCCCCTCTATAGTCTTGAAAATGCCTTTACCCTAGCGGACATGGTGGCGTGGCAGGAGCGGTGGCAACGCTATTGGCGTAATTTAACCGGAGATTCCCCGCCAGCGGCGGCGTATATCTGTGAGCTAAAGATGGATGGGGTTGCCCTTGCCTTGACCTATGAGAACGGTCTGCTGGTGCGAGGGGCAACCCGTGGGGATGGCACCCGCGGCGAAGAGATTACCAGTAATGTGCGAACAATCCGTGCGATTCCGCTGCGCCTCAACCTTGAGACCCCACCGGCCATCCTTGAAGTCCGGGGAGAAGCGTTTTTAGGCCTTGACAGATTTCATCAACTCAATCAAGAGCGGCAAGCCCAAGGAGAACCGCCCTTTGCTAACCCCCGTAATGCGGCGGCTGGCACCCTACGCCAATTAGAGCCACGGGTAGTCGCGCAACGGCAGCTCGATTTTTTTGCCTATGCCCTGCATCTGCCCGATGGCGGGGTTGTGCCCCTAGACCCGCAGCGCCAGACCTACGGCCAACCCCAATCTCAACGCCATGTCTTAACAGCGTTACAACAACTGGGGTTTCGGGTTAATCCTGAGTATGCTGAGTGCCCTACCCTAGAAGCAGTGCAAGCCTACTACAACCATTGGCAAACCGCTCGCCATGACTTGCCCTACCTCACCGATGGCATTGTTGTGAAGCTCAACGACCTGAGCCTACAGCGGCAGTTGGGCTTTACTCAAAAATTCCCCCGGGGCTGCATTGCTTGGAAGTACGAACCGGAACAGGCGATTACCGATGTGGTGGCCATTACGGTGCAGGTGGGACGCACGGGTGCCCTGACTCCTGTGGCTGAACTTGAGCCAGTGCTGCTAGCGGGGACGACGGTTTCGCGGGCAACGCTGCACAATGGCGATCGCATCGCAGAATTAGATTTACACATTGGCGACAAAGTGGTCATCCACAAAGCGGGGGAAATTATTCCAGAAATTGTGCGTGTGTTCCCAGAACTACGGCCTGAGACGGCTGAACCCTTTCAGATGCCTAGCCATTGCCCAGAGTGCCACTCCCCAGTGGTGCGGCCTGCCGATGAAGTGGTGACCCGCTGCGTCAATCCCCAGTGTCCCGCAATTGTGCGGGGGCAGATTCTTCACTGGGCCAGTCGCGATGCCCTAGATATTCAAGGGCTGGGGGAAAAATTGGTACAGCAGTTGGTGGCCAGCCAACGGGTGCGGACTGCCGCTGACCTCTACCGCCTTAGGCTCGAAGACCTCGTTAACCTAGAGCGCATGGCAGCCAAGTCGGCTCAGAAACTTCTGCAGGCGATCGCCCAGTCCAAAACCCAACCGTGGCCGCGGGTGCTCTACGGACTTGGGATTCGCCATGTGGGCAGCGTCAATGCCCAACTGCTAGCAGAGGCATTTCCCGATGTGGATCAACTTGCTTGTGCCCCCCACGAGGCCATCTGCGCCATTCACGGGATTGGCCCAGAAATTGGCCAAGCGGTGTACGATTGGTTTCGCACCCCCGCTCACCAAGCCCTGATTCAAGACCTGAAAACCTTAGGCTTGCAATTGGCACAGCATCCAGCTATCACCCCAGACCAACCACTACGGGGCAAGCGATTTGTGATCACAGGCACACTGCCAACCCTCAGCCGCAACCAGGCCAAACAACTGATCCAAGACCACGGCGGCAAAGTCAGCGAGAGCGTCAGTGCCCAAACGGACTACGTGGTGGTTGGCGAAAACGCAGGCAGTAAACTCCGTCGCGCCGAAGCACTGGGCATTCCCTGCCTCAATGAAACAGAACTTATAGAAATGTGTCATTCAGCAAAAATCCGTGGGAGTACGGAACCACTTGCCCGCAGAATCTTTTAGCCTAAAAAGTGTAAAAGTAATAGTTTTCGTTTAACAGCCCAATTTGAACCGTCACGTTTGAGCACCACTGCGGGGATCACGACAAGCGACTATGGTATCTGTAACACCTCATCCATCTGCTCGGGACACCACCTCCATGCCGACTGTTTCCGCCCCAACCTACCAACACCAGCTTCATCAAGCCCATCCCGCCCGCACCAACCACTATAGCCTCCGCGACTACTTGCAGTTTAGTAGTGCCCAAGGTAGCATTCGGGATTGGTACGATCAGCGAGTCATGCTGGTCACAGAGGACTTTGTCATTGGGTTGGTGCAGGGCTTAGAGGAAGAAGTCGGCTCTGCCTCCGCCTTGGTGATGTACAAAATAGGTGAAGAATGGGGCAAACGGGATGCCGTTGTATTTAGGCAACACTTTGAGCAGGATTACAAGCGTGAACTGCGCAAGGCTGCCCTCACCTTCATTCTAGAAGCATGGTGGTGGCCGTTTACCACCCAAGGCTGGGGCAACTGGGACGTTGATTTGACCGAGCAAAAAAATGGATTTATGTTCATCAATATTTTTGACTCGGTGGTAGCGCGCACCCTTGGGGATGTGGGTAAGCCAGTGTGCTACATCTATGCCGGATTGTTTGCGGGCTTCTTTACAGGGCTGATTCAAAAGCCCTTGGGCTGCATTGAGCTTCAGTGCTATGCCATGGGGGAGACCTACTGCAAGTTTTTAGTCGGGAAACAGGATCGTATTGATGCGGCGGCCTTTTGGCAAAACGAGGGTGCCACAGCCCGCGATATTGAAAAGCGTTTACGACAGGGGAGTTGGTGACCAACAAAGGGTGATGTAGTACCGCGCTGCGGTGATTGTTTTCGTATTTAGTGTTCATTTGCGAGGATTTTCCTATGTTCCGTCAGTTAAATCACTTGACCGTTAGTGCCGATGGCCGTTATGCCCGTGCGGAAGAGTTGAACTTCCTGCGGGATTACCTCGCCTCGGTGGACACCCGCATTAGCGCCTACGAAAAAATTCGTGCGGAAGGCGAGCTGATGGCAGATAAGATTCAAGCTAAGCAAAAGGCTGAAAACCCTCACTGTTTTCACTACGGCCAACGCGACCACAGTGAAATTTGCCGCCGCGATCTGGTAGATGCCATTCGGTTGTCTGCCTCCGCCATGCTCTTTGCCGAACTCGATCTGATGCGGGACAACTTCCTGCTGTGGTACCGTACCATCGTCAAAGCCTTTAACTACGAGACCATGGCCGATTCTACCTACGGCAAACTGCTGCCCGCGATGATTAAGCAGCTTCTCACACCAGAAGAACAGCGGGTGATGCAGCCCGTTCTTGCCCTTAGTAGTTCAATTTTGTCAAAATAGAGACTACAGCAGGCTCTGGAACGCCACCTGCTTGTATTGTCCACTCACTTCACGGAAACATATGCTGCGCCAACTTGAAAAACTCAGCCTTGAGGCCGATGGCCGCTATGCTACAGCAGCGGAGCTACAGTTTCTCAAAAACTATCTCGCTACGGCTGAGCAGCGCATTAGTGCCTACGAAAAAATCCGTGATGCCCAGGAGACGATTATTGAGCAGGTGGATCAACAATTGTGCTCCCCAAACCCCCATATTTTCCGCAAAGGGAATCAAGACTATACCGCAGTCTGTCAGCGCGATCGCAGAAGTGTTTTGCGTCTGGCGGCAGCGGCAATGCTTTTTGCCGATTTAGATGCCCTGCGGGATGGGTTCTTGCTCTGGTACCGTACTATTATCAAGGCCTTTAAGGATGAAAAAGCGGCACGGGTGACGTATCAGGTTCTACCGACGGTCGTGAATCAAGTCCTTGGGGCGGAAGAAGCACCGTTGATGACGCCTGTCATGGCCTTAACCCAGTCCATTCTTGGGGAATAGCCAACAGCAAGCCAACGGTTCGGGTCGCCGATCCAAGGGTGCTGCTCTAAATGCGCTACCCTAGAATCACCAGCAGTGGATCGTTAGGTTAGGTGATGTTTTTCAGCAAGTTCCTTGGCGATCGCCGCTATAGTATTAACTGAGATTCGTTGGGATACACAAGGGCATGACCATATCGGCGCAATTGCTGCAACGAGCAGACTTGATCGGCACACAGGTAATCACCCGAGACACCGGTCGTAAACTGGGCGTCATTAACCAAGTTTGGGTGGATATTGATCAGCGGCAAGTGGTCGCCTTGGGTGTGCGCAATACGCTGTTTACCGGCGAGCAACGTTTTGTGCACCTCGACAGCATTAGTCAAATTGGGGATGTCATTCTCGTCGAAAACGACGATGCTGTAGAGTCGATGAATACCTATAACTACAGCACCCTCATTGATAACGAGATTGTTACGGAAACTGGCGAAATTTTGGGTAAGGTACGAGGGTTTAAGTTTGATCCTCAAACTGGGGAAATTACGGATCTAATTTTGGCCTCCCTAGGGCTACCGTGGATTCCAGCCCAACTCATTAGCACCTACGAGTTGCCGGTCGAGGAAATTGTCAGTACAGGCCCCGATCGCATTATTGTCTTTGAAGGGGCAGAAACCCGCCTCCAACAATTGACGGTTGGC
Organism: Thermostichus lividus PCC 6715; assembly: GCF_002754935.1. Taxonomy (NCBI): domain Bacteria; kingdom Bacillati; phylum Cyanobacteriota; class Cyanophyceae; order Acaryochloridales; family Thermosynechococcaceae; genus Parathermosynechococcus; species Parathermosynechococcus lividus. The sequence continues at coordinate 253,313 of NZ_CP018092.1, forward strand.
CTTCTAGAGCGCGTGGGGCTGGGGGCACCGCCGTGGGAAACCGATGAGGATGAATACTACCAACCGGTGACCCCTAGTAGTAATCAGTTGCCTTCTGGGGCGCGATCGCCAGTGTATCCTCCCCAGCGCAGCCGGGCTGAGTATCAAGATGATTGGGAAAATACCCCCCGCCGTCGCCGTCGTCAATCCGAGACCTATGATGACTACGACACCTCCTACGACGAGGAGTACGAGTATGAACCGGTGCGTCCACGGCAAGCCAAGCCGCCGGCTAAGGTTATCCCTGTTGATTTGCCTGAGTCTGAACCGCAATCAGACCCATGGGAGGAACCCCAGCCCATGAAACTAGAGCAGCGGCAGCAAGAAGAAGAATACGATTATTAGCGTTTGTTATAGTAGTGATGTGGGCGGGCTAAAACCCCTCCGCTTTAGCGAGGGGATACAGCCAACTCAGGGGGCTTTAGCCCTCTCTATGCGTTAAACTAGAGACGTGGAAAGTAGGCGTATCAACTACGCGAAGAAACATCCTAGTACGGAGAGATCCCGGCAAGTAAGTCACTACCGCTTTGGCGGCAAGCCTAAACCACTGCAAGCAATGGCAGGATGTTGAGCGTATCGAATTGGCTAGTGTTGAAAAGCGCGAAACCACAAACCGAAACATAAACGTAGTCCCAATAGCAGGAATGCTTGAGGTGAGTAGGGGGTCTTTGACTGCTCCCACCCGCATTAAGTTGTGGGTGACAGCTCAAGGGAAAAGCGAAGCAATGTGGCTTCAGCCCGTTGCGTAGCATCCTTTGGGAATCCCCTCTCTTTCAAAGAGGGGAGAAGTCAACCCGAACAGACCTCTCTGATAGCACGATGGGTTTGGCGATCGGTAAACCTCATGGCCTTAGGGAGGATTACGTCGAAGGCTTACCTACGTGTGCTGCTCTAGTAAGGGAGATTGAATGCAATATATTTATCTGCATGGGTTTGCCTCGTCACCTCGCTCTAGTAAAGCACAGTACTTTAGCGATCGCTTCCGGGAGCTGGGGCTGTCCCTGCTCACGCCCGACTTGAATCAGGGGGATTTTTTTCACCTGAGCCTGAGTCGTCAAATTCAGCAGGTGATCTCTCTGCTGCGGCAGGACGAACTAGTAACGCTGATTGGTTCTAGTTTTGGTGGCTTGACGGCGGCATGGGTGGCGCAACGCTGCCCCCAAGTCAAGCAGTTATTTTTGCTGGCGCCGGCCTTTGAGTTTGCGGCGCAGTGGCTACCACGTCTGGGGTCTCAGCTTCACCAGTGGCAGCGTACTGGCTCGTTGGCGGTCTATCATTACACTGAACAGCGGTGGCTGCCCTTGAGCTATGGGTTTGTCGAAGATCTGCAAACCTATGATGACGCAGCCTTACAACGTCCGGTACCAACGCTCATTTTCCACGGCACTGCGGATGATGTCATTTCAGTGGCGGCCAGTCGCCACTACAATGAAGGGCGGCCTTGGGTGAGCCGTGTCGAACTTGACAGTGACCATACCCTCACGAATGCCCAAGAGGCGATTTGGGGAATGATGTATCCTTTGATTTATCAGCAGTTACAGGTTGTGTCCTAAGGGTTTCATGTCTGACAGTGGCGATCGCCGATTACCCCATACTGAAATAGATGCACCGACCCTGCGGCTGGGGCGCAATCCGGGACTACAAGTGCGCCATGATGAAGTTGAGCGTTCGTTGCTGACCCCCATGCTACAGCACTACGCCGATCTGAAGGATGCTTATCCCCAAGCGTTGCTGCTGTACCGCGTCGGTGACTTTTACGAAACGTTTTTTCAGGATGCCTGTACCGTTGCCCGCGAACTAGAACTGGTTCTAACAGGGAAAGAGGGGGGCAAAGAGGTTGGGCGAGTTGCCATGGCGGGGATTCCACACCATGCCCTAGAGCGCTATTGCCGCACCCTCATTGAAAAGGGCTATGCCATTGCCATCTGCGATCAAGTCGAAGATCCGGCGCAAGCCCAAGGACTTGTCAAGCGGGAAGTAACCCATGTGTTTACTCCGGGCACCGTTTTAGATAGCGAATTACTCCAACCCCGCCGCAATAATTTTCTAGCAGCGGTGATTCTCTCAGGCCATCACTGGGGGCTCGCCTATGCTGATGTCTCAACGGGGGAATTTTGTACCACCCAGGGGGGCGATCGCGCCGATTTAGTTGCCGAGCTAAATCGCCTCCAACCCGCAGAAGTCCTGATTCCCAGTGAGGCACCCGACCTCAACCGCCTGCTGCGCCCCCACGAGGCCAAAGAGCACCTGCCAGCAGACTTACCCAACCACTGGTGCTACACCCTGCGATCGCCCCACGACTTTCATGCCGCTGAAGCACGGCAACGCTTGTGTCAGCGCTTTCAGGTGAAGTCCCTTGAAGGCTTTGGCTGCGAGCATCTCACCCTTGCCACCCGTGCCGCTGGTGGGCTACTGGCCTATTTAGACGAAACCCATCGCCAGCAAACCGTCCCCCTGCAAAACCTGAGCACCTATTCCCTACAGGAGTACCTCTTCTTAGATCCGCAAACCCGCCGTAACCTCGAGCTCACCCAAACCGTTCGTGATGGGAGCTTTCAAGGCTCCTTGCTGTGGGCGATTGATCGCACCACGACGGCCATGGGAGGGCGGCTCCTGCGGCGTTGGCTGCTGCAACCCTTACTCGATCTAGAACAGATTACCGCCCGCCATGATGCTATCGCTGAGTTAATGGCCAACAGTGGCCTGCGGCAAACTCTCCACCGCCATCTTCAAGAAATTTACGATCTCGAGCGACTCGCAGGACGGGCTGGCTCTGGAACGGCGAATCCCCGCGATCTGGCAGCGTTGCGGGATTCATTTCGCACCTTAGTGTCCCTTGCGGCGGCTCTGAAGGAGGTACACTCTCCCTACCTGTGTGCCCTAGCAACGGTGCCCGCTGAGATTGAACAGTTAGGGGAAACCCTAGCCGCTGCCCTTGTGGAGCAGCCCCCCATCAGCTCGACTGAGGGAGGAATTATCCGCAGTGGCGCGTATCCCGATCTCGATCAGCAACGCCTGCAAATTGAGCAGGATCAGCAGTGGATTCTCAATCTCGAAGCTCAAGAACGCGAACGCACGGGTATTCCCACCCTCAAAGTGGGCTATACCAAAGTTTCGGGCTACTACCTCAGTGTCTCCCGTGCTAAGGTGAGCCAAGTCCCCGACACCTACATCCGCAAGCAAACCCTCACCAATGAAGAGCGCTTTATTACCGCTGAACTGAAGGAGCGCGAAGCCCGCTTGATGGGGGCGCAAAGCCACCTTTTTGAGCTAGAGTACCAGTACTTTGTGCAGTTGCGTGAGCAGGTTGCCGCCCATGCTGCAACGATTCGAACCCTTGCCGCCGCGGTGGCCGCAGCGGATGCCCTCCTCAGTCTGGCAGAGGTGGCACTGTACCAAGGCTACTGCCGCCCCCAGATGACCCTAGATCGGCGGCTTGAGATTTGCGCGGGTCGTCATCCCGTGGTCGAGCAACTGCTGCCTGCTGGGTTCTTTGTTCCCAATGAGACACGGCTGGGGGATAAGGCAGACTTAATGATCCTGACCGGCCCCAATGCCAGCGGCAAAAGTTGTTATCTGCGGCAAGTCGGACTCATTCAACTGCTGGCGCAAATGGGCAGCTATGTGCCTGCCACCCGCGCCACCCTTGGCCTTTGCGATCGCATCTTTACCCGCGTGGGGGCTGTTGATGATCTGGCGACCGGCCAATCCACCTTTATGGTGGAAATGAACGAAACCGCCAACATTCTTAACCATGCGGGGTCGCAGTCGTTGGTCTTGCTCGATGAAATTGGTCGCGGTACCGCTACGTTTGATGGCTTGGCGATCGCGTGGTCTGTGGCAGAATATTTGGCGACAACGCTGCGATCGCGTACGATTTTTGCCACCCACTACCACGAACTGAATCAACTGGCCTCGCTGTTGCCAAACGTGGCCAACTTCCAAGTGGTGGTGAAGGAACTACCGGAGGAAATTATTTTTCTGCACCAAGTGAAACCTGGTGGTGCCGATCGCTCCTATGGGATCGAAGCAGGGCGTTTAGCGGGCTTGCCTCCCGTCGTAATTCAGCGGGCACGGCAGGTGATGCAACAAATTGAAAAGCACAGCAAAATTGCGGTTGGCTTGCGCAAAAGTCCACTATACGACCCACAGACCGCCGCAGTACCAGATCAAGGAGAACTCCCCTTTTGATCCCATTCGTTAGAATTGAAAATGTAACGTTTTGTTAACTAGGGGGATCCGTGATTGTTCTGATGAAGTTACCCCCACCGCTGCGGCATACCCTCCTGAAGGTCTTGCTAGCGGGGCTGTTATTTTGGTCGAGCATTGCAGCACTGCTGCCGACACTGCCCCTATACATTGCTGCCCAAGGAGGCAGCCCCCACCAAGTGGGGATTGTCATGGGTGCCTTTGCTGTTGGCTTAATCGTTTCTCGGTCGTGGCTAGGCCCATTGGCGGACAACCGCGGGCGCAAAATTACGCTCTTGATTGGCTTGGCGGTAGCGGCGATCGCCCCCCTTTTTTACATGGTCAGTCATAATGTGCCCCTCCTGATTGCGGTGCGCCTCCTGCATGGTGTAAGCATCGCAGGCTTTACCACAGGTTACATGGCGCTCGTGACCGATATTGCCCCACCTCGCCATCGCGGGGAAATCATTGGTTACACCAGCTTAGTCCATCCCATTGGGGTGGCCGTGGGGCCGAGTTTGGGCAGTTGGCTTCAGCACGCCTATGGCGATAACTGGGTCTTTGTCGTGGCCAGCGCCTTAGCGACCTTGGGAATCATTGCGGCGGCGGGGGTTCGCCCCGTTGCCCTAACCTCAGAGGGGATCGCTACTGATAACCATTCCAAACCCCTATTTTGGCGACTCTTGCTCTCAGAGCGGTTGCGGATTCCCACCCTAGTGATGCTCAGCGTGGGTCTCACCTTCGGCACGATTGCCACCTTTATTCCCCTCTTTATTGCTGCCGAACGGATCGATCTCTCTGCTGGCGTGTTCTACACCGCCGCGGCGATCGCCAGCTTTATGGGGCGGGTGGCCACCGGCTCAGCCTCCGATCGCTGGGGACGCGGCATTTTCATCTCCAGTAGTCTGGTGTGTTACGTCGTGTCTATGGTGTTACTGGCCCAAGCCGAAACACCCTTAGACCTTTTGTGGGCAGCCATCCTTGAAGGATTAGCCGGTGGCGTACTCATTCCCATGGTGGCGGCCTTAATGGCCGATCGCTCCCATCCTAACGAGCGGGGACGAGTCCTCAGCCTTAGCCTCGGCGGGTTTGACCTAGGGATGGCCTTGGCAGGACCGCTGCTCGGGGTCTTAATTGTGCCCCTCGGCTACCGCATTCTCTTTCGCATGGCCGCAGGGTTTAGTTTGCTAGGGCTAACCGTCTTTTTAACCGCTAGCAGCAAAAATATACCGGATTCCCTACGCTTTGCCCTCGGCATGGGGCGCGATCGCTATGCCCTCTAGGAGGCCATTGACGATGATTCTTCGCGATTCACAAGGGATTCGTTACAATTTGTTGAGATCACCCACTACAGAACGCCGCGTGTCAACTCCAGCTTCGGTTACCTTTATGCCCACAGGCAAATCCTATCGGTGGAATCGAGAACACTACTCGAAGACTCGCCGCTTTTTTGATATTTGGTTCTTTGTCTGGCGATTTCTGGGCGGTCGCTGGCTGTTGGGAAAGGCATGGAGTTACTGGGGGGGATGACCGATGCCAAACGCGCCGCTCGCCGTCGCGCCCAAGCCATCTGGATTCGGGAAACCTTTCTCGACCTAGGCCCAACCTTTATTAAACTCGGGCAACTCTTCTCCACCCGCGCCGATCTCTTTCCCACCGAATACGTCGAAGAACTCAGTAAGCTTCAGGATCGGGTGCCCGCCTTTAGCTACGACCTTGTAGAAAAAATCATCTACGAAGACTTTGGCCGCCGCATTCCCGAACTCTTCCGCAGCTTTGACCCCATTCCCATGGCCGCTGCCAGCCTCGGCCAAGTTCACAAAGCCCAACTTGTCTCTGGCGAAGAAGTCGTGGTCAAAGTACAGCGCCCCGGATTACGGCAACTCTTCGACATTGATCTGGCCATTCTCAAAGGCATTACCCGGTATTTCCAAAACCATCCCAAATGGGGGCAAGGTCGCGACTGGATGGGCATTTATGAGGAGTGCTGCCGCATCCTTTACGAGGAGATTGACTACCTCAACGAGGGACGTAACGCCGATACTTTTCGGCGTAACTTTCGGGATCGCGAGTGGGTCTGTGTTCCGCGGGTCTATTGGCGGTATACCTCACTGCGGGTACTCACCCTTGAATACTTGCCCGGAATTAAAATTAGTCACTACGAGGCGCTTGAGGCAGCAGGATTAGACCGCAAGCGCTTAGCTGAGCTAGGGGCCAAAGCCTACCTCTACCAAGTGCTCAACGATGGCTTCTTTCACGCTGACCCCCATCCGGGCAATATTGCCGTTAGCCCCGGCGGCCAACTGATTTTCTATGACTTTGGTATGATGGGTCGCATCCAAGCGGTCACCCGCGACAAATTACTCAGAACATTTTTGAGTATTGCCCAGCGGGATGGTGAGCAGGTGGTACAGTCCCTAATTGAGTTGGGGGCGTTGGTTCCCACTGGGGACATAGGGCCGGTGCGTCGCTCGATTCAATATCTTCTAGACAACTTTATGGATCAACCCTTCGAGGTGCAGTCCGTTGCCCAAATTAGCGATGATCTCTACGAAATTGCCTACGATCAACCGTTTCGCTTTCCCGCTACCTTTACCTTTGTCATGCGAGCATTTTCGACCCTAGAAGGGGTAGGCAAAGGACTCGACCAAGACTTTAACTTTATGCAAGTTGCTCAACCCTTTGCGAGTGAACTGATGACCAACGGAAATTTCTCAGACCCCAACAATGGCAGTCTCTTTTCCGAGATCAGCCGCCAAGCTGCCCAAGTGGGCACCAGTGCCATTGGCCTGCCCCGTCGCCTCGACGAAGTGCTCGATAAACTGGAAAATGGAGATCTACGGCTACGGGTACGCTCTAGTGAAAGCGACCGCATTTTACGACGCTTAAGTAATATTAATTTAGGCTTAAACTACGTTGTTCTCATTGGCAGCTTTTCACTGGCGGCAACGATTCTACTGGTCAACCAGTATATTTTGTTAGCGGGTGTGGCAGCCGCCTTAGCGGTATGGTTGGGTATCCTCTATTGGCGACTCATGCTTAAACTCGATAAGTATGAAAAAATGTTTTAGAATACAGCCCGGAATAGGAGGGTCATGGACGTTGCTGGCTTAACAGACTGTGGTCTCATTCGTAAAAGTAATCAAGATGCTTTTTACATTGACGAAAAGAATCATCGTTTTTTCATTGTTGCTGATGGAATGGGAGGACACGCAGGCGGAGAAGAGGCTAGCCGTCTAGCGGTAGAGCACATTTATCAGTATTTAGACGCTCACTTGCAAGAGTTAGAGTACGACCCAGTCACGCTGTTGCGTCAAGCCTTTCTGGCCGCCAATGAGGCCATTGTGGAACAGCAGCAGCAAAATGCTGGTCGTGCGGATATGGGCACTACGGCAGTTGTGGTGTTGTTAGATGACAGTCGGGATGGGGCATGGTGTGCCCACGTAGGGGATTCACGCATTTACCGCTGGCGTAGGGATGAACTGCGCCAAATTACCCAAGATCACACCTGGATTGCCCAAGCAGTACAGTTGGGCAGCTTAACCCTTGAGCAGGCACGGCAGCATCCATGGCGGCATGTGCTCTCCCAGTGTTTGGGACGGGAAGATTTAAGCCAAATTGATATTCAACCCATTGATCTGGAGCCGGGCGATCGCCTGCTGCTGTGTACCGATGGTCTCACCGAAGAACTCACCGATGACGTGATTAGTATTTACCTCAGCGAGCCAAATGTGGAAAAAGCGGCCGCGGCGCTGGTCCATGCCGCTAAAAACCATGGTGGCCGTGACAATGTGACCGTTGTGGTCGTCGGAATTTAGGGTGTCAATAGTCGTTGGACTCGATCGCGATCGTCAAGATGCCCCACTAAGCGCCGGACGGGTCTAGGGTGTACCCGCACCAATGTGGGGGTAGCCGTCACCTGATCTTCTTCGGCAAACTCTGGTTGCTTTGTAACATCTACAACCTTAAGGGTATAGGGAACCGTTAAACACTGACTGAGAAGGGTATGGAGATTTTTTAGGGCATGCTCCACCGCACTGGTTTCACTTGCCACGTAAAGGCGCAAGACATAGCGGTCTGGTTCGGTGCGGCGGGGAACAAAACTACTGGCGGGGGAGGCCTGCCGCAAATCATAGACCAGGTGGTGATGCTCCCACAGTTGCGGGAAATCGGCACGATAAGACTCAATGGCAAGGCGATCGCACGGATGTTGCGGATCCTCCACCAATTGCCACAGCAGTGTTTTTTGATCTGGCAAGGCAAAAAGAGCATCTAGCAGCGGGCGGTGCGGCCATGCTAACGGATAGACCTCCGCTGCCACCCGTAACAGTTGTTGCTCCTCGTCAAACCAGTAATCAACCGCAGCACTGTAGCAGGGGACGAGAAATAACGGTGGCTCCCGCAGATCGAGGAGTTGCTGCAGCGCATGACAAAGGTCTTGGTGCCAGTGCCCTTGCTTGGTGCTATCGCGACAGAACACCACATCCTGACCAGGAGTCAACAGGGCAAGCCCTTTGTATAGTATTGGCCTGATCACAACCTTATTGAACCATTGCCGCAGCAGCCCCGATCGCAGAAGGAGTCCCCCTACACGCGACCCCGCAGGATTTGTGCCATTTCATTGGGCTTGGGCGAGTTTTCAATCGCCGTTTCCTCATCAATGCGCCCGGCCTCGTAGAGTTCGTAGAGGCACTGGTTCATGGTACACATCCCATCATAGGTACATTGGGGAATAATCGCCTCAATTTGTTCCACTTCCCCACGCAAAATGTAGTCTTTGATGGCATCGGTGTTGATCATGATTTCATGAATGGCTGCCCGCTTACCATCGGTGGTGCGCACCAAGGCTTGGGCAATCACGGCCACCAGTGACTCTGCCACCTGCATCCGCATCGGCCCCTGTTCATCAGGGTTATAGAGGTTGAGAATCCGCTCGATGGTTTTTACAGCACTGTTAGTGTGCAACGTACCAAAGACTAAGTGACCTGTTTGGGCGGCTTTGAGAGCCGTATTGACCGTTTCGCGATCGCGCATCTCCCCAATCAGGATAATATCTGGGTCTTCCCGTAGAGAGGCTTTGAGGGCATTATCAAATTTAAGGGTATGAATACCCACCTCCCGCTGGCGAATCATGGCTCGCCGACTTTGGTGAACAAATTCTATCGGGTCTTCAATGGAAATAATATGCTTGGGCATTTCTGTATTGATAAAATCCACCATTGCCGCAAGGGTGGTGGACTTACCAGAACCCGTGGGGCCAGTCACCAAAATTAACCCCTTATGGTAGTGACATAAATCCTTAAAGACTGGTGGCAAGTTCAATTGCTCAAGGGTGAGAATTTTTACCGGAATTAGCCGCAGCACCATGGCCGGCCCCTTCAGCGCCACAAAAATGTTGATCCGTACCCGACACATGCCTTCATACTGGTAAGCACCGTCGTACTCTAAATGGGTACGAAACTGCTCAATTTGCTGCGGTGAGAGCAACTCGTTTAACCAGTAATTAAAGGTTTCTTCATCGGTAACAGGGTAGTTAGTCACTTCTAGCTTGCCGCGATCGCGAAACCGTGGTGCCTCACCAACACCAACATGAATATCAGAGTAACCATGCTCAAAGGCTTCCCGCACTAACTGCTCCATCGTCGGCCCCGAAATCCGTGCTGCGGGGGTGGGCATGGACTGAGTGGGAACCATTTGCTGTGGCATCCCTTGCGGGGGAACCCCTTGGGGCGGCATCGGGCGTGGTGGTATCCCCTGCGGAGGAACGCCTTGGGGCGGCACCGGGCGCGGTGGCATCCCCTGCGGGGGAACGCCTTGGGGGGGCATCGGGCGCGGTGGCATCCCCTGCGGGGGAACGCCTTGGGGCGGCATCGGGCGCGGCGGCATCCCTTGCGGGGGGGCACCTTGGGGCGGCATGGCCGGAGTGCTTCCCGCAGGACGTGGCGGTGGCATAGGTGGTGTATTGGGAACACGGGGTGGGGGCGTTTGGGGATTCGTCATGGCTACTGCTCACAATGCATTAGGTTAATTTCAGTGTGCCACTCTTACTCAAGCACCTTGGCCGTCGTAATACTTCTGTTACAGAGAGTTAACTTTGCCGTCCCTAAAAAGTCAATCCCCGCAGGGCTTATGGCAAAGCGATAGGGTAGCACCTCAACCCCCATGGCTACCGCTGTGCGCAACAGCTCACCATAGGTGGGGTCAGCACTATCCCCAGGGGCAAAGCGATCGCAATCACCACGGTTAATAAAGTACACCATGCACACGCGAGCCTGCGGCTGAGTTTGGCGCAGCCATTGCAGTTCCCGCAAATGTTTCTGCCCCCGGGTGGTGACGGTATCTGGAAATAGGGCTAAGCCAGAGCGCGCCCATGTTGTATTTTTGACCTCCACATAGGCTGGGGGCTGCTGCGGGTGCCCTGTCAAGAAAAAGTCGATACGGCTACGCTCCTGACCGTAGGGAACTTCCCGCTGGTGGTTGGCATACCCCGCCAACTCAGGCAGTTTCCCCGCGGCTAAGGCAGAGGCTATGACCTTGTTGGGTAACCCTGTGTTCACCCCTACCCATGTGCCATCGACAAAAATCATTTCCCATGTATAAGCCAGCTTGCGTCTTGGATCGGGATGATAGGAGACCTGCACAGGTGCCCCCACTTCACAAATACCCGTCATCGGGCCTGTATTGGGACAGTGAGCAACGATGCGATCGCCACTGCTCAACTCAATCTCGGCAAAAAAACGCTTGTAGCGCCGACACAGAACACCTGCTTGCAAGGGAGGATAGGCATACCGCCAAGAGTCTTGAGAATGGAGGCTGACGGCCAAGGACTGCACCTACAAACTGTGCCTAAAAAATAAGAACCTATGCATCCATAAGTAAGATGCCAGCTCCTAAAATAAAATAGAAGCTGACACCTTACAACTTATTAAAGGAGATTTAAGGTTAAGGTCTATATACGCTGACCTCATTTCAATATCCTTGATTTTGGCATCACTTCTCGGAGAGATCAGGATTCTCTAATCTTTTTTTTATATTTCCTAAGACTACGGCTTTGTTACATACTGGCTCAATATTTCCTCATTTCCTCTGGATCTGAACTATGGGGGACTAGGAAATGATCCCTAATAACGTAATATTAAGATGTATGTCGCAAATCTTAAGAATTCTGTGGTATGACAACCGAAACCCCTGACGATACCCTGCTGGATCGGTTTGAGTGTCGCGCCTGCGGCTACGTTTACGAACCTGCTAAAGGGGATAGCACCCGTGCCATTGCAGTGGGCACTGCCTTTGCCGACTTGCCCATTACCTGGCGCTGTCCAGTGTGTGGTGCTCCCAAAAAGCAGTTTAGTAATATCGGACCGGTGGGTTCCCCCTCAGGGTTCAAGGAAAACTTAAACTATGGCTTTGGGGTCAATACCCTGACCCCCGGCCAAAAAAACCTACTGATCTTTGGTGGTCTTGCCATTGCTTTTCTTTTTCTACTGAGTTTCTATAATGTTCGCTAAGCAAATTCATTCCCACCGTCAAAATATAACCAAGCTCACCCGTAGCGTACTGATCATGGTGGCACTGTGGCTATCTCTGACAGCCCATGCCCTTGCGGTTCCTAGCCTTGAGTACAACCCGTGGGAGGCGCTGCAACTGCCCACCACGTCGACAATTCTCGATATTAGTTTTATTGATGCCAACCATGGCTGGCTGGTAGGGGCTAACGCTACCCTGATGGAAACTCGTGATGGTGGCCGGACGTGGGAACCCCGCACCCTTGTGTTAGATAACCCAGACTACCGCTTTAACAGTGTCAGCTTTAAGGGGAATGAAGGCTGGATTGTTGGTGAGCCGCCAATTATGCTGCATACGGAGGATGGCGGTCAGTCGTGGAATCAAATTCCCCTTAGCCCCAAACTCCCAGGAGCACCCCGCTTCATTAAGGCGCTGAGCAACGGCCAAGCGGAAATGATGACGGATGTCGGTGCTATCTACCGCAGCCAAGATGGGGGCAAAAACTGGCAGGCGCTTGTACAAGAAGCCATCGGCGTGATGCGTAACCTGAATCGCTCGCCGGCTGGCGAATATGTGGCTGTGTCTTCGCGGGGTAGCTTTTACTCGACGTGGCAGCCGGGGCAAGCAGCATGGGAACCCCATAACCGCACCAGTTCACGGCGGGTTCATAATATGGGCTTTACGCCCAACGGCGCTCTGTGGATGATTGTCAATGGTGGCAAAATTGCCTTTTCTGACCCCCAAAACCCCGATGAATGGGGGGAGCTACTGAGTCCCCTGCGGCGCAATAGTGTTGGGCTGCTAGATCTCGCCTACCGTACCCCCGAAGAAATATGGTTGGCGGGAGGGAGTGGTGTGCTGCTCTGTAGTTTTGATGGCGGCCAAACGTGGCAGCAAGATATGGATGTGAAACAGGTGCCCTCCAATTTTTATAAGATTCTCTTTTTTAGCCCGCAGCAAGGCTTCATCATTGGTCAGCGGGGGATTTTGCTGCGCTATGTCAGCGACGTGGGCTAGTGGATCCGCGCAGAAAATAAGGGGCGAGGGGGTCAGCCCCTTTACCTTCAAAACAGGGTGGTAGAATTGAGGCAACTGGGCAGTATTCAGGTTTTTCTATGCTTTCCCTTGAGACTGTGGTTGATGCACCTGTATCCCACGTACCGCCAGCGATCGCACACATTTTAGTGATTGAAGATGAAGATTTAATTCGAGAAACGTTAGTTCTTGCCCTTCAGGATGAGGGTTTTCAGACAATTACAGCAACGGATGGTCATGAGGCACTGAGTCTCATTAACTCCCATCTTTTTAGGTCTCATGCAGACCTGAACCCAGCCATAGACTTAATTATTTTGGATTTGATGCTGCCGGGGGTAAGCGGCTTGGATCTCTGTCGCCTGATTCGGCGTGAAGGGTGTACCGTACCGATTCTGATGATCAGTGCCAAAGGAAGTGAAATTGATCGGGTAGTCGGTCTAGAAATTGGTGCTGATGATTACCTCTCAAAGCCCTTTGGTATGCGCGAAATGGTGGCTCGCTGTCGAGCGCTGTTACGACGGGTTCAGCCTCAGCACTTTGCTTCACCGCCGGTGCTGCGGTTTCAGGAACTGTGCCTGTATCCTCAGGAGTGCCGTGTGACCTTACGGGGAGAAGAGGTGAGTTTATCCCCCAAAGAGTACAAGCTACTGGAGCTATTTATGCGCCAGCCACGCCGGGTGTGGTCACGGGAGCAGTTGTTAGATCAGGTGTGGGGGCACGATTTTATTGGTGACAGCAAAACCGTGGATGTTCACATTCGCTGGCTACGAGAAAAAATTGAAGTGGATCCTAGTCATCCCGAGTATATCCTAACGGTCAGGGGGTTTGGTTATCGCCTTGGTTGAGCCGCACCAAGACAACAGCCATCACAAGGCTAGGAAACAGCACCAGAGCCAAGATCACGCCTAACGTCGGTGGTAACGGATAGAGGGGTGCCACTGTCTTCAGGCCAACGGCTATCCCCAAGGAGGCCAAAAAGACCCCCAGTAACCACCTTAATTCTGCCCAAAATGGGTTAGCCATTCCCTTAAGCTCCCGGTAAGCCTTGAACCGCTGTCACAATTGCAAACACCAAAAACAGGGCGCCCCCCCCAAGGTTAGGGTTCGTTCTGAAATCCTGCCGGCAATCAAGCTACCCCCCAGAACGGCAATGAGCGCACAAATGCCATGCCCCGCAATGGCTCCTAGGGCTACTCCCCACGGATTATAGGTGGCGGCAAGGGTAATCGTGCTAATTTGGGTGCGATCGCCCCATTCAGCGACAAACGTCAGGCTAAAGGCTTCAACAACTGTGGCCCAGATGGGATTATTGCCCCAGCGACTGAGGTTGGCCTCAGCTTTCTCAACGGTTTCCGCCGCTGCTTCACATTCATCTTCGCAGGGGCTATCAGCCATACGCCAGCCGTGAATCAACATTTTCAGGCCAAAGATAGTGAACAGACCAATGGCAGCATAAAACGTAAACGCCTTGGGCAGCAGGCTAAACACCTTACCTACGGCGATTGAGAGCAAGGTCATGACAATAAGGGCAGTCCACACTCCAATAAATACCCACCGCTTGGGGTGCCGGGCAGCCAAGATCATCCCAATAAAGAAGGTTTTATCCCCTAACTCGGAGATGGTAATTAGGGTGAGGCCTGCCGTAAACGCTGTTAGCATTTAGAATACACTCGAACTGTTGCCAAACTCTAAGCTAGCACGCACTCATGATGGCAGAACCCAATTTAGCGGCTGTGTTGAACCAAGTGGATGTGCCTGTCGATTGGCTAGGGCTGCGCTACGTTGATGAAACACTGATAACCCGCAGTGCCCGGGATGGTCAGCCAGACATGAACCAAAGGGTACGCCAGCGGGGGGTGATGGTGGACGTTCTGGTGAATGGCCAGTTTGGTTACGCTGCCACTGCCCAATTGGCACCCGCCGCCATTCATGATGCCATTCGTAAGGCCTACAACCAAGCCAAGGCAGCAGCCCCATGGCAACTTTTTGGCTTTACGAGGGCGGCGCGGGGGGTTGCCCAAGGAACCTACCGATCGCCCCAACAGCAACCCTTTGATCGCTTATCACCTAGGGAGGTGAGCGATCTGTTGGTGCGGCTGTGCCAAGACCTCAAAGTGGCCGATGCGATTGTCCAAACTCGTGCCTTTGTGCAGACGGTGGAGACAACCAGCCAATGGCTTACCAGTGATGGCAGTGCCGTTGAGCAGCAATTTTACCAAGTGCTCACGGATATGAGTGCCACCGCCCAAGCAGCGGGGGTGGTGCAGCAGCGCACCGATCACGGGTGGCTGGCTCGCTGCTATCAAGGCGGCCTAGAGTGGGTTGAGCTGCAGGCGATGAGCGATCGCGCCCGTTATATTGGCGAGCAGGCGGTGGAACTGTTGAGCGCACCCGAGTGCCCCGAAGTCACCACAACCCTCGTTTTGGCGCCCGATCAGATGATGTTGCAAATTCACGAGAGCATTGGCCATCCCCTCGAGTTGGATCGTATTCTTGGAGATGAGCGCAATTACGCAGGCAGTAGCTTTATTCGGCTAGAGGATTTTGGTCAGCGCCAGTACGGATCGCCATTACTGAACGTCACCTTTGACCCGAACGTCACCGGTGAACTTGCCAGTTATGCCTTTGATGATATTGGCGCAGCCGCAGAGCGCACCTACCTGATTAAAGAAGGGCGCTTGCTGCGCGGGCTAGGTAGCCTTGAAAGCCAGCAGCGGGCTGGGGTAGTGGGGGTAGCAAATGCGCGGGCTAGTTCGTGGAACCGCCCCCCCATTGATCGCATGGCAAACCTGAACATTGAGCCGGGGCACACCAGCTTTGAGGACATGATTGCGGGGATTGAATCGGGAATCTATATGGAAGCTAATCGCTCGTGGTCTATTGATGACTATCGCCTGAAGTTTCAGTTTGGTTGTGAGTATGCCAAGCTCATTGAACAGGGTCGCCTAACGCGCACCGTGCGTAACCCTAATTATCGCGGCACCACCCCTGACTTCTGGCATAACCTCATTGCGGTTGGGGATGCAACGACAACAGAGATGTTCGGCACCCCCTTCTGTGGTAAAGGCGAACCCAACCAAGCCATTCGGGTGGGTCATGCCTCACCTGTTTGTGCCTTTGCCAATATCCAAGTGTTTGGTGGAGTTTCCATTCGATCGCCTTCCCCCTGAAGAGGAAGGCTAGGCGCATGGATAGGGCGCAACAGCGTGATCGTTCCGCTCGTTTCCATTCGATCGCCTTCCCCCTGAAGAGGAAGGTTTAAAAGGAGGTGGGTTTAACGGCACAAGCTGGGTGATACGTTTCCATTCGATCGCCTTCCCCCTGAAGAGGAAGGGTCTAGACGACGGCAGCGTGCATGAGTTAAAAGGTGTGTTTCCATTCGATCGCCTTCCCCCTGAAGAGGAAGGTTAATGAAAAGACTGACCTGTGGCAATTGCCTGAAGACGAGAAGGGTTTTCGGGATCTATTCCAGAGAAACTTGCGTTCTATTTATGAAGCGATCGCCTATTTAACCGGCAAGAAAATTAATAGTCAACACCCTCAATTACTGAGTGCAGGAACTGTTACTACTGTTACTTCTGAAGATTGGTTAGAGGTACTTGATGGAAACTGCCGCATTGTCATCTGTAGTGGTGATAGTCGAGGAGAAAAACCCTATGGTCTCTCACTGTTACACGATCCTAAGCTCAAACATAATGGGAATTACGACGAAAGACTTTGCGGTTCAACTGGAAAACCATCTCCTGTCTGGGTTTCCGATTTAGGAGAGTATCAAGTTATTACGATTTTTGGTGTCACTAAAGATCCACGATTAAACTTCCTAAAATCCTTACAAGGAAAATGCTTGCAACTATTCCCGTTTAAACAATGAAAAACAATTGGGCAATCTGTTGGGTAGGAAGCTGCTGTTGTAATCGTTGATTCAATAGCGGTAAGTCACGTGGCCGGTGTTTGATCGTTATTGGAGTGGGTTGGCAGCTTTAGGGGAGATAACCCCATGGGATTGGGGGTGGCCATGGGGAGGGGGGCATCGCTGATGGTGACCCCTGCAGTGGCTCGTAAGCGTGCTCGCAGGAGTTGGCTGACGGCTTGGCGTTGAATGACATCTTGTTCCGTCAAGGATTGAACTGAAGGCTTAACGTCCATAGCTTGCCTGCGCTAAATTATTGGTTATGGTGGGATACCTAAGCTACGTTCACTCCCTACACGCAATTGCAGGACATTGTTGCATTGCTGTCCTGCATTTTTATCTGCTACTTTCAATTTTAAGGGCGATCGCCCCCTCGCTCATAGAGGTATTCTTGTTTTGCCGTCCTTTTGTTAGCTTCTGCTGACAATGTTACAGCTTCGACATTTCAGGTTCACATCGGGACGGTAGTTAGGTCTAGCTGCCATGGCCGCTTATGGGTTGGAGCGTCCCCTCTACGCCTTGACATTATTCAACTATTTGGTTATATAATCATATTAGTTATCCTTGCACAGGATCGCTTAAGATTTACCGAGGGTCTATAGGGAGTTGCACATGTTATTCCGGCAATTATTTGACCAAGCCACTTGGACCTATTCTTACCTGATTGCTGACCCAGCCACGAGCGAAGCAGCGCTGGTGGATAGTGTTTTGGAGCAGGTGGATCGGGACCTGTTGTTGATTGAGCAGTTGGGCTTAAAACTGCGCTATTGCTTAGAAACCCACGTTCATGCGGATCACATTACTGGTGCAGGAAAACTGCGAGAGCACACGGGCTGTCGTACCCTCGTCCCCCAAAATGCCAAGGTGGACTGTGCAGACGGTTTCTTGCAGGATCAAGAGACAATTTACGTCGGGGCTATTCCCATTCAGGCGATCGCCACCCTTGGCCATACCGATAGTCATCTAGCCTTCTTGGTGAATGGCAACCACCTACTCACAGGAGACTCGCTGTTCATTCGCGGTTGTGGCCGCACCGATTTTCAAAGTGGCGATGCGGGTGCTCTCTACGATGCCGTTACCCAACGCCTCTTTAGCCTTGCAGACGACACCCTTGTATATCCCGGCCATGATTATCGCGGCTTTACTGTGTCCACGATTGGTGAAGAGAAACGGTTTAACCCTCGCTTTGTTGGGCGCGATCGCCAGCAATTTATTGAATTTATGGCCAGCCTGAACCTGCCCAACCCACAAAAAATGATGGAAGCCGTACCGGCCAATGAACGTTGTGGCTTAGCCGTTGCGGCGGTTTAGCTATCTAACTTGAACCTACGCTATCCGTTTTAAGACATAGGAGGACATCATGACCATCACCCCTACGCCAACCCTCATCACCGCTGCGGAACTGCATCGGGCACTTGCCGATCGCGACCTGCTGCTGATTGATGTGCGTGAACCCAACGAGTACGCCAGTGGCCATATTCCCGGTGCCTTACTTTGCCCTCTGGCTGATGTCCAAGACCTTCACCTGCCTACCCTCAATATCCCCATTGTTCTCTATTGTCAGTCGGGTCGCCGCTCACACCTAGCGTGGGAAATACTCCAGGCGAAAGGGCTAAGCAACCTCAGGGAATTGCAGGGTGGCTTTCAGGCATGGCAGCAGGCGGGGTACGGTGGCAGTACTGCCCCCATCAGCCTCATGCGCCAAGTGCAAATTGTGGCTGGCAGCCTGATCCTTGTGGGGGTGATCGCTGGCTTTACGGTGAATCCCGGCTTCTTTCTCCTCTCAGGATTTGTCGGGGCTGGCCTACTGTTTGCAGGCATTACAAACACGTGCGCCTTGGCGCGGCTCCTTGCGCTTCTGCCCATGAATCGCCCGCGCAGGAAGTAGGCGATGTTAGGGTATTGGCTGGGGCATGGGTTAGCGATCGCCATCGGTCTGAGTTTAGGGCTTTTAGGGGGCGGTGGGTCTGTCTTGGCCTTGCCGGTTCTGGTCTATGTCATGGGTATTCCAACCAAGGTGGCGATCGCCATGACATTGGTGATCGTTGGCAGTGTCAGCCTCTTAGCGGCCATTCCCCAATGGCGACGGGGCTACGTGAATCTGCGATTAGCTCTTGTGTTTGGCTCCGCCACAATGCTTGGTGCCTACCTAGGGGCACGACTGGCTGCCCTGCCCTTGATTACCGACACCGTGCAGCTGTTACTCTTTGCCAGCACCATGATGATCGCTGCCTTTTTAATGATTCGGCGGCAGCAACGCTCCACCCCACCCGAATTGATGCCTCCAGAGGTCACCCTAGAAAGCCAACTCTATCGCCCGCCTGCCTGCAAATACTGCTGGCTTTGGCTGCCTACCGAGGGGCTAGGGGTAGGACTTCTCACCGGATTAGTTGGGGTGGGAGGTGGCTTTGCCATTGTGCCAGCCCTGGTGCTACTGGGTAAAA
This sequence comes from Thermostichus lividus PCC 6715, assembly GCF_002754935.1. Taxonomy (NCBI): domain Bacteria; kingdom Bacillati; phylum Cyanobacteriota; class Cyanophyceae; order Acaryochloridales; family Thermosynechococcaceae; genus Parathermosynechococcus; species Parathermosynechococcus lividus. The sequence continues at coordinate 272,435 of NZ_CP018092.1, forward strand.
TTCCTATGCGGCAGGCAATTGGCACATCGCTACTAATTATTGCAGCGAATTCTGTGGCTGGGGTATGGGGCTACTTAGGAACTGTAACACTCGATCCACGCCTGACGCTGACATTAACCCTTGCCGCAGCCCTTGGCTCCTTGCTAGGAAGCTACTGGGGACAGCGAGTCTCCACCCAAAAACTTCAACAAGCATTTGGTTACTTCTTAATTGCCATTGCTAGCGTAGTGATCCTCAAAACCCTGCTATCGCCCCCTCAAGGGTCTTCTCGGGACGTGCCCCGCAGTAGCACCGCCGCAGTGTTAAGGGCAAGTGACCCTACAGGAGCTGGCCACTACAAGAAAGCCACCCCCGTGTTGAGTAAACGCGCCTAGTTGGCGTGCGGGTGTCTCGTTTCGTCTGCTAGTCTGCAATTGGCACGGGGGTATCTGTATCCCGTACTGACTGCCTCTCGACGGTACAGTGCAGGGCGTATCTACCCCCGCACTCCCTCAGCTAATTGTGGAGGAACCTAGGCAGTAAAGCCTGCTTTATATTCGGCGATCGCCTCTTTGAGCAGAGCTTCTGCGGTTTCGTCGAGTTTTTGGCTACTGCGTACCGCTTCACCGTACTGTGGTTTACTTGTTGCCAAATAATCCCGCAGGCCAGCGACAAACTTAGCCACGGCTTCAACGGGAATATCGTCCAAATAGCCATTGGTGCCTGCATAGATGGTCGCAACTTGGTACTCCACCGGAATGGGCGAGTACTGGGGCTGCTTGAGGATTTCCCGTAACCGCTGACCCCGCGCCAGTTGATTCTGGGTTGCTTTATCTAAGTCAGAGGCAAATTGCGCAAAGGCTTGGAGTTCGTCAAACTGCGCAAGTTCTAGTTTGAGTTTGCCAGCCACCTGCTTCATTGCCTTAATTTGTGCTGCCGAACCCACCCGAGACACAGAAATACCCGCATTAATCGCAGGTCGCAAACCCGCATTAAACAGGTCAGACGACAAGAAAATCTGGCCATCGGTAATGGAAATCACGTTGGTGGGGATATAGGCAGACACGTCGCCCGCTTGGGTTTCCACAATTGGTAGTGCGGTCATACTGCCACCCCCTAGGGCGTCATTGAGTTTGGCGGCGCGCTCTAATAGACGAGAGTGGAGGTAGAACACATCCCCCGGATAGGCTTCGCGACCGGGGGGACGACGCAGTAACAATGACATTTGCCGGTAAGCCTGCGCTTGTTTCGAGAGATCATCGTAGATCACTAGGGTATGCTTGCCTTGATACATAAAGTACTCAGCAATGCTAGCACCGGTGTAGGGAGCTAAGTACTGCAAGGCAGCAGGGTCACTGGCGTTGGCTGCGACAACAATGGTGTAGTCAAGGGCACCCCGTTCCCGCAGAACATTCACCACTTGGGCAACGCTGGAGGCCTTTTGGCCAATAGCGACATAGACACAGATCACGTCCTGACCTTTTTGGTTCAGGATCGTATCGATTGCCACGGCTGTTTTCCCAGTTTGGCGATCGCCAATGATTAACTCCCGCTGGCCACGACCGATGGGAATCATGGCATCAATGGCGGTAATGCCAGTTTGCAGGGGTTCGCAGACCGACTTGCGCTGCACAATCCCGGGGGCGGGGGACTCTAGCAAGCGGGTTGCAGTAGCGTGAATCTCGCCTTTGCCGTCAATGGGACGCATCAGAGCATCCACCACACGGCCAATGACGGCCTCACCCACTGGAACCGAGGCAATTTTACCGGTGGCACGAACCGTACTGCCTTCCTCAATGCCTAGGCCAGCCCCCATCAGCACCACCCCAACGTTATCTTCTTCGAGGTTGAGGGCGATACCCACCGTACCGTCTTCAAATTCCACTAGTTCTGAGGCCATCACTTTATCAAGGCCATAGACGCGGGCAATACCGTCGCCCACCTGTAGCACAGTACCCACGTTATCGACGTTGATCGATTGCTCGTACTGCTCAATTTGCTGACGAATAATGCTGCTGATTTCATCGGGTCTGATGCTTACCATAGGAATTGCTCTCAAGGGTTAGACAGTTTACAAAAAGGTACAAAAAGAGTTACACCGGTTGTGCCAAGCTGACACTTAAGCGCCGTAGCTGCCCGCGCAGGCTGGCATCAAAAATTTGTGAGCCAACTTTAATCACCACACCACCAAGGAGTTCAGGGTCGATGGCGATCGCCAGTTCAACATCAGCGGCACCGGTCATGGTTTTTACCTTCTCCACAACTGCGTGGCGTTGCTGCTCCGTCAGTTCTACAGCACTGATCACTTCCGCCAAAACAATATTGCGGAGTTTGCGCAGCAGGGCGCGGTACTGCTGACAAATGGCAGCTAACAGATTAATGCGCCGCCGATCCACCAGCAGCATGAGGAAATTGAGAAAATAGCCATGTACCTTATCCACGGTCAGCTGCCGCAGGACGTTCTTTTTAGCATCAGGATTAATGAGCGGGTTGGCTAAAAACTCTTGCAGTTCCGCTGAGGCGGCCAGTAGGTCTAAAATCAAACCGCTATCCTGCTGAAACTGATCAGCGAGATTGTGCGACTGCGCCAAAGACAGTAGGGCTTCGGCGTAGGGTTCGACAAGTTCACCACGGATGGTGGTCTGCATCATTTGCCTCCTAGTAGGGCAATACTGCGATCAACAAGGGTGCGCTGAAGCTCGGCATCGTGACTCAAGCGCTCTTTGAGCTGCTGCTCCGCTTGAGCTAGGGCAAGGGCGGTAATGCGCTCACGGATCTCGGCGATCGCCCGCTCCGTTGCCGCACTGGTGTCTTGAGAGGCCGTTTGTTTCAAGCGCTCAATTTCCTGCTGTGCCTTGGCGATCAGTTCTTCTTTGGCTGCCTTGGCACGAACCAACGCCGCTTCGCGAATACGCGCTGCCTCCTCCTTTGCTTGGGCTAGCTTCTGCTGCTCCTGAGCCAAGCGAGCTGCTGCGGTGCGTTGGCGTTCTTCCGCCTCTGCAATCGCCGTTGCAATTTGTTGCTGGCGATCGCCAAGGGTTTTGCCCAGCAGACCACGACCAAAATAAACCAGTACCCCAATAATGATGGCAAGGTTAATCACATTGGTTTCGAGCAAATTGGTGTTTAAGCCAAAATGCCCTACCTCTTCCGTTGCCATTAAAATTACTGCGTCCATGACCCAAACTCCTAGGCCAGTAACTTGGCTAACAACTGCTCACTCAAGCTGCTCACTTGACCTTCGAGCGCCTGCAGTGTCGCCTGCTTTTGCTGATCAATCTCTGCTTGAGCCTTCATTAACTCTGCCTGTAGGGCCTGCTGTGCTGCTGCAATTTCAGCCGTGGCAATTTTTTGTGCCTCTGCCCGTGCCTCTTCAATGATCGCTTGGGCTTCACGGCGGGTATATGCCAATTCCTGTTCGTACTGATTGGCTAGCTCGGTGGCCTGTTGCAGCCGCTCCTTGGCCTGTTGCAAATTGGTGCGGATGTACTCATCCCGATTGTCCAGTGCCTGACCCAACGGCTTATACAGCAGCGCATTCAAAATGACGGTCAAAATTAAAAACTGCACAGCCATCAAGGGTAGGGTGGCATCAAAATCAAACATCAGCCTCTCCAGAATGGGGCGGAACAAAAGGGGAAAGCGCACATAGCTCGCCTTCCCCACCATGGGCTATTTAGGATGCAAAGGGGTTAGCAAACAGCAGCACGAGAGCAATCACCAGACCGTAAATCGTCAGGGATTCCATAAAGGCAAGGGTCAGCAGCAATGTACCCCGAATTTTACCTTCCGCTTCTGGTTGCCGCGCAATACCTTCAACGGCTTGACCCGAGGCATTCCCTTGACCGATGCCAGGGCCTAGGGAGGCCAAACCAATAGCCAGAGCAGCAGCCAACACAGAAGCAGAAGCGACTAACGGATCCATAGTTTATTTCCTCAGACTGTAGTGGGACGAAACAAAATTTCCAAAAGATAACAATAGCAGGGTATGTACCCTTTAGGAGTGAGCCTCTTCGTGCTCTCCCCCATGCCCTTCCATTGCCTCACCAATGTAGGTGGCGGCCAATGTTGCAAAGACAAGGGCTTGGATGGCACTGGTGAATAACCCCAACGCCATGACCGGTAACGGCACAAACAGGGGAACAAGCAACACCAAGACCCCTACCACCAGTTCATCCGCCAAGATGTTGCCAAAAAGACGGAAGCTCAGGGAAAGAGGTTTTGTAAAATCTTCCAAAATGGCAATAGGAAGCAATACCGGTGTTGGCTCAATGTATTTAGTGAAATACTTTAGCCCCCGCTTCCGCAGCCCTGCGTAAAAGTAAGCCAAGGAGACCAACAACGCAAGGGCAACAGTGGTATTAATGTCATTGGTGGGTGCTGCCAATTCCCCTTCTGGTAACTCAATGAGTTTCCACGGCACCAGCGCCCCTGACCAGTTACAGACAAAAATGAACAGGAACAGTGTTCCCACAAAGGGAACCCAAGCACGGTATTCGTGTTCACCCATCTGGCTTTTGGTCAAGTCACGGATAAATTCAAGGGCATATTCCATGAGGTTTTGGATACCACTGGGAACCCGCTGAATATTCCGGGAGGCCGCAAGAGCCGCCACGATCAATATGCCCATCACAATCCATGTGGTGATGAACACTTGACCGTGAACCTTGAGGTTGCCAATATGCCAGTAGAAGTGATGACCCACCTCGAGTTTGGCAACGGGGAGAGAGGTCCAAAGGTGTATCAAAGGCATCATGCCTCCGCACGTAATGTTCTAAGCACAACAAAGCCAGTCGTTAGGGGGACGGCAAAACCGTACGAAGCATATAGACCAGAATGGCGGCTTTGTAGGTCAAAAATCCCAAAAATACGGGAATAATGTGCAACTCGTGCCAGCGGGCAGCCAAAATAATGACCGCCACCACAACGAGAAGCTGTGTCTTTCCTAGCTTTTTCTGGTCATGTCCCAAGCGTTCCACATTGCGAGCAAGTAAGCGCAAATAAATCAGGCTGGCACTTGCTCCCAGTAAGTAGTTTAAGGCTGTGTTTAGGTCGTAGATGACCCAGACAGTCCCAAAGGCGATCGCCATCAATACCAAGCTTGTCGTGAATAATTCGCGACAGAGTTGGTAAAACTCCGCCATCGCTCCACCAGTTGCACTCTGGTTAGGAACAGTTGTTGAAGGGGAGGGCGCAGATGCCGAATGGGGAACCGTCACAGCAGCACGCGGAGCATCTTGAGATGCCTCAAACTGGCCACTAAGCATCCTATCACGCTGTGGTTACATTTCATTACAGCGATTCCGCTGCGGCTACCTCTGCCCGAATATGCTGCTCTAGCAGAGCTAAAACGTCTTGTAGTCGTTGCGGATCCGTGAGATAGAGATAGCCCAAGAGTGCTTCAAACCCCGTTGCTTGGCGATAGATTTTAGCGGGCACCCGTTTGGGGCCATCCGCCGCCGCATTGCGACCTTGGCGAAAGATCGTCAGCTCTGCGGCGGTGCAGTGGGGCCACAGAATGTCCATGTAGCGAGCTTGGCTTTCAGCACGGACATGTGCCACGACTTGGTGGTGGTAGGCATTGATCCGTTGGGGGGGAGTCAAAAAGATAAAGCGAATAAACAGCTCATAGACCGCATCCCCAAAGTAAGCAAGGGCAGAAGGGGACAAGCGCTGAGCAGCAATTGCATCCGACACAATGGGTAAAAAAGGGGCAGACGCCATCATAACCATGGGGCTGAGACATCGCCCCTGAGGACTGCAACCATAGAGCGACGTTACGAGGCAGAGGGTTGATCCGTAATCTGGGCGATCGCCGTGGCCAAATCTGGCTGGAGGGGCAGAAATTTTTCGAGCCGTACCATTTTTACGGTTTGGGTCACCCGTGGATTGGTGACAATCTGGAGTTGCCCTTGGTGCTCCTGTGCCTTTTTGGCTAGTTGGACAAGAACTCCCAAGCCTGAACTATCAAGAAATTCAATTTTCGAGAGGTCAAGGATAATGTTTGCTGGGCCATCGTCAAAGCACTTGGTAATGACTTTGCGGAAGGCAGACTCCGAGAAGGCATCGATGAGACCCGTCAGGCGGAAAACTTGGTAGTCATCACGCACCTCACGGGTTCCCCGTAAGCTTTGGGTTAGGGAAAGTGGTTCAGAAATGGGAGCCTCCTTAGCAAATAACTCAAGACAGAAAAACAAGAAGCCTGTGCTAAATATCTGTAGGCTCTAAAAAACATCAGAACCCTTGGGCACGTCCCAAGACTGGATCCTGCTTTCGTGTTCCCCAGATATTCTGCGGCTAGGAATCGGGTTGAGCAACTAAGTATAGCTAAGTATAGGCAAAGCCGTTTGTCTTGTCCATTGCCTCAATAAAAATTTGAATTTGCAGCAGAGAGTCCTTTGGCAAAATTAGAAATACCCTTTTTAGGAGACCTGCGGTGAAACGTTTTGCTGCCTTGCTAGGAGCCAGCAGCCTATGCCTTGGGGCGCTGCCCACTATAGCAAATACACCCAATACTTACCCACCAGAAGCGGTTGCTGCCTTTATGGCTGACTGTGAACCTAAGTTTGCGGCGCAAGCACCTGCCGGCTTTGGCGATCGCGGCGATCGCTACTGCACCTGCGTCATTAACCGCCTCCAAGAAACCATGCCCTATGAGCAGTTTCGTCAGCTTGACCCCAACGAGGAACCGCCAGAGCTGAAGGCGGCCACCCATAACTGCATTACCTCTATCTTTTAAGATGTTAAAGATGCCTTGACATCCTCCCCTTGCTAACGGGGTTGCCGGAGGTTTGGATGAGTTACCCCCTACATCTGTTTTGGCACCGCCGCGACCTGCGCCTTGCCGATAACTTAGGTTTGTACGCAGCGCGGCAGCACACCCCAACGGTGGTTGGGGTCTTCTGTTTTGACCCAGCACTGCTGCAAGGGCAAGATGTGGCCGCAGTGCGGGTGGCCTACTTGCTGGGGTGCCTACAGGCGCTCAAGGAAGCGTACCAGCAACGGGGAGGCTGTCTGCTCATGGTGCAGGGGGATCCGCGGCAAGTGATCCCAGAGGTGGCCACCACCTTAAAGGCCACAGCGGTACACTGGCACGAAGACGTGGAACCCTACGCCAGAGAGCGCGATCGCGTCGTTGCCGCCACCCTAAATGACCTTGGCATCGCCGTTCACCGCCAGTGGGATCAGCTATTGCACCCCCCCAGTGCTGTGCAAACCCAACAGGGACAGCCCTACACTGTCTATACCCCCTTTTGGCGCAATTGGTCAGCCCTGCCCAAAGCCGCTCCCGTGCCACCGCCACCAGACTTTGCCCCCCTAGAGGCCACCGAAATAGCGAGCATCCCCTTGCCCAGCACCCATGACTTAGGCTTTGACTGGTCGGGGGAGTTGATTTTAGCTCCAGGAGAAGCAGCAGCAGCCCAACAGCTCGCGCACTTCAGCCAGCACGCCATTTACGAATACGGTGAGCAGCGGAACTACCCCGGGCGACCCGGCACTGCCCTATTAAGCCCTGCCTTAAAATTTGGCGTGATCGGCATTCGCACCGTCTGGGCCGCCAGTGAAGCAGCCCTCGAGCACGCCCGTAGTGATGAAGCCCGTGCGAGTATTCGCACGTGGCAGCAGGAACTGGCCTGGCGGGAATTCTATCAGCACGCCCTCTACTGGTTTCCAGAGTTGGCCGAACGTCCCTATCGTCAAGGGTTTGCCAGCTTTCCGTGGGTAAATGACATATCACAGTTTGAGGCTTGGTGTCGCGGCGAGACCGGCTACCCGATAGTGGATGCCGCCATGCGCCAGTTGAACGAAACCGGTTGGATGCACAACCGCTGTCGCATGATTGTCGCCAGCTTTCTCACAAAGGACTTAATCATTAATCCACAGTGGGGGGAGCGGTATTTTATGCAGCGCCTCATCGATGGCGATTTAGCCGCAAACAATGGCGGCTGGCAGTGGAGTGCCTCCAGTGGCATGGATCCAAAGCCACTGCGCATTTTTAATCCCATGAGCCAAGCACAAAAATTTGACCCCGATGCCGACTATATCCGTCGGTGGCTACCGGAACTGCGCTCGGTTGACACGCCAGAGTTACTATCCGGGAGTATTTCTCCGTTGGAGCGTCATCGCTGTGGCTATCCGCCCCCCATCGTCGATCACCACGTGCAACAGCAACGCTTTAAGCAAATGTATCACGACCATTTCCGCCGCTGAGTTCCCTCGATTCCCTTGCGACCAGAACAGCGTTATCCTGAAAAGGAATCATTGTTCGGTTGCCCTTGGCTCACACTCATGAATATCCTTGGTAATCTGCTCACTCCCCCCACCACTCCCGTGCAAACCCGCCCCCGCCGTGGGATTGAAATTAAATCTAAGCGGGAAATTGACATTATGCGGCAAGCCTCACGGATTGTGGCTACCGTCTTGAAAGAAATTTCCGAGATCATCAAGCCCGGGATGACCACCGCCGATCTTGATGCCTATGCGGAGCAGCGAATTCGGGAGATGGGAGCTACCCCCAGTTTTAAGGGTTACCAAGGGTTTCCGGCTTCCATTTGCGCCTCAATTAATAATGAAGTGGTTCACGGTATCCCCAGCCCCCGCAAGGTAATCCGCAACGGCGATATTGTGAAAATCGATACTGGCGCTTACTACAATGGGTTCCATGGTGACTCCTGCATTACCATTGCCGTGGGTCAGGTGTCGGAGAGTGCCAGTAAATTAGTCAAAGTAGCCGAAGAAGCACTCTATCGGGGGATTGAGCAAGTCAAAGAAGGCAACTACCTGATGGATTTGGCGGGAGCCATTCAAGACTACGTGGAAGCCAATGGGTTTGTTGTGGTTGAGGATTTTACTGGCCATGGGGTAGGGCGCAATCTTCACGAAGAACCGTCAGTGTTTAACTTTCGCACGAATGAATTGAAGAATGTGCGACTGCGCTCAGGGATGACCCTTGCCATTGAACCCATTGTGAACGCTGGGTCGAAGCAGGTGCGAATTTTGCAGGATCGCTGGACAGCGGTGACGGTGGACAATTCCCTGTCAGCCCAGTTTGAGCATACTGTCTTGGTTACCAAGACAGGCTATGAAATCCTCACGGATCGCCAACTGGTGAGCTAAGGATGAGTAACACCCACAGTCCCGCTGAGGTGCTCGAACGTCATTGTTTCTGCCGTAGTCGCAAGTTTACGTTTGAGGTCAATCAGTATCGCCTCCCTCACGGTGCAGTGGCAGTGATGGGAACGGTGCGGCATCCAGGGGGTGCTTTGGCGGTGCCTGTAACCCCTAGTGGTCATCTGGTACTGGTGAAACAATACCGTTTTGCTACTGAGAAGTATCTCCTTGAATTTCCGGCAGGTACCGTAGAGGATCATGAAAATCCCTTTAAGACCATTGAGCGGGAAATACAGGAGGAAACGGGCTACCGTGCCCACCAGTGGCAACCCCTTGGCGAGTTTTACATTGCCCCTGGCTACTCCGATGAAGTCATCTACGCCTATTTGGCCACCGATCTTGAACCCTTAGCCACCCCTCCAGCGCAGGATGATGATGAGCACATTGAAACCCTAGAGTTCAGTATTCCCGATTTTGAAGCGGCTATTCGCAGTGGTCAGGTGGTCGATGCCAAAACCATTACCAGTTTCTATTTAGCCCTGCCCTATTTATCTGCTACAAGCTAAAGTATAGGGAACCGATACATCGATGCATTGCGTCCCAAGGTAGTTAGGTGCACTCCAGCAAGGAGACAAGCCAGTGATCTCGAAAGTGACTCGTTCCCGTCCTGCTCTAATTGTGCTAGCGGCAGTCGGCTTGGCCTCAGCAGGGACGGCAGTATGGCTCACCCTCAATCCACCACGGTTTGATGACCCACAGCCGCAACCCACCCCCACCGATGTTGCTCGACAGCAGGACACGCAAGTGTTTTGGCTGGTGAGTGAGGGAGATGCATTGGTATTGGTGCCAACGACAGTCCGCCTTGAAGGTGACCCAGCCCAACCAGAACTCTTGATCAAGTCCCGACTGGAGCGGTTATTTGCTGGGCCGGTCAATGCAGATGTGGCCACCAGTATTCCTGAAAATACGCGATTGAATCGCGTCGAGGTCAAGGCGGATGGGATTCATATTGATGTGTCAAGAGAGTTTACCCGTGGCGGTGGTAGCACCTCAATGCAAGGACGTTTAGGCCAAGTGATCTTTACTGCAACAGCGAATGATCCCGAGGCTCCTGTGTGGATTTCTGTGGCTGGAGAGCCGTTACGGGTTCTAGGGGGGGAGGGGCTGGAGGTAACCCAACCGATGACCCGCAAGCAGTTTCAAGCGGCGTTTCCTTTGCGCCGCCAATAGTGCCACGCCAAACCGATGACAATGAGGCCACTGCCGCTGCACCACACCACTGGCTCCACCCAAACGGTAAGCCCGCCACAGCCCACTAGCCCGACAATTGCTAACCAGCGGGGAAACTGGCGATCGCCCTCTGGCAGTTGTAGTGCAGCCCAGTTGGTAATGGCATAGTAAATCAAGACACTGAAGGCGCTAAACGACCAGGTGGTTTTGACATTGCCAAGGAGCACGAGCAGACAAATCCCCAAACTGACCGTCAGAATGGCCGCCGTGGGTCGAGATCCCTCCAGACTAATCTGCGCCAATACCGCTGGTAAATCTCCCCGCCGTGCCATGGCCAACACCATCCGCGACAGGCCAAGGATCAGGTTGAGCAAAATACCAACCATGGCAGAAATGGCACCCATAGCAATGAAAGGACGCACCCAAGGGACACCAAAACTAGTCACCAGTACCTCTAGGGGAGCGGCTTGCTGATGGGCAGCCTGCCCCAACGCGGTTGGCCCTACCCCAGCTAGGGCGACAACAGTAACAGCACCGTAGAGCAACATCACAAGGCCAATAGTCACACCAATGGCGCGGGGAATCGTTTGCTGGGGGGCTTTCACTTCCTCGCCGAGAACGGTAATACGGGCGTAGCCGCTGTAGGCCACAAACATCAGGGCGGTGGCCTGGAGGACATCCGGTAACCGCAAGGGATCCCAGCCTAGGGTTAATCCTACCCAAGCTTGGCGTTGGGCGTACTGCGCTGCCACAATGACAAAGGTCAATAAGCTTAAGAACGTGACGGTGAGAATGGCTAGATTGACGTGGCTGGAGCGGCGCACCCCTAAAATGACCACCCCAGTGAGCAGCCAAATTAAGGCGATGGCACCAACGACAGGCGCCGAATCATCGAGGTTGACTGCTGGCAGCACGCTTAACAGATAACCCATACACCCTAAGGCGGCAGTAGCGGCTGAGGCTGACTTGGCCACCAGAAACATCCAGCCCGCGGTGAACCCCAAGGCGGGGCTAAGGTAGCGATAGCCATACTCATAGGTGCCGCCACTGAGGGGGTGGCTGGCCGCCAGTTGGGCGCTGCTTAACCCATTGCACAATGCCAGTCCAGCCGCTAAGGCGAGGGCAACTAATACCCATGAGCCAGCGATGCCCGCTGCAATCCCGAGACTGACAAAAATACCCGTGCCGATCATGGAGCCAAGACCCGTGAGGATGGCTCCCGTGAGACCCAGTTCCCGTTTGAGCATTGTTTAGGAGTGATCTGATACGTTGACTGTAACAGTCTCTGAGGGGCGTAATTGTCTGGATAGGGGTAACTGCTGCCATTGGCTCCCGAGCACGTGGCGCTGATTAATGAGGTAGATGCTGATGAGGGTGAAACCAACCCCTAGCAATTGTAGCCGACTCAGGGTTTCTGCCAAGAGCAGATGGCCAAAGGTGAGGGCAAACACCGGGGTTAAAAAGGTGAGGGCACTCAGGCTGGTTAGGTTGCCTTGGGCCGCAAAGTAAAAGAACACACCGTAGGCAATGGCACTGCCAAAGACGGTGGCATACCCTAGATTGAGGAGATCCCCAAGGTGCAGGTTCAACCACGGTGCTGGCTGGTGTAGGCTGGCGATCGCCAACAGGGGTAGCCCCCCCAAGACCATATGCCAGCCGGTGGCCACAATCGGATCGACATGGCGTGCCACTGGCCGCATCAAAATCGTCCCCACTGCCATTGAGAGCGCCGCTAAGAGCATCCACAATTCGCCTCGCTGCCCCCAGTGGTGCCAAGAAATGGCGGCGAACGGTTGCGGCTGTTGTAGCAGGTGCAGTAGATCGTCCCCTAGGCCAATGCAGCTAATGCCCAGCACCCCTAGCCCTAATCCCAGCCAGCCCCACCCCCCGACGCGCTCAGCGTAGAGCCAGCGAGCAAGCAAGGCCACCGCCAAGGGTTGGGAGTCAATCATCACTGAGCCTAGCCCTGCCCCGGTCTTGGCTAAGCCAGTGGCTAAAAATCCCTGAAATAATAACCCATCCACTACTGCAAATAGGAGAATCCAGCCCCATGCCTTAGGGGTACTTGGTTGCGGTTTCCCCAAGGCGATCGCTAAAAGGATCACAAGCACTCCGGCGGGCACTAGTCGCACCCCTGCAACAAAGAAGGGGGAGGTATGGGGCAGCACCTCTTTCATGGCCACCATTGCTGTTCCCCAGAAGAAGAAGGGGGAAATGAGGATGAAGCGTTGTAGCAGGGTGGTCACGGCAGTCTAGGGTAAATTGTTAAGGATTATTACGTTTTATTTACCTAGATTATACCGCCTGTTTCACATTGGTGCAGCAGTGGTGAATGGTGAGGCCATGGCGATCGCACTCGATGTAGTCGTCGCGGTAGAGGCTTGCGGGGGTGTCCATGCAGTTAGCTCCAAGGCAACAAACAGGTCAAGGTCTGTAACTCGGTTGCAGGGCTCAGATCAAGCTGGGCTAGAAGCATCCGATCTAAGGCCATGGCACCACACAGGAGCATCATATACAAAATCGAAAATTTGAAGAGGGAGCGCGCCCGCTCTTTGTCACTGGGGACTTGGGTGAGGTGCCAAGCGCGATAGAGAAACCCTCCCCCCAAGGCGATCGCTGCTAGACCGTAGCCCCAGCCCACCACACCACAGGGATAGATCAGCAATAGGGAGGTTGGAACTAACGCAAGGGTATAGAGGAAAATTTGCCGTGCAGTGGTCGCGTCGCCATCGACCACCGGTAACATTGGCACGTTCACCCGGGCATAATCGTCTTGGATGAGCATGGCCAAGGGCCAAAAGTGGGGGGGAGTCCAGATAAAAATAATGGCAAAAAGCACCCACGCTGCCCAACTGAGTTCACCGGTGACGGCTGCCCAGCCCACAAGGGGAGGAATGGCACCAGCGGCACCGCCAATGACAATATTCTGAGGGGAAGAGCGCTTTAGCCAGTGGGTATAGACCCCCACATAAACCGCAATACCCGCCATGGCTAAGCACGCACTCAGGAGGTTTGCAAAGACGGCGAGGAGAATAAAGGCGATCGCCGCGAGGGTGAGGGCAAAAAGTAAGGCTTCTAGGGGCGACACCCGTCCCGATGGCAGGGGGCGATGGCGAGTACGCTCCATGATTGCATCAATATCGCGATCGTAGAGGCAGTTAATGGTGTTGGCGGCTCCCGCGGCACAGGCACCACTCAGCAAGGTGACAAGGAGTAACCACGGTGAGACAGTGCCTTCACTGGCCACCACCATAGCGGCAGCGGTGGTAATCAAAAACAGGAGGATTAAGCGGGGCTTGGTCAGTTGCCAATAATCTGCCAATAGACTTTGCCAAGCCCGAGGCGTGGTGGCTGTCAAGATAGTTTCTGGCATAGGGTCAGTCCTGTAGGGTGCTAGGGGGCGATCGCCCCATTGGCGGCAGAGTTAGCGCGATCGCGCCCGGCAAGGGTAGTCAAGGCCACCAGTAAGCCAAGGAGAGTTGCCCCAACAAGCTGGTGCGCTACGGTGAGCGGCGGCACCTGTAGCTTGAGTTGGAACGTTGCTACCCCTAAACCAATTTGAGCCGCAATAACAAACAGCAAACTAAAACTGAGCTGCCGCAGTACAGTTGCCAAGGCGGGGCTACGCCATGCAACAGTCACCACGGCAAGAACGCTTAAGGTGGCCGGCGCAACCCCTAATAAGTGGCTATTGAGCACATGACACAGGCGATCGCCGTACAGGCACTGATGCACAGCCCATTGGGAAGACACCAGCCCGCCGAGGATGCTCTGGCCATAGACACACACCGTTGCAATGGCAGCAGTTAACCTTAGCCACCGCGATGTGCCGGTTCCCTGAAACGGCACCAGCCCCACCGTGATACTGACCAACAGGCAAAAGAAAAGCAGCCCCATGCCCAAGTGAGCCGTGACCACTTCAAACCGCAGCAGTTCTGTTACGGTCAAGCCACCGAGAATCCCCTGAAGCACCACAAGAGCAAGGGCGCTGGCCGCCGCATAGGGTAACCAACGGGGCAAGGCGTGTCGCCATGCAATGCTCAACCCCGCAAAGGCGATCGCCATCCCGCCCAAGCTCGTCGCTAGCAGACGATGAAACCACTCTAGGAAGACCTGTAGGTTCATTTGCTTTTGGGGAACCAAGGTGCCAAAACACAGGGGCCAATCGGGACAGGCCAGACCGGCATCCATAACGCGGGTGGCACTGCCAACGGCCATCAAAACGAGCGTAAAGAGACTCATCAGCAGCACGAGTCGCATTATCCATTGACGACGGTTGTCAAGCGCAACTAGCGAACTAGACTCTTGGAGATCAAAGCGCCCAAGCACTGATTTTTCCTCGACAGCAACATTCCCCATGGTAAAGAGGCTAAGGGCGGGATCAGGGGTGCGGTAAAAATCTATAGCTTTTCTTTAAGTTTCAATCAGAGTATAAATATTCTTTACGTATTGATTCTAGTTTGTTCTAGCATTGGCCTATATTGGCCTAAAACGAGGGTTCCCCAGGGCTGGGTTGGCGTTGCAAAAAGTGTAGGAAGTCGAGAAGTTCCTCATCACTCAGTTGTTGGCGCGATCGCTTGCCATAGCGCTCTAGCAAACACGCACGACCTTGGGCGTCCGTCCAGCCAAGGCGTTTCATCTCAACGGTGGTTTGGGCAATTTCATCGGCAAAGTCCACTGGTTCCTGTTTCGGAGCCACTTTCTCTGCGGCGGGTTTGTTGGCAGCCCTACCCCGCCGCGCAACGGGTGGAGGAGCAGGCTCTAACATCAGCTCTGAGGTCTCGTCCTCCGGCCATGGTGCTGCCCCTAAAGCGGCGCGTTGAGGAGATGGGTCTGCGGCAATTAACTCAGCTTGGGTTTGTAGGGGTAGGTGAATCCCCAGCAGTTGCAATGCCCGTTGCCGGGCGCTATCCTCTGCCTGCTCAAGGGTGGGGGCGGCGGCCATTCCCGTGGCCAGAACACTGCCCCCGACCAAGAGGGAGGTTTTGACAATAAAGAGGTCGTCATGAATTTGTAGCAGTTCACTGACCAAGCTGCCCGTAGGATAGCGACGATGGAATTCGCTCAGAGTATGCACATCCGCCATGGCGATCGCCTCTCAGCAATACCAGCAATCCCGTTCATCGTAGCTTATCTGGCTGTCGCTGCTAAGGGCAAGCAGGCAGAATTTTAGCAGTAGGCGCTTTACTGCAGCACTTGCCCCATATAGTCCCCCCACAGGGCAGCAGCTAGGCCACTACTCCCTTGGGTAGGGCTGTTATCGTCGTTGCCTAGCCAAATCCCCGTGAGAACATCTGCAGCAGGAACATAGCCAATAAACCACAGATCCCGCCCATCGTTGGTGGTGCCCGTTTTGCCTGCGACAGGCCAGCTCAGTGCTGCCGCGCGACCGGTGCCCCGACTCACGACAGCGGTCAATAGGTCGGTCATCTGGTTGGCGATCGCCATCTCGAGCACCGGCTGAGGTGCCTCTGTCTTGGCCTGATAGATCACCCGGCAGGTCTGCCAAGCGGTGGGGGTGGTACAGTCGCTGCCGTCGCGCACCTCAAGAATGGTGTGGGGAGGAATCCGCTTGCCAGCATTGGCGAGGACAGCAAAGGCACCACTCATCTCTAGGAGGGTAGTTTCGCTTTGCCCCAGCACTAAACCGGGTACCGCTTGCAGAGGGGTGCTCAGCCCCATCCGTTGCGCCAGTTGAATCGTGGGCTGTAGCCCGACCTCCTGAGCCAGCCGCAGGGCAATGGGGTTTTCTGAGAGGGCAAGGGCAGTGGCTAAATCCATGGCGCCTCCCCCGTGGCGGCAGCCCTCAAAGCGTTGCCCCTGCCAAAATACCGGCTCGCACGACAGGGTCTCGTGGGGCGATCGCCCCTGCCGCAGGGCTTCAGCAAAGACAAAAATTTTGAAGGTGGAGCCAGGTTGGCGCATCGCTAGGGTTGCGCGGTTAAACTGGCTTTTTTGGTAGTCAACCCCGCCCACAAGGGCACGGATCAGCCCCGTACTCGGTTCGAGGGTGAGGATTGCCCCTTGACTAACGCCGTAGCTGAGCGCAACCTCATTGATAAAGGTTTTGAGGCTGGCTTCGGCAGTGGCCTGCCAAGTGGGGTCTAACCCTGTCTGTACAATTAGGTTCCCTTCCCGGGCTAGGTCGTCACCCAATAGCCGATCCAACTCGTGGTACACCTGATCGGTGTAGTAGGGAGCACGCTGCGCCGCAAACACCTCCTTGGCTTTAGGGCTAAGTTCAATGCGCGATCGCCGGGCGCGATCGGCATCTTCCTTGCTAATCCGCCCCTGCTGTACCATCCGCAACAGCACCCGATTTCGATAATCCACTGCGGCATCGTAATCCCGCACGGGGTTAAAGCGGTTCGGTGCTGGCAAAATACCCACCAGTGTTGCCGCCTCATTAAGGGTGAGGTCTTTAGCGGACTTGCCAAAAAAGAACTGGGCAGCATCTTCAAAGCCTGTGTTCCCTACCCCCAAATACACCCGGTTCAGGTAGGTCAACAGTAATTCATCCTTGCTATAAAAGGCCTCTAGCTTTAGGGCAACGACCATTTCCCGCCACTTGCGCCCTAGGGAGTCATCAGTGCCCACGTAAGAGCGAAAGAGAGTGCGTGCCAATTGCTGTGAGAGGGTACTGGCTCCTTCCCGTAACTCGCCGCCGCGCACATTGGTGATAACTGCTCGCGCCAGACCGAGGGGATCCATCCCAAAATGCCAGTAATACCGCGAATCTTCGGAAGCGAGCACCCCATGGATCAGATAGGGGGAGAACTCCTTAAGGTGGCGCAGTTCTTGGTGAGGCCGACTCTCCACAGGGTTCACCGGCTGCCCTTGGCGATCGAGGAGAACAATGGGGCCTTGCTCAATGGCTGGGATGGGATGCACAGAAACCTTCGCTGCTTCGGCAGTGATGATCCCCCCGCGAGTAGGCTCACCCCCAGCAGGCCGTACAGACTGTAGCACACCCCCTTTACCCAGCGAGGCGGTGGGTTCACAAACCGCAGGGTGACCCCATTTTGCAGTTCTGGCGGCCCTAGGGTCAGCACATCCCCATCGTGGAGCACATCCACCGCCATTTTCTGCCGCCCCCGGTATAGGCCATTGGTGGAGTCTAAATCCCGAATCTCAAAGACCCCTGTGGGGGTCAACCGCCGCAGTTCGGCATGACAACCACTGACAATTTCGCTGTCAATGATAATATCGGCCTTGGTGCGACTGCGGCCAAGGATGTAGCGATCGCCCAAGAGGGGATACCTACGGTGTGCCCCGGCTCCCTCAACCCAGAGTTCCGTTTTGCGTGCAGTCTCCTGAACCGGTACTTGGCTCCAATCAAACCGTGCCTGTACCGTCTCTACCGCTTGGGTGAGAGTTTGCGTCATGGTATGCCACAGGTTACGGGGTGAGTTGCTCATAGCTGTGGTAAACGGTTGCCGGAGGAGGCACGTGCAACTTGCATAGACGTAGCCACCATGCCATCGTATCCCCTAGCGATCGGGCATATACCCAGAGGGCACCGCAGTGGGATCGCTATCGCGCCTTGAACTCAGCAGCTCCATGCGATCAACCAAGATGACGGGGGTGGAGCGATCGACACCGGTGGCGCGGTCTTGCCAGCGATCAAACTTGAGGCTACCTTTGACGCCAAGGAGGGTGCCTTTGCGAACGTAGTCGGCAGCAACTTGTGCCGTTTTACCCCAAATTTCTAAATTAAACCAGTCGGGTTGGTCGTCTTTGCTGGGACGGTTGACCGCCAGGGTGAGGCGGCATTTGACACTGCCGGATTCAAAGTAGCGCACCTCCGGATCGCCCCCCACCCGACCAACCAGATGCACAACGTTTAGACTCATGGCTCAGCCTCCGAATACGTCGCCTTAACACTCTATTCTAGGGGGTGCGGTCTGTACCCACTCAATCAATTCCGCGTAGGGCATGGGTCTAGCGAAAATAAAACCTTGAATAACATCACACCCCAAAGCAGTAAGTTGCTCTAGTTGCGCGACTGTTTCCACCCCTTCGGCCACGATGGGCAACCCCAGTCCTTTTGCCAGATCAATGATGGCTTTGGTAA
This sequence comes from Thermostichus lividus PCC 6715, assembly GCF_002754935.1. Classification (NCBI taxonomy): domain Bacteria; kingdom Bacillati; phylum Cyanobacteriota; class Cyanophyceae; order Acaryochloridales; family Thermosynechococcaceae; genus Parathermosynechococcus; species Parathermosynechococcus lividus. The sequence continues at coordinate 290,829 of NZ_CP018092.1, forward strand.
TAGCTTGATCTTGGCGATCGCTGACAATATCTTCCACAAAGGAGCGATCAATCTTCAGCCCCGTAATCGGAAAGTGTTTGAGATAGGTGAGGGAGGCATATCCCGTGCCAAAGTCGTCAAGGATAATGCCCACCCCAAGGGCGCGCAAATGACTGAGAATTTGTTGGGTGAGGTTGACGTTGTGAATAGCGGTTGATTCGGTAATTTCTAAGGTGAGCAGGTGCGGTGGCAACCGAGAGGCCGCAAGACTCTGCTGAATTTCCTCAAGCAGGTTTGGGTGCAAAAACTGCCGCGAGGAGAGGTTCACCGCAACCCCGACCCCTGCTAATCCTTGGCGTTGCCATGCTTGACAGTCATGACAGGCGCGGCGGAGCGCCCAGTCGCCAATGGGTAAAATTAAACCATTTTCTTCTGCCATATTAATAAATCGCCCAGGGCCAAGTAACCCTTGCGTGGGATGCTGCCAACGCACAAGGGCTTCGATGTGGTGAATCTGTCGCCGTTTCAGCTCAAGTTGGGGCTGATAGTAAAGGCACAGCTCTTCAAAGCTGAGGGCAGTGTGCAGGTCATTTTCAAGGCGCAGTAGGGCATGGGCGGCAGAGTTAAAGCTGTCGGTGTAGAACTGGTAGGTATTCCGTCCGGTTTCCTTGGCACGGTAGAGTGCCGTATCTGCATTCCGCAGCAGTAGATCGACTGACTCGCCATGATCAGGGTACATAGCAATGCCAATACTGGTGGTGATGTGGAGATGGTGGCCATCTAAAATAAACTCGGGCTTTAGGGCGTGGAGAATTCGCTCGGCCACAATGGCTAAATCATCACTGTGGTGCACCATCGGCAGCAGAATGGTAAATTCATCGCCCCCCCAGCGGGCAATGGTGTCAGTTTCCCGTAGGCAGTGCACTAGTCGCTCAGCCACCTGTTGCAGGAGTTGATCGCCAATGGCATGGCCAAGGGTATCGTTAATCACTTTGAAGCGGTCTAGATCCAGAAACATCACCCCCACCCCCTGCTGCGACCGCCGGGATTCCGCTAAGGCAAGGGAGAGGCGATCGTCAAAGAGGGCGCGGTTCGGTAGCCCCGTCAGGAGATCATGAAAGGCTTGATAGTGAATCGTGCGTTCTGAGAGTTTGCGCTCGGTAATATCAACAACGGTGCCTTCAAAATAAGCAAGGCGACCGTCGTCATCGTAAACTGCCCGGGCATTTTCAGAGATCCAAATAATCTGGCCATCGCGACGATACACTTGGGACTCAAAGTTGGTCACAATACCGTTTTTCACAAGAGCTTGGACAAATTCGTCGCGTCGTCGGGCATCGACATACAGTTGATGGGCAATATCTGTCAGTTCAGCTTGCAGTTGCGCAGGTGATTCATAGCCATAGATGCGCGCTAGAGCCGGGTTAACGTTCAGGTAGTAACCATCGGGGGTGGACTGGAAGATGCCTTCGGTGGCATTTTCAAAAATACTGCGGTACTGGGCTTCAGCGCAGCGGAGTTCTGCGTCCAGTCGAATGCGATCGCTAATATTGCGGACAAAGGCCACGACTTCGTCATCTTGGAATGGCAACAGGCGGGCTTCAAAAAATTGCTCTCCCTGGGGGTAGGGGAGTGAGTAGGTCAGCGTCGACAGGGCGCGATCGCGCAGCACTTGACCAATGGCATCCTGAAATTGCTTAGCAACTGAGGTGGGCAGGAACTCAAACATTGAACGCCCCAGCAGTTCTGACTCAGGCACGTAGAGTTCGGCATGAGCGCCCCCCTTATAGTCCAAAATCGTTGTGTCCGCCGCAATCCGAAAGTAACGATCGGGATACACCGCAAAAATCGCTTCCATCTCTGCCGTGGCTTGCTGAAGCTGAGCCGCTGCTAGTTTGCTTTGGGTAATGTCTTCGACTGTACCTTCGTAGTAGCAGACCTGCCCTGCCTCATTGCGAACGACGCGGGCGTGCTCCGAAACCCAAATAATGGAGCCATCCTTCCGATACACTTGGGATTCAAAGTTGCTGAGGGTGGGATGCTGCTCCAGAGCTGCGACAAAGTCTTGCCGTCGCTGGGGGTCAACATAGATCTGAGTAGGAATGTGCTGAACAGTATTGATGAGTTCATCGGGAGACGCATAGCCATACATGCGCGCCAAAGCAGGATTCACTGCCAAATAGCGACCCTCCGGCGTAGACTGAAACATCCCCTCTACAGCATTTTCAAAAATACTGCGGTATTTGCTTTCAGCGGCTCGCAGCGATCGCTCCGTTTCTTGGCGCTCCAGCACATTGGTAAAGGTGGCAGCCATCACCTCCATCAGGGGCAACAGGGTCTCTAACTCCTGCCGCGCTTGCCTCACAAAATCTAAGCCCAGAAAACCAATGATTTCAGAGCCACGGCGCAGCGCAACCACAATGAGGGACTGAATCCCTTGGGCGTCTAAGCCAGCGCGATCGCGGAGATCTAAGGGCAGGTCTGTCACGCGCGGCCAAAGCACGTGCCCCTGGGTGTACAGTTGCTGAAAAAAGAGGGGGAAGTCCGTGCTGGCAACCCCCTGAAGAGTGTCTTGTTGGGGTTCGATGTCTGCTGCACACCACTCATAGGTATTCGAGAAGCTCCTTAGGGTTGGGGTGTCTCGCTCAAAAAGATAGCTGCGATCGGCGGCAGTGATCTCCCCCAATAGACGCAAAACCTTGTGAATCCCTTCAGGGATGTTGCCCAAGGGCAGATTAATAAACTCGCTGGCAACGGTACTGATTAACTTTTCGTAGCGCAGTTGCTGCTCTAGATGCGCTTCGTGGGCTTTCAGGGCACGCTCAGCACGGATGCGCTCTAGTTCTGCGGTAAGGCGCACCCCAAAAATTTTCAGCAGCCCCTCAATGTAGGCGACCCGCTCAAGAGGCTGTGAGTGCATAATCGCCACCAACCCAAGGGTTTCGCCTAAGGAGTTGCGCAAGGGGATCCCAATGTAGGCTTCAACCCCAGCTGTGGCCAGCATCTCATCCTTAGGAAACAGGCGAGCGACCCCTTGGCTGTAAAAACAGGTATCGGCATGGAGAACACCAGCACAGGGTGTATCGGCCAGACAGTAGCTCAGGGGCGGGTGCAGTTCGCCCTGACAGCAGTAGGCAACTGTGGTGACCCAATCATTATTTCGACCGCTGATCTCCCCAATCAGGACATGATCCACACCCAACTGCTGGCTGAGAAATTGAGCCAAATGACAGACAAAATCACTGCCAACCCACTGATTCAGGCCAGCGATGGGTTGTTCGAGGGCGTACTCTAGCTCTTTCCAGAGGGTGATGTCGGCGATCGCCCCATCAATGGCAATGACGCGGCCAAGGCTATCCAGCACCGGTATGCCTTGCTCCCGCACCCAGCGTAGATGCCCATCCCGATGGTGAATGCGATACTCGATTTCATAGGGGCTGGCGTGGGCGATCGCCTGCTCAATAGTTGCCAGTACCTGCGGCAAGTCCTGAGGATAGGTAATTTCATTCAGCCCCTGATCGCCACGGCTCAAGAAATCGGTAGGCGTATAGCCGGTCACAGCATAGCACCCCTGACTCAGATAGGTGAGTCGCCAAGGTGGCATACTTTCGCAGGAAAAAATAAATCCCAGTAATTGATCTAGCAGTTGGCTCAATCGTGCCGGATTTTCATAAATAGGGCTACGACTCGTGTCTTTATCGAGCAGGCCAAGGATAAAACCAGTTGTAGTTCTCCCACTGTCTTCTGGCAGGGGGATAAAGCTGAAACAGAGACGGCGATAACAGTGTTGAACGCTCACTTGCTGCTGCCAGCATTGGTTTAAGCAAGCCACTAGGCGCTCATTCTGCAGGAGGTCTGCCCTTGGCAGGTATTGCCCTAAAAGCTGCTGTGCAACTGCATTGACACTGAGCACCTGATAGCAAGGACGGGTCGCATCTACCCCTAGTAAAAGCATTCCTTGGCTACTAAAGCTAAAAATGCTCTCTAACAGGCGATCGTGCAACAACTCCCTCAACGTGCTGTTGATCGTTAGGAGAGGCATTGCAGCTGTACTGTCTTCAAACCTAGACGGCTGAGCCACAGTTGATTTAGTCTGATGATTTTACAGTGTATTACTCGCTACTCTAAACGATCGTGCCAATCATTGACTGTTAAACCGAAAACAGTTTGCACATTTGCTGTGCCACCTAATTCCTTGGGGTGACCCCTGATCAATGAATCATCAGAATCAGCACAATAACTAATCAAAATAGAAAAGCGTTACCACCTTATGCTGTTCCTCTGCCAATTCACAGGTTTGCAGAAGGGTATGGCTATCGTGAAAGGCAAAACAGATCAGTTGTTGACAGCGGGAAACAATTTCTTGGTTACATAGCGCACTGGCTTCCCCCAAGGGAAGTTGATCATTCTCAGGTTTTTCAACCAAGTGCATCACCTTGTCAAGCTGCTGCCGCGACTCCCGCGGTTGTCGTTCTAGGCTCTGGGGCAGAATCACCGTTAACAAGTTGGGGTTTGCCCGCATGGCACCGCGAATCGCCGCTGCATTCGTTCCCAGAGCACCGGAGGTCATCAGACGGTTGCCTGCCAAAACCAATGCATAACTCATCATTTCAATCAGGTGCTGATGAGTAATAGGCACATGACGCGACCCCAAAAGGGCAATTCGCTTGGGACCGGCATTCTGGATGGTGGCTAATTCTTGTAAAAATTCATCAATTTTTGGGGAATCTATGCCCGGAAGATCAGTCGCCTGGGTCAAGACGGTGTCTCATGTGCTACAGAACGAGGTTATTTTAGCACGTTAGAGCGACTTCTATCCTTTAGGGCGGGGAGTATGTCAAAGTGTGTAACAACTTGGCTAGAGGGCAAAATTCCCTGAAATACTAGAGGGTAGCGTTACCTAAGGTGCGTTTGTGGCGTATCCCTTACACATTGCCTTTGTTTGGCACCAGCATCAACCCCTCTACAAAAGTTGCCGTACAGGTCAGTATCTTCTGCCGTGGGTGCGCTTGCATGGCACTAAAGATTACCTAGATTTAATTCTAGTGCTAGCGAAGTATCCCCGCCTCAAGCAAACCGTCAATTTAGTGCCCTCTCTGATTTTGCAAATAGAAGATTATGTCAATGGTGTGGCACTAGACCCGTACCTGACCGCCGCCCTCACCCCTGTTGAGCAACTCACGGATCAACAGCGGTGGTTTATCATTGAGCATTTTTTTGATGCCCACCACCGCACGATGATTGATCCCCATCCCCGCTATCGCGAACTCTACGAGCAACGGCAGACGGAAGGGGCAGTGTGGTGTTGGCAGCACTGGCACCCCCAAGACTATGGCGATCTGCTGGCATGGCACAATCTGGCATGGATTGATCCGTTCTATTGGCAGGAGGAAGAGGTGAGTCAGTGGCTTGCCCAAGGACGAAACTTCAGCCTCAGCGATCGCCAGCGGATTATTTCCAAACAGCGGGACATTCTGCGGCAAATTGTGCCTCAGCATCGCGCTTTGCAAGAGGCCGGTCAAATAGAGGTAACGACCACCCCCTACACACATCCCATCTTGCCCTTACTGGTGGATACCGATGCCGCAAAGGTGGCCGTTCCGCAGATAACCCTGCCTCAGCACCGCTTTCAGTATCCCCACGATGTGTCCCGGCACCTGCGGCGATCGCGCGTGCTCTACGAACACTATTTTGGGTGTGCCCCCCGTGGGTTATGGCCCTCCGAACAGTCTGTCAGCCCCGCCATTTTACCCGCCATCATTGAGCAGGGATTTGAGTGGATTTGCTCCGATGAAGCGGTCTTAGGGTGGACGACCGGTACCTACTTTCACCGCAATGAAGCAGGGGTGGTTCAAGAGGCGGCGGTTTTGTACCAACCCTATCGGCTCACCACCAGCAGTGGCGATTTGAACATTATCTTTCGTGATCACCGTCTCTCCGATTTAATTGGCTTTACCTACAGTGCCATATCCCCTGAAACAGCGGCAGCAGACTTGATTCAACAGTTAGAGGGCATTCGGCAGCACCTGTTGGCTTACGAAGGAACCGGCGGCACTGCCCTTGAGCAACCGTGGCTAGTGACGATCGCCCTCGATGGCGAAAACTGCTGGGAGTACTATCCTCGCGATGGCTTACCCTTTCTGGAAACCCTTTACCAGTTGCTCAGTGATCATCCGCACTTGCAGTGTGTCTCTGTAGCCGAATATTTGCAAACCCATCCGCCGCGAGCTGTGCTGGCGGGCGAATCGCTCCACAGTGGTTCATGGATTGACGGTAATTTCTGTACGTGGATTGGGGATCCGGTCAAAAACAAAGCCTGGGATTACTTGGCGGCGGCACGCCAAGCCCTTGAACACCATCCTGACGCAACAGAGCAGGCCAACCCAGCCGCGTGGGAAGCCCTCTTGGCGGCTGAAGGCTCTGATTGGTTTTGGTGGTTTGGTGAGGGGCATTCCTCCAATCACGATGCCATGTTCGATCAGCTATTTCGCGAACATTTAATTGCACTGTACGAGGCTCTTGGCGAGCCGGTGCCCGAGTACTTAAATGAGCCACTTGAAGTTCACGAAGCTAAGGATACTTATCCTCCCCAAGGGTTTATTCACCCGCAAATTGATGGGCGTGGTGACGAACAGGACTGGAACTTTGCGGGGCGGATTCACATTGGCGGCAACCGTGGCACGATGCACCGGCAAACCCTGATCAACCGCCTCTGGTATGGTGTTGATCACCTTAACATCTATATGCGGCTGGATGCCCCTGCTCAAAAGCAGCCCTTTGGTACCGAGATTGGCACCGTCCACTTTTGCTGGTACTACCCCAATGTGGTGACCTACAATAGCCGACTGTCCCTAAAGGAGTATCCTGACGAGCCACCCCTCAATTACTTGTATCACCACCAACTGGTCATTGACATCGAACGTCAATGCATTGAGTTTAGCGAGGCGATCGCCAACGACCAATGGCAGCCTCGGATCACCCATGCTCGATACGCCCTAGAGACGTGCCTCGAAGTTGCAATCCCTTGGGCGGATCTCCACCTCAAACCAGACTGTGGTTTACACCTCCTAGTCATTCTGGCGCAGCACGGCTATTACCTTGATCATTTTCCCACTGAGCAATTGCTGTTTTTGAGGACACCCTAGCCACTGGCTGTGCTTTGGTGAGAGGATGATTGCAGCCCGTTTGAACCTAGCGTTGCGCGATAGTGTCTCTGTCTCACTATCTTACAAACACGTTCTCAACACGTATTCAATCGCAAGTAAATGGATACCATTCCGATTCTTGATCTGAAGGCACAGTACCAAAGCCTACAACCTGAAATTGATCGCGCCATTGCCGAGGTGCTAGCTTCCGGACAGTTTATCCTTGGGCCTGAGGTTCATGCCTTTGAAGCCGAGGTGGCCGCTTATTTGGGGGTGCGTCATGCCGTTGCCGTGAATTCCGGCACCGATGCGCTGGTGATTGCGTTGCGTAGCCTCGGGATTGGCAGTGGTGATGAGGTGATTACCACCCCTTTTTCTTTTTTTGCCACAGCGGAGTCAATTAGCTTGGTGGGGGCACGCCCGGTCTTTGTGGATGTGAATTTGCGCTCCTTTAACCTTAACCCCGCTAATATTACCGCTGCGATTACTCCGCGCACCAAGGCTATCATGCCGGTACATTTGTTTGGCCGCCCTGCTGCCATGGGTGAAATCCACGAATTGGCACAGACGTACAAATTAGCCATTATTGAAGACTGTGCCCAATCCTTTGGTGCCCGCTATTGCCCCCCTGCGACCAGTGCCAGTGTGCTGAATCAACCCAGGCATTGTTGGCCAATCGTTTGACCGGGGCGATCGGAACCATGGGGGCATTTTCATTTTTTCCTACCAAAAACTTAGGTGCCTATGGCGATGGCGGCTTAATTACCACCAATGATGATGAGCTGGCAGGACAGGCACGCATGCTGCGCGTCCATGGTTCACGGCAACGCTACCACCATGAAACCCTAGGGTATAACTCGCGCCTAGATAGCGTGCAGGCAGCCATTTTGCGGGTGAAACTTCCCCATATTGATCGCTGGAACCAAGAACGGCGACGGGTGGCAGCTACCTATAACCGCGAATTAGCCGGAATTGAGGGGTTAGTAACGCCTGAAATCGTCCCCGGTCATGTTTTTCATCAATACACGGTGCGCGTGCTCCATGGCGATCGCGATCGCCTAGCTGCTTTTCTTAAAGCCGCAGGCATTAGTTCAATGATTTATTATCCCATTCCCCAAGATCACTGTCCCATGTACAAGGGGCAATATCCGCCCAATCCCGTGAGCGATCGCCTTGCGGGGGAAGTCCTCAGCCTACCCATTTGGCCAGAGTTAAGCGATGCTACGATTGCCCACATTGCCGCAACTATCCGTGAGTTTTTTGCCACCTCCCGCTAAACTCAGGGTCAAGAACCATCGAGCTATACTATGCTTTAGGGTGACTTAGGGCAGTTTGAGCTGTATGCTAATCCTCTTTCGCGTGGATTCTGCCACCATGATTGGCATCGGTCACCTCATGCGCTGTCTCACCTTGGCAGATGCCCTAAGGCGCAGAGGTGCAACCTGTGAATTTATTTGCCGTAACCACCCCCATAACAGTATCGATTTAGTTAGGCAGCAGGGCTTTAGGGTTTATGAACTACCCCAAGCCGCTGAACCCACCGCACCAGATGATTTAGGCGTGGGGGCGATCGCTGATGCGATTGACACCTGCCAAATCATTGAGCAGTGTCCCGCAATCCCCGACTGGCTCATTGTGGATCATTACGGCATTGATCGGGAGTGGGAACTAAAGCTGCGTCCATATGTTAAACGTATTTTTGCCATTGATGATTTAGCAAATCGTCCCCACGACTGTGATGTGTTGCTAGATCAAAATGACTACAATAGAGGCGCTTATACACAATTAGTATTACCTTTTTGCTTATGCTTACTAGGCTCAGAGTATTCGATCATTAGAAATGAATTTCTAGGATCAAATAAAAAAATAAGGCCTTTTAACAATCGTTTGTCAAAAGTATTTATTTATTTTGGAAGTAGCGATCCTTACGGATTAACACTATTAACAATTAACAGCCTTCTAGATAAAGATTTAATTAATTTAGAAGTAGATATTATAGTTTCAAAATATAATTCGTTTTTTGATCAGATAAAAAACATAGCAGATGACAAAAATTATAATTTATACACATTTCATGAAAATATTTGTGATCTTATGAACCTAGCAGACTTAGGTATTGGAGCTGGAGGAACGACTGCTAAAGAAAGGATAGCTACAGGCTTGCCTTCTATCGTTGTAAGTCTTGGTCTTGATCAAGAAAGAAATTGTATTCATTTAAGCAAATCAGAAAAAATTTATTACTTAGGTAGTTATTTATCTGTAGATACGAATCAAATGAGAGACGCCATAATAGAGCTAAAGAATAACCCTGATCAGTTATCGAGAATGTCACTCAATTGTATCAACTCATATATTGTGGATGGGGTTTCTAAAATTTGTAGAGTTCTGCTAAAGGACAGATAAATGAAACAAAAAGTTGCAGTTGCTATTGGAACTGGTGATGAGCAATCATACTTTATCAATCTAGCAAAGAAATTAGGTTGCTTTGTTATTGGTTTTGATAAAAGCATCAATAGTAAAGGCTCTAGCATTTGTGATGTATTTTATCCTATCTGCATATCAGATGTAGATAAAATTATTAATACACTTGAAAAGTACAAACCAAAATTTGTTATTCCATCTCCTATTGGAAAAAGACTGACAACAATAGGACTTATACATGATTATTTTCAAATCAATTCATTTAATCATTTTGCAACTGAATCCGTAACCAATAAACTGATCTTTAGTCAACTTCTTAAAAGATTAAATATACCTCATCCCCAAACTAGGATATTTCAAGATATAGATCAAATTATAGCTAATTTTGATCAAATTGATTTTCCAGTCATTGCCAAGCCAAATGAAGGTTCGGGAAGTCGTGGGGTATTTATCATTAAAAATAAAAATTCTATACTAGATTTCAAAAATTACTATAATCAAAACAAACGCTGGCAATTACGGCGGATTGGCACCAACCAAGAGGTGACCCTAGATAGTGTATTTCTTGAGTTTGATGCGGCACAGCAGCGGGTGAGGGGCTTTAGTGGCTGCAATTATTTCAATGGCGGCTATCGCCTGACGGATCACGGCCTCACGTTTGGCGCGATCGCCAGTACTAAACGCGCCTGCCTAGAGGCACCGATTCAAACCATCGAGATGGCGTTCTACGAGGCATTGGGGCAAACAACCCGCTATCACCTTGCGGGTGATCAGTTGCATTTCTATGGGGGCGATCGCCTATTATTAACGTTCCAGCCAATACCCTAACGGTTGATTTCTCCTAAATATCTGAGACTCCCTTAATGACTGAAAAACCTCGACTGCGTAAACTGAACCGCCGTGACGAGCGTCCGCACAAAAGTAGTGGTAAACCCCGACCCCAGCGTCAACACCGGCCTAGCCAAGGAAAGCGGGTCGCGCCGAGCCGCCCCACCCGCCGTGAAGCCCCAGAGCCAGCAAACGATGCCCCCGAGTTACTCTACGGTCGGCATACTGTGCTTTCGGCGCTTGAAAGTGGTCGTCCCTGCAACCGCATTTGGGTCATTCCTGCCCTGCGCTACGACCCGCGCTTTCACCAACGGCTGAACGATGCGAAGCAGCAGGGGGCTGTAATTGATACCGTCACCCCTGAGCGGCTGGATCAACTCTGCCAGCGGGGTCGTCATCAAGGCATTGCGATTCAGGTGGCCGCCTACAGCTATTGGCAGTTGGACGACCTATTAGCGAAGGCACGTACAGCGCCTCATCCTGTTTTGCTCGCAGCAGATGGCATTACAGATCCGCAAAATCTCGGTGCCATGATTCGCACGGCGGAAGCCCTGGGGATGCAGGGAATGATTCTTCCCCAGCGCCGCGCCGTCGGTATTACTGCAACAGTGGCCAAAGCGGCAGCAGGCGCCCTGGATCATTTGCCAGTGGCGCGGGTGGTGAACTTAAATCAAGCCTTGGAAGCATTGAAGGCCGCCGGATATTGGCTCTATGGCCTCTCAGAACGAGGTTCTATCCCACTTTCAAAGGTCACGTTTGATCGCCCCACGGTGTTTGTGGTGGGTAGCGAAGGCCAAGGGGTTAGCTTGCAAACCCAAAAGCACTGTGACCATCTTGTAGCCATTCCCCTTGCTGGACGCACCAACAGCCTCAATGCTGCCGTTGCTGTGGGAATTGCCCTTTACGAGGTGTGCCGTCAGCGATCGCCCGCTTGGGATTTAACAAAGGGGGATATGGCCAACCCCTAGATAGCCATTGGACGAGGAGGGCACCGTGCAAAAAGCAATCCTGCGAAAACAGTTCCTGCACTGGCGCGAGCAGATGAGTGACAGTGAGTGGCAGGAGCGTAGTCATCGTCTCTGTCAGCACCTCTTGGCTCAGCCCCAGTTTCAAGCAGCAACCACTATCTTGACCTATGTACCCCATCGCCGGGAACCCGATGTGCGCTCCCTCTGGAGTATTCCGAAGCGGTGGGGACTGCCACGGGTGGTTGGTAACACCTTGGTGTGGCACGAGCTTACCAGCCCTGATGCGGCGCTACAAGTCGGACGCTACGGCATTCTAGAACCAGCAGCAACATGGCCGCCCATTGATCCCTCAACGGTGGAGTTGTGCTTAGTGCCTGCCATTGCCTGCGATCGCCGGGGGTATCGCTTGGGGTACGGTGCCGGTTTCTTTGACCGCCTCTTTGTGGATCCCCTGTGGCAGGCCATTCCCCGCTGGGGGATTGTGTTTGCCGCCACCGATCAGGTGTCATTTCCAGTAGAGGCGTGGGATCATCCCCTCACAGCAGTATGCAGCGAAGAGGGGCTACGGTTGACCAACCTATGAATCTTAGGACAAGCGGCTATTCCACGCGGTGGCCGCATCATTGAGAGCCTGATCAATTGTTTTGCGCTCCAGCAGAACAGCTTGCAGGTTTTCGTAGAGCAGCCGTTGCAGTTGCTTAATATCGCGCACTGGTGGAATCAGGACTTGTGCCTGCGACATTTGCGCCGCACTCACCGCCCGGGCACGCTCCACGGGCGTGGCTGTTGCCCCCACCGACTGAAAGTAGGGATCGTCTAAGGCCGCTTGGGTGGAGGGCAACACATTAGCAGCTTTGGCAAACGCCAGTTGATTCTCATTATTTGTAACAAACAGCGCAAATTCAACGGCAAGATCAGGATGCTGCGTTTGCCGAGGCACCAGCAGGTTCATGACCGCAACATTTTTTTTACCCGTCTCCCCCGTCAGTTGGGGCGCAGGGGCAGAAACGGCGGCAATCGTCGGGGCATTAGTGGCAATAGTATTTAAGAACTCTGGGCTGGTCATCAGCAGCGCTGTTTGCCCTGACTGGTACAGTTCAATTCCTTGGCGGTGGCCTTCGGTCAGCACTTGCGGCGGCAGCAATCCCTGACGGTACAAATCCACCCAGTACTGAAACGCGGCGCGCCCCTCAGGACTATTAAATGCTGCCCGTCCTTCGTCATCCACTAAGGTCACCCCCATCTGTACCATCGATTCCATGAGTTCGGCAGAGTCTTCCGGCACCATAGTGATAAAGAAGGCGTATTTCCCCGTTTTTTCTTTAACTGCTTTGGCAACGGTGGCCAGTTCTGCGTAGGTTTGGGGTGGTGTTTCCACGCCCGCCGCCTTGAGGAGGTCTTGGTTGTAGATAGTGATCCGTGAGGTTAAGTACCAAGGCACGGCAAAACTCTGGCCATCGAGGGTGGTGGCCTCCCAAATTTTGGGTAAGTAGCTCTGCCGTACCGCTGCGGGCACGTAGTCATTGAGGTTCAGCCATGCATTCCGTGCTGCCAATTGCGAGGCAAAGTCAGGGTTGAGGTTAACCACATCTGGTGCTGTACGAGCAGAAACGGCGGTTAAAATTTTGCTTTGCATTGCCGTCCATGGCACATCCACCCAGCGTACCTTAACCCCAGAGTGTTGGGCTTCAAACTTAGCAATCAGGGTGTTGAAGTAATCGGTGAATTTCGGCTGGAGTTGCATGGTCCAGAACTCAATCTGGGTACCATTCGTGGCTGGTGGTGAAACGCAACTAGGCAGCAGGGCTAAACACAGCCCCAAGAGGAGCCAACAGCACCACTGGAGCCAACGGGGCGATCGCCAAACCAACATGTAAATCTCCTCAAAGGGGCGGTAACTCAGCGGTACAGGCACGACAGCGCGTTGCTGCAAGGGGAACCTGCTCTAGACAGTACGGACACTGTCGTTGTTCCGAGGATGGGGGTCTTTTGGGTAAGACGGGCAGGAGACATCGCAAAATAACAAACAGACTCAGAGCAATGATCACAAAATCAAGCACGTTGCCCAAAAAACTACCAATTTTAATCCCGCTTCCAACGGTTATTTCCCGCCAATTACCACCCGGAATAATCGGGTTGAGCAAGGGCATGAGCACATCTTGAACAAGAGACGAAATAACCCGGCCAAAGGCTCCACCAATCATCACCGCGATTGCCAGATCAATCACGTTGCCTTTGAGGGCAAACGCCCAAAAGTCTTGCCAAAACTGCTGTGCTTTGCGACGGCTGCTGCGAGCCATTAGAACCTCTTCGTGCACACCCATAGGCTAGCGGGTTGATGGCTAGTATGCAATTTCTGGGGTGTATCCTAGGCAATTAGCTGAGTGTTGCTGGCAGCTTTGGTGCGGCTTCCGGCTCCAAAATCCGGTCAATAATACCGTACTCCTTCGCTGCATAAGGGGTCATGTATAGCAGCCGATCCATGTCGCGGCTAATGCGTTCTGGGGGCTGCCCCGTATTTTGCGCCAAGATCTGAATCATTGTTTCCTTATTGGCTAGAACCTCTCGGGCACGAATTTGAATGTCTGAGGCTTGGCCTTGGGCATAGCTTTTCATCTGGTGAAGCACGATGGTGGCGTGGGGCAAGCTAGCGCGACACCCCTTTGTTCCTGCCGAGAGGAGCATGGCTGCCATCCCCATCGCTTGACCAATGCAAATCGTATGCACCGGCGGCTTAATGTAGCGTAACGTATCACAAATAGCAAAGGCTTCAGTTTCAAACCCAATCGGTTCACCATCGTAGCGGGAGGTTCCCGTGGAATTGATGTAGATGCGAATGGGCTTTTCGGGGTCGTCGTACTGCAAGTACAGTAGCTCAGCAATAATCAGTTCCGTTACCGCTGGTACTAAGGGCATCCCCAGATAAACAATGCGCTCCTTCAACAGTAACGACGGCAAATCAGGCGGCGGTGTTCGGTAGTAGGCATCACCGTAGTAAGCCGCTTGGGCAGCAGTAATGGGCAACCGCATAGGACGTTCAGCGAATGACAGACTACCTGTACTCTAGCAAGATTATTGCCCGTTAGATCGGCAGTATCCGTTTAGCCAGCTTGCCAGCCATTGTGGACGGTCTAGGCTGAGCCTGCCGTAGGCATAGGCTGCCATCTGCTAGAATTGGCACATCACCTGCCGACGAGCCTTGCAGGATCGCCATGACTAGACTCTGAGTGCAGATATGGGATCGATAGAGCGTTGCGATCCGGTTTTCCCAATTGCCCTGAAAGCTATATGAATCAACTGCTCAACTCTCGCCTGATGTCTGCTGTCCTAATTGTGGCGGGGGTGATCTTCGTTTTTCTGCTCAATTCAGTGGTGGTCATTAACCCCGGTCAAGCAGGGGTCTTAAGTATTCTCGGGAAGGCTCAAGATGGGCCGCTGTTGGAAGGGTTGCACTGGAAACCCCCCTTCATTGCCGCCGTGGATATTTACGATGTTACGGTGCAAAAATTTGAAGTTCCTGCCAAAAGTGCCACAAAAGACCTACAGGATATTACCGCCAGTTTTGCCATTAATTTTCGTCTCGATCCTTTAGCCGTTGTGGAGGTTCGCCGCACCCAAGGGACTCTTGAGAATATTGTTACCAAAATCATTGCCCCACAAACTCAAGAAGCATTCAAAATTGCTGCTGCTCGCCGCACTGCTGAAGAAGCTATTACAAAACGCGATGAACTGAAGGATGACTTTGATACGGCCCTTAGCGATCGCCTTGCCAAATACAACATCATTGTCCTTGACACCAGTGTGGTGAATCTGGACTTTTCTAACGAATTTTCTAAGGCTGTAGAAGACAAACAAATTGCTGAGCAGCGGGCGCAGCGGGCCGTCTATGTCGCCCAAGAAGCCGCCCAGCAAGCCCAAGCCGAAATTAACCGCGCCCAAGGCAAAGCAGAAGCCCAGCGCCTATTAGCTGAAACCTTGAAGGCAGCAGGGGGGCAACTGGTGCTGCAAAAAGAAGCCATTGAAGCGTGGCGAGAGGGCGGTGCCCAAGTGCCAGAGGTGCTTGTCATCAATGGCGAGGGTGGCACACCACCCTTCTTCTTGAACCTGGCACCCTCCCAGTCAAAGTAGGATGGCAGCCGCGAGAGATTTTGAAGCGACAATTTTCTAGGGTGAGCGATCGCCCAAATCCCGCCTAAAATTGAGAGGAGTAGCTCGCTCCTAACCGTTAGATTTCTGTCAACATTCAGCCATGACTCCAGCCTTTGCCCCCCTTTCACCAAATCAGCAAATTTTGCCACTTACCGCCGAAACTAATTCTCGAGGACATCTTGTCATTGGTGGCTGTGATGTTGTTGAACTTGTTGCCCAGTTTGGCTCCCCCCTCTACATCCTTGACGAGATAACCTTTCGCACCGCTTGTCGCCAGTACGTCGATACCTTCCAGCACAGCTATGGAGGTGACACCCTAGTACTATATGCCTCCAAAGCGTGGAACTCCTTAGCAACCTGCGCCCTTGCCCATAGCGAAGGGTTAGGCATTGATGTGGCCTCTGGGGGTGAACTTTACACCGCCTTGGCGGCGGGTGTGCCTGCCTCCAAGATTTACTTCCACGGTAACAACAAATCCCCTCAAGAATTGCTCTACGCCCTTGAAGTGAACTGTACCATTGTGGCGGACAATTGGTTGGAGTTAGAACGATTGGCTGCCTATGCCGAAGAGCACGATCTGGGAATGCCGCCCCGGGTGATGCTGCGACTGACGCCGGGGATTGAGTGCCACACCCACGAGTATATCCGCACAGGACATCTTGACAGTAAATTTGGTTTCGATCCCCAGCAATTTCCTGAGTTGCTCCGGTTTGCCCGCGCCCATCCTGAACTTGACTGGGTCGGGCTCCATGCCCACATCGGGTCGCAGATCTTTGAGCAGCAACCCCACCTTGATTTGTGCATCGTTCTGGTGGAGTGGCTCCAAGCAGCGCGGGAGGCTATGCTGCCCATGCGGGAACTGAACGTAGGGGGCGGTCTAGGTATTCGCTATATTGAAACCGATAATCCACCGGCGATCGCCCCGTGGAGCAAAGCCATTAGCCATCACCTCAGCCATGCCTGTCGCGATCGCAACCTTGCCTTGCCAAAACTCATTTGTGAACCGGGGCGCTCCATTGTTGGGCCAGCCGCCGTTACCGCCTACACAGTCGGCAGTCGCAAAACCATTCCTGGGCTACGTACCTACATTGCTGTCGATGGGGGCATGTCTGACAACCCCCGCCCCATTACCTACCAAGCGCAGTACACCGCCCTGTGCGCCAATCGCATGACTGCCGCTGCCACTGACACTGTCTGCATTGCTGGCAAGCACTGCGAATCCGGCGACATTTTGCTGCCAGCCGCCACCTTACCCCCCCTGCAACCCAACGATATCCTTGTTATTGCCAGCACCGGTGCCTATAACTACAGCATGGCCTCTAACTACAACCGCCTAACGCGGCCAGCAGCAGTACTGGTGTGTGAAGGCGAGGCGAATCTAATTTTGCAACGGGAAACCTACGCAGATCTTACGGCTCACGATGTTTTACCCCTACGCCTGACACTCACCACCTAGGAGGACGAGAGTACTTGGATGATTGTCCTCACCCTTGGCCTCCTTGGAACCCTACCGTGGCCACTGGTTTCCTCAGAAACACAAACCCGCTTAAAAATGCTTGTGGATGTGGTGTTGGTGTTGGCCTTAACCTACACCATTTTACGGGTCATTGCAGAGCGGCGGACGCTGTGGATGGTACGTGGCTTTATCTTCCTCATTTTTGCTGCATCCCTGAGTCGGGCGCTTGAACTTAACTTTCTCACCTTTGTCCTGAATAATCTGGTCGTGGGGTCAGCGGTGGCGCTAGCAGTGATTCTCCAATCGGAAATCCGTATTTTCCTAGAGCAGTTAGGGCGGGGGCAGTTTTTTGGCCAACCAAGGGTGGAGTCAACCCTGACCAATGATGCTGTGGATCTAGTGGTTGCTGCGGTGAAAGAACTCTCTCAGGATCGCACAGGCGCGTTAATTCTCCTAGAAACCCACACCCAGCTCAGCCCCCAAGACTTTACCCATGCTGGCATTCCCTTGCAGGCTCGCCTCTCTCCCGAACTCATTACCTCAATTTTTCAGGTGAACTCGCCCCTACACGATGGCGCTATTTGGGTACGCGGCAGTGAAGTGGTGGCGGCCAAGCTCATTTTGCCCTTGTCAGAGCGCACGGGGCCATGGCAGTTGGGTACCCGTCACCGTGCCGCCTTGGGCATTACCGAGCGTATTAGTCACTGCGTTTGCGTTGTCGTCTCTGAGGAGACAGGCTCAATTTCCCTTGCCTTTAAGGGAGACCTTCAGCGTCCCCTCACAAGCAGTAAACTAGGGGAGTTGCTGCGTCAGTACGTGCAGGAGGAAACGGCGGGAACTTCCAAGCCAAGTCAGCGTCACCGCAGCTTAAAATTCTGGAAAATGGTTTGGCCTCTCCGCTAATTTGAGCCTATTGGATGTGCCCATGACTCTACAGCCCCATTCCCTGATCACACTACCGGATGATCTTGATCCCGATCGCCTTCCTCGCCATGTCGCTGTCATTATGGACGGGAATGGTCGCTGGGCACGGCAACGGCACTTACCCCGGATTATGGGGCATCAGCGGGGGGTAGATACCCTCAAGGACTTGCTGCGCTGCTGCAAAGACTGGGGAATCGAGGCCTTAACCGCCTACGCCTTTTCAACGGAAAACTGGGGTCGCCCTCTACCGGAAGTCGATTTTTTAATGACTCTCTTTGAGCGGGTGCTGCGGCGGGAACTCCCAGAAATGGTCGAAGAAGGGGTACAAATCCACTTTGTGGGAGATTTAACCTGTTTACCCCCCTCGCTGCAAGCGGAAATTGAGCGGGCGATGTCGGCGACGGCTCATAATCAAAAGATCAAGTTTGTGGTAGCCACGAACTATGGCGGCCGGCGGGAAATTATCCAAGCCTGTCGCTCCCTTGCAGCAAAGGTTAAAGCAGGGGTACTAGATCCAGCGGACATTGATGAGGTGCTCTTTGAGCGGCATTTGTACACTGGGGGGTTACCGGATCCCGATTTGCTGATTCGCACCAGTGGCGAAATGCGGGTGAGCAACTTTTTGCTGTGGCAGGTGGCCTACGCGGAAATTTACGTGACCAACACCCTCTGGCCCGATTTTGACCGAGCCGCCTTCCATGAGGCACTCCGGAACTTTCAGCAACGCCACCGCCGCTTTGGGCGACTGTAAAAGACTGTGACACTCCCCGCCGTGGAACGGCGAGGCTTCTCTAAGTTAGGCTAGAGCAAAACCAATCTGCCCTAACTTGCCGTGCCAGTTTCTACTAGGGCTTTTTCGATGGCCGCGGTAATTTTCTTGGGCAGTTCAGGCTTGTCTCCAGCCAAGCCGGGTTGAATATCTGCCCAATTGTTGACGAGGATGTAGGCGATCGCGGCCAGTTCCGTCTGTCCCAAAAACAGAATTGTTTTGGTTTTACCTGGCTTTTTCGGATCCTCCTCTGCACCCAAGAATTTCAAAGCTAACTTGGCGGCCAATGCAGCTTGTTCTTCAGGAATTTCGGTTTGGGTTAGTAAGGATTTCAGATTAGGTAACCACGAGCGAGAACGATTGGCAAACTAGCCAGGACTCACCTCTGAATATTTCTGATAATGCAGTCGCACTGCCCGCTTTTTGCATTGGCTAGAGATGCGGGCACGGGGACGACCGCCAAAAATTGTGGATTTGGGCATCCCATTTTCATCCCGGTTTAAGTTGGCGGGGGGAAAGCTTTGAATCAAATGCAGTTCAAGTTTCATGAGAACCTCCTTTAGGAAATAAAAGATTTAACTAACAAGTCCAAACAACAATAAGGTTCATCTTTTTCGATGACGAAAGAGAGTTGATACATTATTTTTCCTCCTGATTTTTCCGATTAATGAGGTGCGGGTTTTGCAATCATGTAGCTAACAAATTGAGGATCATCGACACGCTGAGAGGCATCTAATACCTCTAGGCCGACGACATTGCCCTCGTCATCAAAGTCGAAGATAATCCCTGATACATCTTCATCACTTTCGCTAATGGGCGTATCTCTAAATAAAATTCTCAGTACATCAACCTCTGGGTCGTAAATAATTTTCATGACATCCTCCAGTATTTTTGAATTTTGCTAGTTCGATAGACTGTGATTACAACCGATGGCGAGATAGTTTCATCTACAAAGACTCGCAGAAGATATTGCTTTTCGCCATCAAAACGGATTCTAGATTGGTAAATAGTGCGCCGATTTCGCCCTAGCAAGATCTGCTCCGGCTGCGAAAGTACTGCTTCTACCTGTTCTCGGGCAATGCCCCGGCGCTGCATTTCTTCCAAAGCGTGGGCTGTAAATCTAAGCTGACTCACGACTCAGCCTCGTCAGCTATACTAGGTGGTGCTGCCCGCCAGAAGGTTTTGGCCCACTGGTCTTGGATAAATTGATCAGGATGATCCCAGAAACAGATATCGGCTATGAGTTGGGGATAGTAGATGGGAATTTTCTTGTCCTTTTTACTTTTAATCTGTCGCACCAACGCTGTAATCGGAGATTGGATATTAGCAAGATCGGTATCTAGCAAGGCTTTAAATCGCCGTTCTGGGCCTTTAGATTGACTGCTGTTGTGTA
The DNA here is from genome assembly GCF_002754935.1 of Thermostichus lividus PCC 6715. NCBI lineage: Bacteria > Bacillati > Cyanobacteriota > Cyanophyceae > Acaryochloridales > Thermosynechococcaceae > Parathermosynechococcus > Parathermosynechococcus lividus. The sequence goes on from NZ_CP018092.1 coordinate 310,861, forward strand.
GGCAAACGGTAGCAGAGCAGGGGAGCATGTCACTTTTTGAGAGAAAAGGCGGGTCAAGGTGCCCATTCAAAAGCCTATGGCTTTGTAAACTTCAACAATTTTCGGGAAAGGTTGTTAGCACGAGTGTTGAATTTGGTAGAGAAAGACAGAAAAAAGTGGCCAAACTGCGATGATTTGGCTACAAGTAAAACAAACTATAGCGGTTCTTGCGCCTGTTTTATTATCAACTGAGCAAGAGATACCTGACTACCCTCCAACGCTCGCCATGAGTTTCTCCTCTTCAGCTATGGAAATTAAGCGACCTTGGTTTTCGTAGTCAGGAATTTGATCAAAGTAGAGGTAGCGGTATATATCAGCAGCTAGCGGATCAATTTTACGGGTAACAATCTCTAAGTATTCCTCACGAGTGGGGATGCGCCCCAACAGTGCGCAGACTGCCGCCAGTTCTGCTGAGCCTAAATAGACCCTTGCCCCCTTGCCCATCCGGTTATTGAAATTGCGGGTTGAGGTAGAAAATACCGTCGTATTATCTGCAACCCGCGCTTGGTTCCCCATACACAGCGAGCAACCGGGCATTTCCATCCGTGCCCCTGCTGCTGCAAAAATACCATAGTAGCCTTCTTCCCGGAGTTGCTGCTCATCCATACGAGTGGGGGGCGCAATCCATAGGCGTACCTTGACTGCCCCTTCTCCTTCCAGCACCTTGGCAGCAGCGCGATAGTGGCCAATATTGGTCATGCAAGAGCCAATAAAGACTTCCTGAACAGGGTCACCCGCACACTCGGACAAGGTTTTAATATTGTCCGGGTCGTTCGGGGCAGCCACTAATGGCTCACGAATTTGATCAAGATCCACCTCAATCACATCAGCATACTCTGCATCTGGATCCGCCGCGAGGAGGGTGGGGTTAGCTAACCACTCTTCCATCCGTTTCACCCGCCGCAAAATTGTCCGCGGATCGCTGTATCCCCGCGCCACCATGTTTTTCAAAAGCACAATATTGGAGCGCAAGTAGGTGGCCACAGTTTCTTCGCTGAGTTTAATGGTGCAACCCGCCGCCGATCGCTCCGCGGTGGCATCGGTGAGTTCAAAGGCCTGCTCCAGTTGCAAATCTGGCAAGCCCTCCATTTCCAAAATCCGCCCAGAAAAGACGTTTTTTTTGTTTTCCTTGGCAACAGTGAGCTTACCCTGCTGAATTGCTACGTAAGGAATGGCATTGACAATATCTCGCAAGGTTACCCCCGGTTGCAACTGCCCCTTAAAGCGCACTAGCACCGATTCGGGCATATCTAGGGGCATCACCCCCAAGGCTGCGGCAAAGGCCACCAAGCCAGACCCCGCAGGGAAGGAGATCCCCAAGGGAAAGCGCGTGTGGGAGTCACCTCCGGTGCCCACCGTATCCGGCAGGAGCATCCGGTTGAGCCACGAATGGATAATGCCATCTCCCGGACGTAGGGAGACACCGCCCCGCGAGTGGATAAAGTCCGGTAGTTCTTTGTGGGTTTTGATGTCCACCGGTTTAGGATAAGCAGCGGTGTGGCAGAAGCTTTGCATGACGAGATCGGCACCAAACCCCAGACAGGCTAGCTCTTTTAGCTCGTCGCGGGTCATGGGGCCTGTGGTATCCTGAGACCCCACTGTGGTTATCACCGGCTCGCAATAGGTGCCAGGGCGGACACCGGGTAGCCCACAGGCTTTGCCAACAATTTTTTGAGCCAAGGTGTAGCCCTTCGTACTCTCTATGGGGGCAGCAGGACGGGTAAAGAGGGGGCTGGGGTCGAGTCCGAGGGCTGCTCGCGCTTTATCAGTGAGGGTGCGGCCAATCAGCAGGGGAATGCGTCCCCCCGCCCGGACTTCATCGCGCAGGGTATCGGGCTTCAGGGAAAAGGTGCTGATCACGTCACCCGCTGCATTTGTGATTTCGCCCTTGTAGGGATAAATCGTAATTACATCTCCCATGGCCATAGCGGTGACATCGCACTCAATGGGCAAGGCACCAGAGTCTTCCATGGTGTTAAAGAAGATGGGGGCAATTTTGCCACCCAAACAAACTCCCCCAGTGCGCTTGTTAGGGACGTAGGGAATATCGCGGCCAATGTGCCAGATAACCGAGTTGGTGGCAGATTTACGCGAGGAGCCGGTACCGACCACATCCCCAACGTAGGCTAGGGGGTAGCCTTTTTGTTTGAGGTCAGCAATAATCTGCAATGCGCCCGGTAAGCGGTTTTCGAGCATGACGGTGGCGTGCAGGGGAATATCGGGACGGGTGGTAGCGTGGGGGGCAGGGGATAGATCATCGGTATTGGTTTCACCAGGTACCTTGAAGACGGTGACGGTAATGGCCTCTGGCAGTTCGGGACGGCGGGTAAACCAGTCGCCATTAGCCCATGATTCCATGACGTGACGGGCATGGGCATTGCCCTGCTGCATCAGGTCTTGAACATCATGGAAGGCATCATAGACCAAGAGGGTCTGACTAAGCGCCTGCGCGGCGGCGGCAGCTAATTCACTGTTTTCATGACCCAAGAGGGCAATTAGCGACTGTACGTTATAGCCCCCCAGCATTGTGCCAAGGAGTTCAACGGCAGCAATGGGTGAAATTAAGGGACTGTGGAGTTCGCTGTTGGCGATCGCCGTCAGAAAGCCTGCCTTAATGTAAGCTGCCTCATCAACCCCAGGAGGAACGCGATCGCGCAGTAGATGGATAAGATAGTCTTCTTCTCCTTGAGGAGGCTGTTGTAGTAGATCACAGACCGCTGATACCTGTGCTGCCGTTAGGGGTAGGGGTGGAATTCCAAGGGCGGCACGTTCATCAGTATGCTGGCGGTATTGATTCAGTACAGTTGTGTCCACAGTCCTGTGACCTCGATAAACGGCAAGCAGATGCCCAGGAGTCTGCTCCTTAAGAGTTTAGATCTAGATTATAAATTTGGCGACTCGCTCCTATACATTATAGGAGTGATGTGGGCGGGCTAAAACCCCTCCGCTTTAGCGAGGGGATACAGCCAACTCAGGGGGCTTTAGCCCCTAGTAAGGTCAATTACTCTTGCCCTGAGCTTCAATGTAGCGCTGAATTGTTTCGCTGCTAACATTGCCAGCCGTTGAGACAAAGTAACTGGATGTCCACATGGACGGCAGTTTCATTAATGGATTAGGGAATTCCTGTCTGAGGAACCGTGCAGTTCGCCCCTTAATTCGATGAATGATTTGATAGGGTGCAATTGTTGGAGGGCAGTTAACAAAGAGGTGGACATGATCCGGTTCAATTGCCAACGACACAACTTGACAATCAATCTCCTCTGCTGCTTCCCATATCAACTGCCTGCACCGATTTGCTATTTCTCCCCGTAAAACAGGTCTACGCCGCCGAGGAATCCAGACAAAGTGATAGTTCAGCAAATACGTTGCACTGCGGCTTTTCTGGTAGTCCATAGTTCACCGGTTTGTCTATCTGTGCTACGCTGTAGACAATTGTTGCATAAACTCACCATGTTTGGATGTCAGCAAGTTTTGCTCAACCCCAATAACGAACTTAAGGGGGTGATGGAATTTGTCTGCTCTGAGGCAAACAAGCTAACCAATCAGGGCATCTACTATGCTCGTCAACTGCACTTTAAGACCGGGCAGTGGATTGGCAAGCATAGCCTGAGTTACGAATACAAGACCAGTAAGCACTTCCAAGCTCTTTACTCCCAGGCTGCACAGCAAACCTTGATTTCGGTCTACGAGTCGTTTAAGTCCTACCGAGCATTGTTGAAACTGTGGCGAGGTGGAGAACTGGCAGAGAAACCCAGGATGCCAAATTACCGCAAGAAGGGAGGGTTGGCAGTAGTCAGCTATCCCAAACAAGCGCTGAAGTTGGTTGATGGGATGATCCGGGTTCCGCTGGGGCAGTTAGTGAAAGTGTGGTTTCAGATTGATTCGTTCACTGTCCCCGTGCCCTCCAATCTCAAATTTGAGGACATCAAGGAACTGCGGATTCTGCCGCGCAATGGGTGTTTCTACACTGAGTTTGTCTATCGTCTGAACCCCGTTCAGATTGATGTAGACCCGATGCGGGTGCTGGGCATCGATTCGGGATTAAACAACTGGCTCACCTGCGTCAGCAATGTGGGAACCAGCTTCATTGTGGATGGACTGCACCTGAAATCATTGAACCGCTGGTACAACAAGCAAATTGCCAAGCTGAAAGAAGGTAAGCCTCAAGGCTTTTGGTCAAAGCGACTGGCACAACTCACTGAGAAGCGCAATCGGCAGATACGTGATGCAGTGAACAAAGCGGCTAGGATTGTGATTGACCATTGCACCCGTAACCGGATTGGTCGGATTGTATTTGGCTGGAACCAGCAGCAAAAGGACGGTTCCAACCTAGGCAAGAAGACCAATCAGAAGTTTGTGCAGATCCCAACTGCGAGACTGAAAGAGCGGATTGCTCAGTTAGCGGAGCAGTACGGGATAGAGTTTGTTGAAACTGAGGAGTCGTATACCTCTCAAGCATCGTTTGTGGATGGTGACTTTTTGCCGACATTCGGTGAAAAACCTGATAGCTGGAAGTCATCGGGGAAGCGGACGAAGCGAGGCTTGTTCAGGACTGCTCAGAATTGGTACATCAACGCGGATTGTAATGGCGCTGCCAACATCCTGCGTAAAGTAGCGACGATGCTTGGATTGAGTCTGAGCGGAGTTGGTAGGGGGTCTTTGACTGCCCCCACCCGTATTAAGTTGTGGGTGACAGCTCAAGGGAAAAGCGAAGCAACGCGGCTTCAGCCCGTTGCGTAGCATCCTTTGGGAATCCCCTCTCTTTCAAGGAGGAGAGAAGTCAAATGCACTTGTACCGTCAGTACTGCTAAGCCTTGAGGGGACGCGGGGAACGCTGAGAGGAGGGGATAAACATTTTTTTCATACGTGGCGATCGCCCTGTATAAGAGCCAAAACTGCCTAGGAAACCTGAATAAGGGACTCTAGTTGAGGACATTAGCATATGAGGGATGACCACCAACAGGACGCTCTCCTCACACAGTTAGCGGCTGTGAGGCTACAGCGGGACACCTTTCAAGCTATTCTCAGAACCCACCCAAGAGTGATGTCTAAACAGGATATCATCCATCAAGCACAGGAGTGGGGTTGGCAAGTTACCAACCGTGGCAATGGTCGGCACTCCACAAAAGCAGTTCGCGGAAACCTAACGATCAGCATTCCTGGCCATGGCGACGGTGACGAGTTACAGACAGGACTTGTTCATCAACTCCTCAAACAACTATCAGAACCGATTTTGACGGAACTAAACCGCAAGGAACACCAATATAGCCAACAGCTAATCGACCTGCTCTTGGCAGGGAATCCGTATAATGGTTCGTTTCAAGAGTTTAGGATCAAGCAAGAATTAGAGTTCTATCGTGAGCTAGCCCAAGCTCAACAAGACGAGATTCAACGCTTAAAAATGCAAATTCAAGAGTCAGAGGAAGCCGCCCTCGAACTGTGTAGCAACCTAGAGTACGATAACCAAACACTAGTCGCTAAAGTCAAAACCCTTGCCGAAGAACGAGTGCAGCTAGAGTGGTTTTTTGAGCAAGTTCTCTCTGCGCTCAAACAGATTCAATTTCATGTCGGTAAACTTGAGAGCATTGTTAACCTGATCCCTGGGTCAGTGTGGATCAAGCATCGACTACAACGGCAGATTGACCATATCAAGCGTATTTTTGACGCTAACAACTTAGCTGCTGCCCCTCTTCAATTGCCTCGGGAGTAAGGTTATGGGTCTGATTGAAAATCTTGAAACGGCTATCGGTGCTTCGCGCCGCAATTATGCTGAACTTCTTAGCCTCACCAGCGAACTCATTACTGAGCGGCAACAGCGGGGACAACACTCTTGGCGATCGCTCAGTTCCCAACCATGGACTGCTGCTAAATTGCAAAAAGCGTTTCCGTCATTTCAAGCTGCCCGGGCGTACTTTTATCAACGCTATGGCATAAAAGCTAAGGGGTGGCAGACATTGGCAGAGCGGGTGAATACGGTGGAGGCAGCACTGGTTCACTTAGGGTTGGCAATTCGCGAAACGCCAGAAGCAAGAGCGATCGCTCCGCTGTGCGGTTCCTGATACGGTCTTTAGTACCCTAAAGGCTTGCCCTAAGCCTACTCAGGCTGATGGTAACGCTGTGCTCCCGCTCTGTCAGTCGTCTAGTTTAGTAACGCAGATTTCTTAGGTTCTGAACATTTCTGGGGCAGAGACCTGCATAGGCTGAGGCATATTTCTTGGATAAGCATGTAGCAGGACTAGAGGGATAAGGTATGCGTCTCAGCTAAAAAGCTTGAATAGCAGACTGTTTAGCTCCGCCAATTGTTGACTCCTGAGTGAGAACGGAAGAGAGCAACCAATGACTTTACTACGTTCCGATAATGAACAATTGTTTACGTTTATTGCCCTGCAAGATGGCGATCGCCCCAAGTGGTATCGCGATAAGCAGACGGCACGCTACTTGCAACAACAGGGACACTGCTTAGACGCTCCCTATCAAACAGCCCTTCAGCTGTTGAATCGGTTGCAAACAGACCCGCACCATCCTGAAGCCTGCTATTGGGTGAGGGTGCTGTACTGCTACTTACAGGAGTGTGTGTGGCAGGTGTCGCAGCGATTAGCTGACCATCGACATGGCTATGGCTACAGCCGCGAGGATTATTTCCAAACAGGGTGTTCTCTCCTGTGGCAAGCCCCCCTCACGGTGCTACAGGGATTCGACCCCACAAAAGGGCACCTTCTCAGCTTTGTTTCCCGGCGTCTGTATGACCGGGTGTATGAGGTTTACTATGGTGCGCGTCAGTCGGATTGGGGGCTGTTGCGCAGGGCAAGCACTAGGCGGCTGAGGCAGGCGTTAACCCTCAGTGGTTACCCCGATCGCCACCGCTGCCTCATTGTTTTTCTTGTGGTCTGCTGGCAGCAGTTGACCACTGGCTCAGTAGCTCCAGATTCCCAGACCTTGGCACAGATCAGTCGCACCTACACCCAGTCTCAGCCCCAATCCCCCCCTCTAGGGGAGCGCGATATTGAGGGGTACCTCCAGCAGGCCATTCAAGCCCTGCGCCATTATCACACCAAGCGCCGCATTGTTTGTCTGTACTATTGCGAGCAAGTCAGCCAAGGGGAGATTGCCAGACAGCTTGGGCTACCGGGTCAACATACGGTATCTCGGTTGCTTGAGAGGACGCGAAGCTCCCTCGCAAAAGACTTACTCACATTGTGGTTGCGGGCGCGAGAATACCTAATCCGCGATTGCCTGCAAGCCACTTGGCAGGAATTGACAGACATATTGCCCCCCAGCCTTGATCGTCGATTGGGGCATGTGCGCGCGGCTGAATTGCCCAGCATTGACCCCGACTCTCGCGAGGCGATCGCCGCCCAACAACAGTTACGACAGATTAAAACCAACCTCAACGATCCTGAAAGCAAGGCTGCACTGAAATCATTGATCACGCATCCCCCGAGCGAAGATATCCGCTGGCAAGCCGCAGAATTACTCCATGATCACACTGACCCCGACCCGACCGCTGGCTCGTGGAAAGTGCGCAAAGTTGATCTTGGCATTGCCCTAGATGGCACCACCCTTGCCCTGACCATGGCGGTTTTACCACGGGATGCCACCTCAGCACACTTATTTGTGCGGGTCACCCCCTTCAGTGCCGATGCGTTTCTTCCTGCGGGGTTAAGTTTAGAAATTGTGACCGAAACGGGCGATCGCTTTGCCCGCTTAACCAGCCGTGCCGAAGATCAAGCCGTGCAGTACAAATTCTGGGGAGACATCGGCGAAGCCTTTGGCATCATCCTTGAGTATGGCGGTACTAAAATCACAGAGAGTTTTGTTGTTTAACAATTCTCCTCCTGTTCTCAAGCATCTCCCCGATCGCTATGATGCAGCACGTCTGTTTAGAACTCGACACTCCACCGCTAGCTGACCAAAGCTTTGAAGGACGATTACTCTTGGGTTTAGAAGGCCAACTGGATGCCCAAGGCGTGTTTCCAGTAGTCTTCCAGCCCCTCCAGTTAGTGAAGACAGCCTACGAGGAATGGGTGGGTGCCTATAGGGAGTGTGCCAAAGCCACCCGCTTGGGTGCAGTGGGGAACCAAATTACCAATATTTCTAGTCCGTTACCCCACTTGCTGCAAGACGTAAGAGCAAAATACCAAATCTTTGTCGAGCGTCTGCAACGCTGGCTCAACGAGACCCGCGTCAATGATCTATCAAGTCATGGGGATGTCAGTTCATCGTGCTTTGGCTTGGCTAATTATCTGTTTAATCCCTTTGGCGAATCCCGGCACCTGTTCGTCCAAACCCCCACCCTTGAGCTATGGCGGTATCCGTGGCATGAGTGGTTTCGCATTCGCAATCATCTGGAGCTTGAAGTGGTGTTCATGCCGCGCTTTTATCGACCCTTGCAAAACCCCCATCACAAGTATCCAAGAGTTCGCATCCTAGCCATTTTTGGCAAAGAGCATGGTCTGAACCTCAGCGGTGATTTCTCAGCCCTTCGGGCGCTGCCAAATGTAGAGCTTCACTCCTTAGTGACTCCCAGCCTAGGAGACCTCGTCCACCTGTGGCAAGAACCATGGGACATTCTGTTCTACGCGGGGCATAGTGGGAATGGCGCTATTGATGTGGACTCTCGCCTAGAGATTCAACAGATCCGCGACACCCTTCAGTATGCTGCCCAGCAGGGATTACAGCTTGGTATTTTTAACTCCTGTGAAAGTATTGATATTGCCCAACAACTCGTGCAACTGGGGGTTCCCCACGTCATTGGGATGCGGGAAGTGATTCCCGATCTTGTTGCGCAGCGATTTTTACAGTATTTTCTCAGCAATTTTCAAAGGGGTGCCGATCTCTATACGGCGGTGGCACGGGCGCGATCGCAACTGCGGGAACTCGTGCACATCGAGGAACACTTACCCGGAACAGCGTCATTGCCCCTCATTTGTCGCCATCCCCAAGCTCGCCCCCTGACGTGGGCACACCTCCAACAGGGCAGCCGTACCACTATTGTTATCTCCCCCGATAGCTCATCGCCCCTGCACCAGCTCCCAGATCTCCTATTTTGGTGCCGCTTACAGCTCGATCTTGCTCAGCAAGAGTTTGCATGGGTAGAAACCAGTTATAGGAGTGATGTGGGCGGGCTAAAACCCCTCCGCTTTAGCGAGGGGATACAGCCAACTCAGGGGGCTTTAGCCCTCTCTATGTGTTAAACTAGAGACGTGGAAAGTAGGCGTATCAACTACGCGAAGAAACATCCTAGTACGGAGAAATCCCGGCAAGTAAGTCACTACCGCTTTGGCGGCAAGCCTAAACCACTGCAAGCAATGGCAGGATGTTGAGCGTATCGAATTGGCTAGTGTTGAAAAGCGCGAAACCACGAACCGAAACATAAACGTAGTCCCAATAGCAGAAATGCTTGAGGTGAGTAGGGGGTCTTTGACTGCCCCCACCCGCATTAAGTTGTGGGTGACAGCTCAAGGGAAAAGCGAAGCAACGCGGCTTCAGCCCGTTGCGTAGCATCCTTTGGGAATCCCCTCTCTTTCAAGGAGGGGAGAAGTCAATTCAACTACCAAACAGCCCAGTCCCTGCAATATCAGCAGTCCCTGCAAAATGTTGTTCACTGGGCCTGTGGTGTGCTGCGTACCTTTGGCTCGTTTGAAACGTCCCCGCAGTTACGGTTTTTCTTTGCCGCCTTGCAACTCGATGCAGAGGCCACCCTAGAGCAGGTGGCGGCTCAGCGGGCTATCCCCTACCTCCAACACCTAGCTACTAAGGAGCACGGGCTACATCGCACCTAGGCAGCTATCTTGATCATGCAGCAACAGCCAAACGACGCTCATCTTCAGCAGGCATTGCAAACGTTTGAACAGGCGTTATTGCAAAAAACGCCAGACATCGAGCTAAGACAGAGGTTAGTGGAGCAGCTACACCAGTTCTTGGTTCAAGTGCCGCTGCCACTGGTGCAAACTGCTTGGAACAGTACCCAAGGGCGTACTTTAGCAAAACTCCTCTGCCAACTGGCAAACAACACTCAGGAGACAACCTGCCTGCGCCTTGCTGCTGCAACAGCTATGGGCTTGGCGGGAGATTCCTTGGCGCAGCAAGCAACCGAGATAGCACTGACCATACTACGGCACTCGTCCTCCCTTGAAGATGTGATTGCCGCTAGCCGTTGCCTCCAGCGCCTCAATGCCCATCTAGCGGAGGTGGAGTCGCGCCTCCTGCGCTTCCTTGACTGGGCAACGGTACACTCTCATCAGGTTGCTCTGTGCCGGGCACTTGGTGTGGTGCACCCCGGTCACACCAGAGCCATTCAAACCCTAGAGACGCTGATTCGGCAGCAGATCTACGATACGGATACCTTACTGATGGCAGTGGCCGCCTTACAGCGGATTGCTCCTGAGCATTCCTTACCCCACGAAACCCTTGCAACTTTCGTAACTAGGGCGACGGCCATCAAGGATGCAGTCGATTTCTATCAGGGACTTAGCCTCATGAAGGCGCTCAAGTATCCCATTGCGCCCTATCTCAGTGCGGCAGTGGTGCGCTGGATGCGGGAGGAAATTCATGCGATGGAAGCTCGTCAAGAACCTTACCTCCACGCTCCCTATACGGTTCTCTGGTACTGTATCCAACATTTATTGTTTGGGGAAATTGCAAAAGAATTGCAATAATTTAGTGCTAGCACTTAATCCCTTCCCTTGGCGGGTATGCTTAGAATTTAAAGAAAAAGGGGTCGTCTCAACGACTGACCCCGCCTGCCGATTCCTCAGAGAGGAGAACACTGATATTCAATCTAAGACAGATGAGAAAAAATGTCAATAATTTTCAATAGGAGACTCTAATTGCCTTGGCCATGGTGGTCAACACTCTGCGCTGGCTTCCTGAAAGCCTATCGAGCAAGGGTCTCCTGTGAGGACGTTAAAGGTCAGGAAACACCTGCCGAACATCGGGATGCACTAACCGATGGTGCTGAATGACTAGCCCCTTGGCTAAGGCAGGAGACAGCTCAAGGGCGCGATCGCCATGATCAGCCAAGCGGAGAATGTAGGGCAGCGTGCTGTTCATCAGTGCTTGGGTGGCTGTCCACGGCACGGCACCGGGCATATTGGGCACCCCGTAGTGGACAACCCCGAAGGCGGTGTAGGTGGGGTCAGAGTGGGTGGTGGGGCGCAGGGTTTCTACGCACCCCCCTTGATCCACCGCCACATCCACAATCACGGCTCCCGGGCGCATGGTCTGTACGAGCGCCTTTGGCACTAAACAGGGCGGACGTTGACCGGGCACCAGCACCGCACCAATCACTAGATCTGCGTGGGGCAGTAAGGCCGCAATTTGATGAGAGGTGCTATAGAGGTACTCCACCCGTGCGCCAAAGAGGGTTTCAAGATACTTGAGCCGCTCTAGGTTAATATCCAGAATGCTCACCTGCGCCCCCAGCCCGATCGCCATCCGAGCCGCTTCGGTACCAACAATGCCACCCCCTAAAATCACCACCCGTCCAGGGGAGACACCGGGAATGCCGCTGAGTAAGACTCCTCGCCCGCCCTGGGGACGCTCTAGGAACCGTGCCCCAAACTGTACCGCCAAGCGCCCAGCAATCATACTCATGGGGGTGAGTAGCGGAAAACTGCGTTGATGGTGATAATTTTCTTCAACGCTTTCGTAGGCAATGGCGGTGACCCCCGATTGCACCAGTGCCACGGTCAATTCGCGACTGGCGGCTAAATGTAGATAGGTAAACAGGTATTGGCCAGATCTCAGGTAGCGGTACTCAGAGGGCAGGGGTTCCTTGACCTTGACGACTAGCTCTGCATCCCATGCCTGTTGAGCGGTCTCCACCACCGTTGCCCCAGCGGCTTGGTAGCTCTCATCGCTAAACCCAGACCCCACCCCAGCACCCGTTTCAATACGAACCTCATGTCCGCGCTCTCGTAGGGCTTGCACCCCCGCCGGCGTGAGACCAACACGAAATTCTTGGTCTTTGCGTTCTTTAGGGACACCAATCTGCATGAAATCAGGACGCTCCTAGTGGTAAAAATTGGTAACTGCCAAAAATTTTAAGTACATCAGTAACCGCAGTAAGGGCTTCCAGGCACTCAGCGACGATGGCAGGTTGGCCATTGACTTCAAGATCCACAAAAAACAGGTAGTCTCCGAGGGCGCGCTTACTGGGGCGAGATTCAATGCGGCTGAGGTTAATCTGGCGATCGCTAAAAAGTTGCAGAACCTTGAGCAGTGCCCCCGGTTGGTTGGCCTTGAGGCTAAAGGCAATGGAGGTGTGGGTGCTGCTGGTGGTCGGCCAGCCATTGCCCTGTTGACGGCTAACCACCCAAAAGCGGGTGCAGTTGTCCGCTAGGTCTTGAATGTTGGTGGCCACAATGGGCAGTTGATGCAATTGGGCAGCCCGAACCGAGGCGATCGCCCCCACGGTAGCCGATTGCGCCACGTACTGCAAGCCATCGGCGGTAGAGGCGACCGGACACTGCTGGGCATGGGGCAGCATGTGTTGCAGCCAGCGCTGACATTGGCCTAGGGCTTGGGGGTGGGAATAGACAGTACGAATCTCCTCAAGCCGAGGGGTCTGCGCCACAAAGGCATGGAGAATGGGCAGGTCAAAGGCGTACTGGATGTGCAGTTTATCTAAGCGCCAGAGGGAATCTAGCGTACTATTGACACTCCCCTCAACGGAGTTTTCACTGGGCACCAGCGCCAGATCCAACTGGGCGATCGCCAGCGCCTCTAGGCAGCCAGCAATGGTCGAGAAGGGTACCAAGTCTATGGGCTCACCCTGCTGCCACTGGGCATAGCGCTGAGCCGCTTCTTCACTGTAGGTACCCACTGGGCCTAAATAGCCGAGTCGTTGCCGTTGCGTCACAGAATATCCTTGCGTTTTTGAAACCACCCCACCAACCCCAGCATTACGGCAATAATACCGCCTAGGCGCAGGTTATTGACGAGAACATTGGCCGTAAACGTCTGCCTCTGTAAGCTCCAAAAGCGATCAATCAGGGCTTCACCACTGGCGATCGCCCGCCCCCGGTTTTCTTTCCACTCAGCAAACTGATCTTGCCAGCGATCCATAGCCGCCTGATAGTCCTTCACTTTCTGGTTGTAGGCTTCAACCCGATCCCGATAGGCTTGGTCAAAATCAACGATCGAGTTGGGTAACCCTGGCGCATCGCCCGGCTCTGGGGGCTGGGGGGGTTCCGGCTCATCAACGGCAGGGTGGTACTCTTTGCGCACCCCCGGAAAATTACAGCGACTAAAGAGATTGTCATCAAAGCAAGGACAGGTTTCTAAGACAGCAGCACTCAGTTTCTCCCGTTGCGCCTTAGGTTGCTGCCAACAGTGATCAGCAGCCACATCCCGGCCAAACCCCATGAGGGAGACCACATTGGCATAGCTCCAGCGGGTCAGGGTGACATCGCTGAGAAAATTGCCCACCACCCCCAAATCCTTCAGGGGAATAATGGCGCCCGCAAAGGTAATCTGGGGCACTAAAAACAAAATAGTGAGTAAAGGAGCCACCGTTTGCGTTGGCGAGAGGGCAGAGACTAACAAGCCCATCACCATCCCGCCAAAGGTGGCGAGGAATAACGTCAGGTATAGGCCAGCGATCGCCCCCCAACCCAGGCTCATGCGCACTGCCATGACCTTGATCCCCAGAAAAACCGCCGCTTGGTAAAGGGCTAACACAGCAGCCGGTGCAAGTTTAGAAAGGATATAGGGCCACAGCCCTAGCCCCACCATCCGCTCGCGGCGATAGATTTCCACTTCTTTGACAATCTCGCGCATCGTTGCCAAGCTGCCTACCATCACGGCAATCAGGACAGTGACAAACGCCATCGTAAAGGCCTGCCCGGCATCCCCCTGCTCTGGATCCAAGATGGTGGGTTTCCAGAGGACAAAATCCAAGGCACCCAGCAGAGGGGCTAAGGATAGCATTAGAATTAGCGCCGCTTTATCCTGGCGCACAATGGCTAAGTTGCGCTGGGTCAGAATCCACCACTGTCGCCATGGTGCCACCTGAGGAACCGTGGGTACTTGCCGCTGTTGCTGGACCTGCCGCGTTGCAGCGGTATCGATGTTGAGGGGACGTTGGCGATCGGCCACATAGGTTTGATAGAGGTGGGACTGACGATACCGTTGCTGCCACAGTTCGGGGTTGGGTTCGCTGTCAATTTTTAGATAAATTTCGTCAAAGTCTTGCACATCAAAGTAACTAAGCGCCTGATCCGGTGGGCCAAAGTAGGCAAGGTGCCCGCCCCGCGCCAAAAACACTACCAAATCGCAGAGCATCACATTCTTGGTGGCATGGGTAATCAGTAAAATCGTCCGCCCTTGGTCAGCCAGTTGCCGCAGTAGGCGCATCATTTGAGTTTCTGTTCCCGGATCGAGGCCGGAGGTGGCCTCATCAAGGAAAAAGAGGCTGGGGCGGGTGAGTAATTCAACCCCAATGGAAACCCGCTTGCGCTGCCCCCCACTCAACTGTTTGACGAGCACGTGTCGGCGGGCGGTCAACTCCAATTCTGAGAGCACTCGACGCACCTGCTCTTGGCGCTCTTTTTCTGTAAAGTCTGCTGGTAGTCGCAGACGTGCCGCATAGTCCAAGGCTTGGGTCACCGTCAGTTCGGAATGAATAATGTCATCTTGAGGGACATAGCCAATTTGGGTGCGATAGGTGCCAAAGTAACGGTACAGGTCATAGCCATTCACCAGTACGGTGCCGCCAGTGGCCGGGCGAAAGCCATTGAGGGCATCCAGAAGGGTGGATTTGCCTGCCCCACTACCGCCGACAATCGCCACAAACTCCCGGGGCAAAATCGACAGGGAAATATCCTGCAACAGCTTTGCTCCCTTTGGGGTGGTTTTACTAAGGTGAATGGCATCGAGGCGGAGGTTGCCACTGTCGTTGTGGGGAACAATGGTTTCATCCGGCGTAAACACCGAACTATAGGGGCCAATGCGAATCAGTGCGCCGGTGGGCAAGGGGTAGGGTTTGCGGGGGTCAAGGCGGCGATTGTTAACGTAGGTGCCATTGGCCGACTCTAAATCCATAATGTGCCACTGGCCATCCTCTAGGTAGAGGCGGGCATGGAACCGCGAGACCACCGGATGATCTAAAACCATATCGTTGGCAGGATCTCGACCAATACGAATGGTCTGGCGATCGCGCAGTTGCAGGGGGCGCGTATGCTCAACCACTTGGGTGGCAGGCATGAGCAAATAGGTCAGTCGCAGGGATTCCCCAATATGGAGCACATCCCCCGGACTCAGAAGGTGCTCGCTCACCGTGGCACCGCGCCAGTGCAGGCCGTTTTTACTTCCTAGATCAGTGATTTTGTAGTGCTCGCCGCTGCGCACGAGCTTGGCATGGTGAAAGGAAACAAAATGATAGTCAATGGCAATATCCGCTTGTGGATCCCGCCCTAAAATCAGTTCGTCCTTGAGGAGGGGAAACTCTTGCAGCCACTGGGGAGTTGCCACTTGCAAAATTGGCGTGCTGGGTGCCCCCATCACCACCGTGCCCGGTAGCGCGGTGGTGGCCACGGCCGCCGGGGAAAAGATGATCTGGAAGTTGCCAATTTGGATGCGATCGCCCTCCTTGAGTACCGCCGGCGTGCGGGGACGCAGCTTTACCCCATTGACAACGGTGCCGCTGACACTGCCCAAGTCGGCAATAGTGTATCCCCCGTCGCTGGGGAGAATGGCTGCATGGTGGCGGGAGATCCCCTCCCCCACAAGGATGACGTGGTTTTGGGGATCGGTGCCGATAACGAGGCGATCGCTCCCCAGTTGAATCTGTTGCGTCGTACCATCAGCGGCCTGAAGTTCAAGGATTGGCGAAGCCATAAAAAGCCATATAGGTGATGTTGTTGAGAATTTCCTATATTTTGGCACCGTGTTGGCCAACTCACAGGGGAGCACCTCACTATCGAGCGGCGCTGTTTTAGCCACCTAAGCGGGACGCCCCGCGCTCTACCTGTAGCTCACGTCCCAAAGGGTCAGGTGAGCATCGGGATGAAAGCGCGTTCATCAAGGGGTTCGATGCCCCGCAGATGAACCAACTCCTATGGTACGAGTCAGGTGCAGTCTGGCTCTCACTATATCGCTTCAGCATGGAAACCGTTACGCCACCACAAGGAGCCACAAAGTGCGACTCATGCCAGAGTACATCTTGGTTCTTCCGAAACGGTGGTGAAAATTGTGTAATAAGATACTTTTACAGCGGTCTGCATCACTAACTGGTACAGCAGCAGTGAGCAAAGTAGTTCTTCAACATCTCAGAATATTGCTTCTGTAAGAATTGTCCCATATCGTTGCGGAAACTACTGTAAGGTGGGTACTACCCCCTCGTAACCCACTAAAGGCTATTAAGCTAATATAGGAAATGCAGTGCTTACAGATTAAGGTAGAGCAGCCCATGCCAAGGCATTCATTAGATTTACGGCTCAGGGTTGTGGCAGCTTCTCAAGCAGGTGGAACATCCATCCACCAAGTAACAAGTTGGTTCAAGAGGGGTCAGAGAACCACTTATCAATGGGTTCAACGGGATTTAACAAGGCAGCCGTTTATCTATCCCGTAGCGATGATGAGCGGTAGTTCGCCCCTAAAGAACGTCAGAACTCAACGAAAAGGCGCAGCATTGGTATTTTGGAGTGTTGGCTGTGCAACCTGTTGATCTCACTACCCTGCGTGCCATCTGTACTAGCTTACAGGGCACGTTACCCGCACGACTAGAAACGGTTTATCAGCGCGATCGCCACACCCTTGCCCTTGCTCTGCGCACTCTCAAGCAGCAGTACTGGTTAACACTGAGTTGGCATCCCCAAGCAGCGCGGATTTGCTTTGAACCGCCACCCCCTCGCCAACCCGATACCTTCACCTTTAGTCAGCAACTGCACCATCAACTCAGCCGCTTGGCCTTAGTGAAGATTGACTTGCTCCATGACTGGGAGCGGGTTGTGGACTTGCAGTTTGCCCAACGCCCCCAGGACCCGATTCAGTGGCACCTTTATGTGGAAATCATGGGCAAGTACAGCAATGTGATTCTGGTCAACACTGCTGGGGAGATTATTACGGCGGCGCATCAAGTCAGTGCTCACCAATCTCGTCTTCGCCCCATTCTCACCGGTGCCCCCTACGTCCCGCCGCCGCCGCTGACAGCCGCTATCCCCACGGTTGAGGATTCCTTTGAGCACTGGCAAAGCCAAGTCAGTCTCATTCCGGGAGCGGTACGGCAACAACTCCTAAAGGCCTACCGCGGCCTCAGTCCTGCCCTTGTTCAACATCTACTTGAGGATGCGGGCATACACCATACCCTACACACCCATGAGTTAACCGCTCAACAGTGGCATCATCTCTTTGAGCACTGGCAGCATTGGCTAGAGTGTTTGCAGCAGCAGCGCTTTGTGCCTCAGGTAACCCCTCGGGGCTATCGGGTCACCCCTGCCCTCAACCAGACGGTGGCTCATGCCGTGCCACTCCATGAGCTGTTAGCCACCTACTATGGTCAAGCCCTTGCCCAGCAAGAGACCCAACAGTTACAGCAGCAACTGCGCCAGACTGTGCAGCAGCATCGTCAAAAAGTATTAGCCAAGGTTCAGGAGTTTCAGCGTCGTTTAGCCGAGGCTACCGAGGGCGATCGCCACCGCTATGTCGCCGATCTCCTCATGGCCTATGGTTACCTATGGCAGCCTGGAATGCAGTCGCTCACCGTCACCGACTTTGAGACCAATACCCCCATCACCATCCCCCTATCTCCTGAAAAAACTGCTATCCAAACTGCCCAAGACTTGTACAAACAGCACCAAAAACTCAAACGTGCCCAGCAACACCTCACCCCCCTGTTAGCCGCAGCACAGGCCGAACTCGCCTACCTTGATCAAGTCCAGACCACCTTGGATGCCGCCCACACTCTTGATCTGCTAGACGAAATTCGCGATGAACTTATTCAGCAGGGGTATCTCAAATGCCCCACCTACTAC
Organism: Thermostichus lividus PCC 6715; assembly: GCF_002754935.1. Lineage (NCBI taxonomy): Bacteria > Bacillati > Cyanobacteriota > Cyanophyceae > Acaryochloridales > Thermosynechococcaceae > Parathermosynechococcus > Parathermosynechococcus lividus. The sequence goes on from NZ_CP018092.1 coordinate 328,875, forward strand.
CGTCCACCCCAAACCCCTAGCCCGTACCTGCGCTACACTACCCCCAGCGGCTATACCGTTTTTGTGGGGCGCAATAATCGCCAGAACGATGACTTGACGTTACGGGTGGCCAGTCCCTATGACTGGTGGTTTCACAGCCAAGAAATTCCAGGCAGCCATGTGATTCTGCGTCTTGAAGCTGGGGACTTACCTAGCGAAAAAGATATTCAGGCGGCAGCGGATATTGCTGCTTACCACAGCCAAGCGCGGGAAAGCGCCCAAGTTCCCGTGGTCTATACCCTGCGTAAACATGTGCAAAAACCGAAGGGCGCCAGCCCCGGAATGGTGATTTATGATCAGGCCACCGTTGTGTGGGGGGTGCCTCACCACTTGTCATCCTCCACTGTCGTGAAGGACAGGGATAGGGATATCCTAGGCTGACTGCATTAAGCAATCTCCTGACGGTTGACATACTCCCCTGCCTAAAGGCAGGGGATTCTTGTTCTTGGTTCTGCGAGCGCACTTACTTCATCAGGTTGCCCATCAAAAGCAGAGGTGCATCTCTCCCCAAGCGTTCCCTCTTGCGAGGTGGTTCCCTTTTGCCCAAAGGTACCGTTGAGCCACTCCATTCCCAAGATGCTTAGTCCCTTCTTGAGGATGTTCAGAGCCGCGTTCTGGTCTCTGTCCATCTCAAACCCACACCTAGGACAACTATGGGTTCTAGTGGATAAGGTTTTCACGACCCTATGCCCACAGTTACTGCAATCCTGCGTGGTGTACTGCGGCGGCACGCTGACTACTGCCTTGTCCCATACCTTACCGTAGTAGTCTAGCCAAGCAGTGAATTGAGACCAGCCAGCATCATGGATGGATTTGGCAAGATGATGATTATTAACTAGATTCTTCACCTGCAAGTCTTCATACGCCACGACAAAGCGCTCCGCGCCGCCAAAGGCGAACGTGAGATGCCACCACGCACCGTGCCTGCTTAATTGCCCAGTCTTTACGCTGGCGTTGAACTTTCAGATGTACTTTGCCTAGTCGCTTTCTTTGCTTGTGGTAGTTCTTGGATTGAGGTTTCGCCCCTTTCCTGAACTTCCGACTTAACCTGCGTTGATGCTGTTTTAACCTCCGTTCACTACGTCTTAAAAACTTAGGACAATCGACCGTGTTTCCGTTCTGGTCGGTGTAAAAGTGTTTTAACCCCAAGTCAATACCGATGACATTGCCTGTGTATTGTCCTTGCTCTTTGCGCTCTACATCCAAGCAGAATTGAGCATAGTACCCATCTGCTCTGCGTACCACTCGCACTCGGTTGATTTTGGAGTTCAGGATATGGTGTCTTGCTTCTCCATTGCAGTACAGAGCAAACGAACCAGCATTAAAGTCATCAGTGAAGGTGATGGACATTCCATCTCCTGACAGCTTCCAGCCCGATACCTTGTATTCCACAGAACGGCAATGCTTCTTAAACTTGGGATACCCTTTCTTGATCGCCTTGTTTCTGCAGTTGGTATAGAAGCGAGAGATGGAAGCCCAAGCTCGCTCTGCACTTGCCTGCCTTGCTGATGAGTTTAACTTCTTGGCAAAGGCAAACTCTTTAGATAAGTCTTTGCAGTGGGCATAGAGAACAGCTTTGTTTACGCTCTTGTTGTCCATCCAGTACCGCACACATTTGTTTCTGACAAACTGAGCGGTGCGGATGGCTTCATCCAGAGCCTGATACTGCTCTGCTGTGCCGTTTAGTAGCTTGGCTTCTCTGACTAACATAATGATATTTTATTACAGGCTTGACTTGATAAAACAGCGTGCGCCTTACATCCCTGCCCTCAAGGGCAGGGCTTTACGGCGTTTTTTCGGTAACCGAAGTTGGTTCAGAGGGTAGCGACCTTGACCACTGGATTTTTATCCCAGATTTGGGTAGATAAAATGCTCGTCTGCGACGCCAAGTTGCAAGGAACTAAAGACCAGTATCAGCGGCTCGATCAAGCGCTGCGGACTGGTCTTTTTGTTCGTAACAGCTCCCAGACATGCTCGTGTTGCGGCCATTTGGTTAAGATGTCCCTCAGCACTCGTCCTCATTTGTGCCAGTGCGGAACTGTTCTGGACAGAGACTCCAACGCAGCTATCAACATTTTGGAGCTAGGTTCATGTACTGTGGGGCACACAGGATCTTATGCCTCTGGAGAGGAGGCCGCTACTCATCTTCTGGAGACAGCGGTTGAGCACGTCACCTCGTTGCAGCAGGAACCTTCATCGGCGACGATGGAATCCTCTTCCTTCGCTGTGCTCAGGACGGGGAGGATGTCAAACCCTTAATCAACCCTGAAGTAGGCCATGATACACACGCCCAGTTGGATTCAATCGACAGTTTTAGGAGTGAGTTACCTAGCATTTGGGGTTGGCTCTATCCCTGGCTGGCAAATGAATCGTGCCACTATTGCTCTGGTCAGTGCAGCGGTTCTAATTGGCCTAGGTACCCTCACCCTAGATGAGGCGTGGCAGGCGATTGATGCAAATACCATCGTGTTTTTGCTCAGTATGATGGTGGTGAATGCCTACCTATCCTATGCCGGTTTTTTTAATCTGGCGTTGTTGTACGTGCTACGGTTTACCCGGAGTCCGTTGGGCTTACTGGGATTGTTAACGGTGGGGACGGGGGTGTTGTCGGCGTTTTTCTTAAATGACACCTTGGCGTTAGTGAGTACGCCGCTGACGGTGCAGTTGACGCGATCGCTAAAATTAAACCCTGTACCCTACCTGTTGGCGATCGCCGGTGCCACCAATATCGGTTCAGTCGCAACCCTCAGCGGCAATCCACAAAATATTCTGGTGGGGTCATTTTCGGGCATTCCCTACAATGAGTTTGCCCTAGCCTTAGCGCCGGTAGCCATTCTTGGCCTAGGGTTACAGGTTGGGCTGCTGTGGTTGCTCTATCCAGAGGTGCGATCGCTCCAGCCCTGTCCACCGCCTTCGCTGCCACGCTTGCGCACCTATCGACCCGTGTTGATCAAAACCCTAATTGTCACAGGTTTATTACTGACTGCCTTTATCATCGGCTTACCCCTAGCAGAGTCGGCTTTTTTAGCCGCTGCTGCCTTACTCGTCACCCGACGCATTAAACCCCAGCGCGTGTTGCAACAGGTGGACTGGTCCTTACTAGTGATGTTTTCCGGCTTGTTTATCCTCACCCGCTGTGTACAAGAATTGGATCTATTAGCGGGGTTAACGCCTTGGATTACCCATCCGGCGGGGCTGCTGGTGGTGACGGTGATTGTCTCAAATTTGATTTCTAATGTGCCAGCAGTGCTGCTTTTGCAGGGGGGAATCCCACCGGACGCGACCCAAAGCTGGCTGCTACTGGCGGCGGGATCGACCCTAGCCGGTAATCTGACGCTGTTCGGAGCGGTGGCCAATCTTATTACGGTTGAGGCGGCAACTACCGCAGGCTGTCGTCTTTCTTTTTGGCAACATCTGCGGTTTGGGTTACCACTGACCGCCATGACCCTGATGCTAACCTATGGGTGGTTGGTGTGGTAAGTCCTGTGCCTATGATTGTAAACTACTCCCAGCTAAAGCAGGGAGCTTTTAGTAGCCCTGCAGTTAGCAAGCCAACCGCGAGCCTCTGGGGTGGTTTACAACACCCCCAATCGACCGTTACCAGTGCCTTGAACAACCGTTTCTGGTGTCCGCAGTATAATTATAACCTAAGGCAACTAAAGTTGCTAAAGGAGCTTTCCTCCCCGCACTGAAGTACGGGGCTTCCAGCCCTACCCGTTGTGATGAAAGCCGAGATTCGAACTGCACAACTTGACCATGCCATGGATCAGATTCGAGGTTAGCCCCATGTTCTCACACATTAATGAGAACCAACAACCGCAAATGGTAGATATTAGTGACAAAGACGTGAGCGATCGCCGTGCAGTGGCCGCTGCCCTCATTGAGTTGCCCCCTGTCTTTCTCGCTTACCAGCAGGAGAATGAGCTATGCCTGAAAAAAGGCGCCGTGCTGCAAACGGCCATCATTGCCGGCACCATGGCCGTGAAACGAACCGCTGAGGCCATTCCCTTTTGCCACCCCCTACCCATTACCGCCTGTCAGTTCCGCTGTGAACTGCTGCCCCTTGCGGACAAGCTGCAAATTCGCCTTGAGTGCGAGGTCAAAACCCGCGATCGCACCGGTGTGGAAATGGAAAGTCTCCACGGGGTTACTGTTGCTGCCCTCACTGTCTATGACATGTGCAAGGCGCTCAGTAGCAACATTGTGATTCGTGACGTACGCTTGCTGGCTAAAAGTGGCGGCAAAAAGACCCTCGGCCAATACCCCCTTTACGGCTTAGTCCTCACGGGCGGCAAAAGTGAACGCATGGGACGGGATAAAGCCCTCCTAGACTATTATGGTCAGCCCCACGCCCAATACCTCTACCACCTGCTGAGCCAGTATTGTGAACAGGTTTTTTTATCGGCGCGATCGCAGCAATGGCAGGGCACCCCCCTTGCCGACCTGCCGACCCTTGGGGATACTCTTCCCAGTGAAGGCCCCATCTCTGGGATTCTAACGGCCTTACGCACCTACTCCCAAGTGAACTGGCTAGTGGTGGCCTGTGATCTGCCCTACCTCAAGGCCGAAACGCTGTTTCCCTTACTCCAGCAGTACCGTGAAGATGTGGTAGCGACCTGCTATCATCATCCCCAAGAGCGTTTTCCTGAGCCGCTGTGCGCTATTTACACCCCCCAAGCCCTAGGGGTCTTTGAAGCGGCCTATGCAGCAGGAGAGCGCTGCCCGGTCAAGGTACTCCAGCAAGCGGTGTGCCATTGTATTGCTCCGTGCCACCCTACGACAACCGCTAACATCAACACCCCCGAAGACTATACCCACGCCTTGCACGATGTCCGCGCCCAATAGTCCTAAAATCATTCACCTGCGCTACTTTGCCCTCCTGCGCGAACAGGCGCACACCGAGAGTGAAGAGCGCCCCACCACTGCTGGTACCTATGCTGAACTCTATCAGGAACTCCAGAGGTGCTACGGCTTTTCACTGCCCCTAGGACAGATGAAAGTGGCTGTTAACGATACCTTTGTGGATCTCAGTACGCCTGTGCAGGAGGGGGATGACGTTGTCTTTATTCCACCGGTGGCGGGGGGCTAAAGGTGACTATTTGCCAGTTTTCCCTAGCGGCTGAGCCGTTGCATCCAGCGGTTCTCAGCCGCCCTTTGGCACATCTGGCGGCGGGTGCCTTCGTCAGCTTTGAAGGCTGGGTGCGCAATCACAACGCAGGCAAAACAGTGTTAGCCCTTGAGTATGAGGTCTATACCACCCTTGCCCTCAAAGAGGGGGAGCGCATCGTTGCGACAGCCATTGAGCGGTTTGACCTCCTCGGGGCGATCGCCTACCACCGTTACGGAACACTCCAACTAGGAGACATTGCTGTTTGGGTGGGCACCACGGCAGCGCATCGGCGCCAAGCATTTGCTGGAACCGCCTATATCATTGATGAAATCAAATGCCGCCTACCCATCTGGAAGAAAGAGTACTATGCTGGTGCTCCTGCTACTTGGGTCTATTGCCGTGAGCATCGCCACTGAGGAACCAGACGAGTGCCGCCTATCCACCATCAGATAAGCAACGCTGATTGATCGGATTTGAAACTTCTCTGTGTCGAATGAATTTTTTTTGAGATTTTTGGTATAGACTTACGCTCAGTCCAAAAGCAATTCACATAGATAAAATACTATGGATTGTTTGATTTTTAGATCAAGCTAAATAGGCACTCAATGACTTTGAAGCAAGTGATTGATCGGCCTTGATCAAGCTGATCTACGCCTGACTCACGAGCACGATTACCGTCGCTGGTGTGCTGTTCTAACCCCTACTATCCAATTCACAGAGGAATGAACCGTGGATTTCTTGTCCAATTTCCTAATGGATTTCGTGAAGCAGTTGCAGTCCCCAACCCTCAGCTTTCTGTTGGGGGGTATGGTGCTTGCGGCTCTCGGAAGTCAACTCCAGATTCCGGAGTCAATTTGCAAGATCATCATCTTCATGCTGCTGGCTAAAATTGGCCTCACTGGGGGCATGGCCATCCGTAATTCCAATTTAACGGAGATGGTTTTACCTGTAGCATTCTCTATCCTGTTAGGGATTCTCATTGTCTTCATTGCCCGCTATACGTTGGCTAAGTTGCCCAAGGTCAAAACTGTGGATGCGATCGCCACCGGCGGCTTGTTTGGTGCGGTGAGTGGCTCAACAATGGCGGCTGCCCTAGCACTTTTAGATGAGCAAAAGGTTGCCTATGAAGCATGGGCAGGGGCGCTCTATCCCTTTATGGATATTCCAGCCCTTGTCACTGCAATTGTGATAGCCAACATTTATCTCAATAAGAAGAAGCTTGCTGCCACCGCCGAGTCCTCCCTAGAAGAGTCGCTCAGCAAGCAGTCTGTCGCCGCAGGGGAGTACTCTGACCCGCAAAATTACCCGAGCACGCGCCAACAGTACCTCCGGCTAAAGCAGCGACCTGAGAATGCTCGGGTCAAGATATGGCCCATTGTCCAAGAAAGTCTCCAAGGACCAGCTCTCTCAGCAATGTTGTTGGGAATTGCCCTTGGCCTGTTTGCTCGCCCCGAAAGTGTCTATGAAAACTTTTACAATCCCCTATTCCGTGGTTTGCTTTCGATCTTGATGTTGGTGATGGGAATGGAGGCATGGTCACGCATTGGCGAGTTGCGCAAGGTGGCTCAGTGGTACGTTGTATATAGTGTGGTGGCACCGATAGTGCATGGGTTGATGGCCTTTGGCCTTGGTATGATTGCCCATTACACGACGGGATTTAGTATGGGAGGAGTTGTGGTTCTCGCCGTCATTGCGGCCTCCAGTTCAGATATTTCTGGTCCTCCCACTTTACGTGCTGGTATTCCATCGGCGAATCCCTCCGCTTACATTGGTTCCTCCACTGCAATCGGTACCCCCATTGCAATCGGCGTGTGCATTCCCCTATTCTTCGGGTTGGCGCAGGCGATCGGTGGCATTTAGGGTTCGATAGGTCGTGGTCTGTACTTACTCTCTGGGCTGACCAGACCACATTAGATGAACATAGCCAATACACATCTGACAGGAGGTAACCACCATGGCTAAGCCAGCCAAAAAGCTCGTCATTGTCACTGAAAAGATTTTGCTCAAAAAAATCGCCGCCATCATTGAAGAAGCGGGAGCAACGGGTTATACAGTGATGCAGACGGGGGGCAAAGGCAGCCGCAATGTGCGCTCCTCGGGGCAACCGAACGTTTCTGATACAACGGCCAATATCAAGTTCGAGATACTTACCCCGGATCGCGATATGGCCGAGAGGATTGCAGACCAAGTCGCTGCGCAGTTTTTCATGGATTTTGCCGGCATTATCTATATCTGTGATGCGGAGGTGCTGTACGCCCATACGTTCTGTGGGCCAGAGGGCTGCTGAGTTAGGTGAGTCAAGACCCAAATAGTTGAGACCTATCTCGGCTGTCTGGGTCTTTTGGTTGACAGGTTCATCTCCATTGAGTCACGCAGTCCCTGTCCGTGCACGGGTGAATTTTTTGTAGATGTTTTCATAGGGAGGGGCACTGGACTACTGCCTCTACTATATCTGCATAGACTTTGATCAACATGGAGCAAACACCATGGACAAGTTTGACCCCACTCAGCTACGAAGCCAATTTGATAACACCAGTGAAGGCTGGCTAGTTCATGTATATAGTGGCGATCGCCGTCTGCTGTGCGTCTTGGACTCGTCCCATGCTTGGACGTTTTTGCTAGGCTGCGGGGTCGGTATTCTACTGGCGCTGGGGTGGTTTAATCTTGCCAAATACAGCCCATCTACGACGTATGTTCCGGCAACAACTCCCCCTCAGGGGCTGATTGATTAGCCTAACCATCAATCACATCTTTCAGGGGTAGCAGTCACAAAAAAGGGGGGCTAGCCCCCTTCTTCTAAAACTTATTGCTTTTTTAGGACGAGAGAGAGATCTAAGGTGCATTGATCGCCAACCCCCCTTGATTAGTTGGGCTGCAGCCGTTGCACCATCAGGGGGTTACTCAGGCGATTCAGCCCCACGCTATCAGATGTCATTAACTCGGTCCACAGGGTTGCCGTTTTGGTGTCGTTGGGTTGCTGCTGCCGTAGGTTGACCAAAACATTGAGGGCATCATACCAAAGACCATTGGCCGCCAGTAATTCATAGGCTTCCACTGGGGTTGCCTTGGATAACTGCTTGGCCAACGCTTCAGGCATTGGAACCCGCTGTACCCATCCTTCCACAAAGCGAATTTGCGAGGGATCAGGATCGGCAGGGTTACAAATGAGACTCACTGTCCAACGGTAATCAACCCCTTCCATGAGGGGCGGCACCTTGCCATCCAGAGTGAGGCTATCCAAGCGAGGACGACCCGCTAAGGGCAAGGTCTGGGAGTAGATTTCTACTTGCCCACCATCAGGTCGAGACTGAAACAGGGTAAACTCCATCGCTTGATAATTATTGGCGGGTAGATACCAATAAAACGTGGGTCGATTGGCTGTTGTCAAGCCAATGTTGGTGACCGGAACTAGAGTAGTCAGGTCAGGTTCTGTTGCACTCGTTTCTACTTTGCACGCCCCACGGGTTGCCGCCCCTTCACGGTTCCCCGGACGCGACAAATTAGCGGGGGGGTAAAGCCTGCCCAACTGACGCCAGCATTTAGAAGCACCGCCGCCAACCCCCATGACAGAATATGAGTCATTGAAATGGGACGATATGGGTAAGTCTTCATGGATTTAATCCTTAATATCACGCACAATAGGCAGAGATTTATAACCCGAAGCAGTCACTGAACTAACCTACTGCCACACTATTACCTTACTTGAAGGAGTAAAGGCCAAGGGTGATGCTGCCAATGCTGTTGTCATGATCATTATCACGATGCGTAGTTGATGAGAGACACATTCACCCTTCTAGACCTAATTACCCATAGGTATGGGCATTTCTCGATACGACGGTTGCAACCGTACCAGAGTTCCCAAGAAACGAAGGCCAGGGCAGGGAATGGTTCCGGTAGTTGCTGTCTATACTGGAAGGTATATTTACTAGCTAGTTTGTTTTTTCATTACCATCTTTTAGGGCTTGTTAGTCCGTGAAGAGATACTCTGGAAACGCCCGTTGCTCATGGCTGCTGTTTGTTATAACAGGAGCGGTAATTTTTGGGTCAGCTTCCTTTAATAGCTCAGCTCAGGCAGCAGAAACAATTATTTTCCGCTATGGTTTTTTGGAGCGATCGCTAGCGGTTAACGACTTAGAAACCTTTGTGGAAACTGGGGCTGTTTCAGCGGAGTTAGGTGCCTACTTGCGCCTGTTACCCCTTGCGCGCCGGCAACAGCTGCGATCGGCACTGCAAGAACGGCTGCGTCTTGCACCAGTGGCTGTGGCGCAACTTCTCTACTCCCCTTTAGGTAAAGAACTATTAAATCAGGCGGCAACAATTATTCAAACCCAAGCTCGCCACAGTAATACCTATGCCCTCCGTGCTGCGCTGATTACTGCCGCTGCTGACCCCGAAGGTTTAACTGCCCTGAGCCTGATTCGCCACTATCCCTCGAGGAGCATCCGCGTTGACTTACAAAAAGGGTTGACCATTCTTAAAAACTTTCAAGCCACCATCCGTGAAACCGAAACAATTCTAGACGTGGTGCGGCAGCAGTCAGTGGTGGATGAGTGGCAGCAAAACGTCCCCGCAGTACAATCGCTACTACACCCCGGCGGGGGACGTTGGCTGGAAATGCCTTGGAGCGTTGAGGATCGCTCACCGCGTCGCTTACAGTTAACAGGACAGCCCCGTACCATTGAAGTGGATGTTTACTTGCCCCTTGTGGCTTCCCAGCAATTGGTGCCCGTGGTTGTTATTTCCCATGGCTTGGGGGCAAATCGCCACAGCTATCGCTATTTGAGCCAGCACTTGGCCTCCCATGGCTTTGCGGTGCTTGCCCTTGAGCACGCAGGAAGTTCTACGCGGCAACTTTTGTCTTTTCCGGTGGGTTATACCAGTGCCTATGCAGCGGCACAAGAGTTTCTGGATCGCCCTTTGGATGTCACCTTTGTTCTGAATCACCTCAGTGAATTTCCCGAGCAGTTACACCCATGGCAGGGGCGGCTCAACCTTGAGGGCGTTGCCATGATTGGTCAGTCCTTTGGCGGCTATACTGCCCTAGCCCTTGCAGGGGCGCGTCTTGACTTTGAACAGTTGGCGCGCCACTGTCCCAGTAACATTCTGGATTCGTTTAATGTGTCGCTGTTGTTGCAGTGTCAAGCCCAAACGTTACCGCCGCGCACCTATGATTTCCAAGACCGGCGAATTAAGGCGGTGTTAGCGGTGAATCCAATTACCAGTGCCCTCTTTAGCCCGCGATCGCTGGCGCAATTGACTATCCCCGTCATGTTTGTGGCTGGTAGTAATGATACGATCGCCCCCGCGGTGTCTGAGCAAATCTATCCCTTTACATGGCTGACTACGCGCGATCGCTACCTTGCCCTGATTGACGATGCCACCCATTTTTCAACCATTGGCGAAGCTCGGGCCAATGAACCCGTTATGCCGGTGCCTGCTCGCCTTGTGGGGGCCACGCCACCGCGATCACGGGCGTACCTGAAGGCATTGAGCCTAGCGTTTTTGCGCGCTCACCTCCTAGAGGATGAAACGGCGCGCCAGTGGCTTACCCCCGCTGCTGCGTCGGCTCTGAGTATTCCACCCCATTCCCTGAGCTTGACCCACTCCTTGGCAACACCGATGCTGGATACAGCCTTGGATCAATTGGCAGTTACCCGCCGCGATCGCTAAGGGCGGCGACACACATTGGGGCTAGCGCTGCGCCTGAGTGCCATACATCGCCTGCAACACAACCGCAGGGTTCACCAGTTGACCGCGATGCCGCAACGTCCAGTGTAAATGAGGACCGGTGGTTCGCCCTGTCATCCCCACTCGGCCAATGCGCGCCCCCGTGGGTACTCGCTGTCCCTCTAAAATGAGCACTCCCCCTGGGCGATCTACCATGGCGCGGCCTTGGGGGGTTTGCTCAACTCGACCTTTCATGTGGCAATAGACGTGCTCCCATGCCCCTGAACGGATTCGCACCAAGGTGCCACAGGCGGTATCGTCCGAGACTTCAATCACCTGACCTGCCCACCAGTTACGAATGTAACTGCCTTCGGGGGCAGCAAAGTCAAGACCATTGTGGAATTCTGTGGTTGGTTCCCCCGTGGGCGATCGCCGGTAGCCGAAGGGTGAGCTATAGCCCTGAAAATTTTCTACAGGAAATGAAGCATCATTCCAGCGTAAGGTTCCTTGGCTACTATTTTGGGACGGTTGGCTCAGCTTGGGACTGCCCAGCACACCACCAAGGGCGATCGCCAATGCCAGACTGATTCGCTGCCAGTGCATAGTTCAACTCCTCACCATCTCTTTGTGGCTCCTTTTAGCCTACGGCTTTAGACCACTGTTGATGCACACCGTTCCCTATTCTAGGGGCACCCCCTTGTTTTCGCACTCCACCCTTGAAGTTTATTGAGATTTTATTGCAATAATAGGCTAGGGGGATTTAGCCAACCATTGCCCCCGCTGTCCCGATTGCCCCAGATAGCCCTAGGAGAACGCCACCGTGAACCGATTTAGAGGACGTTATCAATGGCAAAAATTGGCCTATTCTACGGCACCCAGACCGGCAACACCCAGATGATTGCCGAAAAGATTCAGACTGCTTTTGGTGGAGCAGACATCGTCGCACTGCACGACATTGCCGATGCCGAACCAGAAGATTTTCGCAACTACAGTTACCTGATTATTGGCTGCCCCACGTGGAATATTGGCGAGTTACAGGCTGACTGGGAGGGATTCTACGATGAGCTAGAGGCAATTGACTTCAGCAACAAAAAAGTGGCCTACTTTGGTGCCGGCGATCAGGTGGGCTATGCGGATAACTTTGGCGATGCCATTGGCATTCTTGAGGCCAAAATTAGTGAGCAGGGCGGCAGTACCGTCGGCTATTGGCCTACCACTGGCTACGACTTTAATGAGTCAAAAGCGCTGCGGGGCAACCAATTTGTGGGGTTGCTCATTGACGAAGACAACCAATCTGAGCTAACGGATCAACGCATCCAACAGTGGGTGGCACAGCTAAGGACTGAATTCGATCTTTAGGCCTGCTGCGGGCAACTCTCTGAAACGGGCGCGAGGGTTGCCTCAATATTCTGATAATGATAATCAGCCTTAAAATACTTAAGGGGGTAGCCATGCTAACTCTTGACCTACGCACCTATGCCGACAAAACTTACCGGCTCCACGATCTACAGCCCAAAGCCTCGGTGCCGCTCCAAGAGCGGTGCTGGCTGGTGCAATCGGGGACAGTAGAGATCAACCTTGTCGATAGCGAGGGAATGCTGTGTTTTGTTGGACTGGCCACAGCGGGCATGGCTATTTTGGGGCTCCCTTCTATTTGCTATGAAATTGAGGCGCTGCAACCGAGCCGCTTGCTCTCCTTTAGCCCTGCTGAGGTAGAGCAGTCGAGCCACCTCCTGCGGCTGTTGTGGGAAGGCCAACAGTGCCGCCAGTACTACAGCGATTTACTGCTGCGGGCAACCCACTACCCCACTGCCCTAGAGCAATTGCACGAGGTGCTGGTTGTCTTGGCGCAGCTCCTTGGCATCAGAACACCGGCAGGGGTGCGGCTGCCCCTGCGGCTGACCCACGCGCGCTTGTCTCACTATACGGGCATTAGTCGCGTGACGGTGACTCGTTTGCTGAAAGAACTGTTACAGCAGCAGCGCCTATCTTGGCAGCGCGATCGCCACTTAACGCTGCCCGCAAGTTGTGTCCCATCACCCCCCATCCTCCCTTGCTCAATAGCGTTGGCGCCAAAAGGTCAGCACTGACCAAAGGCCGGTCAACCAACTGGCAAGAGCCAAAATAAGGAGAATGCCACCGGGGATCATCGTCAGCCAGCCGATGCCACGCAAAACGTACAGACTCAGAAACAGACTAAAACAAACAGCAAAGGTGTAATAGGCAGCGCGCACAGCAAATCGGGTGACGAAGTGTTATAGTTTACTTCGTAATGTAAGGGCATGAGACTTGTCAACAGTGAAAGACTTAGCGTTGATGGGTGATCCCAACATCACAACTTGGTATCTAGAAATGGGTCTGCGGCAGCGGCGCGCTGCCATTCCTGCCCTATCGGTTGTGGATAACTGTGAAGGACCTAGTATGAGCTGATCGGCCTGCAACTTGAGGTTTGCGCCCTTGGCGTAAACTGGGTCGATCAGACGTAGTCAAGCGTTTTATTACATGTCTAACCTCTGAGGGTAGCCAGAAAAAGCTACTGGGGATTCATACCTAGCTTGTAGGACAAGCCATCTCTCCAGCGCAGATGACATTTTTGAGCGCTACCCCTCTGAGAATCAGCAACTCCAGCACAGTTGGCGTGGCGGTTATGTCTGTGAAACAGTCCCCAGCATCACTGGCTGTGCCTGTCTCTATTGTCTTGCGAGGTCAACTATGTCAGCATTTGCCACCCCTATTACCCCCGCTCCGATTCCCGACAACATTAGCCTTACGGATCTCATTGATAACTACTTCACGGCCTATAACTCCGGTCGTTTACGCGAACTGTGCCATCTGCTTGCTCAGCGGGTGCTCCAGCCAGAGGTGACTGTTGGTCTCAGTCTTTCCGGTGCCATGACCCCCACAGGCTTAGGGATTTCTGCCCTAGCGCCCTTAGTACGAGCGGGGTTTATCGACTACATCATCAGTACAGGGGCAAATCTCTACCACGATATTCACTACGCCTTGGGTATGGAACTTTACGCAGGGCATCCGTTTGTAGATGATGTGCAACTGCGGCAGCAGAGCAAGATTCGTATCTACGACATTATCTTTGACTACGATGTGCTCCTAGAAACCGATGCCTTTTTGCGGCAGGTGCTGCGCAGCGAAACGTTCCAGCACCGCATGGGAACTGCTGAGTTCCACTATCACTTGGGTCGCTATGTTCGCGAACTTGAGATCCAGCGGGGGCAACCCCATTCTTGCTTACTGGCAACAGCCTACGAGTGTGGGGTGCCCATTTACACCTCCTCTCCTGGGGATAGCTCCATTGGTATGAATGTGGCGGCGATCGCCCTCGAAGGCTCCAAACTGGTGATTGACCCGGCCATTGATGTCAACGAAACCGCGGCCATTGCCTACTTTGCTCGCGAAGCCGCTGGCGGAACTGGCAAAAGTGCCGCCCTGATCATTGGCGGGGGCAGCCCCAAAAACTTCCTGCTGCAAACCCAGCCGCAAATCCATGAGGTGCTGGGCTTACCTGAACGGGGGCACGATTACTTTATTCAAATTACGGATGCTCGACCAGATACAGGCGGGCTATCGGGGGCGGTGCCGAGCGAGGCTGTTAGCTGGGGCAAAGTGGATCCCCAAGGGCTACGGGATACGGTGGTGTGCTATACCGACAGCACCATTGCCCTGCCGATTCTCACCGCCTACTGCCTCAATCGCTGTCCATCTCGTCCACTGAAGCGGTTGTACGATCGCCGGGGTGAAATGATAGAGCGGTTGCAGGAGCTTTATTTGCAAGCACAACTCCAGCAGAAAGTCCAAGACATCCCCCCCCTGTAGCCACCTATCCCTGTGGCACGCCGATTCGCCGCAGCTAGCCACCCTCTCGGGGGATCTGTGCGGATCCCTCGAAGGCTCGGGCAAGGTTTTCCGGTGTAAAGACCTCCGCCGTAGTGCCGTATGCTAGGATGCTTCGGTTTACAAGGATCACCTGATCGCAAAAGGTGGTAATTGAGGCCAGATCGTGGGTCGAGATCAGAATTGTGCGCCCCGCCTGCCGCTCTGCCAAGAGTAAATCAATGATGAGCTTCTCGGTTTTGATGTCCACCCCCGCAAAGGGTTCATCCAGCAGCAGCACCGCTGCCTCTTGGGCAAAGGCACGAGCTAAGAACATGCGTTTCTTTTGCCCCCCGGACAGTTCGCCGATTTGGCGGTGGCGCAGTGGCCAGAGTTCAACTTGCTCAAGGCTTTGGCGCACTCGTTGGCGGTCGGCTGCCCGCGGTTGCCGCAGCCAGTTCATTTTGCCGTAGCGTCCCATCATGACTACATCCCAAACCCGCAGCGGAAACTGCCAGTCCACGTCTTCGCTTTGGGGCACATAGGCCACAAGGGAACGCCGCTGTACCTGCCGCAGGGGCAGACCATGGATGTGCACTTGACCCCTCACGGGCTGCACAAACCCCATGATGGCCTTAAAGAGGGTGGATTTACCGGCACCGTTCATCCCGACAACGCCACAGATTGTCCCTGCACTGAGTTGCAGCGTGGCACCGTAAAGAGCAATCGTGCGGTGGTAGGCTACGGTAACATTTTGCAGGTCAATGGCGGGCTGGGGAATCATGGTGTGTTTTTTCCAGTGAGGCCGTTAAGGAGGGTGTCAATGTTGTATCTGAGCAACTCTAGGTAGGTGGGGGCATTCCCCCTGGCGGGGAGAGGGAGTCCACATAAAAAATGCCCGCAAAGGTTGCCCCTGACTCGCGGGCTACTTGCTGTTGGGGCGCTGGGTTGACGGTGCTTTCACAAAAAACAGCGGGAATTTTTTGCGCTCGTACCGTGGCGATCGCCTGTGCCATCTGCTGGGGGGTTCCCTGCTGATCAGCGTTCACTGGCCACAGATAAACTTCCTGAAGTTCATAGTCTCGCGCTAGGTAGGAAAAGGCACCCTCACAGGTGACGATATAGCGTTGGTTGGCTGGCAGCACGGCTAACGCTTGCCGCAGTTGTTGATCTAAGGCTTGAATGGCTGCTTTGTAGGCAGCGGCATTGGCGGCGTAGGTGGCGGCTCCCGCCGGATCCAATTCAGTGAAAGCCTTGCGAATATTTTCGATGTAGATCAGGGCATTTTGCGGTGACATCCACGCATGGGGATTGGGCTTCCCTCGGTAGGCATCCGCAGTAATGGGCATGGGCACAACCCCTGCGGTGAGGGTAACCCGTGGTACATTGGGCAAGCTGTTGTAAAAACGATCGCCCCAACGCTCTAGACCTAAGCCATTTTCCAGAATTAGGGCCGCCTGTTGGCCGCGCACCAGATCGCTGGGGGTGAACTCATAGCCGTGAACTTCAGCGCCGGGTTTAATTAGGGATTCAACTCGTAGGCGATCGCCCGCCACCTGCTGCGCCATATCCGCTAATACGGTAAACGTCGTAAGCACTAACGGCCGCTCCTGCGCTTCGGTTTGGGTTTCAGCAACCGGGGCACTGCTCTGGGGCGGAGGGGCGGCACAACCACCCACCAATAACACCCCTACCAATACCCACCGCAAACCAGCCATGCCTTTCATAATTCTTTCATAATTTCAGCCTAGCACAGGCCGGTTAATAATCATGACAAAGAAAAAGAAATCTCTCCCCTTGGAGGGCGATCGCCCCGTCCGATACACTGAGGGGAAGGAGTCCTCGGAGGGAACGGTGAAAAGACACAAACATTGGCTCGGTATTGTCGTTGTTCTGTTATGGCTAGGAACGCTTGTTATCTCTCCAGTACCAGCAGTTGCCCTACCAACGTCCCCGGCCTTGTTCGCACGGCTACCTCAAGGCAATGCCGTCACGGATCCCAAAGCCTTATTACGCCTAGCCTTACCCATTAACAACCCCACCGCCCGGGAGTTGCAAAGCGATCTGGAGCAAATTTCCTTTCTGGTACGCGGTAAGCAATGGTCAAAAATTGCCAGCAACATCAATAAAGCCAAAGCCATTGTGCGCGATCGCGCCGATGAACTCTTGAGCAGTATTGCCCCCGAACAACAGGACAAAGCGAAAGCCCTGCTGGCGGATTTAACAGACTCCCTCGAGCGCCTCCAGACAGCCGCCGAAACCAAAGATCGCAGCCAGCTTCTGCCCGCTAAAGCCGCAGCGCTTGACCTGGTGGGGGATTTAGAGGCCATGATGGTGCAAGACTACAACTACACCCCCCCCAAAGAGTATGCCCACCTACCCCAGTTGCGCGGACGAGCCACCGTCGTCATGGAAACCTCCAAAGGCAACCTCACCATTGTGGTGGACGGCTATAGTGCCCCCCTCACCGCTGGCAATTTTATTGACCTAGTGCAGCGGCATTTCTACGATGGCTTACCCTTTACCCGTGCCGAAGAGTCCTACGTGTTGCAGGCCGGGGATCCCCCAGGCCCAGAAGACGGCTTTATCGATCCACAAACCAAACAGTACCGCACCATTCCCCTTGAAATTCTTGTTGAGGGGGACAAATCTCCCCTCTACGGCATCACCTTAGAGGATGCTGGTCGCTACCTTGAGCACCCAGTACTACCCTTTTCCGCCTACGGTACCCTTGCCTTAGCGCGCCCGAACGATGATCCCAATGGTGGCTCTTCCCAGTTTTTCTTTCTACTCTTTGAGCCAGAACTCACCCCTGCCGGGCTAAACCTCCTAGATGGCCGCTATGCCGTATTTGGCTACGTTATTGAGGGCGAAGAGACCCTCCGGCAACTGCGCCAAGGGGATAAGATTCTGTCGGTGAAGGTCGTGGATGGCCTTGAAAATTTGGTTCAGCCTGCAACAACTTAGCTCTTGCCGGCTGCTAGCCACACACTGGGGTTTGCTAAAATGGCGGTGCAACCCTCATCAAGGGGTTGTAGGTTCCGTGTGAGGAAAACTCATGCCATTACGTCAGCAATTGCTTTTGGGATGCGCCACGGTGGTTCTCGCCTTGGCAAGTGTGGGGTCGAATGCCGCGCCGCTGCCCAAGTGGATGGAGCGCCTCAACCTCAACCCCCAGCAAACCCAGCAAATGCAGGCGGTAGAGCGCAAATATAGTGAAACTGTGCGGCAGCAGCAAGCAGCCCTGAATACGGCAGAGGAGACACTAGAAAAACTCATGGTAGCAGGTGCACCCACCGCCCAACTCCAGCAGCAATTTGATCAAGTGATGCGTTTGCGAGAAACCCTGCATCGCACTCGTTTTGCAGCCGCTGTAGAAGTTCAACAGATTCTCACTCCAGCACAACGGCAGCAACTATCGGCGATGAATCGGCAACGGCTAGAAAACCTGCGGAACTCTCTCCGGCAGGGCACAATGATGCCATAGCTTGGCTCAGTCGCCTGAATGCTATGACCTGAAAAGGAGTTTCGCGATGGGTACTGAGTCCCACTCTCACTCCCCTGAGTCACCCTCTGTGCCGCCTCGTTTGCACACTCACCCCCACCACCACAGTGAAGCATCGCTGCGGGCCATTATGAATCGCCTAGCTCGCATTGAAGGCCATGTGCGGGGGATCAAAACCATGGTGCACGAGAGCCGTCCTTGCCCAGAAGTGCTGATTCAAATTGCAGCGGTGCGAGGGGCACTGGATCGAGTGGCGCGGTTAATTCTAGATGAGCACCTGAATGAGTGTGTAACCCGCGCTGCCCAAGAGGGGCGGATTGATCAGGAATTGGCGGAACTCAAGGCGGCGCTGGATCGCTTCTTGGGCTAGGGAATCCCATTTGATACACTAGGTGAACATTGGTTTCTGCACAGGTCTATGTCTGCTGTTATTGCTGCTAACTGGTTTCTGGGGGTTGTTTTTGCTGTATTTACCCTAGTGTTCATCGTCCGCATTGTGTTGACGTGGTATCCCCAAACCAATGTGCAAGGACCGCTCAAGCTGATTTACTGGCTATCAGAACCCGTGTTGGTACCCACGCGGCGGGTCATCCCCCCCTTGGGAGGGGTGGATATTAGCCCAATTATCTGGGTGGGCATTGTGACCTTGCTGCGACAGCTTTTAGTGGGGCCGCAGGGGTTATTGTTTCTCCTGTTTCCGCCAGCTTAGTGACCACGATCGCACCGGAGGTTAAACCGTTCCTCAAATGGGCCGGAGGAAAGTCGCAACTTCTTGGCCAAATAGCTCCCTATTTACCCACGCAGTGCCGTTGCTATGCGGAGCCGTTTTGCGGTAGCGCAGCGCTGTACTGGTATGTGTACCGGCAATCGCAGCAGGGCGCGTTTTCCTTGCAGCAGGTACGCTTAGGCGATCGCAATCCAGAACTCATCAATTGCTATGAAATGGTGCGCGATCGCGTTGAGGATCTGATTCTTCTGTTGAGTGAGTATCGCCAGCAGCACAGCAAAACCTTCTACTATCATATTCGCAGCCTAGCGCACCAGCAGTTAGATCCCCTGACGCGGGCAGCGCGACTGATCTACTTAAATAAAACCTGTTTCAATGGCTTGTACAGGGTCAATCGTGCCGGTCAGTTCAATGTGCCTATGGGCAGCTATCGCAATCCCCAGATCGCCGATGCAGCAACCTTGCGTTTAGCGAGTGCCGCCTTGCAAAATGTTTGCCTTGAGGTGGCAGACTTCCCGGCAGTGCTCCAGTGGGCCAGCGCTGGTGACTTTATCTACTTTGACCCTCCCTACTATCCCCTTTCTAAAACCGCGAGTTTTACCAGTTATACCCATCATCCCTTTGGTGCCGCAGAGCACCATGCCTTGGCTGAGGTCGTGGCAGAGTTGGATCGGCGGGGGTGCTACGTAATGGTGAGTAATGCTTGGGTTGAACCGGTGCTGAGCCTATACCAGCGGTGGCAATGTATTGAACTCAAGGCAGGGCGGGTCATTAATGCCCACGGCCATAAGCGGGGCAAAATTAGTGAGCTACTGGTCATTAACTACCCTCGGGAGGGTGAGGGATGCCCTTAATCAGCGTCAACACTGCTGCGGCACTTATTCGGCAGCATTTACCCGATTGGGGAACGGAAATCGTGTCCTTGAGTACCCTGCACCCTCGGATACTCGCAGAACCAATTCTTAGCGATCGCCCCTATCCCCCCATTGACCGGATTATGATGGATGGCATTGCCCTGAATTGGCAGCATTATGACGCTGGCCAGCGAACCTTTCCAATTCTTGGCACTGTGGCAGCCGGGGATGTGCCACCGCCCTTGAGCGATCCTAGCGCCTGTTTTGAAGTCATGACAGGAGCGGCTCTGCCCCAGGGCTGTGATTTAGTGATTCCCTACGAAGCCCTAGAGATCAAAGAGGGCATAGCGTCTATCCGACACCCTGAGCCATGGCTGCCCTACCAGTTTGTCCACCGCTGTGGCAGTGATGCCCCTGCCGGAGCCGTTATTTTGCCTGCTGGCACTCCTCTTCACAGTCCAGCGTGGGGGATTCTTGCCTCTGTGGGGCACACTCAAGTGAGGGTCAAACGTTATCCGCGCACCCAACTGATTGCCACCGGCAATGAACTGGTGGCACCGGAGCAAACACCCAACCCCCATCAATTGCGGCTCTCTAACACCTATGCCCTTGCGGCAGCATTGCAGCGCCAAGGCTACTCCCAAGTGAGTCTGACCCATCTGCCGGATGATCCCCAACGGTTAGCGCAGCACTACCAAGCAGCCAGCCAAACCCATGATTTACTCATCTATTGCGGTGGCGTGTCCAAAGGCAAATTTGATTATTTACCGCAGCTGTGGCAGCAACAGGGGGTGCAGCAATATATCCATGGGGTAGCGCAGCGACCGGGAAAACCGCTGTGGTTTGGGATCGATCATCAACGTCAAACGGCTGTTTTTGGCCTGCCCGGAAACCCCGTCTCTAGCTTGGTCTGCTTGCATCGGTATCTGCTAGAAACACCCGTACTCTACGCTCGCTTAGCTGCACCCGTTCATTTTGAAAAACCCTTAGCCTACTTTTTACCCGTTAAACTAGAAACCACCCAAAATGCTGAACTGGTCGCTCACCCGCGCCCCATGCAAAACTCTGGTGATTTCTTGGCCTTAGCCGATACAGATGGCTTTGTTGAACTGCCAGCAGAGCAGCAGACATTTGCCGCAGGGGAGTGTTACCGCTATATCCCTTGGAGTTAACTCATGAGGGGTTCGGGGAGCGATACGTCCCACGCTGTAGCCGTAGGGTCAGCGTCGGAAGTTGGAAGAATGTCACATCGGGTAGGGCTGGAAGCCCCGTACTTCAGTGCGGGGAGGAAAGCTCCTTTAGCAACTTCAGTTGTTTTAGGTTATAATTGTACTGCGGACACCAGAAACGGTTGTTCAAGGCACTGGTAACGGTCGATTGGGGGTGTTGTAAACCACCCCAGAGGCTCGCGGTTGGCTTGCTAACTGCAGGGCTACTAAAAGCTCCCTGCTTTAGCTAGGAGTAGTTTACTAGTTGCGACCCCACCGCTGCGGCTAATTGCTCTAGCATGTCCACCGTTGTGGCAAAATCCACGCAAGGGTCAGTAATGCTTTGCCCATACACTAACTGCGATAGATCTTGGGGAATTGGTTGGTTACCTGCCTTCAGGTGGCTTTCAATCATCACTCCCGCCAGATAACGGGAGTTTTGCTGCACTTGCTGGGCAATGTTGTTACACACCACAACCTGCCGTTGTGCATCTTTGGCCGCGTTGGCATGGCTGCAATCCACCATTAGGCGAGGACTCAGCCCCTTGCGCTCTAAGAGGGCAGCGGCCATTTCAATGTGGGCGGCGGAATAATTGGGGCCGTCTTTGCCCCCCCGCAGCACCAGATGGGTATCGGGGTTACCGGTTGTGGCCACAATACTGGCTAAACCATCGGCATTAATCCCCAGAAAATGGTGAGACTGCTGAGCCGCAATCATGGCGTTAATGGCAGAGTCTAGGTGACCATCGGTACCATTTTTGAAGCCCACAGGCATGGATAGGCCGGAGGCCATTTGGCGGTGGGTTTGGCTTTCAGTGGTGCGCGCCCCAATCGCTGTCCAACTGACAACATCGGCAATGTACTGGGGAATAATGGGGTCGAGGAGTTCGGTGGCGGCGGGCATCCCCATGCTGGCAAGGTTCAACAGCAACTGCCGCGCCAAGCGCAACCCCGTGTTAATGTCGTAGCTACCGTCGAGGTGTGGATCGTTAATCAGCCCTTTCCACCCCACGGAGGTGCGGGGTTTTTCAAAATAGACCCGCATGACAATTTCTAGGCTATCGCTGAGGCGATCGCGCACAGCGGTGAGTTTGTCGCCGTACTCAAGGGCGGCGTTCACATCGTGGATGGAGCACGGCCCCACAATGACCAAGAGGCGGCGATCGCGCCCTTGGAGAATATCCCGAATGCGATCGCGAGTCGTGGCCACAAGGGTGGCTTGGGATTCATGAAGTGGCAAGTCCGCCAGCAGGGTAGCGGGGGTCAACAAGGGTCGCGTCTCAACAACGTGAAGATCAAACGTTTGCGGCATGGGTGAGCAATCAGCACTTTTCTCATCATAACGCGATGGGTACAGCCCCTAGCTACGGTTGACCCGCCACATTAACCCAACCGCCACACTACCGCCGATGATGTGGGGTAACCATGCCGCCACCAGCGGGGGGAGGGTACCAATTGTCCCCAGTGCCCCAAGAAAGAAGGCCAAGACGTACTGGCCAAAGATAACCGCAACACTCACGCCAAATCCCTGCCGCCCCCGTCGTTGCGACGGACTGAGGCCAAATCCAACCCCCAAAAGGGCAAAAACAACGGCTAAAAAGGGCTGGGCATAGGATTGCGCCAGATGAACCTTTAGGGCACGCACCAGCTCCGCATCCTTGACCGGATCAAGACGACGCAGCGCCCGCCGGGTTTGCAGAATTGAAAGTTCATTGACCTCGGTAGGACGCAGTTGCCGTGACTGGGCAGGCCGCGGCAGGCGAATTTCCTGTTCCTCAAACTGCAATAGATCGCGACTGACCCCACGATGGCTAATCAGATAGGCAATGCCGCGGGAGAGAAACCACGTACTCTCACGGAAGTTCCACTCTGCGGCTTCGGCAGTAATAACTTGGGTGACCTCTGGCTGTGAAAAATCAAGGATGGTTAACCCCTGAATACGACTACCATCGAAGCGATGGGCATAGTAGAGACGGCGGATGGTTTGGTCGCGATCGTACTCAGGATAAAAAATATCCGTGCCTTGCCCTAGGGTGCGCTCCTGCTGTAGGAGCTGCTGCATCAGTTGTTCAGACTGAAACTTGGCGATAGGCACCCATGTTTCATTGAGGAGTAAGGTGGCACTACTGACGAGGAGGGCAAACCCTAAAACCGGCACCAGTAGGCGTTGCAAACACACACCGACACTGCGCAACGCGATCCACTCCCCTTCTTCCGAAAGGTGGCTCATGGCACCTACCACCGCTAGCAATACCGCCATGGGCAAGACCAGTACCAACACCGTGGGCAATTCATACCAAATGAGTTGCAGCAAAATACTTAAGGGTAACTGGGCATCGGCAATTTGTCGCACCAGATCAAAGAGGGTGCCCACCGCTAGGGCAAGGGTCGTAAAAATGGCTACCCCAAAGCCAAGCCCAGGCAGTAAAAGGGACAGGATGTAGCGATCGAGTGTCGATAGGTGCAATGATCGCCCCCAGCACAACAGGTTCACCATCTCAGAAACGGAAATCTTCGCCCAAGTAGTACTGCCGCACCTTTGCGTCTTGCGCCAGTTCCCAGCCGCTGCCCGCCGCTAAAAGTTGTCCCTCTCGCAAAATGTAGGCGCGGTCAATAATCTCCAAGGTTTCTCGCACATTGTGATCTGTAATTAGAATGCCCATTTGGCGATCGCGCAGGGTAGCAATCATGGTTTGGAGATCATGCACCGCAATGGGATCCACCCCCGCAAAGGGTTCATCCAAGAGCAAGAAACTGGGGCCGCGAACCCCTGCTGCCAAGGCGCGAGCCAACTCAGTGCGCCGCCGCTCCCCCCCAGACACCCGCTGGCCAAGGGTGTGGGCGATATGGGTCAGGTGAAATTCCGTTAACAGATGATCGAGGCGATCGCGCCACTGCCGCCGGGGCACGCCCGTTTGCTCTAAAACAAGGAGAATATTCTCAGCAACGGTCAACTGCCGAAAAATACTGGGTTCCTGAGGCAGATAACCAATCCCCCGCCGCGCCCGCTGGTGCAATGGGGTACGGGTAATGTCATCATCGTCAAGCCACACTCGCCCTTGATCCGGCCGCTCGATGCCGGTTGCCATATAAAAGGTAGTGGTTTTACCCGCTCCGTTGGGGCCGAGTAACCCCACCACTTCACCGCGCGCCACTGATAAACTGACGTGATCGACGACCCAGCGCGCACCGTAGCGTTTACAAACCCCTTCTAGGCGCAGAGTGGTCGGTAGGGCAAACCCACCACTAGGGCTGCACAGATTCAATAATTTGTTGGTTAGGGTCATCGGGGATCATTAAAATAGATTCAACTTGGCGGCTTGGGGCAGGTAAGGCCACAAATTTTGCTTCTTGGATAAGGTATGTGATGGAGTCTGCCCGCAGGCTGTTCCCCTCCTGCAATACATAGACATTACCACTGAGGACAATGCGTCCTTCCCGACTAAAGTACTGGGCTTGAGCCGCAGTGGCCTGAATTTGCCGGGCGGGATACCGCAGTTGCACATTCCCCCGTGCCGTGATGACCCCCGTCATTGCGTTTGCCTGTTGCACATCAGCCAGAATTGTTAGTGCCTGAGACGCAGTTTCTTGGGAGGCGGCAGACTGCCACAGCAGCGGTGCAATCCCCAAACTCAGGCCTAGTGCTGCCAATGCCAACCGGCGCGATCGCACCATCTCCTTATTCTCCGCCACAATGCATTTATAGTAATCGATGGCACCGTATTTCCGCACCATGCCTGTTTATTTCTACTGGGGAGAAGACTCATTTCGCCTAGAACAAGCCGTCAAGGCACTGCAACAACAGGTCGTGGATCCGCTGTGGGAGAGCTTTAATTTTGAAAAGTATGCTGGCGAGGATCCAAGTCAAATTCAGTCTGCCCTAGCTCAGGTGATGACCCCTCCCTTTGGCGGGGGCGATCGCCTCGTATGGCTGGCAAACACCACCCTTGGCCAACGCTGTAGTGCCGAATTGCTGGCGGATCTGGAACGAACGCTGCCGCAGATTCCTAGCACCTGCCACCTTTTGCTCACTAGCCCCCAAAAACCCGACAGCCGCAGTAAGGCCGTTAAACTGCTGCAACAGCACAGCAAATTTCAGGAATTCAGCCCCATTCCAGCATGGAAAACCTCAGAAATTGAAGCACAGATCCGCAACAGCGCCGAGCACTATCACCTCAGCCTATCGGAGGAGGCTATTCACCTCCTTGCCGAAGCCGTGGGCAATGATAGTCGCCAACTGCACAATGAATTAGAAAAGCTCTCCCTCTTTGCGGGCGATCGCCCCCCAACGCCAACGGATATTGCCACCCTTGTTCACGCCACCCAACAAAGTACCCTAGCCTTGGCCAGTAGCCTCCTGCAAAGCCACACAGGAGCAGCCCTTAGCCAACTTGATGCCCTCCTGCAACAAAATGAACCACCGCTGCGCCTAATTGCTAGCCTGAGCAAGCAATTTCGCACATGGTTGTGGATCAAACTGCTCAGTAACGAGCGAGATGTGCAGACGATTGCCAAATTAGCGGAGATCGGCAACCCCAAACGGGTCTATTTTCTACAAAAAGAGGTTAGGGCAATTCCTCTTGCTGCCCTAGAAGAGAGCCTCAGCATTTTACTGGTTACAGAATATCAACTGAAATTAGGCAGTGAGGCACACGGTACCCTACGGCAGGCCATGGTTCAACTGTCCTTAGCCTGCTCCCGCCGCTCTTGACGATCTAAGTGTGGCTCAAGGGGGGGTAAATTGCTGCTGGTAAGGCGGGATGGTCGACGACTGGGACGATTCCACGTTTGCCATGCGGCCTTCACTCCCGCAAACACACTGCGGGTTGTCACTTTCGCCTCTTGAACTTGGCGTTTAGCAGCGGAAATACTTTGATCCACCTGCTTGACAACATTGCCAGCACTTTCAACCCCTTGGCTAATGTCATCCGTCAGATCGCTAATTTCAAGACCTGTGAGGCGAATGGCCTCAAGGGTAGGGGGCAGTTCACGACCAAGGGTGTCAAAAAGCTTTTCGGCACTGCGGGCAGCCCGCGCCAACTCCATAAAGGCAGGAATGGCAGCAGCCAACACCACTGCCAAGCACACGGCCACTAACACCAGTGACACGGCCAACCAAAATATTGGTTCTGTCACGCCCTCTTGTCCTAAACGTGCTGCTAGGTTGCAGGTTTACGGTAATGTGTCCCGATACTATCATGAGTTCCCAAAGGGTGGCAGTGTTAGTGTTCACTTCCCAAGAGGACGCCTGACCTAGGGCTGGCCTGTGCCATAGTGGAAACAATTGTGATACTCTAGAACGCTTGATGCTCCCTCTTGTGCTGGCACGCTCTGGCACCATCTTCAAGGTTACCGTCCCTTGTTAGGGGTGTAACGATAAAACAGAGAGGCAGGGGCAACGTCTCTGCGCGGGGGCAGTGTCTCCACCCTCTCCCCTGTGTCTGCGCGGGCAAGTGGCTGTCAACTACGGATCAGTTTGAGTCGTGCTTTATTTATTGAGGACTGGGTTCAGGTGCGCATTCCTTTAGATTATTATCAAGTGTTAGGTGTGCCAATGCAGGCAACACCTGAGCAAATTGATCAAGCGTTTCAAGATCGTCTGTTGCAGTTGCCCAGCCACCATCACTCGCCGACAACTGTAGCAACCCGCCGCGAGCTGATTGAACACGCCTACCAAGTTCTGCGGGAACCCGATCAACGTCACGCCTACGATCGCCGCTGTCGCAGTCTTGATACCGATGATCTCATCGCCCAACTCGATCCGCAACCCGTGGTTCCAGACCTCGAGATCACGGAGCAACAGTTATCCGGTGCGCTCCTACTTCTCTATGAACTGGGGGACTACAACCAAGTTGTGCGCCTAGGGCAGCCCTTTCTCAAGGGGGATCCCCTTGATTTGAGCCGTCCCTATACGGGATCCGCTGCGGAAGCAGATATTACGTTGACCGTGGCCTTGGCCTATCTTGAATTGGGTCGGGAGCAATGGCAGCAACAGCACTATCAGGCCGCCGCCACCCATCTGGAAGCTGGACTGCGGATTTTAGAGCGCTCCGGGTTGTTTCCCGAACTGCAACAACAATTTCAAAGTGAACTGGATCGCTTGCGCCCCTACCGAATCCTCGAACTGTTGGCGCTGCCTCTATCTGATAGTGTGGGTCGTCAGCGAGGGGTGCTGCTATTGCGGGAGATGCTCAGCGATCGCGGCGGCATTGAAGGGCGTCAGGATGATCGTTCTGGCTTAGGGGTAGAAGATTTCCTCAAGTTTATTTTGCAGCTACGAGCTTACCTCACGGCAACTGAACAGCAAGAATTGTTTGAGCGGGAGGCGCGGCGACCCTCTGCTGTGGCCTCCTACCTAGCCGTGCACGCTTTAGTGGCGCGGGGATTCCATGAGCTGCAACCCAGTTTGATTCGCCGTGGTAAAGACCTACTGCAACGCCTGCTGCCCAATCAAGATATTTACCTCGAGTTAGCCAGTTGCTTGCTCCTGTTGGGGCAGCCCGCTGAGGCGCTCGCGGCGCTAGAAAAAAGCCAAGATCAGCAAAGTATTGCCTTTATTCGCCGCCATTCAGGGAACGCACCAGACCTGCTGCCAGGACTGTGCTACTACACTGAACAATGGCTCCAAGAAGAAATTTACCCTGCCTTTCGAGATTTAGGGGAAACCCCCGTATCCCTAGATCAGTATTTCGCTGACCCAAATATTCAAACCTACCTCGACGCCCTCAATGAAGAACTCGTGGTTACTCCCATCACTCCTGATGAGGGAACACCCCCACCGCCGGTAACCGTTAAACCTAGTGTTGCTGTACCTCCTCCTTACCGCGCCCCCTTTCCGGTCGTCTCTCTCACCGCAGAGACCCTGCCCCTTGAGGCACACCAAGGTAGTGTTCCGCCCCCTGACGTGCCATCACCAACGGCAACAGTTAGTAGCACGAGCCACACGATCTCCCCTCGAACCACAACGACAAGAACCCAACAGCGCCGAACAAGGGATCGTCGCCAGCGTCCCCGTAACGGTTGGCTCTGGGTGGGTGGGGGCGTGCTCCTCATCGGCGCGGGTGTGTTGGCGCAGCACTACTGGTTCCAGCCACGGCTCACCACAGCCCCTCCCCCAGAAACACCTATTGCAGTAGCGACACCCACGCCGGTGGCCACCAATCCATCCCCTGACGTACCAGAAATGACGATTGAGGTGGCGCGCGATCGCCTGCAAGCCTGGCAGCAGATCAAGGCGCAGGCCTTGGGTAGTAACTTTGCCATTGATAACTTAGAAAAGATTTTAACGGAACCAGCCCTGAGTACGTGGCGATCGCGAGCACAGGGACTAAAATCGGAGGGAAGCTATTGGAGCTACACCCTCACTAACCTAGAGATTAAGGAAATCCGCCCCCTAGAAAATAACCGTGTGGATGTTATTGCTCAGATTCAGGAAGATGCCAAGTTTTATGAGCAAGGGACGCTCCGATCCGATATTTCCTACAACGATAGCTACCGCGTTCTTTATACCTTGGTGCAGGACGGCAATCAATGGCTGATTCAGCGGATGCAAGTTCTTAGCTAAGGGGTAGGCTCCCCTGCTGGCCAACCTTAAGATTCAGCAATGAGAGTAAAAAGATCAGGAGAAATAGCACAAGGCCAATGGTACAGGCGTAGTTGATTTCTAGGCGCTGAAAGGCATTTTCATAGATGTAATAAACAATCGTTTTAGAGCTATTGAGGGGTCCCCCTTGGGTCATGACATAGACTTCCTCAAACACTTTTGGTTGCGGCGATCGCTGAAATAATAGTCACCAGCAAAATGTAGGGTCGCATCAGAGGCAGGGTAATATCCCAGTGCTGATGCCAGCCATCGCTGCCGTCTAGTGCCGCTGCTTCGTAAAGTTCGCCACTAATGCCCTGTAGCCCTGCCAGATAAATGACCATGTAGTACCCCAACCCTTTCCAGACAGTGACCGCCATCACGCTAAACAGTGACAGTTGCGGGCTAGTGAGCCACGGGATGCCACTGGTGCTAATGTGCAAGCCTTGCAAGATCTGATTCAGCAGCCCATTGGGGGCATAGAGCCACCGCCAAGCAATCCCCGCTACCACCATGGAAATAATCACGGGGGTGTAGTAGGCGGCGCGAAACCAATGAATCCCCCGCAGGGGCTGGTTGACCAGAATCGCTAGTAACAGTGGGGCGATCGCCAAAATCGGCACCACAATGACCAAGTAAAGGAGAGTATTGCCAAGGGTTTTCCAAAAGACGCCATCCCGCAGGAGGTGCTCAAAATTTGCTAACCCCACCCACGTTGGTGCGCTCAACAAATCGGCGTCGTAACGGCTAAAACTCAGAACAAACGCCTGTAGCGCCGGCCAAAACACGGTTAAGGTCAGTAACACCAACGCCGGTGCCAAAAAAACATAGGGGATCAGAGCGCGCAGTTTCATCCGGTAGCTGAGGGGCGAGGGTGCTGTTGGCGATAGGCACGCATTTGCGCCACAAATTCGCCAAATAGATAGTCGGCATCATGAGGCCCCGGACTGGCTTCGGGGTGGTATTGCACCGAAAAGATGGGTAGGGTTTGATGTTTCAAGCCAGCGATCGTTTTGTCGTTGAGGTTCAGGTGAGTTACTGCCACTGGGGTTTTTTCAAGGGATTCTTTGCTAATGGCAAAGCCGTGGTTTTGGCTGGTAATTTCTACTTCGCGGGTTAGTCCTGCGGGTTGGTTAAGGCCGCGATGCCCAAACTTCAGCTTAAAGGTTTCTGCCCCAAGGGATAGCCCCAACAGTTGATGGCCTAAGCAAATACCAAACATCGGGCGCTGAGCCGCCAAAAGCTGCCGTGCCGTTTCAATCCCTTCGACCACCGCCGCCGGATCTCCAGGCCCATTGGAGAGGAAAATGCCATCGGGGTTATAGCTGAGCACGGTTTCTGCTGGAGTATCGCTAGGCACCACAATGACACGGCAGCCATAGCTCGCTAAACGGCGCAGGATGTTGCGTTTAACGCCAAAATCAAGCGCCACTACAGTTAGGGGTGGCTCCTCAGGAGTCACGGGGGGGCGAAATTCCCAAGCGGGGGGGGTCGGCTCAGTCCACTCGTAGGGAGTGCGGGTGCTCACCATGTTAGCGAGGTTTTGCCCTTGCATACTGGGGGCGGCCAAGACCTCCTGTAGCAGTTGCAGCGGGTCTAGAATCTCTGTGGAAATGCCGCCGTTCATCGCCCCGACCGTGCGGATCTTGCGGGTGAGGGCGCGGGTATCAATGCCATAGATTCCGGGAATGCGATGGGCGCTAAGGTAGTCTGGCAGCGACTGGCGCGATCGCCAGTTACTGGGCACCGTGCAAATGTTGCGGGCAATGGCACCGCGCACGTGGGGGCGATCGGACTCATCATCTTCAGGGGTAATGCCCGTATTCCCCAGCTCAGGATAGGTAAAGGTCACAATTTGGCCGCAATAGCTCGGATCCGTCAGCACCTCTTGGTAGCCGGTCATGCCTGTATTAAACACGACCTCGCCAATAGCCGTGCCCGGCGCGCCAAAGGAGAAACCGCGAAAAACTGAACCATCGGCTAAAACCAGTATTGCGGGTGCTGCCATAGTGCCTTAAACTGTCGATTCATTCCATCCTACTTTATCGTCCCTGCCTAGGTATCACAACAGCGGCAAAGGCGCAGATCAACGCTGCCCCAAAAACTTATGGGTTTGGGGAATCACCCGCACATGGGCAAGGCGGTTTTTGAGGTACGCCTGCCACGCCAACACTTGGGCTGGGGTAGGGGGCTGGATCAAGCGCCCCGTACCAATGGGGGTCACCGGTTGCAAAAAGACGGGGATGCGGGGGTTAACCGTGGCCACCAACTCCGCCATTGTCGCCAAATCAGTGGGGGTTGTCAGCGCAGAAATGATGACCTTACAAAAGACCTCAACCCCGGCGCGATCGCAGAGGGTCAAGAACTGTTGATGGGCTGGCCAATGACACTCGCCACTGACACTCGGCAGCTTAATATCCATCCCCACACTGTCGAGGTAGGGTAACACCCGCTCTAGCGCCCTAGGATGGTGACCGCCTGTTTCTAAGTACAGTGGCAGTTGGGTGGCCGCTTTTAGCGCTGGTAGCAGAGTGGCTAAAGCAAGGGCGTGCAGGAGCGGTTCACCGCCGGTTAAGCTAATACTGTCATGGAGGTGGGGGTGATGGAGTTGCGCCACAGCAGCAAGAATCTGGGTGCCGGAGAGGGGGTTGGCGACCCGCTGAAATTGGCGATCGCCCGCAATCGTTTCCAACAGAGCGATAGCGGGCACACTCCAAGTATGGGCGCTGTCACAATACGTACAGCGCAGATCACACCCTGCAAAGCGAATAAACAGTTGCCGCGTCCCAACATTAGCGCCTTCCCCTTGAATCGCGGAAAAAATTTCCACCAATGGGACGCTCACGCCCTCTAGATCTAGATCACCAATCATTGCGGGGCAGCCCACCCTCGATGACCGAAATTCATCACAGTTGTTGCGGAAGCCAGATCACAACAGGTCTTGGTTCCCCATAGTACCTTAAAGATAGTTAGCGCATTCAACAGGTAAGTGCTATGTCTTCCCTACGTTTTGGTCTGCCGCTCATTCTCCTTGGTACGTTGACGTTAGGTGTCGGCAGCTTACCCACCATCGTCGCCACGCCCGCCGTTGCTCAAAGTAACCCTGCCAGCGAATTTGACCGCTACATGCAGCGGGGCTATCAGCTGACGGCCAAACGCGACTATCAATCGGCTCTTATTAACTTCCGCCGTGCCCTTAGCCTGCGGCCCGGTGACCGCTACGCCCTCAATGCCATCAGCAATGTTGAAGCCTACATTGCCCGCGATCGCTTTGCCGCACAGTCTGGGAATCGGCTCACTTTTGTGCCCACGGGGCGAGGGATGCCCGGCCAGCGGATTGCGGGTGCAACACGCTTTGGCGAATGTACCCAAGGTAAACTCGCTAAGATTGTAGCTCTCATGCCCGAAGATAACCTCGGCGTAACTGCTGCGGCCAACCCTAGCCTCTTTTTCTATGTTCCCCAAAGTACGGCCAAATTGGCAGAGCTGATGATCCTCAGCGAAGGGGGGGATCTACTGGCCACCCAAGAGGTTCCGGTCAGCGGCACAGCAGGCATTGTCAGCGTCACGATTGATCCAACAAAAGCCGCCTTACAGCCAGGGCAAAAATATCAATGGATTTTCTCTCTGACCTGTAAGCCCAACGAACCGGATGCCAACCCCTTTGTTACAGGTTGGATTGAGCGGGCAGAACTGGACAGCAACTTAGCCGCAGTCATCACCACGGCTCCAGCAGCAGAGCGTTTACCCCTTTTAGCGGCAAACCAGTTATGGAATGATACCCTTGCCACCCTAGCGGCGCTGCAACGCCAAAACCCCAATGACCCCGCCATGAAACAGCAATGGCAAGATCTGTTGAACACTGCTGGCATTGATCCGCAGGTTGTCAATATGCCCCTACTGCAATAGTTAGACTGTGCCGTTGACTTCTCCCCTCCTTGAAAGAGAGGGGATTCCCAAAGGATGCTACGCAACGGGCTGAAGCCGCGTTGCTTCGCTTTTCCCTTGAGCTGTCACCCACAACTTAATGCGGGTGGGGGCAGTCAAAGACCCCCTACTCACCTCAAGCATTTCTGCTATTGGGACTACGTTTATGTTTCGGTTCGTGGTTTCGCGCTTTTCAACACTAGCCAATTCGGTACGCTCAACATCCTGCCATTGCTTGCAGTGGTTTAGGCTTGCCGCCAAAGCGGTAGTGACTTACTTGCCGGGATTTCTCCGTACTAGGATGTTTCTTCGCGTAGTTGATACGCCTACTTTCCACGTCTCTAGTTTAACACATAGAGAGGGCTAAAGCCCCCTGAGTTGGCTGTATCCCCTCGCTAAAGCGGAGGGGTTTTAGCCCGCCCACATCACTACTATAAAACCGGCGGTTCGCGCGACAGCCCTGCATCAGTTCCCTGCGATTAAGATAGAAGTTGAAGCTGCAACGTCACAGGAACCTGCGTTATGAAAGACGTTACTCGTGGGCATGCCCTAGAAGCCACAAACCACTACCGTCATTTGCGAGCAATCACCATGGCGCTGGTAGGGGCGATCGCCCCGCTCACCCTTGCAGCATCGGCAGCCTATGCACAGCGAGCCGCTGGCGATATTGTGATTATTGGTAACTCCCCCTACAACTGGGGGCGCAATCAACGTTACTGGAATCATCTGTTGAATCTCTCAGGGGCGATGGCTCCGACGGCAGCAGTAGGGGGAAATCCCCCTAGCGATACCGCAGAGGTGGATCCGCAAGTCCTTGAGCAGCAGCTATTGCGCAATATCCGCGTGGGTCAGCCGCGGCTGCAAGCAGTGATTAAACTACCCGGCTCTTCAGAAGTGACTGGGACAGTCACGAATAACAACCGCCAACCCGTGACGATTCAGTCGATTAACTTTGAAGTGATTGGTTCCGATGGCCGCCTGATACAAACGGGCGCAGCGGCCCCCGAACCCGCCACGATCGCCCCTGGCCAAACCGTGACCTACCAACAGTTTCTCCCCACCGTCCCCTCGGATACGGGGGCAACGGTACGCCTAGGCCGGCCAGCAGTGGTACTGCAAGGGGGTGTCTAAGCCCTTACGCATTGGCCTCACGGGTGGTATTGCCTGTGGCAAGTCCGTGGTTGCGGCCTATCTGAAAGAACGCTATCACGTACCCGTGGTCGATGCAGATCAGTTGGCGCGGGAGGCGGTGGCGATCGGTACCCCAGCCTACGACGCAGTGGTTGAGCGCTATGGTGCTGAAATTTGCCGTGGAGACGGCCAGCTAGATCGCCCACGATTAGGACACATCATTTTTGCTGACCCCCAAGAACGCTATTGGCTGGAGGGGCAAATTCATCCGTGGGTGGTTGAGCAGATGCAGCAAGCCATCCAAACCTGCCATCATCCGCAGATTTTACTGGTCATTCCTTTACTCTTTGAAGCCCACCTAGAATGTCTCGTGGATCAGATTTGGGTAGTTGCGGTTGATACAGCCACCCAGTTGGCGCGGCTCCAACAGCGGGATGGACTCAGCACTGAGGCAGCCCAGCAGCGCCTTGCTGCTCAACTCCCCCTAGCCACAAAAATCACTCAGGCCGATCACGTGATCTGGAATACCGGCACCTTAGCAGAACTCTATGCCCAAGTGGATCGCCTCTGGAAGCAGACATGATCCCCCAAGCAGGTATTCTAGAGATATTGATCGTAGTGTTAAGTTCAATGGCAGAAATTCAGTTTATTCGTGGCGTAAATGAAGAAGTTGTCCCCGATGTCCGCCTCACCCGTGCGCGGGATGGCAGCAGCGGCCAGGCAATGTTTTATTTTGACAACCCCAAAGTTGTCCAAGAAGGCAATTTAGAAATTACGGGGATGTATATGGTGGACGAAGAGGGGGAAATTGTTACCCGCGATGTCAATGCCAAGTTTATTAACGGCCAGCCCGTCGCTATCGAAGCCACCTATTCAATGCGTAGTCTTGAGCAGTGGGAGCGCTTCATTCGTTTTATGGATCGCTATGCCGCGAGTCATGGCCTCGGCTTTCAAAAAAGTTAAAGGCTGGCAACCCCAAGCGATGTAGCAGCCATCGTCCAACAGCGATGAGCTGGTTTTCTAGCCACAACAGCAGGCGATCGCACCAAAGGAGCAGTTTCTCAAGCCAGTGTAGATCGTAGCCCACGAAGGCAGCCTCCACCTCAACAATGAGCGGGTCGGCATTGATGGGTGGGGGGGCAATCGTTGGCAGACTTGGTAAACTCACACTCAACAGGGTTGGTCGTGCTGGCATTGGGTCGGTTGCTGCCAGCAGAGGTGACGCCGCAGCAGAGAACGAGGGCGGTTGCAGGCCAGCGAGCCAGTAAGAGGCTCGACTCAGCCAATCGTGAAGAGGCAGGATGGCAGCCGCTGGGTTGAGGTGCTGTTCAATCCATGCTAGTACCCGTTGGCGCTGCTGGGGGGTCAAGGTATAGAGAATCGAATTATCACTGGCAATTAAAACCATCTCACCCGTTTGAAGCTGACTGGCAATGCCTTGAACCCTCACCCGCGCAAGGGAGCGTTGACCCAGACCCCCTAGGCGCAATTGCCACCGCTGCCAAAGCTGAGCAAGGGGAGACAGGGCTGGTACCTCAACTGTAAGTCCCGTTACTGTGGCGGTCACGGTCAACTGATTGAGAAATGTTCCCGCTAGACACTGGCGAGGAGCGTTTTGCTGCCGCAAGCGTCCACGATGATGCCGCCGGTACCACTGCCGAACTTGCTGGTAGTAGCACGCTAGCTCATAGTAAATCCGCTGCTCAATCTGTTGCTGCTCTTGGGGGGTAAAGATTTTGAGGGGCACTGCGGCGGTATCCACCAGCATCAGGGAGCGAGCTTGGCGATCGCAGGCAAGGTAGAAGGATGGCCGTTGCCCTAAAGCCGTTTCAGCCGTAGTCCGGCGCACAGGGCTGAATAACCGTTGCCACCATGGAACTCGCCGCGGCAGTGGCGCGAGGTGCAGCATCAGGGTGTGATTTTCTTGGGGATGCAGAGCAATAGCAGCGGTGACCGCTTGGGTGGCCAAATCGGCAGCGGGTGGGGAGGACGCAGGTCTGAGGCAGTGCAGCAGTCGGGGCATAGTACTCTTTAGCTGTGGTAGTCCCTGCTGCCACACCTGAGAGAGGAGACCAGCGATGACGTGCACAACCCCACTCAGGGTACTTTCAACCTGCCAGCGTTGACGTTGCCACTGGTGTTGCCAGTGTTGCCATTGGCGCCGCCAAAACAGGAAAAAGCGACTTTGATAGGAAATTGCCATAGCATCCTGCTGGTGGTGGTGTTGCCAAAAAACTGAACGTTGCTGTTGCAGCTAGCTTACCGTGAAACAGAGCCTACCGCAAAGGATCAAGGGCAGCGGTGGGTTGCTGCGCGATCGCCCCGGTAACAGGCATAGTCGTCAACCCAACCCCCAAACTGAGTGCGCCTAGGGTCTTAGTATTGATCACGTTTACCCCGCAAGCGGGTAAAGGTTTGCAGCGGCGTATCGGCCTTGACGGCAGCCTGTAGGTTAGGGCAATGACAGCGCAGAAAAGGATTGGTTGCTTTTTCTAGACCGATGGTGCTGGGAATGGTGCTTTTGCCATGGGCGCGATCGCGGCAGACTTGGGCATAGCGTTTCTGAAGGGCTGGATTATCACCATCAACGGTGAGGGCAAAGGCCAAATTTTTCTGGGTGTACTCGTGGGCACACCACACTCGGGTGGCATCCGGTAGCTGTGCTAACTGCATCAGCGAGGCTAGCATTTCTGAGGGAGTGCCCTCAAACAGCCGTCCACAGCCGCCAGCAAACAGGGTATCGCCACAAAAGAGATCTTCAGGGGTGTAGTAGGCAATATGACCACGGGTATGGCCGGGGATAAACAGCACCTCTAGGGTCAGATCACCAAAGGAGACGCGATCGCCCGCCTCAAGGTACACCGACTGCTCAGGAATACGCCCACAGTCAACACGACTCCCGTACACTTGGACATCGGGAAAGCGCGATCGCAGCGCTTGATTGGCACCAACATGATCCCAATGGTGGTGGGTATTCAAAATGGCAGTTAGCCGCGCTCCTAACTCATCGAGCATAGCTAGTACAGGTTCCGGCACAGCTGGATCCACCACCGCTGCTGTTGCAGTGTTGGGGTCGTGCAACAGAAAAATATAGTTATCCTGAAGGGCAGGCAGGCGATAAATATCCATCCCTAGGTTGAAGCCTCAGACGGCCATAAGACGTGCGTTTTGCCCAACTGTAAGCCATACTCTAGGGCTTCAGCCACTGCCTGATAGGACGCTTCAATAATGTTGGCGGAAACCCCAACCGTCGTCCAGCGATCGCGCCCATTACTCGACTCCACTAGCACCCGCGTCTTGGCCGCAGTACCGGCGTGACCATCCAAGATGCGTACTTTGTAGTCCGTCAGATGAAACTCAGCGATATCTGGATAGAACGACATGAGAGCTTTACGCAGGGCTTGGTCAAGGGCTGAGACAGGACCGTTGCCTTCCGCAGCGGTGAGCATTTCCGCCCCATTGACATCCACTTTTACCGTTGCTAGGGAGTGACTGCGCAGGGTGACCTCCGATTGACTAGAATCGGTGCGGCAAAACACATCAAAGCCCTTCAAAGTAAAGGGTCGTTGGCGTTGTCCCAAAATCTCCCGGATGAGCAGTTCAAAACTCGCTTCTGCCGCTTCAAACTGATAGCCTTCACTCTCAAGCTGCTTCATCCGCTCTAAAATAGTACGGCTCAGAGGATGTTGGCGATCCAGATCGATGCCAAGCTCTTGGGTTTTTGCCAAGATATTGCTCACTCCGGCCTGCTCAGAAATGACAACCCGCCGCTGATTCCCAACAAGTTGCGGATCAACGTGTTCGTAGGTGCGGGGGTTGCGTTGAACCGCACTGACGTGAATTCCCCCCTTGTGGGCAAAGGCAGATAGGCCCACGTAAGGCGCATGATCATCCGGTGCAAGGTTGACGATCTCACTAATGCGGCGGCTGGCCTCCGTCAGAGTGGCTAACTGTTCCGGCGGAACACACTCGTACCCCAACTTGAGCTGTAAATTGGGAATGAGGGTACACAAGTTGGCATTGCCGCAGCGTTCACCATACCCATTGATGGTACCTTGGACCATCCGTACCCCTGCCTGTACCGCTGCCAATGCATTAGCAACCGCTGTTCCTGCATCGTTGTGGGTGTGAATGCCAAGGCAATCTAAAGTGCCAAAATGCTCTGTGACTGCTTGGACAATCTCCTGTACCTGATGCGGCAAGCAACCGCCATTGGTATCGCAAAGAACGAGCCAGTCTGCACCAGCATTGAGGGCGGTTTCAAGGGTTTTGAGGGCATACTCAGGATTGGCTAAGTACCCGTCAAACCAGTGCTCAGCATCATAAATGACTCGGCGACCATGGCGCTTCAGGAACTGGATTGAATCGGCAATCATCGCGCAGTTTTCCGCCAGCGTGGTCTTAAGTCCTTCAGTGACGTGGAGATCCCAAGACTTACCAAAAAGGGTCACCCAGCGAGTTCCTGCCGCCAGAATTGGCTCAAACATCGATTCAGTCTCAGCCGTTCTTCCCGGGCGACGGGTAGCACAAAAGGCAACGAGTTCTGCCTGTTGCAGGGGCGCTTCCTGTAGGTGCCAGAAAAAACTGAACATCTTTGGGGTTAGCCCCTGGCCAGCCCCCTTCAATAAAATGGATGCCTAGGCGGTCTAGCTGGCGGGCGATGCGCAGCTTGTCTTCCAGAGACAGGGATAAACCTTCCCGTTGGGCACCATCTCTCAGGGTGGTATCGTAGAGCCAGAGATTCGTTGCTGCTGTCACCGTGCTGTCTCTCCTGTGGGGCGTTCGTAATCGGTTGCGTAGCTCTGCAACAACGAACTGACTTGGGAGACCACCTCTTTACCAGAGGTTTTGCCTAGTACCGAGCGTTCGGGGTGGAACTGCGGTCGCGCCATGCTGTGGTTAATCGCTTCTTGCACTTGGGCTCGGATTAGCTCCATGAGTTCTTCTTCGGCTCGCTGCCGTTGGTATTGTGCCCCTTCTTCGGTTGTGGCGTAGAGCGGCGGCAGCCGGTTTAAGGCGTAGGCGGCAATATCCCCAAGGTCAAGGGCACAGTCCTGCTCAGCTTCAATAACGGCAATACGGGTAATAGCCTCGGTGAGTACTAATTCTTCCATTACATTGATAAATTGTTTGCGGGGAACCGCCACCACTTGGCCAGTGAGCAAGGCTCCCATTAGGCGATCTAGAGCCATATATTCTTCTACCGACAGCTCTGTAGCTTTGTCGCAAATGCGCCCTACTTCTGCCTCTTGGGTCGGGGTTAAATACCCGTTCCGCAATGCTTGCTCAACAATTTCCTGAATCCCCATAGGTTTTTTCCGCCATACGTGCTAGCTGGGAGCCTCTGTTTGCACTGACTAGACTCACATTCAAGTTTATGCGCTCAGCACAGGCTTCGCCAATATTAGGTTACCAAATTGTTGAGATAGCCATGCCCCTAGGGGTGAGAGAGATCACCTGTGCGGGGAGATGATGGGCACTGCCTAGCTTGTCTCTGAGGCTAATCATGTAAATATGTCCAGCGATTTGTTAAAATGCGTATTTTTGCTGGTCATGATCTTAATTTTCTTTTAGAATATAGATAAGGCCAATGACTGCCTAACTGCTGAGGAGGCTCACCATGCGCCAACTACTACCCACTGTAATTGCTACTGTCTCCTGTGCAACCCTTATTGGCATGGCGGGGGCAGCGGTAGGCCAGCCTGTGGCGATCGCGACCCTCACCAGTACAGAAATTCGTGAGTTACAACGACTGGTACCCAGCACTGCCGAGGATTATTACAATCTTGGGCTGATGTACCAAGGGGAAGGGAACCTGCCCGCAGCGATCCGTGCCTTTAGTCGGGCAGTGGAGTTAGACCCCAGTGCCGACTATTATTTTGGGCGCGGTTTGGCCTACTTTGATCACGGGGATCTACAGCGGGCGATCGCTGACTTTGACACTGCCATTCGTTACGATCAGCAGTTTGCCAGTGCCTACTACAATCGCGGCATGGCCCACCTTGCCCTACAGGACTATAGTGCTGCCATTCGTGACTTTAACGCAGCGCTAGAGATTGATCCCCAGTTTGTGGCCGCCTACTATAGCCGCGGCATGGCGCACTTCGACAGTGGCAACATTGAGCTTGCCCAACGGGACTATCAGCGGGCGCGGAGCCTGAACCCAACCATGACGGCTAAGTACTACGATGCTGCGCCACGACCCTTGACCGGTGGGCCTTAGGGGGGTCTGGGCACAAACACTGTTCCTGATGCTGCCGATTAAGGTCATAATGGGGGGGTAACGTTGAGCGATCGCGCCTATGGCAAGAACCCCCTCCGAATTTGCTGTGCATTTATTCCTTGATGGTGGACATCGCGAAGAAGTGCGATTTCCCTCAATCCAAGAGTTTCAGAAATGGTACAGCAGTGAATTGGTGGCCAAAGCTGATTCTAATGACTTTGTCTCGGTGCCCATCAAAAATATTCAAGGGGAGTACATGGTGGTGCGCCCCTCCAAAGTGTTTGCCATTCGGGTAGAGCCGATCTTTGCCTCCAGTGTGGATCGCTTTGCGTAGGCTACCATGGCGGGCTTGATTGTTGGTTTTTCCCAAGCAGTGGTGGTGTTGGCAACAGCGGCGATCGCCACCGCAACTGCCACCCCAGTTCTCATCCCACGGTCACCCTCAACGCTCCCCCCAAGCGTTGGCTTAGATACAGCGCTCTGGCAGCAGGGCGATCGCCCTCGGCTGATCCAAGCCATTGACCATAGCTTACACTACTTGCAAACCCCCAAAGCCAAACAGGACTATGCTGCCTACACCGCAGCAGGGCAGCCTGGTGCCAGCTTGGGAGCCAATTTACGCCAGCGGGTGATTCGCTCCCTCCAACGGTTTCGTCACTTGGTGCAAACCAGTCGCTCTGCGGCTGAACTCCAAGCTGTGGTGAAACGAGAATTCGTCTTTTATCAATCTATTGGCACCGATGGTCAAGGTCGAGTCGAGTTTACCGGGTACTATGCCCCCACCTACCGCGCCAGCTTAGTTCCTACCGCAGAGTATCGCTACCCGCTTTTTCGGCGGCCGCCTAACTTTGCCCAGTGGTCAGAGCCGCATCCCACCCGTCTTGAGCTGGAAGGTGCCGATGGCAAACAGTGGCACAAAGGGCCGTTACGGGGGCTGGAACTGGTGTACCTGCGCGATCGCCTCGAAGCCTTTTTAGTTCAAGTGCAAGGCTCAGCAGAGTTACAACTACCGGATGGTCGTCGCCTGAGTGTGGGCTACGCGGGCAAAACAAATCATCCCTACACGAGCATTGGCCAAGAGCTGATTAAAGATGGCAAAATCCCGCGCGAAGAGCTGACCTTACCCCGGCTGATGGCCTACTTTGACGCCAACCCCAGCGAACTGGATCGTTACTTACCCCGCAACGCCAGTTTTGTCTTCTTCGAGAATACGCAGGGCCGCCCCCCCAGTGGCAGCCTCTCCACCCCTGTAATTCCCGAACGCTCGATTGCTACGGACAAATCCTTGATGCCACCCGGTGCCTTGGCCATTATTAACACCCAATTACCCATGAAAAAAGACGGACAATGGCAGCAGCAGCCCATCAGTCGTTTTGTCCTCGATCAAGATACAGGGAGCGCTATTCGCGGCCCCGGACGAGTGGATATTTTTATGGGTACAGGCGATGTCGCCAAAACCCGGGCAGGCTTAATTAATACCCCCGGGCAGTTGTATTATCTATTACTCCCTTAGCTGTTTCAGCAGGCGGCGTGAAGGGACGCTAACGGTCAACAGACCCCATAATGACATCAATACTGCCAAGAATAGCGACAATATCCGCCACCTTCATCCCCTTCAACAATTGTGGCAGCACTTGCAAATTGTTAAAGTCCGGGGGACGAATTTTCCAGCGCCACGGAAAGACATTATCGTCACCAATCAGGTAAATACCCAACTCCCCTTTGCCGGACTCGAGGCGCACGTAGTGCTCACCCTTAGGAATCTTAAACGTAGGTGCTAGCTTTTTGCCCAAGAATTGGTAGTCAAAACCGTTCCACTCCGATTTTGCCCCTTCCAGCAATCGCTTGGCCTCAAGGTTCTCGTAAGGACCGCCCGGCAACCCATCAAGGGCTTGACGAATAATTTTGACAGATTCACGCATTTCCTGAATGCGAACAACGTAGCGGGCAAGGCAGTCCCCCTCGGTGGCAACCGGCACGTCCCAGTCAAAATCGTCGTAGCATTCGTAATGATCGACCTTTCGCAGATCCCACTTCACCCCTGACGCGCGCAGCATCGGCCCTGACAGCCCCCAGTTAATCGCCTCTTCGCGGCTAATTTTACCCACGCCCTGAAGGCGACGGATAAAGATAGGATTGTTCGTAATCAGAGCTTCGTACTCATCCACCTTGGGTAAAAAGTAGTCGCAAAAATCACGACATTTGGTGACCCAACCGTAGGTAAGGTCAGCGGCCACCCCCCCCATGCGGAAGTAGTTATTGTTGATAAACCGCATACCAGTTGCGGCTTCAAACAAGTCGTAGATGTACTCACGCTCACGGAAAATGTAGAAAAAGGGAGTCTGGGCACCCACATCCGCCAAGAACGGGCCTAGCCACAGCAGGTGGTTGGCAATGCGGTTTAGCTCCAGCATAATTACACGGATATAGCTGGCGCGCTTGGGCACGGCAATGTTGGCTAGTTTTTCTGGGGCATTGACCGTAATGGCTTCGTTAAACATCCCCGCTGCGTAGTCCCAACGACTGACGTAGGGAATAAACATAATATTGGTGCGGTTTTCAGCAATTTTCTCCATGCCCCGATGCAAGTAGCCAATGACGGGTTCGCAGTCAATGACATCTTCGCCATCAAGGGTCACCATTAGTCGCAGAACCCCGTGCATGGAGGGATGGTGCGGCCCCATGTTAATCACCATGGGTTCGGTGCGTGTCTCAAGCGTGGGCATAGATTGCAGTTCCGCTAAAGGGTCAGGTAATGAAAGGCTTCTTCAATAATGCTACACAGGTTTTCTAAGCTTGCCAATTCAAAATTGTTTATGGCTTAGATAACTGTACCATCAGGAATCACGGCATTCTTAATGATCACGACCACACCACTGCGAATGTAAAACCCCTGCTCTTCGCGGTTAGATTCTTCGACATGGTCTTTGTTGATAATTTTGACCTCCCGACCAATACAGGCGTTTTTGTCAATAATGGCTCTACGGATAATACTATTGGCGCCAATCCCCATGGGAATTTTATGTTGCTCTAGGAGAGCGCTGCGCTGTCCTGAGTGCTGGTAAAAGTCAGCCCCCATGAGTAAGGAGTGATCAATGACACAGCCGGATTCAACGCGCGATCGCACTCCCAAGACGGAATGATGGACTTGGCACTCCTTGAGGATACACCCTTCACTGATAATGGATTCGGTGATGTTAGAACTCAGAATTTTGCTGGGGGGCAAGTAGCGGGGGCGGGTATAAATGGGAGCAGCTTCGTCGTAAAAGCTAAAGGGAGGCTGCGGTTGCTGCGTGAGGGCTAGGTTGGCTTCGTAGAAGGAGCCAATGGTACCAATATCTTCCCAGTAGCCGTTAAAGACAAAGGTTTGCACACGGTGAGTACGAGCCGCCGCCGGAATAATTTCTTTGCCAAAGTCGGTGGCATCGGCCAGTTGTTGCAGCAAATCAATTAATACCTGCCGCTTAAACACATAAATGCCCATGGAGGCAATGTAGGGTTTACGGTGGGCGTCTTCGGCGCTGAGGCCATAGCGGGTTGTATCAACACGCATCGATAGCAGAGCCTCCCCTTGGGGTTTTTCGCGGAAGTCTAGCACCCGACCGGTGCCGTCCACTTTGATCAGCCCAAACCCAGAGGCAGCGGCTTCGTCCACCGGCAGCACCGAAAGGGTAATGTCTGCTTGGGTGTCGCGGTGGCGCTGGACAAACTGGCGATAGTCCATGCGGTAGAGGTGATCCCCTGAGAGGATTAGGTACTCGTCCACGTCCCAATCGGCTAACAGCCAGAGGTATTGGCGCACGGCATCGGCAGTGCCCTGGAACCAGTTGGGGTTTTCAGGGGTTTGCTGAGCCGCAAGGACTTCCACAAAACCATCGGTCAGCCCTGCAAAGGTGTAGGTGCGGGCAATATGACGGTTGAGGGAGGCAGAGTTAAATTGGGTCAGGACGTAAATGGTGTTGATTTCGGAATTGATGCAGTTACTGACGGGAATATCGATCAGGCGGTACTTTCCGGCAAGAGGAACGGCAGGCTTGGCACGGCGTTTGGTGAGGGGATAGAGGCGCGTTCCGGCACCGCCTCCAAGAATAATCGCCAAGACTCGTTTCATCAAAAACTCCATCTGAACGGCCACATCAACAGTGTACGCCGTGGTTGGCATTTGATCTCATCTGGCTGTGGTAGTCAGGTTTCGGTAAAGAGTCGCCGCAATGGCATGATAATGATACTTGGTCGTTGATCCCACGCGGGGAGTTGGGCATGGGGTTTGTGGATATGGCGATCGCCCAGTTGGCTGCTGACTACGGGGTTTCTGTAGAGGTGGTCTGTGATTGGTGCGATCGCCTTGGTATTCGCTATACCAGCCCGCAGACGCGCTTGCCCCTAGAAGATGCGAAAGCGATCATTCTGGCGTTGACCACCCCCCCTGCCAGCGATCAACGGGACACACCACCGCAATCGTAAGACCTGCTTTATTGGGAGAACTATGTTAAAGAAATGTGTTTGGCTTGCGGTAGCTCTCTGCCTCTGCCTTTGGCCATTTACCACAGGCACCGCCATGGCTGCTGAACTAACCCCAGAGACGCTGACCGTCCCCCTCAACAGTGAAGGGAAAACGGTGACCCTCACCGAAAAGCAATATCAAGAAGGCAAGCGATTATTCCAGTATGCCTGTGCGTCCTGTCATGTGGGAGGTATCACTAAAACCAATCCTAACCTTGATCTGCGCACGGAAACCTTGGCGCTGGCTACCCCCCCTCGGGATACCATTGAGGGGTTGGTGGACTACATGAAAAACCCCACCACCTACGATGGCGAAGAGGAAATTGCCGAGGTGCACCCCAGCCTGCGCAGTGCGGATATTTTCCCCAAAATGCGTAACCTGACGGAGCAAGATCTAGTGGCG
The DNA here is from genome assembly GCF_002754935.1 of Thermostichus lividus PCC 6715. NCBI lineage: Bacteria > Bacillati > Cyanobacteriota > Cyanophyceae > Acaryochloridales > Thermosynechococcaceae > Parathermosynechococcus > Parathermosynechococcus lividus. The sequence goes on from NZ_CP018092.1 coordinate 373,582, forward strand.
ATCGCGGGTCATATTCTCGTTGAGCCGAAAATTCTCGGGGATAAATGGGGTGGCGGCAAAATTTATTACTAACCAATAGACAAGGATTTGTCGAAACTCATGCACCTAACTCGTTTTTGGGCACCGCGCCTAGGATTGCTCCTCCTGCTTGTTATGGTTTGGTGTTGGGGGGCGATCGCGACTCCAGCCGCTGCCAGTGGGGTTGACAATTACGTCATCCAGTACCTGAAAGCAACTGAGGCCATTGAACTGCCCCTCAATGACCGTGGCGATACTCGTGCCTTTACGCCCGAAGATCTCACCCGCGGTAAGCGCCTCTTTGAGGAAAACTGCAAAAACTGTCATGTGGGTGGCACGACCTTACCCAATCCCTTGGTGTCCTTGTCCTTAAAGGACCTCAAGGGAGCCGTGCCGCCTCGGGACAACATTGCGAGCTTAGTGGCGTTTCAGCGCCTGCCCATGTCCTACGATGGCAGCGAAGAAAGCTACTGGTGCCGCCAAGTGAGTGAGGATTGGCTCACCACCAATCAGCTAGAGGATTTGGCGGCCTTTATTTTGCGCGCGGCAGCCGTGGCTCCCGGCTGGGGCACTGAAACCTTCGCCGACAGTGCTCCCTGAGTTGGGAACTTTGCTAAACTTGCCTTTGGTGACGTTTACACTCCTCACAGCGATTCTGACGCATTCCATGAAAGGAGAACTCCGTTGAAAAAACTATTGATCAGTGTTTGCGCCTTGGCGATCGCCACGTTTATGGTGCTGACCCCCGCTGCCGTTGCAGCAGATTTGGCAAATGGCGCAAAAGTCTTTAGTGGGAACTGTGCGGCGTGCCACATGGGTGGTGGCAATGTGGTCATGGCCAACAAAACCCTTAAAAAAGAAGCCCTCGAACAATTTGGCATGAACTCTGAAGATGCCATTATTTACCAAGTGCAACACGGCAAAAACGCTATGCCTGCCTTTGCTGGCCGCTTAACGGACGAGCAAATTCAAGACGTGGCCGCCTACGTGCTGGATCAAGCCGCCAAAGGTTGGGCTGGCTAAGGCTATTTGGCCAATAGCGCTCCTGCACTCTAGGGAAACGCAAATTGGGGAGCACGGGAGAGGGGTCAACTCACGCCCAACTCCCGTTCCCTAGCTAAGAAGTTGAGTGACGAACAAAACGATTTTTCGCAGAATCTTAACAATTCTTGCCTTGACTATCCGTAACCCAGAGAAATCCTTATAATGGTTGAGGCGGGACGTTTGTGTTGTTAATCTTGTTCCACTAAGCAATTATTACGGAATGCACTGTCGCCTTGGCTCTCCTTTAGATTTAGAGTCGTGGCGTTTTTCAGTCGCTACAGCTTAGAACTTGAACAGTGACAACCCTCTGATTTACCGCCTGCTTAAATCAACGTTTCTGTTTTCAGACCCATGCAACAACCCTCCCCTTTTTCCCCAGCCAGCGCTACCACCCTGAATAATGGTTACCATGGACAACCTTGGCTTGTGGAAGAGCGAGATGCCTGTGGCGTTGGCTTTGTCGCCCACCGCAAAGGGATGGCGAGTCACCGAATTGTGGCGCAAGCCCTAGAGGGTCTGATCTGCTTAGAACACCGCGGCGGTTGCAGCGCCGATCGCGACTCTGGGGATGGCGCTGGGATTATGACCGCGATTCCGTGGGAGCTATTACCCGAGTTTGGCATTCCGCGGCAGCGGATTGGGGTAGCCATGATCTTTTTGCCCCAAGGGGCGGCAACGGCAGCGGCAAAAGAAATTGTGGAGCGGGTGCTCAGTCAAAATGAACTGCGGTTGCTCGGCTGGCGCACCGTACCGGTTCACCCTGAAGTTCTGGGTGTACAAGCCAAGCAAAATCAACCTCAAATTGAGCAACTGTTTGTGGCGTCCAGCAGGGCAAGCGGTGACGAGCTAGAGCGGCAGCTATACCTCACCCGTAAGCGTATTGAACGTGCCGTTGCCCAAACCACCGCCGAGTGGCGGCAAGACTTTTACATCTGTTCGTTTTCCACCCGCACCATTGTCTATAAGGGAATGGTGCGCTCAGTGGTGTTAGCTCAGTTTTACGACGACCTGCGCAACCCTAACTACGTCAGCCCGTTTGCCCTGTACCATCGCCGCTTTAGCACCAATACCATGCCGAAGTGGCCTCTGGCACAGCCGATGCGGATGCTGGGTCACAACGGGGAAATTAATACCCTCTTGGGGAATATCAACTGGATGCGGGCACGCCAATCGCAGTTGGCTCATCCCTACTGGCAAGGTGCCTTTGAAGACTTAACCCCAATTGTGAACGCTGACAATAGCGACTCTGCCAATCTGGATAATGTGCTAGAGTTACTGGTGCAATCGGGTCGCCACCCCCTGCACGCCATGATGATGCTGGTGCCGGAGGCTTACCAAAATCAACCGGATCTAGCAGAGCACCCTGAAGTGGTGGACTTTTACGAATACTACAGCGGTATTCAGGAAGCGTGGGATGGGCCTGCGTTGGTAGCGTTTTCCGATGGCAAAATTGTTGGTGCCACCCTTGATCGCAATGGCCTGCGCCCTGCCCGCTACACCTTGACCACCGACGATTTGGTGATTGTTTCTTCGGAAGCGGGCAGTATTCAAATTGCCGAAGACACGGTTCTAGAAAAAGGTCGGCTTGGCCCAGGGCAAATGATTGCCGTCGATCTGGAGCACCAAGAATTACTCACCAACTGGGAAATTAAACAGCGGGTGGCGCAGCAGCAGCCCTACGGCGAATGGCTGAAAACCTATCGCCAAGAACTGGTGCCCCAAGCCTACTGGGAAGCGCCGCAACTCGACAGCACCACCTGCTTGCAACAGCAGACCGCCTTTGGCTTTAGTGCCGAAGATGTGGAGATGGTAATCGAGGCCATGGCCAAGGATGGCAAGGAGCCGACGTTTTGTATGGGGGATGATATTCCCTTGGCGGTGCTTTCGTCGCAGCCCCATCTCCTTTACGACTACTTCAAGCAGCGCTTTGCCCAAGTCACGAATCCGCCCATTGACCCATTGCGCGAGAAGCTGGTGATGTCCCTTGTGACGCGCTTGGGAGCGCGGGGGAATCTTTTGGTAGAGTCTCCAGAGGATGCACGGCTGCTACAACTCAATTCGCCCATTATTAACGAGGCGGAACTCGCAGAGATTCTCAAGGCTCCCTTTGGCACTGTGCGGCTTTCGACGCAATTTGCCATTGATCAAGGCCCAAGTGGGCTGGAAGTGGCGGTGAAGCGCCTCTGTGAGCAGGCGGCTGCCGCGGTTCAGGCTGGCTCTGCCATTTTAGTTCTCAGCGATCGCCACAATGGAGCCGGTGAGTTACAGATGGTTGCTGCGGACACTTCCTATATTCCGCCGTTATTAGCAGTAGGGGCGGTACACCATCACCTCATTGCCCAAGGCATTCGTCGGCGGGTCTCCTTGGTAGTGGAAACAGCCCAATGCTGGAGTACGCATCACTTTGCCTGTCTCATTGGCTATGGTGCCGGTGCTGTGTGCCCTTACCTCACGTGGGAGACCATCCGCCAGTGGTGGCACAGCGATCGCACCCAAAACCTGATGGCTAAAGGCAAGCTGGCCAGTATTGATTTGCAAACCGCCCAAGCCAACTACCGCAAAGCCATTGAAGAGGGACTGCTGAAAATTCTTTCCAAAATGGGAATTTCCTTAATTGCCAGCTATCGCGGTGCCCAAATTTTTGAGGCCATTGGCATTGGGGATGATCTGCTCAACACGGCTTTTATTGGCACCACCTCTCGGGTGGGCGGCTTAACCCTGCGGGATTTAGCCCAGGAAACAATTACCTTCCACCACAAAGCCTTCCCGGAACTGACGAGCAAGAAGCTGGAAAACTTTGGGTTTGTGCAGTTCCGTCCGGGGGGTGAGTACCACATGAACAACCCGGAAATGGCCAAAGCCCTGCACAAGGCGGTGACGGCCAATCGCTATGACCACTACGAGACGTATCGGCAGCAGTTGACGGGTCGCCCCCCTACGGCTCTGCGGGATTTGTTGGAGTTCCGCAGCGATCGCCCCAGTATTCCCTTAGAGCACGTCGAGCCTGCCAGCGAAATTGTCAAACGCTTCTGCACTGGCGGGATGTCCTTGGGGGCACTCTCACGGGAAGCTCACGAGGTGCTAGCGATCGCCATGAATCGCCTTGGTGGCAAATCCAACTCCGGTGAAGGGGGCGAAGACCCAGTGCGGTTCCAAGTGCTCAACGATGTGGATGCTGAAGGGCGATCGCCCCAGTTGCCCCACCTACGAGGGCTGCGGAACGGCGACACCGCTAGTTCTGCCATTAAACAGGTGGCCTCCGGGCGCTTTGGGGTAACCCCCGAATACCTGACCCATGCCCAACAAATTGAAATTAAAATTGCCCAAGGTGCAAAACCTGGTGAAGGCGGTCAACTGCCGGGCACGAAAGTCAGCCCCTACATTGCGATGCTGCGGCGATCGAAGCCTGGGGTCTCCCTGATTTCGCCACCGCCGCACCACGACATTTACTCCATCGAGGACTTGGCGCAACTGATCTTTGATCTGCACCAGATTAATCCCCAAGCTCAGGTCTCGGTGAAGCTCGTGGCGGAAATTGGCATTGGTACCATTGCCGCGGGAGTGGCCAAAGCTAATGCCGATGTGATTCAAATTTCTGGTCACGATGGCGGCACGGGTGCGTCTCCCTTGAGTTCCATTAAGCACGCCGGTAGTCCGTGGGAACTGGGGTTAACGGAAGTTCACCGTGTTCTTTTAGACAATCAACTGCGCGATCGCGTTGTCCTGCGGGTTGATGGCGGTCTCAAGTGCGGCTGGGACGTGGTGATGGGGGCGCTGATGGGAGCCGAAGAATTTGGGTTTGGCTCAGTGGCCATGATTGCCGAGGGCTGTATTATGGCGCGTATTTGCCACACCAATAACTGCCCGGTAGGCGTTGCCACCCAAAAAGAAGAACTGCGCCAACGTTTCCCCGGTATGCCTGAGCATGTGGTTAACTTCTTCCTGTTTATTGCCGAAGAGGTGCGCTCAATCTTAGCCAAGCTTGGTTACCGGTCGTTGCAAGATGTGGTAGGGCGTGCGGATCTGCTGATTCCTCGCCAAGATATTCAGTTGGCCAAAACCGCTGCCCTCAACCTCGACTGCTTAACTAAGCTGCCGGATACCCGCAGCGATCGCCGCTGGCTACAGCACGAAACCGTTCATAGTAATGGTGCAGTGCTTGACGATGAGATTTTGGCGCGACCCGAAGTGCAAACCGCCATTGCCAAGCAGCAGACGGTCGAACTAGAGTTACCCATTGTCAACACCGATCGCACGGTAGGGGCGCGCATTGCCGGTGCCATTGCCAAGCAGTATGGCAACACTGGCTTTGAAGGGCAAATCACCCTCAACTTCTACGGGAGTGCTGGTCAGAGCTTTGGTGCCTTTAACCTACCGGGGATGATCCTGCGGCTAACTGGCGAAGCCAACGACTACGTGGGCAAGGGAATGCACGGTGGCGAACTCATCATTAAACCCAAGCCGAACGCCCCTTACACCGCTGCTGAGAACGTCATTATCGGCAATACCTGTCTCTACGGTGCCACGGGTGGGGTACTCTTTGCCAATGGCCGTGCTGGCGAGCGCTTTGCAGTACGTAACTCGAAGGCGCAAGCCGTGGTTGAAGGAACCGGCGATCATTGCTGCGAGTATATGACAGGCGGTGTCGTCGTGGTGCTCGGCACTACAGGGCGTAACGTTGGGGCAGGGATGACCGGTGGCTTGGCCTATATCCTTGATGAGGCAGGCACCTTCCCCGCTAAAGTTAATCCCGAAATTGTCAAGCTCCAGCGGGTCACCTCCGCCATTGGTGCAGCGCAACTGCGGCAACTCATTACGGCGCATCGCGATCGCACGGGCAGCGCCAAGGCCGCTATGATTCTGGAGGAGTGGGAGCGTTACTTGCCGCTCTTTTGGCAAGTCGTTCCGCCCTCGGAGGCCAACAGCCCCGAAGTGGTGGGTGAGGTTGCCGTTGATACGGCCGATAAGGTGCTAAGTCCACTCTCGTGAAAACTGCCGTCAGCGTGATCCCCAAATACTGCATTCTGTTCTATCCTATGGTCAATGACTGAATGCGGAACTGCTACGAGAGACCCTATGCACATTCGCCGCCGTCCCCCCAATCCTGCCGTGACGGTTCATACCCTCCATTATCAAGTTCCTGTGGTGGACGGGGAACCCCGCCATATTCTGGAAAAAATTGTTTGGCACAAAGAGCAGGAGGTTGAGCAACTGCGCGACAGCCTCCCGCTAGCAGAGTTACAACGCCAAGTGCTGAATGCGCCGCCAGTGCGGTCGTTGATTGATGCGCTGCGATCGCCAGTGACCCGGCCTGCCCTCATTGCCGAAGTGAAGAAGGCCTCCCCCAGTAAAGGGGTGATCCGTGCCAACTTTAATCCGGTGGCGATCGCCCACGCCTACGCGGCTGCCGGTGCCACCTGTATCTCTGTACTAACAGACAGTGAGTTTTTCCAAGGGAGTTTTGAGTATCTCGAGCAGATTCGATCCGCCGTTGAGCTACCGCTATTGTGCAAAGACTTTATCATCTACCCCTACCAGATGTTTCTGGCGCGGTTACGGGGCGCTGACGCGGTACTGCTGATTGCGGCCATCCTTTGCGATCGCGATTTGGACTATTTTCTGCGCATTGCTAACAGCTTGGGAATGACTGCCCTCGTTGAAGTGCACACGGCCAGTGAAATGGAGCGAGTCTTGGCTCTTGAAGGGGTACAGCTTGTGGGCATTAATAACCGTAATCTTGAGGACTTTAGTGTGAATTTGGCGACTACAGAGGCACTCTTGGCAACCTATGGCGGACAACTGTGCGATCGCGGGATTGTGGTGGTCAGCGAGTCAGGCATCCACGAGCAGGCTCACGTTGAGCGGGTGGCAGCCGCTGGTGCCCAAGCCGTGTTAGTCGGAGAATCCTTAATGCGGCAGACTGCAGACACTGCCCACCTCAGTGACGAAGCGCAGATCCAGCAGCGCATTCAGCAGTTATTCCCTGAACTTGTACAGGTATGCCCCTAAAGGCCATTCTCTTCGACTTTAACGGCGTCATCTTGGACGACGAGCCGATTCATGCCGCCCTTATTGATGAGATTCTCCTTCAGGAAAACCTGCGCCCCCAGCGGGGGGAGTACGACCAGTTTTGTCTTGGCCGCAGCGATCGCGCCTGCCTTGATAACCTGCTGAGTCGGCGCGGTCGTGTCATCACGGCTGACTATTTAGAGACCCTGATTCGCAAAAAAGCAGTCGCCTACCAGCAATGGTTCACTAACAGTGATCCGTTGCCGTTCTTCGCCGGTGCCCTGCCATTATTGCAACACCTGCGGGGATCAGGCCTAAAAATTGCCATTGTGACGGGAGCGCTGCGATCAGAGGTCACCTTGGCCTTAGCACGCGCAGAGATGACATCCGCCGTTGACTGTATCGTCAGTGCTGAAGAGGTGGATCGCGGCAAACCCTATCCTGACCCCTATCAGCGGGCACTAGAGCGCTTACAGCAGCAGTTTCCAGAACTGGCTCTGGCGGCTAGCGACTGCTTAGCCATTGAAGATACGTTTGCAGGCATTGAGTCGGCAAAAGCAGCAGGCATACGGGTGATGGGCGTTGCCCACACATACCCCTTTCATATGCTGCAACGCCGCTGCCACTGGGTTCTGGATCGCCTCGATCAGTTTGAGTTAGAACAGGTTGCGGCAGTATTTAGCCGCAATGCTGCAGTCAGTTGTCGCTAGAGCTGTTTCACCTCAGTAATCAGCTTATTCAGCACATCTTTGGCACTGCCAAACATCATCAGGGTTTTATCTTTGTAGAACAACTCATTGTCAATACCGGCAAAACCAGGGCTGAGACTACGCTTAATCACGATGGTGTGCCGCGCCCGATCCACATCCAGAATGGGCATCCCATACACCGGACTGCCGGGGTTGGTGCGGGCTGCCGGATTGACCACATCATTGGCTCCAATGACTAGGGCAACATCCACATTCTCAAATTCAGGGTTGATGTCCTCCATGTCCTTGAGTTGCGGATAGGGAACATTCGCCTCTGCCAGCAGTACATTCATGTGCCCTGGCATCCGTCCGGCCACGGGATGAATGGCATACTTAACCTCTACCCCTAGCCGCTCCAGTTGATCCGCCAATTCCTTAACACTGTGCTGCGCTTGGGCAACTGCCATGCCATAGCCCGGTACAATCACCACCGACTTGGCATAGCCCAGCATCATGGCGCTTTCTTCCGAGTCAATGGTGCGAACCGTCTTGGGAGTGGCTGCGCTGGTGACGCCACTCGCTGCTTTAGCACCGCCGCCGCCAAAGCCACTAAAGAGCACATTGGCCAAGGAGCGATTCATGGCCTTGCACATAATCTGGGTCAGAATTAAGCCGGAAGCACCAACAAGGGCACCGGCAATAATTAGCATACTGTTGCCAACAATAAACCCTGCTGCACTTGCCGCTAAACCAGAGAGGGAGTTCAACAGCGAAATTACAACGGGCATATCGGCGCCCCCAATGGGGATGACAAAAAGAACCCCCAAGACACCGGCGATCGCCACCAAGCTCCAAAATAGACCCATCTGGGACGGATCCAGCCAGATGAGAACACTGGTGGCCAAAAACGCAACCAGTAAGCCAAGATTAATACCCTGCTGCATAGGGAAGATCACAGGCGTTCCGGAAATGAGTCCCTGCAACTTGCCAAAGGCCACTAAGCTGCCGGTCAGGGTAACCCCGCCAATGAGCACCCCTAAAATAATCGTCACAAGGGTACTCAGGGGGAGCGGCTCGCCAACGGCCACAATGCGGCAAAATTCGCCAATCCCCACCAAGGCTGAGGCTGCACCGCCCAAACCGTTGAGCAGCCCGACCATCTGCGGCATAGCGGTCATCTCCACCTTGTAGGCGGCCACTGCCCCAATGATGCTCCCCAAACCAATCGCGGCCAAAATGCCCGTATAGCTAATAATTTGCCGATCTAAAAGGGTCACAACAATGGCTAGGAGCATTCCCAAAGCAGCAAGGCGATTCCCTTGGCGGGCGGTTGCGGGTGACCCTAATTGTTTGAGGCCAACAATAAATAGGGCGGCCGCCCCCAAATAGCTTAAGTCTTCAATCCGTGTTAACCAATCCATGGCACTCTGCCTCACCGCTTAAACATTTGCAACATCCGGTCGGTGACTAAAAAGCCGCCCACCACATTGACGGTGGCTAAGACCGTCGCAATAAAGCCAAGGACAACCGTCAGAGTAGTGTGACCGCTCCCCGCCATCAGCAGTGCACCAATGACGGCAATTCCAGAAATGGCGTTTGACCCGGACATCAAGGGGGTGTGGAGGGTAGGGGGCACCTTATTAATGACCTCAAAGCCAACAAAACTGGCCAAGACAAAAATTATCAGACCGACAATAATTGGATCTGTCATAGAACAACACCTCTAAAGGGCAGCACGATTGTCTGTAAAACTTCCTTAAACACTGACTGCCAAAGTGTCCGCAGGGTGTAAAAGTTGCAGTACCCGTGGGTTGCGCACTTGACCTTCGTGGGTAATGCAGGCTGCATCAATAATGTCATCGCCAAAATTCAACTGCAATTCTTGGTTCGGGCTGAGGTACTTCAGAAGGGTTGAAATATTTTTGGCGTACATTTGGCTGGCGTGAATGGCCATGGAGGACGGCAGGTTAATAGCGCCAATGATCGTTACCCGCTGATGGCAGATAGAGCGCCCCGGCTCGGTGCACGCGCAGTTGCCCCCCTGCTCAGCCGCCAGATCCACAATGACTGAACCGGGTTTCATGCTAGCCACCATCCGCTCAGTCACCAAGAGGGGGGCTGGTTTACCCGGAACCTGAGCAGTGGTAATTACGACATCGGCACTGTGAACATGGGCAGCGATCGCCTCTTGAGTTTTGTGCTTGGCACTCTCCGAGACGTCCTTGGCATAGCCACCCGCGGCAACGGTGTCTTCGTCTAGGTTTACCTCCACAAATTTTGCCCCTAAGCTTTGCACCTCTTCCTTGACCGCAGGCCGAATATCAAAGGCTTCGACCACCGCCCCTAGGCGACGAGCGGTAGCGATCGCCTGCAAACCCGCCACTCCAGCCCCGATCACGAACACTTTGGCCGGGGCAATGGTGCCTGCGGCAGTGGTGAGCATAGGGAAAAACCGCGGCAGATTTGAGGCAGCCAATAGAACCGCAGCATAGCCCGCGACCGCTGCTTGGGACGAAAGGGCATCCATGCTCTGGGCACGGCTACTGCGGGGAATACATTCAAGGGCAAAGGCAGTAATATGGCGTTCTGCAAGGTGCTGCATCTGCCATGGGTTCCCCAAAGGGTTCAGAAAACTAATGAGGGTTGTGCCTGGGCGAATCCACTCCACTTCCCGATCGCGTAGGGGAGAAACCTTCAGCAAAACATCAACCCCGCCCCACACGTCTTCGATTGAGGGATAGATGTCTGCACCCGCTGCCCGATAGTCATCATCGCTGAAGTGAGCCATATCGCCCGCTCCCGCTTCCACACAGATGTGATACCCCTGCTGTACCAGCTTGGCTACGACATCGGGAATGAGGGCGACCCGCTGCTCTCCCACTTCGCGTTCCTTAACGACCCCAACTTTCATAGGCATTCTTTAGGTAGATTTTGCGTCATCCACAGAGGCAATCTTCGGCGCCCTGCCATACTGTGATGGAAAAAGCAGTCTAGCCGGCACGCCTAGCATCTGACAAACACCATTGGCTCGTCATTTGCTGCCCTGTACTGATTCTCAACCTACTGCGATCGCCCCTAAGGATGCTAGGAAATGTCAGCGGTTCGTAGGAGTTCTCCACAAGTCTTATGATCCCCGCCGCCTCTTGTAACAATTGTTGACATCAATCATCAGTCGTCGTAAGTATTTTCACTTAGCTCTAGATTGCTTCCCAGTGGTAGCCAAACTGGGCGATCTCGTTGGCACAAACCGCTTCAATCCGCTGCCGCGCCGCCGCATTTAAGACCCGACTATAGTGATCGCGATTTTTACGATACCCAGCCTTAGCTCGCGGCAAGTTCAATGGCCGTGGCAAACCAAGTTTCTCTTGGATAATGGCCAAATCCTCATTTAGGCGTTCGTAGCGCCCCACAAAGTCCACCGCAATCTGATCCGCAATGGTGTAAATCCCCCAGTTAGACAATAAGTCCGGTTGGACACTTTGCAGATACTCATCAATGGGAGGGCGCGGTTCGTTGGTGTTCCAGTAATAGCGACTGATGGCCTTATCAAAGGGGTTGCGCTCAAAACAAAACGTAAAGTACGTTTGCCAGATCTCTGAGCCAACCACCCGCTGAACGTGCTTTGCAGGGTCATGATTACTCAGGAGTCGCTTTGGACCACGGTAAAACAAGGCCAGCCAATCTGAGGGAGTATAGTCTGACACGGGAGCGCGATAGTTACGAGGCCCCACGTAGCCTAATTGGCGACGAATCCGCTCATCCTGCCAGCGAATGGGCGTGATGGTGTCCGTGGCCGTACAAAACTGCGAGAGGGCAATTTCTAGGCTCGTTCCCGCTGTTTTGCGAGTTTTTAGGAAGATGAACTTGTAGGTGTGGTTAATAATCAATTCCCACCCCGCTAGGAGACAACTTCTTTGAGATTTAGGGGGCTAGGCAAAATCTCGGTTTGCCGAGAGTCCGTGATTAACCAATCGAGGGCGGCAGCTTTGAGGTCAATGGTGGTTCCCGTTTTATCCACACAGTAGCGACCAAAAACGAGCTTATCCACTAGGCGGACATCCGAACCAAGGCGAGAGTACTCAAAGATGACACAGTTATCCACCACGGCACCACCACAAACGTGGCAATTCGGCCCAATCATCGTTGGCCCAATGATCGTCGCGCCATCCTCTATTTTCGTCATGCCGCCAATATAGACCGGTCCTTGAATCGTTACCCTATCCCAGTTAACCGCTACATTCAACCCCGTATAAATCCCAGGAAAGCGCTCATGCCCAGGAATAGACACATTGGTAATTGTACCGTTGAGCACACTGCGCACCGCTTGCCAATAGTCGGGAACCTTACCAATATCAATCCACTCAAAGTCCATCGCCAAGCCATAGAAGGGTGCCCCCATGGCTACCAGTTTGGGAAATAGTTGACTGCCGATGTCAAACTCTTGATTCGAGGGCACGTAGTCTAGCACTTCAGGTTCAAAGATATAGATTCCTGTATTGATGGTGTTGCTCAGTGCCTCTTCAATACGGGGTTTTTCCTGAAAGGCCGTGATGCGATCGCTCTCGTCGGTTACAACAACACCATAGCTGGAGACATCATCCTGGGGAACTGTTTTCATAATGACGGTGGCGATCGCCCCTTTCTGGCGGTGCCACTGCACGGCTGCCGTCAAATCTAGGTCAATGAGGGCATCACCGCACAACACAATAAACGTATCGTCAAAGAACGGGTTAAAATCCTGAATCCGTTTGATACCACCCGCCGAGCCAAGCGCCTTCCCCACTAGCTCACCATCTTGAATGTACCCCTCAAACGAGTAGGCAATATCAACACCAAAGCGCTGCCCATCCTGAAAGTAGTTTTCAATTTCGTGGGCCAGATGGCTGACGTTCACCATAATCTCGGTAAAACCGTGCTTGCGCAGCAGCTCCACCAAAAACTCCATCACGGGTTTCTGCAAAATTGGGATCATTGGCTTCGGAATCGTGTAGGTAATCGGGCGTACCCGGGTGCCTTTTCCGGCGGCCAAGATCATTGCTTTCATACTGTACTTACCCAGCTCCTAACTCCCACCAAGGAGACCTCCAAGGGGCATCCCTGACATCGCATACTTGCCCCTAGCTTATTCTAGATCCAGCGCATACACACGCCCATGATATAACACGCGGGTAATTCCCTTTGCCTGGAGGTAGCCAGTAACCTTGCGCAGCATTTCGCCATCAGGCACTTTGACCACTGTTTTGCGCCATTGCACATCGCTAGCTTTGAAGAGTCGTTGGTTTTGCTGTGAGTAGCGCAGCGCCACCGGACGACTATCGAAAATCGGCAGGGTGCTTTGCTGAGCCTCTTCACTAGAGAGAGGGCCTAGGCCACGAAACGCCTCTAGGGGACGGGTCAGTAGTTCAGCCCGGCGATCCACTACCACATAGCACGGGCGCGGTAGGGTGGCAGCCGCTAAAGGCATGACCTCCAAGGACTCCACCGCCTCAATCTCTGGTACATCCGGCAGAACTGGTTCAATCCCTAGTTCGTCCTCATCCAGTTCGTCTTCGTCGCTATCGTCGTAGTCATCTTCATCTAGGGCAAGGCTTTCCCCCTCAAGCTCTTCTTCGTCGGTGCTGTCTGCCTCGGGGGGCAAGGGAGCCGCTGCCAGACTCAGAAGCGGCAGAGCTGGCGACTCGGTTTCCATTTGCTTAACAATGCGACGAATGGTATTTTCGCTAACGCCAAATTCAGTCGCTAAGTCTTTGACCGTTAGCCCTTGGCTGTACTGCTGGAAAACACGCTGGCGTTCGGTTTCGCTGAGTCGCTTATAGGTCATGAATGGCGGAGTGGGGATGAGAGGGTACTGCAATCAAGATCTATTATGATCCTTGATTGGCCGAAAACAAGGGGCTTTACGGTGTTCTTCGGTAAAATGGCAATTCGTCACCGCCATAGCGCGCCACTAAATCTGCTGAACGTTTAATGGTTTTGGCGATCAGAACCAAGCAATCATCGCCGGCAAGATGCCCATAACAGTCATCAAGGTTTGGCAAATATCAGTGCTGAAGTGAAACCGCTGGAGAAATTTATAGAAAATGGAGGGCACGGGAACCAGATAAACCCCCTTGCTTCAGGTCGGGGATACAGAATGGTTCCCGCGCCGCTGCAAAGCGGCAGAGTTGATCAACCCTGGCACTCCTCGATATAGCGCTTAACGGTTTGAGCCGACACATTGCCACAGGTTCCCCAATAAAACGACCTGGCCCAAAGCGGATCTTTTTGGTAGAGCTGCTTCAGCCAGGGAAACTCCATCCTAAGATGCCGTGAACTGTAGCCTTTCAGGATGTTCACGACTTGAGACGCTGACATTCTAGGCGGGAATGATGCAAAAACGTGAACGTGGTCTATCAGGGTGCGGTCAATCTCGATGGCCTCAATCTCAATGTCATTGTTCGCTGCCGCCTCTCGGATATACCGCTTCGTGGCCTCAATGATAGCCTCATCCCGAAAGATTTTGCGCCGCTTAAAGGGTATCCAGACAAAGTGGTGCCCTGATTGATACTTGGCGTGGCGCGTTGACTTGACCTGTATACCATCTTGCCTCATAGCGGTTAAACCGTTGCCCTGCATATTGCCGGTAACTGCACACCTATAGTATAGTTTTTAGGACGGACGCACTACAGTCATGCTGATTAACAAAGCCTACAAATTTCGCATCTACCCGAATCAGGAACAGGAGCAATGCTTTGCTCACCACTTTAGCTGTGTGCGGTTTGTCTACAACCGGATGTTGGCGCTGTTCAAGGAAACGCGCCAGTTCAATAAGAATCAGTACAAGGTGATGCTGCCCGACTTGAAGCGGCAATTTGCGTGGCTGAAATACCCCAATTCACAGTCACTCCAAAGCGCCGTAGATAATCTGTATCCGAGCGCTGCACGTTTACACCACCTATAAGGGCAAGTGGTACGGAGCTGCCGTTCAATTCATTGAGGGCTGGTTCCCGTCCACCAAGCTTTGCTGGGATTGCGGGTCACTGAACGACAATTTGACGCTCAGTGACCGAGAGTGGAGGTGCCCATCGTGCGGAAGGCAGCATGTTCGCGACGTGACCGCTGCATGGAATATCCTGCAAGAGGCGGTTCGTCTTTTACTGGGGAACACGGAATTAAGCCCCTAACCGGGGTAGAAGCCTCGCCCTTCTAGGGCGGAGTTCAGTTCACGAAACCCCATGCGTCCCACTAAATTCATCGCGATCCCGACTGAGCATCTGGGCAATGACTGGGTTAACCACTAGGCAGCGGAAGTCTTCAGTGGTTCCTGTGGTCGGTTCCCATACTGCTTGAAGGGCAGCAATCCCATCTAAGGAGCAGTTCAAGACACTAATCAACGATGGAACGAGAGATATGATAAAAGAGTTTTTGAAGGGCGCGTTGTGCCAACGAAGGGCACTAATGAGGAGGAGACGTTGATGGGGCACCTACGCTTCAATATGCTGCAGCAAGTAACAACACCGTTGGCGATCGCTGGCATACTCACCCTGACCCCGCTGATGGCTCGCCCCACAATGGCTCAAATGGCTCCTATCACGCCAACGACCTACAACTTTGGCGTCAATCCCCTTGCTGACTATATCTTAGGTGCTGGCGATATTCTGTTTGTGGAAGTGGTCAACCTCCCCTCGAGTGTGACGAATCAAAAACAGTTTACAGTCAACCTTGATGGCTCTGTTGTGTTACCCCTAGCGGGGCGGTTGGTGGTGGAGGGACTCACGGTGCCACAAGCGGAGCAGGTGATCCTCAATGCGTATAGTAAAGTCATGCGTTTTCCAGCAGTAACCGTGTCTTTGCAAACGCCCCGACCCATGAAAATTCTTGTGGCGGGTGAGGTGAGCCGACCGGGCAGTTATATTGTGCCGTTTACTGGGGTATCCGTGTCTACTGGCGCGGGTCTAGGCGACACCATGAGTTTGTCTGGGGGGTTGACATGGCCACGCCTGAGCCGTGCTCTCACACAAGCAGGGGGAATTACCCAAGATGCGGATATTCGCAATATTGAGGTACGCCGCCAACTGGGAAACGGTCAAACAGCCGTCACCAAAATTAATCTTTGGGAATTAATCCAATCTGGCGATGCCACCCAAGATATTACGCTGCGCAGTGATGATGTGATTGTGATTCCCAAGGCGACCACTGTGAATGCGGCTGAAGCGGTGCGAGTGGCCTCTGCCACCTTTTCCCCCCAAGTGATCAATGTCCAAGTGGTGGGAGAGGTGCTCAAGCCTGGGTTAGTGCAGGTACCTGCCAATGCTACCCTGACCCAAGGGATTGGTGCCGCTGGTGGGTTTAACGTTCAGCGAGCCAACACCTCCCGCATCACCCTCGTGCGTCTGAATCGGGATGGAACAGTGAGCCGTCGTCGGATTCCCTTTAGTATGGCAGCGCAGCCTAGCGCGAATAGCAATCCGGTCTTGCAGCAGGGAGATGTGATTGTGGTGGAGCGGTCGGGCTTGACTCAGTTTGGGGATGCAGTGGGGAATGCTTTGCGGCCTCTAGGGGCGTTGGGAACGTTAGGTATTATCATCAATCTATTGGATTAGTAGTGACTGATGCCATTGCCCCAAAAGGTACCTAATTTACGGGTGGTAAAGGGCGCGTCGTCCCACTCTATGCCGCTGCCAACTCCAAAGGGGGCGTTGGCGAATGGGGTGCGGCATTCATTCTTGGATCGCTGTAGGCAGCGCTGGCGGTTGCTGTCCGGAACTGTTTTAGTATCATTCTTGGCCACAGTCACGTACGTGGTACTGAACCCACCATCCTATGAAGCGCGTTTTCGGCTGCTGGTTGAACCCACTAGAACTACTCTACCTGACTCGCCGGCTGCTGCTACAGAAGGGATAGCAGGCACTCTGCCGGAATCTCAGCCTGCTTTACCGCCACCGATACCTACACAGTCGGATGTGGAGACGCAAATTGTTGTGCTTGGGAGCGATAAAGTCCTTGCGCCGGTGGCTGAGCAGATGCAGACTTCTACCCATGATCTGAGTCAGCGGCTCACAATTCGCCCGGTGCGTCCTACAGAAGCAGAGCCAGCGAAAGTGCTTGAGGTTACCTATCGCGATCGCGATCCGGAGCGGGTGAGTGCAGTGCTGCACGCCTTGGCAGAGACATTTATGGCTTACGGCCAGCGCGATCGCCACCAGCAACTGGAACGCACCCTCAGCCAAATCAACAAAGATATTGAACAGTACCTCACGGAGCTAGAGCAACTGCAACGGGACTTGCAGGCGGTGCAACCCACTGGAGCCAGCCTGCAACCATCGGAACAGATGCGTTTATTGACGGAGCAATATCGCCAAATCCACTCCTTGCGGCAAGCAGCCCGCCTCAAAGCAGTAGAAGCCTATGGCCGCTTTCAAGGGCTACAACAACAGCTAAACATGACTCCCGCTGAAGCCCTAGCGGCTGCTAACTTAAGCGCATCCCCCGCCTATCAACAGCAACTGGCACAGATTCAGGACGTGGATCGGCAGATTGCTGAAAATCTGGCGATTTTCCGCGAAGGGACTCCCATTCTTCTTGCCCTTGAGGAGCAGCGCAATGCTCTGGTGGCACAATTGCAAACCATTGCGGCTGAGGTGATTGGTGAGCAGTATCGGGTTGAGAATCCTACCGCTCTGGGGTTTCAGGGAGCTGTCTCCCAAACGTTGATTACCAACTATTTGATGGCATGGATTGAGTACGACACCCAACAGCGCTATGATGCCAAACTGGCAGCTCCCCAAGCGGCGATCGCTAGGGAATTACAGCAGTTAAGCAGCCAATTACCAAAACTGGGTCGCATTGAAAACCGCATCCGCACGGCTCATCACTCCCTTGAGGGGTTGAATAAGGCGCGGCAAGCGGTGCAATTACAACTTGCTCAAGACAATTTTGCATGGCAGCTCCTCACAGATATTGACAATACTCCCGTCATCCCAACGGTCTCGCGACTGCATTTACTGCTCCTCGGGGCGATCGCCAGCCTTGCTGTAGGCGTTCTGGCAGTTGTCATTGCAGATGCCCTTGACAATACCTTTAGCAGTGCCGAACAGGTTCAGGCTACCCTTAAGTTGCCCCTACTGGGGCGTATCCCCACAGCGGAAGGACAACCGAACATCCGCCTCGAGCAGATAGCGAAGATTGGTAATGTGGCATGGCGGGTGACCCAAGTGCTGCCAGCGATCGGCGATTACGAACAGGTACAAGAAGCGTTCCATCATCTTTACGCCAACTTGGCGCTAGCAGGCCATGGTCGCTCCCTTGCTATTATTTCCCCTAGCCATGGTGAAGGTCGCACCAGTGTTGCCCTCAATCTGGCCTTGGCGGCTACTGCCACCGGCAAAAACGTCTTACTTATTGATGGGGATTTGCGGCGACCCGCTCTGCATCGCTATCTTGGCTTAAATGATGGCCAAGGCTTAGCGGATCTGTTAGCGCAGGGAGAAGCCAGCGATCGCCTTGCGCCACAGGCCGGTTTAACCATCCTCACAGCTGGTCAACTGCGACAGCACCCAGTGCACCTCCTCAGCCATGAATCGCTCACCCGTTTCATGGGGGCGATCGCCGACCGCTTTGATTGGGTAATTGTAGATACACCACCCCTGCTAAGCGCTGTGGATGCAAAGCTATGGTCAGCGGTTGTGGATCAAACACTATTGGTGCTGAAGCTGCATCAGTCATCCCCAATGAACGTGCGCCGCGCCTTACAAGAATCTTTCTTCACCACAGATCTCTTAGGAGTAGTGGTACGGGAGTGAGCATCAATGAACTAACAATTAATCATACTTTACCGAAAAAAACGCCGTAAAGCCCCTAGCTTTAGCGATGGGGATATAAGGCGCAAATTATTTTCTTTTGTGCCGCACTAGTACTAGTGGCAAGGTATGCAACCACTCAAAAAACCGAGTTATCTAACCGATAGCAAGCACCATAAAAACCCAGTATTGTAGTTTTTTTTGCTGTACCGTAGGGCATACGGAAGCCTCTGTAATGGGGTGAACGACTGGGGAGATAAACACCTCTGGAGTAACGTAGGAAACTGCTATGCTTGAAGTGTTGTCGGTGAACCAGTCATTCTAAGCTGTGAGGCTAGAAGAATCCCCAAGAATCCCCTGCCTTTAGGCAGGGAGAGCATATCAAGAATGCCCCAGTACAGGGGCTTTTCGCGCACGCGGTCGCGCGCCAGCACCAAGGTGCGTGCTTTGCGGTCCCACAGAGCCAGCGCAAACATACCCACCGCCTGCCTCCACCCTCCACGCCTCGATGGCCGCGAGCAGCGTTTCCGTGTCCGAATGCCCGCGCTAGGCGGGCGCAGCGCCCTGCGCGGCGAGCTGCTGGCGCAGCACCAAGTGGTTGTACACCTCGCCGTTGAAGGCGATGACGAGGCGGCCGCTGGCCGACACCATCGGCTAATGCCCAGCGGGCGAGAGGTTCAGAATCGTCAACCGACGGTGCCCCAGCGCCAAGCCGGCAACTGGCTCCACCCACACCCCTGCATCGTCCGGGCCGCGGTGGACTAGGGCGTCGGCCATGCGCTGGGCGATGGCGTGGGGTTCTTCGGCAAAGGAGCCGTAAGGTTGCCAGAAACCAGTGAGGCCGCACATGACTCTGGTCTTCCTATTTTTTTACAAGAATATCAAAACCCGAAACATTGAGTATATCTTCTGGTAGTAAAGCAAATTCAGGCGCCATTTTTTTTCGAGGGGTTGGTAGTTGATCCCATCGGCGTACGTTGACAAGTTGTACCTCAAAGCCTACCGATTCAAAAATATTCATCATTCTGTTTAATTGTATGCGGTTTGTGTAAAATCCTGAAGAGGCAAAAAGATCCGATTCCCATATCTGATGTTTAAAACGCAAATTATTGAGCTGACCGCCTAAATGATCTCTGAGGTCGACTGTGTGAGAACAAGTTCCACTTGGTTTGAGTACTCGATACAATTCTGTTTGGATCAGTTCAAATTCTGCTAGTCGAATGTGCTCTAATACAGCGTGAGAAAAAACAAAATCAACGGAATTATCATTTATGTATTCCTCATAAGCGAATCATAAGCGAAATCCCGGCTTCCTGCCATACATATCGATACCGCGCCACCATTGCCTCGATGCCAAAGTTTTCTTGGATCCGCTCGCGGCATGCCCGCTGGCGTGCCCGCCATGCCGTGTGGTCGCGCCACGCTGTCAAGGCGGCCTGTAGGGCATCCGCCAGCGCCTCGGGGTTCCTGGGTGGCACCACCCAGCCCGTGTCGCCCACGATAGTGGCCGCGTCGCCGACATCGGTGGTCACGCAGGGCGTGCCGCAGGCCATCGCCTCAGCGAGAACGTTGGGGAAGGCTTCGCCGCTGGCTGATGACAATACATGCACATCCAGCGCCGACATGATGGCTGGCACATCCGGTCGCACGCCGAGCAGACGCACACGTTCCGCCAGTCCGGCAGCAGAGATGCGCTGCGTGAGCTCGGCGTTGTCGGGCGTCATGCCGGTGCCCACCAGCACCGCCGCGTAGCGCAGTCCTCGCTGGGTGAGCAGGGCCAGCGCATCGATCAAATTGGCGTGATCCTTTTGCGGATGAAACCGCGCCACCATTCCAATCAGCGCAACATCATCCGCGACACCCCAATCGGTGCGCAGGCGCTGACGGGCTGCACTGTCGGGCACGAAGTGCCCTAGGTCGTAGCCGTTGGGGATCACGACCATCCGCTGGGCGTCATAGCCCAGTTCGGCATGCACCGCCCGTGCCGCCTGTGCGCACGCCACGATACGCGCTGGCACGTGCCGGGACAGCCGTGCACAGGCGCGCGCTACCCATATCGTGGCACGCGAGGAGCGGCCAAGCTCCAGCGTCGTGTTGCGGATACCCCACACGACCGGGATGCCCGCCGCGCGGGCCGCAATGCCGCCGACCAAGTCAGCGTGGTACATCCAGGTCTGCACCACGTCAGGCCGCAGCCGTCGCAGCACCAGCCACAGTCCACGCAACCCACGCCACGTCAGCCGCCTGCGCGGCATGTCTAGGGTCACGACGTCGACCCCCATCGCGCGGAGCAAGGGGCCATATTTGCCCTCGCCAGTCAGCGACACCACCACGTGCTGGTTCTGCGCGTCGTGGGTGACGAGGCGAAACAGCACAGCTTCTGCGCCGCCATTGCTGAGGCCGGTGATGATGTGTAAAACCTTCATGCGCGTGATGGGTTCCCCGGAACCGGAGGCAGCCCGAGGGCCGCGAGGTAGGTGTCGATCGCGCGCTCCTGGTCAAAATCCGCAGCGCGCAGGCGTACGTTGGGCAAGCTGTCGCGCGGGGCAGCCAGCACCGCATCGATGGCATTGGCTAGTGCCGCACTATCGCCCACGGGTACTAATCGGCCCCACCGGCCACCCTCCAGAATCTCGTTGGGACCGCTGGGGCAATCGGTGCTTACCACCGGCGTACCACACGCCATGGCTTCGATCAACACGCCTGGCAAACCTTCCCAGCGCGAAGAGAGCACGAAAACCCCTGCGCGCGCAAGAAACGCATACGGATTATCGATGAAACCGGGCATCTGAAAATCCTCTTCCTTCAGACCGCAGGCGGCAGCCTCGGCCAATAGGGCTGGCCGCAGCGGCCCCTCGCCCAAAATCAGTAGTCGGGCATTGCCGCGTAATCGGCTTTGCGCGAAGGCGCGAATCAGCGTTGAAAAGTTTTTTTGTTCGGTGAGCCGTCCAATGGCGAGCACGACCGGCGGCTGGCCGGGTGCGAGCCAGGGGTGTCGTGGTTCATTGTGCGCCATCCGATGGATGCGCTGAAGGTCAAAAGGATTGTAGATGGCACGCACCGCGCCGGCGGGAAGGTGTGCAAACTGCTCGAGGTCGCGCGCTGCCGCCTGTGATACGGCAGTGAGGCTATCAGCCCAACGGTACATCCATGGCACCAGCGCATACACGATACGCCCCGCGACACTCCGCTCCCGCTGGGCCACGACACTGATGGTGTTATGTTCTGAAAGCACCAAACGGCTGGGAACGCCCGACCAACGATGCGCGAGCGCGGCCACGACATTGGCATGGTTCATGGCCGACAGTAATGCCGCTGGTCGGGTACGCCGCAGATGGCGTGCCAGCGGCAACAGCGCCTTGATAACACGCCCCGCCCGTAGGTTCACGATCTGCACCTCGGGCCGTACATCCTTCAAATACGGCCCTTGCGCCGTGGCCAGCACAAGATCTACGGCATAGCCACGCGCCGCGAAGCCGTTGGCCAGCGTGACCATGACCCGCTCGGCACCGCCGCCGTTGAGGGAGGGGAGGAAAATCGAAACCTTTTCCGTCATCGACCGTCTCCGCTTGGTGAAAGCTGCTTGAACAGCGCGGAGCCACCTTTCTTGAGCAGGTCGTACAGTTCTTTGCCAACTTCCTGAGTCAGTGGCCCACCCACATCACCTGCAATTTGCTTGCCCAGGTGCCACAACACCCTACCAAGAATCGTCTGCAGATCGTCGCTATGAGAGGCTTTAACAGACTCGCGCGCAGCGGCCAGTAACGCTTCGCGCTTTTGAGGAGGGACAAGACAAGCCACAACCGCTCCATAGGCAGCGGTAGGCAGCTTGATCAAGTTCGGGGAAAAACTGCCATCAGAAATGAAGCCCTCTTGACGAACCAGTTGTCTGATGCGGTCTGCAACTAGGGGAAACGGTACATCGAGAAGCCACGTAATTGGTTCGTCATCACGGCCTGAAATTTTTCCGATCCTGGGGTAAGCTAGGACCTCGTGTACACGATCGTCTAGTGCCGCCATGTCCTGCACGTCGGCTAATTGAGCGTGATAGAGCAATGCCCTCGCCTTGGCCCGAGTGACCCGCAATGTCATCACAAGATCCAGCTCGGTTGCCCGGACGGAAACCACCCCCAGCAGCTTCAAGGCTCGGAGCACTGACACCTCATGCTCAACGGTTTTGCCAGTACCGAAAGTCGGTCTGAAATACGGCGTGAGCAGTGCCAGCAGTGCTTCTTGGATGCGTTCACGCGAAGCCGCTTGAACTTGTTGGTGCAACGACGCCGCCATGTCGAAACTTGGCATATGCAATAGATTCCTTTTTTGTCTTCCCTGAAATAAAGTCTTCTTATCTCTAAGACTTGCGAAAGATCACAAGCACATTGTTATAGTAATTTTTTGTAGCATCAATGGCATCTAGTAATAGACCAAACAAGTTCATCGCAAGGCAAAAAGGCACCCACAGCGGAAATACCAGCACTTTGACGAAGCGCGTCAGCTTGTTGGTATTAAGCATATCGTTTAGCCAATTCAAACTCAGAATCACTAGCGTACTACCAAACCCACCTTGGCGCTCCAACATTTCGATTTCATAAGGCAACAATTGTGCAGCACCGTGTATCGTAAAGCGCTGGAAATCAGATGGTGCTCCATGCTCATTATACAGGAATGGGAAAGATAGCACGATCAGTCCACCGGGCTTACAAACGCGTGATATCTCACTAAGTGTATGTGAAAGATATTGCACATGCTCAACCACCTGTGTGGCAAACACAACATCAAATGAGGCATCATCTAGAGGCCAAATGCCAGAAGGAACCACAGTGATATCTGCTCCCTCTACCTCCACAACATCGATGCCCACATAATCGGTTGCTTGGGAAAATAATGGACGATAAGGCTTCTCACCGCAGCCCACATCCAAGACACGCCCCTTCAAGTTTGGTAATTGATCTCGCAAAGCCCGCATCAAATAAAATGTACCCAGCCACTGAAAATGTCATGGACGCAAATGCGGGTGCCTGCCACAAATCGTTTCGTAAGTGCGGCGATAAAGCGAGCTAAGATGCGATTCTGAGTTATTTTCCATGTTGAATGCTCCGATTGCACTTTCAAAAGCCGCTGCTAGCTCGACAGCGTCTTGGGATTGACCTACAACACAAATATGTGGTGCTTATCACCGCAACTCGCACCAGCAATATCGGCAACTGTTGACGTTGAAACTTAGTTAGCTTCATGATCCACTCTCTAATGCTTCGTGCTGCAGTTCATTCAATAAAGCTGCCCACATCTCCGAAATTTTTTCTAGCGAAAACCGATCACGTACGTCCACCGCCTTGGCAGCAAATTGCTTGCGCAATTTCTCATCTCTCATCAGGTATTCTAGGGCATCTTTCAATGCAGCAACATCACCATTGGGTACCAGCAGGCCATCCACATTATGACGGATGATGTCACGAGGGCCAGTGTCGCAGTCGAAACTGACTGCTGGGCAACCATGCGCCATTGCCTCACCAAGGCTGTTAGGAAAGCCTTCAAAGCGGGAACTCATTACGTAGAGATCGGCGCGCTGATACCAGTCGCAAATATTACCTGCTCGACCCGGTAGCGAAGCTCGCTCCTGCAATCCGAGTTGTCGAGCCAAAAACTCTAACTCCGTGCGCAATGGCCCCTCACCTAGAATAACCAAATCCCAATCAGGGTTACTTGGCGCGAGGTGTGAAAAAACTTGCAGCAGATGATCAAATCCCTTCTGTTTATCTAGGCGCCCAACTGCTAGCAACAACCTACGCCCCTGCTCAATCACTGAATCAGGTTCTATCAGTGGTTCTGAACTATGCAATGGAAAAGGAATGGGATTAGGTATTACCACCCCACGTGCCTTGGGTATCTCTTCACTCAACCAATCTAGTCCTTCTATAGTGAGCATGACAACTCTATGAGCCAGAGGGTAAGCCCATCGCCGCAGCCTCTCCCACATTGGCTTCAGAGGTATCATGGGCGGATAGATATGCTCAGAAACAATGGTGACACAGGACAAACGCCATGCCGCCAGTAATAGAAGAACAGCAGCAGTGCTCATCATGCCAATCGCGACATCCGGTTGAATTTTACGTAAGACCGAGCGCAAGGCCGCTATACGTCTTAGATTATTAATGACCGCATCCAGCGGATCGCGGCTTTCTTCCGCCAAATTTAAATCAACGCGCTGCACTGCTAGGGGGAGATCATAGAAATCTTGTTCTCGAGACTCCAAAGTCACTACCGTGACCTCCCAACCCCGCTCAACCCAGTGACTAGCTAGGTTAGCTGTAACTCGCTCTGCACCACCAGCGCGCATGGAGTGAATGAAAAACAAACAGTTCATTGCTTCTTCCAAGCAGAGAAAAAGAAATTCTCGCTACTTCCTCTGATCCCAAGAAATACACAAATTTTTTTAAGCAGCCAACTAATTTTTCCTTTCCAATTAAGAGTCTGCCAGTTGCCAAAATAGTGACGGCTAATAACGCAACGATCAAATTGCCGCTCCAAGAGCTGTCTTAGCCGTTGCTCGCTAAATTCCTGTAAGTGCCCCCATCGATGAAACACTTTTCCACAATCAGGGCATACCACACGACTCTCTAATAAAACCTCATCGGCGGGCACAGTTCCAATAAACCTTCCACCCTTACGAAGAACCCTATGACATTCCTTCACAGTTTTGTTGAGCACTTCATCAGAGAGGTGCTCTAGAACCTCTGACATCACAACTACATCAAAACTGCTGTCATCAAATGGTATTGCTTGCGCATAACCAAATTTTGCTCGTTCAGCTAAGCCAAATTCTTCTTGGATTTTTCGTATTGATTCTTTATTTGGATCAAGGCAGTAAACATTAACTCTCTTGTCTAAAAGCATTAGTTCGAGACCACCTTTGCCTACACCAATATTCAAGACATCCGAGCCAGATACAATCTTGTTTGCAATAAACCGATAACGGGCATCAGCATTAAACGCCAGGCTGCCTATTTCTGGGTTATTTTGAAAGTAATCCCAAATTTTTTCTTGATTCATAAATTCCTCAACCCAAGACAGGAGTACCTTTAATTATGAAACCGCCTCCATCAGGAAGTGCAAGCATTTGTTCTGGTTTGTTTTCAAAATATTCTTCTACAGCTTTTTTAACACCAGGACACGTATCAAACCCATAATCATCACAAAGCAGGATTCCACCTTTTTTCAATCTAGGATAAAAGAATCGAAATGAATCAATCGTTGGCTGATAAAGATCGACATCGACATGAACGAAACTAAATTCCCTATCGTTTAATTCATCAAATCGGTCAGGTATCCAACCTTGATAGATCAAAAAATCTTTATCAATAGTAAATGGCGATAAATTAGAGATGACCTCATTTACCGAACTACTTAAGTCACCTCTACTCCAATGGTTACCATCCACTAAGCTCGGATCGCTTAAACCTTCAAAAGAATCAAAAATATGATGAACTTTTTGATTTGTCTTTGTTGAGTTTTTGTTTGCGAGAAGAATTAAGTAACTACTGCAACCACGAAAAACACCACATTCAGCAGTGTCACCATCAACATGTGCAGTAAGTCTAAGTAATTGCTTAAGTGTCCAGCGACGATAGCAGTCAAACCCATTTAATTCATCAAATTTCATCAAAAATCTGTTGAATTCATCATCATTCCACCACTCTATTTCTGGCCAATTAAATTTATATGATGGAAGCAGGTGCCCAGCAAGAGCTGTAAGCAGCCTAAAATTCGTATATTTATCACAGCTACTTGGGTTAATTAAACAGCGAATGTATCTAAATGATTTAAATACTCTAGAAAAATTGACCATTACTGATGCTGGATTTTTCTCACTACTGAATAGTTTATTCATAGCTTAAGACTTTTCTGAATAGATAGCGCTTAAATTGTAATAAAAGTTAACATTTCGGCTGAGCCTATCAAGTACTGCAGTGAAATTTATTTCTCATAGCTGGTTTGACTCGTCTGCCTGTCGACACGTTGATGCCGATTCCTTGGGAAGACCTCATCGTAAGCTGGCCAGAAATCGGTATAAGGAACGGCACACTGTCGATAGCCAGCGGGTAAGGCATCCCTTGACTTCTCCCCTCCTTGAAAGAGAGGGGATTCCCAAAGGATACTACGCAACGGGCTGAAGCCGCGTTGCTTCGCTTTTCCCTTGAGCTGTCACCCACAACTTAATACGGGTGGGGGCAGTCAAAGACCCCCTACCAACTCCGCTCAGACTCAATCCAAGCATCGTCGCTACTTTACGCAGGATGTTGGCAGCGCCATTACAATCCGCGTTGATGTACCAATTCTGAGCAGTCCTGAACAAGCCTCGCTTCGTCCGCTTCCCCGATGACTTCCAGCTATCAGGTTTTTCACCGAATGTCGGCAAAAAGTCACCATCCACAAACGATGCTTGAGAGGTATACGACTCCTCAGTTTCAACAAACTCTATCCCGTACTGCTCCGCTAATTGAGCAATCCGCTCTTTCAATCTCGCAGTTGGGATCTGCACAAACTTCTGATTGGTCTTCTTGCCCAGGTTGGAACCGTCCTTTTGCCGCTGGTTCCAGCCAAATACAATCCGACCAATCCGGTTACGGGTGCAATGGTCAATCACAATCCTGGCCGCTTTGTTCACTGCATCACGTATCTGCCGATTGCGCTTCTCAGTGAGTTGTGCCAGTCGCTTTGACCAAAAGCCTTGAGGCTTACCTTCTTTCAGCTTGGCAATTTGCTTGTTGTACCAGCGGTTCAACGATTTCAGGTGCAGTCCATCCACAATGAAGCTGGTTCCCACATTGCTGACGCAGGTGAGCCAGTTGTTTAATCCCGAATCGATGCCCAGCACCCGCATCGGGTCTACATCAACCTGAACAGGTTTCAGCCGATAGACAAACTCAGCGTAGAAACACCCGTTGCGCGGCAGAATCCGCAGTTCCTTGATGTCCTCAAATTTGAGATTGGAGGGCATGGGGACAGTAAACGAGTCAATCTGAAACCACACTTTCACTAACTGCCCCAGCGGAACCCGGATCATCCCATCAACCAACTTCAGCGCTTGTTTGGGATAGCTGACTACTGCCAACCCTCCCTTCTTGCGATAATTTGGCATCTTGGGTTTCTCTGCCAGTTCTCCACCTCGCCACAGTTTCAACAATGCTCGGTAGGACTTAAACGACTCGTAGACCGAAATCAAGGTTTGCTGTGCAGCTTGGGAGTAAAGAGCTTGGAAGTGCTTACTGGTCTTGTATTCGTAACTCAGGCTATGCTTGCCAATCCACTGCCCGGTCTTAAAGTGCAGTTGACGAGCATAGTAGATGCCCTGATTGGTTAGCTTGTTTGCCTCAGAGCAGACAAATTCCATCACCCCCTTAAGTTCGTTATTGGGGTTGAGCAAAACTTGCTGACATCCAAACATGGTGAGTTTATGCAACAATTGACTACAGCGTAGCACAGATAGCAGGTGAACTATGGACTACCAGAAAAGCCGCAGTGCATCGAATTAAGGGGCGAACTGCACAGTTCCTCAGACAGGAATTCCCTAATCCATTAATGAAACTGCCGTCCATGTGGACATCCAGTTACTTTGTCTCAACGGCTGGCAATGTTAGCAGCGAAACAATTCAGCGCTACATTGAAGCTCAGGGCAAGAGTAATTGACCTTACTAGGGGCTAAAGCCCCCTGAGTTGGCTGTATCCCCTCGCTAAAGCGGAGGGGTTTTAGCCCGCCCACATCACTCCTATAATTCCTGTGCTCCCTTACGGCTACGATCCTCCAAAAATACCCCCACCATTTCTCGTGTTTCACCTCTATTGCTAACCACATCTTGTTCCCTGTGTTGCCGAAAAATGACCACATCTAGTGACACTGAACCGTCAACCGACCTGTTTCTCTAAACCGACACCTCAACTTGACCGGGCACTACCTCATATTTGGTGTTAACGTAATACTCGGGGTTAACGTAGTTTTGCAGCCAAGGCTCTGAAAACTCCCACGACTCTAGGGATACCAGCCAACGGAACCTTCTCCAATACTAGCGTGTCGATTACGGTGTTAGTCGTCTGATCAATACTCTTCTTCTGTGGGTCTTGGACAAACTGTTTCCCACACTCACGACACTTAAAGTTCTATTTGCCGTTGTGGGTTTTGCCATTTTTGACTGCGTGAGTTGATTGACACGCAGGATACGACGGTAAAGCTATTGACATCAAGCACCTAGGGTAATGTTGCCATAAATTCTAACTCAGCGTTGGTTTATCTGCTAAAGTCAGTAGTAACAAAATTATCAGAGGCAATGCTAAGCAGATGTGCGGCCTTGTTGGGTTAATTAGCCTTGGTGAGTCTCTGGACCTGAGGTCAACGGTTCAAACGATGGTGGCAACTCTCTATCATCGCGGTCCTGATGACGAGGGAACGTGGATCGATGAATCGGCCGGAATTGCCTTGGGGCACCGTTGTCTGGCCATTTTAGATCTCTCGCCAGCAGGGCATCAGCCCATGGTCTCCGCCTGTAGCCGCTATTTATACTTAATTCCCATTCAACTCTATGTTTTTGGAAATTTACCGTATCTTTTCTTCCCAAAGCAACATCAGCTATTTTTTCGTTGGCTCTTTCTAGTGATCGGGTACAGTTTTGTGGTACTATGGCTGTGGCCTCAATTTACAGATCAGGCTTGAATAGAAGGTATGAATAAAGGTATGTCTGAGCCTAAGAATTTACACAAAAATATAGATCCTGAAGTCGTTCGTGGTTTTGGTGATGAGTGGTCTAGATTCACTTACATAAACTTGAACGAGAAAGTATTAGAGCAAATGTTTTCGGATTACTTTTCTTTACTTGACTGGTCAAGATTACCACCTAAAGCTGTGTGTGCAGATTTAGGCTGTGGTAGTGGTCGTTGGTCTAAATTTGTAGCTCAACGGGTTGGCCATCTCATTCTAGTTGATGCTAGTCCAGAAGCTTTAGAGGTTGCAAAAATAAACCTCAAGAACTTTACAAATGTTAGCTTTATTAACTCTTCTATTGAAGACTTACCTATAGAAAATGAATCTCTAGATTTTGCATTTTGTCTTGGTGTTCTTCACCGTATGCCTAATCCAGCAGCAGGTATTGATAGTATCGCTGCTAAGCTTAAAAAAGGTGCTCCATGTTTAATTTATGTTTACTACGCATTTGATAATCGTTGCTTTATTTATCAAATTTTATGGGGGTGTAGTGACTGGATACGTCGCTTAGTATCTCGCTTACCTTATATTTTGCGCTTTTTCATTAGTCAAATTATAAGTATATTTATCTATTGGCCATTGGCAAGAATGGCATTGCTTTTAGATTACTTGCGCTTACTACCTGATTCTTGGCCATTAGCGTATTACCGTGATAAACCATTTTATGTAATGAGAAATGATGCCCTAGATCGATTTGAAACAAAATTAGAGCATCGCTTTAGTCGATTTGAAATCAATGAAATGCTAACTAATGCTGGTTTTAATAATATTCGCTTTTCGGATCGTCCACCTTATTGGTGTACACTGGCCATCAAGAGTTAGTCTATCTGATGTGCCTAGGGTAACTATGTAGTTAAGATTGCAGCCACTGAGATTAACCAGCAAACTCTTGGTAAATCGAATAATCAATCGGCTTATAGCTACTATCTTAATCTTCATTCATCTGCTAGAGTTAGTAGTAACTAATTATCAGAGGCAATGTTAAGCAGATGTGTGGTCTTGTTGGGTTAATGAGCCTTGGTGAGTCTCTGGACTTGAGGTCAACGATTCAAACGATGGTGGCAACTCTCTATCATCGTGGTCCCGACGATGAGGGAACGTGGATCGATGAATCGGCCGGAATTGCCTTGGGGCACCGTCGTCTGGCCATTTTAGATCTCTCGCCAGCAGGGCATCAGCCCATGGTCTCTGCCTGTGGCCGCTATGTCTTGGTCTTTAATGGTGAAATTTATAACCATTTGGATCTGCGACAGTTGCTGACAAGCACTGGTGCTGCACCTGCTTGGCGGGGTCACTCGGATACAGAAACCCTCTTAGCAGCATTTGCTTACTGGGGCATTGAAGCCACCCTAAAGCGCACGGTGGGGATGTTTGCTCTTGCTCTGTGGGATCGTTCAGAACAGACATTAACCTTAGCGCGCGATCGCATTGGGGAAAAGCCCCTTTACTACGGCTGGGTCAATAATGCGTTTGTGTTTGCCTCTGAACTAAAAGCATTGCGAGCTTGCCCTAATTTTCAAAATTCAATTAATCGCCAAGCACTCACATTATATTTACGTTATAACTACGTTCCCTCACCTTACAGCATTTACGAGCACATTTGGAAGCTACCTGCGGGCACTTACCTTCAGTTACCTACTAACGCCTTGGTAAAAGGCAGCCAAGGAGAACCGCAAGCCTACTGGTCGTTACAAACGGCTGTTGAGCAGGGTTTAGCTGAGCCATTTCAAGGAACAGAGCAAGAAGCGGCAGGTGAGCTGGAGCGACTGCTACGGCAAAGTTTGCAAGGCCAACTCTTAGCCGATGTTCCTCTTGGCGCATTTTTGTCTGGGGGGGTAGACTCTTCTACAGTTGTGGCCTTGATGCAAAGCCAATCTGCTCAACCGGTCAAGACTTTTACCATTGGTTTTTACGAAGATCAGTATAACGAAGCACAGTATGCTAAAGCGGTAGCTACCCATCTAGGCACAGATCACACAGAATACTACCTGACAGGTCAAGATGCTCGGGATGTCATCCCCAAGTTACCAACCCTTTATGATGAGCCTTTTGCTGATTCATCGCAAATTCCCACCTTTTTAGTCTCAATGATTGCTCGCCAGCACGTAACTGTGGCACTTTCCGGTGATGGTGGGGACGAACTATTTGGGGGCTACACGCGGTATTTCTTGGCTCCAAGTATTTGGCAAAAAATACAATTACTCCCAGCACCCATACGTACAATGTTAGCAACTGCACTGCGAGTTCTACCTCCAAGGCAATGGGATCAATTGTTGGGCGGTATCAACCGCTTCTTACCCAAGCACTTAAGATATACAACTATTGGCGATAGAATCAGTAAACTAGCTAAGCTTTGTGAGCTAAGATCGCAAGATAGTGTTTATCTTTCCTTTTTATCGCATTTTAATCCACCTTCAAAGATAGTCATTGATGGCAAGGAGCCAACCTCACTACCCATTGAACCCCCCAGTTGGTTGTCTGGCTTGCCGTTCGAGTCATACATGATGATACTAGATGTGCTCACGTATCTTCCTGATGATATTTTGGCTAAGGTAGATCGGGCAGCAATGGGGGTTAGCTTAGAAACCCGCATTCCTCTGTTAGATCACCGCATTGTTGAATTTGCCTGTGCTGTGCCGCTATCGATGAAAATCAAGCAGCAAACAGGAAAACACATTCTGCGTCATATCCTTTATCAGCATGTTCCTAAAGAACTCATTGAACGGCCAAAGATGGGATTTCGTGTTCCTATTGCCCAGTGGCTACGCCATGAACTACGAGAGTGGGTCGAGGACTTATTGAACCCTACACGACTCAAACAAGAGGGTTTTTTGTATCCTGAATCTATTTGGCAGTACTGGCAAGAACATCGTCAAGGACATCGCAACTGGGCTTTTCCGCTTTGGGATATTTTAATGTTTCAGGCATGGCTAGAAAACAATCGTTCAGTGTAATGACTTGCTTATGTTTCCGTATTTTCTAGTATTTGCCCTAACCAGCTTCCCGATCATTATCGAAGTACCCCAGTGGTATAAAGTCTTTCTTTTTTGTGTTTATGTACTATTTATTGGTTTACGTTTTGAAGTAGGTGGAGATTGGACAGGATATCTTTATATTTTTGAGAGTGTTAAATTCACACCTTGGTTTGGATATGAAACTACATCTTATGATCTGGGCTACTATTGGATCAATAAGATTGCTATTGCCTTAAATCAAGATATATATTTTGTTAATTTTTGTGTCGCCATTATTTTTGTTTCTTGTCTTTTCAATTTTTGCAATAAATTAAAAAATCCATACCTAGGTCTAAGCGTTGCATTTCCTTATTTGACTACAGTTGTAGCAATGGGATACACACGCCAAGCTGCAGCCATTGGTTTTGAACTGTTAGCTATCCTTGCACTTACTCAAAATAAGCGATTAAGATTTTTCGTCTATTTCTTTTTGGCCTTGTTATTTCATAAAACTGTAATATTTTTACTTTTAGTTCCACTTTTAATAACAATGATAAAATCAATAAAAGAAAAGAAAGTAATTAATATTACTTACCTAGTGATATTGACTTTTGTGCTGTTAGTCGGCACAACAATAATTATAGAATCAACTCCTAGATTTGCTAGCAGCTACATAGAAGGTCAAATGTCATCCTCAGGAGCGTTAATTAGATTAACAATGAACCTATTGCCTGCGATAATCTTTCTTCTAGAATATTATAGAGGTAAAAATTTCTTCAAACATTCACCAAAGGTTTATTTGGCATTATCTTGGTTAGTTATTTTCTCATTCTTGCTTCTGCTAACAGGCTCAACAACTACTGCCGATCGCCTCGCTTTATACTTAATTCCTATTCAACTCTATGTCTTTGGAAATTTACCGTATCTTTTCTTCCCAAAGCAACGTCAGCTATTTTTTCGTTGGCTCTTTCTAGTGATTGGGTACAGTTTTGTGGTACTATGGGTGTGGCTTCAATTTGCAGATCACGCTTTTGCGTGGCTTCCTTACCGAATGTATCCTTTTATTTAAGATGACGGTTCAATCTGTTTCTAATAGCGTTGAATTAAGATCACTGTCAATTTTATTGCTGTGCAACAATGCTCAGATGTTGCTCAACTTTCGAAGTGAGCTAATTGCAGATCTTGCAAATGCAGGCTTAGAGGTGCACTGTTTAGCACCTGATTTTTCTGAGGTAGAGAAATCAAAGCTCAATGCTCTTGGTGCAATTTGTCATAGTTTTTATCTTGTTCGCAATAGCATTAATCCCTTAGATGATATAAAGTCCTTTTTTTCATTAGTCAAATTAATGAAACAAGTCAATCCCGATTCTATATTAGCGATTAGCGCGAAGCCAATTATTTGGGGATTATTAGCTTCTAATTTCGTTAATGTCAAATCACGACTTGTCCTATTTACTGGTTTGGGCTATGCATTCACACCGACTGACAAGTTAAAGCAAAATCTATTAAAAAATCTTTTAACCTTTTTGTATAAGCTGACGTTACCTTTTGCCCATAAGGTTATTTTCCAAAATCCAGATGATTGCTGTGAAATTACTGAGATTTGCGGTCTGAATCAGGATAAAACGCTAGTTATCAAAGGAACTGGAGTTAACCTTCAAGAGTGGCCTTTTTGTCCGCCTCATCTTACGCCTCTGACGTTTACACTTGTTGCAAGATTGCTTATTGAAAAAGGCATCCTTGAATTTTTAGCGGCTGCTCAGCACCTAAAAGCTATCTATCCTCAAGTGCAATTTTGGTTGATTGGTGGGCTAGACACAAACCCAGGTAGCTTATCTCAGTCGCAGATAGATGAATTTATAGCCTCAGGGGTGGTTGAGTGGTTTGGCTTTGTGAATGTCAAGGACTATTTACCCATCACCAGTGTCTTTGTCTTACCGTCTTATTACCGTGAAGGCGTTCCCCGCAGCACTCAAGAAGCCATGGCCATGGGGCGACCGGTCATTACGACTGATGTCCCAGGTTGTCGCGAAACGGTTGTTGACGGCCACAATGGTTTTCTCATTCCACCCCGAGATGTTGCTGCCCTTATTGAGGCAATGCAGAGGTTTATTGAGAACCCTGATCTGATTCCATCCATGGGCTACAACAGCTACCAGATGGCGGTGGAGCTGTTCGATGTCAGGAAAATCAATGCCCAGTACCTCAAACTACTCCGTGAGTGCTAGTCTTCTTAGGAGCTAAACTTGCAAGCTGCTGTACATGGCTGATTGTTCTATGCCTTTTGACTCTTTAGGAAAAACACAAATTGCTGTTGTTGGGTTGGGTTACGTTGGCTTACCATTGGCCGTTGAATTCGGCAAGCCTTACCATACTATTGGTTATGATGTCAATGCGCAGCGCATTGCGGAGTTAACTCAAGGCAGTGACCAAACTGGAGAAGTTAGTAAGGCAGATTTACAAGCCTCTACACTACTGACCTACACGACCAGTTTAGACGCGCTAAAAACCTGCAACGTCTTTATTATTGCTGTACCGACCCCGATTGATCGCTATAAAATCCCTGACTTAACACCTCTGAAGAAAGCCTCTGCCAGTATTGGCCGAGTGTTATCTGCTAACTGTATCGTCATTTATGAATCTACGGTTTATCCGGGGGTTACTGAAGAAGTCTGTGTCCCGATTCTGGAGCAGGAATCAGGATTGAGGTTTAATCAGGATTTTTTTGTGGGCTATAGTCCGGAGCGTATTAATCCGGGTGATCAAGAGCACCGTTTAACCACGATTAACAAAGGTCACGTCAGGTTCCACCCCTGAAGTTGCCGACTTCGTCGATCATCTGTATGCGTCAATTATTCCTGCCGGAACTTACAAAACTAGCTCAATCAAGGTTGCAGAAGCTGCAAAAGTGATTGAAAATATTAAGCGAGACATCAATATTGCTTTTGTGAATGAACTGGCACTCATTTTTAATTTGTTGGAGCTTGATACCGAGGAAGTGTTAGCTGCAGCCAGCACTAAATGGAATTTTCTACCCTTTCGGCCAAGATTAGTGGGAGGGCACTGTATTGGTGTTGATCCCTATTACCTGACCTATAAGGCGATCGCCCACAACTACCATCCTGAGCTGATTTTGGCTGGTCGTCGTATCAATGATAATATGGGCTTTTATGTAGCGGCACAGTTCCTGAAATTATTAGCTAAAAAGGGAATTAGTCTTTCAGAAGCCCGTATTTTAGTCATGGGCTTAACCTTTAAGGAAAACTGTCCAGATCTACGGAACACTCGTGTTGTTGATATTATTGCTGAACTCCAAAGTTATGGTCTGCACGTTGATGTTTATGATCCATGGGTTGATGCCATACAAGCCGAAATAGAATACGGAATTCAGCCTATTCAGCATCTGCAGCCCAATATGTGGGATGGCATTGTGATTGCTGTAGCTCATCAACAATTTCGCGATATGGGGTCTGCTGGAATTCGTCAACTGCTTAAAGCAGAAGGTGTTCTCTATGATGTGAAGTGGATTTTGGCGAAGGACGATGTCGATGGTCGGCTGTAGTTAGGAGGCGGCTTGCATGAATATTTTGGTGACTGGCGTTGCGGGCTTTATTGGCAATGCAGTAGCTCTGAAGCTTCTACAGCGGGGCGACATTGTCATTGGCCTTGATAACTTAAACAACTACTATGATGTCAGCCTCAAGAAGGCACGGCTCCAGCGGCTGGAAGCGTTTCAGCAAACTCACCAGTTTGTTTTTAGAAAAATCGACTTAGCCGATCGCCAAGATGTAAACCAGCTTTTTGAAGATTATCCGCCACAGCGAGTCATTCACCTTGCGGCTCAAGCGGGGGTGCGCTACTCCATTGAGAATCCTCTAACCTATATCGATAGTAATATTGTTGGCTTTACCCACATTCTTGAAGGCTGTCGGCACCATGCCGTTGAGCACCTTGTCTATGCCAGCAGTTCGAGCGTCTATGGTGCTAACAAAAAACTCCCCTTCTCTGTTCACGACAATATCGATCATCCCCTGAGCCTGTACGCCGCCACCAAAAAAGCCAATGAACTGATGGCTCATACCTATAGCTACCTTTACGGTATTCCGACCACAGGGTTGCGCTTTTTCACCGTTTATGGCCCTTGGGGGCGACCCGATATGGCACTTTTTAAGTTTACCCAAGCCATCCTCAATGATGAACCATTGCCAGTGTTTAACTATGGCAAGCATCGGCGGGATTTTACCTATATTGATGACATTGTCGAAGGCATTATTCGTGTACTGGATCGCCCTGCCACCCCCAATCCTCAGTGGGATGGCTATGCCCCGGATCCCGGAACCAGCCTTGCCCCGTGGCGGGTGTACAACATCGGTGCCCACACGCCGGTGGAACTGCTACGCTATATTGAGCTTCTAGAAACTTATCTTGGTAAAAAAGCACAATTGAACCTTCTGCCCCTACAACCCGGTGATGTCCCCGATACCCATGCTGATGTCTTGGCTCTCAAGGAGGATACCGGTTATGAGCCAACGACCTCCGTCGAGGTTGGTGTGCAGCGATTTGTGGAGTGGTACTGTGACTTTTATCAAATTCAGATCTAGCTGTACTGAGGTTCGCGTTAATGTCACTAGACAGTCGTTATGTAAATGGTAGCTTGGGGGCAGAAGGTCTGTTAATGAGTGACCCTGAGCCTCATTCAGAAAGCCTCCTGCAACCCATTACTGCTGATAAAATCACCATTGGTGAATTTCTAGCGGGCATTAAGCGGCGATGGAAACCTGCAGTTATTGCTGGCGCAGTCACTGCAGTAGCATACTTAGGCTACTACTACCTATTCTTAAGGAGTTATCAACACACCATTTCACTACAGGTAGAGGCCATCAAGCCCTTAGGAGCTAGGCAGGGTACCAGTTTAGAGGCTATTCGTGGCCTATCGGTACCGAGTCTACCGCTCCTCTCAGGTGAAGCAGTAGGAGATACCACTACGCTTGTACAAATCCTCAATAGTGATTTAGTCCTCAGGCCGCTCTATGAGCAGTTGGTAGAACAAAATCCCGACTTAGATCCACAAACGTACACCTATCGCGCTTTTCGTAAAAGTCTCAGCATTGAGGAGCCAAGACCAACTGGTCTATTGGGTAATCGTGGTAATGCCAAAGTGCTTCAAATAACTTTTTCGGCAAATAATAAAAGTATAGTAAAAAATGCGCTTGATTTAATTTCAAAAGAGTTGACTCAGTTTAATGAAGCAGAAAAGCAGGAACAGATTTTTCAAAATCTACGATATGTTAATCAAGAAATTCAAAAAACTCTGAGCCAAATTGATGAGCTTGAGGATCAATTGAATCAGTTCCGATCTGAAAATCAAGTGCTGCGCCCTGATTCTGCTATTGCAGGGGGCATAAGCGGTGGGCAAGGCGGTAGCAGCGACGCAGATCTGTATCGGGTGCAACTTGCAAATTTATTACAAATTAAAAGTGAAAATGATAGGAAGCTCGAATTTACGCGGGAAACGTTTGATGCCTTAAACAGACAATTAAGAATGTCACCTGCAGAAGCGCTTGTGGCTTCAAATTTGAATACATCACAGAATTATAAGAGCCTCCTTCAGAATTTAACCGAGGCAGAGCAACTTTTAGCGCAAGAAATGGCACGGTTACAGCCGAATTCTCCAACGGTTCGCAGTCTTGAGGAAGAAAGGCGTCTATTATTAGCACAACTCAAGCAGGAAGCTCAACAAATTGCTCGCCGTAATCAAGTCAGTAACCCTGAGAGTCTCATTGGCTATCAAGGTGCTGTTACCGAAACGTTAATTGGCAAGTACCTTGAAGCTAAAGTTGAAATGGAATCACTACAACGGATGGATGCTGAGCTTTCGCGGCAAATAGATACTGTGCGCGCAGAGCTAGATCGCATCATGCGGTTGGCGAATCCCTACCGAAAAATTGAACAGCGCATGGCAGTGGCACAGCAATCTCTGCAGTTGTTACTGCAAACTCGGCAATCGCTACAACTACAAATTGCCCAGCAAGATTTTACATGGCGGCTACTGTCGGATATTGAGGATACTGAGCAGTACACGACAACGATGCGGCTGCTGGTTGCGTTGGCGATCGCTCTTGTTTTAGGGGGTGTCTCTGGGGTGGTGCTCGCTTTGGTCTTGGAGCTACTGGATGCGCGGTTTTTGGAGGTGGATCAGGTTCGTCAAAACACTCGTTTGCCGGTTGTTGGCCAAGTACCTATTGCCAGTGAATTTGATCAGTATTCGTTTAGCCGTTTGGAAGCCCCTCTGACCCTTTGGGGGCTGCAACACCACCTTGCTGGGGCAACACCAGCGTTTAAGGAAAGTTTTTACTTTCTGCTGAGCCATTTAGAGCAGCTTGGTCTGCAGCGGAGCCTTGCGATTACCTCGGCACAAGCAGGTGAAGGGCGCAGCACTATTGCGGCCTATATGGCTTTAGCCGCAGCAGCCATCGGTAAGCGGGTATTACTCATCGATGCCAATTTACGGCAGCCGGGACTCCATCAGACGTTGGGCATTGCTAACACATCGGGGTTGGCAGACCTTTTGAGTGGGGCATTTCCCCTGCCCGAATGGTCAAGCCTCTTAAGCGCCCAGACCGAAAGGTTGTGGGTGCTGACAGCGGGTCAGCCCCAGCAAGAGCCAATGACACTCCTGAGCAGTGATGCATGGCACGCCTTACTAGACGCTGCCAACGCGGCGTTTGATCTGGTGATTATTGATACTGCTCCCCTAGTCTCCTTTGCGGAAACCAATCGCTTATTGGCTAGGGTGGAGCAATCGTTATTTGTGGTTCGCCTCGGCAAAACTAAACGAGATGCCTTTGCAACAGCCCTCAAGGAATATGATCTTGGCCTAAAGGACAAAATATTGGGCATTGTCGTTAATGGCACGGCTGCTGCTAAACAGTCAGAGGCAGAGATTTCGCCAATTCCATCAATGATTACACCAGTGGCAGTCAATACTTAGTCGTTAGCTGATCCGACGGATAGTGCTCGCGGTGTTGCTGAATGTAGTTATGAATTGCCCTCATCCCCACCCCTTATCCCTAGGGAGAAGGGAGCTAAGATTCTTGTTCCCTCTCCTTCGGGAGAGGGCGGCAAGACTCAAACCCGAACATCATACTTCTATTCAGCAACGCCTTGCTCGCTATAATCGTAAAGATAATTTCCATTCGTCCCATTCGTCGTAATTGCTCAAGGATGCCTATGTCTGCGCCAACCCTCACCTCTGCCGTAAGAATGGATGCTCTCAAGCACGGCTTGCCCGTTACAATCATCACCGGCTTTTTGGGGAGTGGCAAAACGACACTCCTGAACCACATCCTCACCAATCAGGAGGGACTAAAAACCGCTGTCCTCGTCAATGAGTTTGGTGAAATTGGCATTGACAATGAGCTACTGGTGGCTAGCGACGACGACATGGTGGAGTTAAACAATGGCTGTGTCTGCTGCACGATTAACAATGACCTTGTTAATGCAGTCTATCGGGTGTTCGAGCGTCAAGACAAGGTGGACTATCTCGTGGTAGAAACGACAGGCTTGGCGGATCCCCTACCGGTTGCCCTCACCTTTATCGGTACCGATTTGCGGGATGTTACCCGCTTGGACTCCATTATTACCGTAGTTGATGCTGAGA
This sequence comes from Thermostichus lividus PCC 6715, assembly GCF_002754935.1. Lineage (NCBI taxonomy): Bacteria > Bacillati > Cyanobacteriota > Cyanophyceae > Acaryochloridales > Thermosynechococcaceae > Parathermosynechococcus > Parathermosynechococcus lividus. The sequence continues at coordinate 413,487 of NZ_CP018092.1, forward strand.
ATTTTAGCCTTGATCTGTTCAACAGCAGTGCTGCTCAAAGCCAGATTGCCTATGGCGACATTATCCTACTGAATAAAGCAGATCTAGTCAGTGAGGAACGCCTCGCTTATTTGGAATCTCGGATTCGTGAGACTCGCGAAGGTGCCCGCATCATCCGCACCATCAATGCCCAAGTGCCTCTACCCCTCATCCTGAGTGTGGGGTTGTTCCAGAGCGATCGCTATTTCCAGCCGAACCCTGAAGCTCACCATTATGAGACTGCCGAACATGAGTGTGATGAGCACTGCGATCACCCCGATCACCATCATCACGATGATCATGGGCACCACCATCATGCTCACTCAAATCATCTTGAAGAGGATGGCTTTACCTCAGTTTCATTTGAGAGCGATCGCCCCTTTGAACTGCGCAAATTTCAGTATTTTCTAGATCACCAGTTGCCAGAAACAGTGTTTCGCGCTAAAGGCATTCTTTGGTTTAAGGAAAGCCCTCGCCGCCATGTGTTTCATCTCAGTGGTAAACGCTTTAGCTTGGATGATGAGGACTGGAAAGGCACCCCCAAAAATCAACTGGTACTCATTGGCCAACAGCTAGATCACGCCACCTTGTTGGCACAGCTCTCTGAGTGTGTGACTGCTGCTGAGGCAATTGTCAGCTAGGCGTTCATTACCATGGCAAAACAGCGTCGCAAAGCCGAATTGCCTACAAAGGTGTGTCCCGTCTGTGGTCGCCCATTTCAATGGCGTAAAAAGTGGTCAGCCTGCTGGGAAGACGTTAAATACTGTTCTGAGCGGTGCCGCCGTCGTCGTCCGTCCACTCATTAAAGTTTGCAGCGATTCGGCAGGCGTGCTGGCCTGTGAACACTGGGTAGTCATAAGCATGGATAAAATTCCACATTTGGAACTGCTGTCACACCCCTTTGCTGATCTACGTCACAGGGGATCTGTGTGTTCTGTGGCACACTAAGCAGTAAGGTTTCTGATAGACCCTCATGTTCAACCCTCTCACCGTTCGTTTTTGGGGGGTGCGCGGCAGCATCCCCTCTCCGGGTTCTCACACCGTTCGCTATGGCGGGAATACCCCCTGTGTGGAAATCCAAGCCAACGGTCAGCGCATTATTTTTGATGGCGGTACAGGGTTACGGGTTTTAGGCGAGCACCTGATGGCGCAATTGCCCGTTTCTGCCCACCTCTTTTTTACCCATACCCACTGGGATCACATTCAAGGGTTTCCCTTTTTTCAGCCCGCCTTCGTTCCGGGGAACCAATTTCACATCTACGCCGTTCCGGGTCAAAATGGTCAGGGTATTGAGCGCCGTCTCAACGATCAGATGCTACATCCTAACTTTCCGGTTCCCTTACAGATTATGGGGGGCGACCTTCACTTTCGCGATCTAGAGATTGGCGAGCAGGTGCCCCTAGGGGACGGGGTTACAGTCAGCAATCAAGCGTTGCACCATCCGGGGGGTGGCGTGGGTTACCGTGTGAGTTGGCAGGGGATCCATGTGGCCTACATCACCGACACAGAGCATTTACCCGATCAACTCCATCCCGGCGCCTTAGCCTTGGCCGATCACGCCGATGTCATGATCTACGATGCTACCTACACCGACGAGGAATATTACCATCCCCGTCAAAGCAAAGTTGGTTGGGGGCACTCCACATGGCAAGAAGCCATTAAATTAGCGGCAGCGGCTAGCGTCAAGCAGCTCATCCTATTCCATCACGATCCCAGCCACGATGATGATTTCCTTGATGTCATTGGTGACCTAGCGCGAGAGCGGTTCCCCCAAACCCTCTTGGCACGGGAAGGCTTAGTCATCTCCGTCTATCCAAATGTGATACACTTCCCAGCGACGGCTCAAGCAAGCTAAACTCACCGTGTTACCTGTCGTTATTCTGCCGGGATATCTAGCCCCTGCTTCGGATTACTATCCTCTGCGGGATGAGTTGCGACGGCTGGGGTGGATAGTCGAAGTGGTGCCGCTAAAGGTGCGCTCATGGCTGCCTACCTTGGGCGGCCGACCTGTGACCCCTATTTTGCGAGTCTTAGAAGCAACTGTTCAATCTGTCTTAACTACCAGTGGTGCAAGTCATGTCACACTGATTGGCCATTCCGCAGGGGGCTGGATTAGTCGGATTTACCTTGGCGATCAGCCCTATGAGGGGCAGGTATGGGCAGGGCAGCAGCGGGTGCGTACCCTCATTACCTTAGGCACCCCCCACACCAGTCAAGAACGCTGGACGCGCCGTAATCTCGAGTTTGTCAATACAACCTATCCAGGGGCGTACTACTCCCACATTCGCTATGTTTGTTTGGCGGGCAAAGCCATTTATGGTACACCCTACGGCTCCTTTGCCAATTGGTTTACCTATCAAAGCTATAAACTCACCTCTGGGGAGGGCGCCTGCTGGGGAGATGGGGTTACCCCCGTAGCCGCTTCGCACTTGGCAGGGGCACACAACCTGACCTATGACGGTGTATTGCACGCCCCTCGCAGTCGGCTGCGCGATCGCCCCGATGCCCCGTGGTACGGCTCCCCTGAAATCATCGCCTCATGGCAGTCTTATTTAGACATTTAGCTTGAGCAAAAACCGCAAGACCCCTCCGCTTCAAATCTTTGATTGATGACCCAGCCTAAAATTCCTTTTCTAAAGTGGTCAACGGCTCTCCACAGCCAGATTTTGTTTTTTTGAGCCGACATAAGGTGTGGATCCCATGGCAGGATTTAGTCAATGCTGGGCTGCGCAATCTTGGGGGCGATCGCGAAATTATTGCTGGGGTTGAGCACGTTTCTCTCCGGTCCCTTGCGCCGGACATTACCTTTGAGCGGGATGATGCAGCACTGATATTGCGGCTGCAAACACCTGCAGCAGCCCTAGAAACGGGCGTGGTCAACTTTAACCCCAGTAACGCACCTAGCGGCATTCTCTACAGTCAGCCGTTGAGTGCCTATCTGAACTATGGGGTAAACTACTCCCAGCTAAAGCAGGGAGCTTTTAGTAGCCCTGCAGTTAGCAAGCCAACCGCGAGCCTCTGGGGTGGTTTACAACACCCCCAATCGACCGTTACCAGTGCCTTGAACAACCGTTTCTGGTGTCCGCAGTACAATTATAACCTAAAACAACTGAAGTTGCTAAAGGAGCTTTCCTCCCCGCACTGAAGTACGGGGCTTCCAGCCCTACCCGATGTGTGAATACCGATACGTTGGGGGGGGTGGCCTACTGGGGGGGATTAGCTGGGGGCGCAATTTTGAGCTGAGTCCTTACCTCATTCGCCAGCCTAGTTTTGATGCATCAGGGGTGGTGGATAGCCCCGCCAAGGCAGAGGTGTACCTCAATAACCGTTTATTAAGTACCCTTGAGTTACCGCCGGGGCCGTTTCGGCTGGAGAATCTACCCTACAAGGCTGGGTTTAACCATATCCGTGTGGTCGTTACGGATGCTGAGGGCAAGACTCAGGTATTCGACTCTCGCTATGTGCAGTTTTCGCGCTTGCTGAAGCCGGGGCTGTCTGAGTTTTTGATTACTGCTGGTTCAGAGCGGCAGAACTTCGGCACCGATAACTTTCGCTACGATGATACGCTGCGTATTCTTGGCTTTTATCGCCAAGGGGTACTCACAAACCTCACTCTTGGGGGGCGCATCGAAGCCACCGATCAGCTCATTAGCACGGGTGTATCTGTGAGTACGGCGTTGCCGTTGGGCACGGTGGATGTGGCGGCGGCAGTGAGTAGCAACGCAGGGGTGATGGGGCATGCGGTTGCTGTGTCTTATTTTTATCCGGGGCAGTGGCTCGGATTTGGCGGCGGGGTGCGCCTCAGTAGTGACTTTTACACAAATACTAGCCTTGCCCTTGCGGGCGATCGCCCCCGTCTAGAAGCCTTTTTTACTGCATCAATGCCCCTTGGCTCTCGCATTAACCTCAGTGGCCAGTACAATTACACAGACCAGCGAGATGCGATCGCCCGCGATCAGATTAGTCTATCGGCTCAAGTTCGCCTTAGTCGCCAACTCAATCTCTTTATCCAAGCCACGCAGTCACAGACAGCGAACCAATCCCCTGACAACCGTTTTTCTGTCAACCTTAACTATTTCCTCGGGGGAACACAAACCTGAATGCAGGCTGGCAGCAACAGGGCGACCAAGGGGTTCCCTCCTTTTCGGTACAACAGTATTTGCCTCAAGGAGAGGGTTATGGCTATCGGGTGCAACTGGAGCAGCAAAATGAACAGGGGCGCGCGTTCAATACCCTTCTGTATAATGCCCCTTGGGCAAGCTATCAGCTGGGCTACAGCCGCAATGGCGAGACTGACAGTACACTGCTGGCGATGGAAGGGGCGATCGTGGCGATCGGGGGTGGCCTGCACCTGACTCGGCCTATTCGCAATAGCTTTGTCCTTGTCGATCTTGACAATGTGCCAGGAGTCTCAACCTTCCTCAGTAACCAACTCATTGGGCGCACCAACCGCCAAGGAAAGATCATTATTCCCAACCTCATTCCCTACTACGGCAACCAAGTGAGTATTGATCCTGACAGCGTTCCTGAAAATTACCTTGCGGAGGGAGATTCTTTGTTAATTGCGCCACCGTTTCGGGGTGGCGGCATTGCCCGCTTTACCGTACAGCGCATCCAAAACTTTATTGGCACTGTGGTATTGCAGCGCTCAGGTACCCCAATCATTCCAGCGCTAGGGCAGTTGACCCTACAGCGGGGACAAGAAACCGTGGCCTCTCCCTTAAACCGCAATGGCCAATTTTATAGTAGTGATGTGGGCGGGCTAAAACCCCTCCGCTTTAGCGAGGGGATACAGCCAACTCAGGGGGCTTTAGCCCTCTCTATGCGTTAAACTAGAGACGTGGAAAGTAGGCGTATCAACTACGCGAAGAAACATCCTAGTACGGAGAGATCCCGGCAAGTAAGTCACTACCGCTTTGGCGGCAAGCCTAAACCACTGCAAGCAATGGCAGGATGTTGAGCGTATCGAATTGGCTAGTGTTGAAAAGCGCGAAACCACAAACCGAAACATAAACGTAGTCCCAATAGCAGGAATGCTTGAGGTGAGTAGGGGGTCTTTGACTGCTCCCACCCGCATTAAGTTGTGGGTGACAGCTCAAGGGAAAAGCGAAGCAATGTGGCTTCAGCCCGTTGCGTAGCATCCTTTGGGAATCCCCTCTCTTTCAAAGAGGGGAGAAGTCAATTCGACACCTTGGCTGCCGGCGACTACAGCGCTCAAGTTCGCTTTGAACAGGAGGTGTGTACTTTTAGCCTCACTATCCCCGAAAGTGAAGAACTGTTTGTGGAGTTGGGTACCCTCACCTGTGTGCTCCCCTAGGATTGGCGCTGTCAACCTAAATGGGGAGCTTGAGGCGCGCTCTACCCATAAGAAGCGTCGGGAGGATCCTACTCAGGCAGTTGCCGTCTTCGTTTTTTACGGCGCGTTGTTGCCGGATCAATGGGGAAGCCCGCTAGGGGCACAATTTGATCAAGGCGTTCTTTTTCCAAACGCTTCAGCTCTGTATAATCCACCCAGTGAATACAGTCCACCGGGCACGTGTCAATCGCCTCTTGAATCAGCTCTAGGGGATCGCCATCTTGACGCACCACTCGCGATCGCCCGTAGTTTGGCTCGATATAAAACGTATTACGGGCAACATGGGCGCAATGCTTACAGCCAATGCAGGTAATTTCATCCACGTAAACACCCTGCTGACGGTGGACTCCCCCCAATTCTGGCTCATAGCCGCTGCGCTCCTCCCCTTGGCGGAGGTGACCGCCTAATTCTGGCTCTAGACCGAGGGGTTGCCCGTCTGTCACTGACTGACCCTACCCTTGCAGAACTCTTTAGGACTGCCTTAAGAACGCCAGCGCTGTAAGACTAGCTTGACGCTGCCATCGGCCTGCTGCTCTTCGGTTTGTACCTGAAACCCTTGTTCGCTGGCGGACTGCAAAACTGCATGGTAGGCGTAGCGTTGGCTGACTTTATTTAGGAATCGTTCCACCGACCATGCCTGCCGCCAAAACTCTAAATCCGCCACTAACTCATACTCTGTACCGTTCCAGCGAAAGCCAATATCGTAGCCATTCTCTTGGGGTATCACCACTTGAGCCGTCTCGGTTTGGCCACGAAAGCCGCGCACTTCCTGAGATCCGGATTGCCATGGCAACCCCAAGTCGGTCAAGGCAGACTGTAACGCTGGCAAACTACGAATCTGGGTTTTAATTTGGCTGAAGTGCGACATTGTTCATCAATCCTCAACGATTACCACTGGGACGGCATAGACTGCAGGAGGAATTGACCCTCTTCTACCTTTTGGGTAGCGTAATACTCGGATGTGGGCTGCTGGCTAACCACACACCCAAGTTGGTCTTCAATGGCAGCAGTAACTTCGGCACAGGATGCCCCGGAAATCCCCGTGACGGTTTCGACAACACGACCATCGGGATAAATGATAAACTCTAGGGTCTCTATCATTGCTGCTACCAAAAACCGCCGCTACCAACAACCTCGTAATTGTCTATTGAAGTTACAACTCACGAGCTAGGGTCAGGAGTCTCTCCATGCAAATCATTGTGACTAAGGGCAACCAAAAGAGTCAAGGTCTTCAATAAACTTAACAATTTGCAGCAATTGTCCCAGCGATCGCCGCCGGTGGTTACCTTGCCCTAGGAGTCTGCTGCTAGTGCGTGACCACTTGAAGCAGGGGGTATGATATAGAGCAACTCATCTTTAGTAGGAATCGTTCTATGGGTCAATCCACCCATCGGCTATGGTTAGTTCGTTGCTTGCTAACCCTTTTATGGAGCGTGCCATTGCCCTTCCTAGGGGCGATCGCCCAGACAATGCCCCCAGCCACACCCCAAATGAGCCTTGGCAGCCTCAGTACCCTCCAGACGGCAGAGCAGTTCATCGATGCGCTATTTGGTAATGACTTTCAGCGGGCGTGGATTTACCTAAACCCAATTCTGCAAGAGGAAATTACGCCACAGGGATTACAGCAGCGACAACAGGTATTTTTGAAACGGGTTGGTGCCTATCAAAATCGTGTCGATGCAGAACTTGACGGTAACATTGTCAGCATTAAGGTTGCGTTTTCTAACATTACTGATACATTAATTTTAATTTTTGACGAAAATGGTAAGATTACGGGAGTTGACTTTCCCGCCAATCCCAACAGTCTATCAATTCAATCTCCCCGTTAACCATCTTGTCTTTGACTGCTATGCAAGAACGGCGTGGCTCCACTACCCCTGATCGGTCTCTTTACGACACTCCCTTTTTCCGGGACTTGCCGCAGTCAACAGTCGAGACCGCGTTGGCACACGTGGTTACACGCCAGCATCCAGCGAATCGGGTCATTTTACTGGAGAACGATTGGGGCAGCTCCGTTTACTTTATCCTGAACGGCTGGGTCAAAATTCGCACCTACAATATCGACGGCAAAGAAGTGACCCTTAATATTTTAGGGCCAGGGGAACTGTTTGGGGAGATGGCTCCTCTTGAAGAAGTACCCCGCTCTACCGACGTGATTACGCTTACGCCAACGGTCGTTGCCAATATGCCAGCTACAGATTTTGTCAACCTAGTCAATACGGAGCCGCAGGCGGGTATTCGCTTAGCAAAGTTGATGGCACGACGGCTGCGGCAGTTAAACCGGCGACTACGGTTACGGGAATCGGATAGTACCTCGCGAGTAGCAGATATTCTCTTATTTCTGGCAGATGGTCAAGGGCGACAAAGTGCCGACGGCCTCGAAATTCCTAACTTGCCTCACCGGGAGTTGAGCAGCCTCAGTGGGATGGCTCGCGAAACGGTCACCCGTGTTCTCGGTAAACTAGAGCGCAAGGGCATTATTCGCCGTAGCCAAGACGGCCTTTGTATTACCAATCTGCGTGCTCTTGAGAGCTTACTGTTGTAGATGGGTTGCAACGGCTGCAGAATTCAACAAAACCTCCGAGAATCCCCGCGCTTCGACAAGCCGCGGAGGGATAGGAGCGGCGGCTGAGGGGCACACCTTCAGTGGGCTTTGCCTACGACACCCCGAGAAGCCGCCAATAGCGTATAGTCCTAGCAGTGAATCATACCATCAGTTATCGACTCATCCAGCAGGCTAAGGCGACAAATCAGGCCATCGCGATTGAATATCTCACCGGCATCCGAGAACGCACCAACGAATTGCCCCGTTCCAAGACTGAACGGCGATGCAGTAATAGCTGGGCGCTCTATCAGCTTCGCCAATTCCTCGCCTACAAGGGCGTGAGGGTTGGCGTAGCCGTGAAGCGTGTAGCTCCTCGCTACACCTCGAAAACCTGTCATTGTTGCAACGTGATAGGTCATCGGCAGGGCAAAAGGTTTGCGTGCCTGAACGTGTCCTGCGGCTGAATAGGTGATGCTGATGTGAATGGAGCAAAAAATATCGCTACTTTGGGGGGGGTTGTAAACACCCTTGGAGGCTCCGAGATACTGTCTTGCTCATTGCAGGATGGTGTCTTGAGGGCTGCTGAAAACCCCGTCCTCTATAGGGCGGGGTAGTTTACAGAGTATAATAAGCAACCATAGTTGAGATCGTCCGATGCCGATGGCACGTCGCCAATAGGGCGATCACGGATTAAAACACGCAAGCATTGTCGTTAGGAGCGATCGCCATGAGTACCCCTGAACCTCCCCAACCCCCCACCGAAGAAACCCCTGCTAAAGCCAGCCGGAGTCCCCGTCGTCCTGCTGTCGCTAAGGAAGCCAGTGGTCAAATGGTCTCTTTGGCTGAAAAAGCAGCTCCCCTTGCCACCACCAGCCCCACAACCGCCACGGATATTGTGGTCTGGGAAACCTTTAACAGCGCTGGGCTGCGACCCATTGAAGCCAGCCGCGTCCAAGTCGTGCACATGATTAAGGATGCGGGCGATCGCCCGGTCTTGAGCAGTGGGCTACAAATTTACGACAACATCAACTCCGCAGGCATTCGCCCCATCGTTGCCACCGATTTTCGCGTTGTCGAGACCCTAAACATTATGGGAGTGCGACCCATTGCCGCCAACACTTTTGAAATCTTGGAAACCGTCAACTGGATGGGGATCCGTCCCATTACCACCAGTGGCCTGCACATTGCTGAGACCTACTATTCCGCTGGGGAGCGACCCGTGGCCTCCAATATCATTGACGATTCCCCTGTGCTCATGGGGTATCTGGATTAAGTTCCCTTGGAGTTAGACTTTTATCGCTCGCTGTTGCGTCCAGTTCTCTTTTCAGGTCTCAAGGCCGATCCTGAGCAGGTACAGCAGCAATTCATAGCCGTCTGTCGCTGGCTAAACGCCGATACCCCCGTGCGCCGCTATCTGCGCCAACAGCTGCAACAGCGATTTGCTTATTCAGATGCGCGCCTAGAGCGACAGTTGTGGGGGCTGCGGTTTCCCAACCCCATTGGCTTAGCAGCGGGGTTTGACAAAAATGGTGTAGCTAGTTCAGTTTGGCAGGCCTTTGGCTTCGGCTTTGCGGAACTGGGAACCGTGACATGGCATCCCCAACCGGGTAACCCCCGGCCGCGTCTGTTTCGTTTACCCGCTGATTGGGCAGCTATTAATCGCATGGGCTTTAACAACCTTGGGGCAGAGGCAATGGCACAGCAACTGGCGCGATCGCCCCGACCGTCGATTCCCATTGGCATTAACCTAGGGAAATCCAAAATCACTCCCTTAGCCGACGCTAAAGACGACTATCTTGCCAGTTTTCGTTGCCTGTATCCTTGGGGGGACTACTTTGTGGTGAATGTGAGTTCTCCCAATACCCCTGGATTGCGGGATCTCCAAGCCAAGGAGCAGCTAGCCCCCATCCTAGAGGTGCTCCAACACGCCAACACCCCTCGCAAACCCCTTCTGCTCAAAATTGCCCCTGATCTGAGTTGGTCAGAGATTCGCGCCATCCTTGATCTCATCGAAACCTACGAACTCAGCGGCATTATTGCTACCAATACCACCATCTGCCGCGACGGCCTCAAAACCACCGTCATTCCTGCAACGGGGCGATCGCCCACAGAGGAAGCAGGGGGCTAAGTGGTGCACCCCTCAAGGATCGTGCCACAGAGGTCATTCGCTTTATTCATCAAGAAACCCATGGTCGCTTACCAATCATTGGGGTTGGTGGTATCTTTAGGCCAGCGGATATTCACGAAAAATTAAATGCGGGGGCTAGTTTGGTACAACTGTACACCGGTTGGGTGTATCAAGGCCCCACCCTCCTCAAAGAGCTGCTTCAAGGCATGTTAGCCCTTTCAGCACCCTCTATCCCCGATCAGCCGATTTAAAAAATTCCGCCATGGCTTGTCAACAGGGGCATACAAATTGTTAACTTTTCTATAGTATCCCGTCTGTATTTTACGAAAGTATAAAAATATGACAATTTCGCCCGATCAGATTGACCGCATTGTATCCAACCAGCACCACGATCCCTTTGAAATTTTAGGATGTCATCAAATCAACGAAAATGGCCAGTCAGTGTGGGCGGTACGAGCCTATTTACCCAACGCCGAGCGCGTTAGTGTTCTGTGTCCCGAACAACGGCAGGAATACCCTATGGAATCGGTGCATCACCCCCACTTTTTTGAGTGCCGGATTCCTGTGGCTGAACTCAACAATTATCAACTGAAAATTTTTGAAAACGGCCATGAGCGGGTGACCTACGATCCCTATGCCTTTCGCTCCCCCAAGCTGACGGACTTTGACATTCATCTTTTTGCCGAGGGGAATCACCACCGCATCTACGAAAAACTCGGTGCCCATTTGCTGACGGTGGATGGGGTCTCGGGGGTGTACTTTGCGGTTTGGGCCCCCAATGCTCGCAACGTCTCCGTGATCGGCAACTTCAACCATTGGGATGGTCGCCAGCACCAGATGGCGCGGCGTGGTAATGGCATTTGGGAACTCTTTATTCCCGACCTTGGCGTGGGTGAACACTATAAGTACGAAATTAAAAATATCGACGGTCATATTTACGAAAAGTCGGATCCCTACGGTTTTGCCCAAGAACCACGCCCAAAAACCGCCTCTATTGTGACTGACTTAAACGCCTATCAGTGGCACGATCAGGAGTGGCTGGAAAAACGGCGCCACAGCGATCCCCTCAGTCAGCCAATTTCTGTCTTTGAGGTTCACCTAGGCTCTTGGCTGCACGCCTCGATGGAGGAACCACCGCTGGATGCCACTGGTGCGCCCCAAGAACCCGTTCAAGTCGCAGAACTCAAGCCGTGGGCACGGTTCCTCACCTATCGGGAGCTGGCTGCAAAACTCATCCCCTACGTTAAGGAATTGGGCTACACCCACATTGAACTGCTCCCGGTGGCCGAGCATCCCTTTGATGGCTCCTGGGGGTATCAAGTCACTGGCTATTTTGCACCGACCTCCCGCTATGGCACGCCTCAAGACTTCATGTACTTTGTGGATCAGTGCCACCAAAATGACATTGGCGTTATTGTGGATTGGGTTCCCGGTCACTTTCCGAAGGATGGCCATGGCTTAGCCTTTTTTGATGGCACCCACCTCTACGAGCACGCCGACCCCCGTAAAGGGGAGCATAAAGAGTGGGGCACCCTTGTGTTTAACTATGGCCGCCACGAAGTCCGTAATTTTCTGGTGGCCAACGCCCTCTTTTGGTTTGATAAGTACCACATCGATGGCATTCGCGTGGATGCGGTGGCCTCGATGCTGTATTTGGACTATGGCCGCAAAGAGGGAGAGTGGATCCCCAACGAGTATGGTGGACGCGAAAATTTGGAAGCAGCTAACTTCCTCCGCCAAGTCAACCATGTCATTTTTAGCTATTTTCCGGGCATTCTCTCGATTGCCGAAGAATCCACGGCATGGCCAATGGTCTCTTGGCCTACCTATACCGGCGGTCTTGGCTTTAACCTCAAGTGGAATATGGGGTGGATGCACGATATCCTTGACTATTTCAGTATGGATCCGTGGTTTCGCCAGTTCCACCAAAATAATGTCACCTTTAGTATGTGGTATCACCACAGCGAAAACTTTATGCTGGCCTTATCCCACGATGAGGTGGTGCACGGCAAGAGTAACATTATTGGCAAAATGCCGGGCGATCGCTGGCAGAAGTTTGCCAATTTCCGCTGTTTATTCACGTATATGTTTACGCATCCGGGCAAGAAAACCATGTTTATGGGGATGGAGTTTGCCCAGTGGAGTGAATGGAACGTCTGGAGTGATCTAGAGTGGCACCTGCTTCAGTATGAACCCCACCAGCAAATCAAACGCTTCTTTTGTGATTTGAATGCCCTCTACCGTTCTGAACCATCCCTCTATAGCCAAGATTTTAGCCAAGATGGGTTTGAGTGGATTGACTGTAGCGACAACCGCCACAGTGTGGTCTCCTTTATCCGTTGGGACAAAGACTATAAAGATTTTACAGTCGTTGTTTGTAACTTTACGCCCCAGCCCCATAGCCACTACCGCATTGGCGTGCCCGAACACGGGTTCTATACCGAACTGTTTAATAGTGATGCCCGCGAATACGGTGGCAGTAACATGGGTAACCTAGGGGGGAAATGGGCCGATGAATGGGCCTACCACCATCGCCGCTATTCCCTTGATCTGTGCTTACCTCCCCTTGGGGTGCTCATTCTGAAATTAGATCGGCAAAAAACCGCCGCCGAGCGCGCTCGTTATAGTGATACGGAGTAGCGAGTATTCGCGCCCACAATGAAAAACTCGCAGTAGGTGGATTCCTATTGCGAGTGATTGGCCTATTCGTATTCGAGTTCAACATTCAAGAGCCAACCCATGGCTCGCTAGAGCTAGTGTTGCTCCTCGTGCCTTTAGCTCATTGTGGCGTGGCTGCGATCGTAACTTGTCCACGTGCCGGGCTTAATTTTGCCCTGAATCTGGCTCCAGTAGTGACCAGCAGCGGCGGGTAAGCCCATCTGGGCAATCATCCGTGTTAAGAGGGATTGCTCGCGATTTTTGATGTTTTGATGATGGTGAGTCATCAGTGCCCGCGACAGTTCTGTGAGGGTCACGGCTGGTTGGCCAGCATCGTCGGTAGCTACCATGCTAAGCGCTGGTGCAACTCCTTGGGCACCTGTGCGATAAGCCACACCGCGATAGAGTAAATCGTTGACTGGCTGAGCCGGAGGATTCACTGCGCGGGTGCAGTGGTAGTTCCAACCGCGGTACTTGGCAACAACATCGGTAGCTTCGGTGCGGACTGCCGGAGGAACGTAATCGTACTGAATGCCGCGATAAGTAAGCGTGGTTTTCATAATCATCGCCCCAAATCATGAACTAGGTGGTTTTTAGCAACTGAGGCGCGTTCCTTCGGGAGAGTCTCCCTACTTCCGTCTTCGCTGGCGATTTTTAAGTCGTGCCCTAGCGAAGATGAACGATTTATTTCTGTATCTAATTTAACACTTTTGCCTCTATGAGAGCAAGTTTTTATAAAAATTCATACTATTAAGCTCTAAGAGGCTCCATCGGTATGAACCGCACGCGGTTTTTAGTAAGGCGAATGCCTAGAGGGGGGAGGGCTCGCTGTTGGCGGTAATGATAATGTGGCGATCGCGATCGTAGGTGAGCCAGTGTTCAGCGCGGAGTTTGCCGAGCAAACGAGTCATCGTCACGCGACTGGTACCGATAGCGGTGGCGAGTTGTTGGTGCGTTAAGCGAACGCTGTAGCGGCTACCGAGGGGATGGGGCTGGCCAATTTCTGCTTTTAGGAGCAGGAGGAGATGACGGAGGCGCTCTTCAATGCGGCGGTGGCTGGCGATGGCCAGTAGCACTTCTGCTTGACGCAAGCGCCGGGTCAAGCCTCGCACTAAGCCTTGGGTTAGGTTTGGCGAGGATTCCACCTCCACTAATGAGAAGAGCATTAACTCAACCCTTGAAAGTGCTTTGGCGTGGTAGGCATTTAGGCTACTGAAGGGGAGGCCAAAGGCCGTGCTAGGGGTCGCTAGACCCACCACCACTTCTTCACCGTCGGGGTGTAGCAAGTTTAGGAGGACAACACCCTTGCTCACGAGCCAAACGCGCTCTGGTTCCATCCAGATGACATCTCCTGCTCCGAAGCTGTGGAGTCGCGAGGGAGAGGGAGTCGCTGTTTCCCGAAAGAGTCCCTCTGGGCGAGGCGGCGCAGCAGCAAGGAAGTTGGCCATGGTATCAAGACCTCAAGCAAGATAACCAATGTTGAACCCATAGCCCAAGACATTGGTGGCTTTGACGATTGAACGACTCACACTTACGACATGAACTGAGTCAGTCAGGACAAAACTACTGCTCACTATAGGTGGTCAATGTGAAGTTTAGTTAAAGTGTTTGTCAATGTTAGGTTAAGGTTTGGCACTCAGGGCAGAAATGGCCTCCAGTAAGCCCCGGGCTTTATTGAGGGTTTCTTCAAATTCTCGCTGTGGATCAGAGTCCGCCACAATCCCCGCGCCAGCTTGAACGTGGATCAGGTGTTGGTCTGCCTTGAGAGGCTGTACCACCATGGTGCGGATGGCGATCGCCGTGTTGAGTTGGCCTTCAAAGTCGTAGTAACCGTAGGCACCAGAATAGGGGCCTCGTCGCTTGCCTTCAAGGGCATGGATAATCTCCATCGCACGAATTTTGGGGGCACCACTGACGGTTCCTGCCGGAAAGCAGGCTTGCAGTAAATCCCATGCGGTTTTTCTCTGGCAACAGTTCACCAATGACATTACTGACAATGTGCATGACGTGGGAGTAGCGTTCAATTACCATGAACTCTTCCACCTGGACGCTGCCTTGGCGACAGACCCGCCCTAAATCGTTGCGACCTAGATCCACGAGCATGACGTGTTCTGCCACTTCTTTATCGTCGGCTAGGAGCTCTGCCGCTAACTGTTGATCTTCGGCGTAGGTGCGCCCCCGTTTGCGCGTTCCCGCAATGGGGCGAACGGTGGCCAGCAGGCGATCGGGCTGGGTGGGGTGGTGTTCTGCTTTGACCATCACCTCAGGGCTAGAGCCAATAATCTGCCAATTGCCAAATTGAAAGTAGGCCATGTAGGGGGAGGGGTTGATCAGCCGCAGGGAGCGGTAAAGAGAAAAGGGATCGCCACGATAGGTGGCACTGAGGCGTTGGGAGAGCACCACTTGAAAAATATCCCCGGCGCGAATGTAATCTTTGGCACGCTCAACGTTGGCACAAAACTGCTCAGGGGTGGTGTTGCTGGTGTAGATGGGGGAGGGCTGGTGAGGCTGCCAGTGGAGATGAGTACTGTTGCTGGGATGTCCTATTTGGAGTTGGGTCAGGAGCCGCTCGAGGCGATCGCCCGCGTGGGTATAGGCGGTTTTAAGGTCAGTGTGGCGAGTGTCGGCATAGACCACGGCCCAAATTTTACGCTTCACCTGATCAAAGATAAGGATTTGATCCACTTGCATCCACACCCCGTCTGGCAGGTCATCAGCGGTGGGGGGATGAATGGGTACGCGTGGTTCAATCCACTGAATAAGTTCATAGCCCCAAAAGCCAAACAGACCACCAATGCCAGCAGGAAGTTGAGGGAGTTTGACTGGCTGGTAGGGTGCCAAGCACGCCGCCAAAATCTCAAAGGGGTTGCCTTCAAAGGTGGTTACCCCGCCATCGCGGTGGGTTTGGGTGGTTTGGTTCCCCCGGGTTTCCAGAACCCACAGGGGATCGCAACTCAGCAGGCTATAGCGAGCTAATGTCTCACCCCCCTCAACGGACTCCAGCAAAAAGTTATAGGGGCGATCGCGACAGACCCGATACCACGCCGAGACGGGGGTATCCATATCGGCAACCCACTCTTGGTAAAGGGGAATGAAGTTACCAGTGGTGGCAAGATCGCAAAACGTCTTGAAGTCGGGATACATGGGTGCGCCAGTCAAACCTATACGATTGTCGCCTATTGGGGGGCATTCGTAGCGGCAACAGCAATCTCAACCCCCAAGGTTGTATGACTTTGGGGCGGCACTTGGAGGAGATCCACCCCTGTATTCAAGGCATTGCGGGGGGCGGTCCATGGTTCTAGGCAATAGTAGGGTTTACCCTGAAGTGTCCAAAATACCAACGTCGTAAAAGCGAGATCGTAGCGCAGGGTGAGGCAGTACTGCTGCTGATGATCACAAACCTGTGTCCGCTGACCCTGCAGAGGACGACACGCCAAATCCAGTTCCGCAGCCCCCCAGTCAAAGGTACCCGCAAAGGTTAAGGGCTGCTTTGACACTCCCACCACCTAAAGGTGGGGGATTCTTACGCAGTCCATAAACGAACTCATAAAGGCGTTGTCAAGACGCCCCTACACAGTTCCTAGAGGCAAAGCCCCAAGGTTCTGCTTACTTGTAACAACTGTCGCCGATTGGGTTTTTCACCAAGGATGGCGACCAAGTATAGTTTAGCACAGAGCAACTAAAGTTGCTTTAGGGCTTTTCCACCCCGTACTAAAGTACGGAGCTACCAAGCTAACCCTCTGTGTAGGGCATGACCATCTCTTTGCTCCATGCTGGATTCTAGGATACACCGACCGCCTAAGCTACAATAGCGGCAATGCCCTTGGAGGGATTGCCATGACCCTAAAGTTTGCCAGCTTGAACCCGACCCTACGTTTTTGGCTCACCATCTTAGTAGTGACGTGGCTGTTGGGGGTGTTGGGGTTGGGCTGGTTGGTGCAGTCCGTTGCGATTCTGCTGCTCATTCTGATGGTGACACCAGTACTGTTGGTGGTAGGGTTGCAACTGTGGTTGCGATGGACGCTGGTGACCGCCGCCTGTCCAGTGTGTAGGTTTGAATTTAGCAGTCTCAATAACACCCAAACTCAGTGCCCGGCCTGTGGTGAAGTGCTGGTGGTGCGCGATCGCCAGTTTCAGCGGTTAACACCGCCTGGAACAATTGATGTTACCGCAGTAGAAGTCAATGCTAGTGTGATCGACGATTAACCACGGTGGTATGATCAGCCTCAGACCGTGAGTGTGTGGCAGGATGCCCTATGCGACAGTTAAACTTCGTTATGATATTTGTCATTGGCTTGGCTCTAGTTCTCTTTAGTATTCAAAATACGGATCCTGTTAGTATCAAAATCATTGAAGGAAAAGTCATTCAAGCCCCCCTCTGCGTCGAGTTGATTGTGGCGATGGGGATTGGTGCCGTTTTTTGCGTGGGTCTTTAACGTTTGGGTGCAGGTACAACGCATCTTCACGGTACGGGTGGAAATGGAGGCTCGCGATGAGCAAATTGCCCACCTTGAGGAAGATTTAGAGCGCTATAAAGCCGCCCTTGAGGAGCAGCAACGTCTGCTGCCGAGTGTCAGTAGTGCATCGGTGGAGCAGTAGGCCAACGGCAGCAAAATTCGTTAGGCTATTTACAGTGATTAAGTTTTGTTGTCCTTTACGTGTCCTATGGCTACCTCTGAATCCCTTGGTATTGAAAAGAAAAAGTTAAAAAAGCCGCCGTTGCAACTGCATTACCTTGGCGATCGCATCCTGCGTCAGCCCGCCAAGCGGGTTGCCAAGGTCGATGACAGTGTTCGTCAAATTGTCCGACAAATGCTTCAAACGATGTACAGTGCCGATGGCATTGGTTTGGCCGCTCCTCAAGTCGGGATTAATAAACAAATTTTGGTTATTGATATTCACCTTGATGATCCTGACGTTCCCCCCTTGGTGATGATTAACCCGGTGATCAAGGAGGTGAGTGAGGACTTAGAACTATCTCAGGAAGGCTGCCTCAGTATTCCGGGGGTATTTCTGGAGGTGCGCCGACCCGCCATGGTGGAAGTGGCCTACAAAGATGAGTGGGGACGGCCTCAGACCCTCGTGGCTGGGGGGCTGCTGGCGCGTGCCATCCAACACGAAATTGATCACCTCATGGGTGTGATGTTTGTGGATCGGGTGGAAAATCAGGCATTGTTGCGCCACGAGCTGAAGGAACACGGGTTTGCCAACAGCACAGTGCGCTCCATTGCTGCTTGAGGACACCCTGAGTGCTGAAAAGTTACCTCTACTTGTTAGTAGCCTGTATTGCGGCGATCGCCACAATTGGGTCTATTTTTGAGCTAAGCTCCGGGGATGCCCAGCTTGGCACCGCCCTCACCACAGGGATTTTAGTCCTCAGTGTGCCCCTTGGCCTCGGTTGTTTTATTGCTGCTGTACGCCTTGGTCGCATGGGCGATCGCTCCGAATAATGCCCCCTCACCTTAAGTGCCTATGACCCTCACCTACCCCGACGATCTGCAATACCTTGACACCCACGAGTACCTCCGCCTTGAAGGAGAGATAGCCACCCTTGGCATTAGCGCCTTTGCAGTGGATCAACTGGGGGACATTGTATTTGTTGAGCTACCCGCTGTAGGAGACACCCTAGACCCCGGTAAGCGGTTTGGCACCATAGAGTCGGTCAAGGCAGTAGAAGATTTGTACGCTCCCTTTGCCGGAACGGTGATTGCTGTTAACGAGGCCGTTGTCGAGAATCCTGAGCAAATTGCCCTAGATCCCTATGGTGAGGGTTGGCTAGTGCAGGTTCAGGTGACCACTCCCCCCACCGGCACCCTTTCTGCTAGTGCCTATCGTGCTCTGGTGGAAGGGACATAACCCCGATGGTGATTCCCAGCCTGCAACTTGTTGTAGATGGGCTAGCCACGGGCAGTGTCTATGCCATTTTTGCCCTTGGCTATACACTGGTGTTTTCAATTCTCGGCATCATTAACTTTGCCCACGGTGCTCTATTCGCCGTAGGGGCTTACATCACCTATGCATTGTTGGGGGGGCGCTTTGGCTTTAATGGCATCTTAGCCAACTGGCAACTGCCCATTGCCTTGCCCTTTGCGGCTGCTCTGATCTTGAGTAGCTTGCTCTGTGGGCTGCTAGGGGTTGCCATTGAATGGGGGGTTTTTCGGCCATTACGCCAGCAACGTGCCGATACGCTCCTCACCGTTGTGGCTAGTCTAGGGGTGGCTGTGCTCTTAACTAACCTCATTCAATACCTTGTCGGGGCTGAGGTTTACACCTACCCTGATCAACTCTACGGTGCGCTGCCTTTAACGCTTCGCCTTGGTGAGTTGAGCCTGCGCAGCAGTCAATTTGTGATCCTCAGTGTTTCCCTAGTATTGATGGTGGCGCTAACCTATTGGGTGAACTATACCCGCCTAGGCAAAGCCCTACAAGCAGTGGCGGAAAATCCGCTGGCGGCTACCCTAGTGGGAATTGATGGCGATCGCATCATTACCCTGACGTTTTTTGTTAGCAGTGCCCTTGCAGCAGTTGCCGGTACCCTTGTTGCCTCTAGTGTCAGTATCACAGGCCCGCAGTTTGGTGTCACCTTTGGTCTTAAGGGCTTAGCTGTCATTGTTTTGGGGGGGCTGGGGAGCTTACCCGGAACCATGCTGGCAGGGTTTTTGATTGGGTTAATTGAAGCGATGATTCCCGCTGCAGCCTCCGGCTTTCGTGATGCAGTGGCCTTTGGCATTTTGTTTCTTATCCTGCTGCTGCGCCCTCAAGGGCTGCTAGGGCGACCCCCCATCGAAAAAGTCTGACTCCCAACCTCAACGGTTGGTCAGTGCCACAAAAACAGTCATTGCCGACACACCCAATGCCATAGGGGATGCTGCGCTCCCTGATGGCGAATACGCAACACTTGTTTCTCTAACCGTTGTTGCCACTTGGGCGATCGCCCCCACAAAATATTGCGGGTCTGCCAGTAGAGAACACTGAGGGTGAGGCCAATACAAAACGCTAAGCCCAACGAAGGCAGACGATTAAACATAATGCCGTAGCGCAGAGCGGCCCACGTAAAATGCTCCTTGAGCAAGCTCATCTCGTAGCGAAAGCCCCACAAACTGGCTAGCCCCACCGTCAACCACAGCACAAAAACCATACTCCATCGCATGTAAACCGTTAACCGATGGAGGCGCTCCACTTGTTGCTGAAATTCTGACTCAACTACATCTTGCATCTGTCGTAATCATACTGCGATCCTCTGGCTATTTAGTTGTGGCTCATGGCTGCGAGTTTGACGACGCTGTTCCAAGCACACACCACGGTATCCCCCTACCCCTATTCCTTTCAATTCTATAGCGTTGGCCTGCCCAGATGGGGGGTCTCATACCCCAATGCCCCGTCTGTTGACCTAGGTGCTGCCCTGTCTAAGGCAGCTTACCTCTCAAGCTATAATGAACTGGATAAATTCCTGAGGGTGCTTGTGTCCTCGGTGTCACCCGGAGGTTAACCTATGGTTCGACGTCGCTCAACTCCTTGGATTCATCGCTGGTCCCGCTGGTTTATTAGCGGTATTGCCCTTGCGGGGATGGCGGTTACCGCTTACTTGACGATCGCAAAGTTAACCAATCAGGATGTCACCTGTCCAACCAATGGTTGCGACATTGTACTCAATAGCCCGTGGGCAACTGTGTTTGGCATTCCCCTATCCCTATTGGGGTTTGTGGCCTACACAGGGATGCTGTCGCTGGCACTCTTCCCACTGCTGCTGCACCAGCCCCAACAAAAGGAGTTGCGCAAGCGCGCAGAGGGCACGACGTGGATGCTGCTATTTATAGGTGCCACCGCCATGGCGGCCTTTAGTAGCTATTTAATGTACATTTTGGCCACCGCCATTCAAGCGTCTTGCCCCTACTGTATTGCCTCCGCTCTCTTTAGCTGGGCCTTTTTAGTATTGGCAGTGATTGGTCATGACTGGGGCGATCGCGGCCAATTATTTTTTACAGGCTTTATTGTAGCAGTGATTACACTGGTGGGGGTATTTGGCGTTTACAACACAACGATGGTGCGGGATGACAGTGGCCCTGGGATACCCATCGTCAATACCTCTGGGCCTGCGGAAATTGCCTTGGCACGCCATCTAACCCAAAGCGGTGCCGTGATGTACGGTGCCTATTGGTGTAGCCACTGCCACGATCAAAAAGAACTATTTGGCAAAGAAGCCGTCCGTGAACTCACCTACGTTGAATGTGATCCCAATGGTGCCAACCCCCAAGTAGAGCGCTGCCGGGCAAAGGGGATTCAAGGCTATCCTACGTGGGAAATTAATGATCAACTCTACTCAGGAACGCGATCGCTAACCGAATTGGGGCAGCTCACCCAGTATCGTGGCTCCTATGCCTTTAAGAACCAGTGACACTCCCCGCCGTGGAACGGCGAGGCTTCTCTGAGTTAGGCTAGAGCAAAGCCAATCTGCTCTAACTTGACCTTAGAAGGGGCTGCCACAGCCCCTCTACACACTCCACTCAAATCGATATTGAGCTTTGTGCTTACCTTTCTCATGATGTTGCAGGCTCCATTACAGTCTGCATTGATAAGCCATCCTTGAGCAGTTCGATACAGACCTCTAAGAATTCGTTTTCCTGATGCCTTCCACCCTTCAGGTTTTTCGCCGAACGTAGGCAAGAAGTCATTATCAAAAAACGAGGCTTGAGACGTATACGATTCTTCGGTTTCGACTAATCGAATCCCGAAAATTAAACAAAGCTGCTTAATTCGTCCAAACAGCTTGTAGTGCGGAATTTGCACGAACTCCTGATTCGTTTTTGCACCCAAATTGATTTCATCTTTCTGCCCGTTGTTTCGACCGTAGATGATCGTATCGATGTCGTTTTCCAAGCAGAAGTTGACGACCCACCGTGCTGCTTTGTTGATGTAGTCTCGCACGTAGCAATTTCGCTTATGGGTAATAAGTTGGATTCGCTTCGAGGTCGCGCCCTTCATAGATGGCTTGCCATGAGTCAGAATCGATTTGAATTTGGCAACCTGCTTATTGAACCATTGGTTTCGAGATTTCAACCCTCTACCATCCAGCACAAAGGCAAGTCCAGTATTTGTCACGCCGGCCAAGAGGTTATTCAGTCCTGAGTCAAGCGCTAAAACGTTTTCAGGACACAATTTGCAGCATTGAGCAGTCTTGTCCATCGTGAAGTAAACATACTCAACAACCCACTGCCCATTCGTCGGAATGAATCGCAGTTCTCGGATATGCACATCCTTTAATCGTTCTGGTAACGGGATGTAGAACGCATCTCTTCCAACTGCAGCTTTTCCACCGTTGCCCAAAGGAACTCGAATCAAGCCTTTCTCTACTTTCAGGGATTGCCCCGTGAATACGACCTGATACAACCCGCCTTTGGTGCGGTATCGCGGCAATTTTGGTTCATGTTCGAACTGCCCCAGTTTGAACAGTTTTGAGAGTGATTTGAAGCTTTTGAACGCCTCATTCACAGATTTCAACACTTGCTGTGCAGCCTGAGAATGTAACAGCTTCCCGTTTTCACTCTCCTTCAGTTTTGCGTAGAGGTTGACATACTTCAGAACCTTGAACGGTTTCCGTCCTTGCTCAAAGAAGTATTGCCGAGACTCATACACGCCTTGGTTGTAGAGATTGTTGGCAAGACGCGCTAACTCAGTAAGCAACTGAGCAAGCTGCTTGTCAGGTTGAAAAATATCTTTTTGGACGGCTAAAAACATCATTGGGTTAAGATGGTATGCAGTTATTATAGATGCCGATTTACGTGAATAGCAACCGTATGAGAGAAGATGGTACACAGCTAAAATCGACTCGTCATTGCACGTATCAGTCAGGACATCACTTTGTCTGGATTCCGTTCAAGCGCCGCAAAATATTTACCAACGAAGCAATCATTGAAGCAACCAAAAGGTATGTGACTGAAGCGATTGAAAACAACGATATGGAACTAATCGCCATTGAGGTAGACCGAACCTTGATGGATCATGTTCATGTGTTTGTGTCGTTTCCTCCTAGAATGTTAGCTTCTCAGGCGGTGACCATCATGAAAGGGTACAGTTCAAGACGGCTCAGAATGGAATTTCCACATCTCAAAAACCTGCATGAAAAATCCCAACTCTGGGCAGACAGTTATTATTGGGGTACTACCGGGAACGTTTCAGCCCAGACAGTGAAACGGTATATCGAAGAATGTCAAGGCTGACTCTCCCTACTGCCGTAGACGCGGGAACCGTTCTGTATCTCCGTCGTGAACGAGCGAGGTTTTATCCGGTTCCCGAACCCTCCGGTTTCTATAATCTGGCATAGGCAACTATTGACATCCTCCCCGCCGCAAGCGGATGGTTTTTTTCGCTCACATTCGATAAACTTGCTCAAGCCCCTGCGGGAGGTCATTGCGACAAAGAGGCTAAAGCAGGTAACCTCTGGCGTCACCCGTTTGGGGGCAACTAGCAGGCTCATACAGCCCAAGACTCCCCTTCTCACCTACTCCGTACATTTGAGGATGCCTCAATTCTGATTATTTCTGATTATTCTAGTCAGAAGCTAACACGCTCCCCAGTGGTCGCTATGGTTGCCTCCATGCCCAGAAACAGGGGCACGTTTGATAGGATGGGGACTATCTAGTGCACTGACCCACGATCGCCATTGGGAGGCCACCGCATGACCACCGACCTCTTTGATTCAGGGGCGGGCAGCATCTTAATTGTCGATGATACCCCTGAAAATGTTGAAGTCTTGACTGCCTTACTGCAAATGGAGGGCTACGATGTCCGCGGAGCCATTAGTGGTCAAATGGCACTCATGGGAATTGAAGCAGAGCCACCGGATGTCATTCTCCTTGATATCATGATGCCAGACATGAACGGCTATGAAGTGTGCCAAACCCTCAAGGAAAACCCCAAGACCCAGTCTATTCCAGTTATTTTTATTAGTGCACTGGATGACGTCTTCGATAAGGTAAAAGCCTTTGAGGTAGGGGGTGCGGACTACGTCAGTAAGCCGTTTCAGCAGGCGGAAGTGCTAGCTCGGGTCAAAAACCAACTCACTATTGCACTGTTGCAGCGTAAACTGCGGCAAAAAAATGCCCTCCTTAAGAAGCAAAATCAGCAATTACAGGAAATCATTGAAGAACGACGGGAGCTAGTATCCTCACTGCAAGCGGCTGAAGAAAAGTATCGGCAAATGTTTGAGGAAGCGGCAATTGGCATTTATCAAAGCTCGCCGGAGGGGGTGTATTTTAAAGTGAATGACACCCTTGCACGCATCTATGGCTATGCTGATGCTCAGGACTGGCTAGCAGATATTGAGCACCACACCCAGCGTCCCTACGTGGAGAGTAGCGCTTGGGAAAGGTTTCAGCAGCAAGTTCAAAGTCGTGGTGTTGTTCAGAACCTTGTATCTAAGGTGTATCGAGTTGATGACAGTATTACTACGATTTGTGAAAGTGCGCGTCCTGTCAAGAGTGAAGACGGCCAACTCCTCTACTATGAGGGATTTGTCTTTGAGCTGCCCACCCGCAACTAGTTGACATCCTCCCCGCCGCAAGCAGCGGGGATTCCCAAGCCTCACGACTTAGGTTTCTGCTTCTTTCCATTGCTGGACTTGCGCAACTGCCCTTTGAGCGTGTGCTCATCAGGTCTTACGTTAGCTCCACAGACTGACACCGTGTGTCCCACGGCCAACATGTTTATCGCTGCATTCATATCTCGGTCATGGTGGACTCCACAGTTGGGACAATCCCACTCCCGCACAGGCAACGGCAATCGTTTGGTTTTCACGGATGAGCCGCGTCGTTACCCTGTGCAGATGGTCTTGTCTGGCGTTGGCAATCTGTTGGTGGATTCGAGCAAGGTTAAGTCGTGCTTTTTCTCGATTGCGAGACCCCTTTTGCTTGCGACTCAATGCCTTTTGTGCCCGTCGCAGTTGTTTGTCTCGCTGGTCAAGATGCTTGGGATTGGCAACCTTTTCGCCTGTACTCAGGGTGACAAGACTGCTAATCCCTACATCCAAGCCTACAGCGTTGGTGGAAGGTGGCAAGGTCAAATCGCGCGGGTCGTCAAACCGCAGGCTGATGTACCACTGCCCCGCAGCATTCAATCGGATGGTAACGGTGGATGGCTCAACACCGTCTGGTAATTGCCTAGACCATCGGATAGTCAATGGCTCGGAGCACTTTGCCAGAAACACCTTACCGTCTTTCCACCTGAAGGCAGACTTAGTAAATTCTGCACTACCGCCGTTGCGCTTCTTTTTGAAGTTGGGATATTTCGCCCGCCCTGCAAAGAAGTTGCTGAAAGCGGATTGCAGATGCCTCAATCCTTGCTACAAAGGAACGCTGCTGACCTCGTTGAGAAATTGCAGGTCATCCTGCTTTTTCCACGCCGTCAACAAAGCAGAGCTTTGAACATAATCAATTCGCTCTTGTCGTTCATACCAAGCTTCAGTCCTTGCCGCTAGCGCACGGTGATACATCAAGCGCACACAACCCAGCGTTCGACGCAGGAGCGATTCCTGTTCGGCAGTGGGATAGAAGCGGTAGCTGTAAGCTTTTTCCATGTCCTACATTCATTATATTGTAAAATATTGTAAACTCTGTGAGACTAGTACCCCTGTACGGCAACTTCGGAGGCGTCGAGCCTCGCTCAGTTGCCGCTCCTGTCCCTCCCTGCCCTAAAACGGCAGGGTTTCTTGGAGGTAGTGATGAACGAGCCTGAGGAATTGTCCCCCAGTTTGGTTGGTCTCGCTACGCAGAGCGAATGAACGGACGCTTTGCTATGGTAGGGTTTGTGGCACTATTAGTGCTGGAACTGCTGACACGCCAAGATTTTTTTACGTGGTTAGGCCTGCGTTAGATCAGGTGAGCCGCTGCTTGCCATTGGCCATGGGAAACTGCTGGAGGAGGGCATGACGGCAACGCTGCGCTTAAGTGAGGTCTGCCGGCGATTTCACCCATCCGGAGGTATTGGGCCTATTTCCTTAACCGTTCCTGCGGGGGAACTATGGGTGATTGTGGGTCCCTCTGGCTGTGGTAAGTCCACTCTTTTGCGCCTAATTGCGGGTCTTGAGCAGCCCACCAGCGGTCAGATCTATATTGGCGATCGCTGCGTGAATGACCTCAGTGGTCGCGATCGCGATGTGGCGATGGTGTTCCAGAACTATGCGCTTTATCCCCACATGAGCGTCGCTGAAAACCTTGGCTTTGGCCTAAAGATGCGGGGCGCAGACGCAACGACGCGGCAGCAGCGGGTGCAGCAGGTGGCCACAATGCTGGGCATTGACTCACTCTTGCAGCGCAAACCCCGTCAACTTTCCGGCGGCCAACAACAGCGGGTCGCTTTAGGTCGAGCACTGGCGCGATCGCCCCAAATTTTTTTACTGGATGAACCGCTTTCTAATCTTGATGCCCAACTGCGGGAGGACACCCGCGCTGAGTTAAAGCAGTTGCACCAGCGGCTGGGGATTACCACCCTGTACGTCACCCATGACCAAGTGGAAGCCATGACCTTGGGGGATCAGCTAGTTGTCCTAGATCGCGGACAGATACAGCAGATTGGCACTGCCGCCAGCCTGTACGAACAACCCGCCAATACGATGGTGGCGCGGTTCTTGGGCAGTCCACCCATGAATTTGTTGTCGGCGCGTTGGCATGACCAAACCCTGTGGGTTAAGGATCAACAATTGCCGTGCCCCGCCCTCTATAAACCACTGCTTCAGCCCAACCAAGCCCTCGTGGTTGGCCTACGCCCAGAGCACTTGCAGCCTCAGCCCTTTGAGCACAAAGAAGGTCTAGGGGCGATCGCCACCCTTGTTGAACCCTTAGGACGAGAAGCAATTGTTCGCTGCCAACTGCTAGAAAGCGAGTTGGAGCTACTGTGGCTTGCCCCTAGGGGGTGGATTCCCCAACTGGGCGATCGCCTGCGCTTTACGGTTGCCGACCCCCACCTATACCTCTTTGATGCCACCACTGGTAGGTCACTCAATCGGACAACTCCCTGAAAATTGAGCCTGACCCTTACCCAAGATTGGACGGTTCGCTTAGAATACAACTAGGATTCTGTAAAATTTCGTAACTTATGCGGCCACCCCGTCCATGACTTCGGTAACTTCTCTTTTTTCGCCCGTTGAAGCAGACCTCTGTGTACTGACACAGAACCTCAAAGCACTTATTGGGGCGCAACACGCTGTACTGTCCGCCGCCGCCGAACACCTCTTTGCTGCCAATGGGAAGCGAATCCGTCCTGCCATTGTCTTTTTGGTTTCGCGCGCCACCCTACCGGATCACACCATTACGGCGCGTCACTGCCGCCTTGCGGAAATTACAGAAATGATCCACACCGCCAGCCTATTTCATGACGATGTTGTCGATCAGGCACAACTGCGGCGAGGGGTACCCACGGTCAACAGTGTCTTTGGCAATCGGGTTGCCATTCAAGCCGGAGACTTCCTCTTTGCCCAAGCCTCATGGTACCTTGCTGACCTCGATAACCTAGAAGTTGTGAAACTGCTGTCACAAGTGATCAAAGACTTTGCTGAAGGGGAAATTCGCCAAGGGTTTAACCGTTTTGATACGAGCCTCACCTTTGACGACTATCTTCTAAAGACCTACTACAAAACCGCCTCCCTCATTGCCAACAGTGCCAAAGCAGCAGCCGTACTGAGTGAAGCACCCGCCGCCACCATCGAAGCCATGTACACCTACGGCAAAAACTTGGGATTAGCCTTCCAAATTGTGGATGACATTCTTGACTTTACCCGCTCCACCACAGAGCTGGGGAAACCCGCTGGCTCCGATTTGCGGGACGGTAACTTGACAGCACCCGTTTTATTTGCCCTGCCGCGGGCACCTTACCTACACACCCTCATTGAGCGCGAATTTAGTGAAGAGGGGGATCTCGATACCGCCCTTACCCTAGTGCGCCAAAGTGGTGCCATTGAAGAAGCTCGCGACCTCGCCAAACAGTACGCTAAGGCTGCCCTGCCTGCCCTTGAGGTGCTGCCCCCGTCTGAACCGCGTCACGCCCTTAGTCAGTTAACCGACTATGTGCTGGAGCGGTTGTACTAAGGTTGCAGGGATCTAGAGCTAGCCAAGGCCTGTTTTCAGGGCAGGGGCGAAAGCTAATCCGATACAATAGGGAGTGCCCTCTCACCGTTAGCCCATGGGTTCCTCCATCACTGAACCATCCCCCCCATCTCGTTGGCAGTCCCTAAAGGCCAATATTCTGATCATTGTGATGGCTGTACTGCTGACCCTACTGGTGCGTTTTTTTGTGGCGGAGTCGCGGTTTATTCCCTCGGAGTCAATGGAGCCAACCCTCTGGCCAGGCGATCGCATTGTGGTTGAAAAAATTACTTACCGCCACCGACCGCCCCAGATAGGGGATATTGTTGTCTTTTATGCGCCACCTTTATTGCAAACTATGGGCTACAGTCGCGATCAAGCCCTCATTAAGCGAGTTATTGCCACGGCGGGGGATACAGTCGCGGTAGAGAATGGTCAAGTATGGGTGAACCATCAGCCCCTGCAAGAACCCTACATCGCAGAGCCGCCCGTTTATACCATGCCCCCCCTCACTGTGCCAGCCAACACCCTCTTCGTCATGGGTGATAATCGCAATCATAGTAATGACTCGCACATCTGGGGGGTTTTACCTGTCGAGAATGTCATTGGTCGGGCGATCGCCTGCTACTGGCCGTTCAACCACGCGGGAGCCCTGTCCTAGCGCAGCGCTCCAACGCCACCATCGAGCGGCAACAGTGATGCTACCGATTTGTTTGTTGCACACTCAACGGCTTCAGGACAATGTTTCTCAACCTCAAAGATATTATTCTGCTGCTGCACCCCATCCTTGCCTGCACCTTTGTCTTTCCGGTGATTGGCATCACCACCTTCTTTGCCTTGCAAACGCGTGAGCGGCGGCTGGCCACGAAATCAACAATTCCACCGACCGTGGGGTCGCTCCACGTTCAGTTGGGCAATCTGTTGGCGGCTGGAGTTGTCGGGATCACCCTCGTGGCTCTAGCCTACTCGGTGATCTTTGGCTTTCAGGGCTTTTTGATGCAAGCAGAAACTAATACCCTGCAGCCCCTCTCAGTCATCTTAGTCGCCTTAATGTTTATCGTCACCATTGGGGCAACGGCGCTGCTGTACCGGGCGCAGTCGACGCTATGGCGGGGTGTGTTTGCCACCCTTTCCGGCATGGGGGTGGTGGTTCTAGCCTTTCAGCCCGGGGTGTTCCGGCGGGATGATGAGTGGTGGGCATCCCACTTTTACTTTGGTTTAGTGGCCGTTATGCTAATGATTTTTTCGGTGGCGATTGTCCGTGACATTTATCAAGATAGAACCCTAACGTGGCGACGCATTCACATGAGCCTGAATACCGTTGCCTTAGTGTTGTTTCTTTTGCAAGGCATTACCGGCACTCGCGATCTGCTGGAAATTCCCTTAAGCTGGCAAGCGCCAGTGGTGTATCAGTGTAATTTTGATGTCAATTCACCGGACTTTAAGACCTGTCCGTCCCCCTAATGCCGATACAATACTACGGGTTGGCATCCTCCCGCTGTCTAAAAGGGGATGACCGGAGGTATGGATGGCAGATTGGGTAACATGGCTGCAAGCAATTGTTTTGGGACTGGTTCAGGGCATCACGGAGTTTTTGCCCATCAGCAGTACCGCTCATTTAATTCTGTTTAGTGATGTATTGGGCTGGAAGGGCGTTTGGCACAAGACAGCACTGGATGCCATGCAGTTTGGTAGTGTCATTGCTGTGTTCTGGTACTTTTGGCCTGACCTTCGCCAAATTGTCATGGGTGCGTGGCAGGCATGGCAGCAAAAGGACTGGCAGCGGGATGAGTGGAAGCTCTTGATCGGCATTACTGTTGGTACGCTCCCTGCCTTAGGGGTGGGATTTATTTTGAAGCAAGCGAAGGTGGTGCTGGATACTCCAGAGATTATTGCCACCATGGCGATCACCATGGCAGTTCTGCTGGGGTTAGCCGAAAAATTCGGATCTCGCAAGCGCGCCTATCAGGACATTGGCATTTGGGATGGCATTCTGGTGGGCTGTGGCCAAGTCATCGCCCTGTTGCCGGGGGCATCGCGATCGGGGTCAACCTTAACGACGGCGCTCTTTTTGGGGCTGAATCGGGAAACGGCGGCTCGTTTTTCTTTTTTACTGGGCATTCCCACCTTGACGATCGCGACGTTGGTACAGGCCAAAGATGTGTTTGAGGAGGGCACCTTGTTTATTCCCCTACTGGTGGCCATTGTATCAAGCATGGTGTTTTCCTATTTAGCGATTGCTTGGCTCTTAAAATTTTTGCAGCGGCACTCAACGTGGGTGTTTATCTGGTACCGCATTGGGTTGGGGGTGGCCCTCTGGGGGGCGATCGCCCTCGGATCGCTACAGGCTGCCACTTAGGAGGGGTTAATAAAAATTTAATTTAGCCTGTGGTCAAGATCACAGCAGAATCACGGATGTGTACTCATACTAAGGTACGGGATCGTGGAGTATGGACTTAATATGCTGAGAGGCAGCGATCGGGTGTGCCATTTACCTCAGCACTGCTGGGGTTGTTAACTGTAAGATTACCAAGAGATTGTGTAGCCTATGCCACTGCATACCCTCAACAGCGATAATGCCGAGTTAAAAACTTCGACCCTATCCTTACTACAGACCTATCAAGCAACACCAACACTAGAACTGCGTAATCAACTGGTGCAGCTTAACCTAGGGTTAGTCCGCAAAGAAGCCTATCGCTGGGTGCAGTTCTCTCAGGAGAGCTTTGAGGACTTAATGCAAATTGGCTGTATGGGCTTAATTCGGGCGATCGAGCGCTTTGACCCCAGTAAAGGGGTAGCTTTTAGCTCGTTTGCCATGCCCTATATCCGCGGTGAAATCCAGCACTACCTGCGGGATAAAAGCCCACAAATTCGTGTACCACGGCGATGGTACACCTTGCAGTACCAAGCCAAGCGCGTTAGCCAAGACCTGCGGCAACAACTCAACCGCTGTCCTACCGACAGTGAAATTGCCCATGCCCTTGAGGTACCCCTTGAAGAATGGGAAGCTGCCAAGTTAGCTACCTACCATGCCACCCCTATCAGCTTGGATGCTCCCACGGTTGAAGGCGAGGACGAAGGAGCGTCCCTTGGCGATATTGTCCCTGACCAACGGTACCAAAGCTTTCAGTTAGCCCAAGAAGATCGGTTGCGTTTGCAGCAGTGCCTCCAGAAACTCGAAAGCCGCACCTGTCAGATTTTAGAGTTTGTCTTTCTCCACGATTTAAGCCAGAAAGAAACTGCTGAGCTACTCGGTTTAAGTGCCGTAACCGTATCTCGGCAAATTAAAAAAGGCCTGCGTGCGCTCCAGCAAATGATGGCAGTAGATGATAAAGAGTGAGTAATGCCAGCTAACCGCGATAGGTTTTATTCTGTTTGAGGCATTGCTGAATGTGGCTATGAATTGCCCCCATCCCCAACCCTTCTCCTTGGGGAGAAGGGAGCCAAGATTCTTGTTCCCTCTCCTTTGGGAGAGGGCGGCAAAAGACTCAAACCCGAAAATCATAGGTCTATTCAGCAACGCCAAAAGTGCGTCACTCACCAGTAATCGCCAAGGGAGCAACCCAGACCTCAGGGCACATTCCATAGGGGGTAAATGCTGGCTCTGGCGCAAGGTAAAGAATCTGGTGCAGCAGGGTGCGAATGTCCCCAGCAACTGTGGCAGATTCAATGCTAATCGCGTCTCCATTCCGTAGGAGCCACCCATCAAAGGGTAAGGAAAACGAGCCTTGAAGAGCTTTGACCCCGGCGTGCAGGGCATGGAGTTCATCAATCCAGACAACGCCATCGGCGCGATCGCGCCGGTACTGAGCCGCCGTTGTCTGACCCGGCAGCACATCGTAAAAATAGCCACTGACGGTGACTTTAGCGCCTAGGTTGGCATGACCTGTCGGTTGGCAGCCAAAGCGAACCGCCGTGCCCGCGCTGTGGTATAGCCCCGTAAGGCAACCTGCTTCAATTAAAGGAATGCGGCGAGTGGGGGTTCCTTCCCCATCAAATAACGGTTGACCAATATTGTGGGGGTGGCGGGCATCGTCGTAAATCGTTAGCAGTGGCGCAGCGATCGCCTGGTGGAGAGAATCAGGACTCGACAGGCTTTGACGATCAAGGATATTTTGAGCATTGAATAGGTTAGAAAAGGCATTGAGCAAACTCAAAAAGGCTTGAGGCGAAAAAAGCACTGGGTACTGCCCCGATGGAATAGGGGCATAGTCAAGATGACGAATGGTTTTGTCCGCCACTTCTTCAATGCAGCCGTTAATATCTAATTGCTCGAGATCGGCGCTGAGGCGCATGGCACCAGCGCTACGGGGCTTACGACCTGCTTCCTCGGTTTTGCTGTAAAGGTAGAGAGTCGTCGTTGTAGTGCGTTGCTGGCGATTGGCGCCATCGCTGTTGAGATAAAACCGCTCTGTGCATCGCTGGCTAAGGCCGTTGTAGGGCACACTGGCGATCGCCGGGTGGCGGCCAAGAAGTTCCTGCTCAGCAGCAATCAGGTGATCCAAAAGCATTTTGGCAGGGGCGAGGGGCTGTGCCTCTGGCAGCGATAGTTCCGCAAGGGGTGCCGTTGCCAGTGGGCTAAAGTCTGGAATATGCTCATCTACCCCAAACTCGCTGGCTTCCAGCGCCATGCCTAGAGCCGTTTCTAGCCCCTGATCATCCAATTGGGTAGTACTGGTGACCCCCAAGCGACCTGCAGCATTCCAGACCCGCACCGTAATGCCAGATCGCTGGGATGCCTTGACTTGCTTCGGCTCCCCTTGCTGCACCTGAACGCTCACTTCATCAACGTGGGCACCGCCTAGATCAAATTTGCGAATGCCTAACCGCTGGGCGATCGCCGTTGTTCGTTGTTGTAGGGTCACGTTAGGAGTAAGCGTGGCAGTCATGGCAGTGCTAAATTTTAGCAATTGTAATTGTTAATTTATATTACCAAAAATCGCGGCTTCTCACCAGCCACAGTAAATCGCCGCAGGCAACGCATTTAGCACCTTAAGCAGGCCGAGGTTGAGTACGATGCCGCGCTAGCACCTCCTCATACACCGCAAGGTACTGCTTTGCTACCACCGGATAGGCAAACTCCCGAACTGCAAACGCCCGGGCATTTGCGCAAAGTTGAGCGTGACGATACGAGTCCTCAATCACCCATTGAATGCCGTGAGCCAAATCAGCCGCGTCAAAAGGAGTGGCCAAATAACCCGTTTGCTGATGAGTCACAATATCTGGTAAGCCACCAACCGCAAAGGCGACAACAGGTGTACCACATGCAATCGATTCAATGGCTGTATTGGGTAGGTTATCCTGACGGGACGGAACAACCATCACATCCGCGGCACTATACAATATTCGCAAACTAACATCATCATAGAGGTGTCCTGCATAATGAGTAGGAAACCCAAGATCTGGCGGTTGTTGTGGTTGACGCTCACCAAAAACAAGCAGTTCTAACCCAGACACGTTAACCTGTAGAGACTGCAACGCCGCCTGCAATAGGTCAAATCCCTTGCGCGGATCACGAGTGCCCCCTACTGCCCCAAATAGCACTAAGGGAACCTCCAGCGGTAAATTAAGTAGCTTACGTGCCAACTCACGGTTTAGCGGCTGCCAAGCTTCCGTATCGATGGGGTTAGGAATCACAGTAACTGGCCAATCGTGCATCAAAGCACTCTGACGGACACACGCCGCCAGCCACTGACTAGGGGTCACGATTTGGATGGGATGTTTCCAGTGTTTGCGTTTACGCTCCCATGTCCAGCGATTGAGGTCAACGCCGCGTTCATAGGCTGGACGATTATTGGCGCGATAGCCCTCTTGCCAGCGCCGATCTTCTGCGTAGTGCTCTGCCCCGCAAAATGCCCACATATCATGAAGCGTCCAGACCAGAGGTTTTTGCAAGCGGCCAATGTCAGCCACTGAAAGCATTTCATTTTGTACCCAGTGCAAGTGCACTAGATCTGCCTCACAGGTGTTTAAGCGCCGTAACCGACCGGAAGGAAAGATGGATGGGGAATGAAGAACTGGGTTGTCGGTGCGCAACAGGCGGGTGGCTAAACTACCCAGATGAGGTCGCAGCACCACCCATGCCTTGGTAATTTTGCTGTTTGGTGCTTGAACTGTCCAATCCCCAGATATAGCAACATCAGTCATTAACCTAGAATCCACGTCTGCCGTGCGCAAAGCACAGTGGATACGATAGGCAGCACGAGCAGCTCCACCAACGATGTCTGAGTGGTTGAGGTGGAAGACGTGCATGCTTATGGTTGGTATTTGAATTCAACAAGCAGAGTATGACCAGGTAGCAGCCTACGTAAGCCCATGCGCAAAGTTAACTGCAAAGGGAAGGTCGTCGGTGGGAGTGTCAATATCATAGAGTAAAGATACTTAAAAGGTTATAGTGCCCCCAAGATATTTTGAGTTCACTCTTCATAATTGAAGAAATTTTCTTGCTCTTAACACTGTAACTTAAGGCAGTTTTTACATACAAGGCTCATTGAGGTTTGTTAAGCCACTACAGGACTGAAATACTAGGAATACAGAGAGCAGACTACACTGAAATACTAGGGATACAGAGAGCAGACTACACCGACGCATTCACTAGGTTTTCATTAGGTTTTCATTCACTAGACTTTATGGCGCATGGGTATGGTGGCCTACTAGGGGCAGAGCGGTTCATAGTGACGAAGGGTACAGCATAGATGCTCAGTGCCAGAGAATTTCGGTCGTCCGTTTTGCAGAGCTTGAAGCAGGGATGCCCCAACCTGCTATGCTGCAATTGATCTAGATGTGCGGCAGGACTATGGTGCGTTCACTATCTCTGTGGCGTTCTCTGGACGGCATAGAGACCTTGATCATACCTCCCATCGTGTTTGCTGCCTTTGAACGTGATGATGGTTAGCGGATGTTAACGATTGCTCTGCCCAAAGGTGCTCTCTTAAAAGAGAGCATTGCCTACTTTCAGCAGGTGGGCTTAAATTTTGATGCGCTGTTAGAACCGGATAATCGTCAGCTACAGGTCGTTTCCCGCGATGGTGTGGCGCGTGCCTTGCTAGTACGTGCCCAAGATGTGCCGGTGTATGTGCAGTACGGTCAAGCGCAGTTGGGTATTGTGGGTTACGATGTTCTGCGGGAGAAGACTCCCCATGTTGCCCAATTAGCAGATCTGGGTTTTGGGCGATGTCGCCTGTCAGTGGCTGTGAAGGCCACTAGCCCTTATCGCAGTGCCCGTGATTTACCGCCCCATTGCCGAGTGGCTTCAAAATTTGTTCGCTGCGCCAATGCCTTTTTCCAAGAGTTAGATGTACCAGTGGATATTGTGCCCCTCTACGGTTCTGTGGAACTTGGACCGCTGACCGGCATGGCGGAGGCTATTGTGGATCTGGTGTCCACCGGGCGCACTCTCAAGGAAAATGGATTGGTGGAACTCGAGCAAATTTTTACTAGCACGGCCTACCTGATTGCTCACCCCCGTAGCTATCGCCTCAATATCGCTGGCCTAGGACACTATGTGAAGTGTCTTGAAGGCTATCGGAATCGCATGGAGGGCAGGGCCTCCGCGTAATTCTCAACACAGCGCTTGGCAGGGTTTGCAGGCTGTCCGTTAGGCATCCTATGACAATTTTTAGCCAAGGCTTGCGTTTTGTTAAAAATCCGATAACCTAGTTCGTAAAACAAAACATTTTTATACGTCATTGGCGTAGGTGTGTGGTGATGAGTGAGTGGCGCAAAATGGAGTGGACGATGGATGAGCAGGAGTGGCGGGCGATCGCCAACTCCCGCAGTCAGATCGAGCAATCGTGGCGTACCAGTTCGCAGTCGCCCGTGATAAATCATTTAGGTCATTTACGGGCTGCAAAAATACACTCGGCATCGGTTCCTCGGGTTCCGCGTCGCGCTGTCGAACCCATTGGTATCCAGCCATGGCAGGCTGAGTTTACCCAACAGCGATTTCGTACCCGGACACCGCTCCCCTTGAAACGTCCGCAGGTGGAACTCCCGCAGTTTGCCACCCGTCGTTAACGTCCTCACAACTCATAGAGAGGTTTGCTATGTGTGGCATTGTTGGCTACATCGGTCCACAGCGGGCAGCGGAGGTGCTGCTACAGGGCTTGCAAAAGCTCGAATATCGTGGCTACGATTCGGCGGGCATTGCCACCCTTAGTGAAGGTGAACTTCTATGTGTGCGCGCCAAGGGTAAGCTCCACAATCTTGCGGAAAAAGTTCAGCAACTCGAAATTCTGGCTCATGTTGGCATTGGCCACACCCGCTGGGCAACCCATGGCAAACCAGAGGAGCACAACGCTCACCCCCATCGGGATAGTCGCGATCGCCTTGCGGTGGTGCAAAACGGCATCATTGAAAATTACCGCGAATTGCGGCAACAGTTGCAGGAGCGAGGGCACCTCTTTCGCTCGGAAACCGACACAGAAGTTATTCCCCATTTAATTTCGGAGTATTTACCTGCCACTCCTCAGCCCAATGGGTTGCTGGAGGCGGTACAGAAGGCCGTGCAAGAGTTAGAAGGGGCGTTTGCGATCGCCGTTATTTGCGCCGACTATCCCGATGAACTGATCGTAGCGCGGCAGCAAGCTCCCCTCGTCATTGGCTTTGGCCAAGGGGAGTTTTTCTGCGCCTCCGATACTCCCGCCATTATTCCCTATACTCGCGCGGTACTGCCCCTAGAAAATGGTGAACTGGCGCGATTGACCCCCACTGGGGTTGAAGTCTATGACTTTGCTGGCCAGCGTCTGCGCAAAACCCCTCGCACCCTGAACTGGAACCCCGTCATGGTGGAGAAACAGGGCTTTAAGCACTATATGCTCAAGGAAATCTATGAGCAACCCGGTGTGGTGCGCACTTGTTTAGAGGTGTATCTGCGCCCTGAGTGGGAGCCGCAAGCGCCCTATAGTCCGGTGCAACTAGGGTTGGCACCTGCGGTTCTCGCTGACCTTGAGTTCATTCAAATTGTTGCCTGTGGTACTAGTTGGCACGCCAGCCTTGTCGGCAAATACCTGCTGGAGCAGTTAGCCAACATTCCCACGAGTGTGCAGTACGCCTCGGAGTTTCGCTATGCGCCGCCACCGCTGCTGCCCAACACCTTGACCATTGGGGTGACCCAATCCGGTGAGACGGCGGATACCCTAGCTGCCCTAGAAATGGAGCTGAGCCGACGGCAGGGGCTAGAGCCGCCGTTGAGTGCGCGGCTATTGGGCATTACCAACCGCCCTGAAAGCACCTTGGGGCAGTTAGTCCCCGCCATTATTGATACCCATGCAGGCATTGAAATTGGCGTTGCTGCAACGAAAACCTTTGTGGCTCAACTCATGGCCTTTTACTTGCTGTCGCTGGAGTTGGCATGGCAGCGGCAGACCCTAGGGGGCGATCGCCTCGCTGAACTGGTGGCTGGCCTACGGCAGCTACCGGCGCAAATTGAACTGATTTTAGAAAGCCAAGAGCGTTATATCGAAGCGCTGTCCCACGACTTTTCGGACACCCAAGACTTTATCTTTTTAGGGCGTGGCATTAACTTCCCTATTGCCCTAGAAGGTGCCCTTAAACTCAAGGAAATTAGCTACATCCATGCTGAGGGTTATCCCGCCGGAGAGATGAAACATGGCCCCATTGCCCTGCTGGATGCTAAAGTCCCCGTGGTCACGATCGCCATGCCTGGGAGTGTGTTTGAAAAGGTACTCTCTAATGCCCAAGAAGCCCGCGCCCGGGATGCCCGCTTAATTGGCGTTACCCCCATGGCAGAGGTTGAAGCACAGCACACCTTTGATGATCTATTGCCCGTGCCGGAGGTGGATGAACTTCTCTCGCCAATTTTAACGGTGATTCCGCTGCAATTGCTGGCGTACCATATTGCGGCGCGGCGCGGCTTAGATGTGGATCAACCTCGCAACTTAGCCAAGTCGGTCACAGTGGAGTAGGTGGAATCGCGCTAGGCTAGTAAATGCACCTCTGGGACTGGAATGCATGTACTTAGTCACAGGCGCAAGTGGACAACTGGGGTTGCGAGTGGTGCGGCGCTGTGTGTCCCTCAATGTGCCGGTGCGTGCCTTTGTGCGCCTCACGAGCCAGTATGACATGCTGAAGGAGTGGGGAGCCGAGGTCTTTATTGGCGACCTCCAAGAGCCACGGGATATTGCCAAGGCCATGCAGGGGATCACAGCGTTGGTCTGCTGCCATGGGAGCCACCTCATTAGCCGCCACATCCACGCTATTGATTACCGTGCCACCCTTGATCTGATTCAAGCGGCCCAAGCTCAACAGGTGCGCCATGTCACCCTCATTTCCCCGTTGGCTGTCACTGGCGATCGCCACGATTCACCCTTTCTTAAGGCCAAGTACGAAGCCGAGCAAGCTCTGATCCGCAGTGGCTTGAACTATACCATCTTCCGCTGTGCCACCCTAATGTCTAGCTTGATTCCCCTTGCGGAGCGCTTTCAGCAAACCGGTATCTATGTGATTTTGGGGGATCCGCAGCACCGTCTGCAACTCACCAGCCCGGAGGATTTGGCTCGCTGCATTATGATTGCTAGCCACACCAGCGATCGCCAGATTTTTAGCATTGCCCATCCAGAAATCTTTAGCCGTCAAGAGATTGCCGATCGCCTAGGTCGCTTTTTTAATAAACGCCCTTTTGTGGTTAACCTGCCCTTGGGGGCGATCGACGGTGCCCGCCAATTTCTAGGGTTATTCAATCGTGACATTGAAGCCAGCATGGGCACCCTGCGCACCCTATTGGCCTACGAAAGTTTGTGTCCTAGCAGCGACATTGAGCGAGTACAGCACTACTTTCAACTCCCCTTAGAGTCTCTTGAGGATTTCCTGAACCGCTATTTTTAATTGGCTAGGTTAGCGGTAGGCAACAACGGTCCAATGGCGATCGGAGGTGGCGGTCACCTCAACGCTGCAGGGTGGCTGGGGTATATTGGCCAACATGCTGCTAATTTCCTCAAGGGTGAGGGCGGCATGGAGGGAGTCGGCAAAGAGTTGGCGTTGCTGTGGATCACAGTCTTGGGCGTAGGTTTGCACCAGCGTATTGAGGTGCTCATGGGTGGTCGGGCGGATCAGATCCCGCACAAAGAGCAGCCCGCCGGGGCGCAGTACCCGCAACATTTCTGCGAACGCTGGCCGTGGATCTGGCAAGTGATGAATAAGGCTATTGCTGATGACTACGGCAAAGGAACCGTCGGTAAAGGGCAGTGCCTTGGCATCGCAGGGGCAAAGGGTGATGTTAGGGCATTGCTGAGTATGGGTGTGGGCGATCGCCAGCATAGCTGCGCTCAGATCCGTGGCGGTGATGTGCCAATGGGGGTATCGCTGCGCGAGCATTTGGGGAATTCGTGCTGTGCCTGTGCCGACATCCAGCAAAGATAGGGGGTGATCGGCCTCGGTAATCTGCGCCAGTAAATCCTCACAAAACGCCGTGTTAACTGCCCTAAAGTCTGTGGCATCGTAGGCGGCTGCGGCTTCAGGGGTGTCCATCACCTCTGGCTCGAGAACCCGCGGTAAGTGAGCAGTAACCATGCAACCCCTAGTCCGTGACCTTTCGTATTCTATCGAAGCTAGACCCTGCTCAGCTAAAAACCGCAGGAGCGCCGCAGAGCCAACAGTTGGGCGTTTTATCAATTGAGACAATGTCTGCAGTACAAGGCGATACTGGCAGGGGTTAACCTTGTGGTTGTGCCGCCGGCCTACACATCGCAGACTTGCCACAAGTGCCTGCATATTCATCCTGACCGGAGCAAATCTTATCGGTTGGGCAAGATGTTTACGTGCGGTCATTGTGGCTGGCAAGGGGATGCAGACTTGAATGGAGCAAACCTGATCAAGCGTTTGGGTCTGTCTTTAAACCAGCTTGGAGGAGCCGAGAAATTGTCTTGCTCTTTGAGTGAGCATATCTTGAGGGCTACTGAAAGCTCCCGTCTAGAGCACGTTAGCGCTTAGCGGAAGTTGTTTACAGAGGCGTTGAGAAGCAACAATGGGCATCTTTGGTGGCATTTTAGTTGTGGTTGCAGTTGTGCTGTTTTTTGTGCAACGCCACTATCGCCTGAAGCTACGCAGCCTCAAGTTAGCAACCCCATCCACCACCGCTGAACTGCATCACCTAGGGGAGCAAGTGGCACGGGAAATTGGCGGTGGCAATCTGCGCGAATATGTAAAAATTACAGGCCAAGTGACGACGGAGTCTCCCTTAACCTCAGAATTAAAGCAGGTGCCCTGTGTGCACTACAAAATGTCCGTCACGCGGGAGTACGAGGAACAGGTACGTGAGACAGATAGCGACGGGCGGACACGCTGGCGTACCGAACGTCGCTCTGACACCATTAGCAGCAATAGTCAGTCGATTCCCTTCCGTCTGCGCGATCGCTATGGTGACATTGAAGTGGATCCGACCGGGGCGGATATTGAAACTGTACAGGTCTTAAATGAGTTTCGCCCCGCCAATAATGCCAATCGGCTCTCCTTCGGGGCATTTACCTTGAATATTGGTACCTTGTCCTTCGGCAGTGGCACCACCCTCGGCTACCGCTATCAGGAATGGATTTTGCCCGTGGATCGCTCGGTTTTAGTGGTGGGGACTGCTAGCGACCAGACGGGAACCCTACGGATTGAGCGCCCAACTGCGAAGGGGCAAAAGTTTTTTATTTCCCTGAAGTCGGAAGACAGCCTCACTCAAGACACCAGTAATACCATTCTTTATACTGGTCTGGGGGCGGTGGCCTGTGGTGGCATCGGAGTGCTACTCATTTTGCTGAGCCTGTTCTAGCGCTTCGCTGAGGGCTAGCCAGTCTCTCAGGCTCAAGGCTTCAGCACGGCTCTCGGGAGGAAGTCCCAGTTCCGCTAAGACCTGACGAACAGCACTCGGATCAACCAGTGATTTTAAGGCATTGGCTAGCATTTTGCGGCGGGTGGCAAACCCCTGCTTCAGCAGCCGCTCTAACCACTGGGGGAAGTCACCTGAGGTGGCGTTGGGTGAGGCCGTAAACAGATCACCATCGATTCCACTTTTGGGGGTGGCTGAAAGGCGCGCGGGGGAACGGCACAGACAGGTTCACAGGTGGCCAAGAACTGGCTACGTACTGAAAGGGCACCGTAGGCTTTGCTGCCCGGTTTGGCCATGAGGCGATCGCCAATTTCCTTTTGCACGAGGAGGATGAGGCGCTCAAAGGCGGGGGTGCGAGGCTGGCTCAGGGTTCCCAGTAAGTGTTCTAGGAGCAGGCCTGTGATGTTGTAGGGAATATTGGCCACTACTTTGTTACACCCCAAAGCCGCCAGATCAGTGCGCAGGATGTCCCCTTCCATCAGCACGAAGCGATCGCTGCGGATCTGCCGCTTCAGGCTTGCACATAAATCGCGATCCAGTTCCACCGCAACCACCGCAACCCCAGCCGCCAACAGGGGACGAGTGAGTGCACCGCGCCCTGGGCCTACTTCAAGGACGCGATCGCCCGGTGTTAAGTGCGCCGCAGCAATCATCTGTGCCAACACCGCTTCACTGCGTAGCCAGTGCTGGCCAAACCGTTTGCGAGGTCGATTCACCTACTGCGGGCCTAACCCCACGGTCGGGGCATACACTGCCTGATCCCCCAGTTCCGCTTCAATGCGCAGCAGGCGGTTGTACTTGGCAACCCGCTCACTGCGGCACAGCGAACCAGTTTTAATTTGCCCTGAGCGAGTCGCCACGGCCAGATCCGCAATGGTGGTGTCTTCGGTTTCACCGGAGCGGTGGCTGATCACCGAGCGGTAGCCACTACGGGTCGCTAAGTCAATGGTTTGCAGCGTTTCAGTGAGTGAGCCAATTTGGTTGAGTTTGATTAAAATGGCATTGGCCACACCGCTGTCAATACCGCGCTTGAGGCGTTTGGGGTTCGTCACAAACAGATCATCCCCCACCAGTTGCACCCGCGTGCCTAACGCTTGGGTGAGGAGCCCCCAATTCTCCCAGTCTTCTTCTTGAAGGCCGTCTTCAATGGAAATAATGGGGTAATTACTCACTAGTTGCTCATAGTAACTCACTAGCTCAGCGCCACTACGGCTGGCATTGTCAAAGGTATAGCAGCCATCTGTGTAGAACTCGTTAGCGGCAACATCAAGGGCGAGCGCCACTTGCGTACCGGGCGTGTAACCTGCGGTTTCGATCGCTTGCAGCAAAATATCTAGTGCCGCCTGATTCGATTCAAGGTTGGGGGCGAACCCACCTTCATCGCCAACCCCCGTGAGCAGCCCTTTATCCGCCAAGACCTTGTTCAGTGCCGCAAAGACCTCTGCTCCCCAGCGTAACCCTTCGCTAAAGCTAGGAGCGCCAACGGGCATAATCATAAATTCTTGGAAATCAATAGTGTTGGCGGCATGGGCACCCCCGT
The DNA here is from genome assembly GCF_002754935.1 of Thermostichus lividus PCC 6715. Classification (NCBI taxonomy): domain Bacteria; kingdom Bacillati; phylum Cyanobacteriota; class Cyanophyceae; order Acaryochloridales; family Thermosynechococcaceae; genus Parathermosynechococcus; species Parathermosynechococcus lividus. The sequence goes on from NZ_CP018092.1 coordinate 455,635, forward strand.
TAATCACATTCATCATCGGCACCGGCAGCACGTTAGCGAGGGGGCCACCCAAATAGCGATAGAGGGGTTGTCCAAGGTACTCGGCAGCGGCTTTGGCGATCGCCAAGGACACCGCCAAGATGGCGTTGGCACCTAAATTGCTCTTGTTCTCGGTGCCATCTAGCTCCAAAAGGCACTGATCAATCGCGGTCTGATCCAGCGCATTTTGATCCACTAAAGCACTAAGAATCGTGGTTTCAATATTTTCTACGGCGTGCAGCACTCCTTTGCCCCCGTAGCGCTTGGGATCGCCATCGCGCAGTTCGTGGGCTTCAAAACTGCCGGTTGACGCGCCACTAGGAACTTGAGCCAACCCGACCACGCCACAGTCTAGTTCAACTTCTGCTTCTACCGTGGGTCGCCCGCGGGAGTCTAAGATTTCCCGGGCACGAATGGTTGCGATCGCCGTATCCATCATGAGCATTATCCTGAGTATGCAGGTTAGATTTTACTGGTTTCGCACCGCTTTACCCAAGTACAGCCGGTTACGTTGGGGCAAGAATTCCAACTTTTCTTATACAGCTGAGCGCGGGGGCATGCCTTAAGTGCCTATCCCGCAACCACTCCATCGCGGATGACTGTAAAATCTTGTTAAGGAATTTAAGGGATGGTTGCGTTGCTGAATTCAGCCTGTTCCTCGAGGTCTTGCATTAAGTTAGGCTGCATAGGTTTGCTGAACCAGCGATCGCCCCGCAAAGATAGCAACTTCCCCACAGGCGCTATAAAAACCATGTAAACAGAGGTGAATTTTTTATTAAAAATCACGTACTAGTAGTCTAATGTACATTTTGCCAATCTGTATTAGCCTTAATCTAAGTTATTTCCGATTCCTCATAGAGCCAGTGTTTGCATGAGTAATTTTTCCGATTCCAACGGTCACGCCCCTAACTCCTCTGCTGTTCCACCAACCGATGACCATTGCGATCTCTACATCGAGAGCGATCGCACGGGCATGACGGTGCAAACCCTGAAGCGCGCCTTTGTCGATAACTTGCACTACATCCAGGGCAAAGATGCCACCTTTGCCACCCCCTACGATTATTTCATGGCACTGGCCTACACGGTGCGCGATCGCCTGTTGCACCGCCGCATTAAAACCGCCCAAACCTATTTTGAGCAGGATGCCAAAGTAGTTTATTACCTGTCGGCGGAATTTTTGATCGGGCGGTTATTGCTCAATAACCTCATTAACGTCGGCCTTTACGAGCAAGCCAAACAAGCCATGGCAGAGTTTGGGCTTGACCTGAATGAGCTGATGGAGCGAGAGCCAGAACCTGGCTTGGGCAATGGGGGCTTGGGTCGGCTGGCAGCTTGCTTTTTAGACTCCTTGGCCACCTTGGAAATCCCGGCAGTGGGGTATGGCATTCGCTATGAATACGGCATCTTTGAGCAAGTCATCACCAACGGCTGGCAGCACGAAGTACCCGATAACTGGCTCCGCTTTGGGAACCCGTGGGAAATTGCCCGCCCCGACTACAACGTCGAAGTGAAGTTTGGCGGCCATACAGAAGCCTACACCGATGCTCAAGGCCACTATCGGGTGCGATGGGTGGCAGGCACCACCGTTCTTGGCACCCCCTACGATACCCCCATTTCCGGCTACGGCAAAAATACCGTCAACACCTTGCGGCTGTGGAGTGCCCGCGCTGCCCAAGACTTTAACTTGCAAGTCTTTAACGCCGGGGACTATACCCAAGCGGTTTCGGAGAAAACCTTTAGTGAAAACATCTCCAAAGTTCTGTACCCCAACGATAATACCCCACAAGGGAAGGAACTACGGCTGCGGCAGCAGTATTTCTTTGTCTCGTGCTCACTGCAAGATATTATTCGGCTCTATCTGCGCAAGCACACCAGTTTTGATGCATTCCCCGAAAAAGTTGCCATCCAGCTAAACGATACCCACCCGGCCATTGGGGTGGCGGAATTGATGCGACTGTTGATTGACGAGTATCAACTGACGTGGGAGGAAGCGTGGGACATTACCCAGCGCACCTTTGCTTACACCAACCATACCCTTCTTTCTGAAGCCTTAGAACGCTGGTCTATTGATCTGTTTGGGCGACTGTTGCCGCGTCACCTAGAGATCATTTATGAAATTAACTACCGCTTTCTCAATGAAATCCGTCAGCGATATCCCGGTAATACCGCCCGCTTAGCACGGATGTCTCTGATTGAGGAGGGGCACCCGAAGCAGGTACGCATGGCGCACTTAGCCTGTGTGGGTAGCCATACGGTAAATGGCGTGGCCGAACTTCACACCGAGCTAATTAAACAGGAATTGATGCGGGACTTCTACGAGATGTACCCCGACAAATTCCAAAACAAAACCAATGGCATTACGCCACGGCGCTGGCTCCTCCTGAGCAATCCCCAATTGGCCAAGCTGATTACCGATACCCTCAACAGCGATCGCTGGCTTTACCACCTAGAAGACCTGCGAGGCTTAGAACCCTACGCGACGGATCCGGCGTTCCACGCCAAGTGGCAGAAGATTAAACAGGTCAATAAGGAACGCCTCGCCGACTACATCTGGCGCAACAATCAAATTGAAGTGGATCCCTACTCCTTATTTGACATTCAAATTAAGCGCATCCACGAGTACAAGCGCCAGCACTTGGCCGTGCTGCACATTATTACCCTGTACGAGCAAATTAAGGCCAACCCCAATATTGATATTCAACCGCGCACGTTTATCTTTGGTGGCAAGGCGGCACCCGGCTATTTCATGGCCAAGATGATGATCAAACTGATCAATTCTGTTGCGGCCATGGTGAACCACGACAGCGATGTCAATGGTCGCCTTAAGGTGGTATTCCTGAACAACTATTCGGTGTCTCTGGGGGAAATTGCCTATCCGGCGGCGGATCTCTCAGAGCAGATTTCCACCGCAGGAAAGGAAGCCTCAGGAACCGGCAATATGAAGTTTGCCCTCAACGGTGCGCTCACCATTGGCACCCTAGACGGCGCAAATGTGGAAATTCGCCAAGAAGTCGGGGCTGAAAATTTCTTCCTCTTTGGGTTAACAGCGCAGGAGGTGATGAGCCTCAAAGCGGAAGGCTACAATCCCCGTGACTACTACAACAGCAATCCGTTGCTGAAAAAAGTCATCGACAGCCTCATTTCCGACTATTTTTGCCCGCGGGAGCCGGGGTTATTTGAGCCAATTGTTAGCTCACTGCTCAATGACGATCAATACATGCTCTTGGCGGACTACCAGTCCTATATAGACTGCCATCAGCGGGCAGCGCAGGCCTTCCGTGATAAAGACCGCTGGACCCAGATGTCGATTTTGAATGTGGCGCGCATGGGGAAATTCTCTAGCGATCGCACCATTGCTGAATACTGCAAAGACATCTGGAAGATTGAACCAGTGCCCGTCTCCTTAGATGCGTGTCGGCCTGCCTTCCAGCCTGCACGAACCACACAAACCAGTAGTCTCTAGAGCCAAGCCTGCTGCCCAATCTAGTGGAGTGCTGTTCTTTGCTCTACACTGGACAAGGTTTGAGCAATGAGGAGAACGGCATGGCGGGGATCGGGTCAGCCCTACGGGTCTTTCAAAGCCGCAAGATGGCGGCACTCCTACTGCTGGGCTTTTCATCCGGCTTGCCGCTGTTTCTCACCAGCCGTACCCTCCAAGCCTGGATGACCGTAGAGGGGGTTGACCTCACGGCGATCGGGCTGTTTAGCTTGGTGGGGCTGCCCTACTCCCTCAAGTTTCTGTGGTCGCCGCTTTTAGATCGCTATACCCTCCCCTTTTTGGGGCGGCGGCGCGGCTGGTTGTTACTGATTCAAGGGTTACTGCTGGTGGCGATCGCCCTGATGGGGCTACAGAATCCGAGTGCCAGCTTACGGTTACTGGCGATTAATGCCTTGGCGATCGCATTTTTAAGTGCCAGCCAAGATATTGCCGTCGATGCCTACCGCGCCGATGTGCTCGATCCCCTTGAAATGGGAGCAGGAGCCGGTATTTATGTGTTGGGCTATCGAATGGCACTCCTGATCACCGGATCCGCTGCGTTGATCTTGGCGGATCAACTGCCGTGGCCGCTGGTCTATGGCGTAATGTCGCTGTTGATGCTGGTGGGGATGCTGACAACCGTTTGGGCACCGGAGCCGGAGGTGCAGCCAGCCGCTCCTCGCTCTTTGCGCCAAGCGGTGCTTCAACCCTTTTTAGATTTTTTTCAGCGGTATAGCTGGGGGACGGGGCTGATTATCCTAGGGTTTATTTGTTTGTATCGCCTAGGGGATGCTCTCACGGGGAATATGATGACCCCCTTTCTGCTGCAACAGGGCTTTAGCCAAACAGAAATTGGCGCTGTGCAGGGCGGAATTGGTCTCATTGCCACCATTGTTGGTGCACTGGCTGGGGGGGCTGCTATCAGTCAAATTGGCATTCATCGTGCCCTTTGGGTGATGGGAGGGCTACAGGCCTCTAGTAATGTGTCCTATTTTGTCTTGGCCAATGCGGGTGCAAATCCGGTTGTTATGATTGCTGCCATTAGTATTGATAATTTTTGTGCGGGGCTGGCGATCGCTGCGTTAACAGCACTTTTAATGAGCCTCTGCAACCCCCAATTCAGCGCCACTCAGTATGCACTCCTCTCCAGTTTATTTGCCTTTAGTCGAGATGTTCTGGCCGCTCCTGCCGGGAAAGCAGCGGAACTCATGGGCTGGCCCTTGTTTTTCCTCTTTACGATTGGTGCTGCCCTTCCCGCGCTGCTGCTGTTGCCCTTCTTTGCACCATGGCACCCCGAAGCCGATGTTCCCCGACCCGGCAGTGATGGCTAGCATTCAGGCCGGGCTGGGTGTATCGCTGCCGAGCCGCACAAAACTGCGTCGGGGGCGTTTTTTCCAAGGAATATCCAGCATACCCGTTTGGGAGCGGCCACTACTGATTTTATGCTTCACCTTCACAGGACGGTAGTCTGTGAGAATCCGCAGACTATTGAGTTCTGCTAATAGGGTTGCCCCATTGCTAATGAGCACCGCCAGCACTGGGTGTAGGCTCAAAAATACCCCTGCTAAGACCACACTGACGTTGGGAATAACCACCAAGGCAATGTTTTGGTTAATAATCTCCATGACTTCTTTACTGAGGGCGATCGCCTGAATAATCCCTTCAAGATTATTATTCATCAGTAAAATATCTGCCGTTTGCCGTGCGGCATCACTGCCCTCCGGCAGGGAAATGGAAATGTCGGCGTAGGCCATCGCCGCTGTGTCGTTAAACCCTTCCCCAACGTAGGCCACGACGTTTTCGCCATTATTTTTAAACTTTTTGAGAATCTCCACCTTATCTTCTGGCAGGGTATTGGTGTAAATTTGGCCAAGACGAAAGCCAGCGGCATAACCAACGGCGTTGGCAACTTCGTGGTGATCCCCTGTCACCATATAGCATTCAATGCCGCGATTTTGCAGATCGGCAATGACACTGGCCGTTTCTGGGCGCACCGGATTGCTGTAAAAAAGGACAGCCACCAGTTCACCATTACAGGCAACGCAAGCAAGGGAGCGATTCCAGAGCACGCCCTCGTGGGAGCGAAGTTCTTCAAGGTCGGCGTCAATATTGTTGTCAGTCATAAACTGGTGTGTGCCCACCAGAATCCGTTGCCCCTCTACCAACCCCATAGCACCGCGCCCGGGTTCATAGCTCCAATCTGAGTACTCGCCCGGCGAGATCCCCCGCGCTTGGGCGTACTCCATCACCGCTAAGGCAAAGGGATGGTTGATGTGCTGCTCAATGGTGCTGAGCCAGTACAGGAGGGTGTCTTCGCTAAGGTGTTCTTTGAGAATTTCCACCCCAGCAATGGTGCCCTTCACTTCCGTGAGAGTGCCGGTTTTATCAAAGACGATAATATTTACCCGCGAGAGTAGCTCAAGGGCACGACCATTGCGCACATACACGCCTACTTGGGGAGCATGGGTCAGGGCGGCCAAAATGGCTGTCGGAATGGTAATGCCAATCCCAGCGCCAAAGTCAAGCTGTAACGGGGCGATCGCCCGGTGAGCATCCAAGGTCAGCCCATACACAAGGGCAGAGACCCCCATAGCCGGTAAGATCGCTTGGTTAGAAATTTCTTCGGCGTAATTCTCAATGCGTGTATCGAGTTGGGGGGCTTGTTTGGCCAGTTGGAGCGTTTTCCCCACTTGGGTATCATTGCCAACCGCCTTAGCAGCAATACAGAGTTGCCCCCGCACCACCAAAGACGAGGCCAGCACCGCCTGCCCCGGTTCACAGGTCAGTAAATCCGACTCACCCGTCAAAAACTGCCGCTGAATCACCGCTGACCCCCAGAGCACCTCGCCATCGACAGGTACTGCCGAGCCAGCCGCCACAATGACGTGATCCCCCACGTGTAACTCACGAATTGAGACGTTACGACGACTACCATCCCGCTCAATCCAGTAGGTGCGCTGCTGATCAAGGGGATCAAACACTTGGGCTTCACCCACCTGTGCTGTCATGTCCCGCAGGCATCCCCCCATTTGGCTCATGAACACCGCTAGCACTGGAGCCATATACTCCCCTTGCAAGGTATGCAAAATCGTCCACAGGGATTCCAGTTGGGTGACGTTGAGATGGCGATGCTCAAGGCTTTCGAGGGCTTCCTGAAATGTGGGCAGAGCAATGATGGTAATGATTGTCGCGACAATTACTGGATAGAACGGAGTTTGCAGTGGCAATAGGGCAACAATGGCTAAGGCAGCCACAGGCAAGGCCATCTTTTGCAAAAAGTAGGCGGTGTTCCATGGGGAATACACCTGCTTGTCAATCGGCAGAATGGTGGGGCTGGGTAAGTCAGGGTCGGCGGCGCGACGGATCAGGGAACTAAACAGGGCAAGGTGACTCTCGCCATCGCTGTTATATTCGATCACGATACAGGCGGCAGCAGCATTGACGCGAATTTGCTGAACAACCTCCTGCTGCACCAACAGGTGCTGAAGTTGGCGCAGGTAGTGCTCGTCATAGCGCAGACGCGGAACCCGCAGCCGCAACCGCCCAGGAAGGTGATGAACCACTTCGTAGGCAATGGTTTGGGGGTCAGGATGAGTAGTGGTCATGGTCATGGGGAATTACCACATCGTCAAGGGAGGATTGGTGGGGTGCTGGCGTACTAATGAGGTCATGAATGTTTTGCTGCATCGTAATGCAGATTGCATCTAATGGTAAATCATTTAAGTCGCGGCCAAAGGGGTTTTCAATTTCAATGCCAATTTCCTCAACGCCAAAGAGGGTAAAGGCAATCAGACCCACCATTGGCCCTGTTAACCACCCAAGATCATCCACCAGTTGGAAGGGTAACAGCAGACAGTACAGCAGTAATAACTGCTTGAGGTGAATGGCGTAGGCCAAGGGGATCGGTGTTTTCAGGATGCGCTCACAACTGCCTAGGGCATCTACAAGCAGCACGAGTAACTCATCCATATAGGTGAGTTGATACAGAGACAACTGACCACAGCAGTGTTGTTGATGCAGATACGATTCTATCCATAGGGCAATGCGCAGCGGCACATTTTGTACCGATTGCAGTTCCTGATATTCGTGAGGAGCAAGGAATGGCTGAAGCTCTACAAAGGTTTGGTGGCGCAGGTGCTGCTTGGTGGCGATCGCAAAGGCGCCCACTAAGTTCACGGCTTTGATTTTGCCTTGGCGATCGGCGGCTGTTTGCTCATCAATGGCCGTCCACATCAAGCGGGTTAAGTTGCGGGAGGCGTTGATGATGTTCCCCCACTGTCGCCGTCCTTCCCAAAACCGCTCGTAGGCGGTGTTGGTACGAAACACAAGGAGTAACCCGAGCACAATAGAGGGGATTAAGCTGCCCAGAACTGGCCAATGCAGATTGACAATGTAAATGTCTGCCGCTGAAATCAACACCCCAAAGGCAACACAAAAAAGGACTTCTGGCAGAATAGCAGGAATGACGGAGCCGCGCAGCCGCAGCGCCAAGCGCAACCAATTTGGATCTAACAATAGCCGCTTAACGGCACTAGGACTGAATTGGCGCAGTTGGTGGTTGGGAGGCAAGTTCAAGCGTAAAAATGAGGTTCGAGGCATACTTGACTTCTCCCCTCCTTGAAAGAGAGGGGATTCCCAAAGGATGCTACGCAACGGGCTGAAGCCGCGTTGCTTCGCTTTTCCCTTGAGCTGTCACCCACAACTTAATGCGGGTGGGGGCAGTCAAAGACCCCCTACTCACCTCAAGCATCTCTGCTATTGGGACTACGTTTATGTTTCGGTTCGTGGTTTCGCACTTTTCAACACTAGCCAGTTCGATACGCTCAACATCCTGCCATTGCTTGCAGTGGTTTAGGCTTGCCGCCAAAGCGGTAGTGACTTACTTGCCGGGATCTCTCCGTACTAGGATGTTTCTTCGCGTAGTTGATACGCCTACTTTCCACGTCTCTAGTTTAACACATAGAGAGGGCTAAAGCCCCCTGAGTTGGCTGTATCCCCTCGCTAAAGCGGAGGGGTTTTAGCCCGCCCACATCACTCCTATAATCCTAGAACGGAGTTGCGTTCCCAAACAATTACCTCTTTGGCTGCCACGAAAACTGGGATACGGTTACCGATACTTGGCATGCAACCCTCGAGGATGCGAAAGCACAAGCTGCGTTTGTAATTATCTATCGTTGTGGCGGATGAGTGCGGACGTTCGACCGTATGCCAGAATGGGTGGGAGATTACTTAAGTTGACATCCCCATCGTCGCTACGGCGGGGAATTCCGCGCGTCTTGTTAAGAAAAACCCTGTTAGCCGACAGCGGTTATTATTTATTTACAGGAGAATCGGCCTCATTTATGACTGTTGCAGTACCGGCAATTAAGGAACTCGAACGACTCCACCAGCAGGCGCGCCGCTGGCAAGAACTTTCTCCTCGAGAGCGCATCCCCTATTTGCAGCGCATGAAACACCTTGCTCGCCACCATGCCCAAAGGTGGGTAGAACTGGCCTGCCAGATCAAGGGGATTGACCGCGACTGGGTCGGCGAGGAGTGGACGACTGGACCGCTGGGGTTGATTCTCAAGCTAGACCACTATATCTATGCGCTGCGCCATAACGGTGTGCCGCCGGTGCCCCGCTGGCAAACCACCCCAACCGGACAGCGGGTGGCTCACATTCTGCCCCGCAATTGGCAAGAACGACTGCTGTGGTTTGGGGTCAGCGCTCAGGTGTGGTTACAGCCAGATCAGCCGGCTACCCAAGGCTCTGCCTACCGCAATCCGCCACCGCCGGGCGTTGCCGTGGTTTTAGGGGCAGGGAATATTACATCCCTGTGCTTGGCCGATGCCCTCTACCAACTCTTGGCAGCCAATCGGGTTGCGCTGCTAAAAATGAATCCGCTGCTGGATCCCTTAACAGACTGTTTTCGGCAAGTTTGTGCCCCACTCATTGAAGCGGGCTTTTTAGAGATTGTTACCGGGGATGGCACAGTAGGTGAGCAGCTTTGTCACCATCCCCTGACGCAGCATATTCACATCACCGGTTCCCACCATACCTATAACCGTCTGGTTTGGGGGGGGCAATCCCAGATTCTCAGCAGCCACGCCTAACCACACCTGTGACTGCAGAGCTGGGAAATGTGACTCCCCTAATGATTGTTCCCGGGGACTGGTCAGCCGCAGAGCTGGACTACCAAGCGCGGCAGGTGGCGAGTGCTCTGGTTCATAATGCTAGCTTTAACTGCATCGCCGCCCAAATTGTTGTCACTTCTCGGGAATGGCCACAGCGGCTAGCCTTTTTGAGTGCCCTGAAGCAGCACTTGCAGGCTATCCCGCCACGCCCGGCCTACTATCCGGGGGCGATCGCCCGCTACGAGTCCTTTTTAGCGGAGTATCCCCAAGCTACAGTGCTCTCCCCCAAGCAGCCAGGCACGATTCCTTGGACCTTGATTGAAGGGCTAGACCCCACGGCTAACCCACGCATTTTTCAAGAAGAAGTCTTCTGCGGGCTACTGGCAGAGGTACAACTGCCGAGTAGGAATGCCCGCGACTTCTTAGCGATGGCGGTGCCCTTTGTCAATGAGCAGCTTTGGGGGACGCTGGGGTGCACTGTGATTATTGATCCGCGCACGGAGGCGCAGGAAGCAGATGCCTTTAACCAAGCGATTGCTCAACTGCGCTATGGTTCTATTGCGATCAATGCGTGGGTCTCCCTTGGGAATGGTTTGGGGTGTACCCCTTGGGGTGCGTTTCCCGGCCATACGCCTGCCGACATTGGTTCTGGGTGGGGGTGGTTCACAACAGCTTTTTGTTTGATTACCCTGAAAAAGCTGTCATCCGCGCTCCTTTTCGGTTACCTGTAACCCCACCGTGGTTCTATGGTCACCGTAGGCTACCCGAACTGGCACAGGCAGTCATGGATATTTATACCAGTGGTAATCCCCTGAGCTGGTTCATGGTATGTTATTTCGCTTTAGGAAGCGTACATTAAGCCCCTGAGCGATCGCCCTGTCAGTCTATGGGCGTTGCACAATATCAGTATGATGCTTGGTCGGCCAGTGTATCTCAAGCGTTTAAGCCTGCGCCATTTTCGTAACTACCCTGAGCAAACGGTCTCCTTTACCGCGGCTAAAACGATTTTGCTGGGGGACAATGCCCAAGGGAAGTCCAACCTGCTGGAAGCGGTGGAATGGCTGGCCACCTTGCAGTCCCACCGTACCCCCCGCGATCGCGATTTGATTCAGCATGGCCACACCACTGCCCAGATGACGGCAGAGGTGGAACGGCAGGGGATTCCCCTTGAGTTAACGGGGGTGCTACGGCAGGGGGGAGGACGCAGCCTGCGGGTCAATGGCTGTACGGTGCGGCGCACCCTTGATTTTTTAGGCCAGTTGAATGTGGTGGAGTTTTCCTGTTTAGACCTCGACCTTGTGCGGGGAACCCCAGCGCTGCGGCGCTCATGGCTGGATCGCATTCTTGTGCAACTTGAACCGGTCTATAGTCAACTGCTCCAGAGCTATCAAAAAACTCTGCGGCAGCGCAATGCTCTGCTTAAGCAGGGCACAGGAATAGATGAAGGGTTATGGCAGGCTTGGAACCAGCAGCTTGCCGTCACAGGAACGCGGATGATGCGCCGTCGCCAGCGACTCATTGAGCGCTTAGCTCCCTTGGCTAGCCACTGGCATCAGGTCTTAAGTGGCGATCGCGAGGTGCTCACCCTTAGCTACCACAGCCATGTGCCCATTGCTGACCCCAGTCCCGAAGCAATGTTGGTCAGGTTTATGGAGCGTTTGGCAGAGCGCCGCTCGTTGGAACTCATCCACAAAACCACGCTGGTGGGCCCCCACCGTGATGATGTGGGGTTTGACCTCAACCATCAGCCAGCTCGTCAGTACGCCTCCCAAGGACAGCAGCGAACCCTAGTATTGGCGCTGAAACTGGCGGAGTTAGCTCTTGTGGAAGCTGTGGTTGGGGAGTCCCCCCTGTTGCTGCTGGATGATGTACTGGCAGAGTTAGACCTCTATCGTCAGCAGATTTTGCTAGAGGTGATGGGCGATCGCTACCAGACCCTGATCACCACAACCCACTTGACCCCCTTTGCCACTCCTTGGCGCTCCGATGCCCAGGTGCTTAAGGTGGCGGGGGGGCAGATTGCAGCCGTTGCTGGCACTGCTGTTGAAACCAGTAGCTAATTTGCGCGATCTCTAGCTCGGCGACGGTGACATTGGCGCTGGCGGCAATGATTCGCAGTTGCTTCAGGGCACTGATGAGAATCTGACCATACCACGTCATAAAACCCGCTTGTCGTTCTTCTTCTGCTTGCAGACGGGGATCTTTGGCAATGCAGTCATAGATCTGTGCCTCGGTGAGGTCGTCTAGGGGGCGATCGCCCACCGCTGCCTTGAGATAACGTAGGGTATAAACCGCAACCCGGATGGCAAAGCGATCCGCTGCGGGGAGCAGGAGTTGATCAATCCCTTGGCACTCGCTCACACTGAGGAGACTATCCGGGTCTATCATGGGTTGGCGGCTAAAAAGGCTTGCAGGCGATCGCCCACGGTGGGGCGCAGGCTGGGATGGCACACCACCAACGGCTGCCAGTGCTGCACATCGGCTCGATTATAGCGGGGAACTTCGCCATTGGCATAGGTAAAGGCACCGCCCGCCTCCTGCATAATTAAATCCGGGGCAGCCAAGTCCCAATCTTTGGGGGCACTGCGACCGGTAAGGTTCACATAAAGATCGGCTTGTCCTTGACAAATAGTCGCGGTTTTGCAGCCCATGCTGCCCATGGGAATTTGCTGAACCCGGCCAAGGGTGCTTAAAAAGGCTCGTAGGCGATCGCCCCCATGGGAGCGGCTTATCACCACCCGCAACGGTTCCTGTGAAGCAGGGGGAGCAACCGTCAAGCGAGTACAGCCATGGCGGGTTTCCCGATAGGTGCCCGCGCCAGTAATCGCCGTAAAAAGAACCTCCTGCTCCGGCCACACCACCGCCGCCACACAGGGGCGCTGCTGATGCACCAGGGCAACATGGATCGCATACTCCCCCGTCTGCTGCAGAAAGTCGTAGGTGCCATCGAGGGGGTCAATGATCCACTGGTAGGGCTGGGGCAGCGGCTGCCCGGGCTGGTAGGTCTCCTCCGTGAGGTAGCCAAACATCGTCTCTGGAAAATCGCGCTGGAGAGCGTGGCGCAAAAAAGCATCGATGGTTTGATCGGCAATCGTGACCGGATCGCCCCCTTATCGGCAACCGCCAAATCCTGCACATGGCGGTAAAACTGACGCAACTGCTCTAGGGCTTGCCAGAGCACGGGGCGCAGTGTGGCTAAAACACGATGAAAATCAAGAGACTCAGACACTCAAGCCGCCTCAACGGATAGACCACGGGGAATGGCCGCAATTAGGGTGCGGGTATAGGGGTGCTGTGGCTGGGCATAGATCGCTTCTGCCTCGCCCATTTCCACAATTTCGCCATTGTACATAACCATGAGGCGATCGCTCATAAACTTGACCACATTCAGATCGTGGGAAATAAACAGATAGGTCAGCCCCAATTCCTGCTGCAGCTCCTTGAGTAGGTTGAGCACCTGCGCTTGCACCGACACATCCAGCGCCGACACCGACTCATCACAGACAATAAACTCAGGGTTCAGAGCAAGGGCACGGGCAATACAAATGCGCTGCCGCTGCCCACCGGAAAATTCGTGGGGATAGCGCCGCTGTGCTGCTGGGTCAATGCCTACCCGTGCCAGTAAGGTAGCGACCCGTTCTTGGCGCTGTTGTTTCGAGGGTGGCCGTCTGTGAATCACCATCGGTTCAGCCACCAGTGCCCCAATGGTCATGCGTGGGTCGAGGGAGCTATAGGGGTCTTGAAAAATGAGTTGCATCCGCTGCCGTAGCGGGCGCAGTTGTCGAGGCCGCAGGTGCGTAATGTTGCGATCGCCAAACCAAATCTGCCCTTGGCTGGCGGGTACCAGACGCAGCAGGGCGCGCCCTAAGGTGGTTTTGCCACAGCCGGATTCCCCAACTAAGCCGAGGGTTTCTCCCCGGTGAATCGTAAACGACACATCCCGCAGCGCCTTGACGTATTGTTGCTTACCCTGCCCAGGATACTGCACCCAAAGATGCTCCACCCGCACCAAGGGAGGCTGAGCCGCCAATTGAGCTAAACGCGCCTGCTGCGCCGCGGCGGAGACAAGGGCTAAGGGGGGTGGAGTCTGGCTCATAAAATCAGCCACCGTTGGCAAAATAGCTAGGCGTTGCTCCAAGCGAGGGCGACAGGCCAGCAGGCCTCTGGTGTAGGGATGCTGAGGTGCCCGGAATACCTCGGCAACAGCACCCGCTTCCACAATTTGGCCACGGTACATCACCACCACCTGATCCGCCAAATCCGCGACAAGGTTCAAATCATGGGTTACAAAAATCAGCGAGAGATGGTACTGCTGCCGTAACTCCCGCAACAGTTGCAAAATTGCTGCCTGTACCGTCACATCCAACGCCGTGGTGGGTTCATCGGCAATGAGCAGGGCTGGTTCTGCGGCGATCGCCATGGCAATCATCACCCGCTGGATCTGCCCCCTGAGAGTTGATGGGGATACCGTTGTAAAAAGCGGTGCCGTTGGTCTAGCGGGTCTTCCGGCTTAAGCAACTGGACTTGTTCAAGGAGGGCGATCGCCCGTTGCTGTACCTGCTGGCGGGGGAGTCGCTGCTGCGGATCAATGGCCTCTGCCAATTGAAAGCCAATAGTGTAAACCGGATTGAGGGAACTCATGGGTTCCTGGAACACCATACTGATCCGGCACCCCCGGATCTGTTGCATTTGTCGTTCTGAGCACGCCAAAAGATCGATCGCCGCTCCCTCTGGCTCCGGCTGAAACCAAGCACACCCCTGCGTCACCCGACCGGGGGGCAACAGTAACCGCAGCAGAGCCATACAGGTTACCGACTTTCCCGATCCCGACTCCCCGACAATGCCAAGGGTTTGCCCACGCTCTAGGGAAAACGACACCCCATCCACTGCCCGCACCGATTGCCCGACCTGTGGAAAATCAACGGTTAACTTGTCAACCTGTAAAAGTGGTGCAGACATTACGCAGACAAGATTCAAGATTAAGGAGTACAGCCAATTCCAGATAATCCTAGAATAGATGGGGTTTCCACATACGTCTATGGAACTTGCCTTTTTGGGGGTAGGGTTCCTGCTGGGGATAGGAGTCTGGCTCTGGCAGCGAACTCATCTACAGCGGCAGCTAGAAGCGATCCTTGCGCAATACAATGTCCATCCCCTCAGGTCGTCCCTTCCTCAGCGGGTGCAAACGGCGCTGGCCCAGCAGGCGATCGCCCAGCAACATTGCCTCAGTCAAATAGAGCGGTATCAAGCCATCCTTGATGCGGCTCCCGTCGCCTATCTCGAAGTGGATGCTGCCAACCGTATTGTTTTCTGTAATCAACAGGCGCGTTCCCTCTTTCGACTCAGCACCCCCCACGGACGGCTGTTGCTAGAGCTAGTGCGCTCCTACGAGCTGGACTGCTTGATTGAAGAGGTACGGGAGCAAAATGCCATCACCGAGAAAGAATGGCTGTACGGATTTTTAACCCCAACAGGGCAAACCCGACGCAAACCCCTGCGGGGGCGGGGAATTCCCATTGCGGAGGCACATGTTGGGATTTTTCTGGAGGATCGCGAGGAGGTGACCCGCCTGCGGGATGAGCGCGATCGCTGGGCAACGGATGTCGCCCATGAACTCAAAACCCCCCTCACCTCCCTGCGCTTGGTGGCCGAAACCCTGCAACAGCGAGTTCCAGAGCCACTGCGAGATTGGGTCGATCGCCTCCTCGACGAAATTATTCGCCTCAGTTTACTAGTGCAGGAGTTGCTCGATCTCAACCGTCTTGCCCATACCCCCCTCAGTGAGATTGAGCGCCACTCCCTTGATCTGGTGCAAGTGATACACACTGCTTGGCAATCCCTTGCGCCCCTTGCCCAACATAAACAGATTGACCACACCTACACCGGCCCCGCCCAGCTCCCCTACTATGGCAACGAGGCACAACTGTTGCGGCTATTGGTCAACCTTTACGATAACAGCATCAAGTACTGTGGCCGTGGCGACCATGTGATGACGCGGCTGCTCCAAGCTAGCAGCGAAAGTCACTACCTATGCTTGGAAATTATTGATACTGGCAATGGGTTTCCCAGCAAGGATTTACCCTACATCTTCGATCGCTTCTACCGCGGCCAGTCACGGCGACATCGCCTAGTTCAACCGGCCACCGGCGATGTGACAACCATTGCCCCCATTGGCAGTGGCAGTGGCTTGGGGCTGGCGATCGCCCGCCAAATTGTCGAGTGCCATGGCGGCTACATACAAGCAGCCAATCATCCTGAGTACGGTGGGGCGTGGCTACGCATTTATTTACCCATCACTAGTGAGGCTGGCACTGCCGCCCTCTAGGGTTTTTGCTACCCAGCGATTGCGCCCAGCAGCTTTTGCCTCGTACAGGCACTGATCCGCAAGCGCTAGTAGATCTGTCGGCGACAGCCCAGATTGGGGGATCGTTGTGGCAATGCCAAAACTGGCCGTCAGTGATGATCCAGCTGTACTTTTCTCATGGTGAATGGCGAGGTCACGCAGCGCAGCCTGGACCTTTTTGACGATACAGATGGCACCCTCGAGATCGGTATTGGGCAAGAGCAAAACAAATTCTTCACCCCCATAGCGGGCAACCATATCCCCTGCGCGCTGCAGATGCTTTTCCAATAAGCGCGCCACCTGTTTAAGAACCTCATCCCCCTGCAGGTGGCCGTAGAAATCGTTATAGGCCTTAAAGCAGTCAATATCGATCATGATGAGGCTCAACGGCTGCTGCTCGCGCTGGCAGCGCCGCCACTCTTTGGGAAACAGATCATCAAAGCAGCGGCGATTGCCAATATCTGTGAGGCCATCGAGATAGATCATCTGCTGGAGGTTGGTGTTGCTGACTTCCAACGACTGATACATTTCTGCCTGCTGTAAAGCGACAGCTAACGGCTCAGCAATGCGCTGCAACAAAAAGACGTCTTCCCGCGTCCAAAGGCGAGGAGCACGGCACTGGTGTACAATCAACAGACCCCAAAGATCTCGACCACGCAACAGGGGGACAACCAAGTTAGCTTGGACGTTGAAGCTCAAAAGCATATTGCGGTGGCAGTCCATGATTTGTGCCTGTTGCACATCGCTGATCACTAATGTGCGGCCTTCTAAAAAGCGCTGAGCAGTGCCTTTAGTAAAGCAGGGATCGTGGATCAGCTGGCCGAGGATAGAGTACTGAGGCGCGGAGAGCGCTTCGACCTCAACCACACCAGCGCCATCAGCTAAAAAGCGGTAAGTGAAGACACGATCGCTCAGGAGCAATTGCTGAATACTGGTGACGGCTCGCTGCAAAATATCTGCCAAGTTAATCGTTTGGCGGATGTCTTGAATAATAGTGCTGACAATCAGCTCGCGCTCTAAGGCTGTTTTGAGGCGCTCTTCCGTACGCTTTTGCTCTGAGACATCCAGCAACACACCGTGAAAGCTGCGATTCTCTGGGTGAAACTGCCCGCGATCATTGAGCCAGCGAAAGCGGCCATCGCGGTGCTGAATGCGATAGGTGGTGTTGTAGGAGCGCTGTTGAGCCATGGCCTGTTCAATCTCGCGCTCGGCCATAACCCGATCCTCTGGAGGAATCAAGGTCTGAAATGAGGGTAAATCTTGGGGGAAATAACCGGTGAGTTGATAAATATGATCGCTGACGTAGCTAAAACGCCAAAGGTTGTTGTCACTTCGACAATACAGAGCGACGGGCAAGTAGCTCATCAGGGTGTTGTAGCGCTGTTCACTTTCAGTAATAGCCGCTGTAATGGCTTGCTGCTGAGACAGTTGCCAGCGCAGCTCTGCCGTAGCTTTATTCAGCTCTTGCGTCAGAACCTGAATCAAACTCTCGGCTTCTGCAATGTCAATGGCAGCGAGAATGTTACTCTGGGTAACAATCCCCACCATTGCCCCCTGCTTATCCACAACCACCACGCGGCGGATGTGGTGTTCTTTGAGCAGATGATTCACCTGCCAAAGATTTTGATACGGCTGTACTGTCAACACCGGCTGGGACATTGCCGTGGCCACCGTTCCCTCTAGCTTGCCGCCTGAGCGGCACAGAACCTCAAAAATATCCTTTTCGGTAATAATGCCACGGGGGTAGCCATTGACAGGGTCAGGAATCACCAGACTTGTAATCCCCCGCTCAGCCATGAGTGTGGCCGCCTCCTTCAGGGAGGCCTCAGCGCTAATGGTAGCCACCTCTTTGACCATGACATCAGCAACTGGCTTAATTCGCAGCAAGTCAACGGGGCGCAAACTATTGCGGAAGGCTTGGCGGGTCAGCATCCCCTCCACACGGCCACTGTTATTGACAATAGGCAGTGCATCTACGCCCAGATGGCGAAACTTTCCCAAAACGGTCAAAGGGTGATCGAGATCACTGAGGTGGAGGCAATAGTCTTGAGGCAGCATAAGGGTTGCTGCCGTGATGCGTTCTAGATCAGTGCCTTCTCCTACAGCACGTACCACTTCCCGCTGGGTAATCAAGCCGCAAAACTGACCCTGCTCTTCGACCACTAATCCTCGTCCTTGATTGCTGCTCAACCCTGCAATAATTTCAGCCAAGGAACCCGTAGGGGCAATAGTGACGCCATGTGGCTGAACTAATGTTTGCAAACTTAGGGTTGGATTGAATCGTTCCATGCGCTATAGTCTAAGCACTAATTCTAGTGTCCCACTTAACTTAGACTTAATCAATTTCAATAATAAATTTATTAAGATTCATGACTTTCTTTAAGGATTTGCACAGCTTTCTTGAGCAGCGTCTGGAGGACGTTATTCGTGCTAACCCGCAACTTGAACTCAACCTCCTGCTCATGGAGCTAGACGATCAAGAGCGACAAACCCAAGACCTTTACCTGAAGTTGCAGCAAGAGGTGCATGAATGCGAGCAGCAAATTCTCAATCTGGTTAGCGAGATTCGTCGCTGGCGCGATCGCATTCAAACCGCAACGGCAGCTCATCGGCCTGACTTAGTGAAGGTTGCTCAGCAGCGGGAAGCCCAACTACGGCAACGGGGGCAAGAGCTTTGGACCCAGCGCCTCAATGCCCTCAACCAACTGCCGGCGACTGAACAACTGCTCGCTAAGATTCGCGATCGCCGTCAGGAATTGCAGCGTCGGGTACCTCGTGCTAGCACACCGCCTCCCTCCCCGCCACCGTTTACTGGCTCCAACTCGCCGAGTGATCCCCTAGAGGCAGAATTCCATCGCTTAGAACTCCAAACAGCCCTTGAGGAATTGAAGCGTTCGATGGGACTCTAGCTGCTGCCCATAGGGCTGAAAACGTGCTGATAGGTCTCTAGGGAAGCTTAAGGTCAACCATTGATGACGGCAAATACTGGCTAGATCGTATAAGTATTTTAGATACCTTACTCCCCTAGAATTACGAAAACGATACGAACACAGGGGTAAATGCAGCGACCAAGACAAGAGTTTTCCCCTAGTATCTTAATTGGAGCGCATACGCTCCCTGCCTTTTCCACAACACGAGAGGACAACATTCATGGCAACCTACAAAGTAACGCTTGTCCGTCCTGATGGTGAAACGACCATTGATGTGCCTGAGGACGAGTACATTTTAGATGTCGCTGAAGAGCAAGGCTTAGATCTCCCGTTCTCCTGTCGTGCAGGAGCGTGCTCGACCTGTGCTGGCAAACTATTGGAAGGGGAAGTGGATCAATCCGATCAATCGTTCCTTGATGACGATCAAATTGAAAAAGGGTTTGTGCTCACCTGTGTTGCTTACCCGCGTTCGGACTGCAAAATCCTCACCCACCAGGAAGAAGAACTTTACTAAAAAACATTGAAACGGTAAAGGTGATTGGGGTGGTCGAGGCGATCGCCCCTTTTGCTTGCAAAAGAGCGTAGTACGATCAGTGCGCCCGCGAGCTTGAGCTGAGGTTGTAAGATAATGGTAGTATCCCCACCTACCTATGTTTTCTGATATTCCCCCCACCAGCGACCTCGTTATTCGTCCCCTTGCTTACCGCGATATTGATGTGGTTGAGCAATGGCTGAGTCAGCAGGGTGTTCATGAGCAGCCGTTTGGTAAACACACTCTGCTACCCCAGTCGATGACGGCACCGCTACAGCGTTTGCAGTGGCTCACAGGTACAGCCAAGCAACGTATTTACGTTGCCGAGCGTGGCGACAAGCTATTGGGGGTGGCGCAGGTGGCGCCCTTTAATGAAAACCGCACCACATGGCAAGTACAGCAGTTGGCGGCGACAGAGTTTACTGAAGTGGGCACCCAGCTTCTGCGGCATTGCTTTAGTAGCATTCTGGAAGCCCGCACATGGATGCTAGAAATTAACATTGAGCATCAGGATGCCTTGGCACTCTACCGTCACAATGGCTTTCAGCCCCTTGCGCAGTTAACCTATTGGCAAATTTCTAGCACGCAGCTGGCTCAGCTTGCCCAGCAAACTCCCAGCTTGCCCAACCTGCTGAAGGTGACCAATGCGGATGCACCACTGTTGTACCAACTGGATACGGCATCAATGCCTGCCTTAGTGCGACAAGTTTTTGATCGCCATAGCCGAGATTTCAGAATCAGTCTGACGGACTGGCTTCAGGACAGTTTTGCTAGTTGGATCGCCCAAGCTCACGCCAGCCGTGCCTACGTTTTTGAGCCTCAACGGAAGGCGGCGATCGCCGCCTATACCTTGTATGCCTGCCAAGATGGTCGATCGCCCCATTGGCTAGAATTGACTGTGCACCCTGCCTATACGTGGCTCTATCCAGAGCTATTTGCGCATCTTGCCCGCGTGCTGCAACCCTACGCACCTGCCCCCTTAGTACTGGTTTCAACGGATTACCAACCTGAACGCGAAGCCTATCTTGAACAGTGCGCAGACCCGATTCGCCACAGTTTAATGATGTCCCGTTCTGTGTGGCATAAGGTACGCGAGGTACGCTCGACCCTCCCAGAAGGCTTAACCCTCTCGGAAGTGCTGCAAGGGTTACAAACTCACCACCGTCCTCAGCCCGGACGCATGAGCACCAAGGAGGGGATGCAGGTCTATTATCAAGAACCCGATCAAGGTAACGGATAATGGGTTTGCAGGTAGGCAATGGCACTGGCGCGATCGCTCACTAGGCCATCAAGGGTGGCAGCTTGGAGTGCCCTCAACATCTGCCGTAGTTGCGGGCCGCGTTGATAGCCCAAGGCTTGAAGGTCGTGGCCATTGAGGAGGCTTTTTTGCAGCCGCCACTGCCACAAATAGTCCCGTAGCAGTTCAACACGGTGGGGGTCAGGCTCGCTATGCAGTTGTGCCGCTAACAAAACGACCAGCGGCAGCGGGTAGCTCTCTAAACAGTGGTAATAATCACTTAAACGAGCACTTGCTGCGAGGATGGCTTGCCACTGTTGGCGCAGCGCCGGTAAGTCCTGTAGCCACCGAATAGCATCTTCACTGAGTTGCAGTTGCCGGGCGATCGCCACAGCAGTGGGAGCACTAATAATTAAGGCCAATAATAAGAGTTGCCAGAGGGGAACAGTTTGCCATTTTTGTTTTTGCGGGAGTTGCGGCCACCACTGCCACACCAGTTGCAAACGAGCACGAGCCGCGTCATCAAAACAGACGTGCCGATCTAAGCACTGGAGTGCTCCCAGTTCCGCCAGCAGGGTAAGGGCGCGATCGCCAGCAAAGGCCTCCCCAGGAGCGACAGGCAGTTCTAATATATGGCGCAGTTCATTGCGGAGGCGGCTTTGGAGAGAGGGTCGTTTGCTAGCAGCGCGATCGTCCCCCTCAAACACCCCGCTGGTGAGGGCATAATCAATATACTGCCGGGTTTGGGATTCTAGCTCAAACCCCAGCCGCACCGCAAACCGCACCGCCCGGAAGATGCGCGTCGGATCCTCAATAAAGCTATTGGGGTGCAACACACGGATTAAGCGCTGCTCTAGATCCTCGCGCCCACCAAAAAAATCTAGCACTTCACCGTGGCGGGGGGCACTAAGGCGCAACGCTAGGGCATTAATCGTAAAGTCACGGCGGTAGAGGTCTTGGCGAATCGAACTGGCGGCCACTTCCGGATGCGCTGCCGGATAGGGATAAAACTCACTGCGGGCGGTGGCAATATCCACGGCAAAGCCAGCCAAGTCAGAGTGCTTTGGCCAGTGCAGGGCAGCGGTTTGAAACTGACCATAGACCTGGAGCACCGTCTCACGGTAGAGATCATGGAGAGCTTGGGCTAGGTGCACCCCCGCCGCCTCGTCCTGCTGTACCCCATCCACCACTAAATCAAATTCACGGGTGGGTACCGCCTCCGACCCTTGGGCGATCGCCAGCAATAAATCCCGCACGGCTCCGCCGACAAGATACAGTTGCCAGCCTCGATCCTTAGCAATGTTGGCCGCCCGCTGCAGTAGCGCCCACAGTCGCGAGGGCAACCGCTGCTGCAACGCCTCGTAAAGATTCAGTGTCGGCAGCGGGCACACCGTTTCGGTCTCCACCGTCAGAGCATAGAGATGGCGCAACACATCGGTGCGGGTGACAATTCCTAAAAGGTTGCCCTTAGGGGTCATCACCGGCAATCGCCCAATATCATACTTCACCATCAAGGCTTGGATCTCTGGCAACGTGGTATCGGGGGTAATGGTGCGCACGGGTGCCTTCATATAGCCTTTGACTGGCGCGTGGGCAAAGCCGTGGTGCAGGGCAATATCCAAATCTCGCCGCGAAATAATGCCCACCAGTGTCCCTGTGGCATCAACGACCGATAACCCCGAATGACCATAGCGCAGCAATACCCGATGGGCATCTGCAATGGGGGTGTCTGGCCGCACAGTTCGCACGGGGGACGACATCAGTTCTACGGCAGTGGGAGGATGCGGCACCTGCTGACAAAGACTGTGATACACCTCTTTGAGCACCTGCTCCGGGGTCTCTGTGATCACGGTAGCAGCGGCGGCTTGGGCGTGCCCTCCCCCTCCCAAAGCAGCAAGACTGTAGGCCACATTCACTCCCGGAATTTGACTGCGGGCAATCACCGCCAGATGGTTGTGGCGATAGGCATGGCCGAGGAGGATTGCATCGCACTCACTTAAATCCGCAAGTTGAGTCACGAGCCGCGACAACCCGGGGAGATAGGATGCCGTTGCCAGCAATACCCAACCTAGGCGATAGCCGTGGTGCTCCTCTTGGTGCAAGTGTTCCCATGCCTCTCGTAGGAGGGGCTGTAAGTCTTCACTTAGCCCCGCCTCACTATAGGTGGCGATCGCCCGTTGATTGGCACCCTGACTCAGCAGCCAAGCTAATGCTTGCACGTCCCGCACCGTCGTTTGCTCAAAAGTAAGAGAACCCGTATCCGCATGAATTCCCAGAGCCAGCACCGTGGCCTCAGTGGGGGTTAAGGCAAGGTTGGCAGCCTGTAGCTGCTCAGCAATAATTGTACTGGTGGCACCCACTGGCTCTAGGTACAGGGTAGTAGCGGCAATATCCCCGGACAGCTCCACGTGGTGATCGTAAATCGTAATCTTTACCTGCGGTTGATCCAGCCATAGAGCGGCTTGTCCCAACTGCTTGCGCCATTGGGTATCCACAATCCACAGTTGACGTAACTGGGTTGGGTCCACAGCTCGCGCTTCAATCAGAGGATATTCGTCACGGTGGTAGGCCAAGAATTCACCAATTTTGGGATGGGTACCTCCTGTTAAAACAATTTTTGTGCCCGGATAAAGCCGTGAGAGACCCACCGCTGCCCCTAGGGTGTCAAAATCAGCAATTTGATGGCACAGCACCAGATCCATAACATGCCCTAAAAAACTGCAAACTGATATTAGCGGGGTGAAAACGTGAAAAGCCTACCCCACACTGGCAAAACTGATCCGCCGGAGCAGACAATGTTCCTAGGGCACTAAGGATACCTGCATAGATCCTAGCGCGGCAACAAAGTTGACATCCTCCCCGCCGCAAGCGGACGGAGTTTTTCGCTCACATTCGATAAATCTTTTTATTAATTTTTGTTAATATTCATCGTAGCTGAAACTATTCTAGGCACTTCGGGTACCTTAGGAGGCAAATCTCCTTAGACTGACATCAGTGTTGTTGGGGTTCCACCTCTTCAATGACCCCCACCTAGCATCCGCCGAGGTGGGGGAGTGACCGGAGATAACCCGGTCGTAGCTGCGAATAGGCCACCAAGGTTAGTACGGCAACACTTCCGGTTGCTTCTCTAAATCGGATTATCTGTAAGGCCCTAGAATCTCAGGGAGTGGGTTCAGCCCAGAAACACCGTGCTAACTGGCTTAAGAGACCTGTAGTTTTGGAATTATCTTCCATGCAACGCATCCCCGTCCAAAACCCTGATGGTACTCCCGCCATGCCCACCAAGCGCAGTCGCGCGCAGCGATGGGTAGAGCAAGGCAGAGCAACATGGGTAAAAACAAATCTCCGCCTTAAGGCCGTGCGCCTGAACGCCGAACCATCGGGTCGTAAGACTCAACCCATGGTGGTTGGAGTCGATCCCGGCAAACTCTATTCAGGGATTGCCGTTCAATCCGCTCAAGCGACATTATTCCAGTCCCACCTAGAACTCCCCTACCCCAAGGTGCGGGCACGGATGGATAATCGCAGAATGCTACGGCGTTCTCGCCGCAGTCGGCGGATTCATCGAGAGTTACCTTTTCAATTACGGAATCATCGCCAAAACGGTGCGAGGTGGGGGTTTCCACAAGGAGTTTTTGATGAAAATTGGCGAATTATTGCTCAAAGCTGCCCTGATCAACACTGGACAACTGCAAGTAGTGCTAATGGAGAAAGACATTTATGCTAACTTGCGGCTAGGGGACATCATTTCCCTGCATGGTTGGGTTGCCCAAGAGACGATTGACTTCTTTGTGGAGGAATGGCCGCAGCTTATCCAAGCCAAAGAAAAAAAACCACTGGGGTTCTATCTCCAGCGTGCAGCTTTACTCACAGAGGCACAAATTCAACAGATTCTTAAAGATCAGTGGCAAGCCAGTTACCGCTTTGGTGCCCTTGCGGTCTTAAATGGCTGGTTAAAGCAAGAAACTATCAATTTCTTCCTTCAACACATTAACCCTAATGCCCTCAAAGAAAGCACGCGGATTGAAAAAGCAACCCTATCGGATATATCTCGCGTCAGAGTGCCTAAGGTGCCCTGCTCAAAGCAAATGTTGACTGACGAGCTTCAGCGGCAACTCATTGACCCAGAAGATTTAGCAGATATAGATATCAACCTTGATGACGTTACGTGGCTGAATTAGCGCAGCAGCGGCGGGGTGTTACTCATTCGACAGAGCAACTAAGGCCTGGAGTTTAGCCCAGGCTGCACCGCTAGCAAGAATGGCTTTGGCGTGATCCACACCTTGCCACCAGTCGTTTACTGCCCCAGCAACGTAGAGTGCCAAGGCGGCATTAAGAGCCACGACATCTGTTTGGGCTGCACTGCCATTGCCCTGCAAGACAGCCTCTAGAATTGCGCGATTTGTGCTGACATCGCCTCCTGCAAGTTCTGAAAGGTCAGCCTGCCGTAGCCCCAAGGCTTGGGGGTCTAGCACCTCTTGCTGTAGGGAGTCTTGGGGGCTTGTAAACATGACCATATCGGTCATATTGCCAAGGGTGGCCTCATCAACCCCTTCCCGACCATAGAGGACAATTCCCCGCTGACAGCCTAGTTGTTGCAAGGCACCGGCCATGGCTTCCAAATAGCGATCGCTAAACACACCAATGACTTGACCCGTAGGATGCAGTGGGTTGACCAAGGGGCCAAGGAGGTTGAAGACGGTGCGAATTTTCAGGGTACGGCGCAGCGGGGCAACGGCCTTCATGGCGGGATGCCAGCCGGGGGCAAATAGAAATGTAATCCCTACCTCCTGCAACAACCTCTGGGGATCGGGGTGGGCAAGGTTCACGCCCAACGCTTCCAGAACATCTGCCGACCCGACGCGGCTCGAAACGGAACGGTTGCCGTGCTTAGCCACCTTCACGCCTGCCGCTGCCACCACAAAGGCAACGGCTGTCGAAATATTAAAGGTGCCCGCGCGATCGCCACCGGTGCCACAGGTATCAATGAGGGGAACGCCCAAATTAATGGGCTGACCGGTTGATTGCTGGAGGAGCACACTGGCCATCCCCGTGAGCTCAGGCACCGTCAGTCCCTTAAATTGTAGTGCCGTTAGAATTGCTCCCCCAAGCGCCTCAGGAATGTCGCCTTTTAGCCACCCCTCCATTAACTGCACAGCTTGCTCTTGGCTAAGAGCCTGCCGATCCAGTAGTTGTTGCAGAAGTTCTGGCCACATGAAGACATTGAGGCGTAGAAATTTATAGGAGATTAATTAGGCTGCTGCTGCTGCTGCCGCTGGCGAGACTGCCAATAGTGCATTGGTAAGCACAGGAGCGAGGAGAACGTCAGCAAAAAGGCCAACAGTGCCGTAATTTTGCACATCTGACCTAGATCAGTGCCTTCTAATGGTACAGCGATCTGGAGGCCGGTGGCACCACAATAGACGAGCCAATAGACAAAAATCATTCGCCATAGGGTTTCACCATAGGCTTGCTGAGGGGAACAGCCCTGCAGTGGGTGCTGTTTGCTCTGCTGCTGAGCCTCGTGGAGGAGCCAACTCAGACCAATCAGAGCGGCGATCGCCGACACAACTAACATGACAACAGACCACTGACTCACCACTAACATTGCACCATTTAACTCCCACAAATGTATGTACCGTCCTTTAGTCTAGGGGAGTTGTTTATAAGCTATGACAAATGCTTACAATTTGAAATTTTTACATCAACATAATTTACAAACTGGTTCTAAATTAAGGTGAGCCATCACAGCATCAGTCAGCCGATCCAGTTGTCGGTCTCGCTCCGTTGCATAGTCAGGGATCGCTGTGGGCAACGGGGGCAACTGTCGCCGCGATCGCAGCTGATTGAGCCAGTGGCGCCGCCATGAACCATTTTCAAAAAGACCATGGAGATACGTTCCCCAGAGGGTTCGTGCGGTATTGACGCACCCTAGCTCTGGCGTTTCAAACAGCATCTGCCAGTCGCCTACGGTGGCAGTATAGGTACTTTGGCCGTGATGAATTTCATAGCCATGAATGGGTGTGTCACTCGGAAAAACGAGGGAACGGGTCTGCCGCTGTTGCGTGATTTTCTTGGGGGTCAGGTGCGTCTGTAGTGGCATTAATCCTAGCCCCGCGTGCACGCCTTGGCATCCTTCTAGCCCCTCCGGGTCGGCGATCGTCTCACCGAGTAATTGCCAACCGCCACAGATTCCCAAAATGGTGCCCCCCTGAGCCGCATACTCCTGTAGTTGTTGCGCCATCCCCGTCTCACGCAGTACCTGCAAGTCGGCAATGGTGGTTTTTGTCCCCGGGACGATCACCGCATCGGGGTTCCCTAAGGGGTCAGACGGCGAACAAAACCGCAGACTCACCGTAGGCTCTGCCAACAGCGGATCAACGTCGGTAAAATTGGCGATCCGCGGCAGGCGCACAACCGTAATTTGAAGATCGGCAGCGCGCTGCGGGCGTGGATCCAATAGATCGAGGGAATCCTCCGCTGGGTGGTGCAGATTCAGCCAAGGGATCACCCCTAAAACCGGTACACCCGTTGTCTCCTCGAGCCACTTCAAGCCCGACTCCAGCAGCGATCGCTGACCGCGAAACTTATTAATGACTACCCCCCGAATCAACGCCCGCTCATCAGGGTCAAGGAGCATCAGGGTTCCCACAATGTGGGCAAACACACCGCCACGGTCAATATCTGCCACTAGGATTGTTGGCGCCTTTAGGTACTTGGCCACTCGCATATTCGTGAGATCGCGATGCTTTAGGTTCACTTCCGCCGGGGAACCCGCTCCCTCACAGACAATCCAGTCAAAGCGCTCCTGTAACTCTCTCAAGGCCGTGGTAATGGCCTGCCAGCCCCGATCAAAATAATCTCGGTAATAGTTGGCTGCCTCAGTGACGCCAGCACTGTGACCATTGAGAATCACCTGGGAGGTCATGTTGCCTTGGGGCTTCAGCAAAATTGGATTCATTGCCACTTCCGGTTCAACCCCCGCTGCCCAAGCCTGTACTGCTTGGGCATAGCCAATTTCGCCGCCCTCGCTAGTCACGTAGGCATTCAAGGCCATATTTTGCCCCTTAAAGGGAGTCACCCGGCAGCCGTGCTGTGCTAACCAGCGACAGAGCACCGCCGTCAGTAACGATTTTCCGGCATGGGACGTGGTGCCCACGATCATTAACGCCTGTGCTGCCATCATTGCCCCAAAAGGAACGCCGCTGTAACCTGAATCAATGATCCCAAAATCCAGTAAGGTTGATGCAGTAGTTGACGAGTCACTCGCGATTCATGACGGCCTCAAAATCCACAAAACGCCCCCTGCCCCTTGCAGCGCAATTCTTGAAACTGGTCGGCATCATTCTCCTACTCACGTTTTTTGTGGAGTGGGGACTTCTTTTTGTCTCCCCCCAGTTTAGTAATAATCAGTGGCAACTGACAGTCGTCAACCAGTTTATTGAGCGCGGTGCCACCCCCCTCATTGGCTTTGTTTTTATTTATACTGGCTTTTGGATCCAAACGGTCTCTGGAAACGCCCCTCAAGTAGATCCTAGCCAGTCCGCCCTGAAAGACTGGCGGTTTTGGGTGTTTGTTCTCTCTAGTTTGCTGGGGCTCCTTTGCCTGTTGGGGATTCCGCTTTACCTCTCCATTACAGGGCAAATTACTGAGCAGGCAGTCAATCAGATCAATCAAGAAGCCGCCCAAGCTGAGATCCGTGTTGATCAAGAGCAGCAGCAAATAAAACAACTCGCCAGCAGTGGTCAATTGGAGCAAGTTTTACAAAGTGGTCAACTGCCTGCCGAGCAAAAAGCGCTTCTCCAGCAGTTGAAAAATGATCCGCAAGCCCTCGATCGCCAAGCGGGTCAAGCTCGAGAGCGCATCCGTTCTCAGCAGCAAGAAGCAGTGGAGCGGGCGCAACAGGAAGCCCTCATCAACCGTCTAAGGGTGAGTATTCGCAGCTTTTTGTTAGCCATTGGCTTTATTACCATTGGTTGGAGCGGCCTGCGGGAACAACGTTAAGTTTTTGCCATGGGTTGTGTGGGTTGGCTGGCCAATCTCGCTACAATTCCCTAGAAGCAGGCCATGGCAGAGGAGTGAAGTATGGTCTATTTAGTATTTTTGTGGCGATCGCTGACCCGTGCTGGTGGCCTCAGTGTGCTGATGACGCTCTTGCTCTCCTCAGCGGCTTGGGCAATTGAGCTACGGGTGGCCATCCTTGAAGGGGTTCGTCAAGTTACCATTAGCAGCTCCACCCCTGCCCAGTTACGGGACGATGCGGGTCGCGCTATTGCTGTCTCGCCCCAGCAATCTGTGGCCGCAGTCTTTACCGGTAGCAGCGTTCAGGCAGCGGGGATCCAAGGCCGACAATTGCTCCTTGAACCACGGGACACCGGTTTAGTGCGGGTGGGCGATCGCTGGTATCGGGGGCGGTTGCAGATC
The DNA here is from genome assembly GCF_002754935.1 of Thermostichus lividus PCC 6715. Classification (NCBI taxonomy): domain Bacteria; kingdom Bacillati; phylum Cyanobacteriota; class Cyanophyceae; order Acaryochloridales; family Thermosynechococcaceae; genus Parathermosynechococcus; species Parathermosynechococcus lividus. The sequence goes on from NZ_CP018092.1 coordinate 484,713, forward strand.
CTGAGCACCAGCCGCGGTTTGTTGGTGATTAACCTTGTTGACCTTGAAGACTACCTCCCCAGTGTTGTTGGTAAGGAAATGTACCCTTCATGGCCACAGGAGGCTCTAAAAGCCCAAGCGGTTGCCTCCCGTTCCTTTGCCCTGTTTCGGTGCGATCGCGAACGGCGGCGTCCGGGTACCCTCTACGATGTGGGTGCCACAGTGACCCATCAGGTCTATCCTGGTGTGAGTTCAGAAACCGCCAGTACCCTCGCAGCAGTGGCGGCTACTCGTCATCAAGTCCTCACCTATGGCGGTCAAGTTATTGAAGCTGTCTTTCATGCTGCGTCGGGGGGGCATACGGAGGATTCTGAGTACGTTTGGCAAAAACCTGTGCCCTACCTACGTGGCACCCCTGATTTTGATCAGGTATCGCCTAACTTTCAGTGGACTGTTCGCTTAACAGCGGCACAACTGCGCCAGCGCATTCCCGGTATTGGCACCATTGTTGGCTTCCGCCCCCTACAAACCAGTCCCCAAGGACGGATTATTTCCATGCAAGTGGTGGGGACAGCGGGTAGCCGTACTATTTCTGGCAATGAGTTGAGACGTGCTCTGGGGTTGCGCAGTACCCTCCTCACGGTTGCCCCTGAGTATGGGAATGTGGCCAGCCAAGCGGGACAAAGTGTGCCCGTTGCCTTTACGATTACAGGACGCGGTCATGGGCATGGCTTGGGGATGAGCCAGTGGGGTGCTTACGGTATGGCATTGCAGGGCTATACCTACGATCAAATTTTGAGGCATTATTACCAAGGGGTGACCCTCAGCGACATCAGTAACGCTGGGCGTTGACGTTGCTGGTTGCCTCGTCTATACTCCCAGTGCAAGGCAGGAGACAGCGGCTATGGGCTTGACACTCTACTTTTTACGCCATGGTCAAACCAGTTTTAGCCGTGCTAATGCATTCTGCGGTGAACTGGATCCCCCGCTCACGGAGGCGGGGACTGCCATGGCGGCAGCCTTTGCCAGCGCCTATGCCGAACTGCCTTGGCAGGCAGTGTTTGCCAGCCCCATGCTGCGAACCCGTGCAACTGCTCAGTTCCTCTGCGATCGCCTCGGGTTACAGATGCAACTGCGGGATGGCCTACGGGAAATTTACTACGGCCAGTGGGAAGGATTATCCACCCAAGAGGTTAACGAGCGGTTCCACGATGACTACGTGAGTTGGCTCTCGGATCCGGGCTGGAATGCCCCGACGGGTGGCGAGCGCGGTATTGATATTTATTACCGGAGCAATGCCGTGCTACTGGAAATTGAGCGTCAATATCCGAGTGGCAACATCCTGATCGTGTCCCACAAAGCCACTATTCGGATCATGCTGTGCGGCTTGCTGGGGATTGATGTTGGGCGGTTTCGCGATCGCATTGCTGCGCCGGTGGCCAGTGTGAGTATTGTGGAGTACACAGCTCGCGGCCCATTATTACTCGCCCTTGCGGAGCGATCGCACCTGCCAGCCCATTTGCGGGAGCTACCCGGAACGTGATGTCCCCGCAGCAAACCTTGTTGGGACAGCGCGGCGCTTCCTAGCTAGTCGCTTGGAGATCTCAACAGTCGCCGTAATAGCTGCTGTGGTCAAAGTCGGTCTGATCACAACAACTCCCTTGCAGGTTGGCATGGCGAAAATTGGCCCAGCGGCAAACAGCATGGCTAAGATTGGCATTCACAAACAGTGCTCTGGCAAAATACCCCTTGGTTAGCCCTGCATAGGTGAGGCTGGCTCCCTGAAAGTTACAGCGATAGGCATACACGCCTTCAAGGGAGGCATAGTCAAGTTGGGCAAAACGCAAGGTGGCATCGTTGAGGCTCGCAGCCACCAGTTGCCCACCTTTGAAGTCCGCTGCGGTCGCTTGGGCAAAACTGAGATCCGCATCCCGAAAATTGGCTCCACGGCAGTCCGCTTGCTCGAGAATAGCCCATGCCAAGTCGGCGTGCTGAAACTGTGCCTGTTGCAAATTGACCAAGCGCAGAATGGCCCGCTGACAGGTGCTGCGATCGCCCACGGCTCGGTAAAACAACGCCCCCGTACAGTCTGCCTCTTCTAGATTTGCCGCGTGTAAGTCTGCGCCATAGAAATTGGCGTAGCAAAGAGTTGCCCGCCGCAGGTTAACCAAGCGCAGTACACTATGGCTAAAGTTACACCCCCGCAGATCATAGCCGCCTAAATCTAACCCCGTGAGATTCACCTCACTCAGATCAACGCTAAGCTGGGGATAGGACTGCCGCCACTGATTCCAATGGTGGCGACCCGCCCGCAGGCAACCGTACAGCCACTCCCTTGATGCCATTGCTATCGGCTTACCGATCATCTATCCCTCCGCAAGACACCTTCGCGCAGCACGCACAGGATGTCAATTTGGATACAGTATTCTTTGGTTTTCGTTATCATGACGTGAAATTTGATAGAATTTCATCTATAGTAGTTTTACTGCTGTCTGCAGCACATCCAACAGTTGGGTCTCTCTGTTGGAGGTTCTATAGATCAATCATGCTATTAGTCGTAATCACTTTGCTGAGGAAAGGAGAGTGGGTTTGAAACAGGCAACCCTACATCAGCTTAAGGTGTTTGAGGTCACTGCTCGCCACGGAAGTTTTACTCGCGCTGCGGAGGAACTTTTTCTGACCCAGCCCACGGTTTCAATTCAGATGAAGCAGTTGACCCGTGCTGTCGGTATGCCCTTGTTTGAGCAGGTGGGTAAACGCCTTTACCTCACGGAAGCGGGTAAGGAACTGTTAGCCACCTGCCAAGACATCTTTGAGCGCTTAGATCGCTTTGAAATGGCGGTTGCCAACCTCAAGGGGTTGAAGCAGGGGCACCTGCGCCTCTGTGTCATTACCACAGCCAAATATGTCATCCCCCGCTTGCTGGGGCCATTTTGCCAGCGCTATCCGGGGATTGACGTTGCCCTGACGGTCACGAACCACGAACAGGTGGTAGAGCGTATTCGTGGGAATATGGATGATCTCTATATTCCCAGCTATCCTCCCGACAACGTCGATGTAGAGTGTCACCCTTTTTTAGATAATCCTTTAGTGGTGGTTGCCCCCAGCCAACACCGCCTGAGTCAGCGCCATGGCATTTCCATCCACGAGCTTGAAGGCGAACCGTTTATTATGCGCGAGCAAGGGTCGGGGACGCGCCAAGCGGTGGAAAAACTCTTTGCCCAGCACGGAGTGTCGATCAATATCCGCTTGGAACTGGGCAGTAATGAGTCTATTAAACAGGCGATCGCCGGGGGATTAGGAATTTCGGTGTTGTCCCATCACTGCCTTGCCCTTGACCGTGAGTCCAGTCAGTTGACTATTCTTGATGTTGAACACTTTCCGATTCAACGCCACTGGCACATTGTCTATCCAGCTGGGAAACAGCTTTCAGTGGTTGCCCAAGCCTTTTTTGACTACGTTTCTACGGAAGGGCGCGAGATGATTGAGTCTAGTTTGAGTTATCCACCACTGCCCCAAACGACGAAGGAACTCAACCCTGTCTAGCCATGGCTGCCCTGCGCTACCGTTGTGCGCCTGATCCGCCAACAACGGCCGATCGCACCCTATTATTGCTCCACGGCTGGGGTGCCAATGCCGCAGACCTGTTACCCCTTGCCTCTGTGCTCGCCCCCACCTATCAAGCCTATGCGGCGGACGCTCCCTTTCCCCACCCCTACGTTACGGAGGGGCGGATGTGGTACGACCTCAGTCAGCACGACGGTGCCTCGGAGTCCTTGCTACTCGACGATCGGGCAACGGATTTAGCCACTAGTGAAGCAATGCTCTCACAGTGGTTTGAGGAACTGCCCATTGACCTCAGCCGCACAATTCTGGCCGGGTTTTCCCAGGGGGGTGCCCTCACCCTTTCACTGGGGTTACAGTTCCCCTTTGCCGGCTTAATTGTCTTTAGTGGCTATCTTGTGCGCCCCCCACACCGCGATCGCCCTGTCCACCTGTACTGATGATTCATGGCACTGCGGATCCGGTGGTACCCTTTGCCATCGCCCAAGCCAGTTACCGCCACTTAGCCGCTGCCAATGTTCCGGTTCGCTTCCATCCCCTCCCCATGGGTCACGAGATTAATCCGGCGGCGATCGCCCTCGCCCAAAGCTTTATAGGAGTGATGTGGGCGGGCTAAAACCCCTCCGCTTTAGCGAGGGGATACAGCCAACTCAGGGGGCTTTAGCCCTCTCTATGTGTTAAACTAGAGACGTGGAAAGTAGGCGTATCAACTACGCGAAGAAACATCCTAGTACGGAGAAATCCCGGCAAGTAAGTCACTACCGCTTTGGCGGCAAGCCTAAACCACTGCAAGCAATGGCAGGATGTTGAGCGTATCGAATTGGCTAGTGTTGAAAAGCGCGAAACCACGAACCGAAACATAAACGTAGTCCCAATAGCAGAAATGCTTGAGGTGAGTAGGGGGTCTTTGACTGCCCCCACCCGCATTAAGTTGTGGGTGACAGCTCAAGGGAAAAGCGAAGCAACGCGGCTTCAGCCCGTTGCGTAGCATCCTTTGGGAATCCCCTCTCTTTCAAGGAGGGGAGAAGTCAATCGATTTCTGATCCTAGTGGTTACGGTGCCGGTTTTCCCGTCTAGACGACAAAATAAATCGCACCTAGTTCACACTAGATGCGACTCTATAGCTTTGAATCGATCTATGTTGATCTAAAACAGACCCAAGGTTAGAGACTTATCTAGGGGGAAAGCAGCACCAATGCCCAGCCAAAGGGTCACGACCGTGCCAAACAGAAACACTGTCATCGCCACTGGCCGACGAAAGGGGTTCTGGAACTTGTTAATGCTCTCTATGAAAGGAATCAGCATTAGCCCCAGCGGAATCGTCGCATTCATGAGCACCCCCAACAGCTTGTTAGGGACAACACGGAAAATTTGGAACGTTGGATAGAGATACCACTCTGGCAAAATCTCCAACGGCGTTGCAAAGGGATCCGCAGGTTCACCGATCATGGCGGGATCCATCACTGCCAAACCAATTATCAAGGCGATCGTGCCCATGATCACAACAGGGAAAATGTACAACAGATCATTGGGCCACGCAGGCTCGCCATAGTAGTTATGGCCCATACCTTTTTTGAGCTTTGCCCGTAATGCCGGATTTGCTAAATCAGGCTTTTTCAAAACTTTTGCCATAGAACCGTTGTTCTCCTAAGGGTTAGCAAGGGGGAGTGTACTTGGAGCATAACAAGTTCCGACGCCACGTAGGGCTGGCGACGTTACATTTCGTTATGCTCAACCATCGTCAATTGCGTTTTAGAGGGGGCCAGAAATGCCCTGCTTCCGAATCATCAGGAAGTGCATGAGCATAAAAACAGCGATCGACCAAGGTAACACAAAGGTGTGTAGGCTGTAGAAGCGAGTTAAGGTGGCTTGGCCAACGCTTTCACCGCCACGCATCAGCTCTACCAATTGGTCGCCGACCACGGGGATGGCTGCTGGAATACCGGAAACAATTTTTACCGCCCAATAGCCCACTTGATCCCAAGGTAACGAATAGCCAGTCACCCCAAAACTGACGGTGATCACCGCTAAAACTACGCCTGTTACCCAGGTCAGTTCACGGGGCTTCTTAAAGCCACCGGTCAAATACACTCGGAAGACGTGCAGAATCATCATCAACACCATCATGCTGGCGGACCACTTGTGGATCGAGCGAATCAACCAGCCAAAATTCACCTCATTCATGATGTACTGCACTGAGGTAAATGCTTCAGCGACGGTGGGCTTGTAATAAAAGGTCATCGCAAAGCCCGTCGCAAACTGCACCAAGAAACAGGTCAGCGTAATGCCACCAAGACAGTAAAAAATGTTGACATGAGGTGGAACGTATTTACTGCTGATGTCATCGGCGATCGCCTGAATTTCGAGGCGTTCCTCAAACCAGTCGTAAACTTTATTCATAACAGAGATTAGTCCTGAGAAACCGCTGCTTTACTTTGAAAAATGTAACACAACGCCTCTCAGAGTTTCCACATTTCGCAACAATCTCCTTGTCTTGCCGCCAGATGTTGGTTGCTTGCGGCTACCGCCCATCGGATAATAGCAAGTAACCGTCAACAGCAAGGGGCAGTAACCAGCTGTGTGACCTAAAATACTTGAATTTTAGCTTGACCTCAATAGTACACAACCGCTTAGGAGGGTTATCGCATGGGTCTGTTGAAAAAACTCTTTGGTGCCATTTTTGGTCTTTTTGCCGCCCTTGGCAAACTCTTAGGACTCGGAAAGAAGGGGGAATTCTACGTTGAGCTAGAACCAACCGCTCCGTCACCAACGCCAGTGGCGGCACCCGAGCCAAGCCCTGCTGTCGCCACCCCCAAACCAGACCCTGCACCCGTGGCTGCCGCGGCTGCTGTAGAGCCACCGCCCGCTGCTCCGGCTCCTGCACAGGCTACAGCGAGTGAGGTGTCATCGCGACCCTATACCCAATTTGCTCGCCGTCGTCCGGGGGCTAACATGGCAAGCTTTTTGGCGATGGCCCGGCAAGTGCGCCCTTCGACGTAAGGCACCTTAGGGCAACACCTAAAACACGTTAACGAAGAGATAAGATCGGGGCGGTTATCCCACAGATAACGCGCCTCGTTTTACTGTTGCAAGGGTCAGGTTGAAATGAACCCCTGCTTGGAGTACGATGCTTGCAAACTGTGAAGAGTGAACGACTATGGCTCAACCGCAATCGTGGGCATGGATCAAAATTGTTGCCGGTGTGCTCCTTCTTCTTGGGGTCGGTGCCTGTGAAAATACGAACACAACGACTGGTTCTGCAAGTGATGGCCTGCGCATTGGTTCGCTACTGCCCTCAACCGGAGACTTGGCCTCCGTAGGTACCCCTATTGCCGAGACAGTTCCGCTGCTGGTGGAAACCGTTAATGCCTGTGGCGGTGTCAATGGCCAACCGGTAACGTTGATTGCGGCTGACGATCAGTCGAGCCCAGCGTCGGGCGCAGAGGCTATGACAAAACTGGTAGAAATTGATCGTGTTGCTGGTGTGGTTGGCTCCTTTGGTAGTAGTGTCTCTAATGCTGCTGCGGACATTGCCACCCGTGGGCAAGTAATGCTAGTGTCGCCAGGTAGTACCAGCACCTTACTGACCGAGCGCGCCAAAAAAGGAGACTTTAATGGTTACTGGGCACGCACTGCGCCGCCTGATAACTATCAAGCTCAAGCCTTGGCGCAGCTAGCGAAAGATCAGGGGTTCAAGCGGGTTTCTACGGTCGTTATCAACAATGACTATGGCCGCAGCTTTGAGCAGGAATTTACCCGCGCGTTCAAGGCGCTGGGGGGCACTGTGGTCAATGAAGCCCGTCCTACCCGCTATGATGAGCGCTCAACCACCTTCACTACAGAAGCAGCCGCTGCCTTTGCTGGCAACCCTGATGCTGTTGTCGCTATTTTATATCCGGAGACGGGTAGCCTACTTCTCAAGTCAGCCTTTGAGCAAGGACTCACCCAAAATGTGGCTATTTTGCTCACGGATGGGGTGAAATCTGACAGTTTTCCAGAACAGGTGGGGCGCACTCCCGATGGCACGTATATTATTGCTGGAGCCAAGGGCACTGTGCCCGGTGCTGATGGCCAAGCCTTAGCTGCCTTGCAAGAACTCTGGCGTACCAAAAAAGGGGGAGAGTTACCTGCCTTTGCCGCTCAAGCGTGGGATGCTGCCGCCTTACTTGTTCTGGCGGCTCAGGCCGCTAAAGCCAATACCGGCGAAGGGATTCGCTCTAAGTTGCGGGAGGTCGCTAACGGCCCAGGGGAAGAGGTGGATGATGTTTGTAAAGCCCTAGCCCTGCTGCGGGAGGGCAAGGAAATCAACTACCAAGGGGCGAGTGGTAATGTGGATATTGATGAAAACGGCGATGTGGTTGGGGTCTATGACATTTGGCAGGTGACGAAGGACGGTAAATTAGAAGTGATTGGTAAAGTTAACCCCAAACCCTAGGCATGGCAAGTACGTTTTCCTTTGATGTTGTGAGTGATTTTGACTGGCAAGAGTTGGTCAATGCCGTTGATCAAACGGAACGAGAAATTAAGACTCGCTACGATCTTAAAGACACCAAAACGACGGTGGAACTGACCAAGGAGGGGCTGACTATTCAAACTGATAGTGAGTTTACGCTCACAGCAGTGCATACAATCTTGCAGCAGAAGGCTGCCAAACGGCAACTTTCTCTAAAAATATTTGACTATGGTGCGGTGGAGACGGCTAGCGGTAGCCGTGTCAAGCAAGTCATTCAATTGCGTAGGGGTATTAATCCTGAGCTGGCGAAGGAAATTAGTAAGCTCATTCGGACTGAGTTTAAGAAGGTGCAAGCCTCAATTCAAGGAGATACCCTAAGGGTTACAGCTAAATCTAAGGATGACTTGCAAGCGGTAATTCAACGCTTAAAGGGGGCAGACTATCCGGTGCCATTACAATTTACGAACTACCGTTAGGGTCACAACTGAAGACTATGCTAGGTTCATTTTCCTTGGGCACCGTTGGCTTACTTGTTGGTTCGCTGCTGACAGTGGTGGGGGTCGTTGCCTATGCAACTGGGAATGCCACTCTCAATCTCGCTGGGTTCTTTTATGGTGTGCCGTTGCTATTGGGGGGGCTGGCACTGAAGGCTGCAGAACTTAAACCTGTCCCCTACCGTGAGCTACCGACGGCTGAGGTAATTGCTGCGCGATCGCAGGCAACGCCAACACAAACACAAATTCGCAAGGATGTGACTCGCTATCGCTATGGCCAAGAGGCACATCTAGACAGTACGTTGGCTAGTTTGGGACTGAGTCCGTCGGAGGATGAGCGTCCAGTTTTGGTGGCGATCGCGGAAGCCTTGAGAAATGGAGCCTACACCTTAATTTTAGAGTTTGATTCGCCGGCGGTTCCCCTTGAGGTCTGGCAGTCTAAGCAACTGAAAATGGAAACATTCTTTGGTCCTGGGGTTGCTGTAGCCATTGAAGCGTTAGGAGACAACCGAGTGCAAGTGGCGCTGATCCGGCACTCGGTGGTAACAGGTGTTACAGTTCAGCAAGATTCCTAGTAAATATCATTTTTCAGGATTAGGGTGCTACCATAGCATCATTATTGGGGCAATATAACAGGTAAAGATGAATTTCGCTGGGTCGAAGTCATTACTTGGTCTTGGAAAACAGATTTCGGAAATAACTCATTTGCGGCTATGGGTAAAGTCATTGGCATTGACCTCGGAACCACAAACAGTTGTGTGGCTGTTTTAGAAGGGGGTAACCCAGTTGTCATTCCCAGCGCTGAAGGTGGTCGAACAACACCAAGTATCGTTGCTTTTGGTAAATCGGGCGATCGTCTTGTTGGTCAGCTTGCGAAGCGCCAAGCGGTGACCAATGCTGAAAATACCGTGTTTAGTATTAAGCGCTTTATCGGTCGTCGCTGGGACGAAACTGCTCCGGAACGGGCACGAGTGCCCTATACCTGTGTTCCGGGGCGTGACGGTACGGTGGATGTGCAAATTCGCGATCGCACCTACACACCCCAAGAAATTTCGGCCATGGTGCTGCAGAAACTCAAGCAAGATGCAGAAGCGTACTTGGGGGAGACTGTGACCCAAGCAGTCATTACTGTGCCTGCCTACTTTAGTGATGCCCAGCGCCAAGCCACCAAAGATGCTGGGGCGATCGCCGGCCTTGAAGTCATGCGGATCATCAACGAACCCACTGCTGCCGCCCTAGCCTATGGTGTTGACAAACAGGATCAAGATCAAAAAATTCTTGTCTTTGACCTTGGGGTGGCACCTTTGATGTGTCTATTCTCCAGCTAGGGGACGGCGTTTTTGAAGTCTGCGCCACTGCTGGTAACAACCACCTCGGGGGCGATAACTTTGACGAGTGTATTCTAGACTGGCTGCTGGCAACCTTCAAAGAACAAGAAGGCATTGATCTGTCCAGCGATAAGATGGCACTACAGCGATTGCGCGAAGCCGCTGAAAAAGCCAAAGTCGAGCTATCTGGTACCCTTTGCACCTCCATTAACCTCCCCTTTATTACAGCGGATGAAACCGGACCGAAGCACCTTGAAATTGAACTCACCCGCAGTAAATTTGAAGAGCTTTCGGCACACCTGATTCAAGCAACCCTTGAGCCAATGCAGCAGGCACTTGCCGATGCCGGTCTCACCGTTGAGGATATCGATCGCGTCCTCTTGGTAGGTGGCTCAACCCGCATCCCAGCCATCCAAGAGTTAGTGAAACAGTTTTGTGGCAAGCCCGCCGATCGCTCCGTCAACCCTGACGAAGCCGTTGCTGTTGGTGCCGCCATCCAAGGGGGAATTCTTGGCAAGGAAACCACGGTTAAAGACTTACTGCTGCTGGATGTGACCCCCCTTTCCCTAGGTTTAGAAACCTTGGGCGGCGTATTCACAAAAATCATTGATCGCAATACGACTCTGCCCACCAGCAAAACCCAAAGCTTTTCAACGGCAGCGGATGGTCAAACCGTGGTTGAAATTGCTGTCTTCCAAGGAGAGCGCCCCATTGCCCGGGACAATAAGCAACTGGCCTGTTTTGAATTAACGGGCATCCCCCCTGCTCCCCGAGGTGTGCCCCAAATCGATGTCACCTTTGATATTGATGCCAATGGCATTCTCAGTGTTTCAGCGGTTGATAAAGCCACAGGTCGCCAACAGAGTGTTCGCATTACCAACCGTGGCGGCCTCAGCAGCATGGAAATTGAGCGGATGCGCCAAGAAGCCGCAATCTATGCTCAGGCTGACGAAATAAAAAAACAAGTGGCAGAACTGCGCAACCAAGCAGACGCCCTGCTTTACAGCTACGAGTCAACCCTGAAAAACCACGGTATTAGCTTGCCTGCAGATCTGCGATCGCGCATTGAGCCAGCAGTGCAAAGTATGAAGGCAGCCATGGTGGATGACAGCATCACCCCCGATGAAATTCGCAAACGCATGGAGGTACTCCAGCAGGCGTTGGTAACCCTTGGCACCGTGGTTTATCAACAAACTGCCGGGGGATCCGTCATGGCACCTACCCCTACAATGGCAGGCGGATCAACCATTAGCTCCCAAGCAACCCAAGTTTTAGATAGTGATGCCACAGTAATCAGCGATAATGAAGATACGGTTGTTTCAGATTATGAAGCTGTTGATTAATTTAGGTAACTGTGGCTATGGCTCGTGATTTCTATGAGATATTGGGTGTCTCGCGTTCTGCCGATGCCGAGGAATTAAAGCGAGCTTATCGGCGTCTAGCCCGTAAATATCACCCCGACGTCAATAAAGAGGCAGGCGCTGAGGAAACCTTTAAGGAAATCAACCGCGCCTACGAGGTATTGTCGGATCCCCAAGCCCGCGCCAACTACGATCGCTTTGGGGAGGCCGGAGTGACTGGAGCAGCTGGCTTCAGTGACTTTGGCGTTGGCGATATGGGAGGCTTTGCCGATATTTTTGAAACCTTCTTTGGCGGCTTTGGCACAGGGGTCGGTACAACGGGTCGTCGCCGTCCGGGGCCAACCCGTGGCGATGACCTGCGCTACGACTTGAGGTTGGACTTTCGAGAAGCTATTTTTGGTGGCGAAAAAGAAATTCGCGTCAATCATCTAGAAACCTGTCAAGCCTGCAAAGGCAGTGGTGCCAAGCCTGGCACTCGCCCTGTTACCTGTAGTACTTGTAACGGTGTGGGTCAAGTTCGACGCTCAACCCGCACCCCCTTTGGGAGTTTCACCCAGTTGAGCACCTGTCCCACCTGTGGGGGGTCTGGCTCGATGGTGGAAGATCGGTGCGAGGCCTGTGGTGGCCAAGGACATATTCAAGTCAGTAAAAAGTTAAAGATTACAATTCCAGCAGGGGTTGATACCGGTACGCGGTTGCGGGTGTCGGGGGAAGGGGATGCTGGTCAACGCGGTGGGCCTGCAGGGGATCTGTACGTTTACTTGTTTGTAGAGCCTGATCCCGAGTTTCAACGAGATGGCAACAACATTCTTTCACGGCTTAAAATTAGCTACTTGCAAGCGATTCTAGGGTGTCGGGTCATGGTTAGCACTGTGGATGGTGAGGCAGAGCTAACCATTCCAGCCGGAACCCAACCAGGAACAGTGCTTACCTTGGAAGGTCATGGGGTACCACGGGTGGGTAATCCGGTGGCGCGGGGCGATCACTTAATTACAATTGAGGTGGAAATTCCTACCCGTATTAGCCATGAGGAACGAGAACTTCTAGAAAAATTAGCGAAGATTCGTGGTGAGCGCCTTGGGAAAGGCGGCCTTGAAAACTTTTTAGGGGGTCTCTTTGGCGGCTAGGGTAACGCCCCTGCCTACCGCTACGCGGAAGCAAGCCAGCAGGCATGGGGACTATGTCAACAACTGTTGTGATTGCTTGATTGTAAACTGCTCTTGATCCCTCGAATTCGCTCAAAACTTAATGGTTCTGCTCAACTAACTTGTTCAATACTGCATCGCTGTTTATGTATCGACTTTCAATATTTCTGTCTCCATGCATAATCTTTGATTTGGGTGGAGAGGATGTCAACGTTGTTTCATTGGTAATTCGCTATTGATGGCTTCAATGCGGTCTTGCTCTGCGGCATTCATGTGGTCAAGGTAGTGATCAAAGATCTGGGCAAGGCGCGGCTCATAAAATCGATGGAGGCTGTAGTTGGGCGTTGCCGGAAAGCCGCGGCGTTTCTTGTGGCTGCCGCCAGCGCCGGGATCAAACCGCTGGATACCGTTGGCGATCGCCCACTCAATCGGTTCGTAGTAGCAGGTACTAAAGTGCAAGCAGTCAATATCTTGCCGTGTGCCCCAGTAGCGACCGTAAAGCTGATCTCCCTTGGTGACACAAAAGGACATGGCCGTAGGCTGGTGGCCTCCTTGGCTTGGGTAGGCGGCAAACAACACTAGGCGGTGCTGATAGCGATCGCTGAGGGCTTCAAAAAAATCTCGGGTGAGATACTTGCTGCCCCACCAGCCAAATTTGTCGCAGGTATCGGCATAGAAATCGTACATTTGCCGCAACAGCCGCCCAGTAACGTCATTGCCATGGTGGACCCGAAAGGTCAGTTCCGCTTGGGCAACGGCCTTGCGCTCCCGCTTGATATTACGGCGTTGGTTGGCATTAAAAGCCGCTAAGTAGTCCGCAAACGTCTGGTAGTTGTGATTGTGCCAGATGTAACTGTGGTGTAGCCATGGCTGATAGCCATAGGCTGTGGCGTAGGGCATCCACTGCGGATCCACGTAGAGAAAATGGCAACCAGACAGACGATGATGGGCACAAAGGCGATCGATTTCGTGGAGCATCACCTTCGTAAGGAAGGCCACATCCGCCTCGGCAGCCATCAAAAAACGATAGCCTTCTGCGGGGGTGAAGGGTGCCATACCCAACAGCTTCGGATAGTAACGCACCCCCAGCCGTTCCGCTAGGTCGGCCCACTGATGATCAAAAACAAACTCCCCTTGACTATGGCCTTTGATGTAGAGGGGCGCTGCCGCTACTAATTCACGATTCTTTTGGGGTGTCTCTTGCCACACCAGTAAATGGTGCGGTAACCACCCCGTTTGGGGTGTTGCGCTGCCGGATGCCTCAATTTGATGGAGCCACTCCCACTCAAAAAAAGGGGTCTTGAGAGGCAACGCAAGGGCATCCCATTGCTCTTGGGGCACCTTTGCAATGGCATTGACCCACTGAATCGTTAAGTTAGCAGCCAGTTCCGCCTTAGCCATACCCTTGAGTGCAAAAGCATCTGTTGTACTATAGCAACTTGCATCTTCAGACCATACGTGTGGCGCTCATTGCCTCCGGTGCGTCGTCGAGGCGGCAACCCCTTATTCTGCTCGAAATCCGTGGACAATCACAAGAATAAATTCTTGCAGAGGTGAATTCACTGCGGTGTAAGGTAGAAGGTTAAGACCCCCAATGTGCGACTAGGGGGTGCAGCCGCCGTTATCTTGCTGAGGACTGGGAATGCTAACAAATCTACTGGCTTGGAGTCTGGCGATCGCCAGTTTAGGCTTGTACTTATCCGGGTTCTTTTTGCCAGAGTTGTACCGTAAGTTTGATTTGGCAGCCAGTGGTGCCGGTCTCTTTTTTGCCTTGACCTTGTGGATCTACGGCGATCGTGTCAATGGTGGTTTACTTTTGGGTACTACCGCAGGGGTTGCCCTAATTCTCTGGTTTGGTTGGCAAACCTTTCAGTACCGCTGGCAACTGACCCACCCTAGCGATCGCACCGATACCCAAAAGGCAAAAGCGCTCTGGCAACGCATTCAAACATTGCTTCCAGAAGGTACGCTAACCCAGATCAAAGACCGTGTCCAACGTCTATTCAGTGGTGCCGTAGCAAAGGACAAAGACAAAGGGATAGCCGCTGCACCACCTACTGCTCCCAGCTCAGAGCCGCTGATGGATACAAGTTCTGATATGAAGGAGGACTTGTGGAGCGAAAGCCAAGCCAGCAGCACCTTACCCACGAATGTTGAGACAGTGTCCCCAACCGCAGACGCACCAGCAGAGTCAACTGTTGAAGACTCACCATCCACAGCAGCAACAGCCGCACCACCCAGTGAGCCAGAACAGCCACCGGCCACCCCAGACCCAGAGCGTGCAGAGCTAGCGGATGCTCCGGAGAACACGCCAGTATCAACCCCCGTCACTGACGAGTCTGCGGGTTTAGCGGATTTAGAGGTAGAGGAAACCCCTGCATCAGCGGTAGATCTCATCAATGACATTCCCGACAACAGCGACGAAGAAACCCCCACCACAAGCATTGAAAATCCAGAGCACTTGTCATTTCCCACGGATAGCTCTAGTTCACATGAAGGTGAGTCATGGCCTCCTCCGGGCACTAGCGTATAAAAGGGCACTCAGAACCCAGTTCAGGATTCTGCTGCCACCGGCACGTGAATGGATAAAGGAGTCGTGCCTCCTCCTCAAGGGTCTTAACACAAAACTGGTTGAGGATCACTGGGTAGGAGTTGTCAGAAGATGTCATGCTGTGGCTCGAGAGTGTAATGCGCTAGGGGCGATCGCCAACCATGTCGCGAATCAGCATCAACCGTGATGAAATATAAGTTTCCAGATGAGACCGTTGGCTCTGTTCAAGGGGATAGGTATCACTAAAATGGTTGAGGAGCCATCGCTGCAATGCACAATCATCTAAACTGAGCAAAATCCCCACCTGAGTCTGCTCGACAAAATACCAAAACTGCCGTAGTAGAGAGGGGGTCATCGTCACTCTCCTTTAAGATTTTCTTTATAATCTCTACTTTACGTCCCTCCCTTTAGATGCGGGGGTGATGTGGTCAAGATGCAATTAAAGTTAGCGATTCCACATGAACTAATGTAAAGATTTGCTACGACACTTGACAAATGGCCTGAGTTGAAATGGTTCGTGCTGTTCTGCCACCCATGGCACAATCAAAACATAGCCTCTGAGATATGAGATAGCTGATGAGCCACTCTCCCCTTGTGACGGATGCGGATATTGCCGCTGAAGGACTGAAGCCTAACGAATACGATGAAATTGTTCGCCGTTTAGGGCGGCATCCCAACCGTGCCGAATTGGGTATGTTTGGGGTGATGTGGTCAGAGCACTGCTGCTACAAGAACTCTCGCCCCCTGCTCAAGCAGTTCCCCACTCAGGGAGAGCGGGTCTTGGTTGGGCCTGGGGAAAATGCTGGTGTGGTGGATTTGGGAGATGGCCTTCGCTTGGCCTTTAAGATTGAGTCCCACAATCACCCTTCAGCCATCGAACCGTTTCAGGGAGCCGCCACGGGGGTCGGGGGCATTCTGCGGGATATTTTTACGATGGGGGCGCGTCCCATTGCCCTGCTGAATGCGCTGCGGTTTGGTGACCTGAAGGAGGCGAAAACCCAACAGCTTATCAAGGGGGTGGTGGCCGGCATTGCCCACTACGGTAATTGTGTGGGGGTGCCCACCGTAGGGGGCGAGGTCTATTTTGACCCCAGCTACCGCGGCAATCCTCTGGTGAATGCCATGGCCTTGGGACTGATGGAAACCCCAGAGATTGTTAAATCCGGTGCCAGCGGTGTGGGGAACCCAGTGCTCTATGTTGGCTCTACCACTGGACGGGATGGCATGGGGGGGGCCAGTTTTGCCAGCGCCGAGCTAACGGATGACTCCATGGGCGATCGCCCCGCAGTTCAAGTCGGAGACCCGTTTCTAGAGAAGTGCTTGATTGAAGCTTGTCTTGAAGCCTTTCAAAGCGGTGCGGTTGTAGCCGCCCAGGATATGGGAGCCGCGGGCTTGACCTGCTCCACCGCCGAGATGGCCGCTAAGGGAGGGGTAGGCATTGAACTCGATCTTGATAAGGTGCCAGTGCGAGAGCAGGGGATGGTGCCCTACGAGTTTTTGCTCTCGGAATCGCAAGAACGGATGCTCTTTGTAGCGGCCAAGGGTCGAGAAGAGGAGTTGCTGGCTATCTTCCACCGCTGGGGACTACAGGGGGTTGTGGTGGGTCACGTCATTGCCGAACCGGTGGTGCGAGTACTCTACCGGGGTGAGGTGGCAGCAGAAGTGCCTGCCCGCGCCCTTGCCGAAGATACACCCCTCTATACGCGCGAATGCCTCCCAGCCCCACCAGCCTATGTACAACAGGCACGGCAGTGGCAGCCAGAGCAGTTAGCATTGCCTAGCCAATCGTGGTCGCACGTTCTCCTGACGCTGCTAAGTACCCCTAGCTTGGCCTCCAAAGCGTGGGTATATCGCCAATACGATCACGAGGTGCAAAATAACACCCTTGTTTTCCCAGGGGATGCGGATGCAGCGGTGATCCGCCTGCGGGGCACCCACAAAGGGATTGCAGCTACGGTGGACTGTCCTAGTCGTTATGTCTATTTAGACCCCTACGAAGGGGGCAAAGCCGCCGTGGCTGAAGCCGCCCGCAACCTCAGTTGTGTCGGTGCAGACCCCCTAGCCGTTACTGATAACCTCAATTTTGGCAGCCCTGAAACCCCGGTGGGCTATTGGCAGTTGGCGGAAGCCTGCCGGGGCTTGGCGGACGCTTGCCGTGCCTTCAACACCCCCGTTACTGGCGGCAATGTCTCCCTCTATAACGAAACCATTGATAGTACCGGGCAACCCCAGCCCATTTATCCTACGCCAGTGGTGGGGATGGTGGGGTTGATTCCGGATCTGGCACGGGTGGTCGGTCAAGGGTGGCAAACCAGTGGGGATCTCATTTACCTATTGGGCTTGCCGCTGACGACACCGCTTAGCGATCCCCGCGTGACGTTAGGGGGATCGGAATATCTTGCCCAACTGCACGGCTGTGTTGCTGGTTGCCCGCCGCAGATTGATTTGCACCTAGAGCAGCAGGTGCAGGCGGCCTGTCGTTACGGCATTCATCAAGGCTGGCTGGCCAGTGCCCACGATCTGAGTGAGGGAGGGTTGGCCGTTGCCCTTGCGGAATGTTGCCTCAGTGGCCAGCGGGGAGCAAGCATTCAACTGCCGGAGGGGATTTACCCGCGCTGGGATGCTGTTCTTTTCGGGGAAGGGGGAGCGCGTATCCTTGTTTCTGTTACGCCAGCGCAACAAGTGCTGTGGGAGGCCTATTTGAGTGAGCACTTGCCGGACTACTGGACGCGCTTGGGTATTGTCAATGCTCAAGGGACAGAATTGTGCATTGACACCTGTGACAATTGCACCCTTATCAAGGTTACGATGGAGGAGTTGACCGCCGCATGGCGATCGCCCCTGCCAACGTACTTAGACTAGATGACTAACTCAAAACTGACCGATAAACCGGAAGAAGCCTGTGGTGTTTTTGGGGTGTATGCCCCCAATGCCGAAGTTGCCCGCCTTGCCTACTTTGGCCTTTACGCCCTACAGCACCGCGGTCAGGAGTCGGCAGGTATCGCCACCTTTGCGGGTGACACCGTGCACTGTCATAAGGACATGGGGTTAGTCTCCCAAGTCTTTGATGAGGAGATTCTCAACACATTACCTGGCGAGATTGCGGTAGGCCATAATCGCTACTCCACCACGGGTTCAAGCCGTATTGTCAATGCCCAACCTGTCTTGGTGCAAACTCGCCTTGGCTGGCTGGCCCTGGCGCACAATGGCAATTTGGTGAATACCTATGCGCTGCGGGAGCAGGTGTTAGCCTGTAGTGAACCCACGGCCGTATTAGCCAGCACCACAGACTCAGAACTCATTGCCTGGGCGATCGCTCAAGCGGTAGAAACCAGTCAAACCTGGCAGGAGGGTATTGTTTCTGCCGTGCAGCAGTGCCAAGGCGCCTACAGCTTAGTGATTGGCACGCCTGTCGGTCTCTTTGGTGTGCGGGATCCCCATGGTATTCGCCCCTTGGTCATTGGCCGCCTCCTCTCAGCCCCTGGGGCTGATCCTCACTACGTTCTAGCCTCTGAAACCTGTGCCCTAGATATTATTGGCGCAGACTATATCCGCGATGTGGAGCCTGGGGAAATTGTCCATATTACTGCCAGCACCATCAGTAGCCATCATTGGGCCGAGTCACAGCGCAAGCTCTGTATTTTTGAAATGATTTATTTTGCCCGCCCCGACAGCGTCATGCAGAGCGAGAGCCTTTATAGCTATCGCCAACGTCTTGGCCAGCAGTTAGGGCGCGAGGCACCGGTGGCCGCAGATGTTGTGATTGCTGTCCCCGACTCTGGGGTACCGGCAGCCATTGGCTTCTCCCAAGCCACGGGGATTCCCTATGCCGAGGGGCTGATTAAAAACCGCTACGTTGGCCGCACGTTTATCCAGCCCACCCAGTCCATGCGGGAGTCGGGTATTCGCATGAAGCTCAATCCCCTGCGGGATGTGCTGATGGGGCAGCGAGTGGTCATTGTGGATGATTCGATTGTCCGTGGCACCACCAGTCGCAAAATTGTCAAGGCACTGCGGGATGCAGGCGCGGTGGAAGTGCATATGCGTATTTCCTCACCGCCGGTGACCCATCCCTGTTTTTATGGCATTGATACCGATAACCAAGATCAACTCATTGCCGCGACCAAATCGGTGGCCGAGATTGCTGAGCAAATTGGGGTAGATTCCCTCAGTTACCTGAGTTGGCAGGGGATGATTAGCGCCACCTACGATACGGGCGATCGCTTTTGTTCCGCCTGTTTTACGGGGCAGTACCCCATTACCATTCCCGAGCCAGTGAAACGGCAAAAACTTGTCCTTGAACATATTCCCTAATGGTACAGACAGCGCCCTACGGGCAATGGGACTCCATTCTGACGGCAGAGCGCGTCAGTGCTGCCGCCACGGCGATCAGTGACTTACGTTCAACCCCTGCCGGACTCCTATGGCTAGAGCGCCGTCCCCAAGACCAAGGACGGGTGGTTCTGGTGAGCGAGCAGCAGGATCTTCTCATCCCTCCCTACAGTGCGCGATCGCGAGTGAATGAGTACGGTGGGGGTGCCTATTGGTGCCACGGTGATCAGATTTACATAGTCAACGATGCAGATCAGGGGATTTATCGGCTCTCTAGGCAGCAGCCTATCCCCCAACCTCTCTATCAGGCAGCCAATAGCCGCTTTGCCGATGGCTGTGTGCATCCGGTGAGTCGTTGCCTTGTCTGTGTTCAGGAGCAGCACCTAGAGCAGGGAGCAACGCAGCAGCAGTTGGTGGCTATCACCCCCACAGGAGACCTCACCCCCCTCGTGTACGGTGCTGGATTTTATGCCGCGCCCCGCTTTAGCCCTAGTGGCCAGACCTTAGTGTGGTTGCAGTGGTCACCTCCGGCGATGCCGTGGGATAGCTGTGAACTCTGGGGGGCAACCGTCACGGCGGATGGTACCCTTGGACTCCCTTACCGCATCGCGGGTGGGGCAACGGAAGCGGTGCAGCAACCTCAGTGGCAGGGAGAGACCCTCTACTACGTGAGCGATCGCAGTGGTTGGTGGAATCTCTACCGCTATCGCGAGGGGGTGCACGAGCCCGTATGGCAGGCTCCCTACGATGCGGGGATGCCTCCTTGGGTCTTTGGCCAGTCCACCTATGCCCTAGTGAACGCTGAAACTGCCGTCTTAACCTATAGCGATCGCGGGCTGTGGCGGTTAGCTCTTGTCTCCCTCAAGGATGGCAGTTGGCAGACCCTTGCGTGTCCCTACACCGAGATCCACGCCCTAATCCCTGAGACTGCTGAGCAAATTGCCTTTATTGGCAGCAGTCCCCAAGCTCCCCCCCAAGTGATCCGCTTTCATCTTCAGCACCAGCAGTGGTTACCTCTACCGTCCCAGGAACCAAGCCTCCCAAAAGAGTGGCTGTCCCAACCAGAGGTTGTTGAATTCCCCAGTAGCGAAGGAGCCATTGCCTACGGGTTTTTCTATCCTCCCTGTAACCCCGAGTATGCTGCCCCTGCCGGCATCTTGCCCCCTCTGATTGTCAAAAGCCATGGGGGGCCAACCGTCGCTAGTGGTACGGGTTTAGATCTACGCACCCAGTTTTGGACGAGTCGTGGCTTTGCGGTCTTAGATGTCAATTATGGCGGCAGCACCGGCTATGGACGTGCCTATCGCGATCGCCTGCGGGGACAGTGGGGAGTTGTGGACGTGGCGGACTGCGTGGCGGGAGCGCAATTTTTGGTAGCCCAAGGTCGAGTCGATGGTCAACGCCTTGCCATTCGCGGCAGTAGTGCCGGAGGCTTTACCACACTATGCGCCCTGACGTTCACTAACGTGTTTCGAGTGGGGGCAAGTTACTATGGGGTGGCCGATCTCATCGCGATCGTCCAAGACACCCATGCCTTTGAAGCCCACTATTTTGATTCCCTGATTGCCCCTTACCCTGAGAGGGCAGACCTCTATCGCCAGCGATCGCCCCTGTACCACACCGATCGCCTCACCTGTCCAGTAATCTTCTTCCAAGGGCTAAAGGATACGGTGGTTCCTCCCGCTCAAGCCGAACAGATGGTTGCCGCCCTCCAGGACAAGGGCATTCCGGTAGAGTACTACACCTTTGCCACCGAAGGCCATGGCTTCCGCCACGCCAGTACCATTGAAGCAACGCTGATAGCAGAGCTAGCGTTTTACCAGCGCTTTTTACTCTGACAATGTGATTCAGGTGGATCATGCCGCAGCGCATACGGCTGATAGTCTGACGATACCTGACAAGGTCATCTTGATTTTTCAGCCGCTGTATTGTCAACCCCATTGAGCGGGTCTGGCAAGACCTCAAACGGGATTTAGCTTGCATCTCTCTACAGCGGTTCTGCGATCGCTGACTCCATGGGATTGGATTGTCGATGCTCTATATGTAGCAGGTATTGAGAGAATTGATATTAGTGCAGTGAACCCTGCCCCATTGTGAACAGCGCAAATTTTACTGGCAATTAAACTCAGCCAAGAACTTTCTTAGCTCGCTCCTGCGGCTACTCAGAACATTACAGTGCTGGCTGCTAGGGCTTGTGCTTGGGCAGCACTTTCCGTATCTTGGCCAAAAAGAAATCCAGCTCTGGCAGCCTCAAGGGTGCAATGGCAATGCTAAATATGCCAAGACCCATACTGCCGGCGATCGCCAACTGCAGCAACTGGATCACCACCCCTTCGCGCCCCCACAGCCATTCCAAACCGTGAAGAGTGCCCCATGCCGTAAGACCACCGAGGCCACTGGCCAATGCCACCCCCAGCAGAGGCGGGACAAGCTGCCGCCACGGCAACCCCCCTAGGCGGCGTTGCAAAATCCAGACTAAGGCAATCAGCGAGACGGTATTTACCCCCACAGTAGCCATCGCTAGCCCGATCGCCCCAAAAGCATTGGTAAAGAAAAAACAAAACAGAGCATTAAAGGCCAATCCCCACAGCGTCACGTAAAGTGGAGTACGGCCATCCTCAAGAGCATAGAACACCCGCACAATCACATCCCGTGCCAAGTAAAAGAACATACCGATGGCATACACTAGCAACAGCGCTGCCACCAACTGAGAGGCAGCGAAATCAAAGGCGCGGCGTTCATAAACCACCCGTACCGCTGGCAATGCCAAGGCCGCCATAATGGCACCGAGGGGCATCATACTCAAAGCGGTCAGCACTAAGCTCTGACGAATACGCTCTTTGAGGTCAGACCACTGATCTGGGCGTGCCAGCCGCGAAAAAATCGGCATGTAGGGCACAAGGATGACGTTGGAGAGAATCCCCAAGGGAGTTAAAAACAGCAGTTGGGCATAGCTCAGGGCAGAGGCCGCCCCTACGGGTAACTGAGAGGCAAAAAAGAGGCTGATATAGACACTGATCAATAACATCCCCGACGAGAGGGTGGCAGGTCCCATCAGCCGGATGAGTTCACGCACCTCCGGGCGATTCAGATCAAACCGTAGCCGCAGGGTACCCATTCCCGCCTGCCACTGTGCCGGAATTTGCACCAGCCACTGCAATATGCCCCCTGCTAGCGTGCCCCACGCCAAGACCGCCGGCCCAAACGTATCCGCAAAAAACCAAATGCCGATAATTACGGTCAAGCTCGACAACAGGGGGCTAATAGAGGGCAGCCAGTACTGATCCGCAGCGTTGAGGGTGCCAAAGCCGATGCCAATCAACCCCGAAAGTACCGCCAAGGGAGCCATGATCCGGAACTGTTCTGCCGCTAGAGCCTGAATGTCGGGACTGGCACCGGGGGCAATGAGGTGCACCAGTGGCTCCGCAAAAAGCATTAGCAGTGCGGTCAGCAGTAGCAGCAGCCCCCCCACAACGGTGGTAATGGTTTCCACTAAGGGAGCCGCCTTTTCCGGTGGTTGCTTGAGCACCACGCTAATAATGGAACTGTGAAAGGGGCCGTTAATTCCGCCTAGGAGCACAAACAGAAACCCCGGAATCACGTAGGCGTAGCTATAGGCATCCACGGCTGCCCCCACACCAAACTCGGCGGCGATCGCCTGCTGTCGCACCAGACCGGCCAGCTTACTCAGGAGGGTGGCAATGGCAACAATCGTGGCAATGTGGGCAAGGGATCGTTGGGGTTTTTCCACGCGGTAGGCTAGCCTCGAGTCACTCGTTCGTCGGCGATCGTAGCAACGAATGCTCCCGCCGCATAGCCAAGGCAGCGATACAATGGAAATGCTGCGCTCAAACGTATCTGCGCTAGGGATGCAATTTATTGATCTTGCGGAAATTCATGTCAAAGGGGGGAAGGGGGGCGATGGCATTGTTGCCTTTCGTCGCGAGAAGTATGTGCCGGCGGGCGGGCCGGCGGGCGGCAATGGCGGCAACGGCGGTTCCGTCATCCTCAAAGCCGTGCCTCATCTGCAAACACTCCTAGACTTTCGCTATGCCCACACGTTCAAAGCCGAAGCGGGTCAGCGGGGTGGTCCGAGTAATCGTACGGGTGCTTCTGGCGCCGATCTCATCATTGAAGTACCCTGTGGCACCATGGTGTGGGATGCTGACACAGAAGAACTGTTAGGAGATTTAACCACCCCAGAGCAAACCCTACAGGTTGCCAAAGGCGGCAAAGGAGGGCTGGGAAATAAACACTTCCTCAGCAATCAACAGCGGGCACCGGACTATGCCTTACCGGGGCTAGAGGGCGAAGAGCGACACCTGCGCCTAGAACTCAAGCTGCTAGCTGAGGTGGGAATTATTGGCCTGCCCAACGCCGGCAAATCCACACTGATTTCCGTGCTCTCAGCAGCTCGGCCAAAAATTGCCGATTATCCGTTTACGACCCTTGTCCCCAATTTGGGGGTTGTGCGGCAGCCCAATGGCGATGGCACCGTCTTTGCCGATATTCCTGGCCTGATTGCGGGTGCTCACCAAGGAACCGGTCTAGGGCATGAGTTCTTGCGCCACATCGAGCGCACTCGACTCTTACTGCACCTTATTGATGCGACAGCAACGGATGTCATTGCCGCCTATGACACCATCCGCGCTGAACTGGTGGCCTACGGCCATGGTTTAGGCGAGCGTCCGCAAATTGTGGTGCTCAATAAAATTGATGCCCTTGACCCTGAGGCGAGCAATGAAACGCAGCAGGCACTCGCCACCCATATTTGCCAGCCGGTCTTTGCTATTTCTGCCGCCACCCGCCAAGGTGTGGAACCGATGCTGCAAGCGGTGTGGGCACAACTCAACTTGGCCACCCTGAGGAATGGCTAAGCTCTATTGGGCTGCCTCTGTGTCTAGTGGAGACTGGTTACCGTTACCCTAGAGTTAGGGATTATGTTTCGAGCGATTCAATGCCGTCTTGCCCTTTGGTACGTTGGTGTGACGGCACTCTTGCTATTAGTTTTTGCAACGGGCTTCTTCCTCTATGTGCGCGGCACCCTTATCGAACGGGTTGATGATACGCTCAGCCATGTGGTAGAGGTGGTCAGCCGGGCGTTGGTGATTGAGACGGGCACCGCAGAGGTCATTGATTGGCAAAAAAGTTTGGGAAGTGATCCCCTAACAAGCGCAGCCCTTGAAGATGACCACATTGATTTAGAGGGGTTTGACCCAAATCGGCAGTTAGCGTGGAGTACGTTTGCGGAACCGCTGAACCTACCCTTGCATTTGAGCCGCACCCCAGAAACAGTTCCGATGGGGGGCGATCGCTGGTTGCGGCAAATGACCGTGGCGTTGGTTGTGGGCGATCGCCTCTTGGGATATTTGCGCGTCAGCCACCCATGGTTTGAGGTTACTCAACCCAGTCAAGCGCTGCTGTGGGATTTGCTTTTGGGAGCTACGGTAGCATTAATTCTTGTCAGTATTAGTGGCTGGTTTCTTGCCCGCTTGGCGATCGCCCCGCTGCAGGAATCCTACGCCTACCTCAAGCAGTTTACAGCAGATGCGTCCCATGAACTGCGTAATCCCGTGGCACTGATCCAAACCAATGTGCAAGTAGCCCTAGCCACCGCTGATCCAGCAACGCAGCAGCAACAATTACAGGTGATTGAACGCCTCAGCCGCCGCCTTAGCCGCTTGGTGGATGATCTTTTGTTTTTAGCCCGACAGGAGAGCGGCATGGTGCCCTTGAACCCGCAGCCGTGCCACCTCGATGCATTGCTCTTAGCCGTTGTGGAGGAACAAGAGCCATTAATGCAGCAAAAAGCGATGGAACTGTGCCTTAATATTGCGGATCCCCCCGTAACCGTGCCAGACCAGCAAGCGTACTTCGTTTGGGGAAATCCAGATCATCTCAGTCGGTTGCTGACAAATATTGTGAACAATGCGGTGCAATATACCCTTGAGGGCGGTACCATTCACATCACCCTAGATCAACAGGGGAAGTATTACCGTGTTGTGATTGCTGACAATGGCAGAGGCATTCCGGCGAGTGAGTTACCCCGCTTGTTTGATCGGTTCTATCGTTTGCAGGGCACAGCATTACCGGGAACGGGGCTTGGGTTGGCGATCGCCCAATCCATTGTTCAGGCGCATCGGGGTCAAATTCAGGTTGAGAGTGAGGTAGGGCAAGGTACAAAATTTACAATTTTGTTACCGACACCAGCCAAGGATCGCCAAGGGTAGCGATAAGCTGCTGCTTTACCACGGTTGACCCAGCGCTAATGTGTACTAATCTGTAATGCGCGGATCTGCCCACCTCAGCAACAGATCCGCCAACACGTTGCCGATAATCAGCATCAGTGCCCCCATCATTAGGCTAGCCATCACCACGTAAATGTCCTGAGCGGTCACCGCCTGTAAAATTAAGCGCCCCAACCCCGGCCAGTTAAAGAAAAACTCGGCAATAAAGGCACCGCTCAACAAGCTAGCAAACTCAAACCCTAGGAGCGTAATCAGGGGGTTAATGGCATTGCGGAGGGCATGGACGTAAATCACCCGTGACTCCGGTAAGCCCTTGGCGCGAGCCGTTTGAATATAGTTTTGCCGCAGCACATCCAGCAAATTCCCCCGCATCAACCGCTGCAACCCAGCAAAGCTCGTCAAGGTCAACGCTAGGGTGGGTAAGATTAAGTGCCAGCCAATATCGAGCACCTTAGCCACCCACGGCAGGTCATCGTAGTAGAGGCTAGTCATGCCCCCCACCGGAAACAGCGGTGTACTCTGGGCTAAAAAGAGCAGCAACAGCGCCGTAATAAAGCTGGGAAAGCCTTGGCCAAGGTAGCTGAGAATCCGCAAGAGGCGATCGCTCCAGCGGTCTTGGTTGACGGCGGCCCAAATTCCCAAGGGAATCGCCACCCCCCACGTTAGCACAATGGAACTCAACGACAGCAGCAGCGTTGCCGGGAGCCGCTCCCACAACAGAGAGGCCACCGATCGCTGATAGACAAAGCTCGTGCCAAAATTACCATAGCGAATAATTTGCCACAGCCAACGCACGTATTGCTCCACTGGCGATTTATCTAGCCCAAACTGCCGCTCTAGCTCCTGCAACCGCTCTAGGGAAATTTGCGGATCCGCTTTGAGGTTATCTAGATAATTCCCAGGGGCTAACTGCATAATGGCGAAGCTAAGGGCAGAGGCCAGCAACAGTGTAATCAGGGCTTCCCCCAAGCGTTTTAGCAGCAGACGGGCAGTACCATCCCGAAGCGCGTTTTGGACGTGGCGGCTAACAGCGTTCAGCGTTATGGTCTCCTACTTATCAGTTAAACTCGCGCCAACGTCACCGCCTCCGGCTGATCTTGATACTTGCCCTGCCGGGTTTCATAGCTAACATCGCAGGGTTCACCTTCAAAAAACAGCAGCTGTACTACCCCCTCATTGGCATAGATGCGGCAATCGGCACTTGAGGAGTTAGAGAATTCCAGCGTTAAGTGACCTCGCCAAGCGGCTTCAGCGGGGGTGAGGTTGGCAATAATCCCTGCCCGGGCATAGGAGCTTTTGCCAATGCAGAGCACCGTTACATTTTCAGGCACCTGCAACCGCTCTAGGGCAACCCCTAACCCGTAGGAGTGAGCCGGCAGAATAAAAAATTGACCGCTGTTGTCGCTGTGTAATGGGGCTGACTCTAGGTTGGCAGGATTAAAGTTCTTTGGGTCAACGACCGTACCGGGGACATGGCGGAAAATACGGAATTCCTTGGGGCTGAGGCGAATATCGTACCCGTAGGACGACAAGCCAAAGCTAATCACCGGCTGATCGGCCAGCCGCCGCACCAGTTGACCCTCAAAGGGCTGGATCATCCCCTGAGCTGCCATTGTGCGAATCCAGATGTCATTCTTGATCATTGCGCCGACTTGAACCTCCAAATAACCAATGCAGGTTGACCCCCACGCCGGGCGAGCCTTGCCCCACTAAACCGCCACTGGGGATACTCGTTCCCGCCGCATTACTGCCGTAGAGATCAATGCCTAACCCCCACTGCGGGATCACGTAGCGCAACCCAGCACTAAATACACCAGTTTCGCCAAACACAGGGGTCGCCTCGGCAATCAGCTGGACGTTGCGGACAACTTCTACATTGACCCCCATCCCGATCCCTGCGACTAACTGCTGATTGGGGTTAAAAAGCCCCAACTTTGGGTTGAAGTACAGGGCAACGGGTTCAGTGGGCTGAAACATAAAGGCTAGCTCTAAGCCACCGATGGAGCGGCTGCTGCCACCGCCTTGGGCAATGCCTCGGTTAAAGGAACCTTGAAAGGCCAAGGAAAAGGGATCCCCTTGGGTTTGGTCGAGAAACCGTAGCTTGGCGGCCAACCCCAGTTGCAGGTTGCCGCTGTAATTGAGGTTTTCAATGAGGGTTTCACCGCGTTCAAATTGCTCAATCGCCACGGCAAACTGGGCATCGTAGGCTAACCCAAACCCAACGTTAACGCCTGTGCCCACGGTGCCTGTATTCCCTTTGAAGCGGAACATCCCGGGATCGAGGGTGCTCGCGGAGGTAAGGGTAATGCCATCTAGAATCAGTTGGCGATCGCGATCGCTCAGCGGCTGCCGTGGCCCACGACGAAAACTCGCAAGGAAGGGGGGGGCAAAATCAGGCCCAATATTAGGGGTGTAGCTCAACCCTGCCATCACCCCCACTTGATCTGCCCCTGGTAAAAAGGCCAAGGTGCGGGTTGCTGGCGTTATGCCAAAAGCATTGGTGGCCGCAAGATCAAGACTAACCGACGGGTTAACCAAGATGCGGAACCCCGCGCTCCACACCGGCAAGTTAACAATGGCACCGTTACTACTGCGCACGGCATTCCCCCCCGGCCCCACCGGCATATTCAGGTCAGCAAAGAGGTTAAAGCGGGGATGGGGTTGCCAACTCAGCCCCGTCCCGAAGTTGAAATTCGTACCGTAGAAGTCAGCACCGTTGTTAATTGTGTCGGGAAAATAGGTGAGATTGGGGGTAAAGTGCCACTGCAATTGAGGGTTAAGGGTATAGGTGATCGGGGCTTGGAGGGAGGCTGCCACCGTCCATGTGCTCACAACGTCTGCCCCAGGGACAAAGAGGAAATTGTCAGACCGCACTCGCACTGCTTCAACAGAGCCAGCAAGGGCAACGGCCACAGTGTCATTGCGATAAACCTGATACTTGAGTCCGCCAGCAATGGCGCCGAACTGGACATCGGGTTGTAGTCCATTGACAAGGCGGCCTAGGGGGTCATCAAAATAATTGCCGCTAATACTCAGTTGTAAGCGGTCATTAAACGCATAGTCTATGGAGCCAAAAAAGGTTTGCAGACCACCGCCGCCCCCAGCAACCTTTGGATCGTAATTTCGAATCCCACCCCGCAGTTCTGCCGTCTGCTCCAAGAGAATATTGGCGGTTTCTAAGTTAAAGAGCCGCGTGGGGGGGCGCATCAAGGGAGGAATCCGGAAGGCAGGCTCTTCGACAACGACTAGGGCTGGTGTGGGTTCCTCGGCAACGGGGGGCAAGATAGGTTGGGCTAGCTCTTCAGGAGTTGGCTGCTGCCATGTCCGCTCTGTCGCAGGCGGAGGGGTAGTCTGCCATTGAGGGACGGTGGCTGGGGTAGGCGCAACCTCAAAGGTCGGACTGGTGCTAGGAGCCGCTTCAATCTGCCATTGTGGCGCATTTGGCTGTGCCACGGCGGCAACGGGCACTAAGAAAGCTGTACCAAGGCCGATCGCCAGTGTCCATTTACGACTCATGGAACGTTACTCACACCACCATCTTTCCCAGTTAAACCGATCGCCCTCTACTCTGGCAATGTTCAGGGGCATTATTCCCATTCAATAGTGCCCGGTGGCTTTGATGTAATGTCGTAAACAACGCGATTGACCCCCGGTACTTCGTTAACAATGCG
Source organism: Thermostichus lividus PCC 6715 (assembly GCF_002754935.1). Lineage (NCBI taxonomy): Bacteria > Bacillati > Cyanobacteriota > Cyanophyceae > Acaryochloridales > Thermosynechococcaceae > Parathermosynechococcus > Parathermosynechococcus lividus. The sequence continues at coordinate 513,839 of NZ_CP018092.1, forward strand.
GTTAGAAATGCGCTCTAGTAGATCGTAGGGGGTGCGCGCCCAATCGGCGGTCATGCCATCTTCGCTGGAGACAAACCGCAGCACAATCGGGTAGGCATAGGTGCGCTGATCTCCCATCACGCCAACGGTGCGAATGGGCAAGAGCACGGCAAAGGCTTGCCAAAAGTCATGGTACATCTGGGCGCGGTTCACTTCTTGGCGCACGATCAGGTCAGCATCCCGCAAAATGTCCAAGCGTTCCGGCGTGACTTCTCCCAGAATGCGAATGGCGAGGCCAGGCCCTGGGAAGGGATGTCGCCGCACAATTTCGTCCGGTAAGCCTAGGGAGCGACCCACTTGGCGCACTTCGTCTTTGAAGAGTTTGCGCAACGGCTCCACCAGCTTAAATCGCAGATTTTCGGGCAGGCCACCGACATTATGATGACTCTTAATTTTAACGGCTACCCGCTCGCCAGTTTGGGGATCAATATTGGTGTTGGCAGACTCAATAACATCGGGGTAAAGCGTTCCTTGAGCCAAGTAATCAAAGGGACCTAGGCGTCGGGATTCTTCTTCAAAGACGCGGATAAACTCATGGCCAATGCGTTTGCGCTTTTCCTCGGGGTCGGTGACACCCCGTAGCTGTGCCAAGAAGCGATCGCGGGCATTCACGTACTCTACCTTGATATGAAACTGCTCCTGAAAGAGTTTTAGGAGCCGCTCCGGTTCCCCTTTGCGCATGAAGCCTTGGTCAATAAACATACAGGTGAGTTGATCACCAATGGCACGGTGCAACAAAAAGGCCAAGGTAGAGGAATCAACACCGCCGGAGAGTGCCAGCAACACCCGTTTGTCGCCTACTTTAGCGCGCACTTCACGGATCGCTTCTTCCACAAATGCTGCGGTGGTCCAGGTGGGTTCGCAGTCGCAGATGTGATAGACAAAGTTGCGAATTAGGGCAATGCCCCCGATGGAATGCACCACCTCAGGATGAAACTGCACCCCGTAAAGCTTGCGCTCTGGGTGGGCGATCGCCGCCATGGGAGTATTCTGGGTGTGGGCCAACCGGCGGAAGCCCGGCGGCAATTTAGAGACACTATCGCCGTGGCTCATCCACATGATGGTGTCTTGCTCAACATTAGTCAGCAGATCGGTGGGGTCATCGATGCTTAATGCTGCTTTACCGTACTCGCCCGCCGTTGCTCGCTCGACAGTGCCTCCCAACTGCTGCACCATCAACTGCATCCCGTAGCACACCCCCAAAATGGGAATCCCTAGCTCCCAAATAGCGGGGTCACACTGCGGCGCGTGGTCATCGTAAACCGAGTTTGGCCCCCCAGAAAGGATAATCCCCTTCGGGGCAAGCTGTGCCAGCTGATCCGCACTGGTGCGATAGGAGATGACCTCAGAGTAAACGTGGGTTTCCCGAATCCGCCGCGCAATGAGTTCCGAGTATTGAGAGCCAAAGTCAAGGATGACAATGAGTTGTCGTTGCAGATCCTGCTCCTCGGCTGGGGGGGTGGCAAGGGGGGAAGTAGCGGGCTGAGTCAATGTAACAATCCTTAAAATCCCATCAACGCCTAGATGCGTCTCTCTACTAATACAAATCTTAGCGGATTGTCCGATACTTGACTTCTCTCCTCCTTGAAAGAGAGGGGATTCCCAAAGGATGCTACGCAACGGGCTGAAGCCGCGTTGCTTCGCTTTTCCCTTGAGCTGTCACCCACAACTTAATACGGGTGGGGGCAGTCAAAGACCCCCTACCAACTCCGCTCAGACTCAATCCAAGCATCGTCGCTACTTTACGCAGGATGTTGGCAGCGCCATTACAATCCGCGTTGATGTACCAATTCTGAGCAGTCCTGAACAAGCCTCGCTTCGTCCGCTTCCCCGATGACTTCCAGCTATCAGGTTTTTCACCGAATGTCGGCAAAAAGTCACCATCCACAAACGATGCTTGAGAGGTATACGACTCCTCAGTTTCAACAAACTCTATCCCGTACTGCTCCGCTAATTGAGCAATCCGCTCTTTCAGTCTCGCAGTTGGGATCTGCACAAACTTCTGATTGGTCTTCTTGCCTAGGTTGGAACCGTCCTTTTGCTGCTGGTTCCAGCCAAATACAATCCGACCAATCCGGTTACGGGTGCAATGGTCAATCACAATCCTAGCCGCTTTGTTCACTGCATCACGTATCTGCCGATTGCGCTTCTCAGTGAGTTGTGCCAGTCGCTTTGACCAAAAGCCTTGAGGCTTACCTTCTTTCAGCTTGGCAATTTGCTTGTTGTACCAGCGGTTCAATGATTTCAGGTGCAGTCCATCCACAATGAAGCTGGTTCCCACATTGCTGACGCAGGTGAGCCAGTTGTTTAATCCCGAATCGATGCCCAGCACCCGCATCGGGTCTACATCAATCTGAACGGGGTTCAGACGATAGACAAACTCAGCGTAGAAACACCCATTGCGCGGCAGAATCCGCAGTTCCTTGATGTCCTCAAATTTGAGATTGGAGGGCATGGGGACAGTGAACGAATCAATCTGAAACCACACTTTCACTAACTGCCCCAGCGGAACCCGGATCATCCCATCAACCAACTTCAGCGCTTGTTTGGGATAGCTGACTACTGCCAACCCTCCCTTCTTGCGGTAATTTGGCATCCTGGGTTTCTCTGCCAGTTCTCCACCTCGCCACAGTTTCAACAATGCTCGGTAGGACTTAAACGACTCGTAGACCGAAATCAAGGTTTGCTGTGCAGCTTGGGAGTAAAGAGCTTGGAAGTGCTTACTGGTCTTGTATTCGTAACTCAGGCTATGCTTGCCAATCCACTGCCCGGTCTTAAAGTGCAGTTGACGAGCATAGTAGATGCCCTGATTGGTTAGCTTGTTTGCCTCAGAGCAGACAAATTCCATCACCCCCTTAAGTTCGTTATTGGGGTTGAGCAAAACTTGCTGACATCCAAACATGGTGAGTTTATGCAACAATTGTCTACAGCGTAGCACAGATAGACAAACAGGTGAACTATGGACTACCAGAAAAGCCGCAGTGCATCGAATTAAGGGGCGAACTGCACAGTTCCTCAGACAGGAATTCCCTAATCCATTAATGAAACTGCCGTCCATGTGGACATCCAGTTACTTTGTCTCAACGGCTGGCAATGTTAGCAGCGAAACAATTCAGCGCTACATTGAAGCTCAGGGCAAGAGTAATTGACCTTACTAGGGGCTAAAGCCCCCTGAGTTGGCTGTATCCCCTCGCTAAAGCGGAGGGGTTTTAGCCCGCCCACATCACTCCTATAATCGTGGCAGATAGTGGCAGGGGGTACCAGCGGGGCGATCGCGTTACCGTTTTACGCCTAGTTTTAGTGGTCTTCAAAACTGATTAGGCGGCAGCATAATAACGAACTAAACGATGGCGATCGCTCTCCGTTACTTGGGAGTTGTCCTCAGAAATCAGGGCGGCTGCGGGGCTAACTTGCGGAACCCATTCCTTTTTGCGGACTACTTAAGTACCTAAGTATAAATACTGGATTTGTGATCCATCCCGTACACTAGAAACATCAATTGAGTCCACCAGTCCTAGGGACTGTCGCAGGTTGTGGGAGTTAACGTTGTGGCACGAGGCGTTAAACAGGTCAAGCGAGTGAATCCGGCTCCGGCGGCTCGAGGGGCAAAGGCAGTGGCGCTGCACACTAAGGCGCGATCGCGGCGATCGCCATGGCGAGTGTTGGGTTGGATAGCGGCCTTTGGTACAGTGTCTTTAATTTCGGCCTTTGCGGGAATGAGTGTTGTCTTACTGTCGCCTTTTCAAGCAGAGCAGGGGGGCGATGCGAAGACCTCTTTTTTTGAGGTGATGGCTCGCAGCTTGCAAGGGAAGATGAGTCGGCCTATCAATTTATTGGTGCTAGGGGTTGACAAGGTTTTGGGGGCACCGGAAGGCTCGCCAGAAAGTTTCCGTGGCCGCACCGATACTATTTTGCTGGCGCGGTTTAACCCTGATGACAACACCATCACAGTGTTGAGTATTCCTCGGGACAGTCGCGTTGACATTCCGGGCTATGGGGTTGATAAAATCAATGCGGCCAATGTCTATGGTGATGTCCCCTAGTTGCCAAGGTGGTGAGTCAAACCCTGAACTACACTCCGGTTGATCGCTACATTCGCATTGGCCCGGGAGCGTTTCGTGCCCTTGTGGATTTGGTGGGGGGCGTAGAGGTCAATGTTCCCAAGCGGATGTATTACAGTGATCACACCCAAAAACTCTACATTGATCTCTACCCTGGATTACAAACCCTCAACGGTGAGCAGGCTGAGGGCTTTGTACGGTTTCGCTACGATGACCTCGGTGACATTGGCCGGGCACAACGCCAGCAAATGTTGATCAAGGCGCTGCAAACGAAACTAGCGAATCCAGTCATGTTGACGCGGCTCCCCCAACTCCACGAGGTTCTCCAGAAACACGTAGATACCGATTTGACCTTTGGCGAACTGATGGCGATCGCCCAATTTAGCCTGCGCACGGATCCTGAGAATCTGCGCATGATTCTGTTGCCCGGGCGCTTTAGTGGTGATGGGTACGATGCCAGCTACTGGCTCCTTGACTACGACGGGATCGATCGCATCGTTGAGACTTACTTTGCAGCGCGATCGCGCTCAGTGTCAGCCAGCCCCACTTGGAGTGAAAGTGGTTCGGTACGCATCGGGTTACAAAATGCCTCGGGAAGTCCCGATGCGGCTCAAGATATGGCGGACTTTCTATACCATCATGGCTACAGCAATGTCATCATTAGCGATGACTGGCACCAAGAAGCCGCCGCAACCGAAGTCTTGGCGCAGCAAGGAGATTTGGGTGCAGCTCAAATGGTGCGCTCTGTATTGGGGGTTGGGCGGGTGTCGGCCAACTCAACTGGGGTGATTTCGTCGGATGTAACGGTGCGCATTGGCCGCGATTGGGTTGACATCCTGCATTGAGGCGCAAACGCTTCCAAGGGTAACCGAGCAGTCCTGACCTATAATAGCGCTAATCGGTTTCTGTGGGGAGCAGCCACAGAACGCAAGGGGGAAAGTCCGGTGCAAGTCCGGCGCTGTCCCGCAACTGTGATGACGGTTTTTGGCCGCTCTGAGTCAGGATGCCCGCCGAGGATTGTTGCATATCTGCGAGGTACAGATGAATGAAAGTCAGGCAATGGAAGCGGCTCCCTCTGCTGGGGGCGATCGCCCTGCTGGTGATGTATATGGTGATTGCCAGCCCGAGGGCGGCAGTGGCAATGCACATCAGTGAAGGGTTTTTACCCGTTGGCTGGGCGCTGGGCTGGTGGTTAGGGTTCTTGCCATTTTTGGGATGGGGACTCTGGTCACTGCGGCAACAGGTGAAGACACAGCCCGAGTCCACCCTACTACTCGCATTGGCGGGTGCCTATGCATTTGTTTTATCGTCGTTAAAACTTCCCTCGGTCACCGGTAGCTCGTCCCACCCGACGGGAATTGCCCTAGGAACGGTTCTTTTTCGGCCACCCATCATGACGGTGTTGGCCACCTTGGTCTTACTGTTTCAGGCGTTGCTCATTGCCCACGGTGGCTTGACCACCTTGGGTGCCAATGGCTTTTCCATGGCAGTGGTCGGGCCATGGGTGGCATGGGGCTGCTATAACGGCATCTTGCGTCTGACCGGAAAGCCGGCGATCGCCCTGTTTACTGCTGCGTTTGCGGCTAATGTCATTACCTATGCCCTCACCGCGTGGCAGTTAGCCCTAGCCTTTCCCGATAGTGTTGGCGGGGTGGCAGCCGCATTTGGCAAATTTGCCGCCGTGTTTGCCATCACCCAAATTCCCCTTGCCATTAGTGAGGGGCTATTGACGGTTTTAGTCTGGAACTGGCTCACCACTTACTGCGCAGCAGAATTACGCACCCTTAATCTGTTACAGGAGCGTGGTCACCATGGTTAACTCGAAAGCGAAGCAGGTTTGGCTGCTGCTTGGTGCCGTTGTGCTCCTTGGGGCAGCACCGCTGCTGTTTGTTAACGCCGAGTTTGAAGGTGCCGACGCCCAAGCGGAAGACCTCATTACCGACATTGCACCCGATTATACCCCTTGGGCTACGCCGGTGTTTGAACCCCAGAGTGCGGAGGTTGAGTCACTATTCTTTGCCCTGCAAGCCAGTCTGGGGGCGGGGGTGATTGGCTTTGTGGTGGGGCAATACACCGAGCGCCACCGCCAAAAACGTCTTCAAATTCGCCGGGAGAAGTAACGGTAGCGTGCTGCATGCACCATCACCTTGACTCCTACGCCTACCGGAATGGGCTACGGCACATACCGCCCGAGCAGAAGCTCCTTTTTGCGATCGCCCTGCTCCTGTTTACGTTTTTTGCCCATCCTCTCAGTCAAGGGCTGTTGTGGCTCTGGCTCAGTGTCTGGGTTGTTGGCTATGCTCGCATCCCGTGGCGGGTTTATGCTGCGGTGCTCGGGGCGATCGCCCTATTTTGGGTGTTGAGCCTGCCCAGCCTGTTAGTGCAGGTGGCACCCACAAGCTTAGTGACGACAACAACAGAGCCACTGCTGGGGCGCCTCAGTGTTGGTGGATGGTCGGTCTTTATTCCGCAGGCACAGGTCACTCAAGCCCTTGGGGTGGGGCTGCGCACCTTGGTGGCCAGTAGCTGTTTGGTCTTTATCCTTTTCACGACCCCCTTTCCAGAACTGCTAGGGGTACTTGAGCGGCGCTCAGTCCCCTCCTTTCTGCTGGATATTTTGATGCTCATGTATCGCTATATTTTTATTCTGCTGGACACAGCCGTCAGCCTCCAGCTCGCACAGCGGGCACGGGGGGGTATCAACGGCGATCGCGCTGGCTCTATAGCCTCAGCCTGTTGGCAGCACAACTGTTTCGGCAGTCCTTACAGCGCTACCAAGGCACAAACCTTGCACTCCTGAGTCGCGGGTTTACGGGACAGTTTCGGGTGTGGCGATCGCCGCCCTACGCATACTCCCAGCGGTATGCTGTGGAAGCAGGACTTGGCGGTGGCCTGCTGCTGCTAGTCAATCGTATCCTTGGTTGAGACTATGTCTGTACCGCTGCTGGAGTTTCGCCACGTTTGGTTTCGCTACCCCAACACCCTAACACCGGTGTTGCAAGACTGCTCGGTGGCGCTTGGTGCTGGTCGGAAAACCGCCCTACTGGGTCTGAATGGCTCTGGCAAATCCACCCTCTTTTACGTGGCGGCAGGACTCTACCGCTGCGATCGCGGTGAGGTGTACTGGCAAGGACAGCGACTCGTGCATCAACCCGCAGCATTGCGGCAATGGCGGCAGCGAGTGGGGCTAGGGTTTCAAGACCCAGAGCAACAATTGGTGGCCGCCACCGTGGCGGAGGATATTTCCTACGGTTTGTGCAATTTAGACCTACCCACCCCTGAAATTGAAGCCCGCCTTGAGCAAACCCTGCGGGAATTTGAGCTACTGGAGTTAGCTGATTGTCCGCTGCACCACCTGAGCTTGGGACAAAAGCGCCGCGTCGCACTGGCGGGGGTGATGGCCTTAGCCCCCCCCCTGCTCCTCCTTGACGAACCAACGACCTATTTAGATCACACCCAAACGGAGCACCTTAGGGCGGTGCTGGATCGCATCCATGCCGCTGGCACCACCATCGTGATTGCAACCCACGACCTTGACTTTGCCTACTGCTGGGCCGATTGGATTATTATTCTTGCCGACGGCCACGTTGTTGTCAGCGATTGCTCCGATGTGGTCTTTGATCAATGGCAGACGCAGGCTAGCAGCCAATGCCTTGGCATCCCCACCCTCTTAAACCTCTGGTTGAGCCTCCCTCCCTCGTGGCGCCGCCAGCGCCAGCCCCCTCGCACCGTTGCTGAGTTTAGCCACGCCCTAGGGGATCTGTTTCGTGACCTCTTGGGTCACCGGTAGTGTCTGCCGCCAATTTTTGCAAACAGGGTAAGAAATGATAGGCTATACCATGGGCAATATTATAATGTACGCTCCACCTCATCCATAATCACAGTATCGTTTCTTAGCGGTATCAGGCAGAACTTTTATGGCCACAGTCATGGTTGTTGATGACAGTCCTACCCTCCGGGCAATGATTGTCGAAATTATGAAGGAACAACGCTACGAGGTTATTGAAGCTGAGGACGGCCTAGAAGCTCAAGAAAAAATCAAAGCGCAATGCCCGGATCTCATCATTCTCGACGTGGTCATGCCCCGCATGAATGGTTATGAACTGTGCCGTTGGGTGAAGGGGGAGCCAGCCTCGCAGAATGTGCCAGTGATTATGTGCACGACGAAAAGCGAAGACTTTGATATTCACTGGGGAAAAAAGCAAGGGGTCGATGCCTACATTACCAAGCCCTTTGACCCCGCTCAACTCATTGCAACGGTCAAAAAGCTTCTTCCCTAGCTGGCGGGCGCAGTTGGCTCTGAATTTCGCTTTTGAGACGGCTCAGGAGATGCCGTTGATCGAGTTGGCCTAAAATTTTCTGGACGACGGTTTTCGGCCCTGCCCCTCCCCAACCAGCGCCATTGGCAAAATAGGTTTTCGCCACTTGCCCCATCGTATAGGATGAGACCCCGGCAATACTGGCTTGAGTGATGGCCACCGCAAGGTAAGGCCCTAGGGCAAGCCCACCGCTGACGGGCGCCGCTAGCCCCAATGTCCCCTTAAGAGCACTGAGGCCAAGGTTGGCCGCAAAATCCCCCAAACTAATGCCGCCCATGGCCAACGCAATGGTTTGCAGCAGGTCTTTGGCACCCGCCTCTGTCATCTCAATGTCGTAGAGGCGTGAGAGCAGTTGAATGGTTGTTACGTCAATGACGGCACTGCTGACCATATCTAGCACCGTCACCGGATTGAGGGCGATCGCCAAGGACTTGGCCACTGCCCCTTTCCAAATGAGTTGGTTAGCCTCCTGCTCCCGCAGTGTGAGTTTATAGTGTGCTAACTCCTGACTGACTTGGTTGGCAAATAGCATCGAGTTTAGGGCAATCAGCGCCTTACCTTCGCGCGCCAACACCTCCAAAATTTTCACTTTCAGAGGCTCAATCTGGGGTGCGCCCACCGTCATGGTCACCTGCACCCGGCCTTGGGCATCCTGCTGCACGTGGGGCACTAGGGGCGCCGCCGCCACCATTACAATTTCCTCAGGTGAGAGGAGTGCTTTAACTCGCTCATCGCGAAGTTTGGCATAGATAGCTTGGCGATCAACCTCTGGATACTGATCCACCTTGTTAAACACCAACAGCATGGGCTTACTGGCGGCGCGCAATTGACTGAGGCTCTCGTACTCCAGCCGCGTCAGGTCTCCGGCCACCACAAAGAGGATCAAATCCGCCTGTTGTGCCACCTGCCGAGCTAGCGCTTCCCGTTCGGCACCGTTGACCTCATCCAGCCCGGGGGTGTCAATGAGGCGAATGGGCGATCGCCTGTGTCCTTCAGGGTCAGACACCTGCCACAGTGCTGCTGCCTGCTGTCGGGTCACGCCGTGGATGGGGCCTGTAGCAAAGACCGGCTCTCCCAGCAGGGCATTGAGAAGCGATGATTTACCGCGCCCCACCAAGCCAAAGACAGCAATGTGCACCACACCGTAGTGGAGTTTGTCCAGCATATCTTCTAACTGGGCGATCGCTCCGGCAAGGGGTGAGGTTTCACCGGCAGTGGCGCTACAATCCGCCAGCAGTTGTTCTAAGGCCGTTTTTGCTGCCTCGTAGGTGAGGTCATGTTGATAGTTATTTAGGTCATCAAGCACCGCTTGCAGGTCGTGGAGGAGGTCAGGTGTGGCAGCGACAGGGTGCGATCGCGTCATGGCAGCAGGAGCACCGGTATTTTATGCCTTTTATTGTATCGGCATTGTATCTGCTAGGGGTCTTTGCTGCTGCCGCTTTGCCATCCGGGATGCCTAGGCAATAACGCTGATCTGAGATCCTTGATCGCCTTTGGTCACTTCAATGCGGGTTTGAAAGGCTTCCTTGAGGGCGGGCACGTGGGTAATGGCCAAAATACACTGAAACTCAGGGGCGATCGCGTTGAGGGCAGCAATGAGGCGTTCGCAGCCTTGGGCATCTTGGGTGCCGAAGCCCTCATCAATAATTAAAAACTGGACATCACTACCGGAGCGTTGTGCTAACAGGCGTGCTAAGGCCAGTCGTAGGGCAAAGTTGATCCGAAACGCTTCACCGCCGGAATAGCTTTCGTAGGGGCGGGTGCCTTGGCAGTCGGCGATCAGAATATCAAGGGTTTCAATGGGTTTACGGTCACCACTGCCCCGCTGACGACTGCGCTGAGTAATAAACTGGATATGCAGCTGGTGGTTGCTGAGCCGCCCCAAGATGGCATTGGTTTCCGCCTCAAGGTGGGGCAGCACCGTTTCAATGAGCATGGCTGGAATGCCATTTTTCCCCATGCCCTGAGCCAGTTCACTGTACACACGGAAGTGGTGGCGCAGTTGCTCAAGGTGCTGCTGACCCTGCTGGTGTTCCTTGGCCAGCCGCGTCAGTTGTTCTAGCTCAGCTGTTAGTTTACCGTGAGCGGCCAAATCCGCTTCCAAGTGGTGCTGCTGCTGGGTAAGCTGCTGTTGGAGGTGCTCAAGGGTGGCGGCTTGGGCAGCCATGGCGGTGCAGGATTGCGCTAGCTGTTGCAGTTGGTGCTGAATACTGTCTCGTTGGGCTCTTTGCAGGGCAAGGGTTTGCTCTAGTTCCTGTTGTTTTTGGTCGAGTTCGGGCAGTCGCGATCGCCCCCGCTGTAGTTCCTGATAGGCCTCTAGCTGGGGTTGCAATGTCCTTAAGGCGGCTTGTAGCTCAGCATGCGCCTTGGGATCATAGGCGAGGGCGGCAAGTTGCTCATCGAGGGCGCGCAGGGCGATCGCCGCCTCTGAGTCGTGCAGAAGGGTTGCCAACTCTTGCTGTAGCTGTTGCTGCTGAGCTTCTAGGGGAGGGAGTTGCTGCTGAAGTTGACGATACTGCCGTTTGGCGTGACGCAGTTCCTGCTGTTTAGCGTCAGCCCAGCGCCATTGTTCCACCTGCGCGCGGGCGATCGCCACATTTTTCTCGTCGTAGTTCAGGCTGGCCAAGTGCGCCTCAATCTCCTCTAGTTCCCTTAGGCTCTCCTGCCCCCATGTCTTTGTTTGCAGGAGCGCATCGAGTTCCTCCAGTTCCGTGGCTAGGGCAGTGAGTTGCGAGCCAAGATCAGTGGTGGACTGTATCTGCTGTTGGAGGTACCCCCGCTGCTCAAATAACTGCGTGAGTTCTGAGACTTCATACCCCACCGCCAGATACTCGCGGCGCAAGACTTGAATTTCCCGCTCGGAGACCGCTAGCTGCTCACGAATAACCCACACTTGATTGAGCAGGTCTTCTTTTTCGGCGGTATTGCGGCGTAGCACCTGCTGATAGTGCTCCTCGTCAAGGGGTTGCTGACAGAGCGGACAGACGGCTCCCGGTTGGCCAAGACGGTCGAGGGACTCATCAAGGTGACCAATTTGGCGCTCGTAGTCCCGTTGGCGTGCTTGCAATTGCTCCATAAACTGACGGCGTTCAAGCCCCTTTTGCCGCAGGTGCTCCTGATAGATGCGTTTCTTTTCAAGGGTCTCAATTTGCGCCGTAATCACCGACACCGCCTGCTCAAGCTCGGGTTGGCGATTTAATTGCGCCTGTAGGTGGTGCCATCGCTGCTGGAGTTCCTCACGGCGGCTCCTGAGATGCTCATAGTGCTGTTGCCGCTGGGTCTCAAGCTGATGCTTGGCGCGCAGAAGGGGGAAGACCTGTTGTTGCAGTTCCTCTAGTTCCTGTAGCTGGGCACGAGCCTGCTGGAGCTGCTCTAGGGCACTGAGGATGTCCGGCTCCTTGGCGATGAGGGTGGCTAGGTGCTGGCTCTGTTCTTGGATCAGGTGAATTTGGGTATCCACTTTGTGCAGCCTCTGCAGTAAGTCCTGACGCTGCGCCTCTAAAATTGCCTGCTGGCGATCGCGCTCGTGGCGCAGCCGTTGGTAGTCACTAAAGCGCTGTTGTAGAGCACTCTCTTGCGCTGTGAGATTCTGCCATTGGCACGCCGCTACCTCAAGTTCCGCTGCTCGCTCCAGTAAGTTGGCGATCGCCTGCCGTTGCTGGATTAAGGCATTGCACTGTTGTTCGAGGTGCTCAATGGTGGTGGCAAGGGTATGCTGCTGCTGCACAAGATTATGGTACTCCTGCTGCCGGAGTTGTTGGGCATGGTAGGCGGCCTGCTGCTCTTGCAGAACCCGCTGCTGCTGATGCAAGTGCTGCCGCTGCTGGGCAATGCGCGCTGTTAAGTGTTGGTGTTGCACCTGAAGGTGAGCCTGCGCCGCCAATTGAGTGGCCTCAGCGCTCAGGCGTTGTTCAAGCAGGGTGATTTGTGCTTTGTACTCCCGGGCGCGATCGCGGGCAGCCTCTGCTAATGGCTCGTATTGCTCTAAGCCCAACAGCGCAGCCAATAGTTGCTTGCGCTCACTGGGACGCTTCGCCATAAATTCATCAGCACGGCCTTGACGCAGATAGGCAGAGTTAACAAAGGTTGGATAGTCAAGGCGCAGAATTTGAATAATTTTCTCTTGGGTGGCTCGCAGCGATCGCTGGGTCAGGGAACTGTAGCCTGCCGCTGTTTGTACCTGAAGCTCCAAGACAGTACCCTGTTGACGGCGGCGAACCCGCACAACGCGATAGCCTTGGCCTTGCACCGTAAACTCAAAATCAACGTAGGCTTCAACTTCACCGTAGTAGATGACATCATCCTCACGGCTGGCGCGACTTTGCCCCCACAGTGCCCAAGCGATGGCCTCTAATAAAGAGGATTTGCCCGCCCCATTGGCACCACAAATACAGGCAAGGTGTAACCCCCGAAAGGGGAGCATTGCCTGACGATAACTTAAAAAATTACGGAGAATTAATTGCTGCGGAATCATTTCAACATCAGCATTTCGGCCGGGAAAGTTAACCTGTTCCCTGTGAAAGACGTGGCGTGGTTCTATGTCCAAATCATATCTCAAGGGAAAGACAGGCCTTCTTTATAGGAGTGATGTGGGCGGGCTAAAACCCCTCCGCTTTAGCGAGGGGATACAGCCAACTCAGGGGGCTTTAGCCCTCTCTATGTGTTAAACTAGAGACGTGGAAAGTAGGCGTATCAACTACGCGAAGAAACATCCTAGTACGGAGAAATCCCGGCAAGTAAGTCACTACCGCTTTGGCGGCAAGCCTAAACCACTGCAAGCAATGGCAGGATGTTGAGCGTATCGAATTGGCTAGTGTTGAAAAGCGCGAAACCACGAACCGAAACATAAACGTAGTCCCAATAGCAGAAATGCTTGAGGTGAGTAGGGGGTCTTTGACTGCCCCCACCCGCATTAAGTTGTGGGTGACAGCTCAAGGGAAAAGCAAAGCAACGCGGCTTCAGCCCGTTGCGTAGCATCCTTTGGGAATCCCCTCTCTTTCAAGGAGGAGAGAAGTCAATTTGCCATAATCAGGAGTACGGGTGTATGCAACGATGGTCGGTTTTGTCCGATAGATTGAGTGTCCGTTTCCGCGCATCGCTGCAACGGACGTCAGAAGAGATGGCTACATCCCCGTGGATGAATCGCAGGGGCTTTGCAATCTCCTCTCAAACTCTCCCCTTTTCGGTAAGCTGCCGCTTTTACGTACCCCCAGTACCCGAAATACCTGAATTTTGCGCTCTTTGCCCTTGAGTTCAAGAGGCCCCCACGCTTCCGTGTCGTAGCGATCGCCTAAATAGTCAAGGGTCTCTTGGGCAACCAAAATCCGGCAGGGACTCATCTGCCGATGTTTATCTACACTTTCAAGGCGGGAGGCTGTGTTAACGCTATCGCCAATGACACCGTACTCTAGGCGGTTTTTACTGCCCAAACTACCCACAACAATCGGGCCGGTGTAAATCCCCGCCCGCATCATGACTTGGGGTAACCCCTGCGCTGCCCACCCTTGATTCAGTTGCTCTAGTAGTCGCCCTAAGGCAAGGGCACAATCTACCGCATTGCGAGCATCGGCAGCAATGCCTTCGCGCGTTGTCCGGGGAAAGGGCACCCCAAACACCGCCATGATGCCATCTCCAGTAAACTTGTTAATCACGCCATGGTAACTTTGAACCACATCCGCCACTTTTTCGAGGTAGGCGTTGAGCCAATCAAAGAGTTCCTCAGGTTCCATCCCCTCAGAAATGGTGCTGAAGCCCTTCAAGTCGGTAAACAGTAGGGTGGCAATGAGCCGTTGACCGGGTAATTTTCCGTCCTTAAGCAGCTCATCGCGGCGTTCCCACATGGCGGCAGCAATTTCGGGCGACATACTTTGCCCCAGCAGTCGCATCACCATCTGCCGTTGCCGTTGCGCTTGTTGCGCAGTGTAGGTCACCACTGTTCCGCCCGAGAGCAGCAGCGTTAAGGTGGGTGGCACGAGGGGAACCCAGCCCAACTTTAGGAACAGACCATAGCAGCTGACTAGCAAAATCGTCAGACTCAGGCCAACGGCGATCGCCAACCCCAAGGGATGTCGCACCCGCCATGCCAAGATTGCCCCCACCAGAGACCAGAACACCATCCACAGGACTTCCAGCGAATCTGGCCAGAACCAGATCATCGACCGCTGCCCCTGCCCAGCATCAATGAATTGCCCCACCATTTGGGCGTGGATAAACACCCCCGCCATCCGCTGATCATCCCGCAAGCTGGAGCTAAAGGGGGTGTAAAAGAAGTCCTTGCCACTCTCGGCAATATTGCCCACCAGCACCACGCGATCGCGAATTAACGCTGGCGCAACCCGCCCTGCCAACACATCCCCAAGGGGAACCCATGCCACCGCACGATTATCCCCGCGATAGTTGAGCATCACCTGATAGCCTGCGGTATCGGCACCGACATAGCCGCCGTCATTCGGCTGTAGCGGCGTAAACACCGTCTGCCCCAATTGCATCACATTGGGGTCAGCATCACTACCGCGCGGCTCAATTCCCTCGTCCGCAAGATAGCGCAGGGCTAAACGCAGCGAAAAGGAGTAAAGAGGATTGCCCTGATCATCCGCTAAAAACAAAAGATTGCGGCGGACAATTCCCCCCGCATCAACCGTGACATCATTAAACCCCACTTGATCCGCACTGAGCGCTGGTGGCGGCTGAATCGTCGGATGGGTATCATCCCCCACCTTTGTCACCCCAAACAGGCGATCGGAGCTTTGCCACACGCGATTGAGCGCTTGATGACCGGGTTCTACGGGAAAGTCACGATAAATATCTAAGCCAATGGCACGCGGGTTGTGCTGCAAGAGCTTTTGCAGCAGTTCCGCATAGACTTGATCCGGCAAGGAAAGGGCGCGGTAGCGTTGAATATCTGCTTCGGTGATGGCCACCACCAGTAGGCGCGGATCTGGCCCCCTAAAGGGGCGTAGCTGCATGAGCCGGTCGTAGGCCGCTAGTTCCAATGGCTGTAGCCCCCCTACGCTGCGCACGCCCACCACAACCATGCTGGCAACGGTACTGGCCATCAAGACAAGACCCAGATCAGCAAAATAGCGGCGAAAGTGGGAAAATAGGGGGGGCATCGGTCATTGTCGAAGGATATTTCCTCTATCGTAGCTAGCTGTGACTTTAGTATTCGCTGTATTTAGTGGCGTAAATCGATGAAGACTGTATTAGTTGCAACGGTGGGCGATCGCCTTGGTGCAGAAGCTATTTATACCCGCTTAGAAACCGATGGCTTTCCGATGGCCAAGGTAAAACTATTGGGGCGGGGTTATAAACAATGGTCAGAGGCGGGAGTCGAAGATCCCTTTGCGACGGCGCGTCAGCAAATGCAGCGAATGCTCCTTTGGCTGGTGCCCTTTGGGTTCTTTGCGGGGTTTACCTTTAACCAAGCCACCCAAATTGACATTCTGCCCAGCTTGAACCGCCTAGATAATAGTTTAATTGGGGGACTTTTTGGGGCAGTTGCCGGAGCTTTGGGCAGTTTAACTGTTGGCGGCGGACTCAAAGTGGTCATTGCCGGGCGATCGGGAACCCCCTTTGAAACGCGGTTACAACAGGGGAAGTATCTAGTGCTCATTCAAGGGAGTGACAGCGAGATTCGCCGTGCAGAGCGCCTCCTCAAAGCCCAGCCCCTCGAATACCTGCAAGCCTATACTCTAGATGAGTAGGAGAAGGGATTGAGGGATGAGGGGGCAGGATTTTGCTAGTGAACTAGGTATTAGGTATTATCCCGGAAGGCTCGAATAACCGCTTGAGTGGCTATTTGCTGATGCTGTGCTGCACCACCCTCAAACTCTCCAAAGCGTACTGTTCCCCCCGTGGTTTGCAGTTGCACCTGAAACACTCGGTTGCGCCGTCCACGGCTAGAGCGCCATTCTTGGGCAATATCGATATTTTGAATCGCGGCGATGGGCATGTGATCGTGACGGCAAAGCAGTTCGTATGTGGCGGTCAACCAAACGGGAACTGAGCCACCAACACGAGTAACACCCCTGCCAGTCATCCCTCCCAAGGGCGGTTGCGCAATATCAAGCGTTGGGGCGATCGCTCAAGAATTTCCATCGCCGGGGGGCTGTGACGGGGCAATACCGCTATCGTGGTTAGGGGCAAATCGCTGCCATGAAAAAGCCTTGAGGTGGCGATCGCTGGTTTGGTGCAACACTAAATTAGCCAGCAGTTTTGCCGTGATGGGAGCCAAGAGTACGCCGTTGCGATAGTGCCCTGTGGCAAGGTAAAGATTGGTTGCAGGCCCTTGCCCTAAAATAGGCAGTTCATCTGGCGTGGCGGGTCGGTAGCCCCACCATGTATCAATCACTTCATAGTCAACCAGAGTTGGCATGACAGCGGTAGCACGGTTCAGGAGGGTTTGTAATCCTGCCACGGTATTCCCATCCTGAAACCCAACATCTTCACTGGTGGCTCCCACCACAATTTTGCCGGAGCGGCGGGGCACAAGGTATAACTGATCTGCAAAAATAACATGGTTGAGGAACGGGGCGGCGGGGGGTGCAGCGCCAGCATTTGTCCTTTGCGAGGGGTCACAGGGATTGGCAGCA
Source organism: Thermostichus lividus PCC 6715 (assembly GCF_002754935.1). Taxonomy (NCBI): domain Bacteria; kingdom Bacillati; phylum Cyanobacteriota; class Cyanophyceae; order Acaryochloridales; family Thermosynechococcaceae; genus Parathermosynechococcus; species Parathermosynechococcus lividus. Next base: position 530,849 of record NZ_CP018092.1, read on the forward strand.
GTGCCTGACTCCATGCCCCGGTGGCCAGCACGTAGGCACCGGCCAACCAACGCCCGCGATCGCTCTGTAGGGCTGTAATCTCCCCTTGGCGATTCTGATGCCAGTGCTGAACCTGTACCCCTTCAATGATTTCGACACCAAGAATGCGGGCGGCACTCAACAGCACCTTAGCAAGATTGCGGGTATTGACTTGGCCATCCTGAGGGAACCACCATGCCCCTAAGACGGTGTCGGCAAACCCCGGTTGCTTCTGCGCCAATTCCCTTGCCTCTAGCCAGCAACTATCGGGTTCCATAGGGTGGTGGCGATCGCGCCGTTGCAGATCCGTCACAGGAGCCAAGATGCCGCAGGCCCAATAGCCCGCATCCATCCCAGTCAGTTGCTCTAGCTTGTCAATCCATGCGGGATAGAGTTTGCAACTCGCGGTACAGAGGTTCCACATTGCCCCCGCAGGTAGCCCTTCCGCTTGGGGCGCTAACATCCCTGCCGCAGCATGGAGCGCCGCCTCGCGAAATTGGCGACTCAGAACGGTAGGACGTACACCGCGCAGTGCTAGCTCGATGGCGATCGCTAACCCCATTGTGCCGCCACCAATAATCAAAATATCCCGCTGCTCATCGCCAAGGATCATCTATGGATGCTCAATGCTGCCCAAATCTCGCCTTCCTATGATACTGCCTATTTTGCAGCCGAACAGGTGCATACACGGCTAGCCACCTATAGGGTAGAGTGCCACTGGCACATCCAACCGATGGGCAAATGGATGACGCGAGAGAATTGTAGCTTTGACAACAGTTTTCAGTGTTTTGTAACAGTCAATCGCGTCAAATCTAAAGAATTGGTGAAAACCCCATTCCTTTGCAGCAGATGCCCTTATGGTAAGGAAGCAAGATACCTCCTAACTGCGTCTTTGACCCCGCCCTCTTACCTATGCGTATGGTGTGGGGTCTCTTTTTTCTCATTCCTCCGGTAGCTCTTCGTGGGGATGCACCACCGTATTGGCAGAAACAGCCACCCCTTGATCTAGTTTTTGGCGTACCAGTTGCCCCACCTCTTGGGCAAAGGCGGGGTTCTCTTCCATGTATTTAATGGTATTGTCGCGGCCTTGGGCAAGGTTTTCCCCGTTGTAGGAGTACCATGCCCCCTTGCGGGTAATAATTCCCGTTTCTTCCGCCATATCTAAAATGCAGCCTAGATTAGAAATACCCTTACCAAAAATAATGTCAAACTCAGCAATCCGGAATGGGGGGGCAACTTTATTTTTCGCCACCTTGACTTTGGCGCGAATCCCAAACTCCTCCGTCCCCTTTTTCAGGGTTTGCACACGGCGAATATCTAAGCGCACCGATGCATAAAACTTGAGCGCGGTGCCTCCCGTGGTGGTCTCCGGGTTCCCGTAGGTGACACCAATTTTCTGCCGCAGTTGGTTCAAAAAGATCACTGTACAACCGGTTCTCGCGATGTTACCGGTAATTTTGCGCAGGGCTTGGCTCATTAACCGTGCCTGCAGGCCAACGTGGCTATCTCCCATATCCCCTTCAATTTCGGCACGGGGCACAAGCGCCGCCACTGAGTCTACCACCACCACATCAACAGCGGTAGAACGCACCAGTTGATCCACAATTTCTAGACCCGCTTCCCCAGTATCTGGTTGAGCCACCAGCAGGTTTTCAATATCAACGCCAAGGGCAGCGGCATAGGTGGGGTCAAGGGCATGCTCTGCATCGACAAAGGCCGCCACGCCACCTAACTTTTGCACTTCTGCAACGGCGTGTAGAGCAAGGGTGGTTTTACCGGAGCTTTCTGGGCCATAGATTTCAATCACCCGTCCTTTGGGCAAGCCGCCCCCAAGGCCAAGTCAAGGGTGAGGGCACCGGAGGAGGTGGTTTCCACTCTCATGCGCGTGGCATCCCCAAGGCGCATAATGCTGCCTTTGCCAAAAGTGCGCTCGATTTGGGTTACAGCAAGGTCAAGGGCTTTACGCTTTTCGGGGGAGAGGCTAACATCACTCATTGAACTATCCTAGGTGGCAAAACAGACGGGCGGTGTGTAGTTTCTAGGGTAGCTTGCGGCGAACCACAATGGCGTTGTTACCCACCACTGGCTCACGAACCAGTGGCTGACCTTGGGTATCTGTAATCACCACGGTGGTATAGCCCAGATCGTGGGCTTGCTGCCAGAGTGCTTGGGCGAGTTGATCTTGCTTGGCGGCACTGAGGTCGTACCAACCCGCTGCCAACATCAGATCGAGTCGATGGTCGCTAGGATTGAGGGTGAGGGTGGGATCAAGGGCATTACTGTAGCGATCGCAGATGGCCAACAGTTGCTGACGAACGGTCGCCGTATCGCTAGGAATGGGAGCGGGCGAAGGGCTGGGGGGCGCTACCGCAGCAGGCGCTACAGGGGCTACCGTTGGTACAGGGGTTGGCGAAGGAGGCGGCTCAACGCTCGTGGATCGTCGCGGCTGTACCAAGATTGTACTGGGAACCTCAGGGCGAGGGCGGGGGGTACTAGGGCTGATCGTAGGACGCTCAGGAGCCTGAAACCAACTCAGGGGATTCAGCCAAAGCAGGAGCAGAAGGATGCCGAGGGCGATCGCGGTTAAGGTGGTACGGTTATAGCGCTCTCTGAGGCCACTGGGTAAGCGCTGTTGCAGCCAGCCCATCGCCTGCCACCATAGCGTGCCAAGGCGTTGTAGCCAAGGGGTAAGTTTTCCTAGCCAAGACGCTTCTGCAGCCAGTTGTGCCGAGGGAATGTGTTGGTTACTCGCTGTTGTCTTAAGCTGTGCCGTAGCTTGACCAAGGAGGTGAGTGATCCCCTCTAGGAAGACGATGGCTTCTCGCAAGAGAATGGGTTGGACAGTTTGCCAGATGGTGGGTTTAGAAGGGGGAGAGGGGGTCATCGGGTGTTCAACTATCTAGCAACCAACGATCTTAAATTACCAAAAAGGGGGCACGCCCCTGCCATGCTCCTGTCGGCTCTAGGAGTACAACGCCTTTTGCAGTGTCAGGGTAACAGCGGATTGGATCTATCTTAGGCGGCTCGGCTGCAATTGCTGAGCATAGTCGCGAAAGCGCTCTAAATCTGCCTGTAATGTACTTTCGACGATCCGCCCTAAAAAGAGGCGATCCATCAGTTGACCTAAAATGCCGGGAATCGCATAGGCCACTGAGAGCTTTACAACCGTGCTGCCGTGGCGATCGTAAAAGCGAATGGCACCACGGTTTGGCAGCCCATCCACTGACTCCCACTTGATGATCTGGTGCTTGATTTGCTTGCGAATGCGCGAGAGCCAACTAAAGTGCCAGTTACCCGTCGCAAGCGTCCAGCGGGAGAGTTCAGCATCGTCGCTGGTAATGACCACTGACTCTATCCACTTCATCCACAGGGGGATTTTTTCTAAATCTGACCACAGCGACCAAACCAAGTCGATGTCGGCAGCAACTTCAATTTGGACGGTGTGCTCTAGCCAGTTCGTCATCGGTTTCCTCCCGCTAAAATTGCTTGAGCCGCTTGTCGTCCAGACATGGTTGCTCCCTCCATACTGTCAATGTAGTCTTGCTGGGTATAACTGCCCGCTAGAAAGAAATTAGGAATGGGCGTTTTCTGGGGAGGGCGATAGGGATCCATGCCGGGGGCTTCACGGTACAGCGATTGGGCGAGTTTGACGACACTGTACCACGTCATTGTTAAGTGCCGCGACGAGGGAAACAGCTCATGGACTTGCCGCAAAACGTGCTGTGCAATCTCTTCGTTGCTGGCTTTAATGAAAGGGTCGCCGGGGGTGAGCACCACTTGCAGGAGAGAGCCTTGGCCTTCCCGGTAGTAATCCGCTGGGCTGGTCAAGGCTAAATCGGCAAAACAGGAAAAGTCGGCATCGGCAGTATAAAGCAGATTATCTAGCCCCGTAGCGGCCACCTGCCGTTGCTTGCTGGGGTCTTGCAATTCGGTAACCCAACCGTCGAAACGCAGTTGCACTGTGGCCACCGGAACGGCATCTAGTTTGAAAATGTTGTCAAATACTGGTAGCGCACGCCACGCTTGGGGAATCAGGCGTTGAATGCCGGGAACATCGCAGGCACAGAGGTAGGCGTCGGCGGTTACAGTTGCTAGGGGATCGTCATCTTTGGGAATCACTAAGCCATCTACCCGCCACGCGCTTGGCTCGCTACCACTATAGAGAATTTCCTTGACCCGGCGGCGCAGGTGTACCGTTGCGCCACGGGCACTGATGTAGTTCACCAAGGGTTTGAGGAGGTATTCTGCGGGGGATCCCATCAGCATATTCAGGCGCGACGCTTCGGTTTTAGCCGCAAACATCATAAAAATTGTCAGCATACAGCGTGCCGACATGTGCTCTGTGTCAATAAAGCCCAAGGCGTAGGCAATGGGGTTCCACAGCCGCTTTAAGCTATTCTCAGAGCCACCGTGCCGCCGGAACCACTCAGCAAAGCTGAGGCGATCGAGGGCGCGGATCTGTCGCATGGCGCCATTGTAGTCCACCAAACCGCGCACCACTGGACTGCTTCCCAAGGCAATAGCGTTGAAAAATTTATCGACCAAGGAGAGTTGCCCTGTGGTGAAAAATGCTTTGAGACCGTTAAAGGGGGCACCCAAGGGAAACCGGAAGTCCAATTCCCCTACTTGGCCACCGCGATTGATGAAGGTGTGGGTGTGGTCTTTGGGCAGGAGGTGGGCGATCGCCCCCACCTTGGTCATCAACTCAAAGAGGTTGGCGTAGTTATAGAAAAAAACGTGTAACCCCATCTCGATGTGGTTGCCGTCAGCATCCTGCCAACTGCTGACTTTGCCACCAACGAATGGCCGGGACTCATACATTTCAACGGTGTGACCGGCATCGACTAGATCCACTGCCGCCGCTAAGCCCGCCAGACCGGCACCAACAATGACAACCCGCATCAGTGATTCCAGAAAACTTCACAGATTTTAACAATCCTAACATTTTTCGCCAACTGCCCTCTGCCACAAGCATTAAGAAAGTTGGCAGACCCCCACCGCCGCCAATCCCCTGTTCTATGATTAAGGTAACCTTAGTCCATAGAATCGCTCACGCTCACGGTATGCTTATGGCTTCGCGTCGTGTTCTTCGATTTCCCCTTTGGCTTTACCTGAACCAGCCCCTATTTAGCCGTCACTTTATGCTGAATCCCAGACGATTTTGGCTGGAGTATCGCAATGCCTACCTTGAACGCTGTTGGCAGCAGGAGTACACCTCTAAAGGCGAACCATCCTGTTAATCGTTCCCTCGGTTCGCTACAATGGGATAGCTCACTTTCCCAATCAAGATTAGGGACTTTGGTGAGCAGTAAGTTGCACTGCATTCATCCCGCCTGCTGGAACACAGAACACTATGGTTGCTTCCCCTCCCTCTGCTGACGTTGCTGCTAAGCGTTCCAAAGTTGAAGATCTCAAGGAACAGAGTCAGCACCTCCGTGAACCCGTTGCCACAGAGCTGCGAGAGCCAACCAATCGCTTTAGTGAGGCGGGAATTCAGATCCTGAAGTTCCATGGTTCCTACCAGCAAGACAACCGCGATAACCGCGTGAAAGGGCAGGAAAAAGACTACCAGTTCATGCTGCGCACCCGCAGCCCGGCGGGTTATATTCCGCCCCAACTCTACCTGACCTTGGATCGCTTGGCGGACGAGTACGGTAACCATACCCTGCGGGCAACCACTCGCCAAGGGTTTCAGCTACACGGCATTCTCAAGAAGAATCTGAAAGCCGCGATCGCCGCCATTATCCGCAGCATGGGATCCACCCTAGGTGCGTGCGGTGATTTGAACCGGAATGTGATGGCGCCGCCAGCCCCATTTAGGGATCGCCCCGAGTATCGCCTTGCCTACGAGTATGCCCACCGCATTGCCGATTTGCTCACGCCCCAAACGGGTGCTTATTACGAAATTTGGCTCGATGGTGAGAAGGTTATCTCTGCTGAAGAGCATCCTGAGGTCAAAGCAGCCCGCCAGCGCAACGGTACCGGCACCATTTTTCACGACAACGAAGAGCCAATCTATGGCGATCGCTACATGCCGCGTAAGTTTAAGTGCTGTGTCACAGTCCCCGGGGACAACTCGGTGGATTTGTTTTCCCAAGACCTCACCCTCGTTGTGATCACTAACAAAAAAGGCGATCTAGAGGGCTTTAATATCTATGCGGGGGGCGGTTTGGGGCGCACCCACAATAAAGAGGACACCTTTGCCCGCATGGCCGATGAAATTGGCTTTGTGGCTGCTGCTGATGTGTACGATGCGGTGAAAGCCATTGTGGCAACACAACGGGATTATGGCGATCGCTACAATCGTCGCCACGCCCGCCTGAAGTACTTAATCCATGATTGGGGAGTCGCCAAATTCAAAGCCAAAGTCGAAGAGTATTTTGGTAAACCCCTTGCTCCCTTTCGTCCCTTGCCGCCGTGGCAGTACCATGACTTTTTGGGCTGGCACTCCCAAGGAGATGGCAAGTTTTTTTATGGGGTCTCCATTGCCAATGGTCGCATCCTTGATCGCGATAGCTTCAAGCTCAAAGCAGCTCTGAAAAAAATCGTCAAAGAGTTTAATGTGCCGTTGCGGGTCACCCCCCACCAGAACGTGCTGATCTGTGATGTGGCTCCCAATCAGCAAGATGCCATTCAACTGATTTTGCAGCAGCATGGGATTCCTGATGTTAGCGCTATTGATTCCCTAGAGCGCTACAGTATGGCTTGCCCGGCACTCCCCACCTGCGGCTTGGCCATTACCGAATCCGAGCGTGCCATTCCGGGGGTTTTAGAGCGGATTCGTCGCCTCATGGATCGTCTTGGGTTAGAGGATGAGCATTTTGTGATCCGGATGACGGGGTGCCCGAACGGCTGCGCTCGCCCCTACTTAGCTGAACTAGGCTTTGTGGGGATTGTGCCGGGAACGTATCAAACATGGCTGGGGGGCAGCCCTCACCAAACTCGCTTGGCTCAAGTTTATATCGAGCGGTTGCCCATTACGGAACTGGAGGCCACCCTTGAGCCGTTACTTGTCTATTACCGCGATCGCCGCCACAGTGGCGAGTCCTTTGGGGATTTTTGCCATCGGGTCGGCTTTGAGGCACTGCGCCAGTTTGCCGCAAGCTATACCCCCCCTGCAACCCAGCGCAAACGCTATCGCGTGGACGTACAGGCAGAGCAGTATCAGCAACTAAAAGCATTGGCAGCAGCAAAGGGAGTATCGGTGGCCGCCTTAACCCGCCAAGCCCTGCAGCAATACCTATCAGCCCAGTAGCCAATCGCTCTGCTGAGGGGCTAGGGCACGGGAAATAGCATCAACGGCAGACATGCCCTGACGCTTGGCCGTGATGGGTTTTGCCACACGCAAACGGTCATGCAGCACCGAAGCGCTGAACAATTTGACGGTGAACAGTGAAATAGCCTGACACACAATGCTGGAGATGAGGTTTTAGCAGGATGTGGGCGTGTGCAAGGGCATGGAAGGGAATAGAGGGATAGAGGTGGTGCTCGGCATGGTAGGGCATGTTCCACATCAGCAGGCGAACCGGCCATAGGGTGAGGGTGGTGCGGGTATTGGTCAGGCCATTGCTATCTTGGGTGCAATCGGTGTGCTCCGCCAGCAAAATAAACCGCAGCACTGGCTGGCCTAGCACCAAGGGAAATGCCCATCCCACCAGTAGCCAAGGATAACCAACTACTACCGAGAGTGCTGCGGCAATTCCATAGACACCGAGTTGCCAGCGGGCAGACCAAACGACCTCGGGGCGAACTTCGGCGCTGATGTAGGGGTAGCCCTCTAACCGACCGCGAACGAGGTTGGCAAAGGTTTGCACCTTGCCCCACCACCACGGTATGCCACTCAGTTCCCAAAGGTACTGTTGCCAGTTAGTGGGCTTAGGAGCATCGAGTTCTGGGTCTTTGCCTAGAATTTGGGTGTAGCGATGGTGCCACTTGTGGTAGCGCCGATAAAAGTCACTGTTGTAAAAGCAGAGTAAGCCCGCTAGCCAAGCCACTGTGTCGTTGAGGCGTTGATTTGCAAATGCAGTGCGGTGAGAGCACTCGTGTAGGGTCGCAAACATTGTTGCCAAGCTAGTGCCGTAGAGCAGTAAGGCGGGAATGGCTAACCACCAACGGTGTCCCAGTTGGGTCATCCAGACGCTGCCACTCAGCACCAGAAGACCCACATGAAGTGCGAGTTGGCGGATCCCTGCCCAGTTTGAGCGCTGGTTTAAGGTCTGGAGTGTGGCAGTGTCGATGAGAGGCTGCGCAGACGTGATCATGACATCAAGGGCAGTTTGCAATAATAATGGGGGGCTAACTCGCCAGCTTAGCTTGTTTTTCCATCCTGTGGCTACTGTTTAGGTTTGGGGAATCTAGCGGTCTTTGCGCCGTTGCAGCCCAGTGGCGATCGCGATGTAAATGAGGCTATGGAGCAGGAGTACACCCCAGTTCAACAGCAGGTTTGTCGGGGTTGGGTCATAGACAGGACTTGGATCAAAGGGTTGGGGCGGTGGCTCAAAGAGGCCAAAGTCAAGGGGGGGCGGTACCATGGCATTGACCTTAATTAAGGCACCGTAGGCTCCCATGCTCCAACGGCCAATTGTTACCCACGAGAGGATCACGGCTAATCCTTGAAGCTTAAATAACACCCCTGCAAAAATAATTTGTGGCAACAGCAGCGGGGGTAACACTTTACTGGCTTGATCGCTATTGCTGACCGCACTGGAAACTAACAGCCCCAAGCTAAGGCTGGCCACAAGGGTCAAAAAGGTTGTGACGGCAACGCCCAACGGCCAAGGCATGAGCGCCCCGGTGGGCACACCAAACCCAAGGACGGCAACCACCGTAATCAGCAGCGTTTGGACAGCAGCCATTGCCTTGCCAAGGGTGAGCTTGGCAGCCATGTAGGCCGGAAGACTGAGGTTGGCGAGGCGCTCGCGGCGGTAAATGGGGACTTCGGTAATCAGAGCCTGTGCCCAACTGGATAACCCCACCCATAAACAGGCGCAGGTAAACACAAAGAGTACCCGTAAGGTTTGAGCCGCTTGGAGCAGTGAGGGCGGATCCTGGGGTAAGAACGGTGAGGTCTCAAGAGCAAAACGGGTCAGCAGGAGGGCAATGGGCACACTCACCAGATTCAGTGCCAAACTGAGGCGATCGCGCTCCATCAGCCGCCACTGCCGTTGACACAGTACTTGCCACTGGTACAGATGATTGGGGGCGGGCTGTTGACTTGGCGCAGGGACGTTGGGGGTACCACTCCCAAGGGCAACATCGGTATTATTGGGGGCACAGCCAGCACTGAGGCGGTTTTCTAGGTAGTTTTTGTAGTCTGGGGACTGGCGAAACCGCTCACTCCATTCGTAGGCGGCGCGATCGCCCTCGCCTACGGCCAAAATGCCGTAGATTTCAGCCACAGACCTTAGGGGGGGCGACCCATTAGGACTAAAAAACTGACACGCGCGCTCCGCAGGCCCGAAATAGCAGAGGCGACCACCACGGCCGAGAATCGCGAGGCGATCGCACAGATGCACATGGCTAGTGGCATGGGTTACCAGAATAATTGTCCGACCTTCGTCCGCTAGTTGGCGCAGCAGTTGCATCATCGATAAATCAAGCCCAGGATCGAGGCCAGAGGTGGGTTCGTCAAGGAAAAAGAGCTTGGGATTAGCCAATAACTCAACAGCAATACTGACGCGCTTGCGCTGGCCACCGCTGAGATCCGCCACCAATTGCTGGGCAACAGGGGTTAACTGCACTTGCTTGAGAACTCGCTGGACACTCTCGTGGCGGGTGGTGGCATCGGTATCTGCCGGCAGACGAAGTTGGGCAGCAAAAGTTAGCACCTCGGTGACCGTTAAGCGGGTATGCACAATATCGTCTTGGGGCACATACCCCGTTTGGTGGCGATAGGCGCAGCGGTTTTGGTACAGGTCTTGGCCATTCAGGAGGACTTTACCAGCTTGGGGAGGCGTAAGCCCCATGAGGACTTTCAGCAGGGTTGACTTGCCGGTGCCACTACCGCCAACAATGCCAATAAGCTGCCCGGGTTCAGCCACAAAGGTCACCCCTGCCAACAGGAGGCGATCGCCGTGGGGTGTCGTTACTCGCCGTTGCAGATGGTAAGCATCTAGGCGAATTTGACTACCTTGATCCGTAACCTCCAGTATCTCATTGCGGTAGAGCAGCGCAAACGGGCCAATGCGGATTTGGTCACCATTGCGCAGGGTGTAAGGAGCTTTGAGGAGTTGGTTATTCACGTAGGTGCCGTTACTACTGTTTAAGTCCCGCAGGACGTAGAGACCCGCAGTGGTACGGTCAAGACTGGCATGGCGTTGGGAGACAGTGGGAGCGTTAAGCTGCCAGTGCTGATAGCTGTTTGTTGCGTCTCGCCCCAGCGTGAGAGGCCATTGGCTGAGTTTTTTCAGATTCAGCCGTCGTTGCTGGGGTAACGGCGGCGGTGTTGCAGTGCCTGCCGACTGAATTTGGACAAACATCTGTACTTTGTTCGCGGGGTCTTGGCCAATTTCAAGCCGTAGGGTGTCCGCTAGCTTAAACCCTTCCCCAATACCAATCCGAGTATGCTGATGAAAAATACCATTGGTGCTGCGGCGCTGTTCGCCATCCCCATCCCAGAGACAATAGCTCTGCCCTTCTTTAGTAAAAACTGCATGACGACTGGAAATCACTGACCAGATGGGATCGTCCGGAACAACTAAATCCGCCCACTGGCGATCGCGACCCAAGCGATGCTGGGATTGGGTGAGGTGATAGGTTAACGTCTGCCCTTGACTTTCAAGGATGAGTGTTATCGTTGGTCGATCAAAAACCGTCTTGGCAGACATGGCGCACGTGACATACTCCGGACACTCATGCTAACGCATAGCATGCGAGCTTCTCAGTGCCCCCCAAGATCTCATCGGGCGTATCCTGAGCTTTATTGACGGAATGCCCTACCCCCCAGTGTTTGATATTGATTGCAGCATTATGCCCACGGGACAATGCCAAACCGCAAACAGGGCAACGATGCCAGCGGTCTTGAAAAGCCCAAAATGCCCCCTGCCCTAGGCAAAACCAGCGTACATACTGGCCTCGTTCTTCTGCCTTCAGGCAAGGGGTGCTAAAACAAGGGTATGGGATTACATCATCCCCATACCACCCATACCGGGGTCAGCCGCAGGTGCCGGTTTAGGTTCTGGTTTTTCCACCACTAAGGCTTCTGTGGTTAGCACCATCCCAGCAATGGAGCCAGCATTTTGCAAGGCGCAGCGCACGACTTTTGCTGGGTCAATAATGCCGGCGCTGATCAAGTCTTCGTAAGCCCCTGTAGCAGCATTGAATCCATGGCTAAACCCGGCTGAGCGCACATTTTCAACCACAACTGAGCCTTCCACGCCAGCGTTTGCTGCAATTTGAGCTAAAGGTGCCGCCAGAGCCGTTGCCACAATCCGCGCACCCGTTTGCTCCTCGGCACTGAGGCTGGGCAAAAGGGCGTCAATACGGCTGGCAAGGTGCAGCAGCGTTACACCACCCCCCGGCACAATTCCTTCTGCAACGGCGGCCTTGGTGGCATTGAGGGCATCCTCTAAACGGAGCTTGCGATCCTTAAGTTCAGTTTCGGTGGCTGCGCCCACTTTAATGACGGCTACACCGCCAACGAGCTTGGCAATCCGCTCCTGTAGCTTTTCCTTGTCATACTCGGAATCGGTGTCTGCTAGTTGCTTTTTCAGTTGCTCAACCCGCTTTTGCACATCCGCTGTATTCCCCTTTTCCGACACTAGGGTGGTTGTATCTTTGGTAATGGTGACGGAAGAGGCTTCCCCCAACATGGTGATTTCCACATCTTCTAGGGTGAGGCCAACCTCTTCAGAAATGACTTGCCCCCCTGTGAGCACGGCAATGTCTTGGAGCATGGCTTTGCGGCGATCGCCAAAGGCCGGTGCCTTGACCGCGACCACATTCAGAACCCCCCGCAGTTTATTGACCACTAGGGTGGCTAAGGCTTCCCCCTCCACATCCTCAGCGATAATGACTAACGGACGGCCACTGCGGGCAACCTTTTCAAGGGTGGGAATCAGATCTTGAATGCTGCTGATTTTTTTATCCACCAAGAGCAGATAGGCACCGGTCAATTGCACAATCATTCGCTCAGGATCGGTGACAAAGTAGGGGGAAATATACCCACGGTCAAACTGCATCCCTTCAACAATTTCCATTTCAGTATTCAGGGATTTTGACTCTTCAATGGTGATCACCCCATCTTTGCCCACTTTGGCCATGGCTTGGCTCAGCATGGTGCCCACCTCTGGGTCATTGCCCGCAGACACAGCGGCAACTTGGGCAATCATGTCTCCCTCAACCGGCTTGGCAACTTCGGCGATACCGGCAACAACGGTGTTGATTGCTTTTTCCATCCCCCGTCGCAGTGCCACTGGGTTTGCCCCCGCCGCCACGTTTTTTAAGCCTTCGCGGATGAGGGCTTGGGCTAAAAGCGTTGCCGTTGTGGTGCCATCCCCAACGACATCATTGGTTTTGGCCGCCACTTCCCGCATCAGTTGGGCACCGGTATTTTCGTAAGCATCTTCTAGTTCAATTTCTTTGGCAATGGTCACGCCGTCATTGACAATTTGGGGGGCGCCATACTTTTTCTCTAGCACCACATTGCGCCCCTTGGGACCGAGGGTAATTTTAACGGCATCGGCAAGGGCATTAATGCCACGCTCTAAGGCACGGCGTGATTCTTCATGAAAAACAACTAATTTGGCCATAGGTGGCTATCCTTACGGGGTAACTTTGGTTCAGTCGCGATAACTTGCAACAAGTGGCAGACTTAAGTGCCATGTAACACCATACTCTGGGGGTGAATGGCAGAGCAATACAACTTGATGTAGGGTATTCCGCACTTGCTGCCCCCGCTCTAGCAGACAGTAATTAATGGGCAAGCCCCCATCGTCTAGCCACCATGCCGTGATCCAGTCTCGTGTTGCGACGTTGCAATGATCGCAGTTATGGTTGTTGTGGTCTCATTGGGCGATTGCCGGGGCGACGCTGCTGCATTTGAGTTGCTAAGGCTTGGCGTTGCTGTGGGGTCAGAATACTACGCATGGCTAGCATACTCTCAAACCGCAGGGATGCCAGTTGGTTTTCTAGCTCCCGAACTTGCTGGTGCTTGGCACGAATCTGATCGTCACTGGCAGTGCCACTCATCATCTGCCGCAGCTCTTCTTTGGCAGTACGCAGCTGGTTACGGGTTTGCTCCATGCGGCTTTGATATTGCTGCCGTACGGCTTGTAGTTGTTGCCGCTGCTCTGGGGTAAGGTTGAGGTTCTCGAAGTTACGATAGCCGGGGGGCGTGTGTGCAGGCTGCGCTACCGTAGCAGGGGCAATGGCTAGCATGGGGCTGAGGCTACCACACAGGAGTAGGGCGGTTAGGCTTTGTTTTAACATAGGGATTCTCCGAGTTTGTCACGAATGGTATAGGGCGTACACAGGCCAATGAGGCTAGTCAATAACTGTGAGGTCAGAACTAGGCGAGAGGTCAGATTCGTGAAAGATCACCTGCCAGTTATGGCTGATAAAGGCTTCCACAGAATCGGGTGAGTAGTCTTGAGTAACTTGGGGAGGTGGCTTCAACAGCCACGCGGTTGTGACGGTGGCGATCGCCCCGGTGCTCAGCAGAGTGAGTGTGCGCCACCAGCGTTTTGCTTGCTGTTGCTGTTGCAGCGCGGCTTGCACAATGACGCGATCAAGCTGGGGATGGGGGGGTGGCGGAGTGCCTGCATAGGTTCGCAAAAAATTAACCAAGACGGTATCCTCGCAAGACTCAGATGACGGCGGGAGGTTCATAGACTCACTCCTGCATTGGTAAAGTAGGTGCGTAAGGTTCCCCGAGCACGAAACAAGCGGGACTTAACCGTCCCCACAGGAATGCGTAAAATTTCGGCAATGTCCTTTTGGGGGAGTCCCTGTAAATCGTGCAGTACCAGTACACTACGGTAATCTAAGGACAACTGAGCTAGGCCCCGCTGGACTAAATCTTCGTAGTGTAATTGCTTCAAATCGGGACCGGGGGTGAGGGGTTCGCTGTTGTGAAGGTACTCATGGTGACGCGATTTGCGGGTGGCAAGCTGGCGGCGATAGTCGCAGGCCACGTTCCATGTAATTCGGTACAACCATGTGGAAAACTTTGCTTCGTGCTTCAGCCCCCGCAGACCTTTCCACGCCCGCAAAAACACTTCTTGAACCAAATCATCGAGGGCGATCGCCCCACAGAGCTGAAAGAGTAGCGATCGCACCCGCTGCTGGTGCCGTTGATACAGTTCACGAAAGCCATGGGGATGTCCAGCAAGGCATTGCTCAATCACTGGACGGTCAGGGTCAGACACCTTGGCTTGTGGGTGTACGCTTGGTGCAGCCGTCATCAACGGTAGGGGTATAGATACACTCATCGGAGGTATCGCTCCATTAACGTAATCACCTATTCAGACTCAAGGAGCCGAAAAGGGGTTCACACTGGTTGATCTATAACTGATCTACAACTGATCTACTTGAAGGTTTCCTTAAGCACAGTTCGGGCGGCTAAATGGTTGCGCGTTGTTGTTAAGATTTCTGCTTCCCGCAGCAGGCGATCGTAGGTGGACTGCAACTCTAGAAGGCTCTGTTGCTCCTGAGCTACACCCCGAAAATTACTGGCAATCCAGTAGGATAACTCAAGAGCGGCTGTGGGAACATCTGGCGGCAATTCCATGGCTTGATCTGTCAGCTTGGCAGACAGGCGCACCACATCATCGAGAAGTTGTCGTACTTCCGCCGCAAGAGGGCGCAAATCGATAGTGGTCGGCTCGTCGTCTATCCACTCCACTAAGCCAACTCGATAGGGCTTTTCACGGGTGTAATCTAAAATACGAAAGCGTTGCTGCCCTAAGGAATCCACGAGCATCCGATCGTCCGGTAAGCGCTCGTAGCGACGCACTTCGGCGCAGCACCCCACAGTGGCTGGACGACCCGTTTGCGGATCCCACATCACAATCCCGAAGCGGCGATCGCCCTCAAGGATTGTGTTCATCATAATCCGATAACGAAATTCAAAAATGTGTAGGGGTAAGGGGCGCCCAGGAAATAGCACCACATCCGGCAACGGAAAAATGGGCAGCTCGCGAACAGCAATGGACGAAAAGGCCATAGGAACAGTCAACGGATGTCAGTGCCTCTATCGTACCCTACTTTCAGGGAGCAGAGGATGCGGAACCGGGGACTTGAACCCCGAAGTCCTTGCGGACACTAGAACCTGAATCTAGCGCGTCTACCAATTCCGCCAGTTCCGCACTTGCGACAATTTGGTCAGCGATCCTTTATCGTGCCTGATAGGGGGAGTATCTGTCAATGTATTATTGCGAACTATTATTGCGAATTGCCGCGAAAGGTAATAAAAAAGGTTTGGCCATCAAGTGTGCCGTTGGCTGTAGCACTTAGAATGCGTTGATTGGCTCCATAGCGAGCAGTGACACCACCACTGGCATCGGCCATGCCCGAGCCACTCAGGCGAATATCTAGGGTGTAAGCGTCTCCCTTGATGAGAGTACCCCCAAAAGAGATCAGGCGGCCATCAGCTAAGCGAATGGACATATCCACCTTGTTATCGGCCTCTATGGCAATGCTCATAAAGGTCACACCAATGTTAGGGCGACCGGCTAGGCCAAAAATACCTGTACCGTTTTGGGCGTAGAATGTAGTTGCTGTCGGGGTTTCCTGTACGGGCGCAGGGGGCGAGTTGGCGATCGCCCTTGGGGTTAAGCCCAGTAGGAGGCTGAGAATCAATCCTAGGGTTTGCATACTGAGTTAAGTTCGTAACGCTCTAAGGGTAAAGACGATGATTACCTTGCAAAAGTTACCATCAGCAGTCCCCCTGTGAGGGCAAGCGTGACAAGACAAAGCTGGCGGGTTAAGGCAAGTGCCATACCAACTGTAGCGGGTTCAATAGGATGTAGCGGCTCACCGAGGTATGGTTTAACCTTTATTTGACCCCGGTAGGTGTTGACTCCCCCCAACTGCACCCCTAAGGCTGCCGCGTAGGTACACTCGCTCCAGCCAGAGTTAGGACTCGGATCCTTGGGGGCATCGCGCCAACACCACTCCCACACCCGCTGCCAACGGCCTGAGCACAGTGCCCCAAGGAGTACCAAAAAACGACAGGGGAACCACGTCAGTAGATCATCGATTTTAGCGGCAAACCATCCCCAGTGGGTATAGGGTGGCTGGCGATAGCCAATCATCGAGTCAAGGGTACTGGCCGCTTTGTAGGCCATGACGAGGGGGAGTGGCCCCACCTGCGGGACAAAGAGGCTGGCAATCGCCCCGTAAAAGAGTGGCGCAATGACCCCATCCGTCGCATTTTCGCTAACGGTTTCCAGCACGGCTCGCAGAATCTCAGTTTCGTCTAGCTGAGCGGTGTCTCGCCCCACGTATTTGGCTAAGCATTGCCGTGCCTGCGGTAAATCGCCTGCGTGTAGCGCCTGCAGCACCTCCTCGGCGGCCTCCCGTAAACTGCGTCCCGCCAAACCACTGGCAGTCCCCACCACTGCTAGCCCCCACCCCAGCAGCGGTGAAAGGTCGGTTGCGGCTTTAACAATTCCCCAAGATATGCAGGCCGCACCGCCAATCAAACTCACACTCAGGAGAGCACCCCCAAGGCGCTGCCCCCACATTGGCCACCCTTGGCCATAGCGACAGCTGTTGCTCACCCATTCAATATAGGTTCCCATCCAGCGCACCGGATGCGGCCAGCCCCACGGATCCCCAAGGCCATAGTCCAGTAGGGCAGCGGCAATCAGAATGGTATAGGCAATTTGCGGCGAGAACACAGGTGCTTGAGGAGGGACTGCTGGCGAGCAATAGCTATCTTAACTGTCCGGTTCCGGCTGGGTTTCTGCGCGCTCAAAGGCGGGGCAATAGCCCTCTGGTGCCACTTTGAAGTTATACAAGGCGGAGGCTTCATTCCAGCAGCGTTGCCCGCGATAAAACTGGCAATTAAAACAGCTTTCCTGCTCAGGGGCGATCGCTGCGGTCATTCCCAGAACTTCTTTGGGGGTCATTCCCCGCACCAGCAATTGCTCTCCCTGCCATGAGGCTAAAATAAAGCCTGTATCTGCTAAGCGGCGCCAGCGGGGATCGGCGGTAATGGCGGCCGGCAGACGGATCAGGGCATCGTCATTCCACTCGCTGACTTCACCTTCGTAGGCAAGCTGCACTAAGGAACTGGGGGTGGAAAGAGTGAGTTGGCCAATGGGAAATTGAATCGTGGAGCCACTGGTGGGGGTATGCAGGTGGTAGCGGTTACTCAGTTCATTGAGACTGGCCAAATCTGCTAAGTAATTTGGATCACCGTGAATGAGGACAACGTGTTGGGGGCGAATATTGTGGATGAGCTGGGTCGTGGCAGGACCATCAGCGTGCAATGACAGCAAAAAGCTATCCACTTCGACCTGGGGGAGTTGACTGAGTTGCGGGTCAAGATCCCGAAAGGGCTGACCATAAAGTAACCGGGGATACAGCACCAACCACGGGCGATCGCCGCGCTCTAGGTAAGGCAATAATTCCTGCCCTTGATCCACAAGGACAATGGTGGCTTGCTCTGGACGGGGACTAATTTGGTCAAGGCTGCTCAGGGGTTGAACTTGGGGCTTGACCCGCTGATCCCAAAAGAGGGCTTGATGTTGGGCAAAGTTTTGGATCGCTGTGGGTAGGTGGGGCAACACCGTTAGGTAAGCATCGCAACTGCGGGCGATCGCCGTTGTCACCCAAATCTGAATCGGTTGACCGGTAAATAAATGGTGGCTGCGCAACAAAATGAGGATTTCTTGGGCTACTCCAAGGGGAGGCAAGGGCAGTAGGACGTTGTACCCCTGATCGACCGCCGTGCGGATGCGTTCGGCCAATTGATTTTCCTGCTGGCGACGGTGGGGATGCCGCGCTGTCCCAAGGCTGGCTTCAATAATGAGCACATCCGGCTGCAACCCCCGCAGATCCGCAAGGGGTAACCCCTCAGCAAAACGCGTATTAGAGAGAAAAAAGTCCCCTGTATAAACCACACTCAGGGGCGGCTGCTCAGGGTTCGCCTCTTGATAGGTCAAGGCAAACACGGCGGCTCCGGGTAAGTGACCCGCGGGAAACAGTTCTGCTGTTAAGCCGTCTCCAAATTCCACTGGCGATCGCCATGGCAAGGCACGACAAAACGGTGGCACCTCTTCATCCGGCCAGTTCAGGGGTAACAGTTGAGCGGTAACTTCACTGGCATAGACGGGGATGTGGGGAAAGCGTCGATGGAAAGCGAGTAAACTCTGGGCATGATCGGCGTGGGCATGACTGCATAACACTAGATCAAACGGATGCTCTTCAATTTCCTCTAGCGGCAACACCGATAGAGATGGAATACCACAGTCTAGGAGAATACGATAGGTGCCAAGCTCTAAACCAATGCACACCCCTTCCCCTGCGTGACCCACCCCATAGTTGAGGCACTCGATCATCAACTCCGATCAGTGACCCTCCTTAGTGCGCCGAGCCATTGCCATGATAGTTATCGCTATCGTAGTAGCCATTCTGGGTGCCAAAGACGAGACACAATAGAATAAAGACTGGCGTAATCCCTAATAGAATAGGCTTAACGCTGATGACAACATCCATGGATTTGACTCCTAGTTTGGCTCAAAATGGCATAGGCTGCTGCTATTCAGTTTAGCGCAGAGATTTAGGCTAGAGCTGCAACGGCCAACGTTCTCCCTGCTGGCGATCGCCCCTGTAACGGCGGAGCGAACTACTCAACAAGCGTGCTGATCACTGTTCCGGCCTCTATGGTTAATCCACGATTTATTTATAGCGATCGCTTTCTTGATCACCGCTGCCGCCAGTTTCATTTTGAGCGCCCAGAGCGGTTGACGACCATTTGTCAGCACCTACGCACCGCATTTCCCAACGCAGTATGGCGGGAACCCACCCCAGTGAGTGAGGGTTTGCGATGTTGGCTCGAGCAGATTCACAGTCCTTTGTACCTACAGCAGTTAGCCGATATTGCAGCAGCGGGGGGAGGGTGGCTGGATGCCGACACCTACCTCAATGAACACAGCTATGATGTTGCCCTGCTCGCCGTCCAAGCTTGGCTGGATGGAGTCAATGACACCTGCTACACTCAATCTCCCGTGTTTGTGTTAGCGCGCCCCCCGGGGCACCATGCACTGCGGGAGCGGGGAATGGGCTTTTGTTTGCTGGCGAATGCTGCGATTGCGGCTCACTACGGACTCAGCGTAGCAGGAATTGAACGGGTGGCGATCCTCGATTGGGATGTTCACCACGGCAACGGCACCCAAGCCTTAGTGCAACATCACCCGCAAATCGCCTACTGCTCCCTGCACGAGAGTCCTGCCTATCCCTATACCGGTGCTGAGAGCGATCGCGGCTGCCACGGAAATGTGCTTAACCTACCGATGGCCGCAGGAGCAACCGGAGCCACCTATCAACTGGCGTTTAGAGAGCGCGTCATTCCCTTTTTACAGGAATTTGAGCCAGACCTATTAATTCTTAGTGCTGGCTACGATGCCCACCGAGATGACCCACTTTCGGGGATTAACCTTGACGACACTGACTACGGCTGGATGATCGGCCAGTGCTTGCAGATCACTCACCGTATCGTTGTTGGCTTAGAAGGAGGGTATAACCTCGATGCGTTGGGGCGTTCAGTGGTTGCAACTGTGCAGGCAATAGCTCACTGATCTAACACGTCTAAAACAATGTATTGATAGCCCTTAAGCCACTGCTATACATCTGCCCCTTGCCGCTACCCCTGAGGACGGTCACGCTCCAATAACCCGCGTCACTTCAGGTGAGTTAGCGGAATCACGTTCTATGTAGTCATAGGATAGCCAGTTGTAGTGGACTAAACCCACGGCGTGGGCAAAGAGTTTGGCAGGCTCTGCTGTCAACAATTCGTCAATATCGTGTGGGTGCAACCACTGCTCAACGTCATCGAGCAACTCCAGTTGTACCGAGGGAACGACCTGCTGGAGATTTGCCCGGGAGTACTCGGAATCGTCAACGTGGAGCTCATCGTCACCCCAATTACAATGGTAGCGGCTAACTACGGCACCGCGATTGTAGAGCGTAAACCCCCAGCCATAGTCTTCAGCATAGACATAGTGAAGCAGGGGATGGACGGCGGCGGCAACAATCCGCTCGTCTGGCTCAAAGGCGCTCCCCTCAGCTAAAAAGGTTACCCAGCCATTGCTTGGCCTATAGACGTAACCGTTGCATTGTATAGAGCGCAAGATCTCGATAGCATCTTCCGGTTGCTCACTGCGCAGATGATAGCTTTCACTGAACTCACTCATCGTGGGTACCCATACTCGGCTATCGATTAATGTATCGCTCCAAAAGCTGCCGAATCGCCTGAAGTTCCGCCAAAATACTACTGAGCAGTTGCTCGGGTTGATCCTGTGGTACTGTTTTTAGTTCGACGTGAAGCTCGGTAAACCCCATAACATCACGGGCAAACCGTGCTACCTCGTTAGGGTGAAACAATAATGGTTCGCGGCGACTGCTACGGCGCTCGGGATTCAGACGCTTGGGATCAAAGGGAGGATTGATAACGTAGTTGTCACTATTGACGTAGCGGTAGATAGAGGCTCGGGAACGATGGAGGGTTTGCTGAACTTGTTCAATTGTCATCAGGTTGCTATCACTAGATAGTAATTTATATCGCCGCATCAAAACTATTACTGAGGGTTATTGTTATCGATTTTATTTCAATGTAAGTGTAGAGGGATCAACTGTCAAGATTTAATGCGAATCTTTTGATTTAATTGCTGAGTTTGCCGCTGCTGCTGTTGTTCTAACAAACGGCTAGCAAAGGACAGGGCGGCTGCAGAGCGATCGCCCCCGGCCAAGTCCGCCAAGGCATGAAGGCGTTCTTCTCCATGGAGGGGATATACCGCAACCGTTGTTTGTTGCTGGTGTGCGGCGCTGAACTTTTGAACGTGGTAGTGGTGATCTGCCGCAGCAGCGATCAGGGATTGGTGGGTCACGCAAAGGGTTTGGTGGTGGCGGCTCAACCGGTACAAACTGTCGGCGATCGCCCCAGCAATACGCCCGGAGACCCCCGCATCAATTTCATCAAAAATCAATGTCTTCGCTGTTTGTTGTGTTGTTAGGCAGGTTTCTAATGCCAGTAAAAACCGACTAATTTCACCACCGGAGGCAACCTCCCCAAGCGGTTGTAAGGGTTGGCCAGGATTGGCACTCCACAGAAAGGTAATGTGATCACTGCCGTGGCTGCTGGGAGCTATGGACTCCAGTTGTACTTGGAAACGAGCATGGGGTAGCCCAAGGGGCTGGAGATGCTCAAGGAGTTCCGCTTGCAGTTGATCTGCAGCAGCAGCGCGCAGTTCATGGAGACGAGCGCTGGCAGTGGTTAGCTCTGTCATCCATGCCTGTACATGGTGCTCGAGATGCTCGTGAGTCATGGTGTGCTGCTGGATCTGGCTGAGTTCGGCAGCAATGCTATCGCGGTAGGCCATAACGCTCGCCAAGTCAGGCCCATACTTACGACACAGCCGTTGGAGCTGATGAATGCGGTTGCCAATCCTATCGAGGGTCTCCGGATCGGCCTCTAGGCTCTCAGCATAGGTGCGCAGGTGCCGTGCGGCCTCTTCGCCTTGGGCGATCGCCCCTTCGAGCAATTCTAGGACTGGAGCAAGGGAGCGATCTAAGGGCAGGAGCGCCTGTAGCGCCATTTGGGCTTGCCCCAATAACCCTGTGGCACTGGGTTCCTCCTCGTAGAGCCAGTAGTAGGCGCGCTGGCTGTGCTCCTGTAACTCATGGATGTGGCTCAGCCGCTGATATTGTTGCTGGAGGGTCTCCAACTCATGGGGGTCGTTCAGGTTGGCTGGCTCCAGTTCACTGAGTTGAAATTTCAACAGGTCTAGCCGTTGCAGTCGTTGTTGCTCTGCTTGGGTAAACTCTGCCAATTGGCGCTGACTACTCTGCCACGCTTGGTAGCATTCAGACACCCGCTGACGCTGCGCCAGTAGCTCGACTCCCCCGTAGTGATCCAGCCAATCGCGCTGTTGGGCTGGGCTGGCCAGTTGAATGGCTTGCCCCTGCGCCGTCAAACGCACCAGATAACGCCGTAGTTCCTGTAGCTGTTGCCGATTGACAAGAACTCCATTTACCCGCGTGCGGCTGCGGAAGGTCTCTCCCTTGAGGCTAAATTCACGACTGCACAGCAGTTCTCCCCCCATATCTTCAATCTCTAGGCGCTGGAGCCATGCCTGTACCTCCGGTGTGAGGGTAAACACCGCTTCAATGTGTCCTTGGGTGCTCCCAGAGCGCAGGTGCCGCACCGTTAGTTTGCCCCCAAGGAGAGCATCAATGGCATCCAAGAGAATCGATTTCCCTGCCCCTGTTTCCCCCGTCAGCACGTTCAGACCAGGGTGAAATGTGACCTCTAACTCCGTGACAAGGGCAAAATTCTTAATCCGCAGTGTTTGCAGCATTCCCTTTAGGACTCCGGCAGCCAAGCGACTCTATTGTGGCACTCTTCCTTTCGTTGGAACGAGGACAGCTCACTTTTGCCATAGTGCGACTTGATTTTGTACCGCAGATTAGCCTACATAGTAGAAGGTAATATTTTGCAACATTTTGAGGAGCAACTGCTCGGATGATCACGGAGGCAGCAGCGATCCCAGCAACGGTGCCCAAAGAGTTTTTGGGGCCACCAATGGGGTTTAATCCAACCTTAGTCATGTTTTTTGCCGCATTTGCGATCGCCATTCTTTCGACGTGGGGATACGTTCAGGGAGACTGGCCGGGTTGGGTTTGCTTTGGCGCCAATATGCTGGCTCTACACCTAATGGGAACGGTGATTCACGATGCCTCCCACAATGTTGCCCACAGCAGTCGCCTTGTCAATGCCATTATGGGCCACGGCAGTGCCTTACTCCTTGGCTTTGTATTTCCGGTCTTCACACGGGTGCACATGCAGCACCATGCCAATGTCAATGATCCCGAGAATGACCCAGATCACTATGTGTCTAAGGGGGGGCCTTTGTGGTTAATTGCCCCTCGCTTTTTCTACCATGAAATTTTCTTTTTCAAGCGGCGGCTCTGGCGGAACTATGAATTGCTGGAGTGGGCAATTAGTCGGCTAATCTTAATTGCTATTGTGGTGTTTGCGGCTACTAGTGGCTACATGCACTATGTTCTAAATTATTGGTTTCTGCCCGCCGGGGTGGTTGGGCTGATGCTGGGGCTCTTTTTTGACTATTTTCCCCACCGTCCCCACACCGAGCGCGATCGCTGGCACAATGCCCGGGTCTATCCCAGTCCAATTTTGAACTTGCTTATCTTTGGTCAAAATTACCACCTGATTCATCACCTGTGGCCGAATATTCCATGGTATAAGGTGCAGCCTGCCTACCATGCCGTCAAACCGTTACTAGATGCCCACGGCTGTAAACAGACCCTTGGTATATTGGAACCGGGGAATTTTCTCCCCTTTTTATACGATGCTTTAGTGGGGCTGCACTTTCATCGGGTCGCCCCACCCTCTAAGACTCCTCCTCCCTCTTGAGGTGTTCCATGGTGGCTGAAGTCAGCGGCGATCGCCCCCCTGTTGTGGTGGTCGAAAACCTACAAAAGTCCTATCGGACAGGGTTTTGGCTGCGTACGGTGATCACCCCCCTGAAGTCCGTTTCCCTACAGGTGTACCAAGGAGAAACCTTTGGCCTCCTCGGCCCCAACGGGGCAGGCAAGACCACGTTACTCAAAACTCTGTTGGGGTTGGTACAACCTAGCGCTGGGCATGGCTTGCTGTTGGGGCGACCCTTGGGCGATCGCGCCATTCGCCAGCACATTGGCTATCTACCGGAAAATCCTTACTTTTACGACTATCTGACGGGTTGGGAATTTCTCGAGTTTACCGCTGGCCTGTTTGGCCTTAGCAAAGCCACTCGCCAAGAACGAATTCCACTGTTGCTAGAAATGGTGGGCTTAACCCTCAAGGATGCCCGCAATAAGCAAATGCGCCGTTACTCGAAAGGGATGGTGCAGCGGGTCGGCCTCGCCCAAGCCCTCATCAACAACCCAGACGTCGTGTTCCTCGACGAACCCATGTCTGGCTTAGATCCCCTTGGCCGCTATCAAATCCGTGAGATCATCCTATCTCTGAAAAAGCAGGGCAAAACCATCTTTTTTAATAGTCATGTTTTGGCAGATGTGGAGGCCATTTGCGATCGCATTGGTATTTTGGCCCAAGGGGAGCTAATTTGTACCGGTGGGGTGAACGAGCTCCTTGGCAGTAGCACGAGCTACCATGTGGAGGGCACGGGTGGCCATGTCGATGGCCTGCAGGAGTGGCTACACCCTCTAGAGATTCAAGGCGATCGCTGGCAAGGCGTGATTAACGTTTCACCGCAGCGCTTTTTAACCCTTGTGGAGGAAATGGGAGGACAAATTTTACACCTACGCCTCGCCCGCCCCACCCTTGAAGAATTTTTTGTCGAACAGTTGCGCCAGCGGGGGATTTACGTGAGCCATTAGGGATACAGGCCGCTGCTGGCAAAAGACCATCATACGTCTATTCAGCAACGCCAAATTTTCAAACTAGGGTAGTGCTCAAGATGGGATGTTTTATCGAATGTGAGCGAAAAACCCCGTCCGCTTGCGGCAGGAAGGATGTCAACATATCTATCCTCTTCTATGCTCTTCGTACCCCCTCTTCATGCAACAACGCCATTTGATACAGAAGTTCTGCCCGCTGCCAGTCTTCGGGGGTATCTATATCTACAACTCGCCAGTGGGGAATAACGAGTCCAACACCTGCGCGATGAATACTCACACCGGTCAGCCAAGCGTGTGCTGTTCCCCAGTAAAACTGGCCTGCATCATAGTAGGCGGGTTCTAAGTCTTGGGTGCGTACCTGTTCATACTCTGGGTAAAACGGTTCCATCCGACCGGTCTCGTGTCGCTTCAGTGCCCGCTGAATGGGTGAAGGAAATGTTGTTACCGGAAATGTGTAGGGAGCCTGCACACTCAGCAGTAGCTCTAGGGCTTTATTGAGATCCGCCGCGTGCAACAGGGGAACTGCCGGATAGATACAACAGACGTAGTCTATTTCCCAACCTTGTTTTTGCAAGACTTGGATGCCATGGGCAATGACCGGAGTGGTGCCTGTGTGATCATCTGCTAATACCGCTGGACGCGTAAATGGCACCTCTGCACCCCATTGAGTGGCCACAGTAGCAATTTCTGTATCCTCGGTTGAGACGACAATACGGTCAAACAGACTGGATGCCTGAGCGGCGCAAATAGCATGGGCTAGCATTGGTTTGCCACAAAAGTCACGTATATTTTTGCGGGGAATACGTTTACTGCCGCCCCGCGCTGGAATGATGGCGATCTTCATTCTTTTCCTCAAAGCGTCTATTGTAATCTATAAGCGCTAGACAAACCCTAGCTGTCTTTTTAGGGACTGCGCTAGCCGATCTATTGACCTATGTGCTGACCTCGCTACAGTTGGCCGTTGCCTTTCCCGCAGCCACGGGTGGGGTGTTGGCAGCCTTTGCTAAGTTTGCTGGCATTTTTGCCCTAACGCAAATTCCCTTAGCGATCGCTGAAGGTCTCTTGACGGTGATGGTTTGGAACTGGTTGCAAACCTACAACCGAGAAGAATTGCAAGTCCTGAATTTGATCAAGCAGGAGTCATAACCAATGAGCCGAAAGAATCAACGTTGGAACAATTGGGTATTGGTTGTGGCGGTAGTGGTGCTGGCGATCGCCCCATTATTGCTGGCGCGCAAAGCCGAGTTTAGCGGTGCTGACGCTGAAGCAGAAGCTGCAATTCAGGAGGTTAGCCCAAGCTATCAGCCTTGGTTTAATCCGGTCTTTGAACCAACCAGTGGCGAAATTGAATCACTGTTCTTTGCCGTCCAAGCGGCACTAGGAGCAGGAGTCATCGGCTATGTTTTTGGGCTATATCGAAGCAGGCACGAGCGACAGGCATCCCAACACCACCCAGAAGTGAGCCAGTAAAAAAGCAAAACTGGAAGAAATTCGAGAAGTAGTGCCAAGTCTGGCTCGAATGCATCAGGAGAAGGAATCGTTTAGAGCCATCTTTGAGCAAGCAAAAGATTGGAAAGATGGAACCTTTCAATTGCTCGATTGGTTAGCTCAAGCTCAGGATTCTTTTCAAGAGAGCGTAAGAACAATTTGTCGGTGGTTTGGTGAAGTCACCGCCTATTTTGATAATCACACAAATAGTGGTGTTGTTGAAGGTATTAACAATAAATTGAAGCTGATCAAGCGGTCAGGTTATGGGTTCAGGAACTTTGACAATTTTCAGTTACGTTGCTTAATTTGCTGGCATTTAGCTATTGATTAAGCATAACTCGGACGATAGAGCCGGATTTTCCGCTTTTAGGCTTTTTCTTTACCTTTCTTTTTGAATTTCAACACTTCTGCCATTGAACAACTACATTGTAGTTAAAAATTGCAGTTAAAACAGGCTGCCTAGCTGGGTTGTAGCTGAATGCCATGGGGGCAGCACTCGCATACCCAGAGGTCTAAATCGGGGTCAGGCAAGTCTCGCCGGACACGTTGGAGGAGATCGTAACCTGCATTCATTGTTTCTACCAACCCAAAGACAGTAGGGCCAGAGCCTGACATCATGCTGGCGATCGCCCCGGCCTTTATAAACGTTTCTCGTAACTGAGCCACGGCTGGATAGCGGGGTAACACCACCTTTTGTAAATCATTCCTCAAACTGCTGGCTAACGTTGCCAGATCGTTGCGGTGAATGGCTTGCAATAGGGTGGCAGATCCGCCTTCTTGGCGGGCTTTTTCCTGCGCTGCTGCGGTCTGAGCATAGAGGTGCTGAAACTCTTGGCGATAGGTTTGGTAGGCCCATGGCGTCGAGACACTCAAGGAGCGATACTTCCCTAAGACCACCGTCAGGTTCTGAAGGTCGGGAAGGGGAGACAACTGCTCGCCACGCCCCAAGGCTAAGGCGGTGCCACCGCTGAGACAAAAGGGAACATCGGATCCGAGGTGTTGGGCAAAGGTCTGTAGCTCGGCTTGCGTCAGCCCCAGTTGCCACAGCAGGTCTAAGCCCACCAGTACTGCCGCTGCATTGGTGGAGCCACCCGCTAACCCCGCCCCCATGGGAATCCGCTTCTCAATAAAAATTTCCACACCATCGCGATCAGGGAAGTGCTGTTGCAGGAGGGCTGCAGCTTTATAGGCCAAATTGCGCTGATCGCAGGGCACTGCTGGATGGGTGCACTCAATTTTAATCTGGCGATCGCGACGAGGTACCAGTTCCACACGATCCGCTAAAGATACCGCCTGCATCACCATCACCAATTCATGGTAGCCACTGCCATCCAGACAATTACCGACAATTTGCAGAAAGAGATTAATTTTGGCTGGTGCCAACAAACGGTACACGCTAGCAGACTCTCACAACATTGAGGGTGGGGCTTGGCTATAGATCCTCTCACAGGAGTTGTTCTTTTGCCAGCACTTGCCGCAGTGCCTTGACAACATCCCCCTTGATTTTTTACATTAGAAATCTGTTGCGGGTATAGCTCAGTGGTAGAGCGCAACCTTGCCAAGGTTGATGTCGCGCGTTCGAATCGCGTTACCCGCTTTGACCTCAAGATTAGCCATGTCACGCTGGTTGTTGCCTAGCCGCCTCCAGCTTAAACACGCTGTCAAGGTGGGCATTGCAGCCGGTTTACTGGCCATTGTCTGCTGGCATGCCAACCTCAAGATGGTTCACTATCCTGCCATGGGGTTAGTGGCCACCATGTTGTCTTTGAATACGGGTGAAACCCTCAAAAACGGTTGGGGACGGCTGGGAGGCAGTCTCTTAGGGGGACTTTGTACAGCTCTATGGATTTCTGGCTTGGGGCTGAATCCCCTTGCGGGGACACTGGCGTTTAGTACCGCTGTCTTACTGTGCGAAACCCTCAAGTTACCAACGATGCAAAACCAAGCCGCTGCGGTAACGGCAATTATGGCAGCCAGTACCGAATTTGGTCAGCAGCCGTGGGAGTATGCCAGCAGTCGTGTGTTCGATAACTGTATTGGAATTGCCATCGGCATTTTAGTGACCCTTTGCCTTTGGCCAGAGCACCCGGAGCTGACGCTCAAACGGTCAACCAGCGCTATTGTGGCCAAGTTACACGAAATCTATGAAGACGTTTGCCAAACACTAGTCACAGGTATTGTCCCAGAGCATGAAGCAACCTTAGCGGCATTGGTCAGCCAGCTGCAGCAAGCGGAGGCTACCCTCGAAGCATCGGTATATGGCATTCTCGGTTGGGTGCTGGTGTTGCAAAACTGGAGCGATCGCCTGATGGGTCTGCGGCGACTACGGCGACACCTACGCAGCTTGAGTCATCTCAGTCCTGCCCTCCATAGCAGTCAGTTTCGCCAAGAATGTCAGCCGTTTTTTGATCAGCTTTGGCCCGCCTTGAGGGCTAAGTTTAGGGTGCTAGAAACCCACTTGCAAGGCACAGGGCACTCTAACCCGCTTGCAGATTCGCCACCACCCTTTGCATTGCTCCACGAGCGGTTGACACATCTGCGCCACCAGCAAATCACTAAAAAATATCCTCTCGACGATGTCATTCACATCGGGTAGGGCTGGAAGCCCCGTACTTCAGTGCGGGGAGGAAAGCTCCTTTAGCAACTTCAGTTGTTTTAGGTTATAATTGTACTGCGGACACCAGAAACGGTTGTTCAAGGCACTGGTAACGGTCGATTGGGGGTGTTGTAAACCACCCCAGAGGCTCGCGGTTGGCTTGCTAACTGCAGGGCTACTAAAAGCTCCCTGCTTTAGCTGGGAGTAGTTTACCCTAGCATGGTCTATACTATCCTGCAGGAATGTCAACCCGCTGTGGGCGAAGTACTGAGGGCGATCGCCCATAGCCTACACCAAGGCCTACCTACCCAAGAGACCATCAGTGCTGTTGCGCACTCCTTGCACGAACTCGAAACACAGTTAGTGAGCCTGCGTCAGCAGAGCCGCCTGCGGGAGTACCCCCTCGAGGGAATTTTAGAAGCTTTTAATGTCCTTGAAGTGCTAAAAGAGGTTGGTGGCGACATCCTGCCAACCATGGATCCTAGCTAGACGACTGAAACTGCCTCTGAGCTAGAATGAGGCTCTTGTATATTAATAATGCTTGGCGTAAATAGAAAGACCCCATCTCCCAACCGTGACTGATTGCCGTTAATGGCAAAGGTGCTACCAGCAGCAAAGTCAGAAATCCGCTGTGCTTCGGCAATATCTAACTCTTCTAAATTGAGGATCACTGCTTTATCTGCCCGTAGTGCCTGCACAATTAGGGTCGTATCACTCAGCGACTGCGGCTTAATGATCACGACTTCATAACCACTGCTCAGGGAATGGCCAAAGGCAGTCAGTTCACTCATGGGAGTCCCCCTTGGGAATGCGAAATAGAAGAAATAGACTTTTAGCCTAACTTTTTTATACGATCAGGACTTACGCTTATGCAAACAAACGTAAAAAGAGCTTAATCCTTGACAAGGGCTAGCCCTATTGAAGCTAGGTTCCCGATTTAGGCGATTTACGGGTTTGCCAACTGTCCACAATACGGCCAAAATTAGTACGAAATTCTGCAATCCCTAGCCAACTGCCAGCCTGTGCCTCATCCCAAGAGGCTGAGATGACACCATAACTCAGGCCAAGGGCACCTAACCCAAACCAGCCCAAACTAACAAGAACCACCACCACATGGGGCAGACTAAACCAGTGATGCTGCACAATGACGTAGCTTACGGGGAATGTTGTCAACCCCAACAGCGTTGGTACACCAGCGCACACCGCCATCCGACTGACCATCCGCCGACTAACGACTTCAGGGATAGCGCCTTGCTTGGCAGCAGCACTCTTTTGCTGTTTGGCAGCGCTCTTGCGGCCAGTATCATCAGGGCTAGGGGCTTTGGAGAACGTTGCTTTACTCTTCTTACGAGATTCAAAAGGTAGTCCAGAGCCTTTGGCCATGTTGCTTAACCCCGAATTCCTAAACGCTCGATAAGTTGACGATAACGCTGTGAATCGTGCTTGTTGATATAAGCGAGGAGCCTCTTACGGCGGCCAATAATTTTCAGTAGCCCCCGCCGCGACGCATGATCCTTCTTATTCGTCTTGAGGTGTTCTGAAAGTTGTTTAATGCGCTCGGTGAGAATAGCGACCTGCACATCCGCAGAGCCGGTATCTGTACTGTGAATTTGGTAAGTGTTGATGATGTCCTGTTTGAGGTCGTGTTGCAGTGCCATAGCTATGATCAAGAGATGAACGGCGCGATCTATA
The DNA here is from genome assembly GCF_002754935.1 of Thermostichus lividus PCC 6715. NCBI lineage: Bacteria > Bacillati > Cyanobacteriota > Cyanophyceae > Acaryochloridales > Thermosynechococcaceae > Parathermosynechococcus > Parathermosynechococcus lividus. Next base: position 561,231 of record NZ_CP018092.1, read on the forward strand.
TATCATACGGTGCGATCGCCCCAGAAGGGTAGCCCTTAACAGGGGATGATTTTTAGTATAGACACTATCGAGGCGTGGATGCTCCGCTCATGGGGTTTCGCGTTCATAAGCGGCTTCCCAATCCCCATAGCAGAGAGAGGGTGACCGGCATTCTCGGCGTAGAGCAGGAACTTCTGTCTTTCGCTACCTGCCCGTCCTTGCGGCGGGTCAGCTTCAGTTGATACGCCAAGTATCGAGCCGCGATATTGTAGCTGGCGCTAAGGTCAAAGGACGAAACTTGTCCTTTCACAAACTCGATAGCAGCACGACGCAGGCAGGACGGGAACTTGTAGAACCGCGTCTCAACGTAGGAATACTTCGGGTTCGGATGCTGACTGGTGCGATGAATGAGCCGTTCCACTGCCGCACAGCAACTTTTGGCTTCAGTTAGTTTTGACCAGTGGCCCATGACCACATCGCTCAACGCCTTGCAGTAAGCCCGGTACTCATTAAACGTTGCTGAGAGATGAAGTCTCACGTCTGGCGACGGTTGTAAGCCTCATTTGTCAGTGCGTACAATAGGTTTACTCATAATCAACTAATTCTGGCTCGGAAAATGCATCAAGAGTTTGCGGAGCAGCTACGCCCCTTTTACTGGACGCCTTACGTCTGGAACCGGGTCTATGGCTTGATCACGACTGGGGGATGGGCCAGCATCGAAACCCTTTTGAAATACATCGAGAATCAGGGCGAGCCGCGAACACTCCGTCCGCCGCTAACTAAGGAATGACGCTTCGCGTCTATTCGTAGGATTGCGGCGGTTTTGCTCAAAATGAGTGAGGACGTGAGTCATCCGTGAAGCAGCAACGGTTATGGTTTGGGGTTATCCTTGCCTGTACAGTTATCGGTCTCATGTTGAGCCGCTACTGGTATGCTCACCATGTCATGGCGAGTGCTGAGGCGGCGGCTCGCCAGCGATTGGTTGTTGCCCTAGAGCGAGCGCTGCCCCCCTTAAACACCACAGTGCCAGTTAATCTAAACTGCGCGATCGCAACGCCAGTGATTTCTTTAGCCCACGTGCAGCAACTGGGTCGCCATCGCCCGCGGGAACGGTGGGCGCTAGCCCATGCTTCAAACTATGGCGATCGCGTCACCGTCGATGTGCATGGGAACCCGACGAATCATCTGCTGCTGGTCGTCCTCCACGAAACGGTCTATAGTGCCGCCAGTGCTGTTGACTACTTCCAGACCTACCACGAGCGTGACGAGGATCAGGCCAGCTACCATGCCATTATTACCCGCAGTGGGGAGATCTTTTACACCGTCCCTGCCCATAAACGGGCCTACGGCGCAGGGAATTCGGCCTTTCAGGGGGAACAGGTACAAACGAATCTGCGCATTGCTGCATCGGTGAATAACTTTGCGTACCATATCTCCCTCGAAACCCCCTTAGATGGCCAGAACGCAAACTTGAGTCATAGCGGCTATACCGAAGCACAGTATCGGTCTCTCGCATGGCTGGTCAGTCGCACCCAAGTGCCATGGCAGCGCATTACCACTCACGCTGCGGTGGATCTAGGGGGCGAGCGCGCTGATCCGCGCAGCTTCGATTGGCAACGGTTTGCGCAGTATTGGCAGCCCTATCATCGCCTTCAGCAACACTATTGCGCCATGCTGGCCAATCGCCAACTCCCAGCTAGGGAATCCAACGCCAGCTAAGTTCCTACGGGCTAGGATAGAGGAGTTTTTGACAGGGATGCTCCCATGGGCTTGAAACGCTTTGTCTCGTTTAGTTTCTTGGTGTTTATTCCCCTCTCGGTTGCTGCTGAAAAATTGGAGTGGGGGGCGCTCACGGTCTTTATTGTGGCAGCACTGGCCATTGTTCCCCTCGCTATTTGGCTGAGTACTGCCACCGAAGAAGTTGCCCTCGCCACCGGTCCGACCATTGGCGGGCTATTGAATGCCCTGTTTGGCAATGCCACGGAGTTGATTATTGCCATTGTGGCGCTGCGGGGAGGCTTGGTGGATATTGTCAAAGCCAGTATTACAGGAACACTAATTGCTAACTTGCTTCTTGTTATGGGGCTGTCGATGTTTCTTGGGGGGATTCGCTACAAGGAGCAATCCTTTGCACCTGTCGTTGCCCGGGTGAATGCCTCTTCAATGACTGTGGCGATCGCGGCCATTCTGCTACCGGCGATGGTGATTTACACCTCCACCAGCGTACCGGAGACGGCCATTTCCACGATGTCGGTGGTGGCGGCTGGGGTCTTAATTGCCGTCTATGGGATGACGCTCCTGTTTTCCTTAAAAACCCACAGCTACCTCTACGAAGTCAGCCAAGTGGAGCTGGCGGATGACGAGGGTCACCATGAAAAACCCAACCTCACCCTGTGGATGACGGTGCTGATCATTGCGACCCTTGGGGTTGCCTTTGAGTCCGAAATTTTTGTAGGGGCAGTGGAGGCAGCAACAGAAGGCTTGGGTCTAACGCCATTGTTTACAGGGGTAATCTTACTGCCCTTAGTGGGTGGCGCAGCGGAGTACGTCACGGCGGTGGGGGTTGCCCTCAAGAATAATATGGATCTATCCGTCTCGATTGCCCTTGGTTCATCCCTACTAGTCGCCTTGCTAGTTGCCCCCGTATTAGTCGTAATTGGTCAGGTCATTGGCCAGCCCATGGATTTGAACTTTAGCCTGTTTGAGGTCGTGACGGTCATTATCTCGGTGGTGATTGCCAACGTCATTAGCCTCGATGGTCGCTCAAACTGGCTGGAGGGAGCGCTGTTGCTTGCCACCTATAGCATTCTCGGCACCGCCTTCTTTTTCCACACTTAGCTGCGAGCCGTACCGCCCAGGCTGGAAGGCATGATCAGCCTAGGGGATTTCAGGAAAGGGGTTGGATGTGGAGGTGGTAGGTCATGGTGGCGGTGACCCCTTGCCCCCGCAATACTCCATCAATAGGGGCAGCATCGGCAGGCTCAGCCGTGGCCACCAGCGCAACATGGCGATCGCTCACCGCTAGACCATGGGTGGGGTCGTAGCCCCGCCACCCTGCTCCCGGCAGATAGACCTCCACCCACGCATGGAGGTGGCGCTCTGGGTTATCTAGATCCCCTTCTTGATAGCCACTGACAAAGCGGGCGGCCAATCCGACCGCACGGCAGGCATGGATAAACAAGACCGCAGTATCGCGACAGGACCCCGCCTGCTGGGACCATGTCAGACAGGGAGGCCACGGTGCCCCTGTCTCGCGAATTTGATGCTGGCAGGTGCGGTAAATCTGTTCGTTGAGTTCACTCAAAAATGGCAGAACCGCGCCGTCCACCCGTGCCAACGTTTCCCACGCCAGTTGATAGGCCACCGGATCCACTGCGCCGCTAAGATAGGGGTGCAACCCATGGGCTAAACGTTGGGGATAGTTGAAGGGCAACGTCATTGCCCACGGCTCCAACAGGTAGTTAAACGGATTCTGACAGTAGGTTTCCACCTCAGAGGTGACTTGAATCATTAAGGTCGTGGTGAGGTTGTTCGACCACCAGTAGCGCCGCAGGTGATTGCCATAGGCATCGAGAACCGTACTGCACCCTTGGGGCACAGGTAGGATCTGCACCGTTAGCGATCGCAGGTGTTGATGACCATCGCTGCGGGGGATCAGCCGTAGATCGTGGGGGGCTAAGGCAACAGCAGCACTATAGGTGTAGGTCGTTTGATGGGTAATTCGGTAGTCCATCATGCTCTCGTCTGGGGTCAGCATTATTTTGCCATTCTCCACCGAGTTTAGGGGGGGAAAATGGGGGATAATGCTACTTCAGAGGTAGTGAGTCGGCTACCCCGCAATTGCCGCTGATAAGATTTGGGAGTTAGCAACGATGTCGATTTTGTTTCAACTGGCACTCGCCGCCCTGGTCATCCTGTCCTTTGTCATGGTGATTGGGGTGCCAGTGGCCTATGCGTCACCCCAAGACTGGGATCGCTCGAAGCAGCTAATCTTTTTGGGGTCTGGGGTCTGGATTGCCCTAGTGCTGGTGGTGGCGGTTCTGAATTTCTTCGTCGTCTAGCCCTGCCACCGTTGACGATAGACCTCGTAGAGCAGCACAGCGGTGGCGATCGCCACGTTTAAGGAGTCCACCGTGGCGGCTTGGGGAATAGCCACAGAGGTAAAGGTCAAGGCACCGTAATCGGCGGGAAGACCTTGGCCTTCGTTTCCCATCACAATTAACGTAGGCTGACAAAAATTGACTTGCCAGTACACCTGTGCCGCCGTGGGCGACGTGACCACCACCTGCCAGCCCTGCGCCTGATAGGTAGCCAACGTCCCTAGAGGATCCGCAACCGTTTGAAACGGCAGCCGAAACCACTGCCCTGCACTAGCTCGCAATACTTTAGGGTGGCTCATCTCTACACAGTCGGGCGTGAGCAGGATACCTTCAACGCCAGTGGCGGCGGCGGTGCGGACAATGGTACCTAGGTTCCCTGGATCCTGAAGCGTGACAAGGCACAACCCCAAACTCTGGAGGGGCAATGAATTTGGGGGGCGATAGGTGGTTACCGCAACCACGCCATCCGGTGTACGGGTTGTGCAGAGGGCAGCCAGCACCTCCTCACTTACCACCTCGAGGCGATTGCTGTGCTGTTCCAGTTGCTGCAGCCACGGGCTTGGTTGCTTGTCGTACCATGCGGGGGTACAACAAACCACGTCCAGCGAATAGCCTGCTGCCAAGGCTTCCTGTACCAGATGGGTGCCTTCCAGTAGGAGATGACCTTGACGATATTTCCGCTGATGGAGCTTGCGAATGTGGCGCACCAGCGGATTTTGTCGGCTTGTGATCATGAAGCAACGCCGATGCTAGTTACCCTCATAACCAGAGAGCTGAGCCAACGCACTGAGGGGAAATACGCCTTCGTATTTTTTGCCATTAATCTCCCACGTTGGGTAGGCACGGATATTAGCTTGTTTACACAGTTCTGGTTTGGGGTTAGTACCGCGAGCATCGCACTCAATGTATTGAACACTCTTAAAGGCATTGCCAAACAGTTCTTTCTGTTTTGTGCAAGCTGGGCACCAGTACGCACCATACATCTTGGCATTAATTTTTTTGAGGTGAGCCGCAAGACCTTGGGCAGAAATGGTTTGATGGGTACTCTGGGCAAAGGTCGCCGGAACCGCACTAGCGGCCACGATCCGAGGCGCCAAGGCGATCGCCCCCATCACCTCTAGTCCTGCTAGTGCATACCGTATCTGTCGCCCTGAGGAACAAACCATAGTAGAATAACTCGCCAATGGATGTGTAGTACGATGACCATCCTAGTTTAGCGCTAGCCAATTCCCCAACGCCAAGGGTTCTACACCTCAACTTGCATCCCCATTTCCACCACCTGCTGAGGTGGGAGCCGAAAATAGGTCATCGGACTTTCAGCATTACGGTAAAGCCATGCAAACAGCACCTTTTGCCAATGCCACAACCCTGCTGCTGGGGTGGGAACAATGGTACGCCGTCCCACAAAGTAGCTAACCGTTTCAACCTCCGCTGCAATATCCAAGGCGCGCCAGCAGCGCGCCATCGCAGCAGGAATATCAATAGTATCCCGAAAGCCGTAATTGATGGTGACCTGATACATATTCTCGGCGAGGGAAGCAACATGAAGTTGGTCAGACTCACTCACGTGGGGCAAATCCGCTGTATTTAGATGGACGAAAAATACCCGCTGATGTATCACATGGTTGTGGTGCAGGTTTTGTATAAACGCAAAGGGGATGAGTGTCGGCAGGGGTGAAAAAAATACCCCTGTCCCCGGCACTTGCAGGGGATGCGCTGCAAGCAACGACTCTAGCGAGAGGTGTTGCGTTACTTGTCGTAGTTGGTCTTGGAGGCGATCGCGCCCTTGGTGCCATGTCACCAGCAACCCATAAACCATCATGCCAAACAGCAGCGGATACCACCCGCCGGCGGGAATTTTGAGGGTATTGGCCACTAAAAAGCTGGCCTCAATAGCCAAGAGACTCCCAAAAACCACCACCGCTCGCCCCAACGACCAGCGCCACTGTTGTCGAGCTAACAGGAGCAGATAAATTGTGGTCACCCCCATCGTGACATTCACCGCCAAACCGTAGGCGGCGGCCAAATTTGTGGGCTGCTGAAAAGTAATGACCAGTGCAATCACCGTAAGCAGTAACAGCCAATTGATGAAAGGAATATAGACTTGCCCTCGATGCTGATCATCGGTGATCTGAATCTTGAGCCGCGGCAGATAACCGAGTTTAATGGCTGCGGCAGTCATGGAGAAGGCACCTGAAATCACCGCCTGCGACGCAATAATGGTGGCCAACGTACTCAGGATCACAAGGGGGATCACTCCAGCCGTAGGGACAAGGCGAAAAAAGGGATTTGCGGCGGCGGTGGCATCCGTCAGCACGAGGGCACCTTGCCCAAGGTAATTGAGCACAAGGGCAGGAAAGACGATCCGATACCACGCATGGCGCACGGGGTGTCGGCCAAAATGCCCCATGTCGGCATACATTGCTTCAGCCCCCGTTAAGGCCAGGATCACCACCCCAAGCAGAAAGAGTGTCTCTTGGGGGGTGGTCCAAAACAGGTGCATCCCCCACCATGGATTCAAGGCATTGAGAATGAGGGGATGCTGCATAATGTGCCATGCCCCCAGCCCACTGAGAACCATAAACCACAGGAGCATGACCGGACCAAAAAAGTGCCCCACTCGTGTGGTGCCGTGGGCTTGCACGGCAAAGAGGCTCACGAGAATGGCAACCGTCAGGGGTACCAGCCAAGGCGCAAGCCCCGGATTGATGACCTGTAGCCCGTGTACCGCTGAGAGGACGCTAATGGCAGGGGTGATGGTACTATCGCCATAAAACATCGCTGCCCCGATTAGCCCCAAGGCCACAATGCCACCATACCAACGGGATGCCCCTGACCAGCGGGATAGCACCAGAGCCATCAGCGGAAAAATGCCGCCCTCGCCACCGTTATCTGCCCGCAGCGCAAAAGTGGCATACTTGAGAGTGGCAATTAAAATCAATGACCAAATAATCAGGGACAGCACCCCATAGATATTAGCAGGGGTAACAGCCAAGGCATGAAGGGGATTAAAGGCCTCCTGAAAGGCGTACAGAGGACTCGTGCCAAGGTCGCCATAGACAACGCCTACCGCACCAAGGGTGAGAGACCATGACCTCCGAGCGGGTGTAGAAACAGCTTTCATCGCTCGGCGGTTTGAGGGGGGGCCTGTGTTTGTAAGGCGGCGGCGATCGCCACCAACTCCTGCTCAAAGGCTAACTGAGCGCGATTGGTGCGCCCGCCCACGTAGAGGGTCTCCTCGGTGAACAGCCCCCACACCTGAGAGTGAGACACGTAACTCATGATCACCCCAGCCATCAGAAAGGCAAACCCAGCATAAAACAGGGGAATCCCAGGGTCAGATTTAATTTGTAGGCCTGTGCTGCCCACCAACTCTGTGAGGGTGAGGGTGACGTTGTTGATCTGGGTGCTCATTCCTTGGCGCAAACTGGTGAGAAACTCACCATCTGCACCATAGATGAGTACCGTCCCCTGCAAATCTCGAGCAATGAGAGAAATACCCGCCGACAGATCCGGCTTAGTGGGGATCCAAGTGCCCCAGAGGCGGCCTTTCCCCTCAGTGTTCAGTTGCGCCATGGGCAATTGCAGCACCGGGCTTTGATTCAGGCGAAACCGGACGGCTGCAATACTCCAATCTGCTTGGTAGAGGGTTACCCCAGCGTACTTGAGGGGTTGATTGACGTGAATGGTGCCTCGCTTGACCTCTGTGCCAGTGGCATCGAGTACCGAGAGATCCGAGTAAAACTGATCAATATCTCCAGCGGGTGTGTAGTCAATCCAAAAGCGGTTCACTTTCACCGACCAATTCTCGGGGAGGTGAGCCAACGGCCCCGCTTGAATCAGGTGTTGAATGTGGAACGTCGAGCCACTGGGCACCAACTCCTGTGCCATAAACCCCGTCAGGGAACCCAGAATACCTCCGAGCAAAATCAGGATCATGCTGGCATGCACCACAATTGGGCCAATGCGCCCAGCAATCCCTTTGCGGGCATAGAGTTGGTTATCGGTGTACCAAACGCGATAACCGTTTTGGCTGAGGGCGGCTGCCAAGGTACGCAATGATCCGTGGGGCACTGTAGTACTGAGGGCAAGCTTGCCAAACTGGCGTGGCTCGCAGTAGTACTGCCAGCGTTGGGCGCTTTTGAGGGCTGGAACTTGTCGAGTAACGGTGCAGGCCACCAGACTGGCACCAAAGAGCACTAAGAGGGTTAAGTACCACGCTGTTCGATAGACATGATCAAGCCCAATAGCCAGCAGCACCCGCCAACTTAAAAACCCAAAAAGCGCTGGGTTTTCGGGGTAATTGGTTTGATAAAACGAGAGGGGCTGCCCCTGCTCAATGACGGTACCGGCAATACTGGCCAAGGCAATGATCAGCAGCAGCAGAATGGCTAAACGGAGGTCGCCAAGGAGCGACAGGCTGCGCCGCCACCAGTATTGCAGAAAAGGTGCAGGGGTCATAGAGGTTTGCTGCTTAGTGGGACCAGTTCACCCAATCTTGGGCTTTGAGGAACGTGGTGTAGAGTTCCGCTTCAGGGCTGTTCGGCTCAGGGGTGTAGTTGTACTCCCAGCGCACCAAGGGCGGCAAGGACATTAAAATAGACTCGGTACGGCCATTGGTTTGTAGCCCAAAAATGGTGCCTCGGTCATAGACTAAGTTGAATTCGACGTAGCGGCCACGGCGATAGAGTTGAAATTGACGTTCGCGATCGCCATACTCAATATGCCGCCGCCGTTCAACAATGGGTAGGTACGCCTCTAAAAAGGCTTGACCGCAGCTTTGGATAAAGGCAAAGAGGCTCTCCCAAGAGCGGGGGGCAACCGCACCCACCTGGCGGCTATAACTGGCGGCATCGCCGTCAAGATTTGGGCCGCGATAGAGTTCCCCCTCGCTACCGTCTTGGTAGTCAAAGAAAATGCCGCCAATCCCGCGAGATTCACCGCGATGCTTCAAATAAAAGTACTCATCGCACCAACGTTTGAAGACGGGATAGTACTCACTGTGGTGGCGATCGCACGCGGCCTTGTGAACACGGTGAAAGTGCTGGGCATCTTCCGCAAAGGGGTAGTAGGGGGTTAAGTCTGCCCCTCCACCAAACCACCACACTGGCCCTGCCTCAAAGTAGCGGTAGTTGAGGTGCACTGTTGGCACATAGGGGTTGCGCGGATGCAGCACCATAGAAGTGCCCGTGGCATAAAATCCATGGCCAGCGGCTTCTGGGCGTTGGCTGAGAATGGAAGGCGGTAACTGCTCCCCCCACACTTCGGAAAAGTTAACGCCGCCCTGCTCGAGCAGGTTCCCGTTCTTCATCACCCGGGAGCGCCCGCCCCCTCCTTCGGGTCGCTGCCAACTATCCTCTTGGAACTGGGCACCGCCATCCGCTGCTTCTAACCCTTGGCAAATCTGATCCTGAAGGGTTTTGAGGAAGGAGGACACCCGCTGGCGGGAGTCACTGGGCAGTGTGGTGGGAGCAGAAGTTGCAACAGTCATAGTAGTAATGTGTCAGTCCTATACAACGATCAAAGGGGATAGCACTAATCCCAAGGGGAGAGTGGCAAGGGTCTAGGGTCTATTCTACCGTTGCCTGCAGAGCCTGATCTAACTTGGCCGCAATGGCGGCCACCCATTGCTCGTCCTGTTTGGTATAGCTGCGGGGGGCGTTAGCACCGAGGATCAGTACGGTTGTCTCGTTGATGGGTTGGCAGATCACCCCTTGGGTGTTGGGGGGTAAATAGTCAAATTCAATGCGTCCTGGGTAAAGGGCTAAATTGACTAGATAGATGGGGCGCTGCGTCCTCAGGGCGCGCTGGACAATGGCACCAGCTTGGGTCATGGTTCGCGGCCCCAATATCCCCCGCCGTAGGAGGGGGCGATCGCTCCGCCACAGCACAATAGACTTTGTCGGCGTGTTCGTTAGCAACGTATAGGAGGCCCACGCCAACTCGGTTTTAAGGGCATCGGGCAAGTCCGGTGCCAATTCAAAGCCCTCCTCGCCCTCTAAGATCACCGCCTCTGGTGGCCGCGGCTGCACCTGCTGCCAAATGAGGGTGGTTAAGATCAAGACAGCGGCTAAAATCACGCCAACTACATCAGACCGGGCTTGGGCAGGGGTTGGTTCAACGGTCAGCAGGCGGTTCACCAGCAGCAGCGTGCCCCCAAGAACCCCCGTGGCTAGCGGCAAGTACCGCAGGAGGGTCGCTCCCATCCTTAGGCTGCAGCGTGGAGCGCCGCTAAATCAACCCCAAACACCTCTTGGAACACTTTCCCCACCTTATAGCCAGAGTCAATAGACTCCAGCGGGTCTTTCCGAAGGCGGTGGCGCAAACAGAGGACAATCACCCGGGCAATATCGCTGACGTTCACATCTGTACGCCCCTCCAAAGCGGCTAGCGCCTTAGCTGCACGGTTGGTGACCAGATCTCCACGCAGGCCATCCACATCCAGCTCAGCGCAGACGTGGGAAATATTGATCCGCAGTTCGTGGTCAATGGTTACCTTGGGCAGCAGTGCCTGTGCTGCGACTAGCTTGGCCTGAAGGGCTTCCTGCTCTCTTTGGTACTGGGCTAAAAAGCCTTCGGGATCGTGGTCAAAGCGCGATCGCTGCTCGACAATTTCCACCCGCAGTGTTGGATCTTTGACGGTGCGGATTTCTGCGTGCATCCCAAAGCGATCAAGGAGTTGGGGCCGCAATTCCCCCTCTTCTGGGTTGCCGGATCCCACAAGGACAAACCGCGCGGGGTGACGAATTGAAATCCCCTCGCGCTCAACCGTGTTCCAGCCGGAGGCGGCAGCATCTAGAAGGACATCCACAAGGTGATCGTCTAGGAGGTTGACTTCATCCACGTAGAGGATACCGCGGTTAGCCTTGGCCAGCAGGCCGGGTTCAAAGGCTTTGACCCCTTCGGCAAGGGCTTTTTCAATATCAATGGTGCCACAAACACGGTCTTCTGTTGCCCCTAGGGGGAGATCCACCATCGGCACTTTCTTAGTGGTGGTGGCGATCGGCTCTCCCGCAGCCACCCTCTCCTTGACTGCATCACTCATCAGGTCGGGATCACTGGGATGGCTATTAAAGGGATCGTCAGCGACAACCTCAATGTCCGGCAGCAGGTCGGCAAGGGCACGAATGGTGGTGGATTTACCTGTGCCGCGATCGCCCATGATCATTACCCCGCCAATTTTGGGGTCAATGACATTCAGCAACAATGACAGCTTCATTTCGTCTTGGCCAACAATTGCCGCAAAGGGAAAAACAGGCCGACGGGGGACAGCAGTGGCAGGCACAGGCATTGCATCGTAAAAACAGCATTAATCATTGTGCCATAGAGCGGCCTCCTCAGGAGCCGCCTAGCCGCTGAGGAGTGCTTTCATATCCCGTACCGCCTGTACCAATCCCACCAAGACGGCACGGCTAATAATGGTGTGGCCAATATTTAACTCTTCCATACCTTCAAGGCGGGCGACAGCCTGAACATTTTGGTAGGTGAGGCCATGACCGGCATTCACCCGTAACCCTAAGGCTTTGGCAGTGCTAACTCCCTGAGCCAGTGCCGCTAACTCTTGCTGCTGCGCGGCTTCCCCCTTGGCTTCGGCATAGCGCCCTGTGTGCAGTTCAACCAACTGGGCACCGGTGCTGGCGGCAGCGTTTAACTGCGCTGGATCGGCATCAATAAACAAACTGACCGGAATCCCCTTTCCTTGCAGCGTCTGCACCACTTGGGTGAGGCTCTCTTGCTGCCCTAGGACATCCAACCCCCCTTCCGTGGTCACTTCCTCCCGCCGCTCCGGCACAAGGGTGACATAATCTGGGCGCAGGTCGAGGGCGATCGCCACCATCTCTGGAGTCGCAGCCATTTCTAGGTTCAGGTGGCTGCGCACGGTTTGGCGCAGCAGTCGCACATCCCGCTCCTGAATATGGCGACGGTCTTCGCGCAGGTGCACCGTAATCCCATCAGCACCACCCAGTTCAGCCAAAACAGCAGCGGCAACCGGATCTGGCTCGACAGTGCGGCGGGCTTGGCGGATGGTTGCCACATGGTCAATGTTGACACCGAGGGTTACCAAGGTAATAAATTCCTCTTTTCACAAGTAAAACCACTGTGTATTTTAGCGAATTAGGGCGTTGCACAATTTGACTTCTCTCCTCCTTGAAAGAGAGGGGATTCCCAAAGGATGCTACGCAACGGGCTGAAGCCGCGTTGCTTCGCTTTTCCCTTGAGCTGTCACCCACAACTTAATACGGGTGGGGGCAGTCAAAGACCCCCTACCAACTCCGCTCAGACTCAATCCAAGCATCGTCGCTACTTTACGCAGGATGTTGGCAGCGCCATTACAATCCGCGTTGATGTACCAATTCTGAGCAGTCCTGAACAAGCCTCGCTTCGTCCGCTTCCCCGATGACTTCCAGCTATCAGGTTTTTCACCGAATGTCGGCAAAAAGTCACCATCCACAAACGATGCTTGAGAGGTATACGACTCCTCAGTTTCAACAAACTCTATCCCGTACTGCTCCGCTAATTGAGCAATCCGCTCTTTCAGTCTCGCAGTTGGGATCTGCACAAACTTCTGATTGGTCTTCTTGCCTAGGTTGGAACCGTCCTTTTGCTGCTGGTTCCAGCCAAATACAATCCGACCAATCCGGTTACGGGTGCAATGGTCAATCACAATCCTAGCCGCTTTGTTCACTGCATCACGTATCTGCCGATTGCGCTTCTCAGTGAGTTGTGCCAGTCGCTTTGACCAAAAGCCTTGAGGCTTACCTTCTTTCAGCTTGGCAATTTGCTTGTTGTACCAGCGGTTCAACGATTTCAGGTGCAGTCCATCCACAATGAAGCTGGTTCCCACATTGCTGACGCAGGTGAGCCAGTTGTTTAATCCCGAATCGATGCCCAGCACCCGCATCGGGTCTACATCAATCTGAACGGGGTTCAGACGATAGACAAACTCAGCGTAGAAACACCCATTGCGCGGCAGAATCCGCAGTTCCTTGATGTCCTCAAATTTGAGATTGGAGGGCATGGGGACAGTGAACGAATCAATCTGAAACCACACTTTCACTAACTGCCCCAGCGGAACCCGGATCATCCCATCAACCAACTTCAGCGCTTGTTTGGGATAGCTGACTACTGCCAACCCTCCCTTCTTGCGGTAATTTGGCATCCTGGGTTTCTCTGCCAGTTCTCCACCTCGCCACAGTTTCAACAATGCTCGGTAGGACTTAAACGACTCGTAGACCGAAATCAAGGTTTGCTGTGCAGCCTGGGAGTAAAGAGCTTGGAAGTGCTTACTGGTCTTGTATTCGTAACTCAGGCTATGCTTGCCAATCCACTGCCCGGTCTTAAAGTGCAGTTGACGAGCATAGTAGATGCCCTGATTGGTTAGCTTGTTTGCCTCAGAGCAGACAAATTCCATCACCCCCTTAAGTTCGTTATTGGGGTTGAGCAAAACTTGCTGACATCCAAACATGGTGAGTTTATGCGACAATTGTCTACAGCGTAGCACAGATAGACAAACAGGTAAACTATGGACTACCAGAAAAGCCGCAGTGCATCGAATTAAGGGGCGAACTGCACAGTTCCTCAGACAGGAATTCCCTAATCCATTAATGAAACTGCCGTCCATGTGGACATCCAGTTACTTTGTCTCAACGGCTGGCAATGTTAGCAGCGAAACAATTCAGCGCTACATTGAAGCTCAGGGCAAGAGTAATTGACCTTACTAGGGGCTAAAGCCCCCTGAGTTGGCTGTATCCCCTCGCTAAAGCGGAGGGGTTTTAGCCCGCCCACATCACTCCTATAAAATTCGGAATCAAGTGGGTGCGTTGGGTCGAGGTAGCCAGTTTATTTGATTGAGGAATGGTCAAGATTAACGCCAGAAGAAACAGTCAAATTAGAGCAGCTTTTGCAACACTCAAAGCAATTAAAAAAAGCGTACCGATGAGAAGAAGAGTTGAGTGGAATTGATGAGCAGTCGTTGACGGTTGAGGAAGGGAAGCGTCGAATTCACGAATGGCTAAATCACGCACGAGCCGTTTACAATCAAGCAATCACAACGCTTGGAAACCCTTTAGATGGAATTAGCAACTACTTTAGAAACCGCACTACCAGTGAAGCAATGGCGGGAATCAATATATCGTATTAAGTTGATTAAGCAATAAGCGTATGGCTTTGTAAACTTAAACAATTTTCGGGAAAGTTTGTTAGCGTGCTTCTCTAATTAGTAAAATTATCACCACACTAATGGGAGAGCCGAAAAGAATAAGCTTGTGAAAGTTAATCTGGGCTAATTTTAGTTAGCCAACAAGTTCATCAATCTAGGTTGGTTGCATTTCTTGATTGAACGAGGGGGGTCGGAAACACGAACTTCTCTAAGCTGGAAAACCGACCCTTCCTTGTGTGAACTGAGTTCTACTATATTCTCATAGGCTGGTTCTCTGAGCATCAGACTTAAATTGTCAACTCCAGTCCTGACATGAGGTGTAAGCCCATATCAAGCCCGTGGTGATGATTTAGCCTGCAACCATAGACAGTTTTTGAGATTTTACAAGCATGGAGGATATTGTCGATGGCAAAAGTTGTTGGAATTGACTTAGGAACAACAAATTCCTGTGTAGCAGTCATGGAAGGTGGACAACCTGTTGTGATTGCTAATGCAGAAGGTAACCGAACTACGCCATCAGTCGTTGCCTTTACAAAGACTGGTGATAAGCTGGTGGGGCAAATTGCCAAACGGCAGGCGGTCATGAACCCGGAAAATACCTTCTACTCGGTTAAGCGGTTTATTGGGCGCAAATATGACGAAGTGACGGATGAATCAAAGCAGGTTTCCTACAAGGTACTGCGTGACAGCAATGGCAATGTCAAACTGGACTGCCCAATTCAGAAAAAGCAATTTGCACCCGAGGAAATTTCGGCAGAAGTGCTACGTAAGCTAGTCAATGATGCCAGCAAGTATCTGGGTGAACCGGTGAAGCAGGCGGTCATCACAGTTCCTGCTTATTTCAATGATTCTCAACGGCAGGCAACCAAAGATGCCGGACGGATTGCAGGCATTGAAGTTCTACGCATTATCAACGAACCAACGGCGGCAGCACTGGCCTATGGGTTAGACAAGAAAAGCAATGAAACCATCCTGGTGTTTGACTTGGGTGGCGGTACGTTTGATGTCTCCATTTTGGACGTCGGAGATGGGGTATTCGAGGTCAAAGCCACCAGTGGTGATACCCACTTGGGTGGCGATGACTTTGATAAAAAGATTGTGGATTGGCTTGCCACTGAGTTTCAGCGCAATGAAGGCATTGATCTCCGCAAAGACAAGCAAGCCTTGCAACGGCTGACAGAGGCAGCAGAAAAAGCCAAGATTGAACTGTCGGCAGCGACTCAGACGCAAATTAATTTACCGTTCATTACGGCTACCCAAGACGGGCCCAAGCACTTGGATATGACGCTGACCAGAGCGCAGTTTGAGCAATTGTGCAGTGACTTGCTCGATCGCTGCCGCAAACCTGTTGATCAAGCGCTTCGGGATGCTAAGCTAACGGCGTCTGACATCGATGAAGTTGTGCTGGTGGGTGGTTCGACTCGCATTCCAGCCGTGCAGCAATTAGTCCGGCAAATGACTGGGAAAGAACCCTGCCAGGGCGTGAATCCGGATGAGGTTGTTGCAGTGGGTGCGGCCATCCAAGCGGGGGTCTTGGCAGGGGACGTGAAAGACGTGTTATTGTTGGATGTCACGCCGCTGTCGCTGGGTGTGGAAACCCTCGGTGGCGTAATGACCAAAATTATTCCCCGTAATACCACCATTCCAGTGAAAAAATCGGAGATCTTTTCCACCGCAGCGGATGGCCAAACTAATGTCGAAATCCACGTTTTGCAAGGGGAGCGGGAAATGGCAGCGGACAACAAGAGCCTAGGAACCTTCCGACTCGACGGCATTCCTCCCGCACCCCGGGGTGTCCCCCAAATTGAAGTCACCTTTGATATTGACACCAACGGCATTCTCTCTGTCTCGGCTCAAGACAAGGCCAGCGGCAAACAGCAATCCATTACAATCACCGGGGCTTCGACCCTTGATAAATCGGAGGTCGAACGCATGGTGAAAGAAGCCGAGCGCAACGCCGAAGCCGATCGCCGCCGCCGCGAACAAATCGATACCAAAAACACTGCCGATTCCGTTGCCTATCAAGCCGAGAAGCAGCTCAAAGACTTGGGCGACAAAGTCCCCACCGCCGACAAAACTCGGCTGGAAGGCATGGTTCAAGACCTGCGCACCGCGATCCAACAAGAAAACTACGATCGCATGAAATCCCTCACCAACGACATTCAGCAGGCGCTCATGCAAGTTGGCAGTGCAGTCTATTCTCAGCAGACCGGTGGCAGCACTACCAACGGCGGTGAAGATGTCATCGACGCTGACTTTATAGATCAAAAGTGATGAACAATTACTATCATGTTGATAGTAAGTGCTGAAGCGCTTACTAAAAGCTAAACCTTCCTAACCGCCAATTTGAAAATCTTGAATTAAGGAGCAGTAACCATGAGTTCAGCCTTTGCTAAAACCCCAGAAAAGTGCGTTTCCGCCACCTTCAAAGATGAGAAAAAGCTACAGGATGCTGTCCAACGCCTGCTCAATCGCGGCGTGCCCAAAGAGCGGATTTCCATCATTGGACGTAACTTCCAATCGGAAGCTCGCATCACTGGGTTTTTGACTAAAAAAGACGTGATTTTGGATGGTTTGGCCAGCGGTGCGCTCTATGGTTCCCTATTTGGCTCTGTTTTAAGCCTGCTTACCGGAGTCGGTGTGCTGTTTATTCCCTTTTTAGGTGCAGTTGTCGCAGCAGGGCCACTGGGGGCGGCGCTACTGGGAGCGACTAGTGGTGCCCTCTACGGGGCGCTGGGTGCAGGGTTAGGCTCTGCGCTCATCTCATTGGGAATGCCCCAAGATAAGGCTGCTATTTATCAAACGCGTGTGCAGGCGGGTGAATTTTTGCTGGTCGTAGAAGTTCCTGAAGAGAAATCGGGTGAAACTTTCCTACTTTTACAAAGTGCAGGGGGTGAAGAAGTTGCTATTACAGATATGCAGTTGCCCCGTGAACCCGAAGGCGAATTGACAGGCAGTCACCAAATTTCGCCAGAGATCAAGGCGGATTTGTCCGAAGAGGCGCAGCAAACCTTTGTGGAAGCCTATAACCAGTCTCTCAGCGAATCTCCAGAGACAACCAATGCTTTGAAAACAGCTTGGGAGCGGATCAAGCAATTATTCGATCGCGACGACAAGGGCATCTTCTCCAAACGCAAAGCGAATTAGAACGTATTGGAGGTAATTTGCTTACTGAATCTGCCCGATAAGCTACTCATATTCATTTGGTAGAGGTGTCCATGGCTGCTACCGATTTCAAAGACTATTACGAAATCCTGGGAGTGAGTAAAACCGCCACACCAGAAGAAATCAAAAAGGCCTACCGGAAACTGGCGCGCAAATATCACCCTGATTTGAATCCAGGTGATCCAGCAGCAGAAGCTCGCTTTAAAGAGATCAACGAAGCCCACGAGGTACTATCTGACCCAGAAAAACGCCAGAAATACGATCAGTTTGGGCAGTATTGGAAGCAAGCTGCTGCGGGGGCACCGCCGCCGGGTGGAGCTGGCTTTGAAGGGATGGATTTTGGGCAGTACAGTAGTTTCGATGATTTTATTAACGAACTATTGGGACGTTTCGGGCGCAGCGGTGGAGCTGGGCGACGAGTGTACACCTATCGAACCACAACGGGGCCAGAGGGATTCCGAGAATACGTGGACTTTGGGGACGATCCCTTCAGCCGTTTTGTGGACATGCCAGCCCAAGATACGGAGGCTGCGATCGCCCTCACCCTTTCCGAAGCTTTTCACGGTACCCAAAAACGGTTACAAATTGGGGATGAAACGGTTACTGTTCGTATTCCACCTGGAGCCAAGTCCGGTAGCCGTATTCGGGTCAAGGGCAAAGGGCAGATGAGTCCCTTTAGCCAGCAGCGGGGGGATTTATATCTTACTATCGAGTTACTACCCCATGCCTTTTATAAATTTGAAGGCAATAATTTAATTTGTGAAGTTCCGATTAGTCCAGCAGAAGCCGTACTCGGTGCTCAAATAAAAGTTCCGACCCCTGACGGAAAGGTAACGATGAGCATCCCTCCTGGCGTGGATTCTGGACAAACCTTGAGATTACGTGGCAAAGGCTGGCGCGATCCCAAAGGTAATCGAACTGATTTGCTGGTACGGCTGAAAATTGTCACCCCGAAAGACTTAAGTAGGCAGGAAAGAGAATGCTATGAGAAGTTGCAGCAGATTAGCAGTTTTGATCCTCGAGGTGCGATCGCGGAGGTGCATCTATGACCACTAGCATGGGGCTTTCACGAATTGTTTGGTCGAATGCAGGCGATCGCCTCTACAGCTTTGAACAAGCCGCTTACTTTACCCAAACCTCAGTGCCACTCATTGAGCAATTTGTGACGTTAGGTCTAGTTGAACCAACAGGCACGATGCTGCGCCGCCAAGATCTCGTCCGCGTGGTGCAGATTCAACGCCTGCGTCGCGATTTGGGATTAAATTTAGTCGGTGCCGCGATGGTACTCGACATGGCCGCCGAGATTGCGCAGCTCAAGGCTCAACTGCGCGCCTATCAAACAGACGTTAGAACTAGGCATTAGGGGGTTGGCCTTTAAATATCAAAATACTGACTTCAATTAATTCCTAGGGACAGCTATGATTGCGGAGATTGGAAAAATATTTGTCGTTCTCGGTGCAAGCCTCCTGTTGCTAGGAAGTTTGCTCTGGCTCAGTGCTGGAACCTTGAGGCACATCCCTCTTGGCCGCTTGCCGGGGGATATTCTGGTACAGAATGAGTATTTTACCTTCTACTTTCCATTGACCACTGGTATCCTCTTGAGCCTTGGCTTAAGCGTCTTGCTCTGGTTAGGAAAATTCATTACCAGTCGCTAATTTAGGGTCTATCGGACTTGGTATGCTAATGTAACATGCTATACGAAATCTGAGATATGCAGCTACTTCTAACTGATCTACTCAACCTACCTGGAATTGAGGTTGAAGATTATACCGATGTTGCGGGAGAATTGATTCTTATAGTGGAAGCAAAGACAACCGAGGCGATTTGCCCACGTTGCCAACAAAAAAGTTGTCATTTACACCAGAATCATTGGTATCTAGTGCGAGATTTAAGCATCAGTGGACGAACCGTATTTCTTAAGATCAATCGTCGCCAGTTTAAGTGTCGAACTTGTGGTAAGCCATTCAGTGAAACGCTCGATTTCATCGGCAATCGTCGCAAGCAAACGGATCGATTTGCTCAGTCAATCGTGCAACAGGTTTTGCACAGCGACATTCATAATGTTGCAATTTCAAATGGTCTCACTGATGAAGAAGTATGGTCAATGGTACAGTATGTCAGTAAAAAAAACTCCACGTCGATGTGAGTTCAGTAAAACGATTAGGTATAGATGAGATTTCCTTAGGTAAAGGACAAGGAGATTACATAGTTGTTTTGGTCGATTTAGAGCGGCGAATTCCCCTTGCCTTTGCCCCTTCTCGCAAGCAGGAAGATGTGAGGCAAGTGCTTGAGGCATGGGGAGCAGCAGTACTCAATCAAATTATTGAGGTGAGCATTGACCTGTCTGGAAACTATAAAAGTTTGGTTCATAAACTCCTACCTAATGCTACAGTGGTTGCTGACCGATTTCATGTTATAAAAATTGTGAATCAGGAATTGGATAAGGCTCGACAAAGTATTTGTAAAGCGAATGAGCAGACGGTAAATGAAGTCAAGAAAGCCCAGATTGCAGCCGCGCTCAAACAAAGTAAATATGCGTTACTCAAGCCGGAGGAAAATCTAACTCAGAAGCAAAAAGCAAAACTGGAAGAAATTCGAGAAGTAGTGCCAAGTCTGGCTCGAATGCATCAGGAGAAGGAATCGTTTAGAGCCATCTTTGAGCAAGCAAAAGATTGGAAAGATGGAACCTTTCAATTGCTCGATTGGTTAGCTCAAGCTCAGGATTCTTTTCAAGAGAGCGTAAGAACAATTTGTCGATGGTTTGGTGAAGCCACCGCCTATTTTGATAATCACACAAATAGTGGTGTTGTCGAAGGTATTAACAATAAATTGAAGCTGATCAAGCGGTCAGGTTATGGGTTCAGTAACTTTGACAATTTTCAGTTACGTTGCTTAATTTGCTGGCATTTAGCTATTGATTAAGCATAACTCGGACGATAGAGCCGAGAAAGGTAAGCACAAAGCTCAATATCGATTTGAGTGGAGTGTGTAGAGGGGCTGTGGCAGCCCCTTCTAAGGTCAAGTTAGAGCAGATTGGCTTTGCTCTAGCCTAACTCAGAGAAGCCTCGCCGTTCCACGGCGGGGAGTGTCACCGTTTCTTTACCGTTGACCAAACCCATTGGGATGCAAGCCCCGTCCTTCAGGACGGTGGAGAATGTCAAGTTGATTACCATGGGTTTGCCCTTCTGTGGCATTCTGAAAGGGAGGATATTATCCTTGGCGTAGAAGTGAGGCGAGAGAGCACCCTATGCAAACCCTGCCTAATCCAGTTCAAGCTGCCCCCACGCCCGTAGAGACGGCAATTGTGCGGCGCAAGACCCGACCGGTTCCCGTGGGATCCATCACCATTGGCGGTGGTCATCCGGTAGCGGTGCAGTCGATGATTAACGAAGATACGCTAGACATTGATGGTTCAGTGGCTGCCATTCGTCGTCTCCACGAAATTGGTTGTGAAATTGTGCGGGTGACGGTACCTAGTCTTGCCCACGCCAAAGCGATGGAAGAGATTCGCGATCGCCTCTACAAGACCTATAAACCTGTTCCTCTGGTGGCGGATGTTCACCATAATGGCATGAAAATTGCCCTAGAAGTGGCCAAGTACGTGGATAATGTTCGCATTAATCCGGGGCTGTACGTGTTTGAAAAGCCCAAGGGCGATCGCACCGAATATTCTGCGGCGGAATTTGCTGAAATTGGCGACAAAATCCGCGAAACCCTTGAACCCCTAGTGATTTCCCTGCGGGATCAGGGTAAATCCATGCGCATTGGTGTAAACCATGGCTCGTTAGCCGAGCGGATGCTCTTTACCTACGGTGATACCCCCGAAGGCATGGTGGAATCAGCCCTAGAATTTATCCGTATTTGTGAGTCCTTGAATTTTTACAACCTTGAAATTTCCCTCAAAGCCTCGCGGGTACCCGTGATGCTGGCAGCTAACCGACTAATGGTGAAACGCATGGATGAGTTGGGGATGGACTATCCCCTCCACCTTGGGGTGACCGAAGCAGGAGATGGCGAATACGGACGCATTAAATCCACCGCTGGCATTGGCACCCTCCTAGCCGAGGGTATTGGCGATACCATCCGCGTCTCTCTCACGGAAGCGCCGGAAAAAGAAATCCCCGTGTGCTATGGGATTTTGCAGGCACTAGGGCTGCGGCGCACCATGGTGGAGTATGTCGCCTGCCCGTCCTGTGGTCGTACGCTGTTTAACCTTGAGGATGTCTTACACAAAGTGCGTGAAGCCACGAAGCATTTAACTGGCCTGAATATTGCCGTGATGGGGTGCATTGTCAACGGCCCCGGAGAAATGGCCGATGCCGACTATGGGTATGTGGGCAAGCAACCGGGCTATATTTCCCTGTATCGCGGTCGGGAAGAGGTAAAGAAAGTGCCCGAGTCAGAAGGGGTAGCAGCCCTCATTGACCTCATTAAAGCTGACGGTCGATGGATTGACCCGCAATGACGGTCGTGCGCCCCAATGAAGCATTGACACGGTTAATGCTAGGGAACCAGCGGTTTGTGCAGCACCGGCTCGATAACCCCCATCGTGACTTCACCCGTATTGAAGCTGTGGCGGAGCATCAAGAACCCTTTGCTGCCATCCTCAGTTGCGCTGACTCGCGGGTTATTCCTGAAGTTCTGTTTGATCAAGGGATTGGCGACATGTTCGTCATTCGGGTTGCTGGCAACTTAGCCATGATGGATACGGTCGCTAGCGCCGAGTACGCGATCGCCGTGCTGGGGGTTTCGCTATTGATGGTATTGGGTCATGAACGCTGTGGTGCAGTGAAAGCCACTCTCACGGGAGGCAGCTTTCCAGGAATTATTAGCACCCTCGCCGAATCAGTGGCTCCTGCTCTCAAAGCCACCCAACACCAGACAGGCGATCGCCTCACCAACGTTATTCAAGCCAATGTCCACCTCCAACTAGAGCGCCTGTCTCGCTCCACAGTTGTCAAAGCCGCCATGGCCAAGGGGCAACTGCGCTTAGTGGGTGCCTACTATGATTTGGATACCGCCGAAGTGCAAATCCTTGAAGACCGTCCTGATGCTGGTGTTTGAGAGTAAAAGTCATGACCGCAGAAACAATTTTTAGCCGTATTATTCGCCGTGAGATCCCCGCCGACATTGTCTATGAGGATGAGCTGTGTCTGGCCTTCCGCGACATCAACCCCCAAGCCCCGATCCACATTTTGATTATTCCGAAAAAGCCAATCCCGCAGCTTAGTCTTGCGGAACCAGAAGACCACCGGGTACTGGGTCACCTGCTGTTGAGCGCCAAGCGGATTGCCGAAAACGAGGGGCTGAGCAATGGCTATCGCATTGTGATCAACAATGGCGCCGATGGCGGGCAAACCGTTTATCACCTCCACCTTCACCTGCTGGGAGGCAGAGCCTTCCAGTGGCCCCCTGGGTGAGGCCACCACAGTTATTTACTTTCTGTAATGCTTTTTAAGGGCGATCGCCGAAAACCCGTAGCTTAAGATACAGTTTCCACAGATAACGCCCCCTTAACCTATGGGAGGTTATTGCTTTGATTTATAGAGATAGCACCCCCCATGGCTCAACAATTTGGACTTGGACGACGTAAATTTATTGTGTATGGCTCCGCCGCCTTGGGAACGAGCCTACTGATCAAAGGCTGCGCTCCAGCCACAGACACCGGTGGTGGTGGCACAACAGCAGGCAGTGGTGAGACGATTAAAGTCGGCATTTTGCACTCCCTCAGTGGCACCATGGCCATCAGCGAAAAAAGCGTCGTGGATGCCACCCAGCTAGCCATCGATGAAATTAACAGTGCTGGCGGTGTCCTCGGTAAACAGATTGAGCCTATTCTTGAAGACGGTGCCTCCGACTGGCCGACCTTTGCCGAAAAAGCCACAAAACTGATCGATCAAGATAACGTTGTTGTTGTCTTTGGCTGTTGGACCTCTGCCTCCCGCAAAGCTGTGCTGCCAGTGTTTGAGGCTAAAAATCATATGCTCTGGTACCCCGTGCAATATGAAGGTCAAGAATGCTCTAAAAATATTTTCTATACGGGGGCAGCCCCTAACCAGCAAATTGAACCTGCCGTAGATTGGTTGCTGGAAAATAAAGGGAAAAAATTCTTTTTGGTCGGCTCTGACTACGTCTTCCCCCGCACCGCCAATACTATTATTAAGGCGCAACTCGCGGCCAAAGGTGGGGAAACGGTCGGTGAAGACTATCTGCCCCTTGGCAGCATCGAGGTCACCCCCATTATTACCAAGATTCGCTCTGCTCTCCCCGATGGCGGTGTTATTTTTAACACCCTGAACGGCGATAGTAACGTTGCCTTCTTCAAACAACTGCAGGGGGCGGGGTTAACTCCCGATAAATACCCCACCATGTCGGTAAGTATTGCTGAAGAAGAAGTTCAAGCCATTGGTGTGGAGTACCTCAAGGGGCACTACGCTGCTTGGAATTACTTCATGACCGTTGATACGCCCCAAAACAAAACCTTTGTGGAGGCCTTCAAAGCAAAATTTGGCCAAAATCGCGTTACCAACGACCCCATGGAGTCTGCCTATATTGGGGTTAACCTGTGGAAGCAAGCAGTGGAGCAGGCGGGAACCGCTGATGATCTCGAAAAAGTGCGCCAAGCTGCCATTGGCCAAGCCTTTGATGCACCCCAAGGCCCGGTGAAGATGTTCCCTAATCACCATATTTCGCAAACGGTGCGCATTGGAGAAGTGGGCGACGATGGCCTCTTTAAGATTGTTTATGCCACCCCACAGCCAGTGGATCCGCTGCCGTGGAACCAGTTCGTGGCTGAAACCAAAGGCTTTACCTGCGACTGGACCCGCACTGATGTAGAGAATCCCGGCCAATTCCGGATGGAAGGGTCATAATCTAGCCATTTGGTAGCTTCAAAAACAGTTTGTGCCACCCCGACCGTTGACGATCAAGGTTAACTGTTGGCGGTGGCTCTTTAACCCTAACCTTGTTTAGCCATGACGTTTTTGCTTGAGAGTATTTTTAATGGCACGAGCATTGGCGCAGTCTTGCTGTTGGCAGCACTGGGCTTAGCCATTGTCTTTGGCATTATGGGGGTGATTAATCTTGCCCACGGCGAACTAATGATGCTGGGGGCCTACACTACCTTTGTGGTGCAAAATGCCTTTCGGGCACTGGGAGATAGCTGGTTTGACTGGTACTTGCTGGTGGCTGTTCCCCTCGCCTTTGCCCTAGCAGCTGGCGTTGGTGTTATGCTCGAGCGCAGTGTCATTCGCTATCTCTACGGTCGTCCCCTCGAAACTCTATTGGCGACGTGGGGGGTGAGTTTGATTTTGCAACAGTTGGTGCGCAGCATTAGCTGGCAGATGACCCTGCAAATTGCCCTCTTTTGCCTCCTGTTTTTTGGGGGTATGTGGCTGCTCAAGGGACGTACCATAGCTCAGCGTTGGCACGCTTGGGTGACCCCTGTCTTACTAGTGCTGTCTTTGGGAATTGGTATTACAACGGGGCTGGCTGTAGGGGGGGCAGCGGGCTTAGCTGTGACTAAGCCGTGGTTTGGTGCCCAAGGGGTTGATGTCACCGCACCCAGTTGGTTGCGGGCGGGGGTGAACCTCTTGGGGGTGCAATTTCCCTTTGTGCGCTTGTTTATTATTGCCTTGACAGCAGTATGCTTGGTGGCCATTTATCTGTTCCTGCTGCGATCGCAATGGGGGTTGCGCATTCGTGCGGTTACCCAAAACCGCAGTATGAGTGCTTGCCTAGGCATTCCCACTCAAACTGTGGATGCCTTGACCTTTGCCCTCGGATCAGGGCTGGCTGGGATTGCTGGCTGTGCTATTAGTCTGCTGGGGTCGGTGAGCCCAAACACTGGTCAAAACTATATTGTTGATGCCTTTATGGTGGTGGTGGTCGGCGGGGTCGGCAAAATTGTTGGCTCCATTGTAGCTGCCTTGGGGATTGGTTTTGTCAACTATGTGATTGGCTCTGGGCTCTTCACGCGATTCTTGGCACCCGGTACGGGGCTTTACGACTTCTTTGAGTTTTTTGCCAGTACCAGTATGGCGCGGGTGATGGTCTTTATCCTCATTATTACCTTCTTGCAAATTCGCCCTGCTGGCTTATTTCCGCAAAAAGGACGTACCGTCGATGCCTAAGTTACCTAAACTGTCGTTTCCTAAGCATCGTATCAGTGCTCCAGAGTTAGGAGTGGTGGCTGCCCTTGCCTTAGTTTTAATCTTTATTATGCCCCTTGTCCTGCCCGGCTTCCGTTTGGATCTGCTGCATCGCTATTTGGCACTGGCAATTGTGGCGCTTGGCATTGACCTGATTTGGGGATTTACGGGCTTACTGAGCTTAGGGCATGGCATTTTCTTTGCCTTGGGCGGCTATGCGATCGCTATGCATATTAAACTGCAAGTCCCAGCAGGCGCCGCCAGTCCTCTGCCGGATTTCATGACCCTTTATGGGGTCACGGAGCTACCTTGGTTTTGGTATCCGTTCTATTCCTTTGCCTTCGCTGCGGTAGCAGTGGTGCTGATTCCGGCACTCTTGGGGGCAATTCTAGGCTATCTAGTGTTTCGCAACCGCATTCGCGGCGTTTACTTTTCCATCCTTACCCAAGCGGCCATTATCGTCTTCTTTAATTTCTTTAACGGTCAGCAAAAGCTTTTTAACGGCACTAACGGTCTCACAGACTTTCAGACCCTTTTAGGGGTACCCGTACGGGATGCCCAAACGCAGTATTGGTTTTACGTGCTGACGGTGATCTTCCTCGCGCTGGCGTATTTGCTCTGTCGTTGGCTGACCATGGGACGCTTTGGCCGACTCTTGGTGGCGATTCGCGATGATGAAGCTCGGGTGCGCTTTTCCGGCTACAACCCCACTAGCTATAAGGTACTGGTGTTTGCCATTTCTGCTGCCCTAGCGGGGATTGGCGGTGCTTTTTTTACGCTGCGAACCGGGATCATCTCGCCGCGTGCGATGGATATTGCCTTTTCCATTGAGATGGTGATCTGGGTGGCGGTGGGCGGTCGTGCCAGCCTGATCGGCGCAATTTTAGGGGCACTGCTTGTGAACTTTGCCCGTAGTTTGCTAAGTGAGCAGTTTGCAGATATTTGGCTCTTTTTCCAAGGGGCGCTGTTCCTCATTGTTGTGTTGGCCTTACCCACGGGAATTGTGGGCTGGCTGCGGACGGAGAGCCATTTGTTTTTGGCAAGACTGCTGGGGCGACCCCAACCTTTGGCCACCTATCCTGAATTGGAGCTAGACCCAGACATACAGTACGAGCGTGACGTTCTCAAGCAGGAGGGCAAACACCCATCGTGACACCACCGATTCTAGAAATTGAGGATCTCACCGTTAGCTTTGATGGCTTTAATGCCCTGAATCACCTTTCGTTTCAAATGGAAACGGGAGAGCTAAGGGTGATCATTGGTCCCAATGGTGCTGGGAAGACCACTTTCTTAGATGTCATTACCGGCAAAGTGAAGCCTACCCAAGGCCGAGTACTGTTCAAAGGCCGTAATCTCCGCCGTTATAGCGAAGATCAGATTGCCCGTTTTGGCATTGGCCGTAAGTTTCAAACACCGCGGGTGTATCTCAATTTAACGGTACGAGAAAACTTAGAGTTAGCGGGTGCCCGGCAAAAAGGCGTGCTCTCAACCCTGTTACACCCCTTACCCAAACCGGATCGGGAGCGGATTCAGGCCTTGATTGAAACCATTGGCTTACGGCCGAAAGCCAATTTTCCCGCAGGCTTACTCTCCCACGGCGAAAAGCAATGGTTAGAGATTGGGATGCTGGTGGCGCAATCACCGGATCTATTACTGGTGGACGAGCCAGTGGCGGGTCTTACGGATGAGGAAACCCGTCTCACAGGAGAACTCTTAGTGGCGCTGGCGGAAAGCCATTCCATTATTGTGATTGAGCACGATATGGAGTTTGTGCGGCAAATTGCCCGTACGGTTACGGTGCTCCACGAAGGCTCGGTACTGTGCGAAGGCTCCATCGAAGATGTCCAGAATGACCCCCGCGTGATTGAGGTCTATTTGGGGGCACCCTTAGAAGAACCTACCTCCCAGAAACAGCCATGACCCGTGTTGATCACTACCCTTTACCCACGACTGCGGTGGCCGCCGATTGGATGCTGCGGGTGCGCGGTCTGAATGTCTATTACGGTGAAAGCCATATCCTACGGGATATTGATCTGAGTGTGCCTACCGGTAAGATGGTGTGCCTGATTGGTCGCAATGGCGTTGGCAAAACTACTCTCCTCAAGAGTATCATTGGCTTACTCAACCCCCGCCAAGGTGAACTGGTGTGCCAAGAGCAGTCATTACTGCCGCTGCGCCCGGATCAGCGGGCAAAGCTGGGGATTGGCTATGTTCCCAAGGCCGTGAGATCATTCCACGGCTGACGGTTAAGGAAAATTTACTGCTGGGGTTAGAGGCACGTCCGCACTCTGCTCGCAAAGGTGATATTCCCGAGGACATTTTTGAGTTGTTTCCCGTCCTGAAGAAGATGCTACACCGTATGGGGGGCGACCTGAGTGGGGGCAACAACAGCAGTTGGCGATCGCCCGGGCATTGATGGGGCAGCCCAAGCTTTTGCTGCTGGATGAACCCACTGAGGGAATTCAGCCCTCAATTATTTTAGAAATTGAAGCCGCCGTCCGACGGATTATTGCTGCCCGTGGTATTTCTGTCCTTTTGGTGGAGCAGCACCTCCACTTTGTGCGCGAAGCCGATTGGTACTACGCTATGCAAAAGGGGGGATTGTTGCCTCAGGCCCAACCAGCGACCTCAGTCAAGATGTGATTCAGCGGTTTTTGGCAGTTTAGGCGTCTGCCCGTCTATATCAATCTCTATATCAATCTAGGGTGCTGGGCTGCTCTACAAGGGTGACCCGCCGCGGTTGAGCGAGTTGCCGCAGTAGCGGTTGGAGGGTGGCGAGGGTCTGGTTTAGGGTCTGGAGCACTAATTGCAGGCTGCCCGTCTCTGCAAGTGCGTTGAGGGCATCGCTCAGTTGCTCGATGAGGAGCAGTCGCTGTTGCAGGCGTTGTTCGCTTTGCGAGAGTAACTGGGCTATAGACTGGCCGTGCTGGCGCAGTTCTTGGCCAATGGCTATGTGCTCTTGATTAACGCGCTCAAGAAGTTGAAGTTGGCTTGTTTCTAGCTGCTCTAGCAATCGCTGAAATGACGCATCGGCAGACTGCTGTTGCGTGGTGATGGCCGCCACAAACTGTTGGCGATCGCTCACCATTGCCTGCGCTAAATGGGTGAGGTTTTGCAGCAGTTGCTCGAGCCGCTCGGTAGCGGGTGCCATCAGGGCTTCTGGATTGGGTAACTCGGCTCGGATGACCTCTTGCAGTACCGCTTTGAGGGTGTCTGGTGCCAGCGCCGCTGGACTGGCACCCATGGGTAAGCGCGGTAGCAGATAATCGTTAATGTAGGTGTCAATTTGCAGCAGTAACTTGGCTTCCCAGCGCTCAACCGCCACTAAAGGAATCATGACAAAAACACTCAAGACTAAGGCCACGAGGGTGGTGTCAAAGGCAACCGCCAAGCCAGTGGTGACGCTGCCAATCCCCTCCTTAATTTGGTTGACATCCTGAGCCGTTTCCAAAAAACTGGAAAACCCACTCACCGCTTGGCTAATGCCAACTACGGTGCCGATGAAGCCCAGCAGCGGGATCGCCCACACCAAAACCCGTGGAATAGTGTAGGAGGCATCCGCTGCTGCTGCTGCACTGCCACTGTCTTCTGCGGCAACGTCTGCGGCAATGGCGCGCTGCTCACTGGTCATAAATGCCGCCAATACTCGCCCACAGCGATTGGGGAGCAGCCCCTGGCGTTGGGCTAAGGTCTGCTGTAAGTAAGCAACATCCCGCGCCGTTGTCAGGGGATAGTTAGCCGGGATCCAATTTTGGCGCAGGCTGGGAAACTGCTGCACCAAGGCGATCGCCTTCAGAAGAGTAAAGATCAGCACTGTCCAGGCAAAAAACAGCGCCACAGGTTGGGTCCACCCCCGTGCAAGAAGTAATTGTCCCAAGTAGGTACCCTGAAACGGCAGAAACCCAATATAGACCCCTACAGTGGCCACAAGGGCGATCGCCAACGCCAGCCACAGATTCGCCCGGATATCCTTACGCGCAACCGCCACTGGGGTCAACGGCGGCGTTGAGGTTAGCACAGGGGTTGAAGAAGCAGTCATACTCACCGTCACGGATAATGCAAACGTTTACCATCTTACTGAACCCCAGCCTGCCCCTCTCAGGGCTTGGGTGCAATCGCGGTACTCTGCTGCCAACGCCAAATCCCGGCCAACAGGCTACCAATCAGCGAATGGGTCACCCCTGAAATGGCACAGGGGACGGCGGTCAGGGGGTTAGCGAACGCTTGCCGTGCCAAGGCCACCCCCAACCCCGAATTTTGCATCCCCACCTCAATGGAAATCGTGCGACAGGTTCGCTGGGAATAGCCCACCCATCGTGCGATGTAGTACCCGCCAAAGAAGCCAATACTATGCAGGGAGATCACCGCCGCCAACAGCTGCACCCCATGGGTAAGAATCGCACTGGCACTTGCGGCAAAAACCCCACCGCAAATGATGCAAATTCCCAAAACTGAAATAAAGGGGGAAATAGGCAGTACCTTTTTCACCAGATTAGGTGCCTTTGTATTCAAGGCAAGACCCACCAGAATAGGCAACAGCACCACCTGCACCGTTCCCCAAAACAACTGCATTGCATTCACTTCCACGTACTGCCCCGCCAACAGTTTTGTTAGGAGCGGGGTGAGCACAACGGCCGCTAACGTAGAGCAGAGGGTCATCACCACCGACAGAGCAACGTGGGCACGAGCAATAAAGCTCACCACATTAGAGGCCGTTCCCCCCGGACAGCAAGCAACCAGAATCAGACCCACCGCAAAGGGGGGTGGCAACTGGTAAAGACGCGCCACCAGCCATCCGGCCGTTGGCATGATCAAGTACTGCGCTAAGAATCCCAAGGCAACAGAGCGAGGCATTAAACCGACAGCCTTAAAGTCCGCCCAACTGAGGGTCAGCCCCATCCCCAGCATCACCACCATCAAAATCCAGACGATGTAGTCACTGCTCACCCACAAAAACAGCGGCGGATGCAGCAGCGCAACAATAGCAGTGATCAAGACCCATAGGGGAAAAAGATTGGTCAGCCACTCAAGGCGAGACATGGTGGGCACTGCTCCCTAGGGGGTGGGTCGCCGCCGCTGCAAAAACTCTGGAATATCCAGCTTAGGCTTGCCCTCAGGGTCTGTTGGCTCAGACTTTGGAGCGGGCACAGAGGCAACATTCGATTGGGGCTTGCTAGGGAGGGGGGGGCTTTGGCAACCGTGCGGCTGCGGGGAGTGGCCTCCCCCGTGAAGCCCGTTGCAATAACCGTGACTTGCACTTCGCCCTGTAGCTCGGGATCAATCACCGCCCCAAAGATAATGTTGGCATTCGCATCGGCCACATTGTAGATGACCTCTGCGGCAGCATTGACTTCGTGCAACGTTAAATCCGTTCCGCCAGTAATGTTAAAGACAACCCCTTTGGCGCCTTCAATAGAGCCTTCCAAAAGGGGTGAAGAAATGGCCGTCATCGCTGCTTCTGCCGCTCGGGATTTACCAGAGGCAATGCCAATCCCCATCATGGCAGAGCCAGCATCGGCCATCACAGAGCGAATATCCGCAAAGTCAACGTTAATCAGACCCGGCAGGTTAATAATGTCGGAGATGCCCTGTACCCCTTGGCGCAGCACATCGTCTGCCACGCGGAAGGCATCCTGCACAGAGGTTTGCTCAGAAATGACGGAAAGAATTTTATCGTTGGGAATAACAATAAGGGTATCTACCCGACTTTGCAATGCCTCAATGCCTTCGTCTGCTTGAGTTGCCCGTCGTCGGCCTTCAAAAGTAAAGGGGCGAGTCACCACCGCAACAGTGAGGGCACCTTGCTCCTTGGCAACTTCCGCCACAATGGGCGCAGCACCCGTGCCTGTGCCGCCCCCCATCCCACAGGTAATAAAAATTAAATCAGCATCCTTCAGTGCCGCCGCAAGCTCTTCCCGGGATTCTTCGGCAGCTTTTTGGCCAATGGCCGGATTGCCACCTGCTCCAAGGCCCCGGGTTAATTTTTGGCCGATTTGTAAGGCGCGATGGGCTTGAGACTGGGCGATCGCTTGGGCATCAGTATTGACCGACCAAAACTCAACGCCAGCAACATTACTGGCAATCATGCGATTGACTGCATTGCCACCACCACCACCGACGCCAATGACTTTAATGCGGGCTGCTGACGTTTCCACCAAATTCTCATGACTCCTTAACACATCGGTCGGCGCGCTATAACCATTTTCGCCAGATGCAACCTCAGAATTTCCTGCAGCAAAAGACTCGGGATGATCAACGGGAACGCTTTCCGCAGGAAAATAGTGCTCTGACTCCATAAGACAACGTTCTTTACCCATGATAAATATGGGGCAACTATATCATGAACTCTAGTAAAGGCATGATTAACATCTACAAAATTATAAATAGGTCGTCCTCATTTTGGCAGACCTATCAACAGATAACGTGAAGGCAGTGTGTCCACTGACGAGCAAATTGACTGCCTAGGGTTTGGATTCAGATCAAAGCTTCGCTAGAGTGTTTTAGGAACCATTGCACAACCTGTCGGAAGAGGAAAGGACGCATGAAACGGCTGTGGACGCAACGTCTAACGCTCATAGGCCTTGCGCTGTTACTGTGGGGGTTGCTCACGAGTGTCAGTTGGGCTGGGGTAAACGACGATCGCTACGACGGCAACATTTTTGCCCTTTACGGTGGCAACGGCTCCCTCGTGCCGCCCAAAGTTAGCCTCAGCCAATCGCTAAAGAGCGATCGCGCCACGCTGCTGGTGTTTTACGTCAACGACAGCCGTGACTGCAAACAGTTTGCCACCACTATCTCCCAACTACAGGGCTATTATGGCCGTGTCACAGACTTTATTCCTATTGATATTGATGCTCTACCCCTAGGGGCTGAATTTACCGCCACCGATCCGGGGTACTACTACAAAGGATTGGTGCCGCAAACCCTAATTTTTGATCGGCAGGGGCGGCTCCGCCAAGAGGTGGTGGGCAATGTCCCCTTTGAAACCCTTGACGATACCCTGCGGCAGGTCTTTGATCTGTTGCCTCGCTCGGAGTCACCAGAACTACGGTCTCGCTCTGTGAATGACAGCCTCCCCAATTTGTAGAGGAGAGGATTGACACTCCCACCGACTAAAGTCGGGGGATTCTTACGCAGTCCACAAACGAACTCGTAAAGGCGTGAGCAAACCGCCCCTACACAGTTCCTTGAGGCAAAGCCCCAAAGTTCTGCTTACTTGTAACAACTGTCGCCGATTGGGTTTTTCACCAAGGATGGCGATTAAGTATAGATTAGCACAGAGCAACTAAAGTTGCTAGGTAGCTTTTCCTCCCCGTACTTTAGTACGGGGCTACCAAGCTATCCCTCTGTGTTTAGAAGAGGCAGCTTAAGGCAGAACGCAGTTTGAAGCGCAAGGCGATCGCCGTCAGGTTATCGTGGCCGTTGACTTCGTTGCCCATCTCAATGAGTTTATGGAGGGTTTGGCTGAGGGGCACGCTAAAGTCTAGCATGGGCAGGATATGGCTAATGATATGGGTTTCGAGGCAGCGATTATCCGAGAGACCATCGGAGCACAATAAAACTAAGGTATCTTCATCAATGGTAATATCCATAACCTCAGGGGCAACGGATTGATTATTGCGTGGGCCAAGGGCTTGGGTCAGCTGGTAGGCATCGGGGCGACCGTAGGCAATCTCTGGCTCTACGCCCTGCTGAATGAGGCGCTGACCCACTTCATGATCAACGGTGAGCTGCTCTAAGCCTTGGCGTTTGGTAAAGCGATAGATACGGCTATCGCCCACATGCCCTAAGCGCAGATGATAGTTATCCACCAGCGCCATAACCAGTGTGGTTCCCATGCGGCCACTGCCGGTTTTTGCCTTTTGCTCGTTGGTTTCAAAAATGGCTTCATTTGCACGATAAATAGCCTTTCGCACCTCGTCGGCGCTGGGTAGGTCTCCCTGCCATGGCCACGTTTCTTCAAAATAGTCATACACCGTTTTAGCTGCAAGGGAGCTAGCAACTTCCCCTTCGGCGTGCCCCCCCATACCATCACACAGGATAAATACTCCTTGCATATTTAATTGCTGGCCGTTGGGGGTGACCCGCAACTGCTGGCGGTGATTCATTAAATACACGTCTTCATTATGGTGGCGATCGCGTCCGGTATCGGTTTGGGCCGCAACCTCTACTTGAACCAGTTGGCGGGGTAGCAGTGCCGTGGGCGCATCATCAATGGCGGTATGGTCGTTATCATCTGGCAAGGGCAGTTTAGGGAGCGCAGCAATCAAATCATCCGTGCTCTCACCCGCCTCATCCGCTTCATTAAGCACTAACAGGGGTTCGGTGCGCAGCGTTTCTGCTAATGAGTCTAGGAGCATTTGTATCTCCCTGATGGTTTCAATGGGAGCGGTACTCAGGGATACCAACAACGGCATGAAGACCGACTGCCGGCGCACTGAGGTGTTTTCAAACAGTTGCTGCCAGATAGTGACAAGGGTTGGCCGTTGAGCAAGAGGGCGAAAGCTCTCGACAAGGGGAGGCGTGAAGTCAAGCTGGTGTAACCGTAGGCTTTGATCAGGGTTGACGGCCAAGTTTTTAATTGTTAAAAGCGAAAAAATGACTATGCCATGGCTCTAGCAGTTGCCAGAGGCTAAGCATGTCTTCAAGATAGGCAAAAATACGCTCGTCGGGGATGCTGTCGTCTTCCCATACATCTTTGAGGGGGCGGGCGGCGTGGTTGTAGTCCAGAATAACACCGTGGCATTGATGCGCCGGGAAATTAGCTGTTGCAACGGTATCTAGCCAAGCATCATGAATGGCTGGCACTGACTCAGGGCAGGCAAGATTGAGCACTAAGTAGGCGATCGCCACCCCACTGAGACCGGGGTAGGCGGCCTGTAGCTGGGCAATAACACGCTCCGGCTGCGCTAGATCGAGTCCATCGGCCCACAGATGGGGCGAGGCGTGTAACTCAGCCAGCAGGGTGCTCTCATGGGGTTGCAAATCCTGCACGAGTTGCGGCAAATCGTAGGCATAACGACTGTTCCACCGCTGGTAGCGATGCTGGGGGTCAAAATAAGCCGCAGCGTTCGGTGGGTTGGTATCCTGCTCAAAGACTGTGCCCTCCACCTCCGGAGTGGCAACTGCCAAAATTGGATGGTCATTGTAAGCCGGATAGAGAACACCCCACCAGAGCTTGAGGTCTTTATCGTTTTCAGTGGTGTGCATTACAGACTGTAGAGCAGGAGGGACAGTGTGGGTACTCCTGAGGGCAGATGATTGAGCAATAGCGCTCAGGAGTAAGCCTATTGTATAGCGATCGCCCTCGAAGCATCACAGTTTAGCCAGTACGCTCTAGGAGAGCTGCCACTGCCCTAGTCCTCAGAGACTCTAATTAACCGACTCCCGTCCCTCAACCTTGGTGAGGAAACACAACTCGGTTAGAGTGCAGGGCTGATCTACCCCCAAATCCCCTCAGCTAAGGGAAAATGAGGTTGCCAAAAAACTTGACGGCACAGGGGTTGGTGTGGTGGGTTGATGCAGGCGGATGAGCTGCGCTAAGGTCTCTTTTAGCTCGGTGCGGGGCACAATGGCATCCACAAAGCCACACTTTTGCACGAATTCTGCCGTTTGGAAGTCATCGGGTAATTTCTCCCGCAGAGTTTGTTCAATGACGCGCCGTCCAG
The DNA here is from genome assembly GCF_002754935.1 of Thermostichus lividus PCC 6715. Taxonomy (NCBI): domain Bacteria; kingdom Bacillati; phylum Cyanobacteriota; class Cyanophyceae; order Acaryochloridales; family Thermosynechococcaceae; genus Parathermosynechococcus; species Parathermosynechococcus lividus. The sequence continues at coordinate 596,452 of NZ_CP018092.1, forward strand.
CAAAGGCAATGGTGGCTTTTGGCTCAGCTAGGATAATATCCCCCAGCATGGCAAAGCTAGCGGTGACCCCCCCAGCGGTTGGATGGGTTAACACTGGAATGTAAAGTAAGCCAGCGGCGCGATGGCGCTCGAGAGCAGCGGCGGTTTTGGCCATTTGCACAAGGCTGAGCATGCCTTCCTGCATCCGCGCTCCCCCGGATGCACAGATGAGCACGAGAGGAATGTGCTCCCACGTGGCTCGCTCAATCAGGCGGGTGATTTTTTCCCCCACTACGCTACCCATGCTGCCACCCATAAAGGCAAAATCCATGACCCCAAGAGCCACAGGTAGGCCGTTGAGCTGCCCTAACCCGGTTTGCACCGCATCCTTTAGACCGGTTTTTTCTTGGTATTCCCGCAGGCGATCGCTATAGGGCTTGCGATCTTTGAACTGGAGGGGATCACAACTCACCAACTGCTCATCGAGGGGTCGCCACGTTTGAGCATCAATCAGTTGTTGGATGCGCTCGTGGCTGCTAACCCGGTGATGATGACCACACTCAGGACAAACTAACTGATGGCTATGGAGGTCTTTGCTATAGATCATCACCCCGCAGGCTTCGCACTTTGTCCACAGGCCATCGGCAATTTCTCGTTCTTGGTGCATGGGGGTAAGGGCAGTTTCTTTACGGCGATTTGCAAACCAGTCAAATAACGACATTGTTGAAAATTCCCTCTAAGCTTAACGTCAGATTGTTTAATCGATGCCTCTTCCAGCACGAAACCAAGGTTCGAGAAGGCGTAACCCTAGCACTCTTAGTTGATTTCTGCACTGAAACAGGCCATAAGGCGTGTGTATTAAGTGTCCTCAAGGGGCAACAGCTAAGAATAATTACTTATCATCCCACTTTGTTGCAATTTTGCAATATATCGTACAAACTGAGAAAATTATGCATAGCAGGGGTAAATACCCACGGCACACGGGGGGCACAAGTGCCACAATGGGAAAGAAGCGTACCGGTCAAAGCGTAGCATTGGGTTCAGTCCATGTCGATGGTTGCAGTAGCGGTGGCGATCGCCATCCTCGGAATCTTAATTTTCGTTCATGAGTTGGGGCATTTTCTAGCAGCCCGCAGCCAAGGAATTTACGTCAATCGCTTTTCGATTGGCTTTGGCCCCATCCTCTGGAAGTACCAAGGGGCGCAAACAGAGTACGCCCTGCGACTCATTCCTTTGGGGGGGTATGTGGGGTTTCCTGACGACGATCCCAACAGTGCCGTTCCCGCCAGCGACCCTAACCTTCTCAGTAACCGACCCATTCTGGATCGAGCCATTGTCATCAGCGCGGGGGTGATTGCTAACCTTCTGTTTGCCTATCTGCTATTCCTCGTTCAGATGGGGGTGCTTGGGGTCAGCCATGCCACCTACTACGATGGAGTGTTAGTTCCTGCCCTTGTGCCTGAAAGTAGTTTGGTAGCCACCAAGGCAGGCATTCAGCCCGGCGATCTGATCATTTCGGTGGAGGGAAAACCCTTAACCGCCAGTGCCAGTAGCCTGCCCACTCTGATGAAAGCTATTCAGCAGCACCCGAACCAACCCCTCACCCTTGAGATTCAGCGCCAAGGAATCGTTAAGCAAGTCACTCTAATTCCTGAAGTTAACAGCGACGGTCAAGCCCGTATTGGGGTACAACTTGCTCCCCATGTTGAGGTGCATCGAGAGCGAACATGGAACCCCATCACTTTGGCCACTGCCGCCGCCGCAGAATTCCAAAACGTCATTCTCCTCACCTTCGATGGGTTTCGTGAACTATTTCAGCACTTTGATCAAGCAGCGCAGCAGGTGTCTGGACCAGTGGCGATCGTGGCGATGGGGGCTGACATTGCCCGCTCCAATGCCGAGCAGTTGTTTACCTTTACCGCGCTGATCAGCATTAACCTTGCCATTATTAACATCTTGCCCCTACCGGCTCTGGATGGTGGCCAACTGTTATTTTTACTCATCGAAGCCCTGCGCGGTCGGCCGTTGCCCAATCGCATTCAGGAAGGGGTGATGCAAACTGGTCTGGTCTTACTGCTGGGGCTAGGGATGGTACTGATTGTTCGTGATACGGTGAACCTGACCGGACTAGCTTGGGTACAGCAACTCTTTTAGTGATTATTAGTTGATTAGTGATGAATCGTTGTCCTGATGGCTATTACCCGCCGCCTTTGTGCTAAACAACAACGAGCTTTGGAAATTCTCACCCGCCTCAAGCGTCTTTATCCAGATGCCACCTGTAGTCTCAAGTTCGAGACTCCTGTGCAGTTACTGGTAGCCACTATCCTCTCAGCCCAGTGTACCGATGAGCGGGTGAACCAAGTCACACCGGCCTTATTTGAGCGCTTTCCGGATGCAGTGGCTTTTGCTAATGCCGATGTGGCAGAGCTAGAGCACTATATCAAATCCACCGGCTTCTATCGCAATAAAGCGCGGCATATTCAAGGGGCGTGTCGGCGGATTGTGGAGGTGTATGGCGGACAGGTGCCTAAGGTGATGGAGGATCTACTCTCACTACCGGGAGTGGCTCGCAAAACTGCTAATGTGGTACTGGCTCACGGCTTTGGTATTTTAGGTGGGGTAACGGTGGACACCCATGTCAAACGCCTCAGTCAGCGGTTTGGGCTAACCACAGAAACAGACCCGGTGAAAATTGAGCGCGATCTCATGCGCTTAGTGCCCCAGCCTGATTGGGAGAATTGGTCTATTCGCCTGATCTATCATGGTCGTGCAGTGTGCCAAGCGCGCCAGCCCCATTGTGAGAGCTGTGAGCTAGTGGATCTGTGTGCGACGGGCAAACAACTCTTGGGGGTGCGCTGAGGAGCGTCTCCCCGCAGGCTAAGATGCCTCTAACAAACTACAGTGTTCAATAGTGTTCAAAAGCAACTTTAGCGGCGATCGCCATGGCGGATGCAATCACTGCGACCAGCCCCTTGATCCTCTGGACTAGCCTTGGTTTGGTACTGGGACGGTGGCTACCGGCAGTCATCCCCCAGTGGTTGGGTCGTGGCCTTTACTGGGTGGGGGTACCGCTACAAATCTTTGCCCTTGTGCACCACACTGACTTTACGGGTCTCATTTGGCTGTCGCCCGTCTTTGCCTTTTTGACGTTGGTGGTGGGCTATGTTGTAGCCCAGGTCTGTTACCCTTGGCAAGAACGCTATTTTCTGCCCCAATGGCTTCAGTACACACCGCCAACTTTAACTACAGCCTTGCCTGTGGCTGAAGCTCGACGCTTTCAGGGCAGCTACCTCATTTCTTGTATCCTTGGGAATACGGGCTTTGTGGGGTTAGGCGTAGCCATTCCCCTACTGGCAGCGGCGGATCTGCGCTGGGCCACCTTTTATGCTATTACCCAAAATGCCATTGGTACCTATGGTCTGGGGTCGTTTCTGGGACAGTACTACGGTAAAACGCACTCCCAATCTTGGTGGCAAGCTCTGGCTGTCCTCCCCACAGTACCCACCCTCTGGGCAGCGATGGCTGGATTTGCCACCCATGGGATGCTGTTTCCCCCAGGGGTTGAGTTCATACTGCAACTGGATATTCGCGGCGTGATTCCCCTAGCCTTTGTCCTGACGGGGATTCGCTTAAGTCGGCTGCCGGGATGGCACAGTTTTGCGATGGCGATCATCCCAGCCTTGGTTAAAACGTTGATCTTGCCCCTGCCGATGTTAGCGATTGTCTATGGTCTGGGGCTGCGGGGCGATCCCCTGCTGGCGATCGCCATCATGACGAGTACCCCCACCGCCTTTGCCGCATTGATCCTTGCAGAAGAGTATGAGCTAAATGCAGAGCTACCACCGGCAGCCATTGCCCTGAGTACCCTAAGCTTTATTGCGGTGCTGCCCCTGTGGATTTTCCTGTGTCGCCATCTGCTGGTATTTGGTTGAGTTCAATGAGGTTGCCATCGGGATCCTGCACAAAAATGGCTGCGCGACCTGAGGCGCTGGTTTGCATAGGAATACCCGCCGCCGTGAGGGTTGCCTTCAGAGCATCTAAATTGGTAACCCCCAAAGCAAGGTGAGGGTTCCGTCCCCAGCGATCGCCATCTTGGAGCCGATTGGTCACATGGGGTGCTTGGATGAGGTGAATTTGCACCGCACCCACTTGGTACCACAACCCCGGAAATGTCAGGGGGCGATCGACTCGGTGTAACCCGAGCAGCCCCTCATAAAAGGCAGCGGCACGATCAAGGTCAGTCACATTGATTGCTGTGTGCAAAAACAGCATCATGACTGGGCGGGTTGGGTCACCCCCAAACGAATTTCAGAACAAAAGGATGCCATACTAAAAGCCGCCAAAGCGCTTCAAAATACTGGTGCGCAGTCGCAGATTGGGGCTGGCAAACCACAACCGCTCTTCCGAGTACATGGTTTCGTACTCTGTAATCAGCGTGAGCGCACCATCACTGCCCATACTAAAGCGACCCGCCACTGGTGCTTTCTCGGCATAGCCCATCTCCCGCAGCAACTTGCCTTCGTGGGTTGATCCGTCCCCCATAATCGGTACAAGCACCGTTGATCCCTCGTGCTTTTCAGCATCCCATTCCATCGTGCCATCCCAACTAACCCGCGCCCCACAAATGGCCCATTGCGGATCCATTTCGTACTGCTGGCACAGGGCAATCACCGCCGGATCATCCACACTCAGTAAATCAATCGTTAGTTGAGACTTGCCCGACTCAGTTTGCTTAAAGGCAAGATGATGACTTGTGCGCTGGGAAAACCAACGACCAGCACTCTGAGCAAAAAAATCGCGGATATCCATGCTAACCCCATGCAACTATAGCTAGATAGACGAGTCGATTTACAGCATTGCCACCCTAGGCCGAAGAATCAACAACATAAGCGTTGACTCCTTGATCTAGGGTACTACAGCCAATTTCCCTCAGTGTTGGCAATGACCAGCTTGGCGCCATGGCGACAAATTCCCTGAACAAATTGTAACAATATGTAAACGAGATTAAGATTTAAGATAGAAGTAAGGTTGTCCCCATTGCCCTATGTTGCACTCCAATTTACCTGAACCCCAACTCCTCAAGGTGTTACTGGAACCGTTGCTTGACGATTTCCAAGACTGGTTTAGCCGTGCTCAATCCCTGTTGCGGACGGAGGTCATGCCGTTTTTAGAGGTTGCTGACCAGCAAGCCCTGTTGAGTCGAGTGGATGCCGCCCTAAATGATGTGGTTGCGACCCAAAGTCTATTTCGAGCAACAGAAGGGCAGGTTGGCGTGGATACGCATGTATTAATGCAATGGCATACGCTGTTGATGGAGTGCTGGCAGGTTGCCCACCACTATCGCCTATCCAAATCCAATGGTTGTCACACTTAAACGTCTTTTATTGTCTTAAACTCTTGGCTCGGAGGTGCTCTTTTCATGTTGCAGTTGCTTTACATTGTTGCCTTTACGGTACTGGCACTATTGGCAATGGCCAACCTTATTCGGAGTTTGTTGACCTTAGGGATTGAATCGCAGCGACAGTCTGCCGCCCCTCGGGGGCGAACCGTTAGCCATCCCGAACTGCTCGATAGCCATGGCCATGTCATTGATGAGCCATTACTGGTGATGCGCTCCCTAAGTGTGGAGGATGCCCGGGCACAACTGGATGCGATCTATCGCGAGTCTCCCAGCTACGGTGATGATCAGCGTGGTGAAAGCCAACGTTAAGCCACTCCCCCAGTATCTGCGATCGCTAACCCGCTGGTTTCAGGTGGATGCCACGGCCTTGGCAGAGGTGTTGGCAACAGCGCGGCAACAGCTTCCTGTGACCGAAGTTCTACTGATTGGCAAGCCCCAATCGGGTAAAAGTTCAATTGTGCGAGGGATGACGGGAGCCTCCCCAAGTATTGTGGGTTCGGGCTTTCGCCCCCATACACGTCAGACGCAACGCTATCACTACCCGACAGCGGATTTACCCCTGATCACCTTTACCGACACGGTGGGGTTAGGGGAAACCCCAGCCCAGACAGAGCAGGTGGTGGCGGAACTGGATCACCTTCTGCGGGAGAGTCAGCGGGCACGGGTGATTATTCTAACCCTGAAAGTCACAGACTTTGCCAGCGATCGCCTCTATCAGGTGGCCAAGGAACTCAAACGCCATCATCCCGACATTCCCTTTTTAGTGGCAGTTACCTGCTTGCACGAGTTATATCCACCCAGCCAAGAGAATCATCCGCCCTACCCGCCGGACTTCCCTGATCTCACCTTGGCGATCGCAGGGTTAACAGAGCGCTTTGCTGACATTAGCGATCGCGTGGTTCCGATTGACTTTACCTTGGAGGAAGATGGCTACACACCGCTGTTCTACGGGTTTGAATCCTTAGCAGCAACCCTAGAAACTGTGCTGCCCAAGGCAGAGGCTCATATGCTGCGGCAGCTGGTGGTGCACTCAGACCTTGGCGATCGCCTTGCCCCACTCTATCGCCAAGTGGGACGGCGTTACATTGCGCCCTTTGCGGTGATGGCGGGCACGCTCTCGGCGGTACCCTTTCCCTTTGCCACGATGCCGGTCTTGGTAGCAGTGCAGGTGGTGATGGTGATTCTGCTCGGGCAGCTGTACGGTCAAACGCTGTCACCATCGCAAGCTGGGGGAATTTTAACCACGATTGGCGGTGGGTTTGTCGCCCGCTTGATCGGTCAGCAGTTGATTAAGTTCGTTCCTGGGGTGGGGTCGGTGCTCGCTGCCTCCTGGGCTGCGGCCTATACTTGGGCATTGGGAGAGGCAGCCTGCGTCTATTTTGGTGATCTCATGGGAGGGAAAACCCCGGATCTGGAACGGATTCAGCAGGTGTTACAGGACACCCTCACCTCGGCAAAACTCAACCTAACCAGGTCTTAGAAAATTCCATCATTGCTGGCATCGAGATTGGCCGTTAGCGCGGTTTTGGGGGTCCAGCGGATCTCGCCATCCCTGCCGACAATAAAATAGGGAATATTTTTTTGCTGTAGGGCTGTACTGATCTGTGGTGCCAGCCGTGCCTGACTAAAAATAATCGCTTTAGGCTGAATGTGCTCTAACAGTTGCAGGTCAAACCGACGCCCCCACCACCAGAGAACATCCGGGGTAGCGACAGGGGCACCCCTCAACCAGTGGTGCTGGTCAGCGGCAGGATCGCTAATAAATAACCAATCACTGCGACCAAGGTTGAACCGAAGAATCGCAGGATCGGCTCGTTGTACTGTAATCTCAACGTTCCCCAAGCGGCTCGGTTGCTGGGGCAGCAAAGTGTGGTGTTCAACGGGTAGGGCTGCCAGCATTTGCTGATAGGCAGGGTCGCTGTTGGCCGTGGCCACGGTAGTGAGGCGACGCAGGGGGGTGGTGGCATGAACGTCAAGCCAGTTCTGGGATCGGCGATCGCTGGCAATCGCCCAATCAATTCGGTTAATGCCCTCTTGGGCTAAAAATGCGGTCAAAACATGGGGATCCCCAGCATTGAGGGCGATCGTCCCCGCCGGTTGCTGAATGACCAACATCGGCACACGGGTTGTAGCTAAGACAGTGGCTTGAAACAGCATCTGCTGGCGGATGAGGAAGGGCAGTACCACGAGGGCTAACCCAACGGTAAAGACGGCAAGCCAGCGGTGTTGCCACCATGGGTGCCACCACACCAGCACGATCAGGGCATACAGCACCACCACTTGTCCCCAGCCGAGGGTGCCCAACGCAATGGTTGCGCCCGGCCATTGGCCAATGTGCTGCACGAACCAGACCAATAGCTCCGTTGGCCAGTAGAGCACGGTGGCAATGCTAGCTCCAATCGTTGGCAGGAGTAACGCGCCAAGGGCACTGATGAAACCGCCGACGGTCAGCATGACGAGGAGAAAGGTCGTGAGGACATTGGCAAGGAGACCATATACGGGAAAGACACCAAAAATTGCTAGGGATAGGGGAAAAACCCAAATCGTCGCCGCCAAAGGAACAGCTAGCGGATTCCGGAGGACTCCGGGGCACCAGTCAAGGCGATCGCTAATGGGTTGGCTACTAACAATCAGCCCAAGGGTGGCTAAAAAACTCAGTTGAAAGCCAATGTCCTCAATCCAAAGGGGATTATAAAGCAGCATGCCACAGGCGATCGCTAGCAAGGCGCCTAGGGGCTGCACCTTTTGGTTGCCTGCTAAGGCCGCTAAACTGGCTAACCCCATCAGCCCCGCCCGAATGGCCGACGGTGCAAAGCCACTGAGGCACACAAAGAGGATCAGAACGCCACCGCCACAACTGTACCGCCAACGCTCAGGGAACGGGCGCACTAGGGTTAACGCTACCGTTAAGAGGATAGCCGTATGGAACCCTGATGCAGCCAAGGCATGGGAAAGCCCCACCCGCCGAAAGGCATCCCGCAGCTCAAAGGGCACCGCTACCGCTCGTGACCCCAGCACCATGGCCGACACTAATGAGCCATGGCGATCGCCTAAACCTGCCCGATGCGCTGCGGTAATGCGCTGCCGAATCGCCCACAACCCCCAACCGGAGCCGTGATCAAGCCCCCTAAGCTCTTCGCCCGTTAACCCAGCAAAGGTGTTCTGGAGTTGCAACTGGCGCTGAAAATTAAAGGTGCGGATAAAACGACTGCCACTGGGGCGGGGACGGTAGAGGGTTCCTTTGACTTCAATGCGTTGACCTGGATGGAGATCGGCGGCGATCGTCCCGGGCAGCGTCACGTAAAGACGGCCACTGGCACGACCCCGCAATAGTGCATCCTGACTGGCCTGTTGGCTGACATTGCGATACTGCTCCACCGCCATAAAAAAGCGCAGCCGTCCAGCACGGTTGGGCAATGGGGTGGTTTGGACAACACCCGTCACCGCAACGGTGGGGGGCAAGTTGAGGTCTGCCAACCGCCTAACCACCCCGCTAATATCCGTGACTGTGGGCTGAGGCGTGCGCAGCCACAGGTAGCTCATGGCCAGCAGGGCAACGACGGTGGCGATTGCCACACTGCGAGAGGTAGGAAGCCGCAGCCAGAGGGAGCGTCCCCAACGCTGTCGCCGTAGCCACCAGCACAAGCCTCCAGTGCCTAGGACAATCAGCCAGCCCCCTTGAACAAGGGTAAGGATGCAACCTGCGATGAAGGCGATCGCCCACAACACAAGATCGTTCCTAGGAACCGTGCTGACCATCAGAGCAATCTATCCCCTCGTGGCCAGATAACCTCTAACGACTCCGCCGCCGTCTGAGGTCACCCTGCTGTTTAAGGCACGGCAGAACTAAGGGGCATCAGAGGCTTTTTTGCCATTTCCTCATCAATTGTCAGATCCTGAGGCCGACACCGCAATACTTCGACATCAAAGCCTTCAGCACCTTCTGCTTTCAAATCTTCAAGGTAACCGTCCTTTTCCTTATCGGCTTCGGCTGGAGTGAGAAACGGCCCAAAGTAGTAGATGCAGTGGGGCTGCTGTGTTTCAACCTTGACCCACCACGCTAAACCAATTTCATTGACAACATTGGCCAGCCAGCCAGTAAAGGTTGTGTTATTATCGCCAACCATTTAGTATATTCCTCCGGTAATTGCCTAACGACCCCAACCAATCTGGTTCGCTCTCTATTTGTGTATAACTGATCCCCTCACAAATGTGTATGCGGAAAATTCCAAACCATAAATTGTCATATTTATTTACGTCTAGGATCAGAATTGATGCAGATCAACCCAATCTATCGCCTTGAGCAATGGTGACAATTTTAGAATGTTGGGAATACTTCAAGTCCTCTAGGGTAGAAGCGTGAGACCACTGAATTGCCGACATTATCGAAGCTTTGGTAAATTATGGAGTGCTCCCTACCAAATATAGCGTAAGCGTTTATGAACCGACGGCGATCGCCCGCCTCGCTCTGGCTAGACACCCTTCTTGCTGCTCTACTCCTTGGGCCGTTGTTGGCTCCATTCTTAGCGGCCAGTCAGTTTCTGTTTTTACCCCGGATTGCCCACATTATCTACACCATGGGGAACCACGTCTGTCCCCAACCAGAGATGGGCGTGGTGTTGGCACCCCCTTGGACGATGGCTGTGTGTATGCGCTGTTATGGGACGTTGATGGCCGTCTTGCTGACCCGCGTGTGGATTGGGCGATCGCCCGCCGCTCAGGAATGGTACTGGCTGCATCAGTACGGGGGCCGTGGCTGGGCAGTTGCCATCCTGTTAATGTTGTTTTACCCCCTAGAGTGGGCATTACAACACTACGGTGTCTGGGACTACTCTAACTGGGTGGTCTTTCCCTTTGGCGCGATCGCTGGCTTAGGGCTTGGCCTGTTAATCATGCCGCGCCTATACCCCAAAGCTTCCTTGGCGGCGTCCCATTGAGGAACCACCGTTCGTAAGGAATCATGCTGCAACGAGAATCAAGGCTTTTTGGTAGCCTGCGATACAAAAAACGGTGAAGTCAACTTTCTACCATAGATTGTCGCTGCGGTGCGCCCAAACATAGAAGGAGTAACCTTACATGGCAACGCCCCAAGAAATCCTTGATTTGATCAACAGCAAGTACGAGTTAATCGACTTGAAATTTATTGACATGCCCGGAACATGGCAACACTTGACCGTTCACAAGAGCCAATTAAATGAAAGCTCGTTTAGCGATGGTGTTGCCTTTGACGGCTCCAGCATTCGCGGTTGGAAAGCCATCAACGAATCCGACATGATGATGGTGCCCGATCCTGAGACAGCGTGGGAAGATCCCTTCATGAAAGAACCCACCCTCAGCATGATCTGCACTATTAAAGACCCTCGCACTGGTGAACTCTACGATCGCTGTCCCCGCTCCATTGCCACCCGTGCCATTGAATACCTAAAAGCCACTGGCATTGGCGATACGGCATTCTTTGGGCCAGAAGCTGAGTTTTTCGTCTTTGATGATGTTCGCTACGACCAAAATCAAAAATCGGGCTACTACTATATTGATAGCGCTGAAGGTCTTTGGAACACTGGCCGTGAAGAAGACGGTGGCAACCTTGGCTACAAAATCCGCGGCAAAGAAGGGTATTTCCCCGTTGCGCCAACGGATACCCTCCAAGACTTGCGTACGGAAATGCTCTTAACGATGGCCAAATGTGGGGTACCCATTGAAAAACACCACCACGAAGTGGCAACGGGGGGTCAGTGCGAGTTGGGTCTGCGCTTTGGCACCCTTATTCAAGCAGCAGACTGGCTGATGACCTATAAGTATTGTGTCAAGAACGTGGCGCGCAAGCACGGTAAAGTGGCTACCTTCATGCCCAAGCCAGTGTTCAATGACAATGGCTCCGGCATGCACACCCACCAATCGATTTGGAAAGATGGTCAGCCGCTCTTTTGGGGCGATGGCTATGCCAACCTCAGCCAAACCGCTCTTTGGTACATTGGTGGTATTCTTAAGCATGCCCCAGCGCTGTTGGCCTTCACCAACCCGACGACTAACTCCTACAAGCGTCTAGTGCCGGGGTTTGAAGCACCGGTGAACTTAGCCTACTCCCAAGGCAACCGCTCCGCGTCTGTGCGGATTCCGCTGACCGGCACAAACCCGAAAGCAAAGCGCTTAGAGTTTCGCTGCCCCGATGCCACCAGTAACCCCTACTTAGCCTTTGCCGCCATGCTGTGTGCAGGGATTGACGGTATTAAAAATCAAATTGATCCTGGTAGCCCGCTGGATGTCGATATCTACGACCTCAGCCCTGAAGAGCTGGCCAAAATTCCCTCTACCCCTGGTTCTTTGATGGCAGCGCTAGAAAATCTGCAAAAGGATCATAGCTTCTTGACCGCTGGTGGGGTCTTTAGCGAAGACTTTATCCTCAACTGGATTCAGTACAAACTCGACACCGAAGTGATTCCGATGTCACTGCGTCCCCATCCCTACGAGTTTGCCCTTTACTTCGATGCCTAGGCGCATTGAAGACTAAAAGTAGCTCAGAGGTGGTTCCAAAAGAGCCGCCTCTTTTTTAGTGAGGTTTAGCAATGTGAATAAAACAATGTGAATAAAAACCAAAAATCTACAGAATCCTTGCGAGAAAAGCTGCAGGAACCTTACCAAGTTGGGTCACTAAAAACAGAGGCAGTCACGGTGAGGCGATCGCCCGCAAGGGTGGAAATACAGGCGCGAATTTCCTCGCCATCTTCTAGCTCCAGCGTGCACGCACCACAACTCCCCATACAGCAGCCCGTGGGAATCTCAACCCCGGCGCGATCGGCCACGGTCAACCACGATTCCCCAGCCTCAGCACTCACCGATACGTTCTCGGGCAAAAAGGTTACCGTAATCATCCACCTGCGTCCGGCGTACTCCCCATCAAATATAACAAGGCCATCCGCACCGCCACACCACTGGTCACCTGTTGGTTCACGAGGCTGACGTGCCCATCATCAAGTAAGGCGGAACTCAGTTCTACCCCACGGTTCACAGGCCCCGGATGCAGAACCCGCACGTGGGGCTGGCACAGCCGTAGCCGTTCGTGGGTAATGCCAAACTGTTGGTGATACTCGCGCAAACTGGGAATCAAATGCTGATCCATGCGCTCCCGCTGCAACCGCAGGGTCATCACGATGTCGGCCTTGGCGAGGGCTGGCTCTAGCTGCCAGTGGAGGGTGACCCCATACTTGGCAAACTCAGGCGGCAAGAGGGTCGGCGGCCCTGCCAGATGCACATCGGCACCAGCAGTCGTCAGGCTATAGAGGTTGGAGCGTGCCACCCGGGAATGGCGAATATCTCCGACAATGGCAATTTTTTTCCCCCGGAGAAGTTCACAGCGGGGCTGACGAGGACTGTAAAGCTGACAGAGGGTAAATAAATCTAAAAGGGCTTGGGAGGGGTGCTCGTGCAGGCCATCCCCGGCATTGAGAACCGCCACCTGAGTGCCAAGGCGATCCATTTCAGCCGCAATGGTGTGGGGCACCCCCGACTGTTGGTGGCGAATAACCATGAATTCCGCCCCCATCGCCCAGAGGGTCTTGGCGGTATCCAGAATGGTTTCCCCCTTACTGAGGGCAGAGGTTCCCGGCGCAAAGTTAAGAATATCGGCAGAGAGACGCTTGGCTGCTAGTTCAAAACTATTGCGAGTGCGGGTGGAGCTTTCAAAAAAGAGATTGGCAACCACCCTAGCTTGGAGCGTTGGCACTTTTTTGGTGCGGCGATTCAGTACCTCCTGAAAGCTGGCGGCGGTTTGCAGGACAATATCTAGCTCTGGAACGCTAAAGTCCTGGAGCGACAGGATATGACGGCGGTGCCATTGCAGAGGTGTGTGGAGGGATGAGGTCATGGACAGGGGCTAAAGGTTGCGGCTAAATCGGTCACACTCAACTGTTCGTAGCGCTCAAAGGGCTGATGAATCCACGGATTGTCCGGTAGGTAGTGCACATAATAGTCGGGCGTGATACAGGAGGCGGCCTTGTACCACAGTACTGCAGTACGAATCTCTTCAATTGCAAAGCCGTACTTTACGTCGAGCCAGCGTAGCGTCTTTTTCAGTGACACGCCGGAATCAACCAAGTCATCGACTAGGAGCACATGGCTGCCAAGGTTGGCGGTGGTCATGGTTAGGTCATGGCCAAAGGTGATGCGCCCCCGTTCTTGGTTATGCACTCCTGTGTAGGAGGATACCGCCAGAATGGCTAGGGGCTGCCGAAATAGGCGGCTGAGAATATCCCCGACCCGTAGCCCCCCTTAGCTAGGCAAAGCACTTGATTAAACTGCCAGCCAGAGTCGTGGATGGCGATCGCCAACTGCTCAATGGTGCGATGGTAGTCGTCCCAGTTGATATAGAGGTCTGCCATAGCCCCTAGAACGTGGCCTTCAGCCAAGAGAGGGGAATAAAAAAGGTTTTGCGCAGATCCGAGACAAAGGCGCGGCGATTAAACACATCGTAGCCATTGCGCTCAATGACATCCAAAATTTCGCGATAGAGCATCAGGGCAGACCACACCGGCCAGCGGGCATCGCGCTCAAGGTAGGCCACGCCCACCTCTGCTTCACGGTAAAATTCCCGCGCCCGCTGAATCTGGAATTGCATGAGGGCACGCCAGCGATCGTCGATCACGCCTCGCTGCAGATCGGCTTCGCTGTAATTAAAGGCGTGCAGGTCTTCAAGGGGCAGATAGATACGCCCCCGCCGCATGTCCTCGCCAACATCCCGCAAAATATTCGTGAGTTGGTTGGCAATGCCTAGGGCAATGGCCTGATCCTTGAGGGTGCCCTTAGCATGGTAGGGATCGACCCATGGCGCGCAGAGGCGATCGCTAAAGGGGTTCCCCCCATCACCTCAAGGGACATTAAGCCAACGGTGCCAGCCACGCGATAGCAGTACAGTTCTAGCTCGGCAAAGGTTTCGTAGCGGCTGCGGTGCAAGTCCATCCGCTGACCGGCAATCATATCCCGAAAGGGCTGGATATCGAGGGGAAACTGTTCCAAGGTGGCGGTTAAGGCCAAATCCATCGCATCGTGGGGTCGCCCGGCAAAAATATCCTCGAGGCGGGCTTCCCAGTCATCTAAGGTGGCCATGGTGGTGGTGGCTGCCTGCGGACCATCCACCAGTTCATCCGTGCGCCGACACCAAACGTAAATCGCCCAAATGGCACGCCGCTTTGCCAAGGGCATCAGGAGCGTGCCGAGGTAAAACGTTTTGGCGTAGGTGGCTGTGACTTGGCGGCACAGCTCGTAGGCTTCGTCAAGGGGAATCAAGGGGGGGCGTACTCGGCTCTAGGCAGTTGCAGCATTGGCGACAGTCTGAGTAGAGGGCATAGGGGGCTGCTGGGCGATCGCCTGCGCTGCCAGCTTACCAGAAAGTACCGCCCCTTCCATACTCCCCAAGTAGGGCTGCATTGTATAGCTGCCGGATAGAAAGAAGTTGGGAATGGGGGTGACCTGATCGGGACGGAAGGCTTGGCGACCGGGGGTTGCTTTGTAAACCGAGCGGGGGGTTTTCACAACCGCCGCTTTCAGCACTTTAGCAGGTTCCGGCAGGTGATTTGGAAATAATTTTGCCAGTTCAGCAAGTGTCGCTTCAATAATCTCTGCATCGGGGCGACCAATCCACTCGGCGGCGGGGGCTAGCACTAACTCCAGCATGGATTTATCGGGGTCGGCATAGCCTTTGCAGGTTTCACTCATGTCGGCATACACACTCAGCAGGGGCGATCGCGAAAAGAGGAGGTGATCGACCGTCGGCAGCTTGCGGTCAAACCAAATTTGTACGTTGATCACGGGTACCCCTTCCAAGCCGTTCAGTTTTTGGAAAAAGGGTAGCTCTTGCCAAGGTTTCGGCAGCAGTAGCTTGATGGCATCCACCGAGAGGGCTGAGACGTAGGCATCGGCAGTTACCTCAAAGCGGCGTTGACTTTCGGAATCCGCCATGACAAAGCACTGAACGGAGAGATCCTCTTTGAGCACAATTTCCCGCAGGGCAACATTGGTGTGCACTTCGCCGCCCCGTGCCGTGATGTACTCCACAATAGGCTGACACAGCCGCTCAGGGGGTGACCCATCCAAAAAGGCAATTTTTGAGCCATAGCGTTCCCGCAAAAAGCGGTTCATGGCCGTGAGGGGAATGGTGGCAGAGACCTCATCGGGGTTAATAAAGGTCAGGGCTTTTGAGGCGGCAATGAAAATATCCGAGTTCACCCGCTCATCAATGCCTTGGCGCTCTAGCCACTCGAGGAGGGTGTATTTATCCATAGCTTCAACATATTTTTGCCCCCGCACAATGGCTGGCCACAGACCCAAGGCAAAGCGCAGTTTTTGCTCCCACGTCAGCATATCGTTATTGCGCAGGATTGAAAGCAGCACGTTGATGGGGGAAGGCAGATCGGGAACATCAAACCACGAGAGCACTTCGGGATTTTCCGGCTGATTGAAAATCAAGGCGTGGCGCTTCCATTGCAGGCGATCGCTAATGCCTAATTCTTCAAGTAGTTGCAACATGTTGGGATACGCCCCAAAGAAGGCGTGTAGCCCTGTTTCTACCCAGTCGCCATCGGCATCTTGCCATGCTGCCACCAACCCCCCCAGCACAGCGGCACGTTCAAAAATAATGGGGGTGTGCCCCGCATCAACTAAGTACTTGGCGCAGGCTAATCCTGCTAGACCCCCACCAGCAATTGCAACTCGCATGAATGACGCTATCCTTGTTTGACCCTACTGTTTGTTAACCCAGCTTTGGGGCGATCGTGAAAAGCTTTTTATTATTATATTTACAAAACGTTACGCAGGAATGGCCGACCCCGAAATTCCTGTGGCTCAGGAGAGCGCGTTAAAATCCAAATGGAACTGCTCAGTTGCCTTATTGCACCCAAACTCCTGTGATGACCTCTTCGTTTCTGCCGTTCGACCCCTGTGCTCCAGCCGTTCCCTGCCAATTACCGCCGGTGGATGTGGCGATTGTTGGGGGGGGAGTGGTTGGCCTTAGTTTAGCCTGTGCCCTGCGCCAGAGCGCTCTTAAGGTCGCCGTAATTGAAGCGGTGCCCACCGCCGGGGCGATCGCCAAGGGGCAAGCCTATGCGCTGCATCAGGTGTCGCGACAGTTTTTTCGTGAGATTGGGGTTTGGGAGGCCTTAGCCCCCCGGATTCAGCCCTTTGAGCAGGTACAACTTTCGGATGGTACCTTTTCCCAGACAGTGCGTTTTGACCCGCAGGATTTAGGCACGGAGGTCATTGGTTATGTGGCCGAGCATGCTGTGCTGGTGGACACGCTACAGGCGACGCTCAAGGCGGCCAGCAATGTGGTGGTCTATTGCCCATGGCGAGTGATAGAAACTCAAGGGGGGGGCGATCGCGCTCAGTTAACCCTAGTGAGTGCTGACTTGGCTCAGCCACAGGTGGCTCACCTCAGCGCCCGGTTGATTGTGGCGGCGGATGGAGGTAAATCTGCTGTGCGGGAGCAAATGGGTCTGAAACCGTGGGGCTGGCATTACCCTCAATCCTGCGTTGTGGCCACCCTCAACGTTGCCCATCCCCAACCCGTGCTGGCCTACGAGCGCTTTTGGCCCACCGGCCCGCTGGGGGTGTTGCCTTTGCCGGGCGATCGCTACCGTGTGGTCTGGACGCTGCCCCATGAGATGGCGGCGGCGGTTCTGGCGCTGGAGGATGCTGCCTTTTTAGAGCGGTTGCGGCCTTACCTTGACCCCGCTATGGCAGAGATCACTGGCGTGAGTGAGCGATTTATCTTCCCCACCCAACTGATGCAGGTGAATTCCTACGTGGGCGATCGCTGCGTGGTCATTGGCGATGCGGCACACCGCTGTCATCCGGTGGGAGGGCAGGGCTTAAACTTGGGGCTGCGAGATGTCTGGGCATTGGCAGCACAACTACAGGCGATCGCCCCCCAAGACATTGGCAGCTACCCTCAACTGCGGCAGTTTCAGCGGCAGCGGTTTTGGCAAAACAGCCTGACCTTGGCCTTCACCGACCTTCTGAATCGTCTCTTTTCCAATAATTGGCTCCCCCTTGTCCTGCTCCGTCGCGGTGGTTTGCTGGCTCTGCGATCAATCCCGATCCTGAGGCAGGGCGTGTTGCGATTCATGGCAGGTCTCACCTTCCCAGTGTCTTAGGGAAAGCGCTGCGATCGATAGCGGTAGAGCACAAAGGGAACAACGGGTGCAAGAATCACCAAGAAGCCGTACAGGCCAACCACAGTGGCTAAATCCGTATGGAAAAAATCCCGCGCTAGGCGCACCAAGTCGTGATCAATTCCCCCTTTGCCCATGAGGTAGAGTTCCCGAAACACATCGTTGAACTGCAACTGCCACGCAAAGCGCATATTAAATAGCACAATAAAAAAGCCCAGCATGGCATAAAGGGGGCGCTCAATGGCGTAGCGACACCCCCAGCCGCTCAGCGCACGGTAGAGAAAAATCATCGCAAATAGGAGTTCAAAGCCGTGCCCCATCGCTACAAAGAGCATCTCGTGAATGGGACTCAGGGCAAAAAGAGTGTAGATTGCGGTCAATACGCCAAGGGCGATCAATAGCGGCCGATGGTGGCGACAGTAGTAGGCCAAGCCTGCTAACCCAGCGTAAAGCAGCACCACTAAAAAACCGACGCGATCGCCATGCAGCGTCACGCCACCGCCGTAGCGAAAATCAAAGGCAGGAATGGCCGGATAGCCAAACAGCCATGCGGTGAATGCGTGCCCCAGCTCATGCACCAGTGTGATTAATGGACTCAACAAAAAGGTGACCTGCTCGGAACTGAGCACCAGTAGCGCCAGACCGATCCCTGCTACAACCACCTGCCAGTCGTTGCTCGTGGGGTCTTGCCCGGGCAGACTCACCTTGCTCACGGCTAGGGAGGGGCTGGAGACGGTTGTGGTGAGGCAGTGCGCAGGAGGTCGCCCTGAGCCACCTTCTGTAGGCGACTGCAGCTAGTGAGGTCAAGGGACGTTTCCCACAGCAGAGCGTCCTGATGGTAGGCGCTAACAATGGCACTAAAGGTTGGGTAGGTGGGCCACTGCACTAGTTCGCGGCTCAACAGCGTCAGGGCGATCGCCGCGGGCACCGGTGCTGGACACAGTAACCCCAAGTATAAACACTGGCTTTTGTGCTGCACCTCAACCTGAATCCCCTTCGGAGCCAACGCTTGGGTGAGGAGGGTCTGCACTGCCCCCAGATCCCCCATGGCGGCTGCTTGCCGCAGCGAGTGCTGTGCTGTGCCCATGGCTTACTCCGATTTGAGCCGCCGCTGCCAGTCGCGATCAATTCTCTCTGATTGTGCGAGTTCCTGCTCAAGAAGATCTTGATCAGAGCGGTAGGCAAGGTTGTCCTCATCAACCTGTCTCTCTTGGGCGTAGGCTTGAGCCGCTCTCAGTTTGGCTTGCACCTCGGTGCTGGGGTTCGCCAAAATTGCCGCATAGCGATAGCGGCGGGCATTGCGATCGCGAATGCGCTGATTTTGCCACAGTAACCAGTAATATCGTCCTAGGGGAATTCCCAAAAAGCCAAGGCCATACCCCAATAACACCCAAAAAATAGAGGCGACAAAGGCCACTAGCCCCCCTAACTCTTGGGCAATCTCGCCATCCCCCAGCAGGTACCAGAGCATGAGGGCACCAATGAGGTTGACGCAGCCAAGGCCAATCGCCACCATAATTTGCCACGCCGGTGCACGACTAAACCGCCAGAGATGCTCCTCTAGGATGGGGGGTAAGGAGGGCTGAGGCCGCCGCCGTTGCCCTGCGGTGGTTTGCAGATCAGGAAACCGGTAGATAATTTGACCCGTTTCAGTTACCTCGGGGCGGCCATTGAAGTGGCTGAGCACCGGAATCATAAAAGACTCGTCATCGCTGGGGCGATCGCCGAGATCAAGGTAGGGGGCAATCTGCTCCGCTATGACGGCTCCTTGATGTTGGCGAATAACTTGACCAATCAGTTGCCAGCGGCGCTCCTCAAGATCGGCATTGGGGTTACCGTCCCCAAATAAAAACGAATAGACCCCTTCAAAGAAGTTCATCTCTTCGCTGTCATCTCTGCTGCGCCCTCTCGTTGCGCTGCTGGACACCGGCGATCGCCGTCGCGAGGAGGTATCCCCAAAGAAAAACCAAAAGTCCGGAAAAACCCACCAACGAATGCTGCCACCACCCCATGAACCACCCTCGCCATTGCTATCGTCACTATTGCGGCCTTGGGTTGCTAAGGCAATGAGAATAATGGCGATCGCCAAGAAAATCAGGACAATAGACACCACGAGGAAAATACCAAAGGAGATGCGAATAAGATAAAACAGCACCCCCCAGACCCGCTGCCACAGTGCATGGAGTTGCAGTTGCCAATACTTTGCCTGCAAAATACTGCGAAAGTTGGGGGGCAGCACGTAGGCAATATCGCCACTTTCAGCAACTTGCAGCGTACCGCCGACCTCCCCTGCCAAGGCAAGGAGACCCCTTTCTGCCTCCTGGAGTGGCAACCCCACCGCCGCTGCCACATCCCCGGCAGTGACACGGTAGCCAAGGGTTTCAACAGCCCGCATTAGTCGGCGATCCACATTCATCAAAACCTCCCGACCCCACTATGGGCTAAGGCTCTATCCCTACTGTGACATACTCTCAGGGGTGATTGACAGCCTCCCCACCGCAAGCGGACGGGGTTTTCCGCTCACATTCGATAAAAGTGAACGGGCGATGACCACACCCCACATCTGCGGGGCATCGAACCCCTTGATGAAGGCACTTGCATCCCGATGCTCACCTGACCTTTTGGGCGGTGAGCGACAGGTAGAGCGCGAGGCTTACCGATTGCCGCAGAACCGTACTACACGGAACTGTGTAGGGGCGGTTTGCTCACGCCTTTACGAGTTCGTTTGTGGACTACGTAAGAATCCCCCACCTTTAGGTGGTGGGAGTGTCAAACCCAGCGATCGCCCCGCAGAGGCAGAACTGCATCGACAGCCACTGCGGGATGCGCTCATACAGAGCGATGCTGCGGTGGAATATGCTGGACTGGATGTTCTGGGTGCGTGGCTTCCCACTCCGCAAGGAACTCTTTGGTATCTTTGACTGGAGGTAAGGGCAACGCGCCTCCCGGACCAGTCAAGGGGCGTAACCCGTTGAGTTCCGCCAAGATCGCGGTTCCATTGTTAATGACCACCGCAAGGATAGGATCAAGGGCAAAGAAGATGCCTGACAGCAGCGCACCAATGTTTGGAATGGCTACAATGGCTGTGTTTTGCCAGACAATTTCCATGGCTTGCTTGGCAATGCGAATAGCAAGGGTTAGCCCCCGCAAATCATCTTCCATCAGCACTACATCTGCGGTCTCCCGAGCAATATCCGTAGCACCAGCAAAGGAAATAGACACATCTGCATAGGCCAAGGCCGCGGAGTCATTGATGCCATCACCGCAGAAGGCAACTACTTTACCGCTGTCGTGGAGACTGCGCACCACCTCAACTTTCTTTTCGGGAAAGGCTTCAGCGTAGATATTCTGGGGAGCAATGCCAAGATCCTTCGCCACCGCACGAGCAACTCGACCCACATCGCCCGTGAGCATATGGGGGGTAATGCCTGCACCTTTGAGTTCGCGAATGACCTCGGGGCTTTCATTGCGCATCGGGTCACTGTAAAGGATGACACCAATGAGATGGCCATCACCAGCAATATAAACCAGCGATGCCCGCCCAGAATTGAGATCCGGGAACCGCTCATTCAGTTCGTTTAGGCAAATGTTCTCCTGATCCATCATGCGGCGGCTGCCCACCCGCAGATCCACACCCCGAACCTTGGTCACCACCCCTAAGCCCACACGGTATTCCCAGTCTTCGCAGTCGTAAAGGGGCACGTTTGTCTCGCGGGCATGGCGGACAATGGCTTCAGCAACCGGATGGGTCAGCCCTTGCTCGGCACTGGCAGCCATACTGAGGATGTCCTCTGCACTGAAACGGGGATCCATCACTTTAATATCGGTAACCCCTGCATGCCCTTGGGTGAGGGTGCCGGTTTTGTCAAAGACGATGGTGTCAATCTGCGCCAATTTTTCAATGGCGCGGCCACTGCGGATCAAGACACCGTGCTGCGCTGCGTAGGTGAGGGCAGAAAGAATGGTCGTGGGCACCGATACGCGGATCCCTGTCCCTAGATCAAGGGTGAGCAGGGCGATCGCCCGATTCAAGTCACCGGAGAGCAGTCCCACACCAGTACCAATGGCAAGGGTGGGAATCACCGCTCGGTTGGCCACCGCCGCCGCGTAGTTTTCAATACGAGTATCGTGCACCGGGGCAGCCTGCATGAGGCCGACAATAACTCCTGCGCGGGTATTGTTGCCAACCCGCTCAGCTAAAATGACCAGTTGGCCATCGACTAGGAGCGTTGAGGCAAAAACCTCCATCCCTTCACTGCGGGTAACAGGGACTGATTCCCCCGTTAGCTTACACTGATCAATTAAGCCGGTGCCCCGCAGCACAATGCCATCGACCGGAATTTGGTCACCGGGGTAAACAACGACGCGATCGCCTTCGACAATATCTTTAACTTCTACTTCTACCTCAACCCCATCGCGCTCTACAAACGCAGTCTTGCCAAGGCAGTCCAGCAGATTGAGATTAGCGCGCTCCGACCCACGGGCTGTCAGATCCCGAATGACTTCCCCCCCTTCGACTAACCCCAACATAAAGGAAGGAGCAAAATAATGACCTTGCATCGTGTGCAGCGCGATCGCCAACCCATCTAGAAAATCAATGGTTAACTGCTTTTCCTCTTGCAGAGCATCCCATGCCCGCTTAAAGACGGGCATCGCTCCAGCAATAACCACACTGGCAATCACATACCCCGGAATAGGCAGCCCCATGAGAGAGCCTAAGCTCAGCCCCAACCCCAAGGCGGACAGCCCTAGGCGCTCCCAATAATTAATTTCATGACTTTCAGTTGCCGGCGCTGCTTTTTCTGCCGCTAGGACAGGTAAGTCCGGATTAGCTGCCACCTGAATAGACTCAAAAATCTGCCCCTGTACGGTTGCCAGTGCTTCGCCAAAAAGCTTGGGATTGTACTCCACAACTAAAGACCGCGCAGGCGGGTTAATCCGTGCCGTAGTAACAGCGGGTAAGGTTCCCACAATATAGAGGAGGCGTGCGCCATACTCCGCATCAACGCCCAAGCGGGGAATCCGAATCCGAAACCGTCCAGTGATCCAATGAACGACTTGATAATGAATCGTTTCTGCCGCAACAGTAGTGGCTAAATTCGACTCAGGGGAAGCACTGCGGGCAATGGTAGTCATGGTTGGTTCCTGAATGGGATAAAACTGTCAAGCACAGGTCGTATTCAAAGGTTTCAGAGGTATTCTATGGCTTGTAGCTGAGGTATTCTATGGCTTGTAGCTTAAGACACGGAGATGACAACATCATGGCAGCACTGTGAACCCGAAGTGACAAAAGTTGATTCAAATTAAAGCAGTCTATGCAATGAAAGGCAATGTGTCATGGGACGATTTATAGGAGTGATGTGGGCGGGCTAAAACCCCTCCGCTTTAGCGAGGGGATACAGCCAACTCAGGGGGCTTTAGCCCTCTCTATGTGTTAAACTAGAGACGTGGAAAGTAGGCGTATCAACTACGCGAAGAAACATCCTAGTACGGAGAAATCCCGGCAAGTAAGTCACTACCGCTTTGGCGGCAAGCCTAAACCACTGCAAGCAATGGCAGGATGTTGAGCGTATCGAATTGGCTAGTGTTGAAAAGCGCGAAACCACGAACCGAAACATAAACGTAGTCCCAATAGCAGAAATGCTTGAGGTGAGTAGGGGGTCTTTGACTGCCCCCACCCGCATTAAGTTGTGGGTGACAGCTCAAGGGAAAAGCGAAGCAACGCGGCTTCAGCCCGTTGCGTAGCATCCTTTGGGAATCCCCTCTCTTTCAAGGAGGGGAGAAGTCAAACCTTACAACTTACATTTGCAAATTAGCCAAATGTACCAACAAGGGCAGTCCTTCTTTGCAACAGCAAAAGTAGAAGATTGGCTGAGACAGTATCAACAAAATCCTGCCGACTACATCATCTCTTTTTCTCAACATCCCGCCCCTCCCAATTCTGGCTTGGTCTATGTGGTACAGGTTCACCTGCAACGGCGTGATGGCCAGCCCGTAGATCCATGGCTATTGGCACAGCTTCAAGGAGGCCAATAGTAAAGTTTTGTGAACAACTTGCGTTAAGGTGGAGAAATTGTTAAATTAGATACAGAAATGAATCGTTCATCTCTCTCAGGACATCAGTAAAACGCGTTTAAGACGTTAGTGACTCGTCAGCGTTGTTCCTGTAGTCAGAGACGGAAGTAGGGAAAGTGATCCCGAAGGAACGCGCCTCAAATGATCCACCTTGTAATAAAAATGGGGCGACAACTATGACTACTCTTACCTATCGCGGCGTTCAGTACAACTACGTTCCTCCTGCGATCAACACACAAGCCACGGATGTGGTGGCCAAATATCGCGGCACTACCTACCGTGTGGCCACAGCAGTGAATCCACCGGAAGACTCGCTGAAAATCATGACCTATCGCGGTGTTAAGTACCAAAAAGGCAAAAAATTGGCGGGAGTGCCGGCAGCACGGATGGCCGATACAACGGTGTCTGTAGCGATGCCTTCAGGTATTAATGAAATGGCACGTTCATTGGCAATGGCTCATCACGCTACCATCAAAAGCCGTGAGCAAACCCTGTTGGCACGGACTGCTGCTGCTATTGGTATGCCCGCCACTGCCGCCAACTACTGGAGCCAAATTCAAGGCAAAATCAATCCTGTATTTGGTGCCACCTACGATCGCTCCCACGTTGCCCTTAGCTAGGGCAATCAGGGGCGCAGCCCATTAGCCAAATGTAGATGAACATCAGGGAGCTAGGGATACAACTTGGCTCCCTTCTTAGTGGGATCGCAGGCTGTGTCCACCGCAACCATAAAGGTGTAGGTCTGCCATCAGAGGTTGTCTTGGCGGAAGTGGTTGAGCAGTTCTAAAAGGCTATCTTGATTCGTTTTGGGAACCAACCGGTCAAGGGAGAGAGACTCTTGGCCACCCCCAGAGGCACGCTCACCTCCTGCAACACTGCTTGTACGTGGCTACGGTTCACCTCTCCCTGCTCTAGGAGGGGCAAAAATGCCTCCGCAAGGGGGGTATGCAGCTTGGCATCCCTGAGGTACAGATGCCATTTGGCCACATCAATGTAAATTTCACCACCAATGGCAGCAGCCAATCGTTCAATTAAGGGGGTGCGACTCATGGGGTAAACTCTCCATCGGCGTAGCGGGCGATCGCAAAGATATACGCCCCATGCCCCAGCAATAGCACCAGCCACCCCAAAGTGAGTAGGGGTAAAAAGGGCAAAGCATGGGGCTGAACTTGGTGCCAAAACCAACCGCCCGAGTTCACTGCGGCAAATGCTGCCACATGAACGGCAAAATTCATGCGATCGTCTAAACGACGGTAGCGCGGATCTCGACGATCCGGTTTACGGGGCCAGCGAGGGGGCATAGTAGAATACTCCGCATTCAAGCGTGTTAAGGAATGGACATGTGCTATTTTTACTGTACCGGATGTGTTGGCTCGTTACAGGTTGGTAAACTACCCGACGCTCCTCCTACGGACAGAGCGCGGGCTTTCGGTAGCCCTGCAGTTGGCACGCCAACCACGCTCCGTAGGTGGCGTCAGCCATACCTCTAGGCTGGTTTACAGGCAGCTCCAAAAGCGCAATTAGATTCGCACCGTTAAAGTCAGCCTCCCCCTGCCAACCGCAATGGCCACAAGTAAACCCCTTGCCACTTCGATAAGACTTGCCTTGCACTGGATGAATGTGCAGGCATTGGTGACAGATTTGCGAGGTATATACCGGATTAACCGCAAGCACCTGAACGCCTGCCTGAAGTGCCTTATAGGCGATAAACAAACGCAATTGAAAGAATGCCCAACCACTAGAGCTGCGTCGCTCGGTCTTGTTGCGCGGCAGCTTGTTGGTGCATTCTCTGATACCTGTCAAATCTTCCACAGCAATTACAGCATTCAAGGCGTTAGCCCGCTGCACAATCGCTTTGCTGATTTGATGGTTCAACCATTGCTGATAACGGCGATTTTTACCCGACAACCGTTCCAAACTCTGTCTTGCCCTGCGGCGAGTCGATCGGGTGCCTTTCGAGCGTTTTGCTTGGAGCGACGCTCTCACCTTAGACAACCGATCTCTAACTTGCTGAATGTCCTGACCGTCCCACTTTTCCACTTCAGACGTAACCGCAATATCTCTGTGTCCAAAGTCAACGCCAATCACATTACTTGATTGACTTGATTGGTCTGACTCTGGTGCTTCAGTCTTCAGTTGGATGTGCAGATAGACGTTGCCGTCTCGATGCTTGCAAAGCTGAGCCGAGGTTGGCTGACGCCCTTTGAGTGTGCCTCTTTGGTAATGGCCTGCATTCAACTTCACCTTTTCTGTGCCTTGAACTGTTGCAAGGCTAACCTGCCACTCCTTATCGTTGAAGGTAAACAGATCGCTGCCACAGTCGATACTGGTTGGTGCAAACCGTTTAACAGGCTTGCCTTTGAGTTTAGCAGTCTTACCGCCACACGAGCGCACGCCCTGAGCGCTATGTTGGCCACCAAGGAGAATGTCTCTTTGATGGTCTGGTCGGTCAAGGACTGAAGAGCGATTTTGTTGGTGAGTTTGGGATGGGTGTTGTCATTGACATAGTTGCACGCATCAGCAAACACCTGAAGAGTTGCCGCCAGTTTGGACGCTTGCTCAGGCGTAGGTTGAAGCTTTACAACGAGTGTCAGGACTTGTTTCATGGTTGGTACTTTACCACCACGTGAAGATTGCCTGCAATGGTCAAGAGTATTACTGATTTCGGCGGTATTGAGCCGCACTCATACGCCTTTGGCGCAGCGAAGCTCGACAGCGCTCCTCCCCCCCTGACCGCCAAGCTTCGCTGTGGCGGGAGCACCTCGGAGGTCTAGGTGGGAATGTATGCCTCAGCACCAACCCTGTCATCGACAGCAGCGCCACGGTGCTCTGCTCGTTCCCGCACTTCGCTTTCTTTGTTAGCTTTTCACCCGCTGTCTAAAGGCGTAGGACATTCACAAAAGGCTAAGGGGGTAAACTTCCCCGCCCTAGAAGGGCGAGGCTTTCTGTAGCCCTCCGGCTATCTCGCAAGCTAGCCAGGAGCCTCCAGGCAGCGTTACGGACTGCCCCAAAAGCGCAATATTGATTGCTCCATTTAGGTCTGCATCACCAATCCATCCGCAATGCCCACACTTGAACTTTTTTTCAGTCCTCAGCCCAATATGCAAGCAACAATGGCAGGTTTGACTGGTATAGGCAGGTGGTACAGCAACCACCTCAACTCCTTCCTTGATACCCTTGTATTCCAGGAATTGTCGCAACTGATAGAACGCCCAACTGTTAGACCGTCTCCGCTCGGTCGTGTTTCTCGGTTGCTGGTTGATTCTATCTCGAATGCCTGTCAAATCCTCGATAGCAACAATGGCATGGAGTTGTTTTGCTTCACGAATGATGGATGCACTGATGGAATGATTGAGCCATCGCTGAAAACGTCTCTCCCTCCCCGACAGCCGTTGCAGGACTTGTCGGCATCTACGCCGACTCGACCGTGTGCCCTTCGAGGCTTTTTGCTGGAGCGATGCTCTCACTTTGGCGAAATGATCTCGGACTTGATTCAACTGCTTAGCATCCCAACCTTGATCGGTACTAGTTTTAGCGATTTCACGCCGACCGAAATCAACGCCAATCCCCTTGTCCGACTGAATGGGTTCAGGAGCTTCGTCGCTCAGTTGAATGTGGATGTAGTATCTTCCATCTCTGTGCTTGCACAGTTGAGCCGAAGTGGGTTTACACCCCTTCAGCTGGCCGCGCTGGTAGTGTCCTATTTCCAGTTTGATGTGTTCTCTACATCCCAGCAGGGTCAGGCTGACTGTCCAATCCTTCTCCCGAAAAGAGAAGATTCGGGCATCGTAGTCTGCCGAAGTTGGACGAAACGCTTTGACAGGTTTGCCCTTCACTTTGGCTGTTTTTCGATTCGCCCCAACCCTGGCGCAAACCCTGACTGCCTGATTAGCACTCAACCCAAACTGTTCTCGCAGGTCGTTATAGACCAACGACTGAATCGTTGTTTTGCTGGTTGTTTTGGGTTTGACTCGCTCATTGGCATAGTTGCAAGCAGCAGCAAACGCCTGAAGCACTGCCTCAATCTTGGCATTTTGTTCGGGTGTGGTTGCAAGTTTGCAAACTAGTGTCAGAGTTTGTTTCATCCTTTTATATTCTCACCCGTGACTATGAAAAACAAGCGTACTAAACTTGGCAATTTCGGGGGTATTGAACCCCTCTCAATTGCCGCTCCTGTCCCTCCCCGACCTGAAGGTGCGGGGCTTCTCGGAGGTTTTCTGTGAAAAAAACTGTGACCGGGCGACCACCGTCCTCTAAAATGAGGAATGTATTAAGCGGTGTTAGCAATATGAGTGTCATTAGTCAGGTTCTTCTCAAAGCGGACGATGAATTGCGCTACCCCACCACAGGCGAACTCAAGGCAATTAGTGACTTTTTTGAAACGGGCGCGCAACGCCTACGCATTGCCACGACATTAGCTGAAAATGAAAAACGGTTGGTAGAGCAAGCCAGTAAGCAACTGTGGCAAAAGCGGCCTGACTTTATTGCTCCTGGTGGTAATGCCTATGGCCAAAAACAGCGTGCCCTCTGCTTACGCGACTATAGCTGGTATATGCGCTTAATTACCTACGGTATTTTGTCAGGGGACAAAGAACCCATTGAGCGCACTGGACTCATTGGGGTGCGGGAAATGTACAACTCCTTAGGGGTGCCGATGGCTGGTATGGTAGAAGCCATTCGCTGTCTGAAGGATGTCTCCTTGTCGCTGTTGAGTGCCGAGGAGGCGGAAGTTGCTGCTCCCTACTTTGACTACATTATCCAAGCCATGTCCTAAAGTACTCTCATCGTTCCGATAAACGCCTTTAGCGTACGATCCCCCGCCCTAGGGACGGGGGTATATTTTTATGGTGGATCGTGTTAGGCACCATGGCACAAACCATTGTGGTTAAAATTGGCACCTCTAGTTTGACAGGGGGCAAGGAGGGAACTCTGGCACTGGCCACCATCGCCCAGCTTGTGGATGTGCTCTGGGGCTGTCGGCAGCGGGGCGATCGCGTCGTGCTGGTATCTTCGGGAGCGGTGGGCGTAGGAGCAGTGCGGCTGGGGTTGCAGGAGCGTCCACAACAGTTGGCGCAAAAACAGGCGGTGGCAGCCGTGGGGCAAGGTCACTTAATGCGGATGTACGATGATCTGTTTAGTATGCTGCACCAGCCCATCGCCCAAATTCTGTTAACGCGACAGAACTTTGTCGATCGCCAAAGCTACCTCAATATTTTTAATACATTTCAGGCTCTCTTTGACTTGGGGGTCATTCCCATCGTCAACGAAAATGATACCGTCGCAGTGGATGAACTGAAATTTGGAGATAACGATACCCTCTCGGCGTTGGTGGCCAGCTTAGTCGAAGCCGATTGGCTCTTTTTGCTGACGGATGTGGATCGTCTCTACTCAGCGGATCCACGGTTGGATAAAACGGCTGTGCCCATTGAGCGGGTTCAATCCCTTGCAGCCCTAGAGCAAACGGTACAGGTGGGGGCAGCGGGTTCGCCGTGGGGCACGGGTGGGATGGCCACTAAAATTCGCGCAGCGGAGATTGCCACTGAAGCGGGGGTGCGAACGGTTATTACCGATGGGCGATCGCCCACCAACATTCTGAAAGTGATGGCGGGCGAGTCCTTGGGTACCCAGTTTGAACCAAAACCCAAAACCATCAATGCCCGCAAGCGCTGGATTGCCCGTGCCTTGATCCCGAAAGGCGAGTTATGGTTGGATGCCGGGGCAGTCAAAGCCATTACCGAGGGTGGGTGCTCCCTGTTGGCGGCAGGAATTACGAAAGTGTGTGGCGAGTTTCAAGCGCAAGATGCAGTAAAGCTCTGTGATCCTGACGGGGCAGAAGTGGCCCGCGGGCTGGTGAACTACAACAATGACGAAGTGCGTCGCGTTCAAGGGCAGCAGTCCACCGAACTGGCCAGCATCCTTGGCTATAGTGGTGCAGACACAATTATCCACCGTGATAATTTGGTGGTGACCCTGTAGTCATGAGTTTCTCCTGCCATACCTTGACAGTTTCGTAGTGCCGCCAGCTATAACCACTGATCCCAGAGAGAATGAATTGCCGCCCACAGGTGACGCAAATATGATTTTGTTTCCGGCATTGCTGAGTGTGGCTATGAATTGCCCTCATCCCCAACCCTTGTATCTTAAAACTAGAGAGATAGACCGTCACCCCTTAGATGCTAGACATCGTGGAGAAGCTAGGGTCATCTCTCTGATGCAACAGGTCAAACTCGAATCATCGGTTGGGACAGTAGAACCCGCATGACGCAAGGCTGAGTAAACACCTGATTTACCCCCAGACAGGCGCAAAAGTGATATGCAGGATCAAGAACAATGGATTGGCATTGATGTGTGTAAGCGGTGGCTAGATGTACATCTACGTCCCCAGAAGCAGAGTTTTCGCGTGAGCAACACCGCGAGTGGGATTCGCGAACTTCTGACTCACCTGTGTCCGCCTGAGGCGGTCGCTCGGGTGATTCTAGAATCCACTGGCGGCTATGAGCGGTCAGTGGCGTTGGTGCTGTCCACGCTAGCCTATCCCGTGGTCGTGATTAATGCTCGGCAAGCGCGAAACGTTGCCAAAGCTGCCAATCAACTGGCTAAAACCGATCCGGTCGATGCCGCGATTTTAGCCTGGTTTGGCGAAGCGATGAAACCGCCGATTCGCTCATTGGCCAGCAAATCATACTTCTATTCAGCAACGCCTTGTTTTCCTTGTCTGTTGCATCCATTCTTACGGATATGGGTAGATTGACGTTCGGGACACTGTATTCGTTTCTCCCCTAATTCATACCTATATTTCTATACTATGCAATGCCCAGAAAAGAAGTGCCTTAAATCTGCCGTGTGCCACCTCCGCGGGGAGTGATTTAGCCTCCGTTCACTGAGGTGTTTGAAGGAAGTCATGTATTTATGATAATCCTAGGGATGTTTATGCCTCGGGTCTTAAACACCCTTCATATGTATGATTGTCTCTTGTGATTGAGGACGTTGAGTACCATGGACGGTTTATTACCTGCCCTGTATTTAGGGGTGCTGATTGTATTGTTGGGGGTGTCTGCATGGTTTGTGCTGGGGCAAATTATTAAAACCCGCCGGATTGAAACCACCTTGGCGCGGCTACAACGCAAGCTCAAGCAAGAGCCGGGCACAACCCAAGAGTATTTTGAACTGGGCAGCATCTATCTCAGCAAAAAGCTAGCTACTCAGGCCATTCCCCTGCTGCAAAAGGCGCTAAAGGCAGCGGAAAATGAGCAGGAGACCTACCTAGCCCCTATTTACAATGCCCTTGGCTATGCCTACTTTATTCAGGAGCAGTACGATTTGGCTATTCGTTACTACAAGGATGCCTTGAAAAATCAGCCTGAGTACGTCACTGCGGCGAATAACCTCGGTCATGCCTACGAAAAGAAAAACCTAGCTCAGCCTGCCCTTGAGGCCTATCAGCACACCCTCAGGCACGATCCCAACAATGGGATTGCCCAGCGACGGGTCAGCTCTCTTCAAAAGCGTTTGAGTGGTGCTTCTGCTTCCTAACCCCTATTAACCAAGGTGTACACTTTCCAGTACTCAGATGCCTACACTAAAGCCAACACCTCGGTTGTTCCGTGGCTCTTCAAATTGCTTATAGACTTTGGGGTCTTGCCGCAGCCGCACGGGTTGAGGGGATAAACTGTCCTCTAATCCATCAGGATATTGCAGTTCATTGGCATTGGCAGAGGTTGAAGGTGCTGTTTGTAGGGCGGAGCGTAGATCTGGGCTGACCTCGATGGGGCCAATGGTTGCAGAGTTGGCAGAGGCGGGCAAGGTTGCAACCGTCAGTGGACTAGCGATCGCCAGTAGTGAAATGATCCATGAGTTACGCATAAATTAAAAATCCTCGAGTGATTAGCGAACGTTTTTACGTTGTTAAGGTTCAGGCAGTAGTGACTCCTAAGTGCGTCTGCGTAGTACCATAAAAAGAGACAAACGCTCTATTCTTTGTATTCTTTCTTTGTATTCTAGCGATTTGCCTGTGAGACAATAGAGAGCTTTAGCTGTTCTAGACGGGAAGCCCCGCGCTGTACCTGCTAGGGGCAGCGTCGGGATGAGGGTCGCGTGAGGCGTAGGCGAACAACTTGATTTATAACATAACAAAATTATCTGATACGGCAGAGGCGGTTGCCTGTGACAAGGGAAGCCCGCGCTCTATCTGAAGGATGAGTGTTGGATAGTTCACAAATTGCAATCAACAGCAAAAATAGACCCCTGAAACGATGGAAATAGGTCTAATCTGGCAGAAAATGGGTACGGAGAGAGAGGGATTCGAACCCTCGGTGAGTTGCCCCACACAGCATTTCCAGTGCTGCGCCTTCGACCACTCGGCCATCTCTCCTTTTTAGACAGCTTTCCTATCCTAGCAGAAGTCCTGTGTCTCTGATTCATCCCATTGCCCAAGAGAGTTTTAGGATTATTGATCACGAAATCGGCGACCACAGCTTTGATCCAGCCGCCTATGCCATTTTGCGGCGGATTATCCACAGCACGGCTGATTTTGAATTTAAGGATCTGCTGTACGCGCCGGCAGCAACTGTTGCCGCCATGACTCAGGCCTTGGCCACCGGGGTGCCCATTGTTACGGATGTGCGGATGGTCACCGTGGGGATTCAAACCATGGCCAGCCGTACCTTTGCAAATCCTGTGATCACTGCCTTGGACTATGGGCAGGCACCAGCCCCTGATCAAACCCGCACTGAAGCCGGGATGATTGCCGCTTGGCAGCAGTATCCCCAGGCGCTGTTTGTGATTGGGAACGCCCCCACGGCATTAATGGCGTTGTGCGATCGCCTCCGTCAAGGATCGGTTCTGCCAGCAGGGGTGATTGGGGTGCCGGTGGGGTTTGTCAATGTGGTGGAGTCTAAAGCTGCCCTTGCAAACCTAGCTGTGCCCCAAATTCGAGTGTCTGGGCGCAAAGGTGGTTCGGCGGTTGCTGCGGCCATTGTCAATGCCCTACTGGATTTAGCGTGGCAGGAGGGGCACGCTTGAGTCCTATCCATGTGGTGGGGATCGGTCTGGAGGGCATGGCAGGTCTGGGGAGTGCTACCCAAGCCATTATCCAGACGGCGACGCTATTGGTGGGGAGCGATCGCCACCTTGCTCTGATTCCGGAGCTTGGCATTCCGCGTCTTGAGCTACGCCAATTTAACGACAGTCTTGCTGCCCTAGAGACCCACCTGAGCACCACACCACATCCCCAAGTTGTCATTCTCACCAGTGGTGACCCTCTCTTTTATGGCCTAGGCCGCTGGCTCCTCACAGTTTTTCCAGCGGAGCAGTTGACCTTTCATCCTCACCTTACCGCCGTGCAGTTGGCCTTTAGTCGGCTCAAGCTGCCGTGGCAGGATGCCGCTATCTGTAGTGCCCACGGGCGAAACCTATCGGCATTGATTCCCTTACTGCAACAAGGCACGGCCAAAATTGCCATTTACACCGATGCTGAGGCCGACATCACCGCCATCAGTGCCCTCTATCAACGCCTGAACCTGCCGGTGTCCTACCAAGCATGGGTCTGCCAAGCTTTGGGTAGCCCCCAGGAGCAGATTCTCCCTTGGGAGTTGCACCAACCACCGGTTCCCTCCCCTGAGATCCATCCTCTCAACCTGGTGGTGCTGGTACGGCAACCTCAGCAGATCCCGGCTGCCGATCTCCCCTGCTTTGGCCTAGAGGATCACCAATTTTTCAGCTTTGGCGATCGCCCCGGCCTCATGACTAAACGAGAGGTACGGGTACTGGCCTTGGCAGAATTGGCCTTGACCCCTCAAGTGCAAGTGATTTGGGATATTGGCGCTGGCACCGGCAGTGTCGCCGTAGAAATCGCCCGCCTTTTACCCCATGCCACCGTCTATGCCGTTGAAAAAACCGCCGTCGGCTATCAACTCCTGTGCCAGAACCGCGATCGCTTTGGTCTGGCGAACTTAAAACCGATTCAGGGGATAGCTCCCACCGCCTTGGATTCCCTCCCTGATCCCGATCGAGTGTTTATTGGCGGCAGCGGCACGCTGTTGGCCACCAACTTAGAGGTGGCATGGTCACGCCTGCCCCCCAAGGCCGTATCGTCATGGCGATCGCCACCCTTGAGCACCAAGGCCAAGTTTTAGCGTGGTGTCATCAACACCATCTCAAACCACAATTCCTCCACCTGCAACTAAGCCGTTCAGTTCCCTTAGGCAGCGGACACCGCCTGCACCCCCTCAACCCCGTTACACTCATCACCGTGTCTCATCCATAAAAGTGACCATCGGGACAGATCGTGGTGGCATCACACATCGCATGGCTCAAGTCCACTCCCGTCGCCCGAAAAAAATTACACCGCTGCACCTGAGTCCCCGTTAAATCCGCCTGCTCAAGGTTGGCCTGCTGTAAATTTGCCCCCTGCAAGTTCGCTTGGCGCAGGTTAGCCGAGCGCAGATCCGCTCCTTGGAGGTTAGCTCCCGCTAAATTGGCCTGCTCGAGGTTGGCCGAGCGCAGGTTTACCCGCATCATGCGTGCCCCCTCGAGATCTGCTGCCGCTAAATTGGCTTGGTAGAGCTGGGCATCCCCCAGTTCACTCTGGCGTAGATTGGTGGCGGTGGCCACAATTCGATTCAGCTGGCAGTAGGGAAGATAAGCATTTTCTAAATTGCTATCACTAAAATCCGCATCCCCCAAGTTTGTGTCAAATAGACTCACCCCCCGCAAATCTAGCCCCCTAAAGTCCCGCTCTCCCATGGCATAGGCTTGCAGTAGCTCCTCGGCACTAAATTTCGCCATAATAATAAATAGAGTTTTTACAGTGAAATAAGTATTCTTACTTACGTCTTTCTGACTGTAGGGGGAGTTATCAGGGAAATTCATATTACTTAATGGTTTCTTAACTTGATGAGGCAGCACAATGGCGATGGGGTTTGAGCATTCATCCTTGGCACAGCACTACCACGAGCGCACCAAGTATGCCCCAGAAACCTTAGCGCAGCAGGCTCGTGGCCTCGACTGGAGCCGCCAACCGGAACCGTTCAAAACCTATCCCTTGGGCAAGGTCTTTCCACTCAAGCCGTTCTTTAGGCAAGGGGAAACCGCCGCAGAGCGGTATTGGCAACGACTCTCGCGGCTGCTGTACTGCACCTATGGTGTAACAGCAGTGGTGCCCTATCCCGATCGCCCCTTCTTAATGCGAGCAGCCCCCTCTGCAGGGGGGCTATACCCAGCCGAAGTCTATGTCATCACCCGTACCGATCGCCTCATTCCAGCGGGGATTTATAACTACCAAGTTAAGGATCATGCCCTTGTACAGGTTTGGCAAAGTTACCACTGGTCTGGTCTTCAAGATGCTTGCCTGTGGCATCCAGCCCTTGAAGCAACTGAAGTGGCGCTGATTGTAACGGCTGTATTTTATCGCTCTGCTTGGCGCTATGGCGATCGTGCCTATCGACGCATTTGCTTAGATATTGGTCACCTACTCGGCAATGTCGAACTGGCTGCCAGCATCAATGATTTTCGCTCTCACCTCATCGGCGGCTTTGTGGACTCGCAAATCAACGATCTGCTTTACCTAGACTCAGCCCAAGAAGCGGTACTGGGGGTTGTGGTGCTCGCGGATCTACTGCAGGTGTCACAAAATCTCTCTGCCTTTCCCGCTGCCTTAGCGTCCACCGTCTGCTATGACTATGGGGCAATCCCTGATGGCGATCTCCTTGCTGCTTGTCATCAAGGGAGTGCGCTCACAAACACAGACATCATTTACGGCATGTCAAAGGTTGAAGAGACCACCGTGCCCACTCTCAACAGTGGGGGTGCCCTTCCCAACGCTGCACCGGACGATAAATACAACTTCCCCTTTGGCTTGCGGGTATCGCTGCCGCAAACCGTACTGAACTGGGATACTGGTCTAGGGGCGTTGCAACAGACAATTTTGCAGCGCCGTTCGACCCGCCAGTACAGTGGCAAGGGAATCACCCTAGATCAATTGGCGGCGCTGTTGACCTTTACCTACCATGCCGAAGCCTACCGCGACCAAGGACTGGATGAGGCCCCTAGTTTCTTTGATCTCTCATTAGTGGAAACCTTTGTTGCGGTCACTCGCGTGAGTGACTTAGAAGAGGGCTGCTACTACTACGCTGTGGCAAATCACGAACTGCGACAAATTCGCTTTAAGAATTTTCAGGAGCAACTGCACTTCCTCTGTCTCAATCAAGAGTTAGGGCGGGATGCCGCCGTCGTCATTTTCCATACCGCCAACTTAGCAGCGGCGATCGCCCGCTATGGAGAGCGTGCCTACCGCTACCTGCACATGGATGCAGGACATTTGGGACAGCGCTTGAACTTGGCGGCAACTGCTTTGGGGTTAGGGGTTAGCGGCATTGGTGGCTTTTTTGATGATCAGGTGAATGAGGTACTGGGCATTCCCGCTGACGAAGCCGTGCTCTACATTACGACGGTGGGACAGGCTGCATGACCCTGACAACCCGCGGCCACTATAGTATCAAAGCCCTCTTAGACCTGAGCTTACAGCCGCAGTATGGCCCGTCCTCAGTGCGTGCCATTGCCGAGCGCCAAAATATTCCCGCTCCCTATCTAGAAAAACTATTGATCGAACTGCGGCGTGCCGGCCTAGTGCGATCGCTGCGGGGGGTCTATGGTGGCTATCAACTAGCTCGTCCCCCGCAACAGATTTCACTGCGGCAGATTCTTCTTGCGGTGGGTGAGTCCCCTCAGCCTCTTTTTTTGCAGCCGCCGGAGCCTGACGCTGCTACCGCTGACTGGGTCACCCTGAGTCTCTGGCAGCAACTGCACCAAAAACTACAGGATGCCCTTGACAGTATTTCCCTTGAAGATTTGTATTTTGATGCCCGTAGTTGGCAAGCCGCCCAAGGAGATGGTGCTACCTTTGTAGTCTAGGCCGTCATCGGGAACCCCATGACAACGCCCACGCATCATCGAGCATGGCTGATTATTCGCGAGTATGGGCAACCCAAACGCGACGTTGCTCTCACCCCGATCGCCAGTGGACCATTGGTCGCCAAAAAGATTGCAGCATTATCCTTCGCGATCGCTATGTCTCGCGAGTTCACGCTGTTATTAATAGTTTTCTTTTCGCCAACCAGCCCCTTTATTTCATTGCTGATTACCACAGCCGCAATGGAACCTTAATCAATGGCTTGCTCATCAGGCACAGCACCTTGTTGCACCACGAAGATGTGATCGGCATTGGCAGGGCGTTACTGGTCTTCTACTATCCAGAGATGTTCAACGAGATCGATGCCTCGATGCTCTCTCAACTCAATAAAGTTTCCACCAGCAGTGTCCCCTGGGTCGGCTAAGGTCGTTGACAGACCCAGCTCAAAAGTCTATGATGTAAAATTGCTGAATTTGCACGGAACAGGTTCACCAAGAGGACAATGCGCCCTCACCTGCACGGCAAGGAGTTACTTTAGGTCCCCTATGGCATACGCAATTATTGAAACCGGTGGCAAGCAACTGCGAGTCGAAGCCGGGCGGTTTTATGATGTGGAGCGGTTAGCGCTTGACCCCGACAGCACCATTGATATTGAGCAAGTATTACTCGTGCAAACCGATGCTGGCGTTCATGTTGGCCAACCCTACGTTAGTGGAGCTGTTGTTACCGGTACAGTGTTGCAGCATCGCCGTGCCCCCAAGGTAATTGTCTATAAAATGAAGCCCAAGAAAAAAACGCGGAAAAAACAAGGGCATCGCCAAGAATTAACCCGCATCATGATTAACGAGATTCGCCTCAATGGTGAAGCCCTGAATTCAAATAGCTAGGAGGTTACCATGGCACATAAGAAAGGAACTGGCAGTACCCGTAATGGTCGTGACTCCAATGCCCAACGCCTTGGGGTGAAGCGATTTGGTGGCGAAGTGGTCAAAGCTGGCCATATCCTTGTGCGGCAGCGGGGCACTAAATTCCATCCGGGGGTGAACGTGGGGCGTGGCAGTGATGATACACTGTTTGCCACCATTGCTGGCGTTGTCACCTTTGAGCGCTATGGCAAAACGCGTAAGCGGGTTAGTGTTTACCCCCTAGCAGAGAATCGCGCTGTTTAGCTTGTGGGGGGTTGGGGGTAGATAAGCCCCGCACTGTACCGTGGCTCCCCGACGAAGCGAGAAGCCCGCACTCTAAGCGAGTTGTGTTGACAGGCGATTGCTTTGACATCGAAGCCACTCAATTAGAATCTGGAGTTGATGGGTTCTGTCCCTTGCCGCGGCGGTTCAAGTGTTGCAATTGCAACACGGTCGCGATGACCCGAACCAAGCGGCCAGTGTGGTCTTAAAAGCGAGCGACCTCTAGGAATCAGAGTTCTATTCAAAGGACTGCAAAGTTTGACATACTCCCCATGCCTAAAGGCAGGGGATTCTTGTTCTTGGTTCTGCGACAGCACTTATCGCATCAGGTTGCCCTACTACAACAGCGGTGCTTATCTCCCCAAGCGTTCCCCCTTGCGGGGCAGTTCCCTTTTGCCCAAAGGTACTGTTAAACCAACCAAAAAAAACTTAGGTTGTTTTCTAGCCGTTAGGCTATTGGGTTTTTAGAGAGGTTGATTACCCTTACCTCTGGTTTTAGTTTAAACTAAAAACCACTCTAAAAGACGAGTTTTTAGACCCAAAATTTTCGATAACACAACATGCGCCTTATATCCCCATGCCTGAAGGCAGGGGCTTTACGGCGTTTTTTTGGTAAACTACCCCGCCCGATAGAGGACGGGGCTTTCAGCAGCCCTCAAGACAACATCCTGCCATGGGCAAGACAGTATCTTGGAGCCTCCAAGGGTGTTTACAAGACCCCCCAAAGTAGCGATATTTTTCGCTCCATTCACATCAGCATCACCTATCCAGCCGCAGGACAGGTTCAGGCACGCAAACCTTTTGCCCTGCCGATGACCTATCACGTTGCAACAATGACAGGTTTTCGAGGTGTAGCGAGGCTCTACACGCTTCACGGCTACGCCAACCTTCACGCCCTTGTAGGCAAGGAATTAGCGAAGCTGATAGAACGCCCAGCTATTACTGCATCGCCGTTCAGTCCTAGAACGGGGCAATTCGTTCGTGCGTTCTCTGATGCCGGTGAGATCGTCAATTGCGATGGCCTGATTTGTCGCCTTAGCCTGCTGGATGAGTCGATAACTGATGGTGTGGTTCACTGCTAGGATTATACGCTATTGGCGGCTTTTCGGGGTGTCGTAGGCAAAGCCCACCGACGATGTACCCCTCAGCCGCCGCTCCTATCCCTCCGCGGCTTGTCGAAGCGCGGGGTCTCTCGGAGGTTTTGTTGAAGAAACTGCTTAGTCTCTGGAGCAGAAGCTACTTTTTTTGCACCGCTGGGCATCTTAGCGCAGAGATAATCCAAAACTACATTAATGATCTTCAATGATCCTCATCACTGGTAGGCGACTAACGTTGCTTAAGGGCTTTTCCTCCCCGTACTAACGTACGGGGCTACCAAGCAATCCCTATGTGTTTTTCGCAGGTGCTGCACCAATCGCCAACCTCAGCTTAGCGGTGCTTGAGGGCACGTTCCATATCGCGCTTATCCTGACGTTGTTTCAGGTCGGCTCGCTTATCGTGCAGCTTTTTACCCCGCCCCAGCCCAAGGGCAACTTTCACCCGACCATTTTTGAGGTACAGCTTTAGGGGCACAAGGGTTAACCCCTTTTGTTCTACTTTACCAATGAGCTTACGAATTTCCTGCTTGTGCAGCAGGAGTTTGCGATCGCGCCGGGGGTCATGGTTGTAGGACTGGTTCGTACGCTCATGGGGAGAAATATGGACATTCAACAGCCACACTTCACCATTGCGAATGCGGGCAAAACCATCCCGTAAATTCACCTTGCCCGCACGAATAGACTTCACCTCTGTACCCACCAAGACAATACCGCACTCGTAGGTCTCCAGAATCTCGTACTGAAAGCGAGCCTGTCGATTATCACTGAGGACTTTATAACTCTCGCTCATAGGGGGGAACGGCACAGACTGGGACTGCCATTATAGCCTGTTGCCGCCTAGACACGACTGAGAATAAATAAGCTGCCCTCATTCCCACGGGCAATCCGCAAATCGTCATCGAGGTAGGTAATATCTAGCCACCCCTGTTGCTCATTGTCGTTTAAGGGAACATCAAGGGCAAGCAACGGGCGACGGCTCTGGAGCTGGGGAATAAACTGCGAGGGAGAATAGTAGTTCAGCCACTGGCGAAAGCCAACGATCGAACGCTCAAAATACACCTGTAAGCGCTGTTGGGTCAGGGGTTCAAACCGTGCTAGGACACTAATCACCCCTTCGAGGAGAGGCACGCCATAAATTTCGGCGATATTGTAAATGCGCTGCTGCTGTGGGCGAATGCACTGGTAGATGTGCCCCAACTTAACGATGGGGGAGCGATCTAAGGCTAACAAGGCTTGACTACTGGTGTAAATGAGCCGCCAGTCTCCTGCCAATTTATCTGTTGCAGCTAAAGGATCAGGGGTGGGGTTCAGTGCTTCAACGTCTGTTGTGAGTGCCGCCACCCGTTTGCGATCTCCGGGGCTAGCTAAAATACCGCGATTCAGACCAGCGATCGCCCCCAGCAATTCTGCTTTACTCATGGTTGTCGCGGTTCCTCCTTAGGGCAGAATAATTTACGCAAAGATTTTAGTTCCTATGGCTTGCGTTGGGGACACCCTAGTTCGAGAATGGGGAAAATTCCAGTCCTATTCAGGTTTCATCATGCGGATTGCGCTATTTACTGAAACATTCCTGCCCAAAGTGGACGGCATTGTCACCCGGCTTTGTCAAACTGTACGTCATCTTCAACGGAATGGTCATCAGGTACTGGTGGTAGCTCCCGCAGGTGGCCTTGACAACTATGAAGGGGCGCAGATTTACGGCGTTTCTGGGTTTCCTCTCCCATTGTACCCAGAACTCAAATTAGCACTACCGCGTCCCGCCATTGGCAAGGTACTGCAACAGTTTCAACCCGATTTAATCCATGTCGTGAATCCAGCGGTACTTGGGGTGGCAGGGCTGTACTATGCCAAAAAGCTACACCTGCCGCTTGTCGCCTCCTACCACACCCATCTGCCCCAATATCTGAAGTACTATCGCTTAGGATTTTTAGAAGGGGTGTTGTGGTCACTGCTGCGCCTTGGCCATAACTGCGCCCAACTCAACCTCTGCACCTCCTCGGCAATGGTGGCAGAACTACGCGCCCACGGGATTCGCCACCTTGATCTGTGGCAGCGGGGGGTAGATGTCGAACTCTTCCAGCCCCAGCATCGCAGTCGCAAAATGCGCGAATTCCTCAGTCAAGGCCATCCCGATGATCCCCTCCTTCTTTACGTGGGTCGCCTCTCAGCCGAAAAGGACATTGAACAGATCAAGCCGATTTTGCAGCGTATTCCGCGGGCACGCCTAGCTCTTGTTGGCAATGGCCCCCACCGCGAAGCCCTAGAGAAACATTTTGCCGATACCCCTGTGCATTTTGTTGGCTACCTCAAGGGAGAGCGCCTTGCCTCAGCCTTTGCCTCGGCAGATGTGTTTGTCTTTCCCTCCCGTACCGAAACCTTGGGCTTGGTGTTGCTAGAAGCAATGGCGGCGGGTTGCCCAGTGGTGGCCGCTAACAGTGGTGGCATTCCTGATATTGTCAGCGACGGCGAGAACGGCTTTTTGTTTGATCCAGCGGATCCCGAGGGCGCCATTAGTGCCTGCGAGCGCCTCTTTGCCTCCGCTACGGCTCGCGAACATCTGCGCCAAAATGCCCGCCGCGAAGCAGAGCGTTGGAGTTGGGCCGCGGCAACACAGCAATTACAGCGGTACTATGAGTCTGTATTGCCCACAGTGCGATCCAATGTTGTCCTGAGCCATTGACCGCCCTGATCGTGAGGAGCCTGCATGACATCACCGATGGCCTCATCTCGTCCACCGCTGTCGTTGGCAACGAAGCTGGCCTTTGGGGCAGGCGATCTGGGAGCTGCCATTACCGCCAACTTGCAAGTGTTTTTTTTGATGGTCTTTCTCACCAATGTGGCGGGGTTAAGTGCAGGCTTAGCAGGCAGTGTCTTGATGATTGGCAAAATTTGGGATGCTGTGAATGACCCAATTATCGGCTTCCTCAGCGATCGCACCCAATCGGCCAAATGGGGTCGCCGTCATGCCTGGATGGTCTATAGCGCCATTCCGTTTGGCATTATCTTCTTCTTGAACTGGTGGGTGCCCAGTGACCATCAGTGGGTGCTCTTTGGCTACTACGTCCTGATGGGGATCCTATTCAATACTGTCTATACAGCGGTGAACCTCCCCTATACCGCCCTCACCCCCGAACTCACCACAGACTACAACGAGCGTACAAGTCTCAATAGTTTTCGCTTTGCCTTTTCCATTGGCGGCAGCATTGGTTCGCTGATTTTGGCTCAAGTAATCTTTCAAGCGGTGGAAAATCAACAAACTCAATACTTGCTACTCGGCGGAATTGCGGCTGTTCTATCGGTGTTGCCGATCTACTGGTGCGTGTGGGGAACCCGAGCGCGAGTACAGCAGTTCAACAAAACGACCCCGACTCAGGCCGGATCAACCTTGCCCTTAACGGCACAATTGCGCCTTGTCTTTAGTAATCGCCCCTTTTTATTTGTGATGGGTATTTATCTGTGCTCATGGTTGGCCGTTCAGATCACCGCATCATTAATTCCCTTTTTTGTTGGGGATTGGCTGAAGCTCACTCCAGCAGACTACACCCAAGTTGCCCTTGTGGTGCAGGCTACAGCCATGGTGATGCTTTTTGTCTGGAGTGCGGTGAGCCGTCGCGTGGGCAAAAAGGCGGTCTATTACATGGGGATGACACTATGGATCATTGCCCAAGCAGGACTATTTCTCCTACAACCCGGACAGTCCCTGCTGCTTTATACCTTTGCGATCTTGGCGGGGTTTGGGGTTTCTACTGCCTATTTAGTGCCATGGTCGATGATTCCTGATGTGATTGATTTGGATGAACTCAATAGTGGTCAGCGCCGCGAAGGGGTGTTCTATGCCTTCATGGTGTTACTGCAAAAAATTGGTCTGGCCTTGGGGCTGTTTGTGGTGGGTCAAGCCTTGGAGTGGGCCGGCTATATTTCTTCGGTGGCAGGGCAGCCCCCGCCGGTTCAGCCTGACTCTGCCTTGCTGGCCATTCGGCTTGCCATTGGCCCTGTGCCGACCTTGTGCCTGATAGGGGGGATAGTGCTAGCCTATTTTTACCCCATTACGCAGTCGGTTCACCAAGAGATCTTGTTAAAATTGCATGCACGGCACCAAGGGGATACAGCATCGTGACCGGCTGGTACGTGGGCGATCGCGCCCTCATTTGGGGACAACGCACCTACGTGATGGGGATTTTGAATATCACCCCGGATAGTTTTAGTGATGGCGGTGATTTTTTTAACCCCGCCAGTGCCATTGCCCATGCCTTAGACATGGCGGCAGCCGGGGCTGATGTCATTGATGTGGGGGGCGAGTCCACCCGTCCGGGCGCTAGCGCTATTCCCCTCAGTGCGGAATTGGCACGGGTACTACCGGTCATTGAGGGAATTCGTCAGCAGTCAACGATTCCTATCTCCATTGATACGACCCGCGCCGACGTTGCCCGTGCAGCGGTTGCTGCGGGAGCCAATATTGTCAACGATGTATCCGGCGGCCAAGCAGATGCGGCGATGTTTGCCACCGTTGCCCAATTGGGGGTGCCCTATATTCTCATGCATCGGCGGGGTACCCCAGCCACCATGCAACAGTTGACGGACTATGATGATCTGATCGCAGATTTGCTGACCTATTTTCAGGAGCAAACCCACACAGCGATCGCCCACGGTATCGATCCCTCACAGATCATGCTCGATCCGGGGATTGGTTTTGCCAAAACCACACCACAAAATCTGCTGCTGCTGAAAGAACTGTCCCGGTTCAAGTCCCTTGGCTACCCGCTGCTCATAGGCCCATCGCGTAAACGCTTCATCGGCGATATTCTTAACCAACCCGACCCCAAAGCACGGGTCTGGGGAACAGCGGCGGTGTGCTGCCATGCCATTGCCCAAGGAGTCGAAATGGTGCGGGTTCACGATGTTGCCGCCATCGTACCGGTGTGCCGCATGGCAGATGCGCTGCAAGGCAGGGATGCCAGAATTAGCCACAACTAGCTACAACTAGGTTCAGCACGAGGAGGGTGTATAGCTGTGCACATCCGCAGGATACTCTCTTGAAGCTCTGTGAAGGTGTGCATCAATGTCCCAACTATCCCTCATGACGGCTGACCCGGAAAGCCACCATCGTACCTTTGCCCAACTCCTGATTGAGTTGGGTATTCACCTTAGCGTGGAGCACGTGGAGCGCCTAGAACGCCAGTTTCGAGTCTATTTAGCGTGCCAAGGCTACAACTTAACCAAGGTGCCGCTCTGTACTGTGACTCGCCGCTGGGATAGTCGTGGCCGTCTTGTGGAAGAGCACGTCAACAGTGACTCCCTCGCAGTTAGTCAAGCCTTTGAGCGAGCCTGCCAGTGCGCTGCTGTGCCCTTAACACTGCTGGATGCCATGACCCAGCGATTTATAGTAGTGATGTGGGCGGGCTAAAACCCCTCCGCTTTAGCGAGGGGATACAGCCAACTCAGGGGGCTTTAGCCCTCTCTATGCGTTAAACTAGAGACGTGGAAAGTAGGCGTATCAACTACGCGAAGAAACATCCTAGTACGGAGAGATCCCGGCAAGTAAGTCACTACCGCTTTGGCGGCAAGCCTAAACCACTGCAAGCAATGGCAGGATGTTGAGCGTATCGAATTGGCTAGTGTTGAAAAGCGCGAAACCACAAACCGAAACATAAACGTAGTCCCAATAGCAGGAATGCTTGAGGTGAGTAGGGGGTCTTTGACTGCTCCCACCCGCATTAAGTTGTGGGTGACAGCTCAAGGGAAAAGCGAAGCAACGCGGCTTCAGCCCGTTGCGTAGCATCCTTTGGGAATCTCCTCTCTTTCAAGGAGGAGAGAAGTCAAGATGAGCTATTTCGCGATTATTGCGGATTTTCACCTCGCTTAGGGACACAATAGGAGAAGGGGGTCGGAGGACTTTGCTAGAATCAGTCAGAAGGTCGTTCCCCCTTCAGCGGCAAACTATCCAAGT
This sequence comes from Thermostichus lividus PCC 6715, assembly GCF_002754935.1. Classification (NCBI taxonomy): domain Bacteria; kingdom Bacillati; phylum Cyanobacteriota; class Cyanophyceae; order Acaryochloridales; family Thermosynechococcaceae; genus Parathermosynechococcus; species Parathermosynechococcus lividus. Next base: position 641,206 of record NZ_CP018092.1, read on the forward strand.
CGATACTTCAACGAGGCCGGGTTTCTATGCATTTGAGTGAGCTCACCCATCCTAACCAGTTGCACGGGTTATCCATTGCTCAGTTGAGTCAAATTGCAGCACAGATCCGCGATAAGCATCTGGAAACGGTGGCGGCAACGGGAGGGCATCTGGGGCCGGGCTTAGGTGTGGTGGAGTTGACCCTAGCTCTGTACCAAACCCTTGATCTAGAGCAAGATCGGGTGATTTGGGATGTTGGCCACCAAGCCTATCCCCACAAAATGTTGACGGGTCGCTATAACAACTTTCATACGCTGCGCCAAAAGGGTGGGATTGCGGGCTACTTAAATCTACGGGAGAGTCCCTTTGACCATTTTGGCGCCGGCCATGCCTCGACGAGTATCTCAGCAGCATTGGGGATGGCGATCGCCCGAGACCTTAAGGGAGAGCACTTTAAGGTGGTGGCCATCATTGGCGATGGGGCTTTGACGGGTGGCATGGCGCTAGAAGCCATTAACCATGCCGGGCACCTTCCAGACACCAACCTCATGGTGGTTCTTAACGACAACGAAATGTCGATTTCTCCCAACGTGGGGGCCATTCCCCGCTACTTAAACAAGATTCGCCTGTCCCCCCAAGTCCAATTCATTGCCGATAACCTTGAGGAACAATTTAAGCACATTCCCTTTCTTGGGGAAAACCTCACCCCGGAAATGCACCGCATTAAGGAAGGTATGAAACGGTTAGCCGTACCCAAGGTTGGAGCGGTGTTTGAAGAACTGGGCTTTACCTACGTCGGGCCAGTGGATGGCCATAACCTCGAAGAGTTGATTGCCACCTTCCAGCACGCCCACACCATTAGCGGGCCGGTCTTGGTTCATGTGGCAACGATTAAAGGCAAAGGCTATGCGATCGCCGAAAACGATCAAGTGGGCTACCATGCCCAAAACCCCTTTGATTTGGTGACCGGCAAAGCCAAACCCTCCAGCAAGCCCAAGCCCCCCAGCTACTCGAAGGTTTTTGGTGAAACCCTCACTAAATTGGCCGAAAATGACCCGCGCATTATTGGTATTACTGCTGCCATGGCCACAGGCACCGGTCTAGATATTTTGCAAAAGCGGCTGCCGAAACAATACATTGACGTTGGCATTGCTGAGCAGCACGCGGTCACAATGGCTGCTGGCCTCGCCACCCAAGGAATGCGCCCTGTAGCCACAATTTACTCCACATTTTTACAACGTGCCTACGACCAAATTGTTCACGATGTCTGCATCCAGAGCCTGCCGGTCTTTTTCTGCATGGATCGCGCCGGTATTGTGGGGGCTGATGGGCCGACTCACCAAGGAATGTACGACATTGCCTACCTCCGCTGCCTGCCCAATATGGTGCTAATGGCTCCCAAAGATGAAGCTGAACTCCAACAAATGCTGGTGACCGGCATTAATTACACCGCTGGCCCCATTGCCCTGCGTTATCCGCGGGGAAATGGCCACGGTGTTGCCCTGATGGAGGAAGGCTGGGAGCCGTTGCCCATCGGCAAAGGGGAACTCCTGCGCCAAGGGGAGGATCTGGTGCTGGTTGCCTACGGTTCCATGGTCTATCCAGCCCTGCAGGTCGCGGAAATCCTCAAAGAACATGGTATGCGTGCCGCGGTAATCAATGCACGCTTTGCCAAACCGCTCGACACAGAGTTAATTATTCCTTTAGCCAAACAAACGGGTCGAGTGGTTACCCTCGAAGAAGGTTGCCTGATGGGAGGATTTGGTTCAGCGGTTTTAGAAGCATTGCAGGACGCAGACGTTCTTGTACCTGTGCTGCGTTTAGGCGTTCCAGATATTTTGGTGGAGCACGCCACACCAGATGAGTCTAAAGCGGATCTTGGCCTAACGCCGCCCCAGATGGCAGAGACTATTATGGCTAAATTTGCTGTGCCTCAACCTACGGTAGCCGTTGGCTAAGTTCGCTCAATTGCACCGTCGAACAGCGACGACGCAGGGTAATCTTTGTGTTTGCAGGGCGCTAGGCTGCTGACAGCCATTCCCTAGCAGCGCGATCGCCGCTCAAATAGGCGCCATGCACTGTGGCCGGATAGCGATCGTGGGTGGCTTCGCCAGCAAACAATAGCCGCCCCTCAATGGGTTGGGCAAGGGTGCGGTAGTCTTGGGGGCTGGCTAAGGGAGGAATAAACGAGTAGGCACCGTAGCTAAACGGATCTTGCCCCCAGCGGGTAATAGCAAATTTTAAGGCATACAAAAATTGACTAGAATCACTTCGATACCAGTAATTTTGTCATATTTGCTCCAACCCCTCATTCAACCTAGGTCAACAGTGAAACGACGGCAAATCAACCGTTTTCTCCTCTGGGGGGGCACCGGACTGGCAGCTGGCTTGACACTGCGGCAATGGAGTGATGCCCAAGCTGTTATCCCCGACGACAGCGAGTTTGCAAGCCTGACAATGCCTGCTAAACCAGAAACGGAACTCCTGATTCCGGTGTTTCTTGGGAATGATCAATGATGCCCATAACCTACGGGGCGATCGCCCCCGCCTGTTTGCTACCTTGGCGCTGGATGGCTACCTGTATTGCTTGGCAGGGGCTTAGCCCGTATTGCGCATCCCAGCGGCTACACCATTGATGGTCAGCAATGCCCCCCGCAGCAGTTCCCCCCGACCATAGCGGGAGCGCAAAATTGCCCCGGAGGTGGTTTGGCTGTTGTGCTGGCGCAGGCGTTTTAGTAGCGACACCTGTAAGAACCCCAACGGCACAATGGTGCGATTGCGTAACTGCACAGAGCGCTGCAAGGCTGGGTCGCCATCTAGTAATCGCTCGTGCCCAGTAATTGTCAAAATCAGTTCACTAGTGAGTCGGTACTCCTCAGCAATTTGATCGTAAAGGCGGAAGAACGACTGGCGATTTGGGGGGGCACTCAGTTCTTGGACGTAGTAGCGGCCAATTTCTAGATCGACTTTGGCAAGGGTCATCTCCACCTTCGAGATCACCATCCGGAAAAAAGGCCACTTGTAGTAGAAATAGCGCAGCAACGAGAGGTGCTCAGCAGGTTTCTCGTCTAAAAACTCCTTGAGGGCAGTGCCAACCCCATACCAAGCAGGCAGCAAGAAGCGCGTTTGCGTCCAGCTAAATACCCATGGAATAGCCCGCAGACTCTCTAGGGTTTTTTTGCCCCCTCGGCGAGTTGGTCGCGAGCTAATTTGCAGTTGGCTAATTTCTTGGATCGGGGTCACTTCGTTAAAAAACTCAATGAACTCTGGCTGCTCGTAGATGAGATGGCGATAGCACTGGCGCGATCGCATGGCCAACTCCTCCATGATTTCATGCCATGGCTGAATTTCGTCAATGCTACTGCGGAGTAAGCTGGCTTGAATAACCGCTGTTGCGACCGTTTCTAGGTTAAAGAGCGCCAATTCCGGCAGGGAATACTTCGAGGCCAGCACTTCTCCCTGCTCGGTAATTTTAATGCGGCCATTAATCGTTTGTTCGGGTTGCGCCAAAATCGCTGCGTAGGCAGGTCCGCCGCCCCGTCCGACGGAGCCACCCCGTCCGTGGAAAATCCGCAGTTGAAATCCAAAGGCTTCGGCAATTTTTTGCAACCGCTGCTGTGCTTTATAAATTTCCCAATTACTACTTAAAAAGCCCGAATCCTTATTGCTGTCGGAATAGCCCAGCATGACTTCCTGTAGGAAGGGGGTGGTATGGCTGGCCAGATAATTGTGGCAGAAGGGCAAGGAAAACAACTGCGTCAAGACCGCTGGGGCGCGTCTTAAGTCCTCTACGGTTTCAAAGAGGGGAATCGCTTGTACCGTACTGGCACCCGTCACCGGATCAAACAGCCCTGCTTCCTTGGCAAAGAGCAGCACCTCTAGCAGATCGCTGACATCGTGGCTCATACTAATAATGTAGGTGTGGCACAAATCAGTACCAAATTCCTGTTGCAGTTGCCGCACCATACGAAAGGTTTCAATGATTTCATTGGTGCGATCGCTAAAGGGGAGTTCGCCCGGGATGAGGGGGCGGCGGGTCGATAGCTCACTCAGGAGCCAGCGGGTTCGCTCGGTTTCCGATAGCTCATTGTAGGGACAGGGCAGCACGCCTAAGTAGGCGGTGATTTCGTTGAGGGCATCGGCATGGCACGTGCTTTCTTGGCGAATGTCTAAGGCTGCCAAATTAAACCCAAACACCTCTACTTGGCAGATAAGGTCGTCCAGTTCCCGACAGGTCAGTCCCGTTTCTTTGAGGTTGCGTTGGATCAGGGTTAGCTCTGCTAAAAATTCATGGCCGTGGGCATAGTACTGACCACTGTTGAGGGACTCGGCATCTGGGCGGCGAATGCAGTAGGTTTGGAGGTTACGGTTGCGATCGCGCGTGTTTTGCAGCCGTTTGAGGACATAGGTGAGTTTGAGACGGTAGGGTTCTTGGCGATAGCGCACCGCATACTGATCGTAAACACTGGGGAGTTGCCGTTGATCTTGTTCAAGGGAGTCTAGCAAGTCCGGTAGCACATCACACCAGTGCAGTGACAGGCTAAGCAGGTTAATCAGCCGCTCAACAGATTTTAGGTACTCTTCCAGAACTAAGTTGCGCTGATAGCAAGCGGTTTGCCATGTGACTTCCGGTTTAACGGAGGGGTTACCGTCGCGATCGCCCCCGACCCACGAACCAAAACGGCAGAAGTTGTAGCGGGGGGGAGTGAGATAGGGAAAGCTCTCTTTGAGGGATTGCTGGAGGCGGCGATACAACTGGGGAATCGCTGCAAAAATCACCTCTTTGAAATAGTGAAGCGTATATTCCACTTCATCAAGCACTTCCGGCTTGAACTGGTGCAGCTCATCGGTGCGCCACCACAGGCGGATTTCCTCCATCAGTTGGGCGCGTAGGGTGTGAGCCGTCCAATCGGTGAGGTGGGGCGAGGCTCCCTCAACGGTATCCATTTGCTCCAGCAGCCGTGCCACCCGCCGCTGCTTATCACGGATGGTCTGGCGCACAATTTCCGTTGGATGCGCCGTGAAAACCAGCTTAATGTCAAGCTGATCCAGTAGTTTTTGAATATACTTAGGGGGCACATTCAGGGTGCGCAGGCGAGGAAACAGCCATGAAAAGGAGCCGTGCTGCTGCGTGGCGGGGGTAGCTTCGTACAAACTATGCTCTAGGCGCTCGCTTGGCCCGCTGCGAACATCCGTCGCATTGGCCGCATTATGGGCTAAGGGAAAGCCCTCGCCACTCACGCCGGAGATGGGTTCACTCATGACGCTGCGCCGCCGCAACCCCTCTTGCAGCACTCGCTCACGGTTGTACTGCTGTTCGTAATGCTGCTCAAGAATATTGATGATTTGAAAGTAAAGGTTAAAGGCACGCGCTGCACGGATGGATTGGCTCAGTTCCAATGACTCAATCACTTTGAGTAATTCGCCTTCCGGTGGATGCAGAGCATGGCCTTCTGGCGATGACAAGGCACCCAAGCGCCGCAACAGATCCACAAGCTCTTGCCCCGATTCGGCAGCAAGGACATCCACCAAGACCTCTTCAACTAGCCGCAAGCGATCGCGTAACGTTTGTGCTGCTAAACTTTCACTTTCTACGGAGCGATCGCGATTGGTTACATCGAGGACTGATGCCATAATTACCCCAGTCAGCAAACATAATACTCCCTACTTTAACCAATACTGGGGGCAAGGGGCTACAGCAACTAGCCTCCCCAGACTTAACGTTTCGTTAATATCAATTGGTGGTAACAATTATTTCACTGCGCTGGAGGCGATCGCTAGCACCATAGTTCACCCATGTAATGCTTTGCAGCCGCCCTAGCCAACCAGCCGTTAGACCATTCAGGTAGGCCAACAGGGGCACCCGCTCCGCTAGGTAAGGGTAGAGATCTGACCATTGGGCATAGGCTAGGCCAACAATAGCACGCCGTTGACGGGTCAGTTCGTCGCTCAGCCATGGTGCCCGTTGCTTGGCAGGCATCAGGTAGGGGAGTGCCGAAGCAAGGGTTAGGGTGTCGTTGTCTTGCTGATAGACCGCTGCTACCTCTGCGGCTAAACCTTCGCTGGTGTCGGCGGCAAGGGCAAGCTTGACCCATGCAGTCACTGCTTGCTTATCCAGCACTAGGCGATTCACGTCATAGCCAGCGGAGCGCGCTTGCTCATCCAGTTTTTTCAATAGTGTGGGGGTTTCGGGGGTTTGGCGGGTTTGCCACCACCATTGCCAACCCGCTGGTTGCCGCCACAGTGCAAGGGTGTAGCGATCTGTGGCCAAGGGGAAAATTATCTCTTCTAGATCTACCCCCAGCGTGAAATCCCGCAGCAGTTCAGGGACAATAGGGGTACCCCTAGGGGTCGTGGCCACGCTGAATGTCTCTAGGTTGGCCAGCAGGTCACGGTAGGTGGTGGGCAACTGCCGTCCGGCTAAGACCAATGTGGGGCGATCGCCAAGGGCGCGCAGGTCATCCAAGGGCAATGGTACGGAAGCTACCGCCGGTGCAGCAGTGGCATGGAGAGCAATTTCTAGGTGAATCTCATTATTGTGGCTACGAACCCCCACTAGGAGGCGATCGTAGGCTGGGGCAAACTGGTTCTCTGGGGTGAAGGGGTGCAGGTTGGCATAGAAAAGGAGGCTGTCTTGATCATTAAATTGCGCCAGTGCCTCTTGATAAAAGGCTACCCCCCCAAGGTTGGCATCCTTCGCCCTACGGCTGCCCAAGCTAGCGAGGATCGCGGCGGGATCGGTGGCCACTAACAGGCGATCGCCCAAGGTTGCTGTGGCGACCCGCTCGCCCACCTGCACCGGAACCCCTTGGTAGGTCTGGGTATCAAACGCATGATCTTGCCAATACTGGTTCAAGAAGGCAGTGGCAGCGTCTGGTCGCTTCAAGTGCCAAATCCATAGCAACCGTGGCGCATCACACTGAGTTGCACAGGGCAACTGTACCAGTACTCCCTCGTCCTGTGCCCACGTTGCCATATCAGACCACTGCCAGCCCCACGTAGCTAATTGGGGCGTGAGTGCCGTGTCCCACAGCCTGCGCAGTGGCTCGACGGTCGGACGCTTATGGAACCTGAGGGCGCTCAGGGCGTAGCGCGGCACAAGTACCATATCATCCACAACTGCCGCCTGGGCTGGCTCACAAACCAGCATGAACCAGCACAGACTAACGAGCAAAACAATGAACCAGTTGGATCGATGGCGCGATTGCATGGGTGCTCCTCGTGATGACCCCAAGGGGCGATCGCCAGCACATGGGCTAACGATTACTTACCGTGGCCACCGTTCGGGAGGTCAGTCGTTCGTAAGTGGCGCGCATTTTTAACCCCGTCAACACTTGGAACAAGCCAGAGCCATTATCAGAGCCTGGGTAGTCACGGTGCTTCAGCAGTAGCTCTGTCATTTCACCATAGTACTTTGTCGATGTATTGCTGAGGTGGCTTTCGATGTAGATCACCTCATCCAGCTTTTCAAAGCGGCCATCCACTTCAAGCACCGAAACCGAGTGACCATAGTATTCGTCAGGACCATAGCTGAGGCGAATGCCGGGGTAGGAACAGGTAAGCTTACGACCGCAGGGCACCCAAGAAATAGTTGAGCCTTCGTCAAAGAGGTAAACCGGATCAAAGCCCGGAACGCCATCCCGCTGCAACATCCGCACCCGTAGAATATTCCCTACTTTCTCTTCTTTCACTAGCTGCGTTGGCAGAATTTGTAGCACCACATCGGCGTACTGCTTTTGGGGGTCAATGTAGGCCATAAAGTCAGGGCGACGGGCATTGATGGAGGCAATCACATCATCGTAAGTGTGCCCCCGCTCCGCCATATCCCGTTTGATTTTCCAAGCGATTTTGACATCATCGCTAATATCGAGATAGACGCTAAAGTCAATCAGGGAGCGCACCCGCTCATCATAAAGGGGGTGTAACCCCTCAATCACAACGACATGGTTAGGATCAATTCTTTCTGGCGGATCAATGGTGCCCGTTTCATGGTTGTAGATGGGCTTCATAATCGATTCGCCATTTTTGAGCGCTTTAATCTGCTCGTACATCAAATCAAAATTATTGGCGCGGGGGTCAAGAGCCGTAATCCCCGTTTCTTTTCGCTGCTTGCGATCCAGACTGTGATAATCATCTAGGCAAATCACAGTCAAAAATTCTTCGCCAAACAGATCGGCCAGTCGGCGCAAGAATGTTGATTTACCACAGCCGGAGTCTCCAGCAACGCCGATGAGAACCACACGGTCTGGCTTACTGCTCATAGCTGACGATTCCCTTTGCTCGTAGAAGTGGACATTCCCTTACGGGGCGGTTCAGTTCAGTATTCTTTTACTGATATTACAGGGGTGAGGTCCCCCTGCGATACCTTTTTAAGGGAAAAAAGCGAGGCCACCCATTCTACCGTTGCCAGTCTTCCCTAAAAGACCTCACGAATCGGGACTTCAATCCCATCAATGATTGGCACAGGGATGCCGCGGGAGACATGGAAATAGATCCAATCTTCCAGTAATTCCGACAGGTGCTCGCGGCAGTCAATGAGGGTTTTTCCCTTGGCGCTGACGCCATCAAAGCCGGGAATTTCACCGTAGATCAAGCCATCTTCGGGGTCGATACGATAGACAGCTCGATCCAGTGCTGCATTCATATAGTTAGACAGAGCCATACGTCCCTCCTAAGTAGGCATCCACCGCAGCAGCAGTGTTATACCCATGTTCGACGCGATCGCCTAGGGCAACGCCAGCCGCGTAATTACTACACAGGAATAGGCCGGGCAGGTGCTTCAGGGCGTGGGTGATCTGCTGCCACTGCTGCGGATAGCCAAGGGTGTATTGGGGAATGGCTCGCCGCCACAGTTTCATCCCCAATAAGCGGGCTTTGGCTGGGGGTAAGGCAAGCATGTGCTCTAAATCCTGCTGCACCTGCTGGACAATGGCCTCGGGTTCAAGCGTCGCCAATTCAGGATCCGTTGCCCCACCAATAAAGCTGGTAAACACTTGCCAGCCAGACGGCGTGCGCTCGGGAAACAAGCAAGATGACCAAATTGTGCCAAGGGTGCGTAATCCTTGAGTGCGGGGAATCAGTACCCCAAAGCCGGGACGAGCGGTTACCCCCACCGCGGCAGGATAGGCCAAGACCACGCAGGCCACCGCTGGGTAGGGAATGGCCTCTAGACCGGCAGCAATTGTGGGTTGCCATGGCCGCAGGAGGTCTGCGGTGACATAGGCGGGGGTGGCCAGCACCACACTACGGGCACGCCATGCTTGCTCGCCATCAGGGGTGGTGGCGCTTAGGGTATAGCCGCCGCTGAGTTCGGGGGTAAGCTGATGCAGTGCCGTTTGTAAGTGAATGGGTGCTGCTAAGTGGTGGGCGATCGCCCGCGGGAGGGCACTTAATCCCTCCTGAAACGACCCCAGTTCCCCTGGACGCATCTCGAGTCCCTTTGGGGGGGTGGGCTTGGGGGGCTGCTGCCGCCGTAGCCGTAGGGCACCCGGTATGAGAGCACCGCCGAGCTGCTCCAGTTGGACAATGCGCCGAAAGGCCGCCGCTGCACTCAGTTGTTGTGGATCGCCAGCATAAACCCCAGACACAAAGGGCGCAACCAATCGCTCGGCTACCTCTTTCCCTAAGTGGCGCTGAAAAAACGAGCTAACGGATTCATCGGCATCCCTAAGGTAGGGCGGGACAAAGCCAAAGGCACCTAAGGCGGCTCGCAGTTTTCCCCAAGGGCTAAGTAACCCGCTCGTGGCGAGGGCGAGGGGGCGGGTAGGCTCTAAAGGGTGGAGCTTGCCGCGCCAATAAATGTAACGGGGCAGGCGGCGATCGCCCCGCAGCAGTTGATCCTGAAGCCCCACCTCGGCAATAAGGTGCAGCAGGGCAGGGGTGGGCGCAAAACTATTGGGGCCCAATTCCCACACAAAGCCGTCCCGCGCTTCGGTCGTGATGTTCCCGCCTAGGCGATCGCTGGCCTCCAGCACCACCACCTTGTACTGCGGTGCCACCTGTTGCAACCGCCATGCAACACTCAGGCCGCTTAACCCCGCCCCAACAACAGCAACATCTACGACAATAGGTTCACTCACCTAGCTTGATTCCTACCAATCACCGGTCTGCAATGCCTAAAACCGCTTAAATAACGAGTCTAAATAAACCCGCGCGGTACGGCGATCGCACTCTCCATTTTGCAGCAAAAAGAGGGACAGCGCGGCAACAAAACACCCGATCCTGATCCCAGTCAGGGTGCCGCTCTAGATAATGTTTCAACGATTCGTGCAGCTCCTCAGGAATCTCGGCCAGAATACTAATAGTGGCTTGAGCGTTCATACAGTGAGTTACCTCGGTAAAACCAAAACATTATTGCAGGCCAATCCTACTCGCCCTGTGGAAACCTGTGGAAAATATTCCAAGCAGCACTGCTCTAAATCCCCATAACCTAGCTATCAAGGGGATTTAGCACGGGATGGTTAAGGTTTTTGGCAAGCAAATATCTATCTGTGGAACTCCATTGTCTGGGTTGGCTCTGAGTCTGTCAATCCTCTCTTAGGCTTATTCTGACACGGGCAATCCACGGCAGAATGCGGCTTTGCGGCAACAGTGCCATCCTCAGCATTGCTCAAGGGAGTTATCCCCAGAAACCGCCTAAACACTTGCCAAGCGGTTCTCCCCTGTGGAAAACCCCTAGGCAGCCTGTGGAAAACCTCACAAAACTTGGGGAATTTCTGGGGAAAGTTAGGGGAAAATTAAGAACCTATTAAGATTGCAAATGAGCTGCTAGAACTTCATCAAAGTTATCAATCCATGACATACTCCCAACACTGCCCCAAAGGTACAGTGCGGTGCTTTCCGCCGATGACGCTAACGTACCGATCCTTGGCCTGATCACGGCTGACGCTCTACTTGACGCACAAGACGGAACTGACCCGTTTGGCCATCCTCACTCATCTCAATTTGCCCCACGTAAAAGTACCGTTGCACTACTTCCCCCTCTGGGGTAAAGCGCAGTTCGCCTAAGGGAGTGTCATAGGTATCTTGCAGGAGTTGTTGATTCAAGGCTTGGCGTAGCTCTGGCAAGGATAACTGCCCTAACTTGTGCTGCCGGGAGAGTTTGCTGAGGGATTGGGCAAAGACCTGGACAGCGGTAAAGGCTTGGGCACTAAATTGGGAGGGCAGTTGGCGATACTGCGCCTCAAAAGCGTCACGGAACTTAAGGTTCATAGGGGCTGGATTTTCAGGATTGTAGGCTTGAGCCACCAGTACCCCATTGCAAAGGCGGCGACAGACAGGAAAGACATTCACCGTATTGACACCATTGCCCCCTAGAATCACCCCTTGATAGCCCAGTTCGCGCAACTGGCGAATGAGGTTCCCCCATCGGCAGCAAGGCCAGAGATTACGATCAAGTCTGGGTTGAGGCTGAGGGTGGCGTTAATCTGAGCTTGAAAGTTAGTATCGGTCGTCTGGGTTTGTTGAACGGTGATCAATTCAAGGTTGGGCTTGCTGCGGATAGCCTGCTGAAAAATGTCTGTTTCCGAGCGGCTAAAGGCGTCATCCTGAGCGAAAAAGACGGCGACGCGACGAATGTTTGGATTGATGGCCAAGGCGGCGTCAATGGCTGTTGGTGCAACCACTTCAACCCCAGCGGAAACACGGCTAATGAAGGCGCCCAGTTGGGGAATCCCCCGTGCGGTATTCGAAGCGGCCACCACTGGCACCCCCGCCTGTTCAGCAATGGGATCCGCACTAAAGGCTTGCTGAGATAGCGTTGGCCCAATAATGCCAACAACGCGATCGCGGTTGATCAGGGTTTGAAAGGCATTGACTGCCCCTGCTTCATCACTACCGGTATCCTGTAGCACAAGGCGGAGGGTATAATCCTTAAGCTCACCTTGGGCGTTAAAAAACGCCACCGCCACCTGCGCTCCCTGAGCTAACTCCTGACCGTAGAGGGACGCATTCCCCGTCTGGGCAAAGGCAGCCCCTAAAGGAATCGTATTGTCACTTAAGGTGGGGGGTTCCGCAGTTGTACAACTACTTAACCCAAGGGCGATCGCCCCGATGCTCCACCCTAGCCACCGTTGCCTCCAGCGCAATTAAACCCGTGCCTCCAGCGATTTCAGATACTCTGTATTCACCCCTGACTCGCGCACAAGGGCAATCTTACCCGTGCGGGCAATTTCACGAATGCCGAACTTATTGAGCATTTGGACAATGGCCACCATCTTACCGGGGTCACCAGAGACTTCAATGGTCAATGACTCATCGGCCACATCCACCACCTTGGCACGGAAAATTTGCACCAGTTCTAAAATTTCCGAGCGAGTACTGGCCGTTGCATTGACTTTGAGCAGCATTAGTTCGCGCTCAACGCAAGGAGTGGTTGTAATGTCCTGTACTTTAAGGACGTTAATGAGTTTATAAAGCTGCTTAGTCAGCTGCTCAATGATGGCATCATCGCCGGGCACCACCATCGTGATCCGAGAGATCCCCAACTGCTCTGCAGGTCCAACGGCAAGACTCTCGATATTGAAGCCGCGCCGTGCAAATAGGCCAGCAATGCGGGTCAGCACTCCCGCTTCATCTTCTACTAGTACCGACAGTGTATGTTTCATTTTATGTTGCTTGCATTCTGGGGAAGGATTAAGCACAATCACCCTATAGTGCATACTTAGTGCCGCTAGGGTGGGCGCAGCCCTTGTTTTTTAAGTCTAGCGGACAACACGACACTCTGCGAAGAGGCGCTCGGCAATGCGAAAGAGTTCCTGACCAGTGTGCCGATAGCGATCGTCGTAGCTATGGGTGAACTGCTCAAACTCGTCGAGACCATCCATTAACCGATTCAACCAGTCACATCGGGTATGGCTGGAAGCCCCGTACTTCAGTGCGGGGAGGAAAGCTCCTTTAGCAACTTTAGTTGCCTTAGGTTATAATTGTACTGCGGACACCAGAAACGGTTGTTTAAGGCACTGGTAACGGTCGATTGGGGGTGTTGTAAACCACCCCAGAGGCTCGTGGTTGGCTTGCTAACTGCAGGGCTACTAAAAGCTCCCTGCTTTAGCTGGGAGTAGTTTACATGAACTACCCCACCCTTGAGAGGGATGGGGTTTCGCAACCCACCCCCCCAGACCGACGCTTTTGACGCTTCCTTGTCGCCAGTTGCTTCAGGCTTCCGCTTCTGAATTGCGCCGGTAAACCATGGTGGTGCTAGCTTGATCCACGGGCATCAGGACAATCTGGTTCAGGTTGACGTGGGCAGGTCGGGTTGCTGCAAAAAGGATGACTTCCGCAACATCGTGGGCACTTAGGGGTGTCATGCCGCGATAGACGGCGGCAGCACGCTGGCGATCGCCATGGAAGCGAACCTCACTAAATTCGGTGGCCACCATCCCGGGGTCAATTTCAGTGACACGAATGGGGGTGCCGAGGAGATCCAGCCGCAGCCCTTGGCTCAGCGCCTGTACCCCTGCTTTGGTGGCGCAATAGACATGGCCACCAGCATAGACTTGGTGCCCGGCAATGGATCCAACGTTAATAATATGCCCCTGCCGTCGAGCAATCATGTCGGGTAAAATGGCGCGGGTCACGTAGAGCAGCCCCTTCAAGTTGGTGTCAATCATTTCCTCCCAGTCGCTAATCTGCGCTTCGGCAAAGGGTTCAAGGCCGCGGCTGAGGCCAGCATTGTTAATCAGAATTTGAATGTTGGCCATGTCCGGTGGCAGAGATGCTAGGGCTGCCAAGACTTGAGGGCGATCGCGCACATCCACGGCTTGGGTTAAGACGGTGCACTCCTGTGGCAGGCGCTTTGCTAGGGTATCTAGGCGATCCTGCCGCCGCGCCCACAGAATAAGGCGTGCGCCTGCTGCGGCAAACACTTCAGCGCAGGCCGCACCAATGCCACTGCTGGCACCCGTAATCAAAACGACCTGCTCCTGAATCATGGACAGCCCTCCTCACTCACTGCTGCGAAAGCGATCGCTGGCGCTACCGTACTGCTGCTGCCATGCCTGCCAGCTTAAGGGGGTGCCCTCAAGGTGAAATGGTTGGGGGCGATCGCTCCACCACTGATTGTGCCCTAGGGTGAGGGTCTCGAGAAAGGGGTGCCCCCGTAGGGTGGTTAATAGGAGCTGCTGCTGGGCACCGATGTAGTTGTTCTCTAGCCGCCAATCCTTGGACGTAATGGTGACTGACTCGCCTGTGTCCGGCAGGGTGATCCTGCGGGGGTAGGGATCGCGCACGCCAATTTGTGCCCCTTCATTTTCTATAATCCAGTTGTTGCGTAGGGTCACGGCCTGTGCCGCCCAGCCAAAGACGCCCGGCGTTTGCAAATAGTTGGGAGCAACCGCATAGTTGTAGGCAATCACAGAGTTTTCAACCGTCACTGGCCCCGTTCCCGCCTCGATGAACAGACCAACAACGGCATTGCCGATGAGCTGCGAGCGCCGAATTGCTACCGCCTGATTATCGGTATCCAGCCATAGCCCCGCTGCTTGGTTGGCGATCGCCCGGTAGCGATCAAAGGTCGCCCGCCGCAGATGAAAATACTTTTCACCAGCATCCCAGTCGTAAAAGCCAGCCCATCCCCCCCGCCAGTTATTGCCACTGACCAGTACATCGTGCACCGCCAGATCGCGAATGCCGCCTGCGGCCATCCCCCGCCAGCCATTCTCTAAAAAACGGCTCTGCCGAATGTGGATGCGATCGCTATTGTGCATCTCAAGACCGCCCCAGTTATTGCCCCAAAACGTACAGTTGTGCACCTCAATGTCTTGGCTGCCCTCAATTCGCAATGCTTGGCTAAAGGCACCACCATAATGCTCAAAGCGCAGCCCCACCAAAGCAATATGGGCACTGTTGAGTAACCGCAGCGCCTCACGGTGAATCGCCACCTCTAACACCGCAGGGTCAACCCCCTCTGGCAATGCCACGTACACAACGCCCTGTGCTTCATCCACGTAAAAATCATGACCCATTAGCTCTGCCAAGGCCAGTCGCTGCCGTAGTGGTGCCCCTGCTAACCACACCATCTCCCCCCGCTGAGCCAAGGCCGGCAGCTGAATGTTGTAGGCCGTCCACGGATTACCGGCAGCCCCCCACCGCTGCTGCCATGGATGGCGATACACTTGGATGGCTCCATTTGTACTCACCCATTGCCAGTCTGGCCATTGCATACTTCCCTGCAGACGGACGCGATCGGGGGTCTGAGCCACTAGACGCAGGGGGGTACGATGGTTCTCTAGGGTGCCAAGGGCTTCACGGTAGGTGCCGTTGTGAATGTAAATCTCTACGGGGCGATCGCCATGGTTGTGCGCCCATACCAGAGCCGCCGTAATCGTCCCAAAGGGCTGAGCGGCGGTATGCAAGGAACCATCATTGGCCGCAGGATGATCGGGATTCACCTCCAATCGCAGCGGTGTATGAGCGAGGCTCACCAAGGGTAACAGTGCTGCCAGCAGCCCCAAAAGAATGACCCAGCAGGTAGGGTGCCACCGCATTACCGGCCGGCACTAGCGATGTAGGGAATCCACAGTGCCAAAACCGCCACTAGAACTAATAAAACCCCTAGGGGCAACTGAATGGATTGCCACGCTAAAAACCGTAGGGATACGGCGGTTGCATTTTGCACCGAAAACACGGCGATCGCCCCAGTCGTCACCATAAACAGCAAAAAAAGCAGCAGACGGCGCATCCTTTACTTTCCTTCAGCTCTTTCAGCCTCACGAATCATTTGCTCGGTTTTATGGTAGCGGTTATAGGTAGAAAAGCCCGTAAACAGCTCCTTAAAGAGGGTATCAAGTTGCTCGCGACTGGAAGCACTGGCCGTACTCAGCGGTGCTGGCAAAAAGCGATCGCCAAAGCCAACAAACACCAACCCAACAAGAATAACCGGAAGGATGAAATCTTTGATTCGCATCGAACTGCCCTCCACTGAATCGTTGATATACATAGCTTGCCCCCTTGCAGCCGCAATGATGACCTCACGGTTGGTGCTCAGCTTACTGGCGCAAACATTCCCTGCCACTCTGGCTGGAGTATGCCGAAGGGACTTGATAGCTAGTATTCCCTCGATCATAACGATAGTTGTCAGAAATCAGAGATAGGCCAAATTGCCAAAAGAAAACCGCCCCTCCAGAGAGAGACGGTTTGCTAGCTAACTAGGCAAATGTTGTGAATTAGCCGTTGATGCTCGGGGCAATCATGGCCACAGGAGCAGACTCAGCACTGGCCAAGTCAAGGGGGAAGTTGTGAGCATTGCGCTCGTGCATCACTTCCATCCCCAAGTTGGCACGGTTGATCACGTCAGCCCAAGTGTTGATCACATTCCCTTGAGCATCCACCACAGAGTGGTTGAAGTTGAACCCGTTCAGGTTGAAGGCCATGGTGCTGATCCCCAGAGCGGTGAACCAGATACCGATAACCGGCCAAGCAGCTAAGAAGAAGTGCAGTGCACGGCTGTTGTTGAAGCTGGCGTATTGGAAGATCAAGCGACCAAAGTAACCGTGGGCAGCCACGATGTTGTAGGTCTCTTCTTCTTGACCAAATTTGTAACCGTAGTTTTGCGACTCGGTTTCGGTGGTTTCACGAATCAGGCTGGAGGTCACCAAGGACCCGTGCATGGCGGAGAACAGAGCGCCACCAAAGACACCGGCCACACCCAACTGGTGGAAGGGGTGCATTAGGATGTTGTGCTCTGCTTGGAACACCAACATGAAGTTGAAGGTACCGGAGATACCGAGGGGCATACCATCGGAAAAGCTGCCTTGACCAATGGGGTAGATCAAGAACACAGCGGTAGCAGCAGCTACAGGCGCAGAGTAGGCAACACAAATCCAAGGACGCATCCCCAGACGGTAGCTGAGTTCCCACTCACGACCCATGTAGCAGAACACGCCAATCAAGAAGTGGAAGATGATTAGCTGGTAAGGGCCACCGTTGTAAAGCCACTCATCAAGAGAGGCGGCTTCCCAGATGGGGTAGAAGTGCAAGCCAATGGCGTTGCTGGAGGGCACCACAGCACCGGTGATGATGTTGTTGCCGTAGATCAACGATCCAGCAACGGGTTCACGGATGCCATCGATGTCCACCGGCGGAGCAGCGATAAAGGCAATCACAAAGCAAGCAGTAGCAGCGAGCAGAGTGGGGATCATCAACACGCCGAACCAACCCACGTAGAGGCGGTTGTTGGTGCTGGTGACCCAGCTGCAGAATTGCTCCCACAGGTTCAGTTGCTCGCGACGTTGTAAAACAGTCGTCATAATGATAAGTCCTGTTGAACAAAATGAATGAATGTTACAAGTCCGTCTCAGGACTAAAATGCGCACCAAGAGAGGGTCTCAGGGCTGCATCTCAGCTTTATGAGCCGGAATGTAACTTTATATTAATCAGATCCTGACCAGATTGTAAAGGGTTGTATCTGAATTTTGTATTTTATTAATGTTTCTCTCAGGGATCGTTTAAGGGAGCATCGCTGCGGGACTGCTGACTGGCGATCCAGGCGATCGGGAGGGTACACAGATAGCTCGTCAGGGTTGCGGTGGTGATCAGGGGCAGCATGGCGGTGTGAGAAATCACCGAGAGAATCACGGCTAAGCTTAGAGGGGTTTTCGTCACCGCGACGGTCACTGCCGCCATGGTGTCAACTAGAGCCACACTGACAGGGATCGCCGGCAATACTTGATGGATAGCCATGCCAACACAGGAGCCAACAAAGAGTAAGGGAAAGACGACACCGCCACGGAACCCACCATGGAGACACAGACTTAGTGCCACAATTTTGAAAAAGGCAGCCCCTAAGAGAGTTTGGGCACTATAGCGCGTCCCCATTTGTAGAATTTGCTCAATTTGCCGCTCGCCATAAAACAGAGTAATGGGGTAGAGCAGAGCAATCAGGCCAATGAGAAAGCCTACCGCTACAATCAAAATGAGAGGATGCGGTTGGTACGGAGCCAGCCATCGCCCTAGGAGCCGATGCACAACGATAAAGACTACGCCCACCGCTGCCCCAATGATGCCAAGGGCGATCGATGTGCCAATATCCTGAGGGCGTAAGGCATCGTAAGGAGGAAAGCGATAAATACTACCGATGGTGGTGCCAGTGATCACCCGAAACAGGGTAAAACCACAAAAGGCGGAAATGAGTGCGGGAATAATTGCCTCATAAAACTCTAAACTACGCCGATGGGGTACCTCCAGAACAAAAAGGGTTGCCCCTAGAGGCGTGTTAAAAAATACCCCCATTCCAGCCGCCATTCCACAGAGGGTGAGGATGCGCCCCACGGCTGCTGACACCTGTAAGCGAGTTGCTAACCAACTGCCAAGACCCCCATTAATATCAATGATTGGACTTTCAGGCCCAGCACTACTGCCAAACAGTAAGGAGAGCCATGAGGCTAAGGCCATCCCCGGAATGTAGCGATAGCTGAGCTTGCCATCCCGATGTAACTCAGCAACAGCATCGGTGAGACCCCCCGTGGCTCCGAAAAATTTGACAGACAACCCCACCAAGAGGCCGCCCGTGGCAGTAATCAGGGGAATGTAGGGGTAGAGATGCTCCCAGGTTCTAATACTGACTAGGTTTGGTGCGGTGTCCCATAGGAGGGCAAACCCCCCTGTCAGAACCTGATAAAAGGCGGTGGAGACTAGGCCACCAAGGATCCCCACCAGTAGTGCATAGAGCAGCAGGCGTGCATAGGAGAAGGAGGTTCGTGCCATAAAAATTCACGGTTAGCGTCGTCGCCACCACAGGAACACCGCTAGGCCAAACCCCAGCAGCGGTAATAACAAGACAGCACTAATTTCGATCCAGCGGCTGGTAGCCACGTTGAGTTGCAGGCGACGATTGGTGGTTTGGCGGGGGCGCAAAGACAGTGCCTGCTGGTCGCGATCGCCCAACCAAAGCACAGAATTAACGAATAGGTCGCTGTTAATCCCTTGGTAGGCAATCACGCCATCGGTGGCAAATTCGGAATCCCCAAAGACAACCAAACGTGCCTGTTTGGCTGGCTCTTCACTGAGGGTGCGAGTAATGGCCACGGCCAACGGCAGCGGTCCGAGGGTATCCACCCCTTCTGTAAATTCGAGATCTCCAGACTGCCAGTCGGTTTCCGCCCAGGTTTGCGAGCCAGAGAGGGCAAGCTCAACAATATCATCATCCTTGACCGGCTCAATGCGAATGGCTTGAGCACGGGGAAAGACGCTAGGGCCTTGGGCAAATCGTTGGGTAATCGGGTGATTGCCATAGGTGGTAACAATAATCGTGTCAGGCCCTAGGCCGACCTGCTGACCCACGCCAGAGCCATCAATGACCCAGCGGTTATCGAGGGTTACCCCCCAGTCCTTGAGCAGATCTGCTAGTCCCACATTGACATCCACATCCAGCATTAGCAGCAGGCTGCCGCCGCGATTCAAATAGTTCTTGAGCAGGTCTTCCTCAAGGCGCAAAAAGGGCTGCCGTGGGCCTGCCACCACAATTACGTTGGCATCCTCAGGAACCTTGCCTTTTTCCAAAAGATTGAGGGGTAGAAGTTCAACATCCCGCTGCTCAAGGAGCTTAGCGACTTCTGATAGACTGGCGGAGCCACCCGTGAGGGGGAGTTCATTGTGCCCGGTTGTAAAGTAGGCGGTAACAGTGCGATCGCTCGTGACGCGAATCAGTGCTGGGGTGAGGTTACTTTCGGAGAGGTCTTCGTCAATGCGCTGGGTTTTTGTACCGGCTTTAACAATCACCTGCCCCACCTGAGTGACGTTGTACTCGCGCGCAAGGCTGGGTTGAGCTTGGGGGTCAACAAATTCAAAGGAAAACTGGTTGTTGGCGTGGCGACGGTATTGCTCTAGTAAGAGGCGATCGCGACTGGCGGCATTGGTATCAAAAACCAAGACCTGTACGGGCTCTTTGAGGTTTTGCAACACATCGCGGGTTTCAACCGCAAGGGTAAAGGATTGGTTTTCAGTGAGATCAATGTCAACACTATAGCGATTACCGAGAACATTCACGACCCCCAACAGGGCGATGACGGCCACCACGGTGAGGATGGCGTTGGTACTCATCTGGGTAGAGCGCCGTCCCCAAAACCCTCCTGAGACACGGCTTTGCAAAATGAGCCACAACAGTAGTGCGCCCGCCCCTACACTTAATAGGGTGAGGGGCACCCAGTCCCAGCGATCGCTGACGATTCCCGCTGTTGCTCCTGCGATAAGACATAGGGGTGCCACCCACAGAAGGGCAGTGGACACTGCTGCTGAGGAACCAAGGGCAAAGCGCTTCATAAGATTGACCCCCTAATTCCGTTGGTAGCGAAATGCATCAATGGACTGTGCCGTTAGGAAGATCCCTAAAAAGATATAGCTGCCAAAGACTACTAGGCTGCTCGTGCGAAAAACCCCGCGGGTTAGGGTTGAGAAATGTTCGATGGGGGAGAGGTAGGTAAGCACCTCACTGAGGGTGCCGCCGGTATTCTTCGCCAAAATATCTAGAGTCCAGAGGATCAGTAACACAGCAAAGCCAAGAATAGCGGCCAAAATGGTGCTGTCGGTGAGGGAGGATAAAAACATTCCCAAGGCTAAAATGGCCGCTGCCAACAGGAGCAAGCCACCATTCCCGGCAAGAATTAGCCACGGCGAGAGGGGGGGAGTACTACTTTGCAGGGTCACAAACTGATAGACCACAAGGGGAAGCAACAGGGTGGCATAAAAGGTCAATACCGCCAAGAGCTTGCCCGTGGCTACGCTCCAGTTGGTAATAGGGGACGTAGCCAATAGCTCAAGGGTGCCGCGCTTACGCTCTTCGGTGTAGAGTCCCATCGAGAGCATGGGCAAAATCACTTGGGAAATGGAGCCAAGTAGCCCTAAAAAACTTTCCAGAATTAATTTTGGTACATCCACTGCTTGGGAGGGTGCGCCAAATTGTTGTTGCAGTAGGTCCTGCTGCGCCACTTGGTTAATGATGGTGGTCATCACCACAATGAAAAAGAGGCCGCTCAGCAGCCAGAAGACGCCAGCAATTACATAGTAAAAGGGAGCGGTGAAGTAGCTTTGCAACTCACGGCGATAGATGGCCAAAATGTTGGCGATGATCATACGGCCACGGTGGAGTAAGCGGTTAGGCATCGGCATCCTCCACGATGGGTGGCTCAGCCGGGGTGGGGGCTGCGGCAGCAGGAGCAACATCGTCGGTCGTGAGTTTGAGGAATACGTCTTCAAGGTTGGCGTGGGAGCGGCGCATCTCGTAGAGTTGAATACCATTTTGGATGAGGAGGGTGGCCAAATCGGCTCCAATTTCCTCAGGACTGCTGATGTGGAGTTGTTGCCGTGGTTGGTCGGGAGTGCCAAGCCAGTTGACGTTTTGCAGCTGGGGCATCTGAGTTAGCAGGGTTTGGATGTGCTGGCGATCGCCCACGAGTTCGAGATCGTAGGTGTAGCTGCTGCTGAGCTGCTGCATTAACTCATCCAGTTTGCCGATGCCGGCTACCTCGCCTTTGTTGATAATGACGGCGCGATCGCAGGTCATACTCACCTCTGCCAAAATATGGGTCGAAAGAATGACCGTATGCTGTCCGGCAAGGGTTTGGATGAGATGGCGCACTTCAATAATTTGCCGGGGATCGAGTCCTACGGTGGGTTCATCCAGAATAATGGCCGGCGGGTCGTGAACAATGGCTTGGGCAATCCCTACCCGCTGCCGATACCCTTTTGAGAGCTTGCGAATAATCGTATGTTGGCAATCAAGAAGGCCACAGCTTTTGAGGGCGAAGTTGACCCGCTGGGGGCGATCGCCCGCGCTGACCCCCTTAATACGAGCCACAAAATGCAAATATCCGACAACCGTCATTTCGGTGTAAAGGGGCGGATGTTCCGGCAGATAGCCAATGCGCTGCCGCACGGCCATCGGGTCAGTGTGAACCTCATGTCCAGCAATCACCGCAGTGCCACTGGTTGCGGGCAAATACCCTGCCAAAATGCGCATCGTCGTGGTTTTACCAGCACCGTTGGGGCCGAGAAGTCCCAAAATTTCCCCCGTGGCTGCCGTAAAGCTGACGTCGCGCAAGGCAGCCGTTGTTCCGTACACTTTGGTCAGGTGCTCAACCTGAATCATGGCGTCGCCTCAACTAACCGTGTTCGTCGCTACGGGAAGCACTGGAACACGATCATACCGCCTTTTTTGATGAACTACCCCGCTGGTCGGGTTTCAATCGGCAGGGGGCAGCGGATCACTACTCTGCAATTGCAGGGCGGTGCGCGCCACTTCGAGGAGCTGTAGCTCTGGTGGATAGTGGGTTTGCTTCCTCAGGAGTTGTAGTTCCTGTTTGCTGAGCTGCCAGCCCAGCTGACTCGCCAGTGCCGCCATCACATCGGCACGATCAATCACTCCCGCCACCGCTGCCGCTGGGGAGAGCACCGTTAAAAATTGCTGCTCTTTCTCTTCAAGGGTACAGACTACCGTGGCCAAGGAGTCAGATTCCCGCACGGTGGCGATCGCTGCCAAGGGTACGGCTAATTGTTCGATGGGGGTTTGCTCCCACATACTGCGCTCAATGTGGTTCAGGGCTTGGGGCGCCAACAGCCCACGGTAGCGGCCATCGGTGGCCACAAAATAGGCGGTCGGTTGGCGATCCGCTAAGAGGAGGTAGCGATCGGCAAATTCCCGCAGGGACAGGGTGCCATCCACAACCCGATAGTCCCGAGACATGGCCGCCGCCGCCGTTAGCTTCAGCAAGCCTTCTTGGAGGCGACTGAGACGATGGTAAATCGTGGCATTTTGCAGCGCAAACCACCCCAATAGACCAATCCACAAACCGTTGCCACTACCTAAGAGCACCCCCGCCAGCCCCAGACTCATGGCGAGCCAGCCCAGCACCTGACCGGAGCGCGCCGCCCAGCGAATCCCCTGAAAGCGGCTGCCGGTGAGTTTCCAAACCCCCGCCTTGAGAATTTGCCCCCCATCAAGGGGGAGCCCGGGCAAGAGGTTAAACAGCGCCAAGACAAAATTAATTCTGGCAAGGTACAGCAGTAGTTCCTGCAGGGGACTCCCCGCAGGCAGCGGCACTGCTGCGAGCCGCAGCACCACGAACAGCCCAAAACTCACCAGTGGGCCAGCGATCGCCACCTGAAATGCTTGGGCAGGCGTTGCCGATTCTCGCTCAATCGCAGCCATCCCCCCAAACAAAAAGAGGGTAATTGAGCGAACGGTAATGCCTTGCGAGCGAGCAGCCAAACTGTGCCCCAACTCGTGTAGCAGCACCGAGCCAAACAATAGCAGTGAAATGAGGAACCCCATACCCCACGCCAAGGCTCCCCACTCAGGGTAGGTGGCCTGCCAGTCACTTCCATTGAGAAACGCAAATAAAAGGATGACAATAAACCACGAGCGATCAATGCGCAGTGGAATTCCGAAGACGTTGCCAACTTGCCAGCTTTGTCCCATGCTGAGTAACCTGCTTAGGGATTCGGACGTTGAATCGCGAGCACTGAGCAGTGGGCATTGTGTAAAACGTAGTTACTGACGCTCCCCAAGAAGAACTCACTCAGCCCTTTGAGTCCCCGTCGTCCCACAACAATGAGATCGCTTTGCCAGTCTTTAGCCAAATCACAAATGGCGCGGCCAGCATCCCCCAAGGCTTGCGTGAATTCAGTGGCAACCCCTTTATCTGTGGCCACTTGGGTCAAATGCCGCAGCATATCTAACCCTTTTTGCTCAAAGCTCTCCCACTGTTCGGCGTAGGCACGCATCACTTCCTCATGCAGCCCCACATAAACCCCGACGCCAGCGGCGTTGTGAAAATTGGATCCGGATAGGACTCGCTGGTGGGGGACAAAACATGAATGAGCATCATTTGGGCTTGATAGTGTAAAGCCAAATCTAAAGCCGTTTGAAAGACTGATTCTCCTAATTCAGTGTCGTCCACCGCAACCAAAATTTTTTTGTACATGATGGATCACGCTCCTTTGGCGTTAGCGATCGCCCCCTACCTCTAGCTTAGTTGATGTTAGGGGGGGATTCTATGGCCAACAGCGATGGGCTTTTGTGGATATTATTTGCAAGACGTTACAACCTATTAAGCTAACATCGGCGATTAACCATTCAGAACTTAGTGGATGAAACTGATGTAAGGGAGCCAAAATCGGTATAATCGCTGTTGAGATTTCAGGGGCGAATCGTTATGCAAGTTTATGTCTTGCTCTACAATCCCGGTACCGCAAATGAGGGTATTCATTCGCTGCAACTGGGCGATCGCAACCTAATTCTCATGTTTGAGTGCGCCGATGATGCTGAGCGCTATGGGTTGCTCTTAGAAGCACAGGATTTTCAACGTCCCAGTGTGGTTGGAATTGATGCCAAGGAAGTGGAAGAGTTTTGTCAAGCCTCAGGTTACGAATGCCATTTAGTGCCTAGGGGGTTTGTGCCAACGAACGATGCTGAGCGGTTATTCTTGACTCCACCGGAGCGCAATGTGGCTGAAACCGACTGGGAGGTTGAAAACCGAGTACCGCCCGCCGCGGAGAGTGAATTTTCGGAAAAAGAGCTAAACCGTCTGCGTCAACAACTTGAAAAGTTACTGTAGGTGGCCATGCCGCAGGTCTCCGCCTGTTTGATCGTCAAAAATGAAGCCACAAATCTTCAGCGGTGCTTGGCGAGTGTGCAGCCTGTTGTGGATGAAATCGTGGTGGTGGATACCGGCTCAACGGATGATACGGTGGCGATCGCCCGTCAGTTTACAGAGAAGCTCTACACCCTACCGTGGCGCGATGATTTTGCAGCGGCGCGTAACTATTCCCTAGACCAAGCCAGCGGTGAGTGGATTCTGGTACTGGATGCCGACGAAGTCCTTGTGTGCCTCAGTGATACCTCCTTGAGGGAGCAGTTAGCCGCAGCGCCCAGCGTACAGGCGTACCAACTGTTGCGCCGTGAAATTGGCACAGGGGAGCAGTTTTCAGATTTTGCCATTGTGCGCCTCTTTCGCAACCTGCCCACCCTCCGCTATCAGGGGCGTTTTCATGAGCAATTGGTCTCTTCAGGATCTGCCCCCATCACTATCGGATCCCTCACAACTTTCAGAATTGATCACTACGGCTATCAGCCGGCCCAGATTCAGGCAAAGATGCGCGATCGCAATATCCCCATTTTGGAGCGCATCCGCGCCAGCGAAGGGCTGAGCCTGAGCTTACTGTTTGCCTTGGCGGATATGTACAACGCCGTCAATAACCCTAGTGCTGCGGAAGATTGCTTTAATGAACTCTTTGAGCGCCTATTCCCTCACCTCCTGAGTGGCCAACTCCCGCCAGAGGTGCCCGGCTCCCTGCCAGAAATTCTCCATCAACTGGGGCGACGCTTACTGGCGGCGGAAGAACACGAGGCGCTGCAATTGCTCTGTCAGCAAAGCCTGATCTGGTTCCCTACCTATCCTCCCCTCAACCACTTAGCAGGGTGCTGGCTAATGGCCTTAGGCTTTCCCCTTGGTGCCACTGCCTATTTTGAGTACTGCCTCGAGATGGGGCGCACCAATCGCTACAGCAAGCAGATGCCTTTTCCCTTGGACTACGTGGGCGAACGTGCTGCCCAGCAGTTGGCGCTGGCTTACCAAGCCTTGCAGGAGACTGAGCGCTCACGATACTACACTGAGCTAGCCCAAAGCCTGAAGAGTTGAGCCTCTAGGTTGCCACCCAGGCGATCGCCACCCCCAGCGCAGAGCCAGCAATCACTTGAATGGGGGTATGGCCAAGAAGTTCCTTGAGTCGGGCTTCTGCTAATTCGTGCCCTTCTTGGAAAAATTCTTCGACAATCTGGTTGAGGATGCGCGCTTGCTTGCCGGCGGCTTGGCGCACACCGGCTGCATCGTACATCACAATAAAGGCAAAGACCAGGGCAATGGCAAATTCAACACTACTCCAGCCTCGCTGCAACCCTACGCTCGTGGCTAAGGCCGTCACTAAGGCAGAGTGAGAACTAGGCATGCCGCCAGTTTCCACCAACACCCGGAAGTTCAGCTTACGATGCTTGGCAATATCCAACAGCAGCTTGAGGGTTTGGGCGATCGCACTAGCCGCCAAGGCCACCCAGAGAACATGGTTAGACAACAGCTCGCGGAGAGTATCCATCATCGTTGCGGACAAAGGTCTGCGCCCATCCTACCGTGTTGTGCCTCTATGAACTACCCCACCCTACGGATTGGGTGTTCTGTGACACCCGTTAATGGCTACGGGCAGTAATATAGTCGGCGATCGCCTGCAAGGGCACCGCAGCCTCACCGTAAAGTGCCAACTCTGCCTTCGCCTCCGCCACCAAGCGCTCAGCTTCTTGGCGGGATTTGTCTAGCCCCCATAGCCGAGGATAGGTCATTTTCTGCGCCGTCACATCCTTGCCAGCGGTTTTACCCAGCACATCCCGGGTCGAGGTAATGTCGAGAATATCGTCAATGATTTGAAAGGCCAGACCAATGTTGGCGGCATAGCGAGACAGCCGCTTGAGCGTTGCTTCATCCGCCCCAGTCAAGAGTGCGCCTGAGAGCACCGCAGCCTCTAGCAGTGCCCCCGTTTTATGGGAGTGGATAAAGTGCAGGGTCTCAACACCAATATTTGTTTTCCCTTCACACTCTAGATCGACAACTTGCCCACCCACTAACCCCGTCGCTGCCACCGCGTGACCCAAGCGGGCAACAATTTTTAGCAAATATTCCGCAGGCACATTTTTGGTCTGCTCAACCACATACTCAAAGGCGTAAGCAAGCAGCCCATCCCCAGCCAAAATCGCAATGTCTTCGCCGTACACCTTATGGTTCGTGAGTTTGCCCCGCCGATAGTCATCATTGTCCATTGCTGGCAGATCATCATGGATGAGGGACATGGTGTGAATCATCTCCAAGGCACAGGCCGTGGGCATGGCCATGGCGATCGTCCCCCCAGTAACTCACAGGTTGCCAAGCAGAGGATGGGGCGCAAGCGCTTGCCACCCGCCATGAGGGAATAGCGCATGGCATTGTATATTTTTTCGGGGTACGTCACAGGCAGGGAAGACTCCAACGCCGCTTCCACTAGGGCTTGCCGTTCTTTCAGGTAGGCCTTAAGGTCAAAGTTGCTAGCAGCGTTGCGAACGTGGGGGGGGTCGGCGGAAATCATTGGGGTCTCCTCATCGTGCAGGCTGGTCTGTAGGGGACAACTGGAGTAACTGCGCTGGCTGATTGTGCCGGCGACAATAGCTCCATACTGTATTGTGCAACAACATGGCCACGGTCATCGGACCAACCCCGCCGGGAACAGGGGTAATGTAACTAGCCACTTGACAGGCAGCATCATAGTCCACATCGCCCCACAGGCTAAATTTACCATCTGGGCGTTGAATACGATTAATGCCAACATCAATAACAATGGCACCGTGGCGAATCATGTCTGCGGTAATGCAGCGGGGACGACCGATCGCCGTCACTAAAATTTCGGCACTGCGAGTCACCTCAGCTAGGTTACGGGTGCGCGAGTGGGCGATCGCCACCGTTGCATCGGCATTTAAGAGCATTAGGGCAAGAGGCTTGCCCACTAAAATACTGCGCCCCACCACCACCGCTTGCCGACCCGCCACCTCAATCCCGTAAGCTGCCAGCAATTGCATCACCCCAGCAGGGGTACAACTGCGCAACCCCGGCTCATCGCGCACAAGACGACCTAAATTGTCAGGGTGGAGGCCATCGACATCCTTATCAGGGTGAATGGCGTAGAGCAGAGGGCGCGCATCCAAGTGAGGCGGCAGCGGCAGTTGTAGCAAAATACCATCTACCCGCTCATCATGGTTGAGATCGGTGATCTTAGCCAAGAGGTCAGCTTCGGACGTACTGGCGGGCAAGTGAGCCCCAAAGGAGCGAATCCCAACCCGTTCGCAGGCCTGCTCCTTGGCGCGAACGTAAACAGCACTAGCGGGGTCATCGCCAACCCTGAGGACAGCCAACCCCGGTGGCCGCCCCAACTGTGACTTTAGGGTTTGCACGTGTGCCGCCAGCTTCGCCTCAATAGACTGGGCTAAGGTTTTACCGTTGAGGCAGGTGGGGATATGCTCAGCCAAGGTGAATCCCATCCAAAGAATGACATCAAGGTGCAGCGATTAGCAGTGGTACGGCACCGTAACCAGACCACGGACATCACCGTAGTTTACACTACCAACTGTTGCCCTTTCTAGCCTTGGGGCTGTGCCCTTTGTGTCCAATACCGTAGGTGCTGGCAGGCGTTGGGTTGCCAATGTTTGACAATACAAGTATCACCCAACAGAAGGGAGGACGTCCCCAATGCAAGCAACAACAACGACAGTTCGTTTATCCCCCGCCTTTACTGTACCGGTGGGCGTACTGCTGCTGAGTGTGCCCCTTTGGTACCTGAAGTGGTGGTTAGGGTTGCCGGTATCGCTGTTCAGTCTGTTTTTGGCCGTGCAAGCAGCTACCCTACGGCTGGACTTTACAGCGACAGCCCTTGAAGTGTATCGCGGCAGCCAGCAAATTCGGCAGTTTCCCTACCAGCAGTGGCAGCACTGGGAGGTTTTTTGGCCACGGCTGCCCATCCTGTTTTATTTCCGTGAGGTCAAGAGTATCCACTTCTTGCCGATTCTGTTTGATGCCAAAACTTTAGTACAATGCCTGCAAGAACGCTGCCCACGTACGGCCTTTATTCCCCCTGCTCGCAATGACTGATGAACCCACCTTGACCCCAGACCTAACTGAGTCCGCTGCTGAGGCACAGGAGGCGGAACTGGCTACGCTTGCGGCACGGCGGGATGCACTCAAAGAGGAAATTCAAGCGCTTGAAGCAGCATTCCATCGTCTTGCTCACCGTTGTTGCCAGGATCTTGAAGAGAAGCAACAAGCCCTGCAACTCACTATCGAACAGTTGGAGCGACGCAAGGAGCGTATTGAGCAGGAACTGCGCCAAAATTTTGTTGGTGCATCTCAGGAAATGGCCATTCGGGTGCAAGGGTTTAAGGAGTTCCTCGTGAACAGTATGCAGGATTTAGCTGCAACGGTGGAGGAACTACAACTGCTGCCAGCCCCTGCCCCAGCAGCAGAGCATGAAACACCGCCCGCTGCAACTTCCCCCCCGAAATTGGTGTTGGATGAGGGGTTTCAGGAGGAAACTAGCCGCATTAAGCACCTCCTAGAGCAGTACCAAACGAACCCCAATTACTATGGCCCGCCTTGGCAGCTACGGCGCACCTTTGAGCCGTTACACGCGCAGCGAGTGGAAAGTTGGTTTTTTGATTTAGGGGGGCGGGGTGCCCTGCGATCGCTCCCAAGTCGGCTGCAAAATATCCTTGTGGCCTCGGCAATTATTTCGATTTTGCGGGATTTTTACGGCGACATGCTGCGGGTGCTGGTCTTGGCAGACTCTCCCGAGCGTTTGGGAGACTGGCGGCGGGGGCTGCAAGACTGTTTAGGCATCAACCGCCAAGACTTTGGCCCTGAGCGGGGGGTGGCGCTGTTTGAGTCTGCGGATGCATTGGCCTTCCGCGCCGATCGCCTTGAACAAGAGGACTATCTCCCCCTGATTTTAATTGACGACTCCCAAGAGAAGGTGAGTTTATCGCTGCTTCAGTATCCACTCCTGTTGGGGTTTGCTCCCGAACCCCAGTTGCGTCGCACGAATGAGTTTTTTGAATAGGAGGCACAGGTGAGCACCGCAGTCATCCTTGGGGTTATGGTGCTGACAAGCTATCTACTCGGCTCAATTCCGACAGGCTATTGGGTGGCCAAGCACCTACGCGGTATTGACATTCGCGATCATGGCTCTGGCTCCACAGGCGCCACCAATGTCCTGCGGGTGGTGGGCAAAGGCGCGGGGCTGTTCACCTTTGTTGTTGATGTGCTCAAGGGAACGGTTGCCGTTGTTGCGGCTCGCTGGAGCCTCGCTCAACCCTGGAGTACGGTGCCGCCAGCGTGGGGAGACTACTGCCTGTTGGCGATCGCCCTAGTGGCGGTGGTGGGGCACAGTAAACCTATTTGGCTGGGATGGCGGGGCGGCAAATCCGTTGCCACCAGCTTGGGGGTGCTCTTGGCGCTGAACTGGCCGACAGGATTGGTCACCTTTGGTGTCTTCCTTGTGGTACTTGCCCTGAGTCGCATTGTCTCTCTTGGCTCGATTCTAGCGGCACTGTCTCTACCCCTTTGGTTTTGGTGGTTTACAGGATCGCTGCCCTTTGTTGGTTTTAGTATTTTAGCGAGTGCCTTTGTTATTTGGCGGCACCAGAGTAATATCCAGCGCCTCATTGCCGGTACCGAGCCACGCCTAGGAGGCCGGAGTGGAAATTCAGCGGCTGACCTTAACTAATTTCAAAACCCATCGCGATCGCACTGTTAACTTTTGCCGCGGGGTGAATGTTATCTGTGGCGAAAATGGGGCGGGCAAAACAAGCCTTTTAGAAGCCATTGCTTGGGTTCTATTTGATGCCACCTCCGGTTATGGGTCTGGCTTTAACAAAGCAATTATTCGCAAGGGCGCAACCCATGCCGAGGCAACGGTTCAGTTTATTTCGGCGGCGGATGGTCGCTCCTATTTGGTTTAAACGCAGTACCCGTAGCGGCTATAGCATTTTTGACCCCCAGTTACAGGCGCTGGTGTTGTCGCGGCGGGACGAGGTACAGCAATGGCTCAAGGAACATTTGGGGATCAACAGTGCCTTGCCCCTTAAAGACCTCTTTGAGCAGGTGATCGGCATTCCCCAAGGGATGATGACCGCCGACTTTTTCGGTACAGCCGCTCAGCGCCGCGCAATTTTTGAGCCTATCTTGCAGGTGGATGACTATCGCCGCGCCTACGATGCCGCCTTGGCGCTAGAAAAACACTCCGAAACCCGCCTGCAGCACCTCCGGGAAACTATTGCCCGCCATGAGCAGGCGCTAGCCAGCCGCGAAGACTATACCACCAAGGCGCAAGCCCTAGCCGCAGAATTGGCGCAGGACTACCAACAGCGCGATCGCCTCGCTCAGGTGTGTCACGCCTTGGCCCAGGAACGGGCGCAGCTTGAGGCAGAAGTGGCAGCTCTTGAGCACTTAGCACAGCAACAGCAGCGGCTGCAACACCAACTTGAACAGCAGGAGCAGCTTTGCCGCGATCGCCACCAACAGCTAGCCGCCGCGCAATTGAGTCAAGCGCGCTGCCAAGACTCTCAGGCAACCTACGATCGCTATCGCGAACTGCAACAGGCATTGCGGAGCCTCGAGCGGCAGTTAAAGGAGCAGGGTACCCTTGAGCAGCAGATTGCTGAGTGCGAGCAGCGACAGCAGCGAGCCGCAACCAAAACTGGCACACCTTGAAGCCCAACGCCAAGCGATCGCTACGATTGAGTCCCAACTGGCTGCCCTTGCCCCCCAGATTGCGGCGGCGGATGCCCTTGAGCAGGAATTAGCCGTAGTCCACGCCCAACTACGAGCGGCGGAGCAGGCAGCTCAAGAGGCCACCCATCTTGAGGAGCAAATTCAAAGCGCCCAACTCCGCCTTGTTGAACTGGAGCAGCAATTGGCTGCCCTTGATGCTCAACGCCCCCTTGCTGCCACCCTAAACCAGAAACAGCAGGAGCGCGATCGCCTCGCAGCCCAGATAAGCCACCTCAGCGCCGCCCAAGCCTTTGCCGCCACCCTTGCCCCCATCGTTGCAAGCGCCACAACCCAAGCCGCCGCCATCGCTCCTCTAACTCGCCAAGCCATGCATGAACTGACCGCCGCCCAAGACTTTGCCTTGCTCACCCCAGCTGTGACCTTAGGCCTGCAAGCGCTGCAACACCTGCAAGCCAACCATCAGCAGTTGCTCAACGACCTTGAAGCACTCCTCAAGCGCCTTGATCCCTCTGAGCAAGACCTGCTGACCCCTCTTCTCGCGCAACTCGACGCGGAGATTGCTGCCGCTGCCGCTGCCGAACGCTCACTCCTGCAATGGCACCCCCTTGCCGCTGAAAAAGCGCGATTACACGAACACCTGAGTGCCCTTGGCGATCGCCAACGGCAGTTGATCCCTCGCTACAGCCAACTCGCCCAGTTGCAGCGCCAGTACACTAAGCTGAGCACAGAGCTAGAGGCACTGGGGCAACCCCGCGCCCAACAACAGGTTCTCCTAGAGCAACAGCAGTCAGCACCGGACATTGAAACAGCAGTCCAAGAGCTAGTACAACACCAAGCGCAATTGAACAGCGAGCTTGCGCCCCTATACCGTCAGCGCCAGTACTATCAAGCCTTAGAGCAGAAGCGCCAAGCCCTGACAGAGGAATTGGCGACCCTAGAGCACGCCTACCAAACCTACCTCCAGCACAAACACCAAGCTAGCCAAGTGGCCGCCTACCAAGCGGCGCTTGCAGAGGCACAAGCCACCTATGCCGCCCTCCAAAACACCTGTGCCACCCTAGCGCAGGACTACCAGACCCAAGCCCAGCGCATAGATGTGGATCGCTTAAGGGAGGTCACAGCTCGCCATGAGCAACTCAGCCGCGAGTATCAAACCCTCCTAGGGGCAATTCCCGAAAAGGAGAGACAATATCAGCAGTATGCAGACGCCCTCCAGCATCTTGAGGCGGTGGCGCAACAGCTTGCCCGTAGCCGCCAAACCCTCGCTGAGTACCAACAGCGGCACCATTTTATCGTGACGGCGCGGGAAATTTACCGAACCAGTGGCCCCCGCGTTAGCGAGGCGTATCTGCACAGCATTTCCCACGAAGCCGACCGTCTCTTTCGCGAGTTACTCAACCGTCCTGACGTTGCCCTTCGGTGGCTGTCGGACTACGACATTCAAGTGAACGAGGGCGGGCACTGGCGTAGTTTTAGGAGCCTTTCTGGGGGTGAGCAGATGTGCGCTGCCCTTGCGGTACGCCTTGCCCTGCTGCGAATTTTAGCCGCCACAGACGTGGCCTTCTTTGATGAACCCACGACCAATATGGATCACGAGCGCCGTCAGCAGCTAGCAGAAAACCTAGCTAATCTGAGAAGTTTTAGACAGCTATTTGTCATTAGCCATGATGAAACCTTTGCTGCCCTGACAGAGCATATTATCCATCTAGAGCGACAATCCTAAGCGTAAGCCGTATGCAGCGCCCACCAAATCAGCACAGCAATAAAGCCAAGAATCAGTACCGCTGAAGCTGCGATCATCACAGGGCTATCTGCCCCTTCAAACTTCATAATGCCGCGATTAAAATCTGTGGCCATAGGAAGACACTCCAAGCACGGTTTAATCTACATCAATTCTAGGCAGCTTTTTGGGTCTTCAGTGGTAGCAGGGGTGACTTGTTACGATTCGTTATGCGTGGCTGTGTTAACACAGAATCTGTGCCAAATCTGGCCAAGTCTTATCTAGCCAAACCTTAAGATTTGACAATTCTTGACATGTTTGTGATCAGCATCACAGCAGTTCTCCGTCAGATCACGCAAAGGTAAAAGTAGATTGACAGCCTAGGCCACTTTTGCAAGCGTCATCAATATTTGCAGCGTTGCGTAACTGAGCGCCTCAGAACGCTCAGGATGACCTCTTCTCATCATCCTGCCATTGGCCGTGGTTGTTTATGGACTCACGGGGGATAGATTAAAATGAACAGCTTGGCACAAGAGCGTCATGTTTTGATTTTGAATATGGTGGGTGGGCGACGCGCGATCGCCCTTGAGGCGGCTGCTTACTCCTTAGGGCGCGACGAAAGCAATGCAATTGTCTTAGACTTTGAGACCGTATCACGACAGCACGCGATTCTGTTGCGGGTGCCTGTGCCGGGTACCACGAACTATCGTTACCGCTTGGTGGATGGCAATGCCAATGGCAAGCCCAGCACGAACGGTACGTTTGTCAATGGCAAACGGATTTCCAGCCATGAACTTCACCATGGGGACGTGATTCTCTTTGGCCGCAAAGCCAAGGCTTCTTACATGATGGTGTCAATGGCGGAGACGGAGTTTAGCCAATACCTCCAGTCCATCGCCTTTCAAAGTATTAAGTCGGATTTGCGTGGTGCCAAGGAAACGTTGGTGGGAATGGAGCTCAGTGGGGAGTTGCGCCGTCCACCCAGCCGTGAATTGGTGGGGGCGGCCAAAACGGCTCTCAGTATTGAAACGGAACCGGTCAAGCCCGCTGCCAAGGATACCTTGGCCAGTGAGGGTGGTGACACCTCTTCCCAAGCGAATAAAGCCACGGTGCACGAACCCCAGTCCCATCATGGGCTGAGGTGGATGATTGGCTTGGGGGCGATCGCCACCGTGGTCGCAGCTATTTTTGTGGGAGCCTACCTGCGCTCACCCGCACCTCAGCAACCTGCTCCAACCCAATCCCCGTCGGTTGCACAGCCATAATCAAGGGTGATTCAGGCTGAGTGACCCTAATCGGTCTGAATACGACCATCTTCAATTTTGGTAATGCGATCGGCAATGGGGATGATTCGGGGATCGTGGGTGACAATCATTACCGTACATCCCTTTTGCTTTGCTAGCTTGTAGAGAATTTTAATGACTTGCTGGCCACTTTGGGAGTCAAGAGACGCAGTCGGTTCATCGGCAAAAAATAATTTTTGGATCGCCGGCCAGTGCCCGGGCGATCGCAACTCGCTGCTTTTGCCCGCCTGATAGGTTTTGCGGTAAGAAGTTGAGGCGATCGCCTAAGCCCACTTCGTCTAAAAGCTTGGCAGCACGCACCTTCGCATCCTTCGTGGCAACCCCCTTCAGGTTGAAGGCAATCTCTACATTTTCTAAAGCGGTTAAGGCTGGAAAAAGATTAAAACTCTGGAAGACAAACCCAATGTTGTTGAGGCGAAACCTCGCTAATTCGTTCTTTTTCATCTGGGTAATGTCTTGCCCTAGAACAAATACTTTGCCGCTAGTGGGGGTCAAAATTCCGGCTAAAATCGAGAGCAGCGTTGTTTTACCGGAGCCGGAAGGCCCCATCAGCAAATGGATATGGCCTGTCTGAATACTGAGATTAATGCCGTGTAACACTGGGGTCAATTGATGCCCCGACTGGTACACCATCGTTAAATCAGTCGTGGCGATCGCCAACGAAGGCACAGAGGAGGTCACAAGTGTAATCTCAGCACATCTCAAAACAGCAGTAGATTATCCACTGACCGCCGCAGTAGCAAAGCGAATTTTCAAGTAGTCTGCCTCCATTTTGGCGCCAACTGGCTGCATGGCGGCTAATCCCTGCGGTAGCACCATATTACGCCGATGGTTACCAATGCGAATACTTAACTCGTCAGCAGTTTTATTCAGTTCGATTTTTTCCTTAGGGATCCCGGGTAAATAGAGTTCGAGGCTGTACTGGCCATCACTGGGCACCACCCGAATTGTTTGCTCTTGGTAATAGACTTGGGCAGGGTCTTCATCGGCGTAGAGCGTTTCCTTAAGACGCTTCAGGGCAGCCAGACCACAGAGTTCCTCGGCAAACAGGGGCACTTCTTTGACCGGTAGGGGTCGGAAATTGTCGTGAATTTCTTGGCGGTACTGCTGCTGCGTCTCTTTCCAGCGGCTAAAAAAGGGATCGCTGACTGTTTCTGGTAAGATGCGGTTAGCGACCACCAAATCTGTGGCCACATTGTACAAGCTCAAGTAAGCATGAGCGCGTAGGGACTCCTTAAGAACCATTTTTTCAGGATTTGTGACCAGCCGTACCGAGGTTTGGGTGTTGTCGGTGAGGACTTTTTCGAGGGCTTCAATTTGTTCATAGAACTCGTAAGGTGCATCCATCACCGCCTGATCCGGTAGCGAAAAGCCCACCAAGGGCTTGAAAATTGGCTCCACAATGGGGCGCAAGGCCACCGACATCCGCTGCAAGGGTTTATAAAAGCGGCGCATATACCAGCCGCTCACCTCAGGCAAACTCAACAGCCGCAGTGCCGTTCCCGTGGGTGCCGAATCAATAATCAGGACATCGTACTGACCCTCGTCATAGTGCCGCTTCATCCGTACGAGGGCAAAAATTTCATCCATCCCCGGCAAGATGGCGAGTTCTTCGGCCTGTATCCCCTCTAGCCCCCGTGCCTGCAACACTTGGGTAATGTAGCGCTTTACTGCTCCCCAGTTATCCTCCAGCTCCATCAAGGCATCTAACTCTGCCCCCCAGAGGTTCTCGGCCACAGGAGCAGGCACATGCCCCAACTCTAGGTCAAAGCTATCGGCTAGGGAGTGAGCCGGATCCGTACTGAGAACAAGGGTTTTGTACCCCAACTCAGCACAGCGTAACCCCGTCGCTGCTGCGACTGAGGTCTTACCAACGCCACCTTTACCCGTCATTAAAATTACGCGCATGAAAAGGCTCTCACCGTGACATACTCCCGAACTCATGCTAGCGCATAGAGTGCGGGCTTCTCGGCGGGTTGTAGCTAATGGCGCTGTGGACAGGACTGTTGAGGGTTGCCTGCCTGCAGTAAGATCAGCATCGTGCTGCCGTAGGTTTTCAGTCGGTGCTGCTGCCAGCCAATCTGGGCGATCGCCCCTAAATCTGGTGGGTCTTTGGTGCGGCACTCTACCGCTATTTCGCCCCCCACAGTTAAGCGCTGTTGCTGCCAAAGAAGCTCCAACACTGGTAAATAGAGGTTGCTGTTGTAGGGAGGGTCAAAGTAAATGAAGTCAAACTCGGGGAGAGGGAGGTGCTGAAGTTTTTGGCGAACATCCCCACGCAGAATCAAGGTTTGTTGTTCTGGCTGCGCAACGGCGCTCCAATTCTGGCGGATCACTTGGCACGCTGCGGCTGACTGTTCAATGGCCACTACCCACTGTGCACCGCGAATTAGTGCCTCTGCCCCCATCGCTCCGGTTCCGGCACACAAATCTAGCCACCGACAATGTTGAATGCGCCCCTGCCAAATATTAAAAACCGCTTGGCGTACCTTAGCACTAGTGGGGCGAGTGGTGTGACCGGTAATCGTTTTGAGCGATCGCTGACCGGAGATACGTAGGGGCATAAAACCAACGGCAAGCATTCAACGGCAAAATAAAAAGTCTCGGGAGTCTTGCCGTGTTTCGACCCCGAGACTTTTGTTTGCGAATCACTCCTCACTAAGTAAAGACTAACCCACACTTTTGTAGAGGGATAAGCAGCACATGACACTTTTGCAAGCGGCACGTTGCTTTGCCTCACAGTTGGGCTGAGGAAGCGACTTTTGATTGAGAGAGTTGGCCAATTTCTTTATCAATGAAGAATAACCCTTGGCCTTCGGTGCCGATCAGCTCAATTTTGTCGAGAATACTCTTAAAGAGGAACTCTTCCTGATGTTGCTCCGCTACATACCACTGCAAAAATTGCAAAGTG
The DNA here is from genome assembly GCF_002754935.1 of Thermostichus lividus PCC 6715. Lineage (NCBI taxonomy): Bacteria > Bacillati > Cyanobacteriota > Cyanophyceae > Acaryochloridales > Thermosynechococcaceae > Parathermosynechococcus > Parathermosynechococcus lividus. Next base: position 678,409 of record NZ_CP018092.1, read on the forward strand.
GCATAGTCAGGTTCTGTGTTTGCAAGATGAACTAGCTCATTGATTTTATGGGTCACAAATTGTTCGTGCGCATAAACCTTTGTGAACATTTCCTTAAGCGAATTGAATTCGTGTGGTGGGGCTTCCATGCCGCCCAAAATGGCAAGGGCACCCGTTTCATGCATGTAGTTGAGCAACCGCCGCATATGTGCCATTTCTTCGTCAGCATGGGCACTTAAAAAGGTAGCGCAGCCCTCAAGGCTTTTGTAAGCGCACCAGGAACTCATTTGCAGGTATAGATGTGCCGAAGCAATTTCTAGGTTAATTTGCTCGTTCAGGCGGTTGATCATTGCAGTTGATAGCATTGGTACTTCTCCACTGGTATAGGTCAAGGTCTGTAGAGTGGCACTGGTGACAGCCACCACAACGGGGAGCCGCTAGTTTTTCCAGCCGTCCTTTGCGAATTAACTGAACTAGGAGAGGCTCTAGGACAGCGGGAGACTTGTCAAAGTGGGTGGCCAACTGCGCCATGGAAACCACGTGATGCTCTTTGATGTAGGACTGTACTTGCAACAACACAATTAAGCCTCCGCTGAAGTAGTCAAACCTCTGTTGAGGGCTGTCGCCGCCAAGGCTGGGCATCGCCCTTGCGTTTGAGCATCCAGAGCACCCCCGTCATCACCAGTGCCAGCCCCACCAGCCATGACACAGAAAAATATGGATGCTTAGACAATGTCATCAGCTGGTAGTAGGCGGTGGCCACCCAGTAGGCTAAGCCGGTTGTCCAACCAGCAACAAAGACAGTCCAGCCCAAGTTGGTTTCGCGATAAACCGCCGCAGTGGCAGAAACGCAGGGGAAGTAGAGCAATACAAACAAGAGGAAGGCAATGGCAGCGGTGGGGCTGTCAAAGCGCTTTGCCATTTGACCAAAGACGGTGTAGTTTACGCCTTGGACGTCTGCGGCAGCTTCTGGGTTGTCTGCCTCTTCTAAGACATTGAATTGCAAGGGGTCAAAAATTTGCCCCGGTAGCTCTGCTAGGTTTTTGGGGATGCTGGCAACCGCTTCTTTGAGGCCACCTAACAGGGAAAAGGGTGGCTCTGGCTCTAGTTCAGTGGCATTAACTATGGCCTCTTGCCGGGCTAGCTCGGTGTAGAGGGCATCCATGGTGCCTACCATCACTTCTTTGGCAAAAACACCGGTAAAGAGTCCTACCGTTGCTGGCCAGTTCTCTTGTTGGATGCCCATGGGGCTAAAAACTGGCGTAATTTGCCGACTAAAGGCACTCAGAATCGAATTGCTGCTATCTTGCTGACCAAAACTGCCATCGATGCCTACGGAGTTGAGCAGCCCCAAAATTACAACTAGCGCTACAATCATCTTGCCCGCCCGAGTAATAAAGACTTTCAGGCGATCCCACGCCCGCAGTAGTACACCTTTGAGGGTCGGCAAGTGGTAAGGGGGTAGCTCCATCACAAACGGGGCAATGTCTCCTTGGAAAAGGGTGTGCTTCATAACAACGCCAGTAAACATGGCGGCAGCCATACCAAACACGTAAAGTAGAAAGACGAGATTCTGGCCGTTACGGGGAAAGAAAGCAGCCACAAAAAGGGCATAAACTGGCAAGCGCGCCCCACAGGACATAAACGGATTCATCATAATGGTCATGAGGCGATCGCGTCGGTTTTCTAGGGTACGGGTGGCCATAATCCCAGGGATATTGCAGCCAAAGGAGACCATCATGGGTACAAAGGACTTCCCTGGCAACCCCAAAATGCGCATCAGCCGATCCATCACAAAAGCAGCCCGCGCGAGATAGCCGGAGTCCTCCAAAAAGGTGAGGAAAATAAACAGCAAGCCAATTTGGGGAATAAAGGTAGAAGTTGTCTGAATGCCGCCACCAATCCCATCGGCAATTAGCCCAATGAGCCACCCAGGGGCACGTAGATCTTGCAGGATTTGGGCTGGCCAGCCGACAACTAAGGTGCCGACGGCAGTATCAAAAAAGTCAATGAATGCACCGCCGACATTGATCGCTACCAGAAAGACGAGATACATCACAACTAAAAAGATGGGAATTCCCAGCCAGCGATTGAGCACAATTTGGTCGATGCGATCGGAAACGCTGGTGTAAGAGCGCTTGCTTTTTGTGTAAACGCTCGTTAGCAGCTGTTCAATCCATCTGTAGCGACTGTCGGCAATGAGTAAATCAATATCTTCCCCAAGGGTTTGGTGGATGTTGCGCCGCCACTCCCGTAAGCGTGGTACTTGATCTTCAGGAACTGCCTCCGTGTATTGGAGCCACGCTAAGGCTTGGCCACGATGGCTAATTCCCTGTGCCAATAAATCGGCGATCGCCTCCTCAATGACCGCAGGGTGAGGTGGATAGGCCTGTGGCCTAGGAGGCTGACAGGCTGCTGAGCGAATGGCTGTGCGCAATGTGGTAAACTGGCGTTTCTCCTTGGCACAAAACGGCAAAACAGGCACCCCCAAGCGCTCTGCAAGAGCAGCAGGATCAATAATTCCCCCCTGCGCCGTCGCCACATCCATCATATTGAGCACCAAAATCAGGGGTACCCCCATATCCAGAAGTTGGCTAGTGAGGTACAAATTCCGCTCTAAGTTGCTTGCATCTAAGATATTCACCACCAAGGTGTAGTGATCCTGAAGCAGGAAATCCCGTGCCACCCGCTCGTCGAGACTACTGCCGCCCTCAGAGGCATCTAGGGTATAGATCCCCGGCAAGTCAACCACCGCAACGATCAAATCCCCATCGCGATATTGCCCATCTTTACGCTCTACCGTCACCCCTGGCCAGTTCCCCACCCGTTGGTTTGCACCCGTCAGGCCGTTAAAAACCGTTGTCTTGCCGCAGTTAGGGTTACCGATCAGAGCAATGGTGATTTTCATAGCACTGTCTTTTCCTAAATCTCACACACTTGGAGTGCATCGGCTTCCTCTTTACGGAGGCTCAGATGAAATTGCCGCACCCGAATATCGGTTGGGTCTCCCAAAGGTGCATGGCGGACAATCTCAAGCTCAGTGCCCGGCGTTAATCCCATTGAGAGTAGTTTGCGTTTGTAAAATGTGGCGGTTGGGGCATAGCCCACCACCCGCAGGCGTGCACCCACAGGGGCAGTGCGTAAACTGATGTGCCCCGATTCACCCCGAAGCGGTGAAACAACGACAGATTGAGCCAGTTCGCAGTTCAAGCAGAACCGCTGCTGATCTAAAGAAATGATCGCTGAGCCTTGGGGTGTTCGCTGTATAACAGAGACGATAGCTCCCGGTGTTAAGCCCATGCCAAACAGTTGCTGCGGATTGTCACAGGTCAATTCGACAATGCGGTAGCGATCGCCCACCTGTGCGTCTGCCAGCGTCATCTTGCTAGCCATTAGTCTTCTTTTGCAGGGCGCATCGCCGATGTAGATAAAAGGTTGCCAATTTGATGCTGACATCTTGCATTTGTGAGATGTGTGCGAGGAACTTATTGATTATTTTTCTCAGTATATTGATCACCTTGCTCAACGACAACCCGTTTAACGAAGATTTCATTATCGTGGAGATTACTCTACTCGTTAAGCTACAGTCACGTCCAAACCAGTGAACTGGTGCTATGCCCTACTCCCGGATTACCTATAGTCCTGCGTTTACCCTTGTGCCTACCTATGAATGTTTTAATCGTTGCACCTACTGCAACTTTCGCCGTGATATTGGTACGAGCGGCTGGTTGAGTCTGGCGGCAGCGGCGGATCAGTTGGCGCGCTTGAGTCCGCATCACGTCTGTGAAATCCTCATTCTCAGTGGCGAAGTTGCCCCCAATAGTCCACAGCGCAGCAAGTGGGTGCAGCATCTTTACGATTTAGCTGCGCTGGCCCTAGACTATGGCTTTTTGCCCCATACCAATGCCGGGCCTTTAACTCGTGCGGAAATGGGCTATCTAAAGCAAGTGAATGTCTCCATGGGGTTAATGTTGGAGCAACTCACCCCAAACTGCTACAAACGGTGCATCGCCACGCTCCTAGTAAGGTTCCTGAATTGCGCTATGCCCAACTAGAGCAGGCGGGGGAGCTTGGCATTCCCTTTACAACAGGCGTACTGCTGGGCATTGGTGAAGATCCTGAGGATTCGCAGGACTCCCTTGCTGCGATTGCTAAGTGTCATCAGCGCTGGGGTCACATTCAAGAGGTGATTTTGCAACCCCATCGCCCTGGCCAGCAGCAGCAGGAGGCCTTGCCCTCCTTTGATGTCGCTCAACTACCGCAGGTGGTTCAATGGGCGCGATCGCTCCTGCCTGAGGATATTACCCTGCAAATTCCTGCCAACTTAGTCACCCATCCTGAGGTGTTGCGAGCCTGTTTAGCATTTGGTGCACGGGATTTAGGGGGGATTGTCCCCCTTGATCATGTGAATCCAGACTATCCCCACAGGGATTTAGGGGCGCTCAAAGCACAGCTTCGGGGATGGGGCTGGCAGCTAGTTCCGCGCTTACCGATTTACCCCCAATATATTCCTTGGCTTTCACCCGATCTCCAAGCACGGGTGAGAGAGGCACAAGAGCGATTCGACCTCTCACCTACTTTGGTAGGGTGACCCGAAAGCCCGGGGGCTGGTAGTCATCCCCAAGGTAATTGCTGGGCATGGTACTGGTGTTGCCATCCCGTAGGGCTAAATAGCTGGGGGACATAATCTCGATTCCCGCTTCGTTACAGACATCTTGCAAGTGTTCGTGGAGTTCTGAGAGGATCCACGGCACCCGCGGCCAATCTTGGGTATAGACGTTGAGTTGATAGCTGATGTGAAAGTCGTTGAGGGCGGTTTGCCAGACAAAGGGAGCCGGATCAGCTAAAATACCAGTGGTGCGCCGCCCCGCCTCAATCATCGCCGCATAGACATCGCGCCAGGGAACATCATAGCCAAGGGTAATGGTGGTTTGCAAAATCAAGGGGCGGTCTAGCTCGCGAATGGCTACGGATAGGTTGGTGACGTTGCTATTGAGCAGCGAGGAGTTGGGAATCGTAACAACTTGGTTGTTGGGGCGACAGACACGGGTCACGAGCAAGGTTTTTTGGATAACAATTCCTTGAACATCGCCAATTTGAATCAGGTCTCCCTGCTGGAAGGCGCGAGTGTAAATGAGGATCACGCCCCCGACCACGTTGGCGATCGCCGAGGTGGAACCCAACGAAAATAGAATCCCTAAGAAGACAGAAATGCCCCGAAATGCCGGAGAGTCGAACCCCGGCAAGTAGGGGAACACCACCACCGCCGCCATGGCCACAATTAAAATCAGCAGCAGGTTATAGGTAGGTTTCGCCCAGTCGGTATAAAACCCAGGAATGACCAAGCGGTCTGTTTCAATGGCGTAGAAAATGGCGCGAACGCCCTTGAGGATGTAATAGGTGATGGTAATAATGACGGCGATCGCTACCAAATTTGGCAAATAGTTACCAATCCCGGTGAATACCAGTTCCAGAGAAAACAGAAAATGATTGAGAAAATTTTGGCCAAAGGCACGGGTCCACGGAAATAAGTTAAAAACAAACGTTAGGTAAAGGTAGAGAATAAACAATAACAAAAAAAGCCGTGTGAATTGGAGAGCGCGCAGCAGCCATGTTTGAATCGCTTCTGTAGAAATAATTTCAAAATTTTGCAGCCGCAGGGTCGGGATGCGCTGCGCCCCCCAGCGAGTGATGGGCTGAAATATCTTTGCCGATACGCGAATAATCACTGAGCACACAATCAGTGTGAGAAGGGTTGAGAGCACGGCATACACGATGTTTTGCAGCAGGCGTTGCGGCGCTCGATCCTGACGGTACTGCCCAATGACCTCCCGGATGCGCTGGGCCAGCTCTGCCGCCGCCGCCTCTTGGCTAATTAAGCGCTCGCCAGCATCGTCAGCCGTTACCGTTAACAGCGGGCGATCGCCTTGGACAACGGCCACCTCGCGGCGATCGCCAATTTTTTTGATCGTGATGCTCTCTAGGGGAATCTCATCCTGCTCTGCCACCTGCAAAATTCGCCTGCGGATTGCTTCTGCCCGCTCTTGGGCACTAAAAGACCCCAGACCATGGCGAACCTCAACAATGACCTCGCCATCAATCGTCACCGGATAGCCTTCCGCCTCAGGAGATGGTGCCGTGGTCGTTGCAGTGGGTTGGGCAATACTTGGTAACTGTGCCTGAGCGACCACTAGGACAAGGGCAAGACACAGACACAGCAAAAAATTCAGGGACAGCAGACGCTTAGCCATAGACATTCTAGGTTGAGGCTCGGTTGAGGGACTATCCACCTATGATGCACAACTGTTGCGTATAATGAGTAGCCGTAACCTGTCTTAAGGCATTGCAGCATGGTCTCTTCCGCGGTCAATCCTGAAACCACCGTTCGTCACGACGTTAAAGATTTGAGCTTAGCCCCCTTGGGGCAACAACGGATTGAGTGGGCTGGACGGGAGATGCCAGTGCTGCGGCAAATTCGCGATCGCTTTGCCCAAGAGCAGCCCCTCGCTGGCATTCGCTTGGCCGCTTGTTGCCACGTCACCACCGAAACCGCTAACTTGGCGATCGCCCTCAAAGCCGGTGGTGCTGACGCAGTCCTGATTGCCAGCAACCCCCTGTCCACCCAGGATGATGTTGCTGCTAGTTTAGTGACTCACTACGGCATTCCCGTATTTGCCAAAAAGGGGGAAGACACAGACACCTACCGACGCCACGTCAACATTGCCTTGGATCACAAACCCAACATCATTATTGATGATGGCTGTGATGTGGTCGCAACCCTTGTCAAAGAACGGCAGTCGCAGCTAGCGGATATTATTGGCACCACCGAAGAAACCACCACTGGTATTGTCCGTCTCAAGGCCATGTTTCGTGAGGGGGTGCTGACCTTTCCCGCCATTAACGTCAACGATGCCGACACCAAGCACTTCTTTGACAACCGCTATGGCACCGGCCAGTCCACCCTCGATGGCATTATTCGGGCAACCAATATTCTGCTGGCTGGCAAAACCATCGTCGTCGCCGGTTACGGCTGGTGTGGCAAGGGAACTGCACTGCGGGCACGGGGGATGGGTGCCAATGTGATCGTGACCGAAATTGATCCGGTTCGTGCCATTGAAGCGGTCATGGATGGATTCCGGGTGATGCCCATGCTGGAAGCCGCTCCCCAAGGCGATATTTTCATCACCGTGACGGGGAATAAACACGTGATCCGCGCTGAGCACTTTGCGGTAATGAAGGATGGGGCGATGGTGGCCAACTCCGGTCACTTCGATATTGAAATTGATCTGGCAACCCTCAAAACCTTGGCTAAAGAGGTGCGGGTTGTCCGCAATTTTACCGAAGAGTACGTGCTCCCCAGTGGCAAATCCATCATTGTTTTGGGGGAAGGGCGGCTTATTAACCTAGCGGCGGCAGAAGGCCACCCCGCCAGTGTCATGGATATGAGCTTTGCCAACCAAGCCCTTGGCTGTGAGTACTTAGTAAAACATCAAGGGCAGCTTGCGGCCGGGATTCACGCCATTCCTACGGAAGTGGATCAGGAAATTGCCCGCCTTAAACTGCAGGCCATGGGAATTACGATGGATACGCTGACCCCTGAGCAGATTGAGTATATGAACTCTTGGACCACTGGTACCTAGAGGTTACCTGCAGACCCAATAGTTCGCTGAGTCCTTCGCGCTCTCATCAATAGGGATGCAGATCGCCGATAATAGCAATCAGCTGCTTCCGTTGCAATGAGTTCACACCAATCGCCTATGCTAAAGCTCTATGGTGGTGCTAAGTCCCGCGCTTCAATTGTGCGCTGGTATCTAGAAGAAATTGGCCTCCCCTATGAATTTGTGCTGCTGGATCTGCAAGCAGGGGAGCATCGCCAGCCTGAGTTCCTGAAACTAAACCCAATGGGTAAAGTGCCCGTCATTGTGGATGGGGATCTGGTGCTGTGGGAATCGGGAGCTATTTTGCTATACCTCGCCCAAACCCACGGTCAACTGCCGTCGGATGCCGCAACGGCGGCTAAGGTCTATCAGTGGGTTCTGTTTGCCAACTCTACCCTCTCTCAGGCCATGTTTCCGCCGGAAAATCGCGATCGCCAACTCCCTAGCCTCTTAGCTGGGTTAGACGCAACACTGCAGGGGAACACGTATATTTTGGGGGCTGACTTTTCCGTTGCCGATGTGGCTCTAGGGTCAATCTTGGCCTACTTACAAATGCTGTTTCAAGTTGATTTGAGTCCTTATCCTGCGGTTGAAGGCTACACAGAGCGCTTACGCAGCCGCCCTGCGTTTCAGAAAGGCCTCTTGGGGGCAAATGCATGAATGTGATCTTTCGGGAAATTGATCCCTTTGATCTGTGGATCTGGGTCGAGTTTGTTGACCCTCCCACCACCATTGAGCAGCAATACCTTGAAGAAGTCTTTAATTCATGGTTTTTTTTAGGAAAGTTGGGCGGCTTCAATGCCGAGAACCTGCAAGTCCAGGAAACAGGGTTAGACCTCAGCTACCTTGAGTACAATCCCCTGCAAGCGGATAGCTCTCTTATGGCGGTAATGCACAATATGGGAGAGTTTGAGTACAATGGGCGTTGGGCGCGCTGCTGGTTTGATCTGGGCACCAGTGATGCCCTAGCCCTAGATATTCTCATTAATGCCCTGAGCCAGTTTAGTGAGGACTATGTGGCCATTGCCAATTTAGTGATTGGTGGTGATCATCCAGAATGGCCGATCGCCAGTAGTGAACAGCGAGAGGCGATCCAACAGTCGGCGTGGAACTAATTGCCCGTCATCTTGCCTTCAACGCACTCGATGCCATTGCCAAGGGGGCCTATGCCGATGTGGCCTTAGACAGGGTATTGCATACCTGCGATCTACAGGCCAGCGATCGCGCCCTTGTCACCGAGTTAGTCTATGGAACGGTACGGCGGCAGCGCACCTTAGATACCCTCATTGCGGGCTTTTGTCGTCAAGCGCCTCCCCTGCGCCTGCAATTAATTCTGCGCCTAGGCCTCTATCAACTGCGGTACCTCGATCACATTCCAGCCCACGCAGCGGTGGATACCAGTGTGCGTCTGGCAAAGGTGGTGGGCTTGGGCGGGTTGGCCGCGCTGGTGAATGGGGTGCTGCGCCGCTATCTGCGTGCTGAGGGTGATCCGCTCACGTCGATGATTGCAGGGTTGCCCCACGTCTCACAACTGGGCTGTTACTATAGTTTCCCCGATGAGCTGATTGAAGGCTGGTTAGACCTAGTGGGACTTGAGGAGTGCCAAGCGCTCTGCGACTGGTTTAACCGCCCGCCCCGCCTCGATTTACGGCTCAATCCCCTACGGGGCGATCGCCAGCATTTAATCCAGTTATTTGCTGAGGCGGGCTATGACCTGAGGGCTATTCCCACGCTACCCCAAGGGCTGACGCTGAACCACTGTGGCGCACCCATGGCGACATTGCCCTACTTTGAGGCGGGGTATTGGTCGGTTCAAGATCGCGCAGCGCAGTGGGTGGCACATTTGTTGGATCCCCAGCCTGGGGAGGTTGTCATTGATGCCTGTGCTGCTCCGGGGGGTAAAACAACCCATATCGCTGAGCTAATGCGCAATCAAGGCCGGGTGATTGCCTGCGATCGCACCCCCAGCCGCCTGCGCAGACTGCGTCAAAATCGCGATCGCCTTGGTTTAAGCTGTATTGAGATTCACACCGTCGATAGTGCCACGGCTCCAGACTTCAGGGGCGTAGGCGATCGTGTGCTGCTGGATGTTCCCTGCTCTGGCACCGGAACGCTGCACCGCCATGCCGATGCCCGCTGGCACCCCTTAGGCAAACGATTAGCCAGCCTTGTTCCCCTGCAAGCCCAACTCCTCAGCAATGTCTGCCAGTGGGTCAAACCGAACGGTGTGCTGGTGTATGCCACCTGTAGCTTAGAGCCGGCGGAAAATGAAGCCCAGATTCAGCACTTCCTGCGCCTGCACCCCCAGTGGCGCATCGATCCTCCCCCTGCACCCCTAGAGCAATGGGCGGATCCCCAAGGGTGGATCACCGTCTGGCCGCAGCGTCAAGACATGGATGGTTTTTTTATGGTGCGGTTGCGGCGCGATAACCAAGGAGAAGTGTGACAATCCCTAATAGGCTCACCCCCATAACACCGGCGATCGGATTACCACCAATACCCGTCAGCCACTCTGGCGCAACCCCAGTATAGGTAACCAACTCCCCCACCTTGACCCCAAAATAGGCCCAGACCAACCCGCCGTGGAACCCCATGGGAAAGCCCAAGCGGCGGCCAAAGACCCATTTTCCCAAACCTAAACTTAAACCCAATATCACTAAACCAAAAAAGCGTGGCCAGGTGGCGCGAATCACCTCCGGTGGGTGAAGATAGTGCAGCACCGCAAAGATCAAACCATTGAGGCCGAGGGCAAACCAAGGCTGATACTCTAGCTCTAGCTCCTGTAAGAGCCACCCTCGAAACAGCAACTCTTCGGCAAAACCCACACCAATTCCGGTAGCCAAGCCCTCCACTAGCAATAGCCCAAAGCGATCCGGCGTGCCGTGCCACTGCACCCAGCCCAACTGCCCTTCAACGAAGAACAACAGCACTACCAACCCCACAGCCAACAGCCATCCTACAAGGGCATCGCGGCCAAATAGCCAGCCCCCCTGCAACCCATAGAACCCTAGGGGCGATCGCTGCTGGTGAACTCGCTGCCCCCAAACCCGCAGCAAAGCGATAAAAATGAGGTACAGCAGCCCCATATTGACAAAGCTAGCAGTGCCACCGTCCCCCCACAGAAAAAAAATGCTCAGGCCAATGGGTAGCCAAAGCAAAACCAGTGTTACGGCAAAACTCAACAGACGAACCCAGAGCGGGCGGCGGATCATCTGCCGCCAAGCATTATTCAGTCGGTTCAATGGTGCTCGTCAATCCTGCCATTTTCAGGCCTTCACAATAGAATTCAGCGTGCTCAAGGGCACAGGTAATGACCAAAGCAACCCCAGTCATGTGAGCCTCCATCATAATGTCCACCGCCTGTGGTTGTGTCAAACTGGGCACCGTTTTCAGCAACACCTCGACAACGTACTCCATCGAGTTCACATCATCATTGTGCAGCAGCACACGATAGCGGGGTGCCAACTTACGAACGGTTGCTGGTTTTTCAATGGTTTGCACTGACATTGTTCGCCATGCCTCCATTCTGGGTGGGCATCAATCGGTAAATATGCTTAAGATTTTAGCAAATCTTGCCCAGCCGTCTATTCAGGGCGCAATAACGGAAAGGCAATCACATCGCGGATACTGGGGGAGTCGGTTAGCAGCATCACCAATCGATCAATGCCAATCCCTAACCCACCGGTGGGTGGCATACCGTGCTCTAAAGCCGTTAAAAAGTCGTCATCCACGCTGTGGGCTTCGAGATCCCCTGCCGCTTTCCGTGCCGCTTGCGCCTCCAGCCGTTGCCGTTGATCTAGCGGATCCGTCAGCTCAGAAAAGCTGTTGGCGTGCTCACGTCCCACAATAAACAGTTCAAACCGCTCCACTAGCCCCGGTTTATGGCGATGGGGTTTGGCTAAGGGGGAAATTTCCACGGGATAGTCAAGGACAAAGGTGGGCTGAATTAAGGTGGGTTCAACAGCTTGCTCAAACACTTCGTTCAGCACACGGCCAATGGTATCGCACCTGTCTAGGTCGCTGATTCCCACCTGCTGGGCGGCAGCTTTGGCCTGCTCCAGTTCGCCAAACTGCTGAAAATCTAGCCCTGTAACCTTTGCCACGATCTCGTGCATCGTCACCCGCTGCCAAGGAGGGGTCAGGTCAATGGTCTCCCCTTGATAGTTTAGGATGAGGGTGCCAAGAACCTGCTGAGCCGCAGTGGTAATAATGGCTTCAGTTAAAGCCATCATGTCGGTGTAGTCGGCGTAGGCTTGATATACCTCAATCGAGGTAAATTCAGGATTATGCTTTGTGGAAATCCCTTCATTGCGAAAGATGCGCCCTAGTTCAAAGACCTTTTCAAACCCTCCCACGATCAACCGCTTAAGATGAAGCTCTGTGGCAATCCGCAGGTACAGCGGCATCTCTAAGGTGTTGTGATAGGTGATGAAAGGGCGGGCTTCGGCCCTCCTGCCTCTGCTTGGAGGACAGGGGTTTCAATTTCAATAAACCCTTGCTCGTTCAGATACTGGCGGATGGCAGCCGTGATCAGGGCGCGTTTGCGAAAGGTGTCTCGCACATGGGGATTGACAATTAAATCGACATAGCGCTGCCGATAGCGTTTTTCAACATCCGTGAGGCCATGCCATTTGTCAGGCAGGGGCAACAATGCTTTGGTCAGGAGGCTGTAGTCCTCAACCACCACCGATAGCTCCCCTTTTTCTGTGCGTTTGAGGGTGCCCACCGCACCGAGAATGTCGCCAACGTCGGTGAGCTGTTTAAGATCTGAGAAGGCTGTCTCTCCCATGGCGGCACTGATGGTCTGCTTGTCGAGGTAAAGCTGAATGGTGCCACTCTCATCTTGGAGGGTAAAAAACGCCAGCTTACCAAACACCCGCCGTGCCATGATGCGGCCTGCCACACTGACGCGATCGCCCACGGCATCCCCTGCGGTGAGATTGGCGTATTTTTTTTGGAGCATAGCTGCCGTATGGGTGCGCTCCCAGCGATAGGCGTAGGGGTTCATCCCCCGCTGCTGGAGTGTGGCAGCTTTTTCAATTCGCGTTGCCCGAATTTCTGCCCCCGTTGCCCCTACCTCAGCCATACTTTTAACGATTCTCCACGATTAGCAAACCTTAACCTTATCATTGTACGCTCTGAGAAAAATCAGAACCGGTCAGCACAGGGGATCGAGTACAGTGGATGCTAGTGCAACAGAAGAACTGGAACAGACTATTATGACCTCGGCTAAGTCCAGTCGCCGCAAAGCTTCGGAACCCATTGATCTAAATGACCCACAGTACTATTTCAACCGTTCCCTCAGTTGGTTGGAGTTTAACAAGCGAGTGCTGCATGAGGCCTACGATCCGCGAACACCGCTCCTGGAGCGGCTGAAGTTCATGGCGATTTTTAGTACCAACCTCGATGAATTTTTTATGGTGCGGGTGGCCGGTCTGCAACAACAGGTAGAAAGTGGCATCCTCCAAGGTGGTGCCGATGGCATGCCGCCCGCAGAGCAGTTACAGGCTGTGCGGCAATATCTTATCCCCATTGTGACTGAGCAGCACCGCTATTTCGACCAAGAATTGCGATCGCTCCTTGCCAAGGAAGCAATTTTTCTCAATCGTTTTCAGGAGCTAGAGCCGGAGCAGCAAAGCTACCTCAACCATTACTTTCAGGCGCAAGTGTTTCCAGTGCTCACTCCCCTAGCCGTGGATCCGGCTCACCCGTTCCCCTATATTTCCAGCTTGAGCCTTAACTTGGCCGTCTTGATTCGAGATCCTGATTCTGGCCAAGAGCGATTAGCCCGGGTTAAGGTGCCCAACCGTTTTCCTCGCTTTATTCCCTTGCCGCAACACCTGCACAGCTCCGAAGCCACCCATTGGGTTGGGGTGCCCCTTGAAGACATCATTGCCCACAACCTGAATGCGCTATTTCCCGGCATGGACATTCAGTCTTACTTTGTCTTTCGCATTACCCGCAGTGCTGACCTTGAACTGGAAACAGATAAGGCCGATGATCTGCTGATTGCGATCGAGCAGGAAATTCGCAAACGCCGGTTTGGTTCTGTAGTTCGCCTTGAAGTCCAGCGGGGGATTCCGCCACTGCTAAAGCAAACCCTGATGGAGGAAATGGATCTCGAAGAGATTGATGTTTATGAATTAGATGGGCTGTTGTGCCTCAACGATCTGTTTGCCTTTATGGCACTGCCATTGCCGCAATGTAAGGATGTGGAGTGGCATCCTCAAGTGCCGCCTAGTTTTCAGCGGGTGGATGAGCGGGAGTCTTTATTTGACACCACCAGTGAAATTACGACCTTGGGCACCGATTATTGGGAAGCAACGGCAAATGAGTTATTTGGCTTAATCCGCGAGCGCGATTTGATGGTGCACCACCCCTACCACTCGTTTACGGCAACAGTGCAGCGGTTTATTACCCTAGCCGCTCACGACCCGCAAGTGTTAGCCATTAAGATGACCCTCTACCGCACGTCCGGCGACTCTCCCATTGTCAGTGCCCTGATTAAAGCGGCGGAAAATGGTAAACAGGTGGCGGTACTGGTGGAACTCAAAGCTCGCTTTGACGAGGAGAACAATATTCTCTGGGCGCGAAAGCTAGAAAAAGTGGGTGTGCATGTGGTGTATGGGGTACCCGGCCTAAAGACCCATACCAAGACGGTGTTGGTGGTGCGTCAAGAAGCAGGGCAAATTCGCCGTTACGTTCACATTGGTACGGGCAATTACAACCCCAAGACCGCTGGTCTTTATGAGGATTTAGGGTTATTTTCCTGTCGCCCAGAATTGGGCGCAGACCTCACGGAACTGTTTAACGTCTTGACGGGCTACTCGCGGCAGCGGCACTATCGGAAACTATTGGTGGCACCGGTGACCATGCGGGAACGGATGCTAGCACTCATCCACCGCGAAACGGAGCACTGCCGTAATGGCCGCCCAGGGCGGATTATTGCCAAAATGAATGCGATTACAGATACCCAACTCATCCGTGCGCTGTACGAAGCTTCGCAAGCGGGAGTAGAAATTGATTTGATTATTCGGGGGATGTGCTGCTTGCGCCCTGGGGTGCCGGGAGTGAGCGATCGCGTGCGGGTGATTAGTATTATTGGTCGCTTTCTCGAGCACTCGCGAATTTTCTATTTTGGCAACAACGGTCAGCCAGAGTACTTTATCGGCAGTGCTGACTGGCGATCGCGCAACTTAGATCGGCGAGTGGAGGCGATCGCACCGATTATAGAGCCACGTATTCAGCAGGAACTGCAAGAGCTACTGGAAATTATGCTTGCTGATAATCGCCAAGCTTGGGAGCTGCAACCCGATGGCAGCTACCGGCAACGCCACCCCAAAGACGGGGAGCCAGAACGAGGCACGCACGCCGTGTTGATGGCGCGTACCTTAAAGGAACTGCAAGCGAATGATTGCCATCTGCCTTAAGCAGACGGGGGCGTTTCATACCCTTTTGCCATAGCGCGGAACTCAGGACTATGCTCTATTAATTCTGTGTAGGTTCCTGTGGCTGCTACTTTGCCATTTGCCATCAAGTAGAGGCGATCGCAATTCATTACCGTACTGAGGCGGTGGGCAATCATAATAATCGTTTTTTCACCACTGAGGGCTTGAATCGCATCCATCACCCCCGCTTCGGTTTGGTTATCCAGCGCTGCGGTTGCTTCATCCATAATCAACACGCCTGGATTGTGATACAGTGCCCGCGCAATGCCAATGCGCTGGCGTTGCCCCCCTGAAAGCCGCACCCCGCGCTCCCCAACAATCGTATCCAACCCCTCTGGCAAACCCGCGACAAAGGTCGATAGCTGTGCGGCGTGAACCGCTGCTAGGAGCGCCTCCTCGTCAATCGTAGTATCCGGCAGACCAAAGGCAATATTGCGGCGTAGCGTATCATCCGAAAGGTAAATACTTTGGGGAATATAGCCAATCTGCCGCTGCCACTGACTAAGGTTGGTATAGATACTCACCCCATCAACGCGAATATCCCCGTGGGAGGGGGTTAGGAGTCCTAAAATAACATCAACAATCGTTGTCTTACCGGCACCAGAAGACCCCACAAAGCCAATCATCTCTCCCTGTTTAATCGTTAAGGAGACCCCCTCTAAAGCAGGTCGTTGAGTATTGGGGTAAGAATAGTAAATATCAAGAAGTTCGAGGCGATCGCGAAAAGGCTGAGGAGGACTATGACTAGACGCTAGAGCTGGTGTGCTAAACGTACGCGCCTCCAGAATATCGTCATAGACAACATCCACCGCAGCAGCGTAAAAAATAGCCGTGTTCAAGCTGCTCATCAGGCGAGTTGCCGAAGGCATCAGCCGGAATGCCGCCGCCGCAAAGAGAGAAATCAGCGGCAACACTTGAGCCATTGATCCGTGCTGCACTAAGGTCAAGACAATAATCAGAATAATAGTAATTACAGCGAGAGTTTCAAAGTAAGAACGAGGCAGTTGGCTAATAAAGTTCAAGAAGAAATTAGCTTTGCGATCTTCAATGAGATTCTCTTCATAAACATCAAGAAATAATTTCTCTCGTCCAAGAATTTTGACTTCCTTAATGCCACCCAAGGCTTGGCTAATGGCTTGAACCACATGTTGTTCGTAGTGAACCCGTTTAGCTCCTAGATTCCTCAAAGCTCTTTGAAATACCTTGAAAAATAGATAGGTTAATAGGGCTAAAGCAGCGATGACAATGATAGCAATAAATGGATTTGCAAGAATGATGACACTAAAGATGGCTAAAACAATTAGAAATTCTGAAATGATGACTAAAATCGGTAATAGATATTGGTTGAAGACATTGTTGGTTTCTGTTTTTGCATTTTGGATAAGCTTCGCAGTATTATTTTGCAGATGAAAGGTATAAGGCTTAAACAAATAACTCCGAAGTAGTAATACGGAAAACTTCCGCTGCTTTTCGTTTAAGAACTTAAATTGAATATAGTTGCTGCCAGCAATAAATAGATTTTTGAAAATATACAGAGCACCAAAGGCCAAACTGAGGGTTAACAACCACTCATATTCTTCGCCTTGGGTCAGAGGGGTGTTGTTTTGCCGCCAAAACAGAATCTCGTTTAAGCGTTCCGGCTTTTCAATAATGGCAATAAAGGGCAGAACCAAGCCTACGCCTACTGCTTCCCAAATGCTGCCCATGAGCATTAAAACGCCAATGCCCACCAGTTGCCAGCGATCGCCGCGATCGAGTAATCGCCAAATTTTACCTAGGGCGCGTAGTGCCGGATGTCTAAGCATTGAGCCGCTTGGCCTAACAAAACAACGTACTGATTCTAAGATACTGCGTGCCTTAAAGCCATCGACACTCTTAACGTGCTGAGCAGAGGACACTGCTACACTAGGGGACAAACCTTTGGGGGACTGGCAGATGTCCATTGCCCAGCAATTCCACCACCTACAAACCCGTCTGCAGGAGTGTTGGGAGGGTACGGAAACCTTTGTACCGGAACTGCCAAAGGGGCCAGGGGGAATTGAGCGGGATATTGTGGTTGTGCCTTCTCTGAGTTTTCCCCAACCGGAACTTGCCAAAATTACGGGCTACACCCACTATGAAGAGCGCCAACTCTATACACTGATTCAACTGCGCAATCCCCGCACGCGCATGATCTATATCACTTCACAGCCGCTGCACCCCAGTATTATTGACTACTATCTTGATTTGTTGCCAGGGGTACCCACCTCCCATGCCCGCGATCGCCTCCTGCTGTTGGCCACCTACGATCGCTCCGATAAACCCTTGACCGCTAAAATCTTGGAGCGCCCCCGCTTGGTAGAACGTATCCGTCAAGCCCTACGGCCGAATCAGGCCTATATGGTCTGTTTTAACTCTACCCCCCTCGAACGGGAACTGGCCGTGACGTTGGGGATTCCTCTGTACTCAACGGATCCGGATTTACTCTATTGGGGAACTAAGGCGGGCAGCCGCGAACTCTTTGCAGCAGCAGGCATCCCCCACCCTGTCGGCAGTGGCTTTTTAGCGACAGTCTCTGAGTTAGTGCAGGCGATCGCCCACCTGCAAGCCAAATACCCCCACTTACACCGCTTAGTGGTGAAACTAAACGAAGCATTTTCTGGCGAAGGGAATGCCCTCCTTGACCTAACACAGGTGCGCCCCACCACCTCCCCCACAGATCCCGCCCATCTCCAACGGCTAGAGAATAGCCTTGCCGACATGAGGTTCCAAGCCCCTAATGAAACATGGGACTCCTACCGGCAGCGATTTATAACCCTCGGAGGCATTGTTGAAGCCTTCATCGACGGCTCCCAGAAGCGATCGCCCAGTGTCCAAGGTCGCATCACCCCTGACGGTCGGGTGGAAATCATCTCCACCCACGAACAGCTCTTGAATGAACCGGAAGGGCAAATTTTCATTGGGTGTGAATTTCCTGCCCACGCGGACTATCGGCATCAATTGCAAGACCTCGGACGCACCGCTGGAACCTATCTGGCGCAACAGGGGGTCATTGGCTATTATGGGCTGGATTTTGTTGCCACGTTCGATGCCGATCAGCAAGCGTGGGAGCTAGCTGCCATTGAAATTAACCTCCGTAAGGGAGGAACCACCCATCCCTTTATGACGCTACAATTCCTGACCGATGGTCATTATGAGTTGGAGTCCGGTCTTTTTTATAGTAAGCACCGCCGTCCCAAATTTTATATTGCCTCCGATAACCTCTGCCAACCGCAGTATCGCGGCCTCCTACCCAACGATCTCTTGGATATGATTGCCCGCTACCATCTCCACTTTGACTCCAGTACCGAAACAGGCACGGTCTTTCACTTGATGGGTGCCCTCTCCGAGTTTGGTAAACTAGGACTAGTGAGTATTGGTAATACTCCTGAAGAAGCTCAGGCCATTTATACCCAAACCATTGGCGTCCTTGATGCAGCCGCCCTATGAGCGAACAAGAATTTCAAACCCTTGTGATTACAGAGTTACGTGGTATTCGCGGCGATGTTGAGCTGCTGCGCCACGATGTCGAAGGGCTTAAGCAGGACGTTGAGGGTCTGAAGCATGATGTTGAAGGGCTTAAGCAGGATGTCGAAGGACTCAAACACGATGTTGAAGGCCTCAAACAGGATGTTGACGATCTGAAACAGGACGTTGAGGGGCTAAAGGGGGAGGTGGATAAGGTCAAAAACGGTATGGGAGCATTTGGCAATGAGCTAGCCATTCTTAACGTACGGGTGGATACGTACCAGAAAGCCTCGGGACAAGTTGTCAATCTTGCCTTTGGCTTGATTGTGACTGCGGTCATCACCATTATAGGAGTGATGTGGGCGGGCTAAAACCCCTCCGCTTTAGCGAGGGGATACAGCCAACTCAGGGGGCTTTAGCCCTCTCTATGCGTTAAACTAGAGACGTGGAAAGTAGGCGTATCAACTACGCGAAGAAACATCCTAGTACGGAGAGATCCCGGCAAGTAAGTCACTACCGCTTTGGCGGCAAGCCTAAACCACTGCAAGCAATGGCAGGATGTCGAGCGTATCGAATTGGCTAGTGTTGAAAAGCGCGAAACCACGAACCGAAACATAAACGTAGTCCCAATAGCAGAAATGCTTGAGGTGAGTAGGGGGTCTTTGACTGCCCCCACCCGCATTAAGTTGTGGGTGACAGCTCAAGGGAAAAGCGAAGCAACGCGGCTTCAGCCCGTTGCGTAGCATCCTTTGGGAATCTCCTCTCTTCCAAGGAGGAGAGAAGTCAATGCCAATGCAATTCTGCGCTAGTCCTCACAATTTTTCCGAGACGACTGAGGGGCAACTCAGGGACTAGGTCGCGGTGAGTAATGCGATGGTTTCGACGTGGGCGGTTTGGGGAAACATGTCTAGGGGCTGTACTTTGGCCAATTGATAGGCACCCGCCTGACACAGATACCCTAAATCCCGCGCTAGGGTGGCTGGATGGCAACTGACATAGACAATTCGGGGTGGGCGCTGCCCTAAAATTGCATCGAGGACGGCGCGATCGCACCCTTTACGGGGCGGATCCAGCAGCAGGACATCAACAGTGTTGCACCAATGGGGGAGCCACTCTTCGGCAACCGCACAGATAAATTCCGTATTGGTCAACCCATTGTGACGAGCCGTGGCGATCGCTTGGGTAACCGAGTCTGGATGACACTCAACCCCAGTGACCCGAGCCGCTGAGCGCGCCAACGGTAAACTAAGGGTGCCAATGCCACAATATAGATCTAATAGATGCTCGGTTCCTGAGAGCGCCAACCAAGCCTCAAGGGTTTGGATAAGTTGCTCTGCTTGAGCCGTATTGACTTGGAAAAACGTTGTCGCGCCAACGTGGAACTCAATGCCAGCCAAAACCTCCCGTAGGTACAGCTGACCCGCTAGCACCCGGGTTTGAGAGCCAAAGATGCGATTCCCCCGCTGCGAATTAATGTTCACACAGACCCCCACAACGGCGGCAAACTGGTCGTACCATCGTTGCGCTTGCCCTTCGAGGTGAGGGGGGATATCCCCTGCTAGCACTAGGGTGATCAATTGCTCGCCCGTACGCTGGCCAATGCGCAGCCCTAGGTGGCGAACCCCCGGAGATCCGGTTGACTCGTCATAGATAGGCCAAGGCTGTAGGTCGGCTTTAAGGGTGGCTAGCAGAGGATTGAGGCGCGGATCCTGCACTGGACATTGGTTCAGGTTGACAATGCGGTGCGAGCCTTTTTGATAATAGCCTGCAACCACCTGACCATGGCGACGGGCAAGGGGGTAGGTGACCTTGTTGCGGTAGCCTAAAGGAGATGGAGCAGCCAATATAGGTAAAAAGGCTTGGGGCTGCAAGTGCCCAATGCGGGCGATCGCCTCTTTCACCAGTTGTTCCTTAGCCGCTAACTGGGCATGATAATCGATGCACTGCCACTGACAGCCACCACACTTGTCAGCCACAATGCAAGCAGGCCGAACCCGCTGTGGCGATCGCTCAAGAACCTCGAGGAGCACGCCATTGGCATACTGCGGCTTAACGTGCTGAAGGCGCACCCGCAGGCGATCGCCCGGCACCGCATCGGGCACAAATACCACCCTGCCCTGCCAACGAGCCACACCGTCACCCGTATGGTTGAGGGTATGAATCTTCAGGTCAAGCACTGCACCCGGTTGCCAAACACTCATACACCCATTAGAACGTTACACCTAGTTTAAGAAGCCAAGGCAACCTCTATCTTGCCTGCTATACTGCTAGCGGTGCAATCTACGGCTTGTTTTGCATCTGTCAACCTCTATGGGAAATGAGGATGTGGTGTCTTGATTTCGATGCAACAAAACAGGCTGTCAGTGCCCATTTTGCCTTAATTTTTGGAGTTGATCCGTCATGCTTAAGCGTCTTTCGCCTTGGTTAGTAGCTCTGGCACTGCCTGTTGGGGCACTGTTTGTGACTCCTGCCAAAGCGGCCAACTATGTTTCATTGACCTACGGTCCATTTCAGCGTTCATTCCCCATGTCGGAGCTAGAAGAGTACGTCTCCACCCAACAGGCAACGGGGGAACTGGGCTCTTTGATGCGATTAGTCCCCAAAGATGACCAAGCAAAACTCTTGGAATTTTTGGGCATGAAACTCCCCTTCAATGTTGTGCAAGTCAATGGCATTCTCAATAGCCCCATTGGCAAGGATGTTCTCAAACAGTTCTCTCAGGTAACCATCCGTCGCGATAAGGCGGGGGAAGTGGCACTGCGCGGAGCCATGCTAACAGCGGCAGCCTCTCCCGAAGGTCTGAGTATGATGTCCTTTCTGAAGAACTACCCCGCCGAAACCATTAGTCTTGACCTCAAGAAGCTGAACCGGATGCTCAAAAAGCAAGATGGCTTAATGGGAATGCTGGGGAACTTGCGCCCATAGGTCACTGTCGTTGACACAGAGCAATGGGTGGACAATGGGGGTGTAGCGGTGTTGCACCCCTGTTTTATCAGTCTCCTGAAGCGCAACCAGTATCATGGTAGGGTTAGCTGGTACGTAAGACGGCAGACTCTCCTATGGCTCTTTCCCGTCAGTATCCTCCGCCGTTGCCCCTTGCCCAACCATGGCGACGGGCGATCGCCACCAGTATTGACTTTCTGGTGATCTGGCTCACGAGCGTGGTTGGTATTACCGCAGGTGCCGCTATTCAGTGGGGACAAATTACTGTGTTTGCTGTGGTGTGGTGGCTGCTACGGGTGGCAATGGTCAACCGCAATAAGGGGCAAAGCCCAGGACACTGGTTGATGAATGTGCGCCTACTCGACGGGCGCGATCGCACCCCCGATCTGCTCTCTCTTAGTAAGCGGGAGCTAGTGATTGGCTCGTGCGCCCTGCTGGCCTTGGTCGGCGTTGAGTCCTACGGCTTTAATTTTGCCTTGATCATCTTGCTGATGCCCCTCGCAGTGGACTGTAGCTTGGCTTGGATTGATGAGGAGCACCGCACCCTCCACGATCGCGTTGGGGGAACCAGTGTCTATCGCTGTCGCCGGGGGTTTTACCTGGATCGTAAGATCATTGAAATTGTGACTAAACTCCGTAAAAAATGTGCGATAATCAGAGATCGGCTCACTGGATAGATAGGCAACATCATGGCTAAAGCAAAAGGTGCCAGAATCATTATCACCCTCGAGTGTACGGAATGCCGCAGCAACTCTGCTCAGCGCTCTCCCGGCGTGTCGCGGTACACCACGACCAAGAATCGGCGCACCACTACAGGACGCTTGGAACTAAAAAAATTCTGTCCCCACTGCAACAAACATACAATTCACAAAGAAATTAAATAGTCCAGATTAGCGCGGTACGGTTAAGGAACAACAGCTATGGCATTTTATCGGCGACGTATTTCTCCTATTGCCCCCGGCGAGCCTATTGACTACAAAGATGTTGATCTGCTGCGGCGATTTATTACCGAGCGGGGTAAAATTTTGCCCCGGCGAGTCACTGGCTTGACGGCCAAGCAGCAACGGCAGCTAGCAGTAGCGATTAAACGGGCACGGGTGATGGCATTACTACCCTTCCTGAACGTCGAAGGCTAGAGGTCGCTCGGTCTAACTCCATAGCAACGATCCCTTGGCTGGGGGCAAACTAGACCCCTATCTTTTGTGGGAAATTAAGGCGGAGACTCCAACCCACGTTACGGCAGCGGCGGTGCCAAGCTGCCCTTGCCGAAGGCGGTTTTATATGATAAATCTGAGAATGGTTATCATTCGTGGGTTGTTCTATGGGTTGCAATGCGTTAGGGGCGGGTTGGTGGCGATCGCTCGGGAGAGTGCTGCTTATCAGTGTGCTGCTGGGCGGTTGTGCGCCAACACAGACAACTGAAACAGAGACCCCAACGGAGCCGGTCGCCACTCCTCAATTGACGGTGGTGACGACGTTTTTGCCGATGACTGCCTTTACAAAAGCAGTTGTGGGCGATCGGGCAACGGTGACGCAGTTAGTGCCTGCCAATGTTGATCCCCATGATTTTCAGGCGCGGCCTCAGGATGTGCAGGAGATTAACCGAGCAGCGGCACTGGTGAAAAATGGCCTTGATCTGGAGGCATTTTTAGAGCCTTTAATTGACAACGCAGACAATCCTAAACTAAAGATTATTGATAGCAGTGTTGGGGTCGCAACACTGGTGGACGATGAACCGCATGACCATGGCCACACTCACGATCATAGTCACGGTGAGTTTAACCCGCACATTTGGCTAGATCCCAAGCGGGCAGTGCAACAGGTGGAAAACATTCGTGATGGGTTGATAGCGATCGATCCTGAGGGTGCCGAAATTTATAGAGCCAACGCTGCCACTTTTATTGACAAACTCAGAGCACTGGATGCTGAGGCGGAGGCCAAGCTATCTCCGTTTGCGGGCAAAACGTTTGTGGTTTATCACGATTTTGCCCCTTACTTTGCCGACAGTTACAATCTCCAAGTTGACTTTTTAGTGGGTGTGCCGGAAGAGAGTCCGGCGCCAGCAGATGTTCGGCGGGTGATGGAGGTGGTGCAAACTAGCCAACTGAAAACGCTGCTGACTGAACCGGGGCAGGAGCAGGTGTTTGCTAGCCTTGCTCAGGATATGGGGGTAAAGGTCAGTGTTTTTGACCCGTTGGAAACAGCACCCTCTGTTGCAGACCTCACGCCAGAGTACTTCTTGGCAACGATGCGGCAGAATATTCGTAATTTGGCGACAGCGTTTGGTACTGAGACCCAAACCTACCGATCGCCTCAGTCGGTGGCGGTTGTCTGGCCGGTGGCTGCTTTACGTCCGGCCTTTTAGCAATACCGAGACACCATGGTGGACGAATACCTTCTTGAAGTAGAGAATCTTTCGGTGTGGCGGGGCGATCGCCGCGTGGTCGAAAATATTTCTTTTAGGTTGCCAGCCCATACAAACATGGCAATTGTTGGTCCCAATGGTGCGGGGAAAACGAGTCTAATTCAAGCTCTGTTGGGAATTATTCCTTACCAAGCTGGTCGGGTCACAGTATTGGGCTATGGCATGAGCTATCGGCGCTTGCTGCCCTATGTCCGCCAGCAGGTGGCCTACTTACCACAAAGTTTTCAGTGCGATCGCCGCATTCCCATTACGGTAGCGGAATTTGTTGGGCTGGGCTGGGACTGTCAAACATGGCAGTGGCCATGGCACCATCGGCGCGATCGCCAACGCGCCATTGCCCATAGCCTGCGGCGGTTGCACCTCAACCACTTAGCCACACAGCCCATGAGTGCTCTGTCGGGAGGAGAAACCAAACGGGCATTACTCGCCTATTGCCTTGTGCAGCCCCGTCGCCTATTAATTTTGGACGAAGCCCCCGCTGGCCTAGACCACCATGCCGAACAACAGTTTTATGATCTGCTGACAGAACTCAAAGAAGAAGAGGGCTGGACAATTTTGCAAGTGTCCCACAACCTTGAGCGGATCAAAGCCACCTGCGACTATGTCCTTTACTTGAACGGCTCTGTACAGGGACTAGGCTCCCCTGAGCAGGTGCTCCAACACGTTGTGGCAACACTCTCCCCCCCCTATTCTGCCGAGGGATCGACCCCAGAGCCTCGAACCCCCATTGATGCGTTAGATCCCTCGGAATCGCTCAGGAAGCGGCTTTGAGGATTTTGTGCTATGTCGTATAAAAAACATTGCTTACCTGCAAAGGGGATCCCTCGGAATAGGGGGTTGCAGTTCGCTCAGGGAGCGGCTAGTATAGAGGTACCCCTTCCTCTTTATGGGGAAGGCGATCAAATGGAAACAAGAACCAGTTGAAGGGGGGCTGTATGTGATGGGGATCCTTCCTCTTTATGGGGAAGGCGATCAAATGGAAACCCTCTCCTATGGTCAGGACATCCTGTGGAAACAGGGCACCAGTACCTTCCTCTTTATGGGGAAGGCGATCAAATGGAAACTTAAGAATCCCATCAGCGGCGGTTACTCCAGATCGTACCCCTTCCTCTTTATGGGGAAGGCGATCAAATGGAAACCTAGTTGGGGGCAAAGTACCAGTTGAGGCCGCCATTTCAACCTTCCTCTTTATGGGGAAGGCGATCAAATGGAAACTTAAAATTTTACCTCGTGCTGAATGGCGGGAGCCATCCTCGTTCCTTCCTCTTTATGGGGAAGGCGATCAAATGGAAACAACTCATGTAGGGATATTGTCCCTACAGATTTGATTTTGACCTTCCTCTTTATGGGGAAGGCGATCAAATGGAAACCTAGTCGGAACACGGATAACGAGCTGTTGTTGGATTTTCCTCCTTCCTCTTTATGGGGAAGGCGATCAAATGGAAACTTCAAGAATTGTCTAAACCCGGACATGATTCCTCCTTTGTTCCTTCCTCTTTATGGGGAAGGCGATCAAATGGAAAACAAATGGAAATCGAGTGGAAACAATGAAAATGCTATTTGGGTTTCGCAGGCTGGCGTAACAACCGATCCACAAAGGCAAGGGCGCTGGCGCGATCGCCAATCTCGCCACGGGCTTGAGCTGCCTCGATCGCCTTCAAAATCCGGCCAATCTCTGGACCTTGGCGCAATTGAAACTGTTGCACTAGGTCAGCACCCCGCACAAGCTGAGGGGGGTGAGCCACCGTATTAGTAGGATCGAGCCATGCCCTTACTAAGGGGATGAGGTGAGCTTTGGGGATAGTGCGACTCAGTGCCAGCGCAACAAAGGCTGGAAAAAAATCCTGTGCAGCTCGAAAAAGATAGAAGGACTGTTCCCGATTGAGGGGCTGCTGGAGTGGCGTCAACCAGTCTTGCAGCAAGCGACATAGGACTTTAACAACTTTAATTTCATTAGCGGTGTAGGTAAGGGCAAACAGTTGTGTCTCCGCCTGCTGGGGGTCTGGATGCACTAAGCAGGTGAGCTTGGCTAGGGCAGCAAGGGTACGCCGCTGGGGTTCGCCCGGAGCCGCGGTGGTGGCAATGGATGTAGTTAAACTTGGCCACAGAGCTGGAAAGGGGAAGTTTGCTAAGGTGGTTTCTAAGGCATGGTAATGGGTCATACTCTCTTCGGTGACAGAGGGCAACCACACCCCTAAAACCCCATCACGAAAGGCTAAGGTAATGCTGGCCGCACTTTCAACCATACTCAGCAAATAACTGAGTTCAACACGCACCCGCTCTGGGGCAACAGTGCGAAGGCGCGGTGCCAAAGTTTGGATGACCCGGCGGGTGTCTGAAGTAATGGTGAACTGCAACTGTGCGGCTTGGCGATAGGCGCGCACAAGGCGCAAGGGATCCGCCGCCAAGTTGTCCGGGCTAACGTAGTGAATCTGGCGTCGTTGTAGGTCTAATAACCCACCCAACGGATCAACAATGTGATGGTGATGAATATCGTAGGCGATGGCATTGAGGCGGAAGTCGCGATCGCGCAAGTCGGTGAGGAGGGTGTCGCCCTGCTGCTGGGCAATATCCACCGTCATATTCTTAAAAACAACCCGGCCAATCTGTCGTTGGCGATCTAAGACCACAAAGCCCGCTTGGTAACGCTGGGCAAGGGTAGCAGCCAGCTCAAGGGACTGGTTTGGCACAATAAAGTCGAGATCGGGGTAAAGGGTAGTGCGCCCCAACAGCGCATCTCGCACTGCTCCCCCCACAAGGTAGGTGTCTAGCGGCAAATCACTGACCGCAATGGGCCAGCGGCTAAAATCAAAGGGCTGGATTTCAAGCATTAGAGTTGTTCTATATCAATGGGCTGCCCTGCAAGGGTCACCGCTAGATTGTCACCACGAACGGCGATCGCCCCTGCTGCCGTTTGAATGATCAGGCAACCATTTTCAACACTGAGAATTCCTTGCCATGGCCTCGTCCCTGGCACCGGATCTTGGGGGGCAGCAACGACCGCTGCTTCCGGTAACTCTAGCCAAAGTAGCATCGTATCGGCACCATAGTGGCGATCGCCAGCGGCGGTTTTAATGATCAACCCCCCGATGGCTAAGGGGGCAAAAGCAATATCGTGAATGGGCTGCCATTGCGTCTCTACTAAAAGTTGTAGATTGGGCTGCGACCCTGGGGGAGCCGCCTTCAGCATCAGCCACCATGTTTTCCACAGTTGGCGGGCAGTGCCCTGTTGAACGTTTGCACCTGCTGGAGTCGCGACATGGCAGTACTCCCACGCTGGCACCGGCTGTTCGCAGTACTGAATGGGCAAAAATGAATGGGCTTTGAGGACGCTGGCCACTAAATCCGCAAAGGGCGCATCAACCAATAGGGTTATCCGTGGTTGTGAAGCGATTGTGGCATCCAGAATGGCGATCGCCTGCTCCGTAACCGTGCGCAGTTGATAGCAATTGTTGCCGAGGTTGATGATCTTGAGGTCAGCGCTTTGATAGGTATGGGGACGCAGCGGCTGGGGCTGAAGCAGCAATTCCACCACCTGTTCATTGGTCCACTCTAGCATCGTGGTATCCGACGGCGCAGCAATGGGATCAGCGGCAGCCGTCAGGGGTGGGTGCGGTAGTTCTTCAGCGTCACTGTCATCAAAGATAACCTCCCCATTGGGCAACGTTGCACCACTGAGCTTGGCTTCCTCTAACTCTTTGCGCAGGGCGATCGCCCCGGTTAAATCCGCTGCCGAGAAATCAGCCCCAACAACATTGGCCCCTTGTAAATTAGTATCGTGGAGCACTGCCCCTTTCAGCACCGCCCCACTGAGCACCGCTTGGCGGAGGTTCGCCCGCGACAGGTAAGCCCCCACCAACACCGCCCCACTGAGGATAGCTTCTTGCAGATCGGCATCCGTCAAGTTAGCCCCACTGAGGTCTGCACCAATGAGGTTAGCTCCCCGTAAATTCGCATTGGCTAAATTAGCCTTAATTAAATCGGCACCACTCCAGTTAATGCCTTGGAGATTTGCCCCAGCCAAGTCCACATGACTAAGTTGCACCAACGGAAACGAGCTGCCCGCCAAATTGACACCGCGAAAATTGCGAACCCCGCGGGCAAATTCACTTAAGAGCGTTTCGAGGGTGATAGCTTTACTCATGGCAGGTTCTGATTAGGACACAACGGACTAGGCGGGTGACACAGCGGCTCACTATAGCTATTCTAGGTCGTGAGGCTGAATCCACAGGAGTAGGGCGTCAATGCCATGGTTTGTGAAAATTGAGCGCGGCATCGTTGATAAGCAGACCTTTGACCAGCATGTTCCGGCTCATTGTGCCTATGTCCGTAAGTTAATTGCCGCAGGCCATCAAGCACGAACGGGGTACTGGGCGGAGCGAGGCGGGGGGATGATGCTGTTTGAGGCCAGCTCGTTAGCTGCCGCCAAAGCCATCGTCGAAGCAGATCCCTTGGTGCAACATCAGTGCGTTCACTACGAACTCCACGAGTGGTGTATTGTCGAAGAGCCGCGCTAGCCTTGGCGCAGTTTCTCAGCCCACACTCGCGTTGGCAAGCCCCACACATAAATAAATCCTTCCGCTGCTTTGTGATCAAACTGATCCTCAGCCCCATAGGTCGCTAAGTCTGGGGCATAAAGCGAAACAGAGGAGCGCCGACCCACTACCTTGGCAGTTCCCTTAAAGAGTTTAACCCGTACTGTACCGCTAACGCGAGCTTGGGTTTGGGCAATAAAGGCATCCAGAGCTGCCTTGAGGGGGCTATACCACAGGCCGTTATAGACCAAGCGGCTGTAGGTATCTTCAACGCCACGCTTGTACTGGGTGACATCGGCAGTCAGGGTCAGGCTTTCAAGATCCCGGTGCGCATCAATGAGTACCAGCAAGGCCGGAGCCTCATAGATTTCGCGGGACTTAATGCCCACAAGACGGTTTTCGATCATGTCGATGCGACCCACGCCATGGCGACCCACCCGCTCATTGAGTTGGCTAACCAGCTCAACTGGCTCTAGGCGCTGACCGTCAAGGCTCACAGGAATCCCTTGCTCAAAGCCAATCTCCACATACTCAGGCGAGTTGGGGGTGTCCTCCACCGCACGGGTCATTAAGTAAATCTCTTCTAGGGGTTCATTCCATGGATCTTCGAGCGGCCCCGCCTCGATACTTCGCCCGAGCAAATTGCGGTCGATGCTGTAGGGGGAAGATTTCTTGACCGGAGCAGGAATGCCAAACCGCTCACCATAGGCAATAGTTTCTTCGCGGCTCATCCCCCACTCCCGCGCCGGCGCTAGCACCTTTAGGTTGGGGTTCAACGCGGCGATCGCCACATCAAAGCGTACTTGGTCGTTCCCCTTGCCTGTGCAGCCGTGGGCAACCGCATCCGCACCATACTCCGCCGCAGCATCTACCAAGAGCTTGGCAATCAGAGGCCGCGCCAAGGCTGTTGAGAGGGGATAGCGATTTTCGTAGAGGGCATTGGCCTGAATCGCTGGAAAGGCATAGTCGCGGATGAACGCCGCTTTGGCATCGACGACCAGAGATTCACTGGCACCAGAGTCAAGGGCTTTTTGGCGAATGGGTTCTAGCTCATCCCCTTGCCCCAAATCCGCAGCAAGGGTAATCACCTCCTGTACCCCCCACTCCTCCTTGAGGTAGGGGATACACACAGAGGTATCTACCCCACCGGAGTAGGCTAAAACAACTTTTTTTGCACGACCCATAGTCTTTAATCCTGAAATTGATGCGGCAATTCTCCCCCGTCACTATAGCGGATCTGCTGCCGCCAAACGTACTAGTGTTAGGAATGACCAACACATACAAAAAACTGACAATAAGCCGCAAAAAAGCCCACCCCCTAGGGGCAGGCATTGCATTCCATGCTAAGAGAGATACGGTGAACGTCCTTACAGGCTGTTCAAAAAGCCGATGAGGCCATGACCAGTGATGACTTCTAGAGCCAACAGCGAGACAAAGCCAATCATTGCTAAGCGACCGTTGAACAATTCTGCGTAGGGAGTAAAGCCAGACTGTGGCTCACTCATCACATACATTTTGGGTTCGATGGCAAAGTTGTTCATTTTGCCTTGATCGTCAATGATGCTACCGCTTTTCATGTTGGAACTCCGTTTGTTACAAAGTGTTTCTTCTTCTTAATATAAGTTAACACTTTGTTTACAGAATTGCAACTGTACTGATCGCGCTGCGGCGATACCGACGACATCAGGGAGCCGCCATGGCTATCTGGTATGTATATATATTGACCAAAAGGGACACTAACCTGCGCCACTCCAACATCTTTGAGGGTGCAATTGGCTGTAAACCCTAGTAACAGCGACTAGCCCTAGCACGTCACGACGGCAAGGGGCTGACGTTTGCTGCTTAATCTAAGGTTGGTGGGGGTAGCAGGGGAGCTAAATATTGCCCCGTATAGGAGTGAGCCACAGCAGCAACCGCTTCGGGGGTTCCCACAGCAATGACCTCACCGCCGCGATCGCCCCCCTCAGGCCCTAGATCAATGATCCAGTCCGCACAGCGGATCACGTCAAGATTGTGCTCAATCACCAAAATGGAATTCCCTTTATCTACCAGCCGCTGCAGCACGTCAAGGAGTTTATGAACATCGTAAAAGGACAGCCCAGTTGTTGGCTCGTCAATGAGGTAGAGGGTTTTACCGGTGGCGCGGCGCGAGAGTTCCGCTGCCAGTTTCACCCGCTGTGCCTCACCGCCAGAAAGAGTAGGGGCGGTTTGACCCAACTTCACGTAGCCCAAGCCCACATCCACCAAGGTTTGCAATTTACTCACGGCTTTGGGAATATTCTCAAAAAAGGCTAGAGCCGTCTCCGCCGTCATATCCAGCACATCGGCAATGGAGCAGCCTTTGTACTTGACCTGTAGGGTATCGCGATTGTAGCGCGTCCCTTTGCAGACCTCGCACTGTACGTAAACATCCGGTAAAAAGTTCATTTCAATGACGTTGACCCCTTGGCCGCCACAGGCTTCGCAGCGCCCCCCTTGACGTTAAAGGAAAACTGCCCCGGTTTATAGCCCCGTGCCTTGGCCTCAACCGTTTGGCTAAACACCTCGCGGATAATATCAAACACCCCAATGTAGGTGGCAGGATTAGAACGCGGTGTGCGCCCAATGGGGGACTGATCAATCACAATCACTTTATCGATGGCGTTTAAGCCATGGATGCTCTCGACTCCTTGGGGCATGGGTACAGTCTGCCCCAAATGGTGTTGCAAGGCAGGATAGAGCACCTCGTGCATGAGGGTGGATTTCCCGGAACCGGAGACCCCCGTCAGGCATACCAACATTCCTAGGGGGATCTCCACTGTGATGTGCTTGAGGTTATTGCGGCTGACGTTTTTTAGGATCAGGGATTGGCCGCTGCCCTGTCGCCGTTGAGGGGGAGTTTCAATGCGTTTGCGTCCCGCAAGGTAGGCACCCGTTAAGGAGTCAGGATGCTCAAGAATAGTCTCGATACTGCCTTGAGCCACCACTTGGCCACCGTGGATACCGGCGCCTGGGCCAATATCCACAATGTAATCCGCGGCTCGCATGGTTTCTTCATCGTGCTCCACCACAATGAGGGTATTGCCCAAGTCCCGCAGCCGCAGCAGGGTTTGCAGGAGGCGTTCATTATCCCGCTGATGCAGACCAATACTGGGTTCATCGAGGACGTAGAGCACACCCGTTAAGCCGGAGCCAATTTGAGTTGCCAACCGAATGCGTTGGGCTTCGCCGCCGGAGAGGGTGGCAGCACTGCGATCTAGGGTGAGGTAATCTAGCCCCACATCCATCAAGAACTGTAGGCGAGCCGTAATTTCCCGCAGGGCTAGGTCGGCAATTTGCCGTTGGCGAGCCGTTAATTCAAGGGACTGAATCCGCGCTAAACACTCACGAATCGATACACTGGTGAGGGAGGTTAGGCGATACTGGCCAAGGCGCACCGCCAAGGCAGCCGGCTTGAGGCGCTGTCCCCCACAGGCAGCACAGACTTGGTTGACCAGATACTGCTCTAGTTTTTGCTTGTAGGCTTCGGAGGTACTTTCGCGGTAGTGCCGCTCTAGGATAGGGATCACCCCTTGGAACTGGCGGTAGTAGTCGCGAGGGCGGTAGCGGGAGTCGGCAGGTACTAAAATTGGCACATCGGTGCCGTAGAGAATAATCTCACGCTGTAACTCCGTGAGTTTGTGCCATGGGGTGTTGATGTCAAAGCCAAAGGCATCGGCAATGCCGCACAGAATGGCAAAGTAATAGTTGTGGTCTTTGTCTGCCCACGGGGCGATCGCTGCGTAAACGGGTAAATCGGGGTTTGGCACAATGAGTTCAGGGCTGAATTTGCGCAGATAGCCTAAGCCATGACACTCAGGACACGCGCCGTAGGGGGAGTTAAAGGAAAACAGCCGGGGGGATAGCTCATCCATCACTGCCCCATGCTCAGGGCAGGCAAAATTCTCAGAAAACATCAGGGACGCTGCTTGAGCCTCGCTAGGGGATGGCGGCACCACACTCACCATTGCGGTACCATTGGCGTGCTTTAGGGCAATTCGCAACGCATCCGCGAGGCGCTCTTCAATCCCCGGCTTGCACACGAGCCGATCCACCACAATGTCAATGGTGTGGTTGTGGTTTTTATCTAGCTCGATGGCATCACTGAGGTCGCGCACCTCACCGTCAATGCGGACACGCACAAACCCTTCGCTGGCTAGGCTAGAGAGCAGCTTTTTGTGGGTGCCTTTTTTACCCTTGACAATGGGGGCAAGCACCTGAAAGCGGGTTTGTGGGGCAAGCTGCATCACATGATCCACCATTTCATCCACCGTTTGCGGGCGAATGGGGCGATCGCAATGGGGGCAGTGCGGCTCCCCAGCCCGGCCATAGAGCAGGCGCAAATAGTCGTAAATTTCGGTGACGGTGCCCACCGTTGAGCGGGGATTGTGGGAGGTGGACTTTTGGTCGATGGAAATCGCTGGACTCAACCCCTCAATAGCATCCACGTCCGGTTTGTCCAGT
Organism: Thermostichus lividus PCC 6715; assembly: GCF_002754935.1. Lineage (NCBI taxonomy): Bacteria > Bacillati > Cyanobacteriota > Cyanophyceae > Acaryochloridales > Thermosynechococcaceae > Parathermosynechococcus > Parathermosynechococcus lividus. The sequence continues at coordinate 711,365 of NZ_CP018092.1, forward strand.
TGCCCTAAAAACTGACGGGCGTAGGCACTCAAAGATTCAACGTAGCGGCGCTGTCCTTCAGCAAAAATTGTGTCAAAGGCTAAGGAGGATTTACCAGAGCCAGAAACGCCAGTAATCACAATCAGGCGATCGCGGGGGAGGTCAAGATCAATGTTTTTCAGGTTGTGCTGCCGCGCGCCACGGATGCGAATGTGGCCGGTAGCGTGCCCCATGGGATGCCTCGAAAGTTAAAAAAACGTTACATCAGGCGTATTATAGCAACCCCATTGCCGGCCAATGGTCGCAACAAGCTTTTACTATTTGTGAATAAAATTGGAAGCATTTACCAAAACTTAAAAATTCTTCCCAATCTGGCATTATGCTGTATAGAACTCCTCTTCCTGTGGGATCAATCCAGTAATGATCTCAGCGTTGAGCGATCGCCCTGCGGCTGATTTGCCCTTGCTCTGCCGATTGAAGCTTGAATGAACCGTAGTCCTATGTTGCAATTAGACCCGATTTCCAAAGTTGCTCCCCCAAGTGCAGGCCGTAAAGGTTTGGTGATGGCGATCGGTGGTGCGGAGGATAAAGTCCGAGGGCGGCAGATTCTAACCACATTTTGTCAACGCTCCGGCGGGCTGGATGCCGTGATTGGCGTTATTCCCTCGGCCTCCCGGGAACCCGATGCCATGGGGCGGCTGTACCACGATATTTTCCGGGAAATCGGCGTGCGCGATGTAGAAATCCTCCTAGTGGGCGATCGCGCCGATGCTGAAAACGAAGACCTCTTAGCCCGCATGAGCCGCTGTAGTGGCATTTTTATGTCGGGGGGCGATCAGCTGCGGCTGTCGGCTCTCTTGGACGAGACCCCGTTGGTCTATCAACTGCGGCATCAAGTATGGGAGGGCAAATCAGTGCTTGGTGGCACCAGTGCCGGCGCAGCAGTCATGGGGGAATGCATGATTGCCAGCGGCGGCAGCAACGAAGCACCCAATCGATCCCTAGTAGATTTAGCAACCGGCCTTGGCTTTCTCCCCGATGTACTGGTAGATCAGCACTTCCACAACCGCAATCGCCTTGCGCGGCTCATTAGTGCGATTTCCGCCCATCCCGATAAACTGGGCGTTGGCGTGGATGAAGATACCTGTGCCATGTTTGAAGCGGATGGCACACTGCGCGTCCTTGGCCGTGGCTCGGTGACGATTGTTGATCCGCGGGATGTCAGCTACACGAACTATGCCCACGTCGATGTGACAGAGCCGCTGAGTATCTATAACCTGCGTCTGCACATCCTCAGCGATGGCGACTGCTACAACCTACATACCCACCAAGTCCAACACAAGTGTGTGCTGCCACCCCTAAATTAGGATTTTTCAGAAAATTGTTGCCTGCAATACAGTTTAATGCGTCATCGACCTCAAGACTAAAAGTGGTACAGTCTCCTTAAAACCACCCTACTTATGAAAATTCTCAAACTACAAACGCTGCGAGGGCCAAACTATTGGAGCATTCGTCGCCATAAGCTCATTGTGATGCGTTTGGATTTAGAAGAGGTGGCCAATACACCCTCCAACCAAATTCCGGGGTTTGTGGATGGGTTGGTGCGGGTGTTACCAAGTCTCTACAATCACTTTTGTTCCCTTGGCCACGAAGGTGGTTTTTTGACACGGTTGCGGGAAGGCACCTACCTTGGCCATGTGGTCGAGCATGTTGCCCTTGAGCTTCAGGAACTGGCGGGGATGCCCGTTGGCTTTGGCCGTACCCGGGAAACCGCAACTGCAGGAATTTATCAAGTTGTCTTTGAATATCAAAACGAAGAAGCCGGACGCTATGCAGGTCGGGCAGCGGTGCGCCTGTGTCAGAGCATTATTGACACAGGTACCTACCCCCAGCGGGAACTGGATCAAGACTTAGCAGATTTACGGGACTTCAAGGCCAGTGCCTCCCTAGGCCCAAGTACCGAGGCCATTGTCCGTGAAGCCGAGGCACGTAATATTCCATGGTTTGAACTCAGTAGCCGCTCTCTGATTCAATTGGGCTATGGTGCCAAAAGCCACCGGATGCAGGCTACCCTGAGCGATCGCAGCAGTATTCTGGCCGTTGAACTCGCCGGGGACAAAGAAGGGGCAAAGCGTCTCCTGCGGGATGCGGGAATCCCCGTTCCCAAGGGTACCGTTGTCCGTTATGTTGAAGACCTACCCGAGGCGATCGCCGACATTGGTGGCTACCCCATTGTCATGAAACCCCTTGATGGCAATCATGGTCGCGGCATCACCATCGACATCAACTCTGCTGCTCAGGCCGAACAAGCCTTTGAAATTGCCAGTAGTGTTTCTAAATCCGTCATTGTTGAGCGCTACCATCCGGGGCGCGACTTCCGGGTGCTGGTCGTCAACGGCAAAGTCGTAGCCGTGGCGGAGCGCGTGCCTGCCCACGTCATTGGCGATGGTCGCTCCACCATTGAAGAACTCATTGAGCGCACCAATAGCGATCCACAGCGGGGGGATGGTCACGATAATATCCTCACCCGCATTGAAATCAATCACGATACTTGGAGCCTCCTCGAAAAACAGGGGTATAGCTTAAATACAGTGCTGCCAGCTGGGGAGGTGTGCTATTTACGCGCGACCGCCAATCTGAGTACCGGCGGAATTGCCGTGGATCGCACCGATGAAATTCACCCCCAAAATGTTTGGATTTGCCAGCGTGCCGCTCGGATTATTGGTTTAGATATTGCTGGGATTGATGTGGTCACGCCCGATATTTCCCGCCCGCTGCCAGAGGTGGGTGGTGTCATTGTTGAAGTGAATGCCGCTCCTGGGTTTCGGATGCACACTAACCCCAGCCAAGGGATTGCCCGCAACGTGGCGGAGCCGGTATTGAATATGCTCTTTCCGCCGGGAACCTCCTGCCGCATTCCCATCTTTGCCATTACCGGCACCAACGGCAAAACCACCACCACCCGTCTAATTGCCCACATTTGCAAGCAAACCGGCCAGACTGTTGGCTACACCACCACCGATGGCATCTACATTGGCGATTACTTAGTGGAAAAGGGAGATACCACCGGTCCCCAAAGCGCACAGCTCATTCTCCAAGATCCAACCGTGGAGGTGGCTGTCCTGGAAACAGCGCGGGGCGGCATTTTACGCTCTGGGCTGGGGTTTGACCACTGCGATGTTGGCGTGGTGCTCAATGTTCAGGCGGATCACCTTGGCATTGGCGACATTGATACGGTGGAGCAGTTGGCAGACTTAAAAGCAGTAGTGGTGGAGTCGGCGTGGCCCAATGGCTATGCGGTTCTCAATGCCGATGATCCCCTGGTGGCTGGTATGGCACGCCAAGTCAAAGCTCAGGTGGCCTATTTTTCCATGGAACCCCATAACCCCGTGATTAAACAGCACATTCAGCAGGGGGGGTTAGCCGCAGTCTATGAAAATGGCTATCTTTCGATTTTGAAAGGGGATTGGACCCTACGCATTGAACAGGCGGAAAATGTGCCCATTACCCTCGGTGGTCGGGCAAACTTTATGATTGCCAATGCCCTTGCCGCCAGTTTAGCGGCATTTGCCCAAGGGATTAGTATCGAGCATATTCGCGCGGCCTTGACCACCTTCCGCACTTCTGTGGAGCAAACCCCCGGACGGATGAACCTTTTTGACCTAGGGGCGTTTAGCGTTTTGGTGGACTATGCCCATAACCCTGCGGGGTACGAAGCGGTGGGCGAGTTTGTGCAAAAGTGGCCGGGTCAACGGATTGGCGTGGTGGGTGGCCCCGGCGATCGCCGCGATCAAGACCTCGAGCAACTGGGGGAATTATCCGCCAAAATCTTTGACTGGATCATTATCAAAGAAGACGATGACACCCGCGGTCGGCCTCGTGGAGATGCAGCAAACTGGATTGAGCGCGGTCTGCACCACCACAGTGTTCGCCGCCAGTACGAGATCATTCACGATGAAGTTGCTGCGATTCAATTTGCCCTCGATCGCGCCCCCCAAGGGGCATTAGTGGTCATTTTACCGGCGGATGTGACCCGTACCATTCAGTTAATTCACCAGCACCATCAGCGGCTGAAAGAGACGACCACTAATGGCTTCCATCCTCCAGCAGAGGTGCCCGTTAAGTCCCCTACGGATCTCAATCCTTCCAGCCTTTGAGGAGGGGTTCCCCCCTAGGCTAGACAGCAGCCACCCCCCAGACTAAGCTGGGAAACAGCCAGGGTTGGCCGAGCGGATGAGGCAGCGAACTCATAATTCGCCATAGGCTGGTTCAACTCCAGCACCCTGGATTTTCAAGGGATGACGGATGTCTCGTTGCCAGTCCTAGGCGATCGCCCATTGAGTTTCGTTATGCCCCCGGAGGAGCCGAATTTGGGCAATGGCAAAAATTGTAGGAATAATGCGACTATAGTTGGTGGCGATCGCCCGCCAGCCCAGATCCGCCACAAACCAAACCCATAGCGCCGTTCCCACAAAGGCCAACATACTGCGGCCAAGGGCAAACTTCGCTGCTCCGGCAGCTACACTTTGGGTCACAAGGGGGGTCATGGGCAACTTCCGCCCTGCAAGCTGGAGGACACACTGGCGAACCACCTGCTGCACCACAAGAGTACGCATGACTGGCGTAAGCGCAATGGCGGCCCCCCCCTCAAGAATCAGCCGAACTGTTTCTAGAGAAATAGGATGGCCATGGCGTAGCTCGGGAAGCGACGCTTGAATTTGATCGGCGAGGACGTTGCGATCGCGAGTTGGCAGCTTTGCCCACATCCGCTGCAATAAGCCCAAGAAAATCTCAATTTCTAATTCAGAGACCGTCCAACTCGGAGAGAACTTAATGTTTAGGTAGCGACAAACCCGCATCAACGTTTGACGATAGCTAATTTGCTGCGTCTTGCCCGTAAGCACTGTTAGCCCATCTGCTGCCAAGAAGCGGAAGCGGGCTTCAATGTGATCCAGCCATGCCTGACGATCCTGCGCCTGTACTGCAATGGGGTCGGGAGTATTGAGGTAGTCAAGGGGGTTCAGCCGCCGTCGGAACAAAATTTCCGTTAGGTCTTGTAACTCCTCCTCAGTGGCTAATTCGAGCGCAGCCCTTAGTTCATCCATGGGGTCAGCTCCAGCAGCAGCACAGCATAAATTTCTTCATAATTATAGGTACTTACCCCAAATTGTGGCACACTCCCCACCCTCTCACGAGCACCCGTATCAAGGATCAGAATTGCCACATCTAAAATCCCCACGGCAGAGCCTCCCCAAGATTGAGCCACCATGGTAGGTTAACGGTTGAAGTGCCAAAGGATGCAGGACTATGCAAACCAAAACCAAAGGTGAGTCGCTTGTCCGGTTACTGGATGTCGGTAAAGCCTACCGTCAGCCCAATGGCCAAGTTATTAGCATCATGGAAAACATTAACCTTGAGCTGCGCACCGGTGAAATTGTGGCACTGCTTGGCCCGTCTGGTTCCGGTAAGTCAACGCTGATGCGCATTATTACCGGACTCATTACACCCACCTCCGGTCAGGTCTTCTATCGCGAAGAACCAATGCAGGGTCTAAACCCTGGCGCCGCCATCGTGTTTCAGAGTTCTGCCCTCTATCCTTGGCTGACGGTACTTGAAAACGTGGAACTGGGGCTGAAAGCCTTGGGAGAAGGCCCGCGATCGCGCCGCCGCAAAGCCCTGCGAATGATTGACATTATCGGCTTAGATGGGTTTTGAAAACGCCTACCCCAAAGAACTCTCTGGGGGAATGCGACAGCGGGTCGGCTTTGCCCGTGCCTTGGCAGTAGAGCCAGAATTGCTGTGCATGGACGAACCCTTCTCGGCCTTGGATGTACTAACCGCCGAAAACCTGCGCTTTGAACTGCTGGATCTGTGGCTAGAGCACAAAATTCCCACCCAGAGTATTCTCATTGTCACCCACAATATTGAAGAAGCCGTGATTCTAGCGGATCGTATTATTGTTTTAGGCAGCAATCCAGGGCGGGTGCGGGCAGATTTTCCGATGACGTTGCCCCACTACCGCGATCGCAAACATCCCGGATTCCAAGCCATTGTGGATCGCATCTACAAAATTCTCACCAACCCCCACCTAGACGAACTAGAGGCACTTGAACCCAAGCCCGTTGCCGCAACCCCTAGCCAAGAACCGCGCTATCCACTGCTGCCCCACGTTCGTATTGGCTCGATTGCGGGTTTGCTAGAGCTACTAGAGAACCGCAAAGAAGACCTTTACCGCATTGCCCAGGAACTGCAACTAGAACTGGACGACATTCTGCCCATTGTTGAAGCAGCCCAGATGATGGAGTTGGTTGAACTGAAGGAAGGTGACATTGCCGTCACGCCGATTGGCCATGCCTTTATTCAAGGAGACATTGATCAGCGCAAACTCATTATCCGCCAGCAATTGCTCAAGTCCATTCGTTTAGTACAGCAGATTCACAACTTCCTGACCGCTAAGCAAAACCACCGCATTCCCGAAAGTTTGGTGCTAGATATTCTGGAGCGCCACTTCACCCCCCAAGAAGCCGATCGCCAACTCAACACTGCCATTGACTGGGGACGCTATGCGGAACTGTTTAGTTACGATGAACCGGCCAAGGAAATCTTCCTTGAAACTAACGACCAAGACGAGTCATTCCCCCTACAGACCACTGCTGTTTGATGCTACGGCCATGGGTGCATCAGCCGCCCTCGTACTGAGGGCGAATGCGGGTATTAAACTCCTCCTCATCTTTGAGAATGTGAAATACCTTATCCATGCTGGTCAGTTCAAAGAGCATCATCATCTGCTTGGGAATACCACAGAGGTAAAGCTGCCCCCCTGCTGCTCGCAAGGTTTTCAGGGCAACCACAAGGGCACCTAAGCCAGAGCTATCAACAAACGTAACATTGCTACAGTCAAGCAGGAGGACTTGAACCCCCGCCTGCGCCTGCTCACTCACAGCTTGTCGGAGTTCCTGCGCTTGAGAGCCACCCAAAATACCCGAGAGCTTGATAACATCAACAGTACTCATTGTAATTTTCCGTAGGAGACTAGGATTCTTCGCTAGTATAGTGGAGATTCCCGGTGATTTTGTAGTCTAGAAGGATTCCCTATTTGGCCTCCAGCCAGTTTGCTGCGGCGTAGATGTCCACCTGGAGAGGTACACTCAGGGGAACCACGGTTGTCATGATTTGCGGAATTTGCACCTGTAGCTGCTCCCAAGCCCTTGGCGGCATTTCCAGCACCAATTCGTCGTGAACTTGCAGGAGTAACTGCGCCTGCTGGCTCTTGAGCAGGGGCGCCAGTTTAACCATGGCACACTTAATAATGTCGGCACTGGAGCCTTGAATGGGGGCATTGGCAGCGGCTCGCAGCAATCCCCGCTCATAGTTCGTCATGTTTAGTTGACTGGTGTCAAGGGTGGCTATCTCCTCTGGCGAGGTGCCGCGCAACTGCTGGAGTTCCTGACTCTCGAACTGAAAATAGCGGCGACGGCCTAGGATAGTTTCTACATAGCCTTGGCTGAGCGCCAGCCGCTCCATCTGCCGCAGATAGCCAAAGACACCGGGATAGCGTTCATAAAAGCGCTGGATGAACGCCTTAGCATCCGCCACACTCACCCCCGCTTCGCGGGCAAAGCGCTGGGCACCCATGCCGTAGATGATGCCAAAGTTAATAATTTTGCCGAGGCGGCGATCGCTGGCGGTAATCTCCGTCTTTTCTAGCAAAAACTGAGCGGTTAAGCGGTGCACATCCTCTCCCCGCTGATAGGCACCCACGAGTTCTGGCTCTTGGCTGAGGTGGGCAAGGATCCGCAACTCAATCTGTGAATAGTCCGCCGCCACCATCAGGTTCCCCGGCTCTGGCACAAAGGCTTTGCGAATTTGGCGACTAAACTCGGTGCGGATGGGAATATTTTGCAGGTTAGGATTGGAGGAGGAGAGGCGACCCGTGGCCGTGACGGCTTGGTTAAAGTCTGTGTGCACCCGACCGGTGTCTGGTCGCACTAGGGTGGGTAAGACATCGACATAGGTGGATTTCAGTTTCGCTAAGGTGCGGTACGCCAACACCAGATCAATGATTGGATGATCGCCTTGCAGCTTTTCTAGGGTGGCAGCATCGGTGGAGTATCCCAGTTTAGTTTTATGGGTCTTTTTGGTGTCTAACCCTAGGGTGCCAAACAGTAGCTCACTTAACTGCTTAGGGGAGGCCAAGTTAAAGGGTGTCCCTACCAGCTCCCATGCTTGCTGCTGAATGGTATTCAGTTGCGCGTCAATGTCCTGGGAGAGATGCCGTAGGTAGTCGCTGTCAATGCGGATCCCTGTGGCTTCCATCTCCGCTAAGATCGGCTCTAGGGGGAGCTCCACCTCTAGCAGTAGTTGCCGTAGGCGCGGGGTGAGATCCGCCTCTAGTTTATCTTTGAGCAGGTAGGTGGCGTACACATCCAAGCCACAGTACTGAGCCACTGCCGCTGGACTCAGATCCGCAAGGGTCTGATCTTTACCGACGAGCGATCGATAGCGTTGGGATTGAATGGGTAGGTAGCGCTGGCAAATGTCCTTGAGGTTATGGCTGGCTTCAGGATTGAGGACGTAGCTGGCCAGCATGGTATCAAAGACAACGCCTTGGAGCTGAATCCCTTGGAAGCGCAGCACCAGACGATCGAATTTGGCATTTTGCAACACCTTTGGGTAGCGATCGTTCTCCAGAATTGGCCTGAGCGCCTCTAGGGTCTCGGCCAAGGGGAGGTTCGTACCCGCTTTGTGGCCTAAGGGCAAGTAGGCCACCTGATCCGCAGCGGCACCCCAGCAGCAGCCAATCCCCACTAGCGTTGCATCGCGCGGACTCAGGCCGGTGGTTTCCGTATCCCACGCTACCGGATGTGCGGTATCCGTGCAGGCTTCGAGGGTGTTGATCAGGGCGCTCAACTGTTCGGGGGTCTCGATTAACTGTACCTGCAAAGGCGCAGGGGTCTCCTCGGCACTGAAAAACCATGTTTGCTCAGGCTCGTCAGGCGCTAGTTCCATCTCGGCAAGGGTGCCCCCCAAGCGCAGGTGCAAGTCTTGCAATTGCATCCGCAGAGCGCGAAACTCCAAGCGGTTTAAGAGGTGATCCAAGGCAGGCCAGTCAAAGGGGCTGAGGCGGAGGTGGTTGAGGTCTAAGGTGAGTGGCACATCAAGGACAATTTGCGCCAACGTTTGGGAGTGCCGTGCGTCTGCCTCGCCTGTGGTTAACTTGGCCTTTAGGCTGGCGGGTTTAATCTCGCTGAGGTGCGCATAGATAGCCTCTAGGGTTGGATACTGGCTCAGGAGTTGCACGGCAGTTTTGGGGCCAATTCCCTTAATGCCGGGAATGCGATCGGAGGTATCCCCACAGAGGGCTTTGTAGTCCACAATTTGCTCCGGCCAGACCCCCATTTTCTGCTGCACTTTAACAGCATCAAACAGCTCGGGGCGTGCTTTACTGCCTTGGTGCGTACTGAGGTACATGACCTGCACGAGGCCATCGCGATCTATCAGTTGAAAGAGGTCGCGATCGCCACTGACAATGGTGACTCGCCACCCCTGCTGCCGCAACCGATGCGCCACCGTACCAATGACATCATCCGCTTCATACCCCGCACAGGTGAGGAGGGGAAGACGCAGTGCCCTCAGTAGAGCCTGTAAGTTCTCAACATCAACAATAAACTCTTCGGGGGTTTCGGCACGGCCTGCCTTGTAATTTTCATCCACCCCATGGCGAAAGGTGGGTTCTGCCAAGTCAAAGGCGATCGCCACGTGCTCGGAGGGCTGCTGCTCGAGAATCTCTAGCAGGGTCTTCAAGAAGCCAAAACAGACACTGGTGGGGATGCCTGTGGAGGTGCGCAAGCCACCATCACGACCTTTACTAAAGGCATAGTAGGCACGAAAGGCAAGGGAGTGACCGTCAATGAGTAGAAGGGTTGGTGCAGACATTGTGTTTGCGCAGTGTATCCCCTAAAGATACACCTGTTCGAGAATCCCCCGCAGGCGATCGTAGTCATCCTTGAGGAGCCGACTCAACAGTTGCGCCGCTTGTACGAGCCATGGGCGATCGCCCCCCCGTAACTGGTAAAGGTGCCGCAGAGTAGCGGCAATGAGGGCATCCCCTGGCCCATAGTTAAGGGTGAGCAGGGTGCGCAAAAACGTTAACTGTTCGCTAAACGCAAGCACTACACTTGGGTCACAGGTATAGACCTGTTGGTGCATTTGCGGTGGCTGTGGCGGCAAGTGAGGATAGCTACGCGCGTGCTCCTGAAAACCCACAATACCGATGGTGACCTCCGTTTTTAGCATGGCAAAAATGTGGGGCTGCTCTTGGCGGAGTTGCTCTAAGGATAGCCCTAGGGCGGTGGCACGATGAATGGTGTCAATGGGAGCCGTCACGGCGTAGGCCACCACGCCGTAAATGTGGCGATCGCCCTCCGGAATCCAGACCCAACTGCCCAGAGCGGGGACTTGTGCAAAATCGAGCGTGGGTGGTTGATAGCACTGGGCAATAACGTGATCCGTTGCTGTTTGCACCACCTCGGCAAAGGGAGCCAGTGTTGGGGTGGGCGATCGCCGTGGCATGGGCTACTTTTTCCCTTTTTGCACCGTCACAGGTGTTAACTCTGCTAAGCGAAAGGTCACTAACTTATCCCAGTTCCCCCCCTCAAAAAGCACGGCAGCTTTGCCATCGGTGACCCGCTGGACAATGCCTTGGAACTGGTAGTAGGTATCGTTAGGATTGGTGACTTGCACCGTCATCCCCGGCAAAATGGTTAGCACTGTATCCACTGGCATAGGAAACCTCGTAACCTTGATGTGCTTTTATTATTACCAAAAAAGCGGTCGGGGTAATGCTCGCTCTCTTTGCTTTATCTGCATAGGGATGGTGATGGTGGCAGCGCGCCGCAACCGTGAATAAACGTGATTGACTTCTCTCCTCCTTGAAAGAGAGGGGATTCCCAAAGGATGCTACGCAACGGGCTGAAGCCGCGTTGCTTCGCTTTTCCCTTGAGCTGTCACCCACAACTTAATGCGGGTGGGGGCAGTCAAAGACCCCCTACCAACTCCGCTCAGACTCAATCCAAGCATCGTCGCTACTTTACGCAGGATGTTGGCAGCGCCATTACAATCCGCGTTGATGTACCAATTCTGAGCAGTCCTGAACAAACCTCGCTTCGTCCGCTTCCCCGATGACTTCCAGCTATCAGGTTTTTCACCGAATGTCGGCAAAAAGTCACCATCCACAAACGATGCTTGAGAGGTATACGACTCCTCAGTTTCAACAAACTCTATCCCGTACTGCTCCGCTAACTGAGCAATCCGCTCTTTCAGTCTCGCAGTTGGGATCTGCACAAACTTCTGATTGGTCTTCTTGCCCAGGTTGGAACCGTCCTTTTGCCGCGGGTTCCAGCCAAATACAATCCGACCAATCCGGTTACGGGTGCAATGGTCAATCACAATCCTAGCCGCTTTGTTCACTGCATCACGTATCTGCCGATTGCGCTTCTCAGTGAGTTGTGCCAGTCGCTTTGACCAAAAGCCTTGAGGCTTACCTTCTTTCAGCTTGGCAATTTGCTTGTTGTACCAGCGGTTCAACGATTTCAGGTGCAGTCCATCCACTATGAAGCTGGTTTCTACATTGCTGACGCAGGTGAGCCAGTTGTTTAATCCCGAATCGATGCCCAGCACCCGCATCGGGTCTACATCAATCTGAACGGGGTTCAGACGATAGACAAACTCAGTGTAGAAACACCCGTTGCGCGGCAGAATCCGCAGTTCCTTGATGTCCTCAAATTTGAGATTGGAGGGCATGGGGACAGTGAACGAATCAATCTGAAACCACACTTTCACTAACTGCCCCAGCGGAACCCGGATCATCCCATCAACCAACTTCAGCGCTTGTTTGGGATAGCTGACTACTGCCAACCCTCCCTTCTTGCGGTAATTTGGCATCCTAGGTTTCTCTGCCAGTTCTCCACCTTGCCACAGTTTCAACAATGTTCGGTAGGACTTAAACGACTCGTAGACCGAAATCAAGGTTTGCTGTGCAGCCTGGGAGTAAAGAGCTTGGAAGTGCTTACTGGTCTTGTATTCGTAACTCAGGCTATGCTTGCCAATCCACTGCCCGGTCTTAAAGTGCAGTTGACGAGCATAGTAGATGCCCTGATTGGTTAGCTTGTTTGCCTCAGAGCAGACAAATTCCATCACCCCCTTAAGTTCGTTATTGGGGTTGAGCAAAACTTGCTGACATCCAAACATGGTGAGTTTATGCAACAATTGTCTACAGCGTAGCACAGATAGACAAACAGGTAAACTATGGACTACCAGAAAAGCCGCAATGCATCGAATTAAGGGGCGAACTGCACGGTTCCTCAGACAGGAATTCCCTAATCCATTAATGAAACTGCCGTCCATGTGGACATCCAGTTACTTTGTCTCAACGGCTGGCAATGTTAGCAGCGAAACAATTCAGCGCTACATTGAAGCTCAGGGCAAGAGTAATTGACCTTACTAGGGGCTAAAGCCCCCTGAGTTGGCTGTATCCCCTCGCTAAAGCGGAGGGGTTTTAGCCCGCCCACATCACTCCTATAAAGTGCTGCTGTTCCTGAGAACAGCAACAAATGTCACGATAGTAGGGGCAACAACAGTAGCGGGTGATCTATGCTGCGGATTGGCATTGTGGGTCTGGGTTTAATTGGCGGTTCCCTTGGTCTAGATTTACGTGCCAAGGGGCACTACGTTGTTGGGGTCAGTCGGCGGGCTGAGACCTATGAGCGGGCGATCGCCAAAGGTGCTGTTGACTGGGGCAGTACGGACCCTGCCGTCCTCAGCGCCCTTGATCTGGTGTTTTTGTGCCCTCCCATTGGTAGTATCCTCAGCGTTGCCTTAGAGATTGTGCCCCACCTCAGCCACGATACGGTGCTCACGGATGTCGGGTCAGTTAAGGAGAGTATTGTGCCTGCCCTAGAAAAGCTGTGGCCTCGTTACGTGGGGGGGCATCCCATGGCGGGAACAGCAGCAGCAGGGATCGAGGCCGCGCAGTCACAGTTGTTTGCCAATGCTCCCTACGTTCTCACCCCAACCCTGCATACTGATGGTGAGGCGATTGATTGCGTTGCCCAAGTGATTAATGATCTTGGGGCAAAACTCCTCTACACCACCCCCGCAGATCACGATCGCGCCGTAGCTTGGATCTCCCATTTACCCGTGATGGTGAGTGCGGCGCTGCTGTTGGCCAATGCCCAAGAAGTCAACGAACCCATCCGTACCCTCTCACAGCGGCTGGCTAGCTCTGGCTTTCGCGATACTAGCCGGGTTGGGGGGGGCAACCCTGAGTTGGGGCGGATGATGGCCGAGTATAACCGTGCCGCCCTACGCCACTGCATCATCCACTACCGTGCCACGCTTGATCATTTGCTGCAGCAAATTGAGCAGGAAGACTGGACGGGGTTGGAGGCCAACCTTGCCGTTGCCCAAGCGTACCGGCAACAAATTTATCCCTAAGGGCGCCGCCGATAGTTGAGCCGCCGCACAATCCAGTAACTTGCGGAGAGCGCCAAAATGGCGATCGCCAACCCCAGCAGCTTGGCCACCGTTTCTGGCTGGTCAATGTCCAGAATAATAATTTTCCGGGCGATGGCAATGAGGGAGGTTACAATCACCAGCTCAACAATCTGGGAGGAGACATGGGTTTTCAGGTAGGCCGTAATATTTTCGAGAATTTCTAGGGCAACCAATACATTGAGAAACAATCCGAAAATCTTGACCAACTGCAGGTTAAACTGCCCCAAGGGCGGCGTGAGCAAGTCGATGGTTAGAATTCGCCCTAGGTCAACAATGGCAACAACGACGACCAGCAACATGCCAATGGCCAGCACCCGGGTGGCTATCCCCTCAATTTGGCTGAGGAACTGGAGGAACTGTTGATTGTCTTGTAGAAAAATTAGAACTTGCTGCCAAAAAAGAATCAAAGGCTGAAGCCAACGCCGCATAATTACGCCTCAACACCGAGGGAACGAATCTCAAGGGGTCTGTAGGCGACAGGTTCAATGAGTTGTGTCATCAGCCCAGCCGTCTGAAACTGCTCTTGGAGGTCACTAAGGGAGCCTGCTACCGAAAGCAGGGAGGGCAACACTCCGCGCAGGATTAGGGATCCGTTTGTGGCAGTGCCGATCATCTGCTGGGGACGCAGCCATTGGGCTAACTCAAGGGCAGTCTCGCCACCGTTGAGAATAGTCCCCAGTAGGGGGAGGCGTACACTCAGCAAGGGCGTAATAACCACATCCACCGTTCCATAGCTTTTTAACCAAGGGTCGTGACAACCATGAGGCTCATAATACAAGGTGCGATCGCCCCAGCGGAATAGGTAGCCGTTTTCCTGCTGTAGCGGGCCAATCGTGGCACCTTTGGTTGCCTGAATGGTTACATCTCGCCAGCAGTAGGTATCGTGGGGCGCAAGGGTAATCACCGTTTCAAAGCCTAATCCTTGGGCAATTTTGGCGGCACTGGCTGAGCCAATGACTGGAATCCGGCGATCGCACTGGCGCAGCGTTGGCACATGGCAGTGATCCGGCAACCCCTGAGACAGCACAATCAACTCAACTCCCGCAGGCATTTCACAGGGAAAGGTACGCTCTGCCGCAAACAGCCATGGCGTAGAGCCAAAGGTAAGCCGCCCCACCAACCAAGGATCCACTAAGACACGAGTGTGCCCCAACTGCCATAGCCATGTATTGCTCTCTAGCCACGTAAGCTGCACGATCATCTCCTAAGCAAACCGCGAAACAATGCTATAAACCAGTAAAAACACATTCCCCAGAACCACGCAGACCAACCCCACCAAAAGGCACACCAGCAGTGCCGGTAATGCCCCTATCCCCCCCTGCAACAGCGGCACAAAATACACCGCCGCCGCCGTAATCCCACCAATGATTAACTGCTCCCAATGCTCGACAATCCGCCGATACTGCAAAAACACCAACAGGGCAAACAGTGCCCCAATGCATCCTGCACCCACCGATAGGGGGAACCCCCATGCCGTCATCATGCTGTAGAACATTAGCCCGATTGCCGTGATTTCAAACCCAGTAAACCCCGCAGCCATCAGAATCTTCAGCGCTGGTAAGGGAGGGCGGGGCGATCGCCGCTGGACGGGCTTAGGGCGAGGTGTCAGGGTGGGTGGGTTCATAGGGGCGGCGGACGCGCTTGGCGGAGCCGCAGCAGGCGCAGGGGTTGGGGGAATGGGCGTCCTCAGAGCGGCTTCTACCTCCTTCGCCGATGCATAGCGATCGCTAGGCGCCGCTTGTAGCATCCGATCCAGCACGGCTTTTAACTGGGGACTGACCTGGGCAAAGGGCTGCCAATTCCAGCAATTTTTATAGGCATCAAAGAGTTGATCGGGGGCTTTACCCGTTAGCAAAACAATGCAGGTGACCGCCAAAGCGTACAGATCCGAACTGGGGAAAACCTGTTCGCCCCGCGATTGTTCCGGCGGAGCGTAATGGGGAGTATAAATGCCAGTGCTGCGGGGAGCAGGGGTTGACTGCGACACCTGCTTCACAGCCCCAAAATCCAACAGGTAAAGACGCCCTTGACCGGGGAACTTTGTTTTGCTGGGGTGCTGACGCATAATGTTCGAGAGCTTAATATCCCGGTGAATCGAGCCACGCTCGTGGACGTACTGCAACACCGGTAGTAGCTCCCGCAGCACTTGCCGCACCTGTTCCTCACTAAAGCGTCCCTGCTGCAATAACTCGTCTTCGAGGGTTTCGCCATCAATAAACTCTTGAACAAGGTAAAAATATTGCTCAACCCCTGACCCATCGTGCTTGGGCACCTCTTCTTCAAAAAATGCCAGTAAGTCTGGAATTTGAGCGTGCTGACCCAACTCTTCCAGCACCGTGGCCTCGCGCTCAAAGAGTTCCTGCGCCTTTACCAACTGTTGCGGATCAGACACATTGGGCAGCAGCTGCTTAATAACGCACTGCCGCCAACCTGGCGTATCTAAATCCCGCGCCAGATAAGCCGCCCCAAAGCCACCACGTCCGAGCACCCGCTCCGCAACGTAGCGTCCCCGTAAAATCAAGGGCATCCCACAGGCCGTGCAAAATTTTTGATTAATTCTGCTGCGTCGCTGGCTGGGCTGATCTAATTCAGGCACATTATTTTGTGGACGGGGACAATGGGGACGGGTACAGTGAACCAGCATGATAGGGTACTCAGTCAAGGCATGGGACAGCGTCTTGAGTTCATCATAAGTCTGGGTTGTACGTTACCTCGTGGATCAGGGGCAACCGCTGCTCAAAATGACTCAGATTTTCAAGGGTTGTGGCAGCAATATCCTCAAGAGCATTGCGGGTAAAAAAGGCTTGGTGTGCCGTAATCACCACGTTAGGGAAGGACTGCAATAGTTGAAACGTGTCGTCTTGAATGATGGTGTCCGATAGATCTTGGAAAAAGAGGGAGTCTTCTTCTTCGTAAACATCAATGCCAACGTAGCCAATCTGACCCGATTTGATGCCTTCAATGACAGCTTTGGTGTCCACCAGTTTGCCCCGACTGGTATTAATTAACATGACACCGCGCTTCATCTGGGCAATGGTGTCGTGGTTGATCAGGTGCTGGTTGGTGTCAGTCAGGGGACAATGTAGGGTAATAATATCCGCTTCGCTGAGTAAGGTATCAAGGGAGGTATAGGTGGCGATCGCGGCCAACGCTTCGTTGGGGTAAGGATCGTAACAGTAGAGGCGACACCCAAAACCAGCCATGATCTGCCCTACAATGCGACCAATTTTACCCGTGCCAATAATGCCCACCGTACAGCCGTGGAGATCAAACCCCATCAGACCATCCAAGGCAAAATTGTCATCTCGAACGCGGTTGTAGGCTCGGTGCAGCTTACGGTTAAGCATTAAGATTAGCCCGACCGTATGCTCTGCCACCGAATAGGGAGAATAGTTACTCACCCGGGTAACAGTAATCCCCAAGTCTGCTGCTGCTCGCAAGTCCACATTATTAAACCCATTGCAGCGCAAGGTCACTAGCCGTACCCCCAAGGCCGCCAGTTGTTGCAGTGTTGCCGCACCAACATCGTCATTGACAAATACACAGACGGCCTCGTTGCCTTGAGCCAGTGAAGCCGTTTGCGGAGTTAAGAGGACATCGTAGTAGCTAAAGCTGTGGGGTTGATGTTGAGCTACATTGGCTGCGTCCAAAAATTGGCGATCGTAGGACTTGGCACTAAACACCGCCACCTTCATTGCCTGTGCCTCCGACACTAGAAACCATCTTTAGCTTAATTGGCCAACTCAGTCTCTGGTTTTTTAGCCATAACAATTGTGTCAGCAGCTACGCTGAGGTAACGGAGAGAGAGGGATTCGAACCCTCGGTGACATCACTGCCACACTCGATTTCAAGTCGAGCGCATTCGACCACTCTGCCATCTCTCCATGGGGCAATGTGACTATCCCAAGCTCTATATTGTAGCTCCAAACAAGGGTGCGTAATCTTAAAAAAGTCTTGATAGAACGGATTGAGGCTTGCTCTGGGCTTGTTTCAGCCTATACAATGAGAGGCTACTATTTTTTTAATAATTAGGGAATGAAGCCGTATCTTGCTGCCGCCATTCAAATGACCAGCCAGCCCAATCTAAGCGCGAACCTCGCTCAGGCAGAAGAGCTGATTGAGCTTGCGGTACGGCGCGGTGCAGAACTTGTGGGCTTACCAGAAAATTTCTCTTTTCTTGGCGATGATGCTGAAAAAGTGGCCCAAGCGGCTACTATTGCCGAGCGCAGCGAAGCGTTTCTCAAGCGTATGGCACAACGCTTTCAAATTATGCTGTTGGGTGGTGGCTTTCCGGTGCCTGCCGACAATGGCAAAGTGTATAACACAGCGGTGTTAGTGGGTCGCAATGGTGAGGAGTTAGCGCGTTACCACAAAGTTCACCTGTTTGATGTTGATTTACCGGATGGCAATATCTACCATGAGTCGGGCACTGTTCTAGCAGGACATCAGTTACCTCCCGTCTATCCCAGCAAAGAACTGGGCAATATCGGCCTATCGGTTTGCTATGACGTGCGGTTTCCAGAGTTGTATCGCGCCTTGTCTCAAGCAGGGGCAACCATTCTCTTTGTCCCAGCAGCATTTACAGCGTTTACGGGGAAGGATCACTGGCAGGTACTGTTACAGGCACGAGCCATTGAGAACACCTGCTATGTCATTGCACCAGCACAAACCGGAATTCACTATGCGCGGCGGCAAACCCATGGCCATGCGCTCATTGTGGATCCATGGGGCACGATTCTAGCGGATGCTGGCGATCGCCCGGGAGTGGCCGTTGCAGCCATTGAACCGAGCCGTTTAGAGCAAGTGCGGCAACAGATGCCCTGTTTACAGCACCGTGTTTTTTTCTAAGGGTTTACCGAAGTTGTTACCAAGGTGCGCCAATGAGAGTAAAGCCTGACCAAAAGCGCGTTGCTGAGTATTAAGTATGACTTTCGGGTGTAAACTACTCCCAGCTAAAGCAGGGAGTTTTTAGTAGCCCTGCAGTTAGCAAGCCAACCACGAGCCTCTGGGGTGGTTTACAACACCCCCAATCGACCGTTACCAGTGCCTTAAACAACCGTTTCTGGTGTCCGCAGTATAATTATAACCTAAAACAACTGAAGTTGCTAAAGGAGCTTTCCTCCCCGCACTGAAGTACGGGGCTTCCAGCCCTACCCGATGTGAGTCTTTTGCCGCCCTCACCCTAGCCCTCTCCCAACGGAGAGGGAATAGGACTCTTAGCTCCCTTTTCCCCAAGGAGACGGGTTGGGGATGAGGGAATTCATAGCCGCATTCAGCAACACCCCCAAAAGTATGGAGCCTTAAAGTCACGCTGGCGCAACAGATCTATAATTGATGGGGCGTTTGTCAACAAATTGGCGTTGCTCTCATCCCCATACTCCGTTGCACTGTGTATGGGGTCTTCCCGTAAAGTTTGGTAAATTCTGGATCGCAAAGAACTGGACGAAAACGGTGGGGAATCCGCTAAGCTACAAGCTACTTGACTATCTTAACTGGTGGAAACAGCTATGGAATCATTGCGGGGGCGAGACCTACTCAGCATTGCTGACCTGTCCCAAGAGGAAGCGCAGTATGTGCTAGCGTTGGCGGCACAGATGAAGATTGGTGAGGTTGCCCCGCATTGTCCGGCAGTGTTGGGGTTACTGTTTCAAAAGGCCTCAACGCGGACGCGCGTTAGCTTTACGGTGGCGATGTACCAACTGGGAGGGCAAGTGATTGATCTTAACCCCCAATCTACCCAAGTCGGGCGCGGTGAGCCGCTCGCTGACACGGCGCGGGTGTTGGATCGCTACCTCGATGCCTTGGCCATTCGCACCTACGGTCAAGCTGAATTACAATTGTTTGCTGACTATGCCCGCATCCCTGTCATTAATGCCCTTACTGATCGGGAGCATCCGTGCCAAGTGTTGGCGGATCTACTCACCCTACAGGAATCCTTTGGCGGCTTAGGGGGCTTAACCCTCTGCTACATTGGTGATGGCAATAATGTGGCACATTCGCTGTTGCTAGGTTGTGCGTTGATGGGGGTGAATGTACGGGTTGCTTCCCCTGCTGAATTTCAGCCACTCCCAGACATTGTTGAGCAGGCGCGCTCATTGAGTCGCGGTGCAACGGAAGTCACCGTTACCACAGATCCCTACAGTGCAGCTAAGGGTGCCCATGCGCTTTATACCGATGTCTGGGCCAGTATGGGTCAGGAAGCAGAAGCGATCGCTCGCCAACCCATTTTTCAGCCCTACCAGATCAACGATCAGCTACTAGCGGTAGCAGATTCCCAGGCGATCGTCCTTCATTGTCTTCCGGCTCATCGGGAAGAAGAAATTACCGCCAGTGTCTTGGAAGGCCCCCAGTCGCGGGTGTGGGAGCAAGCGGAAAACCGCCTCCATGCCCAAAAAGCCCTACTTGCGAGTGTGTTGGGATAGTACCATGACCCTTGTGCCGATACGCCGCCCTTGGTTCCCCACCCAACTATCGGATCAACTACTGTGGATCGGCGGCTTGATTTGTGGCATCTTTGTGTTCGTTGCCTTTACTGCGCCTTTAGGGCAAGCCTTGGGCTGGATCCCCAACCCCCAAGACTTTCTGGACTTTCCGATTCATGCGCCCCCGTCCGCGCAGCACTGGTTTGGCACCAATCGCCAAGGCTATGATGTCTTTTCCCGCACCCTCTTTGGCACTCAAGCCGCCTTACAGGTCGTGGTGGTAGCCACACTCTTTAGTCTGATCCTTGGTGTGCCCCTCGGATTGCTCAGTGGCTATTGCGGCGGTTGGTTGGATCGCGCCTTGCTCTTTTTCATGGATACAGTCTATACCTTACCCGGGTTGCTATTGGCGGTTACCGTTGCCTTTGTGGTTGGCAAGGGGGTGGTGAATGCCGCGGTTGCTCTGAGTGTTGCTTATATTCCCCAGTACTATCGGGTGGTGCGTAACCACACCGTCAGCCTCAAAAATGAAGTGTTTATTGAAGCAGCGCGCGCGATGGGAGCCTCTACACCACGAATTTTGCGACGGTACTTGTTGATCAATGTCTTGCCAAGTATTCCGGTGCTTTTTACCCTGAATGCCGCAGATGCGATCTTAACCCTAGCTGGATTAGGGTTTTTAGGCTTAGGGTTGCCGCCGGAGGTGCCAGAGTGGGGACAGGATCTGCGCCAAGCCTTGGATGGCCTGTCGGTGGGAGTTTGGTGGACGACCCTCTTTCCAGGGCTAGCCATGACCACCCTTGTGGTGGGGCTATCGCTGCTTGGGGAAGGCTTGGGGGAGCGCTTAGATCCACGGCGGCTGCGGTAACCATGGCCGGCCATATCCTTGTCAGTGGACCAAGCCGCTCCGGTAAAAGTGCATGGGCAGAGTTCCTTGCGGCGGAGTCTGGTGCCCCTGTGATTTATATTGCAACGGCGATCGCCGCCAGTGGCGATCCAGAATGGTGCGCACGGATTGCCCAACACCAAGCCCGTCGCCCTCCCCACTGGCAGCTTTGGGAATGCCCGGTGACCTTGGTCAATAGTGTGCAGCAACTCCCCCCTGATCACTGTGGTCTAGTGGATTCTCTGGGCACATGGGTGGCCAATACACTGGAGCAACAGGAGACCCAATGGCAAGCCACGGTGCAACACTTATTGGCGGCGGTTGCTGCCTGCCAAGCCACCTTAATTCTTGTGGCTGAGGAAACCGGTTGGGGCGTTGTGCCCCCCTATGCCAGCGGTCGCCACTTTCGAGACCGCCTCGGTGAGTTGTGCCAGCAGTTGCGCCCGCTGATGACGGAGGTCTATCTGGTGACCACGGGGTTTGCTTTGCCCCTCCACCAATTAGGTATCCCGCTGCCTATTACCAGATTGAGCTAAGATTGTAACGGTTTGTCACACTCCTCGACGTTGTATTACAAAATCTGCGGGAATAGTCTATGAGTCTGCCCATTCGCAATGTTGCCATTATTGCCCACGTTGACCATGGCAAAACCACCTTGGTCGATGCCCTCCTACGGCAGTCCGGTACGTTTCGTGAGGGCGAGGATATTCCCGATTGCGTCATGGATTCCAACGATCTTGAGCGGGAACGCGGTATCACCATTTTGGCGAAAAATACCGCTGTGCGCTACAAGGAGTTAACCATCAATATCGTCGATACTCCCGGGCACGCCGACTTTGGCGGTGAAGTGGAGCGGGTACTGGGGATGGTGGAAGGCTGTCTGCTGATTGTGGATGCCAATGAAGGGCCGATGCCCCAAACCCGCTTTGTGCTCAAAAAAGCCTTGGAAAAGGGGTTGCGCCCTATTGTGGTGGTCAACAAAATCGATCGCCCCCAAGCCGAACCCTACAAAGCCATCGATAAAGTACTGGATTTATTTATTGAACTGGGTGCCGACGACGATCAGTGCGAGTTTCCCTACCTCTTTGCATCGGGGCTCGCGGGCTACGCCAAAACTGATCTCGACGAGGACGGCAACGATATGCAGCCCCTTTTCGAGGCAATCGTCCGCCATATTCCACCCCCAGTGGGAAATCCCGATGCCCCCCTACAACTTCAGGTCACCACCCTTGACTACTCTGAGTACTTAGGGCGAATTGTCATTGGCAAAATCCATAACGGCACGGTACAGGTGGGGCAGCAGGCTGCCTTGGTTAAGGATAATGGTCAAATTGTCAAGGCCAAAGTCACCAAGCTCCTCGGGTTTGAGGGCTTAAAGCGAGTGGAATTGACCTCCGCCAGTGCGGGCAACATCGTGGCGATCGCCGGCTTTAGTGATGCCAATATTGGCGAAACAATTACCTGCCCCAACGAGCCGCAGGCATTGCCCCTCATCAAAGTCGATGAACCGACCCTACAAATGACCTTTGCGGTTAATGACTCCCCCTTTGCCGGTCAGGAAGGCACCTTTGTTACCTCCCGCCAACTGCGCGATCGCCTCTATCGGGAACTAGAAACCAACGTGGCACTACGGGTCGAAGAGACCGACTCTCCAGACCGCTTTGCCGTCTCTGGTCGCGGCGAATTGCACCTAGGTATTTTAATTGAAACCATGCGCCGCGAAGGCTACGAGTTCCAAGTCTCCCAACCCCAAGTGATCTACCGGGAAGTGAACGGTCAGCCCTGCGAACCCTACGAATGTCTTGTGCTGGATGTCCCTGACGAAGCCGTCGGCGGTTGTATTGAGCGGCTTGGCCAACGGCGGGGTGAAATGCAGGATATGCAAGTGGGGGGCAATGGCCGCACTCAACTGGAATTTATCATTCCAGCCCGCGGGCTAGTGGGCTTCCGCGGTGAATTCATGCGCCTCACCCGTGGCGAAGGGATCATGAACCATAGCTTTTTAGACTACCGCCCTCTTGCTGGTGAGATTAGCGCCCGCCGCAATGGGGTCTTAATTGCCTTTGAAGAAGGCACCGCTACCTTCTATGCCCTCAAAAATGCAGAAGATCGCGGGGTCTTTTTCATTACCCCAGGTACCAAAGTGTACAAAGGGATGATTGTAGGTGAGCACAACCGCCCCCAAGACCTAGAAATTAACGTCTGTAAAGCCAAACAACTCACCAACTTCCGTTCCTCCACCGGCGATGAACTGGTACAACTGCAATCTCCGGTGGACATGAGCCTTGAGCGTGCCCTTGAGTACATTGGTGCCGACGAACTGGTGGAGGTCACCCCCCAATCGATTCGCCTGCGGAAGATGAGTAAAAAACTGGCACGGCGCTAATGCTGACCAATAGCTTCTTTGCTCTCTCGTTGTTGCCCTATCTGGGGTTTTTGTTTTTCCTCACCCGTAACCCCAGAACCCCCCGCTTGGCCTTAATTGGCTTTTATAGCACCTTGGTGTTTGTGGCAGTCACCATTCCCGCAGGCCTCTATGCCCAGCACGCCTACGGCACCTCCTTGGCCAATGTGGACACCCTACACGGGGGAGCAGAGGCTTTCTTGACCGTTGCAAATATCTTAGTTGCCCTAGGGTTTCGCCGCGCTGTTAAGGAAGCCTCCAAGTAGCCTATTGCTGGTGCGCTCCCGCAGCTCAAGATATGAGACGTAAACTACTCCCAGCTAAAGCAGGGAGCTTTTAGTAGCCCTGCAGTGAGGTAGGTGCTGATACCGTTAGGTCTGGGGTAGGCAAGAGGGTGCCTACGCTACAGGAGTGGCCAATCCCCCTAGTGGGGATGTCACTTTCCCCTACAATCGAAGGTGAGGTTTCATCAATGTTATGCCGCCGCGCCGTACTCGTAGTCAATCTATTGTCCTTGAAGCACTCAAAGCCAGTGGGCGATCGCTCTCGGCTCAGGAACTTTATCTTGAACTCCGCCAACGACAAACTCCCCTTGGGCTAGCAACGGTTTATCGTACTCTAGATGCCTTAAAGGTCAATGGTGTGGTGCAAGCGCGCCCCTTAGCTACGGGAGAGTTAGTTTATAACTTAGTACAGCAGGATCAACACTATCTTACTTGTCTGCACTGTGGCGTATCGGTAACGATTGATAGTTGTCCGGTTCAGCACCTTGAAGCCGAACTGCGCCAATCGCACAACTTTGAGATTTTTTACCATACCCTTGAATTCTTTGGGCTGTGCCAAAGTTGCCAACAAACTCTACTCAAGTAAACCGACCCTTGTAACATCGGGCTAAATTCGATCTAAGACACGAATACCCAACAACGAGAGGCCTAGCTTGAGGGTACTTGCGGTTAGATAGGCGAGGGCAAGGCGGGACTGCTTGAGGGGTTCAGGAGCCGTCAAAATAGGACAGCGATCGTAGAACTGGTTAAAACGCTGGCTCAGTTCAAATAAATATTGACACAATCGATTGGGCAATAATTCTGCCATAACCAGATCTAGGGTTTCCTCGAATTGCACCAAGTGTTTTTGCCAGTGCCTGTTCACTATCCTCTTCAATATGGATTGGGACATTCTCAGAGAGCAGACCCCAGTCAATGTTGCCGCGCCGAGTTAGCCCTTGAACCCGGACGTAGGCATAGATTAGATAGGGGGCAGTATTCCCTTGCAGCGACAGCATCTTATCGTAGCTAAACACATAGTTGCTATTGCGGTTTTGGCTCAGGTCTGCGTATTTGACTGCACCAATGCCAATAACCTTAGCGACGGTGTTAATGAACTCTGGGGACTCTTGACGCTCTTCTGTGGCAAGGCGTTGCTCTAGGTCGCTGCGACTGCGGGCGATCGCCTCTGTGAGTAAATCAATCAGGCGAATGGTCTCTCCGGAGCGGGTCTTGAGGCGTTTACCATCTTCGCCTAGCACAAGCCCAAAGGGAACATGGGTTAGGGTAACGTTAGGGGGAACCCAACCTGCCCGCTCAGCCACCTGAAAGAACTGCGCAAAATGGTTGCTTTGGCCAACATCGGTAACGTAAATAAGCCAGTCTGCTTGATCCTGCTGAATGCGGTAACGTAGGGCAGCAAGGTCGGTGGTGGCATAGTTGTAGCCGCCATCGGATTTTTGAATAATTAGCGGCTGGGGCTGCCCTTCTTTGTTGGTAAAGCCTTCGAGGAAGACGACTTTTGCCCCTTGGTCTTCGACTAAGAGTCCTTGGGCGGCTAAGTCTTCAATAACAGCAGGCAAGTAGGGATTGTAAAAGGACTCCCCTCGCTCTGTAATGTCAATATCGAGGAGGTCATAGATTTTCTGAAATTCCCGTCGCGATTGATTGCACAGGAGTTGCCAAGCGCGGCGACTGTGTTCGTCTCCTTGTTGGAGGGCAACGACCTGCTGCCGGGCGTTTTGCTGAAATTCAGGATCGGTGTCAAAGCGCTGCTTGGCCTGTTTATAGAAGGTGACTAAGTCTCCTAAATCCAAGGCATCGGCCTTGGTCAGGGCATCGGGATACACCTCATCTAGGTAGGCAATGAGCATCCCAAATTGAGTGCCCCAGTCACCAACGTGGTTCAGCCGCAGAACATCGTGCCCCTGAAACTCAAGGATACGCGCAATACAATCCCCAATGATGGTTGAGCGTAAATGCCCAACGTGCATTTCTTTGGCAATGTTGGGGCTGGAAAAATCCACCACGACCCGGCGGGGGTGCTGAGTTCGGGCAATGCCAAGGCGATCGCTCCCCAAGGCAGCTTGGAGCGCTTGGGCTAAAAATTCAGGCTTGAGGCGAAAGTTAAGAAAACCAGCGCCTGCAATTTCAACGGGTTCACACAGATCATTAATGTCTAGAGCCGCCACAACTGCCGCCGCAAGGTCTCGGGGGGACTGTCCTACCTGTTTGGCTAAGGTGAGGCACACATTTGATTGATAGTCCCCAAACTTGGCTTGAGTGGCGGGTACCACTAGGGGCTGTGGGTAGTGGGGCAGATCCACAACCTTTTGGAGGGCACTTAGAAGGCGATCGCCCAACACCTGTAAGGGAGCGACCATTAGCGCTTGCGCCCCCGCCGTTGTTCCTGCTGCTCTGCGCGGTAGCG
Organism: Thermostichus lividus PCC 6715; assembly: GCF_002754935.1. Taxonomy (NCBI): domain Bacteria; kingdom Bacillati; phylum Cyanobacteriota; class Cyanophyceae; order Acaryochloridales; family Thermosynechococcaceae; genus Parathermosynechococcus; species Parathermosynechococcus lividus. The sequence goes on from NZ_CP018092.1 coordinate 737,304, forward strand.
GCGGCGATCGCGCCATTCAGCATAGGTGAGATAGCCAATACCGCCACTGACGACGATGAGCAAGAGCAACGCAATCAGAACAAAAACATCTGCTAGAGAGACTGAAAGATCCATACTCCCGGACTCTGATGGGCTACATGCCGTGGCGACCCCAAACCACAAAGGCAATGGAGAGGGTAAAAACGCTGAGAATGCCTATCCAACCCAAGCTAATAATATCCATTGGCTGATGTCCTACAAACCAGGTCAGCCCTTATTTTATCGCAGTTGTTCTCTATGGCACTAACGGCTCCCTAGGCATTTCTACCCTTCAGGGAGCAGGCCATAATTGTTCTGCTAGGCGTATCCCTGTGTTGCGCCTCTTCTTCCTAATAGGTTTAGCTTTTAACCTACAACCACTCCGTGAGAAGAATATCTTATATTGGATTTTAAGACTTATTTTTAGTCTATTTATAAGTCTATTTATCTTATGTAAGAATAAGTGCTTGTTCTCTCAGGGGCTTAGAATGGACAAATCGCTTTAGCATATGACCGCAAGATTGCGCGTTGTTGGGCAGATTTTCTGCACAAGCTATCGCGTAGGACAGTTGACGAAAACCAACTCATTTGTGTTGGGTAGGAAGCTGCTATTGTCATCGTTGATTCAATAGCGGTAGTTCACAGCTACCAGAATTTCTCAACGGGATCATTGTCGAGGTGAATGGGTGAATCCTGCAAACTTGCTGAATCCAGAGCAATGGTGGACGCTGTTTTTGGATTGGTTGCTGGCACAGGCGGTGGCGGGGGCAGGGGGCTTGCCAGCGGCGGAACAGGTCGCCGCAGAGGCACTGAGGGAAGCAACGGGCGATCGCGCCCAAGCCATTGAAACAATTATTTGGTGGCGAACCGGCCATGCTGCTGGTTTAGGGATGTTGGCGGCCTTACCAATGGGACTTCTGAGCATAGTGGGCATCAGTACCAGTTTGGCGGCAACCTATTTGCTGGGGGCCAATACAGCGGCGGCGATCGCCATAGTGCAGGGATACGATGTCAACAGCGCAGCGGTGCGATCGCTCATTTTGCTGACTTTATTGGGGGGGAGCGCCACCCAGATGCTAAAAAAAGCTGGTTTAGAGGTTTCGGAGCGTGTGAGTGTCCATTTGCTCAATCAACTACCAACACACCTATTACGGCAGATCAATCAGCACTTAGGCTACCGCCTGTTCACAGTGGGCGCTCAAAAAGGAGTCTTCAGCGTGACCACTGTTGTCCCTGTGGTGAGTGGGTTGGTGGGGGGTGCTATTGATGCGGCCTACGTCTATCAATGCGCCCAAGTGGCTAAGCAGGTATTTGAACGCCCTGTGGCTGAGGAGCCAACCTCAGTCTGAGCACTCATATGGATAAGAAATCCAAAATTTTTCAGCCAATTCCTTCACGTTTCAGGCACACACTCAATCTAAAAATCGACAATAGAAAATAAGGAATTCAAGGATCTCCAGATTCGTCAAGATTCATCAATCGTGGTTGATGGAGGAGTTATGCCTATGCAATACCGATGGAGTGTTTTCGGAGGGTTACTGCTAACCATGGCTGCTGCGTTACCTGCGGCTGCCGAGACCCTAGTTTCAGATAGTGGCCTAACCCGGATCTATGGCTACCAATTTTCCCACGTCCCTGGGGATGTGATTGAGTACACCACACAGGTTAATGGCCGTCGCCATAACGGTGTCATTACTGTAACCAATGTGAGCAACAGTTTGGTGAGGGGATGGTTTAGCGATCGCGATGAGGGGGGTAATTTTGGCTGTATCGGTGAGGTTAGTATCCAGTTTGTCCGCAATAATCGCTATATTTCGGTGTGGCGAATTGGCGGCAGACCTAGCCCCTACGTCACGTGCCCCCAAGCAGGAACCACGTCCCGGCTGAATATGACTGCCTACCCCTAGCGCTGGAGATGAGTCGCGAGAATGTTTGCTGGGCACGCAATAGAGCAAAATTTTCAAACGCTCATCCCAAGAGGCTTTTTAGGTACTCAGCAAAAACGCTGGACTAAATTTGGCCTAATTCTGCAAATAGCTCGGCGTGAGTGGCAAGGCTTCTTGGAACAGCGGTGTGGTCAGGTAGCGCTCCCCAAAGCTGGGTTGCACCATCACAATCAGCTTGCCCTCGTTTTCTGGGCGTTTGCCCACGTGGATGGCTGCACACAACGCCGCACCGCTAGAAATTCCTGAGAGCAGCCCCTCTTCGCGGGCAAGGCGACGACCAAAATGAATGGCCTGATCATCAGAGACGGTGATGACCTCATCAATAAGCTCAAGTTTGAGGACAGGGGGAATAAAGCCGGCACCAATGCCTTGAATTTTATGGGGGCCAGGTTTACCGCCTGAGAGTACCGGACTATTGCTGGGTTCAACGGCGATCGCCTGAAAACTCGGCTTCTTTGCCTTAATCACCTCCGCAACCCCGGTAATCGTACCCCCTGTCCCTACCCCACTAATGAGAATATCGACCTGCCCGTCAGTGTCTTCCCAAATTTCTAAGGCAGTCGTTTCGCGGTGAATTTTGGGATTGGCAGGATTTTTGAATTGCTGCAGCATAAAGGCATCCTCAAGGGAGGCCACAATTTCCTCGGCACGGCGAATCGCGCCACTCATCCCTTCTGTACCGGGGGTGAGATCTAGCTCTGCACCGTAGGCTCGTAGCATTGCACGGCGCTCAGCACTCATGGTTTCCGGTATGGTTAAAATTAAGCGATAGCCCTTGGCGGCAGCCACCATGGCCAAGGCAATTCCAGTATTGCCAGAGGTTGGCTCCACTAAAACGGTTTTACCGGCAGTAATTAACCCCGCTGCCTCTGCCTCGGCAATCATACTCAAGCCAATGCGATCCTTCACGGAAGCTGCAGGGTTCATGCTTTCCAGTTTGACCACAATCTGTGCCACACAACCTTCCGCCGCAGGAATCCGATTTAAGCGCACTAAAGGAGTGCGGCCAATCAATGCAGTAATATTGGGGGCAATGTTCATCCTTAAGTGCTCCTAGACTTAGATGTAGTACATGACATCAACGTGTTGATAGGCACGGCGGCGATCGCACAGGTCTTGGAGGGTGTGCGTTGCCAGAATGGCATTGGCAGCATTGCAGGCCTCTAGCCACACCGAACGGATGAGGTTACGGGCAAGATCATCCTTGTCTGGACGCTTTTCCGCCAGTTTAGAATCAATCCCCTCAATACAGTTGAGTACCTCTAAAATTGAGATTTGCCATGGCGGTTTAGCCAGTAAATAGCCCCCCCTTGCCCCGCGTTGGCTACGAACTAATCCTTTACGCCGTAGGGTGGCCATCAGTTGTTCAAGATAGCGATCGGGAATCATGTGCAGGGCAGCAATTTGGCGGATTTGTAATGGCTCTCCTTGATCGTAAGCCGCCGACATTTCTAGTAAGGCAAGGAGTGCATACTCACTTTTGGCAGACAGTTCCACAGGAAAGTTGGACTCGCACGACACAATCAAGAGCAGTGTTGCCTAGTGGCTAGTATATCCTACTTCTTGATCGGAATTAGGGAGATTACAACCTGTTACACAGCGCTGTACTGGCGGCCTCGCCACTGTTTGGGGCGCTGCCCAGAGGAGAGGCTAATGCGCCAAACCGCAAGGAAATCAGCAAAAGGCGACAGCCAAAAGAACGCGGATCCTTGTCTGTGGTGCCAATCATACACCGGCGCGATCGCCACCATCATCGCCATGCGAATCAGCAGCAGCCCCCCGTTCAAGAGCATGGCCAGTTGCAGAGGCAACAGAGGGGGAGCCGCTGTTAACCCCGCAAGGGTCAGCAAGAATAGGGGCAACGGCAATCCTTGTACCGCCCAGAGAAAATAGACATCCCCCCATACTTGGGCTACGGGAGTTGCATCCTTCAAATCCAGCGATCGCCCCCACTCCCGCCAAGTTTCCGCCATCCCCTCGTACATCCGCACCTTGAGCAGCCGTGAACCATCTCGAAAGCCAACCCGCGCCCCCCGTGCCGCCGCAGTGCGCACCAAGGTCACATCATCGCAAAACGAGGAACGTGCCGCACTGTAGCCTTGCAGTTGCTCGAGAAGAGACCGGCGAATCAGCAAACACTGGCCATTGGCAAGAATGCGCTCCGGCTGGGACTCTACCACCCGCGCTGCCCCAAAGCGGTAGATGAGCGTTATCAGTAGCGCCGGTTGCAGCCACCATTCTCCCGCCGACTTGAGGATAAACTGCGGCGAGAGAGAGACCACATCCAAGCCATCCGCTGCTGCTGTGTGCAACAGACTGGCCACTAAACCGGGCTGAGGTTGCGTATCGGCATCAATCCCCAAAATCCACTGGCTCTGAGGATGAGCGCGACAAAAGCCGGTGTGCAATGCCCAAGGCCGCCCCACCCATCCCTTCGGAAGCGGCGGATCAAACTCTAGGCGCAGGCGCGGATCTCGCTGCTGTGCTGCTCGCACCATATCGGCCGTGCCATCGCGGGAGTGACTATCCACAATCAGGATTTCGCGAACCTCGTAGCCTTGGCGCATCAACCCCTCCAAGCACGGTTGTAAGCGCTGAGCCTCATTGAGAGTGGGCACGACAATGGTTACTGTCCCCAGATTGGCTAAACAAGACGGCTGAGGTTGTAAGGGTTGAGGTCGTTTTAACCCAGCCCATAACCGCGCCAATAAAATTGCTACCCATGGTGCCTGTAGTGCGATCGCGACGGTGGCGATCGCCCCTAAACCGACTGTTAATGCACTCAATTGGAATCCGCCTCCTGAGAATGCGGTGTCTGATCAATGTCCTGAAGTGGTTCTGGTTCGGCCACCTTAAGGCGCTTAATGGGTAGGTTTGCAATTAGAGCCGTTGTGCGTTGATCCGATTCCAGCGAAACCTCTAACCCATCGGTTTCTAACTCCACATAGCGGGAGACCACCTCCAGAATATCGCGACGCAAATTTTCTAAAATGTCAGGGGTCAAGGCAGTGCGATCATGAGCCAGCACTAGCTTTAACCGCTCCTTGGCCGTGGTGCGACTGGGGGGCGTGCGTGTAAACAGCCGCTCCAGCAGTTCACTAATCATCCCTTTGCCCCAAAGAAACGGCGAATGCGCTTAAAAAGTCCGCCGGTAGCAGCATGGAGATCTAAAAATTCAACGGTCTCCCCTTCCAAACGACGGGCAATATTCAAAAATGCCTGTGCAGCTAAGGATGGTGGGTCAGCCAGCACCAGCGGCTCTCCCTTATTGGTGGAGACAATCACCTTTTCGTCTTCGGGGACAATCCCCAGCAGCGGAATTGAAAGAATCTCTTGCACATCTTCCACTGACATCATATCGTTGGCCGCCACCATCGCAGGTCGCAACCGGTTCAAAATCAAATGACTTTTACGAATACGGTAGGCTTCCAGTAAGCCAATCACGCGATCCGCATCCCGCACCGCTGCAATTTCCGGGGTGGTCACCACTAGGGCTTCCTGGGCTGGGGCAATGGCATTGCGAAAGCCACCTTCAATGCCTGCTGGGCAGTCAATTAGCACATAGTCATAGTGCTTAGCTAGCGCCGTAGCCAACTGCCGCATTTGATCGGGAGTGATGGCATCTTTATTGCGGCTTTGGGCAGCGGGGAGTAATGCCAGTTTATTCAGACGCTTATCCCTTACCAAGGCTTGATCTAGACGGCACTGACCCGTCAACACATCAATGGCCGTATAGACAACTCGGTTTTCCAGCCCCAGGAGCAAATCTAAGTTCCGTAAACCAAAGTCAGCATCGATGAGTACCACCGATCGCCCCAACTTGGCTAAGGCCATGCCGATGTTGGCACTGGTCGTGGTTTTACCCACGCCCCCCTTGCCAGAGGTAATGACAATCGTACGCCCCATGGAACTCCCTAAGAATTTCAGCCTTGCCTTAGCACTGCCGCCACACCCCTTACACTCATTGGCTAGGGCATGAGGCGAACAGGTACAATTATGCTACAAACTTGGCCTTTCCCACAGACAATTGACACTTGCCTATTATTTTAGGTTTTTAACTAATGAGTGGTTCGGGGAGCGATACGTCCCGCGCTGTACCCGTAGGGTCAGCGTCGGGAGGATGTCACATTGGGAGTGCGATCTAAGAGCCGTTTGTACTCGCGTTGCTTCACTTGGGCGAGGGGGTAAACAAACGAGCGCTCAGAAATACGCTCTAATTCGGCGATCGCCCCTTGCAATTGGTGAGTTACCACCGCCCACTCTTGTGCCTTCGCCGCAGTCAGTGCCTGCTGCCCCATAGCGAATGCTGCTTGATAACGATTTTCCGCAATGATTTCAAAGGCAAGCCGCTGTTGCACCCACGATAACGCTTGCTGTTGCTCTTTGAGGGCGGCAGCAATCTGATGCCGTTGCGCGGGTTCCAGCGGGCTGCTGGCGATCAACTCTGCCCGCAGCGCCTGACAGCGCGCCTCTAGCTTAGCGACCAAAACCTCTAACTGTGCCGTTTCCTGAATGGTTAACCATTCGGGGTGGTGTAGCTCCCCACTGGGGTCACTGGCCTGTAGCAACTCGGGCAGGGTGACGAATTCGTAACCCTTGGTGCGTAAGTCTTGAATCATTTTGGGCAAGGCCGCCACTGTCGCCGCTCGGTTGCCCCCGCCATCGTGGAGCAAGACAATTCCCCCCGGATGCGCCTGACGAATAACGCTAGTAGCAATCTGTTCACTGGTTTGGCCCGGTAGCCAATCCTGTGGATCCACAGACCACATCACCACCCCATACCCCTGCTGGGTGGCTCGACTCGCTAGCCCATTATTTAAGCGCCCCCCCGGCGGCCGAAATAGTTTGATATTTACGCCAGTCACCTGCTCAATGTACTGCTGGGTGTGGTCAACTTCCCGCATGGCGGCGCTAGGCGTGTAGTTATGATAGCGGTGCGACCACGAATGATTGGCTAAGGTATGTCCCTCCTGCACAATCTGCTGTGCCAATTCCGGATACGCTGCAACCGCACTGGCGATCGCAAAAAAGGAGGCTTTGATATTTTCCTTTGCCAGAATATCTAGCACTTGAGTCGTATAAATCGGATCAGGCCCATCATCAAAGGTTAAGGCAATGAGCTTTTGGCCAGCGGCAAGGGGCACAGAATTAAAGACCCGACCGCGAAACGACTCCGGCGGTACATAGCGAAACAGGGGTGGAGTGGCTGGCGCAAGTGTAGCAGCAGCATTCAAAATCACTGAACGCACTTGAGCCGGACTGGCGGCGGGTGCGGCCTCTAGCCAAACGCTGGGAGACTGCCAGTGTAATCCGGCTCCCACACTGAATAAAATGGCAACCCCCGCAGCCAACAGCAGTGGCTCCGTGCGGTAGGGGCGATCGCTCCTCTGCCCAACCTGCTCGGGCGCTGGCACATCCTTTGGACGTAAGCGTACTCCCCAACCGGGCTGGCTACCCCCCAGTTGCCGCCCATAGACATCAATGGGTTGCAGCAGAGAACTAGTAAGCAAATCCCCGAGAGCATCAAGGCAGCTACGCTGATCAGGAATCTGCTCTGCTTCAAGGAGAATGTTCCAACCATCTTGAGCGTATGCAACACGCACACTGGTGGCTTGGGGAGCAAGACGCAGCGCCAAGGCTTGGGCAATCTCCTGAGCCGATGGCAGGCGATCGCAACCCACAACAACACCAGCAGCCGTCACGGCTAATTCTCCCTAAAATAATAAAATAATCTGATCTAAATAATTAACCGTAGCCTAGCCGTGAATCAGTGATTGCGGTTACATTTTAGGCCACATCCTCAGGTGGCCTAAGACCAAACAGCCGCTGCTGCCTAGCCAAAGCGACCACTGACATAATCTGCGGTTTTTTGCTCCTGAGGATTGTTGAAGATCACCGCCGTCGGATTGTACTCCACGATCTCCCCCAAATACATAAAGGCCGTATATTCCGACACACGACTGGCCTGTTGCATATTATGGGTGACAATCAGTATCGTCACTTGATGTTTAAGTTCCGTAATCAGCTCCTCAATACTGACTGTGGCAATGGGGTCTAAGGCGGATGTTGGCTCATCAAACAAAATGATGGCCGGATCCGTTGCCAGGGCACGGGCAATACACAGACGCTGCTGCTGTCCTCCCGAGAGCGCCGTTCCTGATTCCTTGAGACGATCCTTCACTTCATCCCACAATGCCGCACTCCGCAGCGATCGCTCTACCACCTCATCCAACACAGCCCGATTGTTAATACCGCGCACCCGCAAACCGTAGGCAATATTGTCATAAATAGACTTCGGAAACGGATTTGGCTTTTGAAAAACCATGCCAATCTGCATCCGCACTTCAATGGCATCCATTTTGAGGAGATTGCGGGGCGACTCATGCCCCAAAAGAATATCTCCCTCATAGCGGTTACCGGGATAGAGATCATGCATGCGGTTAAAACAGCGCAGCAGCGTAGTTTTGCCACAGCCCGATGGACCAATCAAGGCCGTTACTTTTTTTTCATAAACCAGCAAATTGATTGATTTTAGTGCCAATTTATTCCCATAGTAAAAGTTTAAATTCCGCACTTCAGCAAGAGTTTGCAATGGCGGATTTGTTGTTGAGGTAACAGAATCGTTAGGGTTTACCATTTGATACTTTTCCGAAAACGATAACGCAGATAAATTGCCAAAGCATTGACACCAAGCGTGAGAACCAACAGCACAATCCCTGCCGCTGCGGCATTGATCTGAAATGCATCTTGAGGTCGGGACACCCAATTGAACATTTGAATGGGTAACACCGTAAAGGGTGCCCATACCCAGTTAAACGAAATATAGGGAAACTGAGTCGTTAGCGGTGAGTCCGGCAGAAATGTAATAAACGTCAATGCACCAATGGTAATGAGCGGTGCAGTTTCGCCAATTGCCCGGGAAATACCCACAATAATGCCAGTGAGAATACCCCCCATCGAATAGGGCAGCACATGATCCGCAATCACTTGCCAACGACTGGCACCGACGGCATAGGCCGCTTCACGGATGCCCTGGGGAATGGCTCGCAACGATTCCCGAGTCGTTACAATCACAATCGGTAAAATCAGCAATGCCAACGTAAAGCCTGCGGTAAGAATACTTTCCCCCCAGTTGAGGATATAGACAAAAAAGCCTAGCGCCAGCAAGCCGTAAATAATTGAAGGAACGCCTGCTAAATTAGTGATGTTGATCTCAATAAAGTCCAACAGCCAATTTTTGGGGGCGTACTCCTCAAGGTAAATTCCTGCTGCAATGCCAAGGGGAACCGCCACCAACGCAGTGACAAAAATGACTAGCAGACTGCCCACCCACGCAATTAAAATCCCCGCCTCTTCAGGATCGCTACTGGGAGGAGACGTAAAAAACCGCCAATTTAACATTGGCCAGCCGCGAATCAGTAGATCAGAGACCAAAAGCACAAGGGTTGCCAGTGCTATAAACAGAGAAAAGACACCGACGACAATAAACACCTTTTCCCAGCGCTTACGGACTTGGATGGAGCGCAAAATTGCTGCCGGATGGCTAAAATGATTGGGCATCTAGTACACCTCCCGATAGCGGCGACTAATAAAGTACCCCGCAACATTCAAAATCAAGGTTGCCACAAAGAGCATGATTCCAGCAGCAAAAATCGACTGGTATTCTAGGGAGCCGTGGGGTAAATCGCCTAAACTCACCGACACAATGTAGGCGGTTGTGGTCGCAGCCCCCTCTAACGGATTAAATGTTAGCTTTGGCTGCAACCCAGCGGCAATGGCAACAATCATTGTTTCGCCCACCGCCCGCGACAAGGCCAAAATATAGGCGGCAACAATCCCGGAGGTAGCAGCAGGCATGAGAACCTTAATGGCAGTTTGCAAGCGGGTTGCCCCCATCGCGTACGAGCCTTCCCGTAGATGTACGGGCACGGCTCGCAGTGCATCCTCCGCCAAGCTAGTAATGTAAGGAACAATCATCAGCCCCACAACAATACCGGCTCCCAGCATATTAAAGCCCGGTAGCTCAAAGTATTCCCAAGACTCCTTCCCCGGAGCAAAGAACTGCTGCACCCCTAGGATGATTTTTTGCAGCACGGGCGTAACAAACAGGAGAGCAAAATAGCCATAGACTACCGTGGGCACCCCTGCTAGAATTTCCAGAACCGGCTTGAGGAACTCCCTTACTTTAGCAGGGGCAAATTCACTTAAGTAGATGGCGGCAATGGTACCAAAGGGGATAGCGACGCAACTGCCCACCACGCAAGTGGTAAAGGTGCCCGAGAGCAGCGGCAAAATGCCAATGCTAATGGGCTGAATCAGGGGTGACCATTCAGTCCCCGTGAAAAACTCCACTAATGCTGCAAGAAGGGACTCTTGGTGCTCCTCCATCACTTTTTCAAAAAAGATCATTGTTTCTGCAAACAAAATGTAAACGATCACGAGGGTGGTGATCACCGAAGAGATGGCTGCTAAAAACAGCACGGTGGCAATAATCCGTTCTCGCCAAAGCCTAATAGTGCGGGAGGGCAGGGTAAGGGGAACCTTATTTGTAGAGGGGAAGGGTTGTTCTACCATCAGTGCGCGTCCAACCAAAAAAAGTTAAAAGGGTGCAGGCCTAGCATTTACCTCCACCCTGTAGAAAAAAAGAATCAGAATTTACTGAGGGGTCATTTTTAGCAGTTGGTTAATTGTCAGCCCAATCGCCTCTTTCCCACCAAAGACAGTACCAACCCGGTTTTTGTTAAAGTTGGCCAGAATGGTTTTGTAAGCACTAGTAGGCAGGGGAACATACCGCACTTTCTTCACTAGTGCAGGTGCATTATTCAAGTAATAGGTCACAAATTGCTTGACTTCGGGGCGTTGCGCAGATCGCGAGTTAACGTAAATGAAAATAGGGCGAGAGAGGGGCTGATAGGTACCATTGAGCACGGTTTGTTCCGAAGGAAGTACAGGCCCTTTGCCATTGTCGATGGCTACCGCTTTAAGGCGGTTACGGTTTTCGGCGTAGTAAGCATAGCCAAAATACCCAAGGGCACCGCGCTCCCGAGACACCCCTTGCACTAAGACGTTATCGTCTTCACTGGCCGTATAGTCCTTACGGCTCACTTTGGCTTTGCCGTTGATGGCCTCAGTAAAGTAGTCAAAGGTACCTGAATCAGCCCCAGCACCAAACAGCTTCAGAGGAAAGTTGGGGAATCCCTGACGCACTTGGCTCCAGTTATTGATCTTGGAGTCGGGAGACCAGATTTTTTTCAGCTCATCAACCGTTAAGTTTGTTGCCCATGTGTTTTGAGGGTTAACAACAACAGTGAGGGCATCGTAGCCAATAGGCAATTCGATAAAGCTAATCCCTGCTGCTTTACAATCAGCAATTTCTTTCGCCAAGATGGGGCGCGATGCATTGGAAATATCTGTTTCACCACGGCAGAACTTCTTGAAACCACCACCTGTACCAGACACACCAACGGTGACTCGTACCTTACCCCCTTGGGCTTTTTGGAACGCTTCGGCAGCAGCTTCTGTAACTGGAAAGACGGTACTCGAGCCATCAATGCGTACGGTAGGCGTGCCTTGGGAGAGGGCATGGGGCATGAGGCTGGCCGAGAGAGCAGTGACAGCTGCCAGAACCCCTAAACGGGCATAGGTTTTTGCAGATGTGAACATGATGATGTTCCCTAGCGGAGTAAACAACGATAGATTCGGACATGCAATATAGCATCTAGGCTGGGTGTGGCCGCAACATGTTTGCGAAGGCATTCGCAATGGCTGAACCTTTCACACCCTTCATTCGCCAGAATAATCACCTTGTCTTAGAAATCAGGTTAAGTACAGGGAAAAGTTTGGTTAAAATTACTACCAACTATCAGGAATTGGCCATATTGTAAGGTTGGGTAACACTGCCACCATTCAAATGGTTGGCTCAGTTACGTTTCTTAAACTCCCCTGCAAGAGGCCAATGATGCAGCCACTACCAACGAAAACCTATGACTGGCAAGGGTTCTCCTGTGCCTATCGGTTTGCCCCCGCCACTGCAACTCAAACACCGATGCTGTTCATTCATCCGGTGGGGGTGGGGTTATCGGGGCGCTTTTGGGATCGGTGTATTGCCGCCTGGCAAGAGGGCGATCGCCCCTTGTATGTCCCAGATTTACTCGGCTGTGGCGAGAGTGCTATGCCTCATGTGGCCTACTATCCTGAGGACTGGGCAGCGCAGTTAAAATTCTTTATTGAATCAGTGATTGACCAAGTGGTGGTGCTAGTGGTGCAGGGGGCACTGTTTCCAGTGGCCATGGAGCTAGTGAGCCAGTGTCCTGAACGCATACGGGGGATGATCTTGAGTGGGCCACCAACCGCGTCACTCATTACGGAATACACCGATCGCTTCTGGCAACAGGTGCGTTGGAATCTTTTTGACTCTCCCTTGGGCTGGGGGTTTTATCTCTATGCTCGCCAAGAAAGCTTCTTGCGCCAATTTTCCATTGATCAGCTGTTTGCTCAGCCAGACGCGGTGGATTCTGAGTGGTTGCGGATGCTGGCAGCGGGTTGTGCCAACCTAGACAGCCGCCACGCGGTGTATTCCTTTCTTTCAGGGTTTTGGCGCAAAGATTATCGCAGTGCGATGAAGCATGTACACCAGCCTGTTTTGGTGGTCATGGGGAATCAAGCATCCAGTATTAGTCGCGATGGCGTTGCAGATTCACCCCTAGATCGCCTGAAGTTCTACACCGAAACGTTTCCCAATGCCGAAGGAGTTGTCATTCCGGGGCGTAATGTTCTGCCCTACGAGTCCACGACTGCCTTTGTGGAGGCCTCTCAGCAGTTTCTAGCGGCCAAAGAGCTTTAGAGCCAACCCCGCAGACGATAGATCAGTAGTCCCTGATATTCCCGCAGCGCTATGGTAGTGATGTCCATATTATAGGGAGTAGGAATGAGGCTCAAGAAGAGATTCTGCCATGTCAATGAGCGGGCAATGGAGGGGTAGCGATAGTCAGTGGGTGCCGGAATGACCTCTAGGCCAAGTTTGCGAAAGATTGCGACGGAGCGGGGCATGTGGTAGGCCGAGGTCACCAGCAGTAGTTTGCCGGTGATGTTCTGCGCCGCTAGTAACTTTTTCACGTTCACAGCATTCTCATAGGTGTTCAGTGAGGTGGAGTCGAGCAGAATTTGGCTAGCAGGTACCCCACAGGTCTGGGCAATTTCCGCCATGTCGGCGGCTTCTCCCCGTTGTGAGGTTTCCCCTAACCAGCCAATGCGGCCACCGCTCAAGATTAGATAGGGAGCATAGCCCTGTTGCTGTAAACGCGCACCATAGAGAATGCGATCGCCCTCTTCGGTCACTTCAACCCAAGGACGGGGGGTGGTTTGGGGCACAACAGCTCCCCCTAACACCACGATCGCCGCTGCTTGAGGCATCGGTTCCGGGGGCAGATGTTGCTGCTCTAGAGATTTCATCAGGGCAGCGGCCACATAGTCATTGCCACTCAGCACCAGAATCAAAAAGCCAATGGCGAGGGCGATCGCCGCCTGTTGAGGGGCACGCCAAAAGCACACCATTGTAAAGATTAATGCCCAACAGACCAGTGACAGCGGGTAAAAAAGGGGGGCAAGAGCTTTGAAAGTAAAAGTAATAGATCGACCAAGCGCACCTGTCACAATCGAGCACAGCGGAAAAGCAGTCAATGCTAGCCATTGTACACCCCTCTCTTTTCAAGCAGCGTTAACTGCACCGCTCTCGGAGGTTTTTGCTCCTTTTTTTTGTTGGCAACGTGGGCAAATCGCCTCGATTGTCTTTGCTTCCACTATAAGAATCAATTCTCCCGCAACATCGGTATAATCTTCAACCTCAATTCCAGGTAGGTTGAGTAGCTCAGTTAGAAGTAGCTGCATATCTCAGATTTCGTATAGCATGTTACATTAGCATACCAAGTCCGATAGACCCTGGCAGGTTTTGGTGTGGTCATTGACACTTACCATGTCTCTCCCCTTCGCACCCCCCCTTCATGCAACAGCCCCTTAAAAAGGAGATATTTTCTAATAATTTCTTAAGAAAGCGTTCTCTTCCGGATGTACTGAGTCATCCTGACCCTAGAGCGATCAATTTAACAGCCACCAACACAGTACAAAGTTGTCTGCGCCTCCCTACAGAAGCCTGCAGAGTTTACAATAGGGCTATAGGGCAATGGCGATCGCCCCAGTTAAAATTAGCCACCACCTAGTCACCACGTTACGTGTGCATCACGGATCAATTTTTCGCGACCATCGGCGCATTTGGGAGGTAGTGCTAGACCCTAGCTGCGAGGAAGCAATAAGCACTCAGAGCGGTAGGAGCGTTCTGCAAAGAACCGTCTAGTCACCTTCTTTGGCACGCTATAACTGCGGGCAGCGAGGCACGCAATAGGCAGCCAGAGAGAGTCAGTTGGTACTACGTTGTCAAGGAGAAAGTTGATTTGTCAAGACGAAAACTGACAGGAAACAATAACTCGATCGAGCATCGCAATCAAAGATTTCGAATTAATTGGAATCACTTTTTGGGAGAGTAAACAATGACTCAATCTATCTCCAGATCAACAACCACAGCAGCAGATCGCGAGACGGCGTTTGTTCTGGAACTCAACTCTCTGAGCTTAAAGGATCTGCCATTGGTGGGAGGTAAAAACTCCTCCCTAGGGGAAATGCTGCAACAGCTTAGCCCGAAGGGGATTAATGTTCCAGATGGCTTTGCGACCACTGCCTACGCTTACCGTTACTTTATCCAAGCCGGGGATCTCGATAAGCAACTCCGCCGCCTCTTGACTGGATTGGATGTTGAAGATGTCGGTGAGCTACATCGCGTTGGGCAAGCCATCCGTTCACTGATCCTCCACACCCCCTTCCCGCAAGCATTGACGGATGCGATTGCGGCTGCCTATCAAAATATGTGCGATCGCTATGGTGCGAATACCGATGTTGCGGTGCGCTCTAGTGCCACCGCCGAAGACCTTCCCGATGCGAGTTTTGCCGGTCAGCAGGAAACCTACCTCAACGTCCATGGCCTCAAAGGGGTCTTAGATGCCTGCCATCGCTGCTTTGCGTCCCTGTTTACCGACCGTGCCATCTCCTACCGTCAGATCAAAGGTTTTGATCACTTTAGTGTGGCGCTGTCGGTCGGCGTACAAAAAATGGTGCGCTCAGACTTAGCCTGTTCGGGGGTGATGTTCTCCATTGATACTGAAACGGGTTTTAAGGATGCTGCCTTGATTACGGCTGCCTATGGCCTAGGGGAAAACGTGGTTCAAGGGGCGGTGAATCCTGATGAATACCTTGTCTTTAAGCCAACTCTGAAAGCAGGGTACAAACCTATCCTCAAAAAAGCCCTCGGCACCAAAGAAATCCGCATGGTTTACGATCTCGGCGGTACCAAACTCACTCGTAATGAGCCAGTGCCAGAAACCTTGCGCAAGCAGTTTGCCCTTAACGATGAGGAAATTCTGACTCTGGGGAAATGGGCCTGTGCCATTGAAGACCATTATTCTGCACAGCGGGGCACCTATACCCCCATGGACATCGAGTGGGCTAAGGATGGTATCACGGGTGAGCTATTTATTGTCCAAGCCCGCCCAGAAACCGTGCAGTCCCAAAAAGCGGGGAATGTTCTGCGCAGCTACCACCTGCAAAAGAAAGGAACCGTGCTGGCCAAAGGTCGTGCTGTGGGTGAAATGATTGGCCAAGGCCGGGCGCGGGTGATCCGCAATGTGGCTAATATTGATCAGTTTCAAGCGGGTGAAGTGCTGGTGACCCACCGTACAGACCCCGACTGGGAACCGATCATGAAAAAAGCCAGTGCCATTGTCACCGATCAAGGCGGTCGTACCTGTCATGCGGCTATTATTGCTCGGGAAATGGGAATTCCAGCCATTGTGGGCTGCGGCAATGCCACTGATGCTATCCCCAATGGGGCAGAGGTCACGGTGTCCTGTGCCGAAGGGGAAGAAGGTCACATCTACAGTGGTTTATTACCCTTCCACGTAGAGGAAGTGGCACTGGAGAACCTGCCTCGCACCCGCACCCAAATCCTGATGAATGTGGGCAACCCCGAAGAAGCCTTTAGTTTGGCCGCCATCCCCAACGATGGCGTGGGCTTAGCACGGATGGAGTTTATTATTGCGAACCACATCCAAGCACACCCGTTGGCGCTGTTGCACTACGACGAGTTACAGGATGAGGTGGCAAAACTGAAAATTGCCGAACTGACCCAGCAATACAGCAATAAAGCTGAGTTCTTTGTTGATAAGCTGGCGCAAGGCATTGGGGCGATCGCCGCCGCCTTTTATCCCAAACCTGTAGTGGTGCGGATGTCGGACTTCAAGAGTAACGAGTATGCCAACCTCTTGGGCGGCCGCCAATTTGAACCCCACGAAGAAAACCCTATGATTGGCTGGCGGGGTGCCTCACGCTACTACGATCCCAAGTATGCCGAAGGGTTTGCCCTAGAGTGCCAAGCGATGAAGCGGGTACGGGATGAAATGGGGTTGACCAATGTGATCCTCATGATTCCCTTCTGCCGGACACCCGCGGAAGGACAGCGGGTCTTGGCGGAAATGGCAAAACATGGCCTCAAGCAAGGGGAAAATGGCTTGCAGGTCTATGTCATGTGTGAACTCCCCAGTAACGTTGTGCTGGCGGATGCCTTTGCGGAGGTGTTTGATGGCTTTTCCATTGGCTCCAATGACCTGACGCAGTTAACGCTGGGGTTAGACCGTGACTCTGCCTTGGTGGCGCACCTCTTTGATGAACGCAACGAAGCCGTGAAGCGGATGGTGGCACAAGCCATTCAAACCGCGAAGGCCAAGGGGCGCAAAATTGGCATCTGTGGCCAAGCCCCTAGCGATTATCCTGAGTTTGCCGAGTTCCTTGTCACCCAAGGGATTGACTCCATTAGCCTCAACCCCGACTCGGTGTTGAAAACACTGTTGCAGATTGCTGAGGTGGAGGCTCGCGGGTAGCGTCTTAATTAACTCCTAAGTCAAGAGCAGGGAACCGATGCCGCGATCGCCCTGCTCTTTCATTTTAGTTAATTTGTTTCAATTAAACTTGTCCCAATGGTTCTACTGCCAAAGATCGCTGTTCCAACCCGCACCATCGTGGCTCCTGCCTGAACCGCCAAGGGATAATCTTGACTCATCCCCATGGAATACTCTTGCCATTGCAGTCGCTGCCACCCCTTGCGGCTAAGGGTTTCGCCCCATGCCCGCAGTTCCCTAAAAACCTGCAGTTGCTCTGTGGGGGGCAGTCCCAAGGGCAAAATTGTCATTAACCCATGGCAGTGTAAGTGGGGCAGGCGATCCAAGTGGGGCAGTGCGGCCTCTAGCTGCGATCGCTCCCAGCCATACTTGTGGGGGTCAGGGCGCAGCTTGACTTGGAGCAAACAGCGGGGAGCAGTCTGCCCGGTTTCTGCGAGAATGGCATTGATCCGTTCTGCTAGTTTCAGGCGATCTACCGTGTGAATCCAGTCAAAGAGTGTTAGGGCTTGGCGGACTTTATTGGTTTGCAGGTGTCCAATCAGGTGCCAAGTGATGTCGGTCAGATCCGCCAGTTCTAAGCGTTTAGCCGCAGCGTCTTGGACGCGACTTTCGCCAAAATCCCGAATCCCAGCCCCATAGGCCGCTCGCATGGCAGCTACCGGCGCGTACTTACTGACAGCAATGAGGCGAGTCGTGGGGGGAAGGCTCGCTTTGAGGTGCTCGACGCGATCGCGAATGTCGAGAGGGGATAGCACAGTACTCTCTATCAGCGGCTAAAAAAAGGTTTTTTCCGGCTCATTGGTAGCTCCTTGGCGCAGCCATTCTTGGCGATAGGTGAGTTCTAACTCATTGCCGGTGCGACGAAAGATTTGCGCTTGCTGTAACAAAAATGCCTGAAAGAGACGCTGAAAGGCAAGGGCAATAATGGCTACCACTAAGCCAGAGGCGGTACTAATGAGGGCTTCGCTAATGCCCAATCCGACCCCCATGGTGGCTGGGGTGCCAATATCCCCTAAGCGAATGGAACTCAGGGCGCTAATTAACCCCAAGACGGTTCCCAGCAGCCCCAACAGCGGTGCCATGGTAATGGTTGCCTCTAACACTTTTTCGCCACGCCGCATGGCGCTGAGTTCCTCATCCGCTGCTGCTTCGAGGGCAAGGCGAAAGATCTCGGGGTTCGTGTCGATAAGTTGCAAGGGGGTATAAAGAAAGCGTCCAATCGGTTGATCGCAGGCATTCGCCGCCAGTTCCGTGGCCTCTTGCCAATCATGGCGGGCGGCATCGAGAATTTGCTCAGCTAGTTTTGTTTCCCCCCGCAGCACAATGCTCCAAAACCATAACCGCTCAAAAATAGTGCCCAAGGTCAAGATCGAGAGAATCAGCAGTGGCCACATGGCCAAGCCACCACGGTTAAAAATTTCGGCGATATTCACGATCAGTTTCCTGCGAAGTGCATCCGAGGTTTACATTAGCAAAATATCGTTTGTCTAGGGGAGTCATGGCGTTGGACTGTATCTGTTGAGCGACTGTTCCCGATGTCCGGCGTGCTCTAATAAAACATGGGCAAGTGGGGATAGATGGCCTCCCAAACGGGTCGTAGCGGACTCCACGGACCCGCCCCCATAATCATGCACGCAAGAGTCATGACCCCACTTATCCACGCCCAGAGCTGGGTGTAGATGCGGGACTGAGCGTGCTGCTGGTGCAGTGCCTCAAGGGCGTTTTCTAGGGTGGCAATCACTGTGTCGCGATGCTGCAGATGGGTATAGCAGGTCTGAAGTTGCGTTTCCTGTTCGGCATGGGCAATCTGTAGGGTGGCCAAGGTGGCAGACTGCTGTTGGTAGGATGCCTCTAGCTGGATATTGCGCTCGTAAGCTGCCTCCATCTCGGCACGATGGCGATCGCATCTGTCGCGGAGGGCTTCATTTTCTGCCTGAGCGTTTGCTAACTCTGCTTGCAGGTCTTGCACCTGTTGACGATAGCTGGCAAGCTCTGCCTCAAGGGCTTGCTGGTGGGTTTGCAAGTCAGTGTAGCCAGTGCTCAAGCGTTCAATTTCTGCCCGTAGTTGCTGGATTTCTACCGCTTGGCGATCGCGCTGGGCGGTGGTGCGGGCTACTAAGTCCTTTAGCCCTTCAATGCGTTGGTTTTGGCTATTGACCGTTTGGCGGAGGCGATCGCACTGCTCCTTGAGAATGTGCAATGACCCTTTATACTGCTGTTGTACCCAAGACCGTAAAAAGGATAGCCCTGTAATCGTAAAACCAATGAGAGCATAGGTGCCCAAAATCGTGTGACTGAATGCCGACATCTGTAGCATGATGATCCCCTAAATTCAACGAAAAACGCCGCACTCAAGCATATTAGCAGTGGTTCTGGCCTGTCTATGGCATCTCCATAGCGGTTTGTTGCCCTATGCACCGCCCACCAAGGACAAGGCTGATGATTCCAAACAATTACCAGTGTAACCAAGTCGCTCACTAGCGATCGGTGCTCCATGTGCACAGGGCAGGAAAGGATTGGCCATGAAGATGACTGGGGTAGTTCCCGGGTTCGATAAACTAAAATTCGTTGGTGTGCTCTGGGTACGTGATTGATATACCTCAGACATCTGGCGGAAAAGAGCACGTTGAGCAATTAGTTCTCAGCCAAAGTCTTGGCCACAAATGACTTCATTGAAGTCAGCAGCGTTCCCTTGCAACATCGACTGCTGGTTTCCCGGTTCTAAACGCTGTGGAAATTGTGGTCACATCGTTGAGCGGTTGCCGCTGGATATACGGGAGTGGGACTGTCCCACGTGTGCGGTGCACCATGACAGAGATATGAATGTATGAATGCAGCGATAAACAGTTTGGCCGTGGGACACACGGTGTCAACCTGTGGAGCGATCGCCTTAGCGGCGCGGAGCGCTAACGTAAGACCAAACCCCTTCAGGGTGGCAGCAGTGGCAATGACGCATGGGATGGGGCACACCTAGAACCGATAGGCAGGGAACCAAAGCGCAGTGAGACTCTACGTCTCGATCACTCCATTTTTTAGGACTACCGAAAAAATTACTCACTGAGGGTTACATATTTTGCTTAGATCTGCCAGTATTAGCCCATAGGCACTGAGGAGCACCTGCTATGATGAGCCTGAGGGTTTATACCTATTGATAAGTATCTATAAGTTAATTGTGGTGGGAGTGAGGAGTTGTCTGTGGGTCAGCCAGTGATGGAGTTTAATCACCGTCCATTCCACTTCATTGGCATTGGTGGTATTGGGATGTCAGCTCTTGCTTACATTCTGGCGAAACAGGGGTTTACGGTCACTGGATCGGATCTGCGCAGTAATCGCCTCACTGAGCAGTTGTCTGAACTTGGGGTACAAGTGTTTATTGGCCAAGCAGCTAGTAATTTGGAGGCCTATCCCTATCCTGATCTACCACAAATTATTTGCTCCACTGCCATTCGCGACGACAATCCTGAGTATCAAGCGGCTCAGCGACTGAATTGCCCAATATTTCACCGCTCCGATGTTTTAGCGGCCTTAATGCACCGCTGTCACAGCATTGCCGTGGCGGGTACCCATGGTAAAACCACCACCAGCAGCATGATTGCTTATCTTCTGTTGCGGGCTGGGTTAGACCCGACAATCATTGTTGGCGGTGAAGTGGCGGCTTGGCAGGGCAATGCCCGCGTGGGTCAAGGCCGCTATTTGGTGGCAGAGGCTGATGAGTCCGACGGCTCCCTGCGGAAGTTTCATCCCCACATTGGCGTAATTACGAATATTGAGCTAGACCACCCCGATCATTACACTTCCCTTGAAGAGGTCTTGAATACCTTTCAACAGTTTGCTAACCAAGCGGATATTGTCATTGGCTGTGCTGATTGCCCCAATGTGCGCGATCGCCTGTGTCATCCGCGCCTGCTGACCTATAGCCTCCAGCGCCAAGAGGGTGTTGATTATTGTGTTGATCATGTTTATTACAGCTCCCATGGAACGACCGCCCGGGTGTGGGAGCGAGGAACCTCCCTTGGCATTTTGCAACTCAATGTTTTAGGGGCGCACAATCTCCAAAATGCTTTGGCAGTTATTGCGGTGGGTCGCTACCTTGGCATTGACTTTGCCACGATCGCCGCAGCACTGCTCGAGTTTATGGGGGCGCGGCGACGGTTTGAGGAACGGGGGCAAGTCAACGGCATTCGTTTTATTGATGACTATGCCCACCACCCCAGTGAGATTATGGCCACCCTAGCGGCAGCGCGACTACAGGTGGGCAGTCATTCGCCATGGCGGCGACTGGTGGCCGTGTTTCAGCCCCATCGCTACAGCCGTACCCAAGCCTTTCTCGATGCCTTTGGTCAAGCGTTTAGTGCTGCCGATCAGGTGATTCTCACTGATATTTATAGCGCGGGTGAGCCTGATCCCGGCACCATCAGCGGTATGGATGTGGCCGAGTGTACCCGCCAGTATCATGCAGCCGTTAGCTACTGCGCCACGATGGAAGCGGTGCAAGCCTATTTGGGCACGCTTCTGCAACCAGGGGATCTTGTGGTGTTTTTGGGGGCAGGTAACTTGAATCAACTGATTCCGGACATTATGGCTGATCAAGAACGTTTATCTCCCCTGCCTGAGGCGATCGCCCTATGACTGTTCAGTATCTTCCCGATACCAGCTGTCCATTGCAAGCCCATGTCCCCCTTGCCAATTTGACAACCCTCAACGTGGGGGGGTGCGCTCAGTGGTTTGTTGAGCCACGAACCGTGTCTGAGCTACAGATAGCCTACCAGTGGGCACAGCACAAAGACCTGCCGATTACGGTACTGGGGGCAGGCTCCAATTTGCTGATTAGTGATCAAGGGGTGGCGGGGCTGGTTATTTCGACCAAATATCTCCGCTATCTTAAAGCTGATCCTGAAAGTGGTCAAATTACGGTGGGGGCAGGCTACCCGCTGCCCAAAATGGCGCACTATGCTGCTAAGTTAGGCTGGCGCGGACTGGAGTGGATTGTGGGTATTCCGGGGAGTGTGGGCGGAGCTGTGGTCATGAATGCGGGTGCCCATGGCGGCTGCACTGCGGAGCGGTTAGTCTCTGCGTTAGTACTTGAAGCGGATGGTGGCCTTTCGGTTCTGTCGCCCCGTGAGCTGGAGTATCACTATCGCACCTCTGCGTTACAGGGCACTCAGCGGCTGGTGCTGCAGGCAACATGGCAACTGGAACCTGGCCATGATCCCAATCACGTGAAGGCGACGACGCAAAAATACCTGAACGATCGCCTGCGCACCCAACCCTATCACTTACCCAACTGTGGCAGTGTCTTTCGGAATCCGGGAGAACGAACCGCGGGTTGGCTGATTGAGCAAACGGGTCTGAAGGGGTATCAACTGGGTCGTGCCCAAGTGTCTGAGAAGCACGCCAACTTTATCCTTAACTGTGGTGGTGCAACGGCTCTAGAGGTCTATCAATTAATTCGCTATGTTCAAACTGCCGTGGCCGATCGCTGGGCGGTTTGGCTCAGCCCGGAAGTTCAGCTTGTTGGTGAATTTTCTTAATTAGTTCTAATTAGTTTATGTCTTAGTTTATGTCAATTGCCCTTTGCATGATTGTGCGGGACGAGGCAGCACGGTTAGGGGGTTGCCTTGCCAGTGTTGCTGAGGCAGTGGATGAAATAGTAATTGTCGATACAGGCTCTCAAGATGAGACCGTGGCGATCGCCCAAGCATGGGGAGCGCAGGTCTATCATTATCCATGGCAAGAGGACTTTGCCGCCGCTCGTAATGCTGCCCTCAAGTATGTCCACAGCGATTGGGTGCTGGTTCTAGATGCCGATGAAACCCTGACACCAGCGATGGTTCAGGCCTTGCCCACAATTTGCCAACAGCCCCAGTGGTTAGCTGTTACCCTGCTGCGGCAGGAATTGGGTGTGGTGCCTCCCTATTCCTACGTGTCAAGGCTGTTTCGTTGTCATCCTCAGATCTATTTTCAGCGACCTTACCACGAAACCATCGACGATAGCGTCTTGGCACTCCAGCAGCGAGAGCCTCACTGGCAGGTTGGCCAAGTGAACGCAGTGGCCATCGTTCATTCGGGCTACCTAGGGGCACAGCGGCAACAAAAGCACGAGCGTGCCAAGCGCATCATGGCCAACTATCTGCGCCAGCACCCTGCGGATACCTACCTCTGGAGTAAACTAGCAGGGGTGTATTTAGCCGAAGGCGATTTTGCTAGCGCCCAGACCTGTATTGCCCAAGGCCTCAACGCTAGCGATCGCCCCGCCAGCGTCACCTACGAACTCTACTACCACCAAGGCAACCTCTATAGTGCCCAACAACAGTGGGCTGAGGCGATTGCAGCCTATGAGGCCGCCCTGAACACCCCAACCCCTCCCCTGAGCCACGTAGCCACCTACCTGCGGTTAGCTGATGCCCAAAAGCACTTGAAACGGTGGGGGGATGCCTTAACCACCTACGATCGCCTGCAAGCCCTTGATCCCACCCTTGCGTTGGCCTATCAAAACCAAGGTGCCTTACTCCTGCGTTTAGGGCACGTTCACGCCGCCCTCGAAAAACTACAAACGGCGATTGATCTTTGGCAGCAGCAACATCCCCCAGAAGCTGACCGCCTACGTCAAGAGCTACAGGCGATGGGACTCCTCAACGGTTGAGTCACGTGTTCTAATACAACGTGCCCAGTCAACGACCAGTTGGTTTGCTCTAGTGCAGTAATGCTCGTAGGCAAGGGTGAACAATCGCTGTAGGCTAGTAGCATATAAAGAATCAGACAGTGCCGATCAGATGCCCATCAGTCAAGGGGTTGCCATGACCAGTGGTTCAGCATTCTGCAAAATACGGTAATCTGTTGAGGCTTAAATCATGAAGTGACTATGTCCAACCAGCCGTTGAAACGTCGCACCAAAATTGTTGCCACCATTGGCCCCGCTGTGAGCCAGCCGGATAAGCTCCGTGCCCTCATCCAAGCGGGAGCCACTACGCTTCGCCTCAACTTTTCCCACGGCACCCACGATGATCATCAGCGCAGTATTCGCCTGATTCGACAAATTTCCTACGAACTAGGGCAACCCGTCGGTATCCTGCAAGACCTGCAAGGCCCCAAAATTCGCCTAGGCCGGTTTGAGAACGGTTCAATTTCCCTCAAGCGGGGCGATCGCTTCACCTTGACAAGTCGCATTCTCATGGGCAACCAGCAGATTAGCTCCATTACCTACCCTCCCCTTGCCCAAGAGGTTCCCGTCGGAGCAACGATTCTGCTGGATGATGGCCGAGTGGAAATGGTGGTGGAGGAAGTGGACAAAACCGCTGGGGAACTGCACTGCCGAGTGGTTGTGGGGGGGCCGCTGTCCAATTCTAAGGGAGTGAATTTTCCGGGGGTTTATCTCTCAATTAAGGCACTCACAGAAAAAGATCGCGATGACCTCATGTTTGGTCTGAATCAGGGGGTGGACTGGGTTGCCCTCAGTTTTGTCCGCAACCCCCAAGATGTGCTGGAAATTAAGGAGTTGATTGCTAATCAGGGTAAGCAGGTGCCCGTCATTGCCAAAATTGAAAAGCACGAAGCCATTGAGCAAATGGATGCCATTCTTTCGTTGTGCGATGGCGTGATGGTGGCGCGAGGCGATTTGGGGGTCGAACTGCCGGCGGAGGAGGTGCCCATCCTGCAAAAACGCCTGATTGCCGCTGCCAACCGCCTAGGAATTCCGGTGATTACGGCCACCCAAATGCTCGATAGCATGGTGAAAAGCCCCCGCCCTACCCGTGCTGAAATTTCTGATGTTGCCAATGCTATCCTTGACGGCACTGACGCGGTGATGCTCTCTAACGAAACCGCCATGGGGGAGTACCCTGTAGAAGCGGTGAAAATGATGGCCACCATTGCCGCCCGTATTGATAACCAGCCCCAACTGCGCCAACCCAGCACTGATCCGTTAGGGGGGCGATCGATTCCCAATGCCATTAGTCAAGCGGTGGGGCAGGTGGCCGCTCAACTCCACGCCAAGGCCATTATTACCCAAACCAAAAGTGGGGCAACGGCCCGCAATGTCTCGAAATTTCGACCCCAGATCCCCATTTTGGCCGCCACTCCCCATATTGAGGTGGCGCGACGACTACAGTTGGTATGGGGGGTAGAACCCCTGCTGACCTTGGATCATCCCTCGATGCGGCAGTCCTTTCAAGCCGCCATTAATGCCGCTCAAGAACGGGGATTACTGGCGGAAGGAGACTTAGTGGTGATGACCGCTGGCACGCTGCAAGGGGTCTCCGGTTCTACAGACATGATTAAGGTGGAATTGGTGACCTCAGTGATGGGCCGTGGCTGTGGCATTGGCCATGGGTCGGTGAGTGGGCCAGCGCGGGTGGTGCACGATGGTAGCCCTGTGCGTACCTTTAATAGTGGCGAAATTCTGGTGGCACCCCGCACGAGTGCCGATTTAGTGGAGGCCATCCGCAAGGCGGCGGGGATTATTACCGAGGACGACAGCCTCACCAGCCATGCCGCCGTCCTTGGGTTGCGCTTGGGCATTCCCGTGATTGTGGGGGTGAAAAATGCCACCCAGTTGATTCGCGAGGGCACAATTTTGACCATGGATGTCGAGCGCGGTCTCGTCTATTCAGGGGCAGTTGGCATAACCCAGCGATCGCCAGAGTAGGGGAAAGAAATGCTATTTTTTCAGGCGAATACCTACCTGACGGAGCTGGTAACCCGCACGCTGCAAGCCACATGGCAGCAGTTTCCATGGCTAGGGCAGCAAGATATTGCCCTCACCCTACTGGTGTATCCACCGCCCATTCCGGTAAATACAGGGGGGGCCTTAACCGCCGCAGAGTTTTGGCAATACACTGTCCCCGGCGCCAATTATCGCGGGGATGTGCCCTTTTACCCGGCCAGCATTGTCAAACTCTTTTACTTAGTGGCCTGCTATGAATGGCTACACAATGGAATGCTCAAGCCCGACCCAGAGCTAGAGCGAGCCATGCGAGATATGATTGTGGACTCTAGCAATGATGCAACGGGGCTGGTGGTGGATATGTTGAGCGGCACCACCAGTGGCCCGTGCTTGCCGCCAGAACCCTTTCGGACGTGGCAGTATCAGCGCAATATTGTCAATCGTTACTTTCAGTCCTTAGGGTGGCCAGAATTGGCGGCCATTAACGTCAATCAAAAAACCTGGTGTGATGGCCCCTATGGGCGCGAACAGGACTTTGTCGGCAGCGATCGCCAGAATCGGAATCGCCTCACCACCGATGCAACGGCGAAGCTACTCCACAGTATTGTTGGGGGGGTGGCAGTGTCTGGGGCAGCCAGCCAAGCCATGCTGGCATTGATGCAGCGCTCCTTAGACCCAGAGGCACTCGCTGCAGATCCTGAAAACCAAGTGCAGGGCTTTTTGGGAGAAGGGTTACCTCAGGGAGCCACGCTGTGGTCAAAGGCCGGGTTAACCAGTTGGGTGCGCCATGATGCTGCCTACATTGAACTGCCGGGGCAGTGCCCTTACACCTTAGTCGTGTTTATCGACCACCGGAGTGCCAGCACAAATACTGAGGTGTTACCCTTCATCTCCCGTCATATTGCTGCGGGTATTCCTTCCTTAGAGGGCACCGGAGTACTGTAGGCCACTGACCACACCGGCGGCCAACAGGTGACCAAAGCTAGTGGTGGCCAATAGTTCTGGCAGCCCAAAGCCTTCAAACAGTGCGGGCAACGACACAGGTAAGCCGGGGCCTTTCCCCCGTGATTGAATGGCATAGCGACCAATGGCGATCGCGAACAAGTTACACAGAATGACCACTAAGCCAACCGCAGGTGACCAAGTTGTATCGGGAAGAGTGGCTAACACCATTGGAACCGTTCCTCCTAAGATGAGTACAATTGCCCATGAATTATACGGAACCAGCGAACCCGCCTCGGTAATTGTTCACAAAACGGTGCATCCTGTTACAAATGTTCAATGATCTTGACGCTATCGCGGTCAAAATTTGCGGTCTCACCCGGGCAGAACAAGCGGTGGCGATCGCCCAGATGGGAGTCAGCGCCCTTGGGTTTATTTGCGTTCCCAGTTCCCCCCGCTATATTCCACCGCCCGCCATTGCGGCGATCACTCAGCAGTTGCCGGAGACGGTGTTAACGGTTGCCGTTGTGGCCAATCCAACCCTTGAAGCGCTAGACAGCCTCATCCACCGCAGCAACATCAAGGCCGTCCAACTCCATGGCCACGAGTCCCCTGCCTTTTGCCAGCAGGTGCAGCAACACTATCCCCACGTGCAGATCATTAAAGCCTTGCGGGTCAAATCCAAAGACACCCTAGAGAGCATTCCCCACTACATCCCCTATGTAACTCGGCTACTCCTAGATGCTTACCATCCCCAGCAATTGGGAGGCACAGGCACCCCCTTTGACTGGCGGTTACTGCAACACCTGAGTATTGCCTGCCCATGGTGGCTGGCCGGTGGCATCACCCCAGAAAATTGCCGCCAAGCCATTGCCCAAACCCACCCCCACGGCATCGATCTTTCTAGTGGGGTGGAGGTCAGCCCCGGAATCAAGGACTTAGGGCGCGTGGCGGCTCTCTTAAAAGCCCTAGGGGTAGATGCAAACCCTACCCCGCACTCTTAGGATGCCGGCCTGAAGCGATAGCTCTTGGAGGGCAACCCCTGCTCCCAAATCAATTGTGACCGGAGGATGGACTGTGGCCTCCCCCTGCCACTGTAGGCGGTGCAGGCACAGGGTTCGCTCATCCTCTAGCCGGATGCCGGTGGTACAAATCCAAGACGCCTGCTGCTGCTGGGCAGTTTGCATCGTAAAGGCCAGATCAAGCTGCTCCGTTCCCAGGGTAACCGCAGCACTAACCATCTGCCACTCCCTGAGATTAACCCCTGCTTTTCCCAGTCCCTCGTTTTGTAGGTGCCTTAGTAGAGAGCGCAACCCCGATTGCAACAGGGGTGAGTCAACAGACCCTTGCAGATCCGCTTGGGTGACCATCAGTTCGCCCTCAACCGGCACTGGTGCTAAAAGTTTGAGGGGCTTGCCCCGCACCACTTGCCCTAAGTTGATGCGAATGTGCTCTGCCTGTACCGTCACTTGCCGCAGTAGAATACCACGATAGCTGGCCACCGTTGCACCTAAGCGCACGAAGGGCAACTGCCCTCGCAGCAGTTGGCGATCGCCCACCCTTAGATCCATCTCTAGCCCCTCAGCCCCATCAAGTTGCGACAGCAGCCACCAGCGCAAGGCCGGCACCAGCACCCGAGGAATCAGTCCCCGATCGCCAAGCTCTGGTGCCTCAACAGTTTCAACAGCGGGGCGATCGCTCACAACACGTGGGGATATAGGCGACATCAGGCTTAAACCCTCACACCACAGTGGGCAGTAAAAATCCCTTAACAATCTAAGG
This sequence comes from Thermostichus lividus PCC 6715, assembly GCF_002754935.1. NCBI lineage: Bacteria > Bacillati > Cyanobacteriota > Cyanophyceae > Acaryochloridales > Thermosynechococcaceae > Parathermosynechococcus > Parathermosynechococcus lividus. The sequence goes on from NZ_CP018092.1 coordinate 765,653, forward strand.
CAACATCGTCATCGTTACAAAGTGGGCTAGGCCAGATCAAAAAGTTACCCGTAGGCCACTTTTTTTGTGGCAACAAAAGAGCCTCAACCCTTGTCAATTGAGGGCTTAGGCGATCGCTCAGTTATGAATAAAACCAGTTAATGAACCATACCAATCCCTTGGAAAGACCCGATGCCCATTGGTTATGATGACCCTAGCAAGGGATTCGCGCCAATGTCATTGCGTCAGATTTCACTGCGACAGGTTTCGCCCCCACACCCCTCGGAACTCAATGGGCTGGGACTTATAGGGTGGATTGCGGCACCTCACTCTTCACGCAGCGCATTGACGCAAACTTGACTATTCACGTCCAAGTGTGGGTGATATTGTGTTTGGGAACTTATTTGCAAAAACAAAGCAAGGCTTGGGGATTGAACTCACCCCAGAGCGGGTCAATATTGTCCAAGTCCAGCGGCAGAAGCAGGGTCTCAAGGCGAGTGCCATTGTCTCAGTTCCCCTCAGTGAAGGTGCCATCGTTGAAGGTCGAATTATTGACACCGTAGCGGTTGCCGATGCCATTCGCCAAGGGATTGAAGACAAGCGCATTAAACAAAAAGAGGTCATTAGTGCTATCCCCATGAATGAGGCCGTCATTCGCCTGATTCGCTTGCCTGCGGAGCTACCCGACTATGAGCTACGGGAGGTGGTGCTGATGCAGGAAGCTCCCCTTTACCTCCCCTTTCCGCGGGAAGAAGCGGATGTCGATTACCAAAAGCTCGGCAGTTCCCTTGACGAAGATGGCATTGAGCGCGTAGAAATTTTGCTGGTGGGCACCCCCCGGGATGTCACTGATGCCTACATCACCACCTTTTCCCAAGCAGGACTGCAACTCACCGCCCTTGAAGTCACCAGTTTTGCCCTCATGCGTACCCTCAGGGACTCACTGCAACAGTTTGTGGGTGAAGCCGCCGCAATTATCGATATTGGCGATGAAGGCACCGAAATTAGCATTGTCAAAGATGGCATCCCCCAGTTCAATTGCAAAGTCCCGATTGGCAAGGATCAGATGCAGGAGGCCATCAGTCGTGCCATGAATTTGCCCCCCTCCATGGGGGTTGACCTCATCGAAAACTTGACAGTGCCCCTTGAACCCATGGATGTTACAGGTGCTCTCAACCCCAGTGGTGCAGCCATCCTGCGAGTACTGACGGATTTAGCAGATGAAATTCGCCGCTCCATCGACTTTTACCTCAACCAAGGCGAAAGCCTCGAAGTGTCGCAACTGCTGCTGGCCGGACCAGGCGCGAGCATTGGCCAAATCGATGAGTTCTTTAGCCAACGGCTCAATTATTCAGCCACCGTTGTGGATCCCATTTCCCTGTTAGGGTTGCAAACCCCAGAAGAGATCCCCTTAGAAAAACGTCCTGCCCTTGGCACAGTCATTGGCTTGAGCCTACGCGGAGCCTAACTTCAGGAGCATCCCCATGTACTCAGTCGAGATTAACCTCCTAAAAGAACGCCCCGAAATTGGTGGCATGGCCGCCGCAACGCCTGCCGCTGGGGGTGCCAGCAATGTGCCTATCATTATTGGTGGTGTGGCCGCCATCTTCTTTGTGGGGCTAGCACTTCTTGGCTCTATAGGCGCCGAAATGTGGTTGAACCAGCTCAAGGCCAAGCAGCAAAGTATCCAAGACCGCTTAGCGGCCATTTCCCCAGATCTCCAGCGCATGGATGAACTCAAGAAAGAGACCGATCGCATTCAGGCAGAAACCAAAGCCTTGGCAACGGTGTTCAACCAAGTGAAACCGTGGTCAGCAGTGATGCGTAATATGGCCACTCAAATCCCAGCCGGACTGCAAATTACTCGTATTACCCAAGGTGGGGAGAAGGGCAATGAGCTGACCATTGAAGGGGCGGCAGTCTCCTTTGAGGATGTCAGTGAGTTCCTCCTGCTGTTGCAAAACCGTTCCCCCTTCTTTGACGGAAGTGCTACCCAACTTGTAAAAGCAGATCGCATGGGAAAAGCAAATGAAGAGACTGCGGTAGAGGTCTCCTTCAGCATTAAAACGGCGATCGCCTCGGTTCCGGCCTCCGATCTGCTCGAAGAGCTGGCCGCCAATGGCGTGGAAGGCTTAGTGGCACGCATTCAGTTTCTCAAGGAAAAAGGAGTCGTAGAGCAATGACCCTAACTGGTGATTTTGGTGGGCCGCCGATTCAAGACTCTGCGCCAAATTATCCCACATTGTTTGGGGTCACCCTTACCCCGGTTGTCAGTGGTATTTTAATTGCCCTTGTGGGCTTAGGGGGAGCCGTTTACCTAGCAACACTATTAATTGCTCCAAAAGCGGAGGAAGCGACTAAATTGCAGCTAGAAATTACCCAGCAGGAAAACGACCTCTCCCAGCGAGAAGTCATCCTCAAGCAGCTAAACGATGTCATCGCTTCCCTAGAACGCGCTAAAGCAGAAAATACCGATGTCCGCTCTCTGTTTGCCACCCAAGATGCCCTGAACACCCTGCTGTTAGACATCAATCGTCTCATCCTCAACAGCGGCGCTCAGCTAAACAGCTTTGAACCGGACAGTGCAGCTTCAGGAATTGTCCAAGATGGCTCCCTTGGCCCCGAATTAAATGCCAAACTAAAACGACAGGTGACCAACGTTACCATTCAAGGTGACTTCGCGAATGTTGTTGCAGTTATGCAAAAAATTGATCAACAACAAAACTTTCTTGTAATCAATAACTTAACAATGGAGCGAGTCACCGATAAGCCTGGGGACGTCATTTGCACCTTCAAGCTCATGGCCTATGTTCCCCTGACTCCCGAGGAAATTGCTGCGTTGGCACCGCCACCTGAACAGGGGGTGAACAGCAGCAGCAGCAAGAGCAACAACAGCAGCCACAGCAGTAGCGAATGGTATCACAGGAGGTAACGTACTTTTTTAGGAGTGAGTTCAACAGCGTCGGCAAAAACAAGCAGCAATAATTCTTCCAAAACTTTGGTGGCATTTGTGAGGAGTCAAGCATCGTGAGTCAGCTATTACATCGTCTTAGTTTGGGGGTGGCCACAACGGCCATCATTGCCGCAAGTCAAACGCCAACCTTGGCAACCAGTACCGAAATTACTGGGATTCGTCTTGTGACGGCACCTAACGGCATTCAACTCCTGTTCAACATTCAAGGCAACGTGCGGCCAGCGGTCTTTACCATTAATCGCGGCAACACATCCTTAGCAGATATTCCCAACAGTCAACTGCGGCTCCCTCAGGGAGGGGCATTTCGTCAAGATAATCCTGCGCCGGGCATTTCTTCGGTGGAAGTGGTGCAACTCGATGCCCAAACCATTCGGGTGTTAGTCAATGGCATTAGTGCTGCCCCCATTGCCGAAGTGATCCGGGAGGGACGCGATGGCCTGCAAATGAATTTTATTACTGCCCAAGGCCCTGCTGGCCCGCAAGTTCCCCCCACAGGACAGCCGATGGCAACGCCTCCCAGTGCTGGGGCAGTGCCACCCTTTTTACCCCGAGCAGTGGCTCCCCCCGTTGGCGATATGCTCATTAGCCCTATCAACGCTGATCCTGACGTTGTGTCGTTGGCAACCAATGAGCGCATTCCCCGCCTACTGCTGCGGGAAGCCCCCGTTCGGGAGGTGTTATCACTCCTTGCTCGGGCTGCAGGGATGAACGTCGTCTTTCCGGAGGGCAATGGGGATGCTGGCGGAACCACCATTTCCCTCGACATTGAAAATGAGTCTGTACAGGATGTGTTTAACTATGTCCTGCGGGTGGCGAACCTGAAGGCAAATCGCCAAGGGCGAACCATCTTTGTTGGTCAGTTTTTACCCCCTGATGCCCAGAACCGCATTGTCCGAACCATCCGCCTGAATCAAATGCGGGTCTTTGGTCTGGCGGGCAACACCCGGCAACAGATTTCTATCGCCCAGACCGGTGGCTCGGTAGCTGGGGTTGGTACTGGTGGCAGTGGCGGAAGTGCTGGTGCAACGGCAGAAACCTCGGTTGTGCGGCAGTCCACCATGGGCGAGATTGATATTCAACTCGGTGCCGTGCAACTGTTGGAGATGTATGGCGCTAACCTGCGGGATGTAGCGATCGCCCCGAACGCACCCGCCTGTGACGAAACCGTTAACTTTAACGTTGCCGGTGCGAACCTTGAGAAAGTGTGTCGCGGTACTCTCCTGCGCGGCCTAGAAGTCATGGGCGACCCGCGCACCAATACAATTACCCTCGTGGGGACTCCGCGAAAAGTAGAAATTGCGACCCAGCTCATTCAGCAGCTCGATGTGCGCAAACGCCAAGTCATGGTGAACGTGAAGTTCATTGATGTGAACCTTCTGCGCGGGCGCACCGCCAACGCTGACTTAGTCACTAACTTTGGCTCCTCCCTCTTTGGGGCAATTTTTGATGCCACCGGTCTAACCGTGCAGCGGGGCACCTTACCTAGTGGGGTTCCCGGCGGACAAGTGATCCAACCCCCCGTCGCCTTCCCACCGGAGCGATTTTTACTGGGGCCAGAGCGAACCGTTACGCTCGATGGCGCTGGCAACATCGTCAATGATCAGACTGCCCCGCCGCAACAATTTGTATTGCCGGGAGTGGGTGTGCCGGGGTTTTCAGTACCTGGTTTAGGGGTGGGGCAAGCCCTGAGTAACTTTTTTGCCCAGCTTCAGTTATCTATCCAAACCGGTAATGCCACGATTCTGACGAATCCTACCCTTGTCATCCAAGAAGGAAGTGCCGCGCAGGTGAACCTGACCCAAGAAATCTTCTCGGGGATTCAGTCCCAAGCGAGTACCACTGGAACCGGTAGTGGTGCAGCGGTTGCAGCAACCACCATTACCCCTATTATTCGTCCGGCCGGGGTTATCTTTAACGTCACGGTGGATCAGATTGATGACAATGGTTTTGTAACCCTGCAACTGTCCCCCGAGGTGAGTGCCCCCAGCGGTACCTACTCCGTTGTCTTTCCGGGCGTTGCCAACCCTTCTACCGGCACCCTCTTGTCGCAGCGGCGGATGGAGTCGGGACGGATTCGCCTGCGGGATGGGCAAACCTTGCTTTTGGCTGGGATTATCCAAGATCAAGACCGGTCACTGGTAACTAAAATTCCGATCTTGGGCGATATTCCCCTCCTGGGGCGGCTCTTCCGGCGCGAAAGCAATCAGCGCCAGCGAAACGAGCTAGTGGTGATGGTCACGCCGAAAATTGTGGATGACTCCCAAAATGCCGGTTATGGCTATCAGTACTCCCCTAGCCCTAACAGTATGCCCCCCAATATTCAAAACCGCATAATGCAGCCATAGTAGATGGCTAGCCTTGCTTTTGTAGTGCCTCACCTTTGAACGAAGGTGGGGCTTTTTAGTCTTTTTAGTGAAGTGTTCAGTGTGCTACAGGCATTCGGAAATATTTGGTTAAAATAGAGTTAAGGCGAGGTTAAGCAATAAGAGCACCAGGATAAGACATCATGAATAGATACGATTTTTTACATTGCCAACGTCCCTATCACGGCGACTTTACGCCTGCCAATTTTGTGTTTAATGCCAATTTACAGGAATTTGCCACCAAAGTTAGCTATATTGCCTGCCTAGAAACCAGTGGCAAGATCTCGCCCCAAGACGCCTTCGACCAGATAAGCGTGCTCTGGAAGCAACTCAAGGCCAGCAAAAAGGGGTTGTCTCTAGAAGATCTCCCTGACTAAGGCACTGTCGGTGATAGATCAGCGTTGCAGCGTTTTGAGGGTGGCCAGAATTAACTCACTGGGCACCTGTTCAACAATCTCAGCATGGCCAATGGCGGTAGGCAGGATGAAGCGTACTTTTTGTGAGTGTACCTTTTTGTCGTGCTGCAGCAGGGCAACTAATCCATGCACATCAAACTGGCTCGGGATAGTAGTAGGTAGGTTTGCTTTGTGGATTAATTGCCGCTGGGCGGCTGCCTCGGTCTCAGACCAGTAGCCAAGGGCGATCGCCAACTCCCCGGCTGCCACCATCCCCACAGCCACCGCTTCCCCATGATTAAACACCCGGTATTGCCCCATGCTTTCAAGGGCATGGCCAATGGTATGGCCATAGTTCAAAATAGCCCGCAGTCCTGCTTCCCGTTCATCTTTGCTAACGACATCAACCTTGGCCTGACAGGAGTGCTGGAGAATAGACGCTAGTTGATCCACCGAAAGAGCACTGATGCGATCTAAGCGGGGGAGGGATTGCAATAGCTCAAATAGTTGGGGATCCCAAATGACACCATACTTAATCACCTCAGCCATACCGGCACGAAACTCCCGTGGTGGCAGCGTGGCCAGCACCTCTGGATCGACCACGACTAAGCGTGGCTGATGAAACGCCCCAATCAGATTTTTCCCTTGGGGGTGGTTAACCCCAGTTTTACCCCCGATGGCGGCATCGACCATGGCTAACAGGCTGGTGGGGATTTGAACCACCGCAATTCCCCGTAGCCACGTTGCCGCAGCAAAACCAGTCATATCGCCAATGACGCCGCCACCCAAGGCAAAAAGCGTAGATCCCCGCTCTAGACGCTGAGCTAAGGCTGCATCATAGATTTTCTGAAGGGTTTTTAAGGTTTTATACCGCTCGCCTGCGGGCAACACGCAGGGAGTTACCTGCCAGCCGTGCTCCTCTAGTACCGCTTGAATCGCACAACCGTAGTGCCGCCAAATTTGCGGGTTCGAGACAATCAGCGCTGGTGCATTTGGCCTGAGTGGGGTGTGTTCCGCCAAAAGCTGGGGTAAGGCTAGGCGGCTGCCGGCACGAATCGCAATGCAGTAGGACTGATGAGGGAGAGGAACGGGAATTAGGGTCGTCATTGCACAATTGCCGGGGTGGGTGCATTGGCTCAACGGGCAAATCAAGAGTTGAGTGAGGTCGGCTCCCCACCTCCCCAGTTGTTAAGGCTAGGGGGAATGTCCTGAAGCTGCCAGCAGCGCTCTAACCAATTTACCAAGGTAGCACGATCAGCCGTCAGTTGCCGTACCACTGACCAAATATACAGGGCGGTGGTGGGTGAGTGCACCTCTACTTCAAGGGGTTGATGGGGCGCATAGCGGCAGGAAATGCCCAACAGGGTCAGTCGCTGGTAGATGCTCCAGCGTAGTTGCCAGTTAACTGCAATAACTATGGGGTTTATAGACATTCAATAAGTACTCCATTGTTGAAAACAGCCCTAGGCTCACTTAGTATGGAGGTAAGTCCTGCCGTTTAGGAGCCTATCCCCATGACTACGACGACACTGCCTCGCCAAGGGTTTGGCGACATGGTTGACACTGTTGTCCTGCTGGATCGCAGCACGACGACTCCCGTTTGCGAAGGCATGAATCGACTCTTGGCCAGTTTTCAAGCCTTGTACTTGCAGTATCAAAAACATCATTTTGTGGTGGAGGGTGCGGAGTTTTACCAACTACACGAGTTTTTCCAACATTGCTACGAGCAGGTGCAGGGGCACGTTCATGATTTGGGGGAACGCCTGAATGGCTTAGGAGGTGTTCCCGTGGCAGGCTTTGAGCAGTTGGCTGCCCTGTGTTGCTTCAGCCCTGAGCCGGAAGGGGCATTTAGCTGCCGACACATGCTGAGCCACGATCTGGCGGCGGAACAGGCGGTAATACAAATTTTGCGGCAACAGGCAACGCAGGCGGAGTCCTTGGGCGATCGCGCCACTGCTTACCTCTACGATCAAATCCTGCTCAAAACCGAAGAGCGTGCCTACCATATCGCCCACTTCCTTGCCAACGACAGTCTAAAGGGATAATCGGATAAAGCAAGGAGTGGCCTCCCCTAGCTTTGTATGCTGCCATTTTTTCCTTAGTTTGTTGACCCTTACCCATAACCGCTTCAAGAAACGCACGAACCTTTGCCCCCTAGTGGGGGGATTTTTTTTGAATTATTTTTTCATTTTTGAGCTTAGCCTAATTGAAAGATATTTGCAATATAGTGCCAAAATGATCTTTAATTTTCCCCGGATATAGCGCTAAGCACCTGAGAGCCGCTGCTGCAGAATGGGACAAATCGTGTGCTCAGATGGCCGGGGAATGGTTGACCAACCGTGCAGAAGCCCTTGCAGTTCCTGCTTGAGGTCTTGCATCTGTTGAATTTGCCGCTCCACCGCTGTTATCTGCTGCACGAGCTTTTCCTTGACGCGATCGCAGGGCAATTCACCGCGATCGTAAATATCCAGTAGTTCTTTGATGTCTGCAAGGGTTAAGCCGAGGTGTTGGGCGCGCTTAATAAAGCTCAGGCGCACAAAGACATCCTCACTGAAGAGCCGATAGCCCCCCTCTGTTCTGCCGCTGACTTTGAGTAAGCCTAACTCTGCGTAGTAGCGGATGGTTTTAATGGGGAGGCCACTGTGTTGGGCAACTGTACCGATGCGTTGTGCGGTTTCCTGCATAAGCCCCTCCTATAGTGACCGGATATTTAACCCCAGAGGTTGTCCAGCGGCCAGTCCGCCACGATCGCCACCAAATCTGCAGGGGAGTGAGTGCCATAGGGCAAAACCCCCAGTACCGGTACTTGAGTCAACTGGGTAAGGAAGTGTGGTGGTGTCCACTGTTGGATCTCGCTATCAGTGCACGGGGTGACACAGTTCAAGATCAGGCCGCGCAGTTCCAGCTTGTACTGGCGGGCAAGGGCAACATTGGCCACAATCTGGGCGATCGCCCCCAAGCGCACCGTTGCCACTAACACAATGGGTAAGCGCCATGCTGCCGCCAAATCCGCCACCGTCCACTCCCACGTAATGGGTGACCCCAAACCACCAATCCCTTCAACGAGTAGGCGATCGCAGCGTTGCTGAAGTTTCTCATAGGTCTGCCACACTGGGACTAAGTCGATTTGCCGCTCTTCCAGCAGTGCAGCCATGGGTGGCGCAAGGGGGGCAGCAAAACTCACGGGGCACACTTCTTCAGGGGTTTGGTTCAGGGGCAAGGTGTCACAATAGTGTTGGCGATCGCCCGGCTCAACGGCGGTTCCGCTTTGCATCGGCTTAAAAATTCCCCACTGCTGCTGGGGGGCATACTGCTGCCCGTAGCTCCACAGCGCCGTCGTAATAACGGTTTTACCGACACCAGTGTCAACGCCGGTAATGAGTAGTGACTTGCAATGGTGCTCGATAACCCCCTCCTATCGACAGCAACAAGACAAAATTTTGTGAATAAATGTAACGCTCTGCAACACAATAGCTGTCTATCTCTAGAATAGACCGGTATAAGATTTTATAAATTTTTCATAACCAAAAACACCACAAAACACGTTATAGGCGCTTATGGCTAGTGCGTATATTGCTTCTTCTGAGGCTAACTCTGATGTTAGCACCCTTGAGGTGCCCCTAAAGCTATCTAGTTTCCTGCAAAGTTTGCTGAGCTATCTGGCCGGTACCCTTGAGGAGGTTGTGGGAGTTGACGATGCCTCGGGGTTCATTGCCCTTGTGGGGCAGCAGATGGGCAATGAGATCAATCAAATTTACCAAGAGGCAATGGGCGATCGCCTCGTGCCGCCGGAAGTTGTCGCCAAAATTCTTGTTGATCTGAAAAACCGCATTGAAGGGCAGTTTTTTATTGTTGAGCAGGATGCCGATCGCATTGTTCTTGGGAATCACCGCTGTCCTTTGGGCAGCGGGGTTGTGGGGCATCCATCCCTATGCATGATGACCTCCAATGTCTTTGGCGTGATTACCGCCCACCACCTAGGCTATGCCAAAGTGTGTATTGAAGGGGCGATCGCGAACGGTGATCAGGGCTGTCGCGTCGTGGTTTATACCCGCCCTTCAGCAGCTGCCCAAGCCGCGATGGGTCGAGAGTACTACAAACTAGAGCAGTCAAAAGACGATTGACAGTTCGCCAAGTTGTTAACAGCAGGGGCAATGATGGATAGCACGTCAGGCTTAGCGTTATGGATTGAGCTGCTGCCAGAGCCAATCCTTGTGCTCGATAGCGCAGGCAAGATTCTAGCGATTAATAGCGCTGCCCGTGAGTTTTTTGGTCGTATTGAAGACAACCATCGGTGCAGTGGCGATCCGTTCCTCGGTCAATCCATTGCGGCCTGGGTGGCCACTCCCACAGAGCAATTGCAGAAGAACCTAAAACTTTGGCAGCAGGCCACCACAATGGTACCCGGTAGTTTAGTTCTGAAGCAAGCAGCAAATCAGGCGCAGAAAATTGAAGTCGAAGCCGTTGGCATTCACTTTCTAAAGCCCCCCGCCATTCTATTGCGGGTGCGCAAACAGCGGCAGTTCCTCCAAGCGTTTATTCAACAGCGGTATCAATTTGAAAAACTGCAACAACAGATGGCTCGACAAACAGCCCTGATCGTTGAACTAGAGCAACGACAGCACGCCCTAGAGGCCGAGAACCGCTACCTCCAGAGTATGTCCCATCGCGACAGCCTTACCCAATTAGCCAATCGGCGCGCCTTTGAAGCTGGGTTACGCCATGGATGGCACGAAGCCTACAGCCACTCTACGCCCCTAGCAGTTGCCATGCTCGATATCGATCACTTTAAGCTCTACAACGACACCTATGGGCATCTGGCGGGCGATCGCGCCTTGCAGCGGGTTGCCAAAGCCATCCAATCCCAAGTGCGCGAGGCAGATCTGGTGGCGCGCTATGGCGGCGAAGAATTTGTTCTCCTGTTGCGGCAAACCCACCATGATGTCGCTATCTGCGTCCTGCAGCGCATTTTTAACTACATTCGCAGTCTCAACATTCCCCACGCGGCCTCCCCAGTGCAACCCTACCTCACCCTCAGCGCAGGAATTTGTATTGCCACCGCCAGCTCTATCGATTGCCCCATTGCTGAGCTGATCGCCAGTGCAGATGCGGCTCTGTACCATGCCAAACGCTCCGGGCGCGATCGCTACAGTATTCAAACCTACCCCACTGCCGTGAATGACCTCAACCAACCCCTCAGGTACCGCCAGCAAGCGGATCAGCACCCCTAGCCGTTGCCTGAGGTCGGTATAATATGTGTGGCCAAAAATCTGCGGTAGCAGTAAAAAGGGTCATTCCTGTCGCCGAAACGTAATTGAGTATCGCGGTTGGGACGTTCTGTTGCAGAATGTAAAGCTGAGTTAATGATTTTTGGAGATGGTGTAACCAATGTATAACGCGACCAACTTTGGCAGTCGGGTGTTCCGCTATGAAGTGGTAGGACTGCGGCAAAATGCTGAAACCGATAAAACGAATCATTCCATTCGCAACAGTGGCAGCCAATTTTTTAACGTCCCCTATGAGCGCATGAACCAGTTTATGCAGCAAATTAGCCGCTGGGGAGGCAAAATCATCAGCATTCAACCCCTTGATGGCTCTGCTCCTTTACAGGCTAATACCCAGCCAACCCCTCCTAGCACTCCTGAAGCCGCTGCACCTCAACCAGCAAAAGAAAAGAAAGTTGATATTCCCGTCAATATTTACCGCCCCAACAATCCCTGTATCGGCAAAGTCATCTCTAACGAAGAATTAGTCAAAGAAGGCGGTGAAGGCACCGTCAAGCACATTGTCTTTGACATTTCCAACACCGATTTACGCTATCTAGAGGGTCAGAGTATTGGCATTATTCCAGCGGGCACCGATGCCAACGGCAAGCCCCACAAACTGCGCCTCTACTCTATTGCCTCCACCCGCCATGGCGATTACCTAGACGATAAAACCGTCTCGTTGTGCGTGCGCCAACTAGAGTACAAAGACAAGGAAACGGGGGAAACCGTCTATGGTGTGTGCTCCTCCTACCTGAACAAGCTGCAACCCGGAGACGAAGTCAAAATCACCGGCCCTGTCGGTAAGGAAATGCTCCTCCCCGATGATCCCGAAGCAACCATTATCATGCTGGCCACCGGTACAGGGATTGCCCCCTTCCGCGCCTTCCTGTGGCGGATGTTCAAAGAGCAGCATGCAGACTATCAGTTTAAAGGCTTAGCGTGGCTCTTCTTTGGCGTTGCCTACACAGCTAACATTCTCTACAAAGAGCAACTCGAAGAGTTACAACAGCAGTATCCCGATCACTTCCGGCTCACCTACGCCATTAGTCGCGAGCAAAAAACCGCCGATGGCGGCAAAATGTACATCCAGAACCGTATTGCCGAACACGCCGACGAACTATGGCAACTGCTTCAGAAGAAGAATACCCACGTTTATATGTGTGGTCTAAAGGGCATGGAGCCGGGCATTGATGAAGCCATGACCGCTGCCGCCGCGAAAAACGGCGCTGACTGGCAAGACTTCCTCAAAGGCACCCTGAAAAAAGAAGGTCGCTGGCACGTCGAGACCTACTAGACGTTCTGCCGCCTTGAGCCACCTAGGGGTTGGGGTAGAAGTATCTGCCTCAGCCCTGTGCACAGGCTCGCGCAAATTTGTCAGGATAGGAGTTAGAAGGGTTGAGAGATTCTGCATCTGTGGTGCCCCAATACAAAAATTGCTACTTCATCTGCACTGCGATCGCAATCTCTTTAGTATGCTGATGTTGACTCAACCGCACAACAACCTATGATTTATCCGCGTTTTCTGCGTACCGCCTATCGCAAAGAACCCATTTCTGCCTTTCTGGTGGTGATGGGGAGTGTCGATTTGGCCATTGGAGGGGCGGGGGGATATGGCGGGTTGCTGGTTGTGGGGGTTGGACTCATGGGCAGTGCACTTGTGTACCGTTGGTTGCAATCTCCACGGCAGCGTTCCTTACCGGAGAAAGTGGCACAGTATGCCCTGCCGCCCCAGTCATCGCAACCCCTGCCAATGCTGACGATGACTAAGAAACCGCCGCCACACCGCTAGGCAAGAGCCGATATCATTGCCTGTAGCTTTAGGAGGATTTCCTGCCACTCTCGCTCTGGCTCGGAGCCTTTGACAATTCCCGCTCCTGCAAATAAATGGGCGTACTGTCCCTGGAGGTGGGCGGAGCGAATCCCCACAATAAATTCACCTTCCCCTTGAGGGGTTACCCAGCCGAGGGGAGCGGCATAGCCATGACGGTCAAACTGTTCTAAATGGCTTAGCCAGTATCGTGCCGTGGCGCGGGGGTAGCCCGCCACTGCGGGCGTGGGGTGCAGAGCCGCAACAATCTCTAGGATATGGATGGGTTGGCAAACCCGTGCCTGAATCAGCGTTTGTAGATGCTGAATATTGCTCAATTCTAAGATCCGTGGCTCTGTGGAAAATTCACAGGTCATCCCCATCTGATCTAGGGTTTGGCAGAGAAACTCAACAATGACCTGATGCTCATGTCGCTCTTTGGGGCTATGGTACAGTCCGTGGCGTAGGGTTTGGTCTTCGTGATCGGTTTGTCCGCGAGGGCGCGACCCTGCAAGGGCATCTGCCCAAAGCAAGCCATCCCCGATGCTCACCAGTCGCTCTGGGCTGGCCCCTAAAAAAACATCCTGCCAATTGGAGCCGACGCTAAAGACGTAACAATTGCGGTACTGCTGGCGTAGGTTTTGCAGGGTGCCTAGCCAGTTAAAGCCAGTAGGGTGCTCAATGGTTGTGGTACAGGCAAGAACCAGTTTTTCTAGCAGCCCCTCGTCTAAGAGTTTGAGGGCACGGTTGACGCCGATGATGAAGGACTGTGATTGCTCTGCTAGGGAGGGAAGGGCGATCGCCAGTGGCGGGGGGGACGATACAGGTGTTTCAAGGACACTGGCCAGCGTGCTCCACAGCAATTGCCAGTCCTGCCACAGGGATACCTCAGAGCTGCTCAACCCGTCGAGGCGACCGTTTAGCGTTAGGAAGGCGTGGCCTTGGCGTTGAATAATTTGCCAGCGGGGTAAAAAAGCTCGGTTCATGGCGGTGGTCGCAGCATCCCGGAAGGCGAACTGGCAGAACACCCGTGGTTCCGCAGGGGCAGCCGCCCAAATATGGTTGAGGGTCTGTTCACTAAAGCCTTGGAGGGCTTGAAACCGCTGCTCTCCAGTGGCTACAGTAGCCGCAACTCGCCCACAGGCGGCAACAATCTCTCCGGGGTGAGGTTGCTCAATGTAAAAGTGATCCGTTTGGCCACTTGCGTGCATCAGTGCGGCCATAACTCTTAGGGGATCAATGGCCGGTAATGCTGCCCCAACGCTAAGGAACTGACATCCGGCTTGCTGGGCAGCCGCTATCACCCCACTGACATAGGTACAAAAGTCATGCTCAGACCATAGGTCAAAGGTGGGTGGCAGCGAAACGGGCATAACCAGACAAAAACGGCAGGATTGCCCTTACATTTTCCCCTTGGCGGGGAACCTTTGGCAAAGTTCTTGGCAACAGCTTGCCGGCTTACTCCTACCGGTGTCCTAGACGGAGAACCGTCTGCTGATTATCCTAGAGATTGAGATCAGCATTCGCCGAACGTTATCGCTCATGAGGAAATAATGGCTAAGGTGATAAAAACCGATGCGCAATGGCAGGCTCAGTTAACCCCTGAGCAATTTTACGTAACCCGCAAAAAAGGGACTGAGCGAGCCTTTACGGGCTGCTATTGGAACAACAAACAACCCGGTCTTTACCGCTGCGTCTGTTGTGGCACCCCGCTATTTCGCTCTGATACCAAGTATGATTCTGGGAGTGGTTGGCCGAGCTTTTGGCAGCCTGTTGATCCCCAGTCAATTCGTCTGGAGCAGGATCTGTCCCATGGGATGGTGCGTACTGAAGTGTTGTGCAATACCTGTGATGCGCACCTTGGCCATGTGTTTGAGGATGGTCCGCCCCCTACAGGGTTGCGTTACTGCATTAATTCAGCCTCCCTAGAGTTTGTTGCTGAATCAGCCGGTGCTTCTAGCTAGACCGTTCTTGGCTGCTGGAGTTCTCCACTGATGAGCAAGGGGCTGGAGCAACTGCAACGTCTAAACCGCATTTTAGTGCAACTGGCGCGGCGACAGCAGTTCCAAGAGGATAGCTTCGAGCAATTGCTCCAAGATGTCCTGAGTACCAGTGCCCGTAGCCTGAATGTGGAGCGGGTGAGCCTGTGGTTTTATACAGGCGATCGCCAAGAGATTGAGTGTGTCCAGTTATTTCAACACTCTGCCCACGTGTTTACAGCAGGCATGACGCTGGCGGCAGCGGACTATCCGCAGTATTTCACAGCACTGCAGCAGGAGCGCACCATTACCGCAGACGATGCAAGGAGTGATCCCCGTACACAGGAGTTTTGCACAGCGTACTTAGACCCTTTGGGCATTACCTCCCTCTTGGATGTGCCCATTTGGGTTGAAGGCAGAATGGTGGGTATTCTCTGCCATGAGCATATTGGTACTGCCCGCCAATGGACAGTGGCCGAAGAGCAGTTTGCTGCCTCCCTTGCGGATTTGGTGTCCCTTGCCATTGAAACCCGCGAGCGTCATCGCACCCTTGCGGCACTAGAGCAAAGCGAAGCCCGCCTTGCAAGTTTCTTTCAGGCCACCTCTGAGGCGGTGATTATCCACGAGCAGGGGCAAATTGTGGATCTCAACACGGCGGCGGAACAACTGTTTGGCTACACCAGTGCTGAGTTGGTGGGGCAGTCGGTCTTGGTGCTCACCCATCCCACGTCGCAGCAATTGATTTTAGATCGAATCCGCGCCCCCCGTGAGCAGCCCTTTGAAGCATTGGCTCGCACAAAAAGCGGTGAAACCCTGATTGTGGAAGTACAGGGCAAATGGATTACCTACCAAGGTCGCCGAGCGCGGGTGGTGGGGGTGCGCGATATTACCCAGCGGAAACTGGCGGAGCAGAGTGTGCAAATGGCGGCACAACGCCAACATCTCCTTGCGGAAATTGCCCTGCGTATTCGCAAAACCCTCGACCTGCCAGATATTTTGCGGACAACGGTGCTCGAAGTCCGCAATTACCTCCAAAGCGATCGCGTCTTTATTGCCTGCCTCAACCTTGGCTCCGGCCAAATTCGCATTGTCGCTGCGGCCATGGCACCGGAGTGGGAGACTCATTTAGAATTACTGCTGCACAATGGTCACTACCGCACGTGGCTGTTGCACACCAGTCAATCGATTTCTTGCCAGCCCCTCCCCGACGATGATCCTGCCCTAGGGGAGCTATATCGTCAGCATCATATTCAGTCTTGTCTATTAATTCCAATTCAACACGATTATTTGGGCGATCGCGTGCTTTTGGGGGTGCATCAGTGCAGTGCACCCCGACAATGGCAACCCTACGAACAGCAGTTTCTAGAGCAATTGGCTACCCAAGTGGCGATCGCCCTGCAACAGGCAGAACTGTACCAACAGCTTGCGGCACTGAATGCGAATTTAGAATACCAAGTGGCGGAGCGCACAGAGCAGTTACAGCAAAAGATGCGGGAACTGGAGGAACTCAACCACCTCAAAGACGTGTTTTTGCACGCGGTGTCCCACGATTTGCGCACCCCCGTCATGGGAACGATGATGCTACTCAATCACCTGTTGCACTCCCAAACTGGCGATAGTGTGGTTGTGCCCCGCGCGACGATTGAGCGCATTCACCAGAGCCAACAACGGCAACTTAACCTTGTAGAAACCCTTTTACACATCCACCTAGACAACAACCAGTCACTGCCGCTGCAATGCACCCCGACCTCTGTGGCCACCCTGCTGGAGCAGGTGTTAATTGACTTAAAACCGTTATTGGAAAAAAATAATACCCAGGTTCAGCAGCAGGTCAGTGACACCCTACCGCCTGCCAAGGTGGATCCTGAGCAATTGCGCCGGGTCTATGAAAACCTGATTACCAATGCCCTCAAGCATAATCCTCCGGGACTGACCCTCAGCTTTGGGGCGATCGCCAAGGACGGGATGCTCTACTGCACCGTTGCAGATAATGGGGTCGGCATTCAGCCCGAACAGCGTCCCCATCTCTTTGACCTGTACTACCGGGGTGCTGCGGCTCACCACCGTACAGGCATTGGCCTAGGGCTTTACCTGTGTCGGCAAATTATCACTGCCCATGGCGGCGATATTGGCGTTGAGAGTACCCCGCCTCAAGGGGCATGCTTCTGGTTTAGCGTACCGCTGGCTGACGCGTCAGACTTTATATAAATTACTTATATAAATTTATATAGACTTTAACTTATATAGACTTTGCCTCTAGTTATACACAACGTCACCCTTGACAAAGTCATGCAAAAACGGGAAACTTTAGGCCAAATCAATGTTTTTCTACAGCTTTGATGTAAAATGTCCAGCTAGGGTCTCTCATTGTTTTAGTCCCCAATTTGCTTTGGACACTTGTGCATAATGTCGCAGCCTCCTGCGCAAATTAGGATGTTGAAACACGAGATAGAATCTGGACATTAGCTTATTCTTTTGCTAATCCTTTTTGGCAAAAGAAGTCGGTTGTATTTTACCAACTCATAAATTTATTGGGAGCAATGGTGAGTCGTTATGTTGGGCAAACTACGTGACCTGATGGGTCTCACGCCAGACGGTGAAATCTATGACGAGGAATATCCTGACCCGTCAGTCGCTACAGGCACAAGTACACTGACGTTGGAATCACCCACAGAGTCAGGGTCAATGTCGCGTCCAACATTGGGTCACCATCCTGAGCCATCGCCTTCTCCTAGGATGGAGACTGCCTCTACCGGGTCAAATGTTATTGGTATGCCGAATGCAGGACGATGGTGGGGCGCCGTGGCAGAGGTCATTGTCATGCAACCCCGCAGCTTTAGCGAAATGCCAGAGGTGATCAAAGCCCTCAAAGAACGCAAATCAGTGGTGTTGAACTTGACCTTAATGGAAGCAGATCAAGCCCAGCGGTCAGTGGATTTTGTTGCCGGTGCCACATTTACGATTGATGGTCACCAAGAACGCATTGGTGAAAGTATCTTTCTGTTTACCCCCAACTGTGTCCAAGTGAGTACGCAGGTGGGAGGGGTGCGTCCAGCTACAGCACCGGTGGCCGCTTCCCCTTGGGATCTCCAGTCGCAGCCCCGCAGTGCCTAGTTCCTACTCCCTCGGTATCCTTGGTTGTGGTCGCATGGCAGAAGCCATGCTATCGCGGCTGCTTGCCAACGGCTATGGGGCAAATCAGGTCATTGTGTCGGCGCGATCGCCTGAGCGGCAAGCCTATCTCCATAGCACCTACGGCGTGACGGTGGCCAGTAATTCTGACGTTGCCGCTGCCCACACGGTTATCTTAGCTGTTAAGCCGCAGGTCTTTAGCGAGATTGAATCAGAGCTGGCAGATAGCTCTGTTGTGCAGCATCCCGGTACAGTCCTCTCGATCATGGCGGGGATTCCCAGTGCGCGGCTTCGTCGCCTGTTTCCCCAGCGGCTCACGTTTCGAGCGATGCCAAACACCCCCGCCCAAGTGGGAGCCGGCGTCATTGCCCTTGCTACCGACAGTGCCGCCACCGAAGCAGAGGTGGTGGCCGTTAAAGAGCTGTTGAGTGTTCTTGGGGAGGTGGTGGTGCTCAGAGAAAACCAGATGGATGCGGTCACTGCTCTTTCGGGGTCTGGGCCTGCGTTCATTGCCCTCATTGTTGAAGCACTCTGTGATGCTGGCGTGGCGGTTGGCCTGTCGCGATCGCTGACACAAACGCTAGTTTATGGCACAATAGCAGGCACAGTGAAATTACTCGACGAGCGCGAGATCCATCCGGCGCAACTCAAAGACGCAGTGACCAGCCCGGCGGGTACCACCATTGCGGGGATTGAGGTGCTAGAAACGGCTGGCGTGCGCGGAACCCTAATCCAAACCGTAAAAGCAGCCTATCAGCGTGCCCAAGCCCTCAACTGAATTGCCTATGACCAACCCCCACGCGAGCCCTGACCCTGATCCCCCACCCATCGAGGGTCTGGATGTCAAGGTGGTATTTATTTACTATTTCGCTTGGGTCACAGCCATTACTGCTTTTACCACGAGCCACGTTTTTCACTGGAGCCTATTGTCGCCCTTTCCCTACCGTTGGGGCTTGGCAGTGGGGACTGTTGCTGGCGTGGTGGCGGCCTACTGGAACCATACAACGATGCTGGCGTTACCCCTTGCAAACCCACGACAGCTACCGCGGCAGTTACAGGTATGGCTGACGGAGCATGGCTATGCCCTTGCAGACGCCAATGAGAATATGCAAATCTATCGCCCTCGGTTTTGGCACACGTGGCTCCACGGCACGATTGTTGTAGAATCCCTGAGCGATCGCCTGCGGCTCTATAGTCGCTCTGGCACTATCAAGCAGTTACGGCAGGATTTAGCCAAGGTTCTAGAGGAAGACCAACAGTGATGGATTTTGGGCGCGTTATTACGGCAATGATTACACCATTCCGTGCCGATGGCGCGATCGCCTACGATGTTGCTGCAGCACTTGCTGAGCACCTTGTGGCGAACGGCTCTGATAGTCTTGTTGTGTGTGGTACAACGGGAGAGTCGCCAACCCTGACATGGGAGGAAGAGTTTCAACTCTTTCAAACCGTCCAGCAAGCAGTTGCAGGCAAGGCCAAGGTCATTGCGGGAACTGGCTCTAACTCGACCCGCGAGGCCATTCACGCCACCACAAAAGCCGCAGAGTTAGGCTTAGATGGTGCTCTACTCGTCGTTCCCTACTATAATAAGCCGCCCCAAGAGGGGCTGGAGGCCCATTTCCGGGCGATCGCCACCGCTGTGCCCGAATTTCCCCTCATGCTCTATAACATTCCTGGACGAACAGGGCAAAACCTGCTACCAGAAACGGTGGTGCGCCTAGCGGAACTGCCCAACATTGTGGCCATCAAAGAAGCCAGCGGCAACCTAGATCAAGCCAGCGCCCTACGGTCACAATTACCCGACACCTTTCGCATTTACTCCGGTGATGATTCCCTCACCTTGCCCTTACTTGCCGTTGGTGGTTATGGTGTAGTCAGTGTGGCCAGTCATCTCGTGGGGATTCAACTACAGCACATGATTCAAGCGTATATTCAAGGTAATACTGCCACCGCCACCGCCCTACACTGTCAACTCCTGCCATTGTTCAAGGCGTTGTTTGTCACGACCAATCCCATTCCCATCAAAGCGGCGCTTGCTCTACAGGGGTGGAGCGTGGGAGACCCCCGACTGCCTTTAGTGGCCGCCAACGAAGGTGTCATCAACCAGATCAAACCAGTCCTGCTCTCTTTGGGCTTACTCAAACGCTGAGTCCCTAGATCACCAGCGACACGTTTGCGCCATCAAGCTTCTTAGTCATTTCATTCTTCAACTTAAAGGAGACTTATGAGTCAATCCGTTGCTAATGCCGCTCTGAAAATTATTCCCTTAGGAGGGTTACACGAAATCGGCAAAAACACCTGCGTGTTTGAATACAACGATGAAATTATCCTGCTGGATGCTGGGTTAGCCTTCCCCACCGATGGTATGCATGGGGTGAACATTGTCCTGCCGGATATGACCTACCTGCGGCAAAACCGCGACAAAATTCAGGGAATGATTGTTACCCACGGCCACGAAGATCACATTGGCGGTATTGCCTTTCACCTCAAGCAATTTGATATTCCTGTCATCTACGGGCCACGCTTAGCAATGGCGCTACTCCAGGGCAAGCTTGAAGAGGCAGGGGTGGCCGATCGCACGGAAATTCGCACCGTTCGTCCTAGGGATATGGTGCGCCTTGGCAAAAACTTCTTAGTGGAGTACATCCGCAATACGCACTCCATTGCCGATAGTTTCTCGGTGGCCATCCACACCCCCATCGGTGTCATTATCCATACGGGGGATTTTAAGTTTGACTTTACCCCCGTCGATGGTGAGTGTTTCGATATTCAGCGCCTAGCCGAACATGGTGAAAAAGGGGTGCTCTGCCTCATTAGTGACTCTACTAATTCCGAAGTTCCTGGCCATACTCCCTCGGAGCGATCGGTCTTTCCCAATCTAGATCGTGCCTTTAGTCAAGCGGCAGGCCGGATTATCTTTACCACCTTTGCCTCCTCGGTGCATCGCTTAAACATGGCCTTAGAACTGGCGCAAAAGTATGGCCGGGTTGTTTCAGTGTTGGGGCGCTCTATGCTGAATGTGATTGCCCACGCGCGACAGTTGGGGTACATCCACTGCCCCGATAACCTCTTTGTGCCCCTGCATATGATCCACAAGTACCCCGATCACCAAGTGATGTACTTGACCACTGGCTCGCAAGGAGAGCCGCTCTCGGCTTTGACCCGCATCTCCAAAGGGGAGCACAACAAAATTAAAATTCGCGAAGGCGATACCGTAATTCTCTCGGCGCACCCAATTCCAGGAAACACCATTGCGGTGGTGAATATGATTGACCGGCTGATGATGCAAGGGGCTAAGGTAATCTATGGCCGTGAGCAGGGAATTCACGTGTCGGGGCATGCCTGCCAAGAAGATCAAAAGCTCATGCTGGCCTTGACAAAACCAAAGTTCTTTTTGCCGGTGCACGGTGAGCATCGGATGCTAGTGAAGCATGCCCAAACCGCTCAGAGCATGGGGATTCCCCCTGAAAATATGGTGATTATTGATAATGGCGATGTGGTTGAACTCACCCGCGACTCGCTGCGGGTTGTGGATAAGGTACCGGCAGGCATTGAGCTGATGGATCGGGGGGGGCTGGTCAAAGCCCATGTCCTGCAAGAGCGTCAGCAGTTAGCGGAAGAAGGCATTATTACTGTAGCCGTTGCGGTAGGCAGTGATGGCAGTCTGAAAGCGGCGCCAGAAATCCATTTGCGTGGTGTGGTCACCCCCATTGAACCCCCAGCATGGCAAGCATGGGTACACGCGACGGTGGATACTGCCCTAAGCGATCGCTGGAGTGAGTATGCTCGCAACGGTGAAGTGGATTGGGCCGGCATCAAAGCACATCTAGAGCGCGAACTGGTGCGTTTAGTGCGCCGCGAGTTGCAAGGCAATGCCACTGTCTTGTTGTTGTTGCAGCCCATCGAGGTTGAGAGCAGCCCCACGGCGACAACCGGAATTCGTCGCCGCCGCAGCACGGCTTCCCTTGTGTCCTAATGAGCAGCATGGCAACCAAATACCATCCAATTAAGGATAGAGTGTTGCATTAGGCTGGGAGCAGCACCTAAGATCCCCAACTCCCCAATTCGCTAAGATCAAAAAGCTGAAGGATTGAAGGATGCACCACCGTTGTTGCGCTCATACGTCCTGCCCTGAATCCCTAACGGCATAGCATAGGTGGGGTACCTCGGAGGTTTTTGATGGAGCCGCCTGTCTTTGAACCCGTCGATCGCGAGGCGTTTACAAATCCCACGTTGCAGCGATTGTGGTTGTTTGTCTATCTGCTGCCCATTTTTGGCGTGATTCCAGCTCTGTGGCAGTTGAGCCAGCGCAGTGGCGATCGCCATGCTCGGCGAGTCAGTCGCTTAGCGGTGCTGATGGCCGTGGTCTGGGTGCTGGGGTATGGTCTGCTGAATGGGGCAGCGGCAGCTACGGAACTATCTTCGATCCCCCACGGGGTGGTGCTCTTGGCCAATAGTGTGTGGGGGTCGGGGTACTTTCTGCTGAATGTTTGGCTGATGGTGCGGCTATGGCGGGGGCGTTCCCTTGAGGTGCCGCTGCTGAGTCGGCTGACGAAGTACTTGCCCTAAGTCTGCTGCGATGACCCCTGCACGCTGGTTTTGGCTCATCCTTGGTCTGGGTGTCATTCTGGGGCTAATGCTCTGGCTGGTGACAGCGTTGCATTGGCTCTACATTCAGGTAGCGTTTACGACACCGTTCTTAGCCAATATTTTACTGTTACTGCTGATTGGCCTGCTGGGGGGGCTGCTCTACGTTTTCTTTCGTTATCTGTACTTGCTGAATCGCAAAGGACGGCGATCGCCCACCTTTCAGGTGCCAGCGGCCAAAACAGATGCCGCCGCCGAAAACCTGAAAGCACTACGGCAACAACTTAGCCAAATTGAAGACGAAGTGGCACGGCAAGCTTTGCTAGCCCGCGCTCGTGAGCTAGAGGACGAGTTTCATCGCCAAGAATTGCGGCTGGTAGTCTTTGGCACTGGGTCTGCGGGCAAAACCTCCTTGGTCAATGCCCTGATTGGGGAGATGGTTGGCGAGGTTGCCCCCACCATGGGCACCACTGAGGTGGGGCAAACCTACCAGTTTTGGCTGCCCTATACGGATCAAGAGATTGTGATTACCGACACTCCCGGAATTCTAGAAGCGGGGGTGGCTGGCACCTACCGCGAACAGATGGCGCGGCAACTGGCCGCCGAGGCTGATCTGCTGCTATTTGTGCTAGACGATGATCTGCGGCAGTCGGAATATACCCCGCTGGTGAATTTGGTGGAAATGGGCAAGCGATCGCTACTGGTGCTCAACAAAATGGACTTGCGCTCAGAAGCTGATCAACTGGCGCTGCTGAAACATTTACGGCAGCGGGTCAGGGGCCTCATTCCCCCGGAAGATGTGGTGGGGATTGCCGCCCATCCGCAGCCTGTGCGCTTACCCACAGGGGAGTGGCTGGAGCCAGAACCGCACATTTTGCCCCTCATTCGCCGCATCACCGCGGTTCTACGGGAGGAAGGGGATGATCTAGTGGCCGATAATATCCTCTTGCAATCACAGCGCCTCGGGGAGCAAGCCCGCAAAATTATTGATCAGCAGCGGCGACGACAGGCAGATAAGGTGGTGGAGCGCTATCAGTGGATTGGCGCTGGCGTGGTTTGTGTGACCCCAATTCCTGTGGTTGATTTACTAGCGGCGGCAGCGGTCAATGCGCAAATGGTAATGGAAATTGGCACAGTTTATGGGTGCGACCTCAATCGCGATCGCGCCCGCGAGCTAGCCCTTTCCTTGGGCAAGACCTTGGCGAGCCTTGGCATTGTCAAAGGAGCGATGGATTTAATTGCCACAGCACTCCAGCTCAGCGTGGGCGGAATGGTGATTGGCAAAGCGGTGCAGAGTATTACGGCAGCTTACCTGACGCGCATTGCGGGTAAAAGCTTTATTGAATACTTCCGCCACAATCAAGACTGGGGCGATGGCGGCATTAGTGAGGTGGTGCAGGAACAGTTTCAGTTGAATCGGCGGGATGAATTTATCCAGTCGTTTATTCAGCAGGCGATCGCCCGCTTACCCGCTCAGCTTGGGCAAGTCATTCCAGAGTCCTTCAAGCTCCCCCAAGAAGACCCCATGGCCGAGGATTAGCGAGGGCGACGGTAAAAGGGGCGTGGCACCACAACCGCAGGGACGTGGCGATCGCGCACCTGCACTGTCAGTTCACGCCCCACATTAGCAAACTCAGGAAAGACATACCCTAGGGCGATCGCATTGCCCAGTGTAGGCGAGAGGGTGCCACTGGTGACCTTACCAACCGCCTGTGCTTGCCAGTAGATAGGGTAATCGTGGCGGGCAATCCCCTTTCCTTGCAGTTCTAGCCCCACCAATTGGCGTTCAATTCCCTCCTGCTTTTGCCGTGATAGCGCCTCGCGCCCCACAAAGGTACGTTTTTGCCAATCAATGAGCCACTCTAACCCCGCTTCTAGGGGGGTGGTCTCCTCGTCCATATCCTGACCATAGAGCAGCATCGCCGCCTCTAGGCGCAGGGTATCCCGCGCGCCTAAGCCACAGGGAGTCACTCCCGCCTCTAAAAGGGCTTGCCAAAGGCGCTCACCCGTGTCGCTGTCCACCAGAATTTCAACGCCATCTTCACCGGTGTACCCTGTCCGTGCCACCCAAGCGGGCTGACCCAATATCTTCACCGCCCGGTGGCGATAGGGTTTAAGGGGGGCTAGGGAGTCTGCACAGAGGGGATCAAGGGTGGCTGTTGCTGCTGGCCCTTGGACGGCTAGTAGCACCTTAGTGGCCGATTCATCAACGATTTCACACTCAGGCGGTAAATAGCGGCGCAACCACGCCATATCCTTGGCCGCTGTTGCCGCATTAACAATACAGCGTACCGCTGCCTCCTCAATGTAGAGAATCACATCATCGACAATCCCCCCCGCCTCATTGAGCAGCACCGTATATTTGGCCTGACCGGCACGGAGGCGGCTCAGATCCGTGGGCACGAGGACTTGCAGAGCCGCGTGCACCCCAGCCCCGTGTAAAAGAAACTTACCCATGTGGGAAATGTCGAACATCCCCACTCGCTGACGCACGGCATGGTGCTCTTGCAAAATGCTGCTGTACTGTAGGGGCATCTCCCACTCGCCAAAAGGGGTAAAGCGGGCGTTCAGGGCTTGGTGTTGGGAAAATAGCGGTGTGCGGCGTAACGTGTCAGTCATGCAAACCTTGGAACTAGCATTCAATGGTGTAGATAGAGGGTAGCTAGGTGAGTATGGAGTTGCTCTAAGGTAAAGGCCGGTTCTCGACAGCGCAGGCCTTCGCAAACCAAGGCAAGGGGCTGCGGCTCGCCCTCGCTCAGCCGTTCCCGCAGTTTTAGCACAGCCGTGGGTAGCCAGTAGCCAGACACCTGATCCATTGTTTCGGCACGGATCTGAAGACTGACAGGGTACAGATACCACTGCAAGGCTGCAAGCAGGCTGGGACAACTTTGGGGAGAGTCCTTGAGTAACGCGCCAAAGTAGCGTAGGCTCGTCTCCGCTTTGGTTAAATAGGCCGGGTTGTCGGTCAGCAGAAAAAGCTGCACCAAGTTGGCGATCGCCACGCCATTGGCTGAAGGGGTGGCCTGATCAATTCCCTCGCGCTGCCGCAGAATTAAATCGGGTCGCTCAGGGGCATTGTAGTACCCCCCATCCGTCGCCCCTAGGTGCTGATCAAATCGATCCTGATAGTCACAGGCAAGCTCTAACCACGGGGTCGCGGCGTCCCCCAAAACCAGACTGGCTTGGTGCAAAGTAAGCAGTGCCTGAATCCAGTAGGCATAGTCTTCCGCTTGCGCTATTTCTGCCACCGCACCACCATAGTTCAAGCGATAGAGTTGATTGCCCTGTAACTGATGCTGGTGGAGCCACTGGGCGGCGCGTACGGCTCGCTGCCAGTACCCCTGATGCTGCCAGACCAAGGCCGCCGTGGCCAAGCCGGTAATCATCAGGCTATTCCAAGCGAGGATCATCTTGGTATCGGTGACAGGGGGAATGCGCCCTGGCCATGGCTGCCCCTTAGCGGTGCGGTTATCCGTGGCCACAGGCATAGACCGATCTTTAGGGGTGGCCGCCCCATAGCGAAGGGCAAACAGCGTATCGAGGACGGGGGCGATCGCCGCCGGATCCTCCCTGCGATGGCGAGCCTTCAAGACAATCTTGCCCTCAAAATTTCCTTCAGGCGTGATCTCAAAGTCCCTTTGCAGTTGGCTCAATTCCTCAGGGGATAAGTGCGCTGTCAGTTCGCCGTAGTCCCAGCAGTAAAATGCCCCTTCCTCCGGTTCTGAATCCACTGCTGAGCGGAAACTATCGGCATCCTGCGCCGCATAGAAGTAGCCTTGGGGTGCCGTCATTTCGCGGTCAAGCCACTGCACCGTTTGGGCAATGGCATAGGGGATGTGGGGGTGGCGATCGCCCTGCTGCCAGAGACGAGCTAGGTACGTGATGATCTGGCCATTGTCGTAGAGCATCTTTTCAAAGTGCGGCACCGTCCATTGGGGATCAACCGTGTAGCGATGCCAGCCGCCCCCCACATGGTCGTAAATTCCCCCCAAAAGGAGTGAGGTGCCCCGTTGGCGGCACAGCCCCTCCAGCCTCGCTGCCTCAGAACTCACCGCCACTCCCTGTAACAGCGCTTGGGCATAGGGAATCATGGGAAAACAGGTGCCGTGGGGGCGATCCTCAAGAATTGGCATAGTTTGGTGGATGCCGGAGCACAACAGATCACGATTCAGCTCTAGCTCTGGTGAGAGGTCGGTGGTCGGTGCTAGGTATTGCCACAGCGTTGCCTGCTGCGCCGCTAGCTTCTCTTTCTGTTCATCGTAAAACCGCCGTACCGCGTGCAGCACTTGCAAAAAACCAGGTCGCCCGTAGCGGGGTTGCAGCGGGAAATAGGTACCCCCATAAAAAGGGCGGCAATCCTGCGGTGTTAAAAAAATATTCAGGGGCCATCCCCCCTGCCCCGTCATCAATTGCAGGGCGTGCATATACAGGCTGTCAATATCTGGGCGCTCTTCGCGATCCACCTTAATCGGCAGAAAGTACTGATTGAGATAGGCCGCAATCTCTAAATCCGAGAATGCTTCTCCCTCCATGACGGTGCACCAGTGGCAACTGGAGTAGCCGATAGACAGAAAAATCACCCGATCTTCGGCGGCCGCTTTGGCCAGAGCCGCTTCCCCCCAGGGCCACCAGTCAATCGGGTTCTCGGCGTGCTTGCGCAGGTAAAGGCTTTGGCATTGGGCAAGGCGATTTGTCATGGGGCTTGGCGATCGCGCTCCAGTTCTACACTAATCTGTCCGGTAAAGTTAGGCACAGGGGGGGCTAGTTTGGTCACCCGGATGGCCGCTCGCTGCACGTGATCGGGCCTCAAGCAAAGGTCAACAATGGCGGTGGCCAAGGTCTCGATCAGATGAAATCGCTGCTGCTGCATCAGCTCGGTAATAGCCGCGAGCAGAGGACGGTAGTCAAGGGTATCCGCCAGACAATCCGTTTGGGCCGGTTGTGTCATATCAAACCAGAGCCTAATATCAATTTCAAACCACTGGCCGAGAATTTGTTCTTCTGGTAATGCACCAGTATAACCATAGCAGCGAATTCCTGAGAGGTGTAAGCAATCCTGATGTTTTTTCGTTGAGGGCATTCTATCCATGACGACGCAGCAAAAAATTCTCCTCGGGTTACTGATCTTTGTCCCTGTTGCCCTCTTAAACTTTATCTTCAAACTGCCGCCTATGGTGAGCTTTATCATCAGTGGCTTAGCCATTGTGCCCCTAGCTGCAGGGATTGCCAACGCTACGGAGGCCATCTCGGAGGTGATTGGCCCGACCCTCGGTGGCCTGCTCAACGCCACCTTTGGCAATTTCACGGAAATGATTATTGCGATCGTGGCACTGCGGCAGGGCTTGGCAGAGGTGGTTAAGGCCAGCTTAAGCGGTTCGATTATTGCCAACTTACTCCTTGGCTTGGGGCTGGCCATCCTCGCTGGCGGGCTGCGGTTTCGTGAGCAGCAGTTTCCGGTGGCGGTTGCCCGCATTAATGCCTCCTCTCTCACCTTGGCGCTGATTGTGCTGATGACCCCCACTGCCATTCAAGCCGCTGCCCCGGGGGTGTCGCTGCAACTGGTGGATCACTTCTCCTATGCAGCGGCTATTCTCTTGCTGGTGTTCTACGGGTTAATGCTGCTGTTTTCTATGAAAACCCACCGTCACCTGTACTTACTCAATGAGGTGGCCGGTGTTGAGACCCATGAACCTGAAGCGGCAGTCAATCTCAAGCTTCAGATTGGCATTCTGTTAGGAGGTACCATTCTCTTGGTTTTTGTGTCTGATGTGTTGGTGGACAGCCTTCAGGAAGCAATTACAGAAGTGGGGCTAACCCAGCTTTTTACGGGGGTGTTTCTCATTCCCATTTTCAGTAGCGTGGTGGAGTTCATTACCTGCGTTAAGTTTTCTCTCAATAACCGCATGGAAGGGGCAGTGGCAGTCGCCATTGGCTCGAGCTTACAGATCATTTTATTTGTGGCACCCGTGCTGGTGTTGGTTGGGTGGCTCTTGGGTCAGCCCCAGATGAACTTGAGTTTTAACTTCTTTGAACTGGTGGCGGTGGTTGCCGCAGTGATGATCACTAACTCCATTAGCAATGATGGTGCCACCAACTGGTTGGAGGGGGTGCTGCTACTGATGACTTACTTAGTGTTAGCGGTAGCCTTCTTTATCCACCCCTGAGACGATCTCGATGAGGGGACGTGTCACCCAGTTAAGAGCGACTTTGAGTTGGTGCTCGAGGGTGGGCATCCGGTAGAGATAGGTAAGACGGCGCGCTAGGTAGGCAAGGGGGCCATCCAAGGTGAGACCCAGCCCTGAGAGGGCGGCGCGATCGGTGCCTAGGGTTAGCATTTCGCCCAAGTGGGAGTAGCGCAAGGGTAACAGGGGGCGATCGCTCAAGCTCGCCCAGAGATTCCAAGCGGCATAGTCGGCCTGCTGAAAGGCTGCTTGGGCTGTATGGGGAAGCACCTGCCCCTGCTCATCAATGGCATCGGCGGCATCCCCAAGGGCAAATATCTCTGGATGATCCACCACTTGTAGGGTGGGGGTCACCTCTAGGCGGCCACTGGCGGTTTTGGGTAACTCTAGGTTGGCAATCAGGGGAGAGACAGCCGTGCCCACGGTCCACAGCACAATATCCACGGGCAGCTCATCCACCCGGTCTTTGTACTGAAGGGCAATGGCACTGGGGTGAACCGCTACAGGGGTGGTTTCCAAATCAATCCAAACGCCGCGGTCTTCCAGCGCCGCCAAGGCAGCTTTACGATTAAACTCGGGCGAGGCTTTAAGAATGTCGGTGTTGCGATCCACTAAGCGAATGCGCCCCCGACTGCCAAGGCGTTCCGCTAGCTTGCAGGCCAGTTCCACACCACTGGGACCCGCGCCAACCACCACAACGCGGATTTTGTCAGTGCTAGATTGCTCCCGCAGGCGCAGTTGTTCTTCCAACCGATAGGCATCGGCTAAGGTACGAAAGGTGAGGGCATAGTCCCTGACTCCAGGAACGGTATTGTGCGGCGTGTCGCCCCCCAGTGCCAGCACCAAGGCGGTATAAGGGATGACTTGGGTGTCGTTGCACTGCACGGTTTTCGCACTTAGATCAATTGCGGTGACCGTGGCTTGATGAAAAATAACGGGGGTATCCTTGAGCACTTCCACAAAGGGAGGCGCAATTTCCCAAGCCTGTAGCTCCCCCGTCAGCAATTCGTAGAGCAGGGGGGTAAAGACAAAGCGATCGTGCTGATCCACAAGGGTTAGGCGCGGTGGCGTGTCCCACGGTAATTGACTGAGACGAAGAGCCGTGTAAAGGCCACTAAACCCACCGCCGAGAATACAAATTTGTTGAGTCACGGGTGTTCCGATCAAGATGTAGCGCTACAGCCCAGTATAGCGTTCAATTCCCTGAGGTCGGTAATTTGCACAACGCTGTTTGGGTGCTCGATCCCGCTATCCGGCAACAGAGGGGTAGCGCGACGCAGCCAAATGGGCTGTAATTGTGCAGCTTGGGCACCTAAG
Organism: Thermostichus lividus PCC 6715; assembly: GCF_002754935.1. Lineage (NCBI taxonomy): Bacteria > Bacillati > Cyanobacteriota > Cyanophyceae > Acaryochloridales > Thermosynechococcaceae > Parathermosynechococcus > Parathermosynechococcus lividus. The sequence goes on from NZ_CP018092.1 coordinate 795,635, forward strand.
ACATCATCCTGCCAACTGTCGCCAATGTGCCATGCCTGCTGCGGGGAAATGCCGTAGGGGGCGATCGCCCGCTCAAAGATAGCCGGATCCGGCTTAGCAGCCCCCACCTCACTGGAGATAACAACGGCGCTGAAAAAGGGAGCGAGTCCTAACTGCTTTAGCAGACCGTACAGGCGGCTATCAAAGTTGGAAATGATAACAAGGGGAATGCCCTGCTGATGCCATAATTCCAGAACGGTGGACACCTCAGGGTACAGATGCCACGGCGCCGCAGTGGCGTAGTAGCTAAACACCGGTGCAAAAAAGCCACGGAAATCCTCAAACTGGTCTAGCACACCAGCGCGGGCAAAGGTATCGGCGGCCACGGCTTGCCACCACGCAAACTCAGCCCTTGGACGATCCGCTGCTGCTACGTGCGCAAAGGCACAGGGAGGAGCCGCCTGAAAGGCGCTAAAGAATGCTTGATCGAGGGCAGCGGCACTGACGCTTATGCCCCCCTTGGCAGCAAAGCGGGCATATACGGCACCGACGGATTCCTTTAGGCCAAAGAGAGTGCCGACGGCATCTAGGGCAATTAAGGTGGGGGTAGGTAAGGCGATCACGGCTTAAGCGGGTGCATCGGAGCTGGTGTCAATCCTATCCGTGGGTGCTGGCTCAACACTGGCGCGTCGCTTGCGTTCTTGCTCAACTAGCTCCTGCATTAAGCTACGGGCTTGACTCATTTTTTCTAAGTTACTGCGATAGAGTTCAAGGTCTCTTTTCACTTTTTCGATAGGGAGGCTGATGACGGGAGCCAGTTGGTCTAAGGTGTCGTTGAGGTTGCTGGTGAGGTCTCCGGCCAACTGCTGTAGGAACCCATAGAGGCCGATCGCCAACAAGCGGCTATATTTGCCGTCTTCTTTGAGGGAACTCAGGGGAGCACCCACCTGTTCGCTCTGGAGTTGCTCAATGATCTGCTGTAGGGGCCACCCCTGATACTGTTGCCAACTGGCGGCATCCGCTTGGAGTTGTTGGGAATCTAGCTCCTCGGCGCGGCACAGTGCTTCAAAAATATTGGCGCGATCGCCCTCGGGGCGGTAGCCCTCCATAAATTGCTCGTAGGCTGAAACGACCCCTAGGGCAAACAGCGGGGAATAGCGAAACTCAACATTGACCCGCAGCAGGTGAAGCTCCACCAGTAATTCCTCAATGAATCGGCGATAGATGGAGTGAATGGGGCGAGTGTGCGCTGCGTAAAACGCGCGTTTAGTATCAGAAACCGTTCGGGGAGTTTGCACAAGCTTGGGGTCACAAAAATGTTATGAATCTTTACCATTATCCCTTAGCGGTAGCAGCAGGGTCAACAGCCGCCACAGCTCACGAGGGATGAAAGTAGCGGTGAATTTTTTCGGCTAACCGTGGACCAACCCCATGCACCTGAGCCAATTGTTCTGGGGTGGCCATGCGAATATAGTCAATAGAGCGAAAGGTAGCTAACAACTCTTTTTGCCGTTGATGCCCCAAACCGGGAATCTGATCGAGGTGCGATCGCCGCTGGCGCTGGGCGCGTTTTTGGCGATGAAAGTTTAGGGCAAAGCGGTGCGCCTCATCCCGCACGCGGCGCAGCAGTTGCACCCCCGGCTGCTCGGGGTCTGCGGCAAGGGGGTGGCGGGCTCCGGGGCAAAAAATCTCCTCCCGCTGTTTTGCCAAGCTAATGACCGTTAAATCCTCGAGAATTCCCAGCGGTTCAAGGACGTTAATGACCGCCGCAAGCTGGCCTTTACCACCATCAATGAGAATCACATCCGGCCAATCCTCAGGGTCAGGTGGGGGTGCATCGGTCTGAGTATAGGGGGCAAAGCGGCGTTGCAACACTTCTGCGAGGCTGGCAAAATCGTCGGAGTGGCCAAGGGTGACCTCAGGATGGCGAATGGTGTAGTGACGATAGTGTTGCTTAGCGGGCAAGCCATCGATAAAGACGACCCGCGATGCCACGGCATCCGCTCCTTGAATATGGGAAATGTCATAGCCTTCAATGCGATGGGGCAAGGTCGCTAGATTGAGGAGGGCGGCCACATCGGCAAGAGCCGCTTGGGTGCGATCGCCAGCCTGTTGAATCCGCTGTAGCTCAAGTTGGGCATTGCGCTGCACCATCTCAATCAGTTCGGCTTTGCCTTGGCGCTGGGGAACCGTGAGGGTCACTCGCCGCCCTTTTTTTTGGCTGAGGTAGGCCTGTAAGGGGTCTGGCTCTCCTAGGGGATACTGCAACAGAATTTCACTGGGGATCTCCACCGCTTCGACGTGGGCATAGTGCTCTTCTAGCACCCGTTGTAGAATCGCCGCCGGCGAGCCGCTCTGGGCGTCGGCCAAAAAGCCTAAGCGCCCCACCAACCGCCCGCCGCGAATTTGAAACAGTTGAATGGCGGCATGGCGATCGTCGTGGGCTAGGGCAATGGCATCGCGAGACACCGTATCATCTGGCAAGGCAACCTTTTGATCCACCCCCAACGACTCCAGACCGCGAATTTGATCCCGCAGCCGCGCCGCCAGTTCAAAGTTCATGACCTCAGCCGCCCGGTGCATCTGCTCTTGCAGGTGTGCCACCAGTTCGCCGGTGCGGCCTTGAAAAATCATCGCCACCTTGTGGAGGGTTTGCCGATACTCTTGGGGGAAATGAGTCCTTGGCAGACCCCCGGACACCGTCCCATATCATAGTTGAGACAGGGGCGATCCTTAAACAAGGGACGCGGACGCTGCCGTAGCGGAAACAACCGTTTGACTAAGGCGAGGGTTTGGCGCAGCCGTTGGCTATCGACGTAGGGGCCATAGTAGCGATCGCCGGGGGCACCTACGTGCCGCTTACGGGTAATAAAAATGCGGGGATAGGGGTCTGACCAAGTAATGCAAACGTAGGGATATTTTTTATCGTCCTTGAGCAACACGTTAAAGTGGGGCTGGTGTTGCTTAATTAAATTAGCTTCTAGGGCAAGGGCTTCGGCTTCTGTGTCGGTGACGATATACTCAATATCTGCCACCTGATAGACCATGAGTTCTAAGCGTGACCCAAGCTGCGCCGGTTGACGGAAGTAAGAGCGCACCCGCGATCGCAACCGTTTGGACTTGCCAATGTAAATAATTTGATCGGTGTTGTCCTTGAGCAAATAAACCCCCGGCTCTAGGGGAATCTGCCGCAGTACCTGATCGAGGCGATCGCGATCTTTGATCAACGGATCAAGCATCGCCGCTCCCCTTAGAGATTCTGAGCCGTTGTTCCCAGCCATGCCTCGAGGTGGGCACGCTGCTCTGGCGTTGCTTGGGCACTGCACCGCAGCTGGTAGTGGGGCTGGGGCGGTTCTAGCACAAGGGTGCCCGAGTGCAATCGTTGATCATGACACCACGTTACCTCAACGGCTTGCCCTACCTGACACTCGCGGAGGTAGTCTGACCACTCCTCCCCCTGTACCCGCCAACCATTGAGGGCAATAATTTCGTCTCCGGGCACTAACCCTAAGGCTTCCGCTGGGGAGTGGCGCAGCACAGCTTTGATGTGCAGTGCTCCCCTGTCTTGCTTAAACTGTAAACCGGTGTAGGGGAGGGCGTCTTGTGCCACCAACTCCAACCCCACTTGGCTGAACCAATCCCCTAGGGGCAGGTCATCGGTACCGTCGAGGAACGCCTGCCGCCAGCTCTCTAAGTTTTCATCCGCTACCGTTTCAATGGTCTGCCATAGCTCGTCGGGGGTATAACCGGCTTGGGTGTCACAGAACTGCTGCCACAATCGCCGCAGTACATCCACAAGGGAGCGCTGATGGTTAAAGTTGAGACGAATGCGCAAATCCAACAGTAAGGCAACAAGTTCTCCCTTAAGGTAGTAAGACATCTGGGAGTTGAGGCTATTTTCGTCGGGGCGATAGAGCTTAATCCACGCATCAAAGCTAGCCGCTGTCAACGACTGCACGTGGCGACCGGGGGTCTGGAGATAGCGGTTAATACTTTGCCCAAGGAGCTTCAGGTAATGACTGGCATCAAACACCCCCGCCCACAGCGGAATCAGCTGATCTAGATAGCTGGTTACCCCTTCGACAAACCAGAGGCTGGTGGTGTAGTTCTCATTGTCGTAGTCAAACTCTGCTAGGGCTTGGGGACGAATGCGCTTCACATTCCACAGGTGTAAAAACTCGTGGGCAACCAAGCAAAGGAAACGACGATACTGATCTGGTTGCTGGAACCCAAAGCGATCAAACAACAATGAGCAACTGTTCGCGTGCTCTAGACCGCCATAGCCTTTGTGGGTTAGGTGCAAAATAAACACGTAGCGATCGTAGGGCAGCCCCCCCAAAAGCGCTGCTTCGGTACTGATGATGCGCTGAAGGTCGGCGATCGCCCGCGTTGGCTCAAAGTTACCCTCTCCCCAGACCGCTAATTCGTGGGGTTTGCCTGCCACCTCAAAATAATAAACAGAGTGCGTCCCCACTTCAAAGGGGCTATCGACAAGCTGATCGTAGTTTGCCGCCCAAACCGTGAAAGGATCCTCTCCCCAAGGATCAAGGGGAGTCGTTAGCCGCCAATGCGGCGGGGCTGTCACCGTTACCGTCAGGGGACGATCTCGATACTCTGGAGCGTAGAGGCACACCGCCGCAGGATTAAAGTAGGCATGGCTGCGATCAACATGATTGGTGCGTACCGATAGCTCGTGGGCATAGATGGCATAGCGCACTTGGATCGCCTCCCCCGGAGAGCATGCCACCTGCCACTGATTTTTGCGGCACTTCCACCATTCCCGCGGCGCACCATCGATAGTGGTAACAGCAAAACTCTCAAGATGGCGGGCGTATTCCCGTACTAGGTAAGAACCGGGGGTCCAAACGGGTAAGTGTAGTGCTAAGACATCACTCTGCGGTGCCGTCAGCCGTAAGGTCACCTGTAAAAGATGAGTATGCCCCTGCTGGCAATCAATGAAATAGGCAACTGCCGGAGGCTGAACCGACCCTCGGGATACGGAGGAGCCAATCGTCGTCTGAGTCATACCCCTAGTTTAAGCGACCTTGAGAAGCCCCACCTATCATTGCTTAGAGTTTGACCTCAATGTCAACACCCGCAGGTAAGTCTAATTTCATCAGAGCATCGATGGTTTTGGGGGAGGGCTGATAAATATCGAGGATGCGCCGATGGGTGCGGGTTTCAAAATGTTCGCGGGAATCTTTGTCAACGTGAGGCGATCGCAGCACACAGTAAACTTTGCGGCGCGTCGGCAGCGGAATCGGGCCGACTGGGGAAGCTCCTGTTCTTTTAGCCGTATCCACAATGCGCTCGCAAGACGTATCGAGTAAACGATGATCAAACGCCTTCAGACGAATGCGAATTTTTTGCTGTTGTAGAGTTGCCATAGAAACGACCGTTATTTTTCAAGGTTCAGTGAACAAGACACAAAAGAGGCCGCTAAACTTCAGAAGCTAACGGCCTTCTTTATCAACTATTTCAGGATTTTCGAGACAACACCGGCGCCGATGGTACGCCCCCCTTCACGGATGGCAAAGCGCATCCCCTGCTCAATGGCAATGGGCTGAATCAGTTCCACGGTCATCTTGATGCGATCACCCGGCATCACCATTTCTGCTTCACTGCCATCATCAGCAGTAAAGGAGGTAATTGTACCGGTCACATCGGTGGTGCGCACATAAAACTGAGGGCGATAGCCAGCGAAGAACGGAGTTTTGCGCCCACCCTCTTTGTCGGTAAGGATATAGACTTCCCCTTCAAACTGGGTATGGGGCGTAATAGAACCGGGCTTGGCCAACACCATTCCCCGCTCCACATCTTCCTTTTTCAGACCCCGCAGCAGCAGACCCGCGTTGTCCCCAGCGATCCCTTCGTCCAAGCTCTTCTTGAACATTTCAATACCGGTCACTGTGGTGGAGCGAGTTTCTCGCAGCCCAACCAGTTCAACGGTTTCATTGATTTTGATCTTACCGCGCTCAATCCGACCCGTTGCCACCGTACCGCGACCCGTAATGGAGAAAACGTCTTCCACAGCCATCAGGAAGGGCTTATCCACATCCCGCTGTGGCGTTGGAATAAATTCATCCACAGCATCCATGAGTTCGTAAATCTTATCGACCCACTCATTTTCGCCCCGGGTGGTTTTCGGATTGGCGGTCATTGCTTCAAGCGCCTTCAACCCCGAACCACGAATAATCGGAATATCATCCCCAGGGAATTCGTACTCACTCAGGAGTTCCCGCAATTCCAATTCCACCAGTTCCAACAGCTCTTCGTCATCCACCATATCCACCTTGTTCAGGAAGACAACGATGCTGGGAACCCCCACCTGCCGTGCCAGCAGAATATGCTCCTTGGTCTGAGGCATAGCCCCATCGGTTGCTGCCACCACCAGAATGGCACCATCCATCTGCGCCGCACCCGTGATCATGTTTTTCACGTAGTCGGCATGACCAGGACAGTCCACGTGGGCATAGTGGCGTTTCTCGGTTTCATACTCAACGTGAGCGGTGTTGATGGTAATCCCGCGAGCTTTCTCTTCCGGAGCCGCATCAATTTCATCGTATTTGCGGGCAGCAGCCTGACCCAGTGCTGCCAAGGTCATCGTAATCGCTGCTGTTAGCGTGGTTTTACCATGGTCAACGTGACCAATGGTACCGATGTTAACGTGGGGTTTTGTGCGTTCAAATTTAGCGCGTGCCATGTTGTTCCTCGTATAGACTATGCGTTCCCTTTATTTTTGGCAATGATCGCCTCAGCCACATTACGGGGGACTTCCTCGTAATGGCTGAATTCCATCGAGAAAATTCCCCGACCTTGGGTATTCGAGCGGATATCAGTGGCATAACCAAACATCCGTTCGAGAGGGACTTTGGCGGTCACCTTGGCAATGCCACCGTCCACCGTTTGCCCCTCAATTTGACCACGACGGGAGATCAAATCCCCCATCACTGTCCCAAGGAATTCTTCTGGAACCTCGACCTCGACCTTCATCATAGGCTCCAACAGAACCGGATTTGCTTTCATCACCGCTTCTTTAATGGCCATGGAACCAGCGATTTTGAAGGCCATTTCCGACGAGTCAACGTCGTGATAGGAACCATCGACTAAGGTGACTTTGAGGTCAATGACGGGATACCCCGCAAGGATGCCAGATTCACAGGCCTCTCTCATCCCTTGTTCCGCTGGCGGAATGTACTCTTTGGGAACTACACCACCAACAATTTTCGAGACGAACTCAAAGCCTGTGCCAGGCTCCGCTGGTTCAACTTCAATCACCACATGGCCGTACTGACCTTTACCGCCACTTTGACGAATGAACTTGCCTTCACTGCGAGTTGGCTTGCGGATGGTTTCCCGATAGGCAACCTGAGGCTGACCGATGTTTGCCTCCACTTTGAACTCCCGCTGCATCCGATCCACAAGGATTTCAAGGTGCAACTCACCCATCCCCGCAATCACAGTTTGGTTGGTTTCGGGGTCCACACTCACGCGGAACGTGGGATCTTCTTCCGCAAGGGACTGCAAGGCTTTGGAGAGTTTTTCCATGTCCTGCTTGGTTTTCGGCTCTACAGCGACAGAAATGACGGGTTCTGGCACATATAGAGATTCTAGGATCACAGGGGCGCTTTCGTCACAGAGGGTGTCACCGGTGAAGGTATCTTTTAAGCCCAAGGCCGCACCGAGATCCCCTGCGCGCAGCTCATCAACTTCAATGCGCTCATCGGCTTTTAAGATAATCAAGCGAGAGATGCGCTCTTTCTTGCCTTTGGTGGCGTTGAGAACGTAGCTCCCTTTTTTGAGCACCCCCGAATAGACCCGCACAAAGGTCAGGCGGCCGTAGGGATCCGCCATGATCTTAAAGGCCAAGGCCGCAAGGGGCTGATCATCATCCGCTGCTCGCTCTACTTCGGTACCATCGGGCAAGTGGCCTTTGATGGCGGGGACATCGATGGGAGCAGGCAAATAATCCACTACCGCATCTAGTAACAGTTGCACGCCTTTATTCTTGAAGGCGGAGCCACAGAGCATCGGTACAATAGCACCACTAATGGTGCCTTTGCGCAAAGCAGTGCGAATTTCCTCTTCTGTGAGGTCTTCCCCTTCGAGGTATTTTTCCATCAACACATCATCGGTTTCGGCCACGGCTTCGACTAGCTTGGTACGAAATTCTTCGACCTGCTCTGCCATGTCCTCAGGAATGTCGGTATCTTCAATTTCTTTGCCCAAGTCATCTTTGTAGATCTTGGCACGCATCCGCACGAGGTCAACAATCCCCAAAAACTGATCTTCAGCGCCAATGGGCAGTTGAATGGGAACGGCGTTTGCCCGCAGACGATCAAGGATTTGGCTATAAACTTTGTAAAAGTTTGCGCCAGTGCGATCCATCTTGTTGACAAAAACAATCCGCGGCACGTTGTAGCGATCGGCTTGCCGCCACACGGTTTCTGACTGAGGTTGCACCCCGCCCACAGAGCAAAAGACGGCAATCACCCCATCGAGCACCCGCATGGAGCGCTCTACTTCAATGGTGAAGTCCACGTGACCAGGGGTGTCAATAATATTGATCTGGTGATCTTTCCAAGAGGTACTGATGGCTGCTGCGGTAATGGTGATTCCCCGCTCCCGCTCTTGTTCCATCCAGTCGGTCACGGTGTTTCCCTCGTGCACTTCGCCAATTTTGTGCACCACACCGGAATAGTATAGAATCCGCTCGGTTGTGGTTGTTTTACCCGCATCAATGTGAGCGGCAATCCCAATATTTCGCACTCGCTCCAGCGGGGTCGTCCGTGCCACAGCTACCTCCTTATTTGTTGCATTGCGTTAGAATTCTTAACTAATTGTATCCAACTCTTTGACGGGTTGTTGCATTTTGCGGCGTTTAATAGCGATAGTGGGCAAACGCTTTATTCGCTTCGGCCATTTTGTGGGTTTCTTCCCGTTTACGGATGGTGCTACCGGTTTCATTCGCTGCATCCATCAGTTCGTTGGCTAATTTGGCAGCCATGGAACGACCTGCTCGCTTGCGGGAAAACTGCACTAACCAGCGCAATGCTAGGGCAATGCCGCGATCGGGGCGTACTTCCATAGGAACTTGATAGGTAGCGCCGCCAACCCGCCGGGCTTTGACTTCTACAAGGGGGGTGGCATTTTTGATGGCGCGCTCAAAAAGTTGCAGGGCATCTTCTCCGGTTCGCTCTTCTACTGTTTTCATCGCGCTATAGACGATACGGCTGGCTAGGGATTTTTTGCCGTTCAGCATGATCCGCTGGATCAGCATGTTCACCAAAATGTTGTTGTACACCGGATCAGGGGAGGTGGGGCGTTTTTGAGCGCGAGTGCGACGAGACATAGGAGTTTTGCGTTTGCTCTAGTGGATGATGAATGGGGTCAATCTAGGGTGGACTGAGTTAAAACTAGGAGGATAGAACTATTTTTTCTTGCCGGTGGCAGTGGCTTCACCGGGTTTTGGGCGCTTGGCACCGTATTTGGAGCGACCTTGCTTGCGATCTTTGACCCCAGCAGTGTCGAGGGTACCGCGAATAATATGGTAGCGAACACCGGGCAGGTCTTTGACCCGGCCACCACGAATCATGACAACGGAGTGCTCTTGTAGGTTATGGCCAATACCGGGGATATAGGCGGTAACTTCAAAGCCAGAAGTAAGGCGTACCCGTGCGACTTTGCGCAGTGCCGAGTTGGGCTTTTTGGGCGTGGTGGTGTAGACCCGGGTACAGACACCGCGCCGCTGCGGACAGCTTTTGAGGGCTGGTGATTTTGTTTTCTTTTTCAACAGTTCCCGCTCTTGGCGGATAAGTTGCTGGATGGTGGGCATTGCTGCTTACGTTAATTTCACCGAACTTCTAGTGTATCGAGGTTAAAGTGACGTTGTCAATGCCACGTTCACTGAGGGGGCGGAACGTCCTATCTGCCTATGGGGCGGGGTAGGTAATGGAGGGCTGGCTCACATTGTGGGGTGGTGCTGTTCGCTGTAGTGGCTCAGCAGGCTGAGGGTGGCGATCGCCGCGGTTACGGCTCGGAGAGTGCGCCGTCCTAAGGAAAATTCTTGCCAACCAGCACTGAGGACTAAATCCAGTTCTGGGGTTGTCCAACCGCCTTCAGGCCCGATCGCCACGGCAATTGGGGCGTTAAAGTTCATCCCTGCTAGGTAGTCGGCGAATAGGGTGGTAGCGCGCAGGCTGCCAATATAGCCCTGGGGGGCAACCTCAACCATGGCTGGCACCGTTAACGGATCGGTAATTGTGGGTACGTAGAGGCGCTCGGATTGTTCGGCAGCTTCTTGGAGGATGCGCCGCCAGCGTTGATATTTATTGGCACTGGGCTGGAGGAGCGATCGCGCTGTGCGGATGGGGATAATTTGCCTGACCCCTAGTTCGGTGGCCTGCTGGAGCACCTGTTCAAAGGTTGCCGTTTTCAATAGAGCTAGGCAGAGGATAATCTCCGTGGCTAGTTCACTGTGGCCGCAGTGGGCGTCTAGTAACTGCACCGTGGTGCGATCGCCCCCCAATTGCGCCTGCCAGCGGTGACCGTGGCCATCCAGAATCCACAGGGGATCAGTGGGTTTTAGGCGCAGCACATGGTGGAGGTAGTGGGCTTGGGCAGGGGTTAGGGTAACAACCTGCTCCTGAATTTGGCTTGGGTCAACCACCAAGCGTTGGGGCGATCGCATCGGAGGCTAAGGAGTGGCGTAGCTAGTTAACCACTCTACTAAGGTGCGCACAGGATAGCCAGTGCCACAGGGGTTATTGTAGCCATCTTCTTTTTCAGTCCAAACTGGCCCAGCAATATCCAAGTGTGCCCAAGGGGTGTTGTTGACAAATTGCTGTAAAAACAGAGCGGCTGTAATGGAGCCAGCGGCGCGTGGGCCTGTGTTTTTCATGTCGGCCACTTGGGATTTCATCCCTTCAAAATACTTGCTTTCTAAGGGCATTTGCCACAGCTTTTCGCCGCTGCGATCGCTGGCCTGTTGCAAGGCTTTGGCTAAGTCAGTATCGTTACTCCAGAGTCCGGCAATCGTGTCTCCAAGGGCAACAATGCAAGCCCCCGTCAGGGTTGCTAAATCCACAATGGCATCCACTTCCAGCTTTTCGGCATAAACTAGGGCATCGGCAAGGGTGAGGCGGCCTTCAGCATCGGTATTATTCACTTCAATGGTCTTGCCGTTAGATGCCGTCAGAATATCCCCCGGATGCATCGCCCGGCCACTAATCATGTTTTCGGTGGCAGCAACAATAAAGTGAACCTCAATACCTGCAGGTTTCAATTGGCCAATGACTTGCGCTGCCCCCAGCACTGCGGCGGCTCCCCCCATGTCCATCTTCATGGTTTCAATGCCGCCTTGGGTTTTGAGGTTGAGGCCACCGGAATCAAAGGTTAGCCCTTTACCGATGAGGGCAATTTTTTTCTGAATTGGCTCGGCGCCAGTGTAGGTGAGGTGGATGAACTTGGGTGGCATCTCTGAGGCTTGGGCAACCCCTAAAAAAGCACCCATCCCCAAGGCAGCACAGTCGTCCCGCTCGAGAATTTTGGCGGTGAGGCCATGGCGATCGGCAATGGTTTGAGCTGTTTCCGCCAAAGTGACTGGGGTAACCTCGTTGGCTGGGGCATTCACGAGTTCCCGCGCCAGAATGACGCCATCGCAGATCTGTTGGGCACGGGCGAGGGCTGCACTTTGATCTCCTAACCCTAGGAAACTCACACTCTCTGGATAGGGAAGGAGTTTGCGCGCTTCTGGATCGGACTTAAAGCGCAGATCACTGTGCAGGGCTAGGAGCACTCCCTCGGCCAAGGCCTGGCTTATTTCCCCGGAATCCATGTTCTCTAGGGGGGCGCTGATGGCTAGGGTTTTTGCCCGTTCGCGACGGGCGGTTCGGGCAATGGTGGCGGCGGTGCGGCGCAGGGTATCCAGCGTAAATTCATCGCGACTGCCCAACCCAATCAGAAACAGCTTTTTAATGGGAATGTTTGGTAGCAACCGGATGAGCAACGATGTACCGGCTTTGCCCTCAAACTCACCGTCGTTAATCATCTCCTGCAGTAGACCATTGAGGCGTTGGTCAAGCTGGGTGTAGGGATCGGTGAGGGTCAGGGTGCCCTCACTTTGAAAAAGGGCGATCGCCAACAAATCACCAGACCAGTCGGGAATAGGTGTAGAAACCGTTTGCAGTTGCATTACTTTTCTGGGGCTTTTACGTTGAATGGCTCAATTTATCTTGCCTCATGGCATACCCTGCCGTCTAGAGCGGGGGGATCGCTGCGGCTGGCGATGAATCGCCACCCTCTTGGGGTTTAACTGCAATCCAGTACTTACTCATGAAGTGGTGCTGCACCTCCTGCACCACCAGACCAGCCTTTTCTAGACGATGGTTGAGATCATCTTCAATGTAGTTGCGGTAAAAGGGTTCATGGAATAGGTTGGCAAAGTTCTCCATCATAGGCCGCTGCGCTGGTGAATCAATGGCCTGAATTGAATCGCAGATGACAAATATGCCGCCGGGCTGGAGCACCCGTGCGCATTCGTCAATCACCTGTTGTCGCACGGGGGCTGGCAGTTCATGGAAGAGGAACACGCAGGTAATGGCATTGAAGTAGTTGTCAATGTAGGGCAATGCCTCGGCGCTACCTTGAATGAGTTGAGGGAGGTCTCCGACTTGCTCGGCCAGTAAGCTGTTGGCTTTGCGCAGATAGGTGGGGGACAAATCAATGCCAAACAGGGCTGCCTCTGGAAATCCGTAGCGCAATTGTTTGAGGGTGCGTCCTGTGCCGCAGGCAACATCTAGAACCCGCACTGGTGGGGTGGGGGGAAGGATCTGCAGGTGCCGAGCAATGGGGGCAATAACCCGCCGCCGCATCGCGTCCGCTGTGCCGCCAAAGAGGATTTCGACCTGTAGATCGTACAGATTGGCCGAGGTTTCGCTGAGATAGCCATCGGTTTGGTAGTGGAAGTTTTGGCGGTAGTACTGCGGATAGGCATCTAGGGAAATCGTGTCTGCAAAATCCTGAAACCGCCGCGATCGCGCCCGCTGCCACATTTGGGGTAAATCCAGCCACAGAACCGGATAAAACTGCCAAAATTCCTGCCAAAGCCCATCAAATAAAAGGCTTGCCGGGTAAAATCCAGCGGCGGCATCCTGCCAGTCACTATTGAGCAGGGCTTCGTAGCGCTCCTTTAACCAAGTCTGCAATTCGGGGCTGAGGGGCTGTGTGCGCTCTTCTGTGGGAAAAAGGCTGTTAAACAGGCGTGCACTCAGGGTTTTGTGGGCGATCGCTAGGATATTCTTTCCCCACTGGACAGCTTGGTAGCTCGACCGCAAGGCTTCGTTGATCAGCGGCAGATCAGAGGCAAAGGGCGCAACGTGCATGACACTTCACTAAACTTCATAATTCTTGCTGTTTCTTACTATACCGCTTATTTTTCAAGCGACTCCTTGGCCACCCATGCAGCGGATAGTGCTTCAGCTAACGTTACCCATCACTTGACACGGTATCTGGAATCCGCCGCTGCGCAGTGATGATGTTCGTGAAATTGCCTGTAATCAGGGCATGATGGTTTAGAATCGCTCGCAATAGGGGGAAACCCCCCGTAAATTTGAGGACATGCATCGATGAAGCTACGGGAACTTCTTAATGCTGCCCAGATTGCTACGACAATTGAGCATCCTGCGCTGGAGCAAGAGGTGCAGCACCTCAGCACTAACTCTTGGGACTGCCAAGATGGAACGTTATTCATTGGTATGCCCGGTACCCGCGTTGATGGCGGCAATTTTTGGCCTAGTGCCTTAGCGGCAGGGGCGATCGCTGCGGTGGTGTCTCCCCAAGCAAAGGCCAATGACGGCAGTGCCTGTGTCATTGTGGTGGAGAATGTTGAGCGTGCCTGTGGTGCCTTGGCTGCAGCATTTTACAACACGCCTGCCCAACGTCTGAGCCTGCTGGGGGTAACGGGCACCAATGGTAAAACCACCACAACCCATTTGATTGAACATCTGTTGAGCACGGTGGGGTATCCCACGGCACTCTTGGGTACCCTCTACAGTCGCTGGCCGGGGCATTATGAAGTGGCCAGCCACACCACCCCCTTTGCGGTGACGCTGCAAGAGCAGTTGGCGGCGGCAGTAGCAGCGGGGTGTCGTTTTGGGGTGATGGAGGTAAGCTCCCATGCGCTGGCGCAGGATCGGGTCTGGGGGTGTCAGTTTGAGGCGGCGGTGTTTACGAATTTGACCCAAGATCATCTGGACTATCACCGCGATTTAGAGGATTATTTTGCGGCCAAGGCCAAGCTATTTACGCCAGAGTACCTGAAGGGGAAAGCCATCATTAATCGAGATGATCCCTTTGGGCAGCGGCTGGCGCAGCAATTAGCTCCAGAGCAGGTCTGGACTTATGGCCTTGGGGAGGGTGCTGACTTTACCGCCGTGGATCTCACCTATCGGGTGAATGGTGTCACCGGAACGCTGCACACCCCCATCGGCACGGGAACGCTAAACTCGCCGTTAGTAGGGCAGTTTAATGTGGCCAATGTCCTAGGGGCGATCGCCATGGGGGCAGCGGTGGGGCTGCCCTTAGAGTCAATGCTAAAGGCGCTGCAAGATTTTGGCGGTGTACCCGGTCGCATGGAGCAGGTGCGTATTGCCCCTGACCAAGATATTACGGTGTTGGTGGACTATGCCCATACGCCGGATAGCCTCGATAACTTATTGCGGGCAGCGCGTCCTTTTATTCCCGGTCGCCTTATTTGTGTGTTTGGCTGTGGGGGCGATCGCGATCGCACCAAACGGCCACAAATGGGCGCGATTGCCGCTCGCTTAGCGGATCAGGTGGTGGTGACCTCCGACAACCCGCGTACCGAAGACCCACACCGGATTTTGGATGATATTATCGCGGGAATTCCGCCCCAAACCCCGATGATAGTTGAAGCCGATCGCCGTACCGCTATCATCTCTGCTATTCTGGACGCCAAGCCGGGGGATGGGGTGGTGATTGCCGGTAAAGGTCACGAAGACTATCAAATTTTAGGGACGGAAAAAGTGCACTTTGACGATCGCGAAGAAGCGCGAGCAGCACTGAAACAGCGACGGGAGCGCGGCTAACATGCCACAATGAGGGATTGTTGTGGCTCAGTGAGCAGACTGTGATTGAGGCCGAGGTTCACCGCCAGTTACGGGCGTTTTTACGCCACAGTGGCGATCGCCTACGGCGCGCCCATCTGGGCGATCGCCTGTGGCCGCACCATCTCACCTTGGCGCGATTAGTAGCACGTGCCTTGCGGCTACGGCGGGGGTGTGTGCTTCAGGTCACTGCACGGGCAGTTTGGCAGCATTGTTATGGCCTGAGCTATTTACTGCCTGCCCTGCTCTACCCCGAACCGGTGCTCGTCGTCGTGCCCGAGCAACGATTGGCGACCCTCCTGCACCAAGAAATTCCAGAGTTACTTTCCTTCCTAGCGGTGACGAAATCGGTACAGCGCGGCGATCGCTGGCCAGTTGGCTTCACTGGGGTGCTGGTGATGAGCCTCGAGGAGTGGGTGGCAGCACAGCTTGGCACGGCTTCCCAGTTACTGCCTGAGGCGGTTGTCACCCTTATTGATGGTGTTGAAGAACTACCCAGACTCAGCCAACAGCACTTGACCTGCGAGATTGGGGCAGCGGATTGGGAGCATCTGAAATTAGCGGCTCCTACTGCCCTAGAGCAGATTCGCCATACCTATGCCCAGTTGGCACACCAGCTTTTCCAACGCCCCAGCAACCCCTACGGCGATTATTTACTGGCACCTCTGGAGCGGCAGCTTCTGCAAACCCTCTTGGATCATTGCTCGGCGACGTTGCCCCCCTGTTGGCAGCAGCTACAGGCCTATTTAGGCCAGCCAGATACGGTGCTGTGGAGCCGTCGCCATCCCACTGCTGGCTACTTTAGCCTCTATAGCCACCCCCTCAACCTGCGCCCCTATTGGCAACCCGTTTGGCTTTCTGCGCCCTTTGTGCTCATTGGCAGCGGCCCCGATGCTGAGCCACCCTTGGCCTATTTGCAACACCAGTTAGCGATTCCACCGCAAACCACCGTTAAGTTCAGTAGCGATCGCCATAGCGAAGCCATCACCCTCTACATTGCCGAAGATTTACCCTTGCCCAATACGCCAGCCTTTGCGGCAGCCACCCTCAGACGGCTCTACGATCTGATTGGCCGCGTTGGGCATCAGTCGGTGGTGGTGATCGTGCCCGATGTGCCGCTGCGGGAGCAGTTAGCTACCCAGTTGGCGGCGCTCTATGGCTCGCGCGTTCAGTTAGATACCCTGAGTGATCAGCCCCACCCCATTCTGGTTAGCAGCCCCACGTTTTGGTTGCAGGCTGCGCCGCAGTTTCCCTGCCCCACCCTATTAGTGCTTACTACCTTGCCGTTGCCTTCACCAGAAAAGGCGCTAGTCAGCGCTTGCATTGACTGGCATAAGCAACAACAGCAGGATTGGTTTCGCCATTATTTACTGCCGGAATGCCTGACCCTGCTGGATCGGCTCATTGCGCCCCTGCGTCAAGATGAGCCTTGGGTGGCTATTTTAGATCGGCGGTTGACCGAACGCACCTATGGCCGCGATATTCTCCAGAGTTTGAGTCCCTACAACCGAGTTAGCGATCGCGCCCTGCTGCTATCACCCATTGAGGTTGCCACTGCGAAACCCTTCTAGATCAAGGGTTACGTAGGTAAAGCCCAAGGATTGAAAATAGTGCACCAGTTTTTCTAAATCGGTTTGGTGAATAAATTCAGGGATTTGCGCCTGGAGGATTTCAATGCGCGCTGTGTCACCATGGCTACGCACGCGACAGGGTTCCCAGCCCTGCTGTCGCAGATAATACTCGGCCTGCCCCACTCGCTGTAGTTTTGCAAGGGTAATTGCCTCCCCGTAGGGAAACCGCGAACTGAGGCAGGGTTGGGCAGGCTTATTCCACCACGGCAACCCCAAGGATTTGGCAATTTCGCGCACCTCTAGCTTACTGATCCCCACTTCCGCAAGGGGCGATCGCACCCCCCGCTCCTTGGCAGCGGCAATGCCCGGACGATAGTCTTGGAGGTCATCGGCATTCACCCCATCCACAATGTAGTCGTAGCCCCACTCTTGGGCAAGCCCTCGCAGGCGATCGTGCAACTCACTTTTGCAAAAGTAGCAGCGATTCACCGGATTGGTCGCATAGTTGGGATTCTCAAGTTCGTGGGTTTCAATGAGTTCATGGCGAATGCCAATGGCCGCTGCTTGAATGCGGGCATCTTCTAGATCCGCAGGAAAGAGCGAGGGAGACACTGCGGTAACCGCCACGGCGCGATCGCCTAAGACATCCTTGGCCACCTTTGCCACAAGGGTACTGTCAATACCACCGGAATAGGCAATCAGCGCTTGCTCCAGTTCCCCAATTAGGTGCCGTAGGGCAGCAAGTTTTTCAACTCCCATAGCAAATCTCCTTTACTAAAGGAATTATGGCGTAACCGTCGCCGCCGGCGAAGACGGAACCTCTGAGACTTCCTCCAGCCAAATTTGATCACTGCGGGGATCAACCCGACTGGCGCGCACTAGCAGCGATTCACCCAAGTTTGCTTGGCGCTGCAAACGCATGGCCAACTCTACCCCCAAGTCTTCTAAGAGCACTAAACCCAAGTTCTCCTCTGGTCGCAACCAGCGCAGTAAGATTCCCCGCCACACTTCATCGCGGTGGCGGCGCAGGTACTCAAGGCACCAGTAGCGATTGGTTTGTCGCTCCACTAAGGATGACTCTTGAATGGAGGAAACGAGTCGCAGCAGTAGTTCGTTCAGTTGCTCTGGGGTAAGGGGGGGTGTTTCGCCGCGCAGATGGGCTTTAATTTGGCGGTGCGCCAGCAAATCGGTATAGCGACGGATTGGGGAGGTTACTTGGCAGTAGGCATCTAGGCCTAAACTGGCGTGGGGGTTAGGCTGGGTGCTCATTTCACTGCGAGGCATACAGCGACGAATGGCACAGTCGCGCACGACGCCAGCGGGAAGTTGGCGTAATTCGTCGTCGGGGGGCAACTCTGGTGGAGATTGACAGCGAAAGGGCAAGGGAATCCCTTCGCGCAAACCGTAATCCGCTGCTACTTCGCCAGCTAAAATCATCATTTCCGCAACCAGTTGTCGCGCTGGCGAGTCCCGCAGCGGGGAGATCTCCACCTCCTCACCGGCGACCTTAATACTCGGCTCAGGAATATCAATACGGATGGCGCCGCGCTGTTGCCGCCATTGGCTACGGCGGTTGCCCCAGTGGGCGATCGCCAGCAGATCGGCTTCGGCGGGCACCGCCTGCTCTAAGATCATATCCACATCATCGTAGCTTAGGCGGTAGGTGGGGCGAATCCAGCTTGGGCAAATTTCGTATTCGAGGACTTCGCCGCTCTCGGCCAAGAGGATGCCAAAACTCAAAGCACAGCAGAGACGCCCTTCCACCAAGCTCATCGGGCCTGTGGCCAACTCCGAGGGAAACATGGGAATGATGCCCGTGGGTAAATACACGGTCGTGGCGCGGCGGCGGGCTTCATGGTCTAGCACATCATCGGCCATCACCCAGCGGCTTGGATCCGCAATATGAATCCACAGCTTTTGGCGATCGCCCACGACTTCAACACTCAAACCATCGTCAATTTCTTGGGTACTTTCATCGTCAATGGTATAGACCTTCAGATGCGTCAGATCCCGGCGTAGGTCAGCATCTATATCCGTTGGTGGTGAGTTTAGGCAGTTATGAGCCACATCAAGTACCTTGGCAGAAAATTCAACTTGAATCTGGCTACGGCGCAGAAAAAGATTTTCGTGCGTTGACCACAGCCCCAAATCCACCAGTAGTTGAAAGGCACCAAGGGGTTGAGTGGGTCGCTTCAGTTGACGGAGTAACTCCACCGCACCTTGATGCTGGGCACTGGTTTCAATGGCTATAGCATAACGCTCTAATTGTTCAAGGCGCTTGCGATCTCCTGCGGACCACTGCACCGCCTCTCCCGCCAAGGCCTGGGCTAAATGTTCCGTGAAGGTGGCCTCCTCTGCCAAGCGTTGGGCTTCCTTCTCATGTTGGTGCTTTAGCTCTGCCACTTGAGCCACAGAGCGAGGCTCATACACCTCGCCTTTGAGTTTGAAATAAAAACGGTCTTCACTCAGTAAATAATAGGCCGCGTAGCAGGTGGCGGCAGTGGTTTCGCCAAACAAGAGTTCCGCTAACCCCTGCGGGGTAATGGTACGCTGCTCTTCGCGGATAATTTCCCATGCGACTTCAAGGCTCTCAGGATCAAGGAGGGACTGCACCTGCTGCCAAAATGCAGGAATATCTTGGGGACGAAACCGTTCATGGGGAACGGTAAAGGTAATGTGGCGAGGATGTAGGGTATGGGATTGTAGGTGTTGATCCATAGCAATCCACAGCTTTTTACCTTCAGGGCGATCGATGGTCGCTAACCGCCGCTGATTCTGTACCCGAAACTCAATGAGGGTGCCTTTCTCCACAGATGCTGCGCCGCAACGATAACCCGTTAATTATAGGAGTGATGTGGGCGGGCTAAAACCCCTCCGCTTTAGCGAGGGGATACAGCCAACTCAGGGGGCTTTAGCCCTCTCTATGTGTTAAACTATAGACGTGGAAAGTAGACGTATCAACTACGCGAAGAAACATCCTAGTACGGAGAAATCCCGGCACGTAAGTCACTACCGCTTTGGCGGCAAGCCTAAACCACTGCAAGCAATGGCAGGATGTTGAGCGTATCGAACTGGCTAGTGTTGAAAAGTGCGAAACCACGAACCGAAACATAAACGTAGTCCCAATAGCAGAGATGCTTGAGGTGAGTAGGGGGTCTTTGACTGCCCCCACCCGCATTAAGTTGTGGGTGACAGCTCAAGGGAAAAGCGAAGCAATGCGGCTTCAGCCCGTTGCGTAGCATCCTTTGGGAATCCCCTCTCTTTCAAGGAGGAGAGAAGTCAAAGGACTTGAGGCACAGTTGATGGCCACAGTGACGTTCTAAGAGGACGATGGCCACAATGTCATCAATGGGACGGGGAGGGAGCCGCAGCCCGTGAGGAATGAATTTCTGCACGCCCCGGGGCGGAAATAACTGCCAATAGCGATCGCGCGCAACTAGGGTACTGTTGCGTTCATCCACTTGGTGAATGCCAACATCAGCTGGCAGGTGTGCCTGCAAGGTTTGCAGCCAATGCTGGGATGTGGTTTGGTTTCCCATAATGACTTGGCGAATGCCGTAGGTACGCTGCCAGTGCTGCACAAGGGCAAGGGCGCGATCGCTGGCAACCACCTCATGCGCCCAGATTTCCGTCGGTGTTGCTAGGGCGAGGCCGCATTTGTCGCGCCCAGGGTCAAACCCCACATAGGTCGGTGTTGGCTCCTGTCTTAGCAACTGAGACTGACTCACTCCCTCCCTACAGCAAGCCCGTGACGAGGATTGAACTCGTGACCTCACCCTTACCAAGGGTGTGCTCTACCACTGAGCTACACGGGCAAAAATCATCAAGATTCCATCATAACCGATGCAGGCAACACTTTGAACCCCAATTTTTGCTTGGCTGTTCCAAGGTACGATCGCCAGTAACCCTTTGTTGCTTGTCGATGAGCGCCTATACCGTAACTGCCGCTTGGCTGGCTAACCACCTAGACGACCCTAACGTCGTAGTGATTGACTGTCGCTTTGATTTGATGGCACCGGAGCGAGGGCAACAGCAGTACCGCGCGGGCCATATTCTCGGTGCCTACTACTTAGACTTGGAGCAGGATTTATCCAGTCCGCGGCAGCAGTACGGGGGGCGGCATCCCTTGCCAGACCCCGAACGATTAGCCGCAACCCTACAGTTGATGGGGGTGAGGGAACAAACCCTAGTGGTGGCCTACGATGATTCGCGGTTGGCCTATGCGGCTCGGTGTTGGTGGTTATTGCGGTGGCTGGGGCACGATCGCGTCGCTGTGTTAGATGGGGGCTACAGCCATTACGCTGCCGCAGGTTATCCCACCACAACGGTGATCCCGGAAGTGCGTCAGGGGCACATCGTTGCTGTCCCCAGAGCAGAATGGGTGGTGGATCGCCAAGGGGTTATTGCGGCTCAAGGACAGCCACAAACCGCCATTGTCGATGCACGGGAGCCGCACCGCTACCGGGGTGAGCATGAACCCATTGATCCGGTGGCTGGGCATATTCCAAGGGCACTCAATTACCCGTGGTTGGAGATGACCCACGCCAATGGGTTGCTCAAATCAACGGCTGAGTTACAACGGCACTGGCAATCCTTGGCAAACACACCGGAAATTATTGTCTATTGCGGATCCGGAGTCACGGCCTGTGTAGATATTCTGGGGATGGCGATCGCCGGTCTCCATCAAACCAAGCTCTACGCTGGCAGTTGGAGTGACTGGTGCGCCTACCTATAGCCTACTGAGGTAAATGGAGTAGATACTAGGCGTAAACTACCGCTCATCATCGCTACGCAATAGATAAGCGGCTTCCTTGTTCAACGGGGACAGCATCTAACAAAACCGACGTTTTACCAGATGACTTACGTTCCCTCCCAAAGGCAGTAGAGCGAGTTCCTAACTCCGATATCCGCAAGGCTTCATTTCTGATGTTGATCGCAGCGTTCACGTCTCGGTCATGCTCTGTAGTGCAAACCTCGCACCTCCAATTGCGAACCTCAAGCGATAGGCTACTCACTTGATTCAGGCAAACATGGCAGGTTTTTGAAGAAGGAAAGAAACGATTGACTTCGATCCACGATTCACCTGCGGTAGCATCGGGGACTTCTTGCGACATGTCGTTAAACTCGGGTGAATAGGGAGGCAGACAAACAAGGTTGCCCTCGCCGCTGCTAACAGCTGCTAACATTGCATTGCCCGCATGCCAGACACTCTGTGTGCCCTCAGATGATCCATGACTAACACGGCGCCGGATCAGAGCTTGGGAATTCATTCATCCCGTAGCAATTCCTTGAACTGTTCACCATTGAACTGCTTCCGCCAACCAGACCTCTAATGACAAACCTAGACCTGCATGGTTTTGGCTGCTAACCAATCCAGCAGGCGATGAATTCCCCAACAGTAGTCGGGATCCCCCCAGAGCCTTTGACATGTCGGGGCACTCACAAACCCCACATGCCCACCATACTCGCACAGAACCACTTCAAGGGCAGGGTTACGATCGGCGATCGCCACCAGTTCTGGCATCAAGGCAGGATCAAACAGTGGATCATCGGCAGCGTAAAGTATCCAAGTCGGCAAGCGCAACTGCGGCAAAAAATGGAGCGGGCTGCTGGCATGGTAGTAGGCCTCAACCGATGGAAAGCCAAGGCGTTCAATCACCAGTGTCCGATCAAAACCCGCAATGGTGTTGATGCCTGCAATTGCTGCCAAATCAATGCTGGTGGGGTGCGCGGCGTGGAGTTGCTGAGCCAAGCGTTGGAGTTCACGACTAATGGCGCGTTCAAATTGCCGCCCCCAAAACGTCTGGCCAAGGTGAGCTAAGGAGCGGTTCGAGTCTAAGTTAGGACAAATCACCGCTGCCCCAGCAATGAGATCATTGTTCGTGCCTTGGGCGAACCACGCGCCCCACAAGGCCAATTGCCCCCCAAGGGAATAGCCGACCAACCAGTAGGGAGCGGTGTATCCCAGTTCATTACACTGCTGGGCAATCAAGCATAAATCCTTGCCTTCGTATAGACCATCGCTGGTGAGGGTGGGCGAGAGGTGGCCGCTGCGACCATGGGCGCGCCAGTCAAACAGAACCACATCGAACTGCCGTTGCTGCCCCCAGTGGGCAAGGGTATGCAAATACCACTGATTCGTCAGATCTCCGGTAATACCGTAGGTGGCAATAAGGGTGCCTCGGGCGTGGGGAACCCGACACCCTTGGCCGTAAAGGGGCACCCCTTGCGCTCCTGCAAAGAGATGCTCCTGCTGGGGGTGCCAGCGATAGGGACAGCCATAGCGCTGACCATAGGCGGTAAAAATGGTGTGGGCAATGGGCGATCGCAACCCTAGGGGTGGCCAGTAGGCATTGGATTGCATAGATAGGTTAGGCAAGGCGTAGTTTCCGTATTACACTTGGTCATCATTGTGAGGCATAGGCTATGACGCAGAGCGATGATCCCTCTTGGCGTAGCAACGAGGCAGATCGCTATGCCGTAGAAACCTGCTTAACAGATGTTCAGGCGAATCGTCTAATTGATGAAGTGTTTGCTGAGGTTGAAGCAGAGACACCCATCGAGTTTGCGGCGGTTTTAGACCCGCATGACGCCTCTGCAACGACGGTTTTAGTCCCCTATGAACCGTTGGCAGCCCCCCACTCAACGGCGGTTCCCGCTCCAGAGCGTTCCCATAAGCTACACCTGAATACCGACTTTTCATGGCGCGATCGCTTTTTAATGGGGGTTGGCATTGCCTCCTTTGTCCTTAGCGTGGGGTTATGGATTAGTGGCGCTCGCCAACCTACGGCAGTGGTTGCACCTGAGGTGGCCACAACACCGGCTGCCGATATTGCCTTTGCGGAATATCTGCAAACCTCTCTTCAGCTTTTGAGTCAGCAGCCCTCCCCAACACCCGCTACAACCATTGCGTCCGCAACGGTTCCCCCATCTGCCCCGTCACCGACAGTTGAACGTATTTACGTCCCTATTTATCAGCCCCCTAATGCTCCGGCAGTCTCGGTGCCCCAACTCCCCACCGTAACTGCGCCATCACCGATGCCGACTGATACAGTTGCCACTGCCCCGATCGCTCCACCGGCTCCTCAGCATACCTTGGTTGGCGTTCTCGAGCTTGGGGAGCGCTCCGTGGCTCTGATTCAAACCAATGGCGAAACCCTGCGCCTGAGTGTGGGCGATAGCGTTGGGAACGACGGTTGGCAATTGGTACAAATTCAAAATCAGCGGGCGGTGTTTCGGCGACAGGGAGAGGTTCGCTCCTTAGCCGTTGGTCAAAGCCTGTAAACTACTCCCAGCTAAAGCAGGGAGCTTTTAGTAGCCCTGCAGTTAGCAAGCCAACCGCGAGCCTCTGGGGTGGTTTACAGCACCCCCAATCGACCGTTACCAGTGCCTTGAACAACCGTTTCTGGTGTCCGCACTACAATTATAACCCAAGGCAACTGAAGTTGCTAAAGAAGCTTTCCTCCCCGCACTGGAGTACGGGGCTTCCAGCCCTACCCGATGTGACATCCTCCTGCTAGGGGGTAAAACGCAGGCCACCAAGCTCCCCCCAAACCTCAAGGGGAGTACTGCCATGCGGGGTGATTCAGGAGAGCATTAATAAGCTGTACCCCTCGCAGTTGATTCGTCAGGGGTAAGTGTCCGCGGGGGGCACTCAAGTCCCAGATAAATTCGCTGGGGTAGCGCGGCCACTTTTTGCCATTACGCCAGCCAATTTTTTCCCAAAGCCGATCCCAGTTTTGACCACAGCCCAGCCAGAGTTGCCGCTGCACGGAATAGCCAAACCGCCCCAAGGAAAAGGCCAGCCATAACTGATCAATAGTTTGCAAGTCGGTGACGGGCAGTTGCTCTACTTCTGTAAAGTACAGCCAACCACGCTTTTGTGCTGCTGCCCCCGCGAGTACGCATAGGGTTTGGCTAGTGAGGCGATCGGCGGCTTCAAACTCTAGGTGCACCAGTCGCTCGGCTAGCGGACGATAATCTATCTGCCGCTCTGACAGGAGGGGCAGCACTCCCGCAGGATAGTGCTGACTTAAAAACGCTTTGACACCTGCATCCTCTGCCTGCACCAGCAGGCGATAGGTTTGACCACGAATCCAAAGCGGGGGGACGGGGTCTAGGGTTGTGCTGGCTTGTAAAAATTCTTGCAGCAATGGGTAGCCCTCAACACCAACGGTACTTAAAGTGTTCAAAGCGGCGAGCTGTTGCTTCTCGTTGCCGCTGTACAACTGTGTGCGTAAATTGGCTAAGGCTGTATTCGTGGCTACCATGCCCCCCTTGAGTCCTCCCCTTGCAACTGTAGAATGCGCTGTACAATCGCCGTTGTTGAACTGGGTACTTCCACCATGATTAACTCAATGCGGCCGCCATAGCGGAGCACCGTTTCAGCTTCCGGTAGGGTCTCCAGTTCATAGTCTCCCCCCTTGACGTAGATCTCCGGCTGGAGCACTTCAATCAGAGGAATGGCGGTGCGATCGCCAAACACGACCACTGCATCTACTGATCGTAAACCAGCCAGTACCTCTGCCCGCTGTTGTTCGGCAATAATTGGTCGGTTTGGTTTTAAGGCAGCCACCGAGCGATCGCTGTTGAGGCCAACCACTAACCGCCGCCCCAGTGCCCGCGCTGCCTTGAGGTAACGAACATGACCGGCATGGAGTAAATCAAAACAGCCATTGGTAAAAACGAGGGGTCGCCAGTCCTCCGGCGCTGCCTCAATCTCCCGCACCAGATCCGCAAGATCGTAAAGGCCAGTAATCAGAACTCATCTCCCTAGAGGGTCACCCCTAGCCTATCAGAGCGTGCCGCGAAAGAGTCCTTGGGGGCGCACTAATAGGACAGCCATCATCATCACCATCGCCACCGCTAATTTATACTCTGCCGGAATAACGAGGGTACTCATCTCCTGCGCCACCCCAATGATCAGGGCACCGGCGATCGCCCCGTAGGGGTTGCCAATCCCCCCCAAAATCACGCTGGCAAACAGGGGCAAAATCAAAAACCAGCCCATCGTCGGACGTACCGCCGTAATTAAGCCGTACAGCCCCCCGGCAACCCCCGTCAGCGTTCCTGCCAACAGCCATGTGCACAGCACCACCCACTCCACATCAATCCCAGAGACCCGGGCTAAGTCGAGATCATCCGCCACTGCCCGCATAGCCTTCCCGACTTTCGTGCGCTGCAGTAAAAAATGCACCCCAGCCATGGCCACAACCGCCAAGATCATGACAATAATTTTCGAGTAAATAATTTTGATGCCAAAAATATCAAGAGCAGGCATCACCGGTAAGCGATAGGTTTGGTTTTCGCTCCCCCAGATGAGGATCACTGCATTGCGCAGGAAAAACGACAGACCAATGGACATAATGATCAGCGTGGTTGAAGTGGTGCGGCGATCGCGCATCGGCGACCAGAGCAGTTTTTCACTCATCAGCATCAGCCCTGCTGTGCCCAACGCACCAACCAGCATCGATAGCCAAATGTCTAACCCCATTAAATTGGCAACCAAGGTTAGGTAGGCACCTGCCGTCATAAAATCGCCGTGGGCAAAGTTCGGCAGCCGTAAAATCCCAAAGGTGAGGGTGAGTCCCACCGCTGCGAGGGCAATAATACTCCCCACCGCCAAACCGTTAACCAGTAGTTGAATGAGTTGAATATCCATGAAATGTGTTGTAGGTGCACTACATTCTATATAGGCTATAGAGGCGCAAAACGAGTCAAAAAAGGGGGGTCAAGCCGCTGCCTTCCCCCACCTAGAACAGGATGATTTGAATGTAGCGTTAGCCGCGACGTAAGTCCTTCGCCATGGCGCGGAACAGATCAAGGCTAGGATCAGTGCGACGGCGTTCTTGTTCCTCTGCTGCCGGAGCAGATACATCGGTAACGCTCGGCTCTGGGGTGCCCTTGTTCTGGGCAGCTACGTCCACCTTTTCTAAGGATGATACCAATTCAACAACTTCCACCTCTTCGGTGCTGCCCCCCGTTGCGGGAAAGGTTTTTTTGACTGGCTTGGCTGTACGCATGTACTCAATGTTGCCGTAGGTCTTTGCTTCATCGGGATCCAAGAAAAATTCCTTGGTGGGCTTGGGGTCGGCGGGTGCCTTTTTGCCACCGCGAAATAGACCGTCAAAAAGTCCCATAGCTGAGGTGTTACCTTTTATGAAGAAACCGCTACTCAGTTTACAATAGAAGCCTAGGGCAAACCATAGCTAACGTTACCATTTTATGCCTGCTGCAGCTTACCGGGGGCTAACCGCCGATCAGTTTCGCCACCCTCGCGATCGCCAAGCCACCGCTGCCCTCAAGCACCTTCCGGGCCTAGATGTGCTGGTGCGCACGATCCTTGGCTCCCTTGCCGAGCAAGCATTTTACCTCGAAAACATTGGTAGCAGCCTCCGCATCAGCGAGCAGCAGCTTCCAGACCTCTATGCATTGCACACCGAGGCCTGCCGCTGTTTAGATATTGACCCGCCGCATCTATACCTAAAGCAGCACAGCATCCCCAATGCCTACACCTTTGCCATGCGCGGCAAACAACCGTTTGTGGTGCTCCATACTGCGTTAGTCGAACTCTTGACACCAGCAGAGCTACAAGCTGTGCTCGCCCACGAACTGGGGCACTTAAAGTGTGAGCATGGAGTTTACCTAACCATTGCCAACCTTTTACTTTTAGCGACCAGTCAACTCTCGCCTTGGGGACTACTCTTGGCGCAGGGGCTCCAAACCCAACTGTTTCAATGGCTGCGCTGTGCAGAACTCAGCTGCGATCGCGCGGCTTTGCTGGTCACTCAAGATGCGCGTGTTGTGGCCTCTGTGCTGATGAAATTGTGTGGCGGCTCTCCCCAGTGGAGCGATCGCCTCAACTTGGATGCCTTTATTGCCCAAGCGCAGCAGTACGATAGCGCCGATCAAGGCTGGCACACCCTGTTCAAGGAGTTACAAGCCAGCCAACTCACGCACCCCTTACCGGTGTTACGCGCCCGCGAAATCTTGGACTGGGCAGAGAGTCAACAATATTATCAATTGCGGCAAGCCTTCCAGTAGCATCAGCCATTCACGCTGAGGATGTCCGCGCTAGTGAAGAGTGTCACTACTTTTTAGAGCTTTTTCTAAGAAGCTGTGTAAATCAGCAAAGGTGCCAATGTAGGCAGGCACTGGTGTTTCATAGCCTTTGAGGCTCAGAACTTGGGGACGGAAGGGTACAGCCGCAGGGCATCCTCCCACGAGGTAATGGTAGGTGGTGGCTCCCATGGCAATATCGGCTTGGATGGTTTTGGTGGCACTCTCAAGCCGAAAGGCAGCGTTTACGGTATCGCCTAAGGCGGTGTAGTCGGGGCGATCGCCACTGCCAGTATTGCCCACCATGGCATAGCCTGTATTCAGCCCCGCCCCTATCCGTAGGGGGGCAGGTAGGGGATACTGCTGATGCAACTCCCCTGTCATTGATCGTAGGTCTTCAAGGGCAGACAGGGTATAGCAAATTTCGCGATAGCCAATTTCCTCACTTTCATGAATCCAAACAGCCATCACCGCATCACCAATGTATTTATCGACCCAACTACCGTACTGACGAATGATTTCCCCTGCTCGGTGAAACCATGTGCCAATGACTTCTGAGAGCAGTTCTTCATTGAGCTGCCGCGTTAATTGGGTAAAATCGCGAATATCGACCACCAACACGGTCAACAGTCGCCGGACGTGTAGGAGTGCTGTAGCCGAGCCTTCTGGCTGCGGTAAGCTCAGGATGGCACTATCACTAAACAGCGGCGGCAGCGGCTCATTAAAAAAATCCAGTTCTGTTTGGCCAAAGGTGATGCGATCGCCATTATGCAGCGGCATTGGAATACTCACCCGGCGGCCATTGACAAATGTGCCGTTACGGCTGCCTAGGTCAATTAAATAAAACTCCCCCTGCCCCATCCGTTGAATCATGGCGTGGGTACGCGACATCCAGCGATCGGCAAGAACAATGGCATTCTCTTCACTACGGCCAATCGTCCAGCACGTCCCACCAGTCAACGGAAAATAGCACATTGTTTCATCCGTCACCAGAGCCAAGTGGGGTTCTGTGGGGGGGGGTATTTCAGGATGGATCAGCTCTGGCCCGTGGGGCAGTTGAGATACCGCGTGACGGAGATGGGCAATGATCTGCTGTTGTCGAAAAATAATGGCCACCAGTTGCTGGGGGGTCAAGGTCTCCAGAAGTTTCTGATCCGGTAAGTTAAACGCAAGGTCAGCATCCATGGGGCACTAGGAGGAAACCAAGAAAAATCAAGACGGTGGCTCAGTAAGGGGCTGAAAGCCGAGCGCTCAAAACAATAAAAGAAGAGAAAGCGTGCCCGTGAGCCGACAACACACATTCAACCCACGTTTAGGAGGGCGATTACACCCCCAGTCTAGCAAAGGGGTTTGGGGTACTCAATAGACTGCATCTATGCGTATCAAATTCAGACCATCCTTTGAGCAAAAGGAGGATGTCAATTTTAGCAAGAGCACCTTAGCTAGTTCTTTTCGGAAAATTATTACTATTCAGGCTTGTCATAGCTTAGTCATGGTTGCTATAATCATAAAGCACTTTTCAGCCGGGATAGCTCAGTTGGTAGAGCAGAGGACTGAAAATCCTCGTGTCGCCAGTTCAATTCTGGCTCCTGGCATCTGACCTCAAGCGTTGATGCAAATCTTGGCTATTCCCCACCAGCGATCGGCCATCTAAGCCACTGTCACTGTCAGCTTAGGCCTCGCCACGTTAATTCCCAGCACGACGACCAAGCCAGACACCTTGGTCAACCTTGCCGATCGCCATCTTTACGCAGCCAAACAACAGGGCTGCAATTGTTACGTTGCTGCAACCACAGACACCGCCGCCACCAGCACTTCGCTAGAATCAGTCTAATCCATCGCGTTGGGATAGTTGGTGTGACCCGTTCATGGCCCAAGTGGCTGCCCCTGCCAGCCCTTGTCACAACATTCGGTGTTGCTGCCCTTGTGATTGGGGTGCGACAGTTGGGACTGCTGCAACAAACAGAACTGAATTTCTACGATCTCTACGTGCGATCGCGCCCAGCCCCAGATCCGGATCCGCGCATTCTCACGGTGCTAATCACAGAGCAGGATATCCAAGCCCAAAAAACATGGCCGCTACCGGATGCCACCATTACCGATCTATTAACCCGCCTGAATGCCGCTAGCCCGCGAGCTATTGGCTTGGATATTTTTCGGGATATTCCCCAACCACCCGGTCACGACCAAATTCGTAAGATTCTCAGCCTCAACCCACGCATTATCCCCGTCTGCAAATCCGCTGGCGAAACCGCCGATCAACCAGAAGTTCCCCCACCCCCCAGTATTCCCACGGATCAGGTGCCTGAGCGGGTAGGGTTTGCCGATATTCCCCTCGACAATGATGGCGTGATCCGGCGCAACCTGTTTGTCATCAATAATGAAAATGCCCAGCGGTGTACAACCCCCTTCTCCTTTGCCCTGATGCTGGCACTGCGCTACATCGAGCAAGAACCGGATCAAAAAATTGATCTAAACAATGACGGCCTCACCCTGAACAATGTCCACTTTGCACCCCTCACCCGGGATGCGGGGGGGTATGTTGGGGTGGATGATCGGGGTATGCAAACCCTGCTAAAGTATCGCTCCGGCAGTAATGTCAGTCGCACCGTCTCATTAATGGATGTGCTGACCGGCCGGGTGAGCGATGATTTGATTCGGGATCGCGTTGTTTTAATTGGGGTGTCTGCCCCCAGTATCAAGGATATATTCCTGACCCCCTACAGCGGCAGCGATGCCGTCACCCAGCAAATGCCCGGGGTCGTGGTTCATGCGCAGATGGTGAGTCAGTTTCTCAGCGCGGCTCTGGATGACGACGCACCCATCTGGTACTGGCCTTTGCCCTTTGTGTTGGGTTGGATTATTCTGTGGGCGGGGGTTGGCAGTGTGTTGGGGTGGTGGTTGCGTCAACCGCTGTGGCTAGCAGCGGCGGTGGCAGGCGGTGGTCTCGCTTTGGTGGGGGGGAGTTTTGCGATTTTTGTTGTTGGTAATGGCTGGATTCCGGTGGTGCCGCCACTCATTGCCCTGATGCTCAGCAGTGTGGGGATGGTGGGCTACGTAGGGTATCACGCCCAGCAGGAGCAAAAATCGTTTCAGGAAAAAGTTAAAGAGCAGGAAAAGGCGCTGGCGCTGATGCGCTCCTTGATGGCGGAAAACACGGCTGCCCTGAATCAAGCCCTGCAACAACCCACGGAAATTACGGGCAAGCCCCGCTCACTCTTAGGAGGACGCTACAAAATCCAAAGAGTCTTGGGGGCTGGTGGGTTTGGCCGTACCTATTTGGCTCAGGATACCCAGCGTCCCGGCAACCCCATTTGCGTTGTCAAGCACCTGCGCCCTGGCCGCAATGATGAACGTTTTATGCAGGTGGCACGGCGATTATTTAATACGGAAGCGGAAATCCTCGAAAAGTTGGGTCGCCATGACCAAATTCCTTTGCTGTTGGCCTACGTCGAAGAAAATCAAGAATTTTATCTCGTCCAAGAATTTATTGAGGGTCGCTCCCTCAGTGAGGAAGTCAAACAAAAGCACAGCGAAGCTGAGGCGCTTAAACTGCTGCGAGAAATGCTAGAGGTGTTGAGTTTTGTCCATAGCCATTATGTGATTCACCGCGATATTAAACCCGACAATATAATTCGTCGTGCTGCCGATGGCCGTTTGGTGCTAATTGACTTTGGCGCAGTGAAGCAAATGCAGCCTCAAGAAATTCAGAAAACCCAAGGAAGCACCGTCGTCATTGGTACGATGGGCTACGCACCCCCAGAGCAACTCTCAGGACAACCCACCCTCAGCAGTGATATTTATGCCGTGGGGATGATTGTGTTGCAAGCGCTGACCGGCATTAAACCCCGAGATCTACCTCGAGATCCCCGAACAGGTGAGGTGGATTGGCAGTCCTGTGTGACGGTGAGCGATGCGTTTGCGGCGATACTCAACAAAATGGTGAAATTTAACTTCAGCGATCGCTATGAGTCTGCAAAGGACGCACTACAGGAGGTACAATCGCTCAGTAGTGCTATGGCAGTGTAGCAGACCCGCTGTCCCAAAATTGCGGTGGGGGCGATCGCCCTAGGACTTAAAATAGAGGCAACTGTGATGGGAGGTAAGTTTGATGTACCAGTCGCCAGTGCTTGTTACGCCTAATGGACATTCCCTAGATATTACCCTTGATCCGTTTTGGCAAAATTTACAGCAGTTGGCCTCCCACTTGCTTGTCTCTTTGTGTTTATCGCTGCTGCTGACAATTGCCCTAAGTTTGCTGAGCTATTGGTTTAGCAGTACGTTTGGTATTCCTCTCATGCCATTTTTGTTTGTTGTCATTTAGGGCAGTCAGCGGCATGGATTAAAACAAAATAAGCGAATTGGAGGAGTTATGATCTGGGGTCTGATTATTACGTGGGTTGTAACCAGTATTAGTTTATTTATTGTCTCGCGCCTCTCGTTCCTAGGCGTAGAAATTGATAAGTTTAGTACCGCGCTGTGGTCTGCCATTGTTTTTGGGGTTCTCAATGCCACATTGGGGCCGTGCTGAAGTTCCTCTCCTTCCCGTTTATCTTTTTGTCCCTTGGTTTGTTTGCCCTGATTATTAATGCCGCTATTTTTGCCCTTGCCGCTGCCTTTGTGGATGGCTTTACCCTGCGCAACGGATTTTGGAGCGCTCTATTGGATCGATTGCCCTGAGTATTGTCAATGGCCTCTGCTTTGGGCTGTTGACCCAATTGGGAGTTCTCTAGGTACCCTCGGGGGGTAATGAGCCAGTCGTGGTAACGACGAGTACTGGCATTGCCAATTAAGACCAGGCTGAACATATCCACCTGCTCGGGTTGGAATGTGCCTAGGGTGGTTAGGGTAATCTGTTCATCGGCACGGTAAGCCCCACGGACAATGGCCACTGGGGTGTTGGGGGAGCGATAACGCTGAAAAATTTGCTGAGCGATGATCAGTTGCTCTTGGCGATCGCGAGAGCGAGGATTATACAGAGCGGTTACAAAGTCAGCGTTGGCTGCAGCTTCTAGGCGTTGTTCAATCACTGGCCATGGGGTGAGGCGATCGCTGAGGCTAATGGTACAAAAATCGTGCATTAGGGGAGCGCCTAGCCGTGCCGCTGCCGCATTCACCGCACTCACCCCCGGCAACACCTCCACAGCAATATCGGCGATATTTGCATCGGCCATTAACTCCAGCACCAAGCCCGCCATGCCATAAATGCCGCAGTCTCCCGATGAGACCACGGCCACGCGCAACCCCCATGCCGCAAGTTCAATGGCGTGTTGGGCGCGATCGCGCTCTTGGGTAATCGGGTAAGGCAGTACCATCTGGCCGGGTTGCCGCAATGGTGCCAGTAGTTGTAAGTACAACTCATAGCCAATCCACACCTCTGCGGCTAAAAGTGCTGCGCGTGCTGCGGTGGTGAGTTGCTCGAGTGCTCCTGGGCCGGTACCAATTAGGGCGATCGCCCCCCTACGGGGAATATATTCCCGTTGGCTCTGCGCTACCGCCACGGTCACTGCTCCCTTTTGTGCCGGCTGGCGATAGATGTGCTTCGGGACAATTAACGCCCCCCCCTGACTTGCCAACAGCGCTGCTGCCTCCGCCACACTAGGGGTGCCCATCTCGGCGGCCACAATGGCGGAGGGAGTCGGAACCGCCACCTGCTCTAATTGCTCTGCCCTAAACCAGCGGGTCGGCCAATTTTGGCGTTGGGCGAGGGCACATAACCCCACTTCGTCCGCTTTGCGATCGATACTGGCGATGCCGGCGATCGCCCCTAAGGCTAACCCCGCTTCACTGAGGGTATGTTCAATGGCTGCTGCAATGACGCTTTCAGGTGTACCGCGCTCACAGCCAAGTCCTAGCCACAGTACCCGTGGATGCCAGACCACGCCAGCGGTGGGGCATACCGCCTTTTCGGTGATCCAAACCCCCTCATCGGTGGGTGGGGCACTCAGCCACTCGATGGGTTGCTGGGGGGACACTCCGGTGCGCCACAGGTCACTACCGCAGGTTTGGAACACCCTGAGAACCTCCTGCCGGGCTTGGCGAGCAGCAACCCCATGCCAATCTCCCGAGCCTCGCTGCCAGCCGAAGGCTTGCCCCCAACAGTCCACCGCAAAGTAGTGTTGGCAGTGGCTTGCCCCCGTCAGGATGGGGGTGGCACCTATTTGAGCCGCTAGCACCTGACAAAGGCGATCGCCCGCGGCAGCATGGCCACCCACTAAACTAATGAGCCACTGGCCATCTTCTGAAAGCACCCAGACCGCAGGATCCGTGTACTTATCTGTTAACAGGGGCGCAATCAAGCGCACCACCGCCCCACAGGCCAAGGCAAAAACCCAGCCGCGATACTGTGACCACACTGCTGCCAGATGGGTTGCCAGCGATCCCTGATACCGCTGGGCTGTAGCAACCTCAATCGGCAGGTGGATGGGTAGCCACAGGTCTAAGGCAACACCCGCATGCCGCAGGCGCTCTAGCTGAGCAACCCCTTGGGCGGTTGTGGCGATCGCTGCAAGTGGCGCAACGCTTGAAAACTGATTCACTCCTAGCCCCTATTGATTCACAGCAAATGTTTGGAAGTCGTTTGCCACCCCTATCTCCATGGGAAAATAGAAGTACCTTTCCTCACTACTACGACGGTATTGCACCCTTGAGTATTTACGAAGCATCCACGAGCGCGATCGCTCGCCAACTCCTCAGCGCCAGCCACGAGTCCCGCAACTTTTTTAGCCAACTGCGCGATCAGATGCGCATCGAAGACAAGCTCCTAGGCTGGGCCATGGAGCATCCTAGATTGCGGGTACAACTCTTTCGCCTTATTGACTGCCTCCCTAGCCTCAAGAGCAAAGCCGAGGTGGCGCGGCATTTACAAGAATACCTCAGTGATCCCAGTGTCGAACTGCCAGAAGGGCTGAAAAAACTGTTGAACTTTGCTCAACCGGACTCCCTGCCTGCCCAAGCGGCAGCCACAACCTTCACCACCGCCGTGCAAGCCCTTGCCCACAAGTACATTGCCGGTGAAAACACGGAACAGGTTCTCAAGACCATTGGCCGCCTCCGCAAACAGGGAATGGCAGTAACCATGGATATTCTGGGGGAAGCCGTGATTACCGAATCGGAGGCCGCCGCCTACTGCGATCGCTACCTAGACCTAATGACCCAGTTGAGTCCGTTGGCGAGCAAGGAAGGCACCAATCCGGTACAGGTCTCCGTGAAGCTGACCGCCTTTTACTCCCAGTTTGATCCCCTAGATGTCCAAGGCTGCCGCGCCAAGGTGGGGGAACCTATCCGCCGACTGCTCCACCGCGCCAAGGAATTGGGGGTGGGGGTTCATTTTGACATGGAGCAGTATGCCTACAAAGACATTACCTTGGCCATTCTCAAAGATATTTTGCTGGAGCCAGAGTTTCGCGATCGCGCCGATGTGGGGATCACGCTACAAGCCTACCTGCGGGATAGTTACAACGATGCTCAAGACCTCGTTCGCTGGGCACAACAGCGCGGCACCCCCGTCACTGTGCGGCTGGTCAAGGGAGCCTACTGGGATCAGGAACTGATTAAGGCGGTACAACACCAGTGGCCGCTACCCGTCTATCAGCACAAGGTTGATACCGATGCCAACTACGAGCGCGTGCTAGAGTACCTACTCAGCCACTACATCGTGGTGCGAACTGCCGTGGCTAGTCACAATGTGCGCTCCCAAGCGCGGGCGATCGCCATTGCCCAGCACCATCACCTACCCGCCAGTGCCATGGAGTGCCAAGTCCTCTACGGGATGGCCGATAAACTCGCGAGAGCCTTGGTGGAGGCCGGACAAACCGTGCGGGTGTATTGTCCCTACGGCGATCTCATTCCTGGCATGGCCTACCTAATCCGCCGCCTGCTAGAAAACACCG
Organism: Thermostichus lividus PCC 6715; assembly: GCF_002754935.1. Taxonomy (NCBI): domain Bacteria; kingdom Bacillati; phylum Cyanobacteriota; class Cyanophyceae; order Acaryochloridales; family Thermosynechococcaceae; genus Parathermosynechococcus; species Parathermosynechococcus lividus. The sequence goes on from NZ_CP018092.1 coordinate 831,260, forward strand.
CCAACAGCTCCTTCCTGCGGCAGCAGTTGGCAACCACCGAGATCGAGGATCTATTAGCACCCCCGCTTCCCACCGCCGACTTCAGCGCCACCAACGTCTATGTGCACACCGGCAAGACTTCAACCTTTGTCAATGCTGCTAATACTGACTATGCCGTAGCTTCCTTGCGCCATCGCATTGAAGCAGCCCTAGACAATGTCCACCGCCAACTTGGCCAAACCTATTCCCCCATCATTGGGGGTGAGCGGGTGAATACCCTAGAGTACAGCGACTCCCGCAATCCCTCCCACCCCCAGGAAATTGTTGGTCGTGTGGGCGTAGCCACCATTGAAGATGCTGAACACGCCATCCGTGCCGCCAAAGCGGCTCAAAAGCAGTGGCAGCACACACCCGTGAGCGAGCGAGCCGCCATCTTACGGCGCGCAGCAGACTTACTGGAAGCCCAACGCCATGAGTTGGTGGCCTGGATGTGCTACGAAGTGGGTAAAGTCGTCGCAGAAGGCGATGCCGAAGTCTCGGAAGCCGTGGATTTTTGTCGCTACTATGCCGATGAAATGGAGCGCCTCAGCGGTGGCTACGATCGTAACTTTCCGGGAGAAACCAATCATTACCACTATCAAGGGCGGGGGATTGCCGTAGTGATTTCACCGTGGAATTTTCCCTTAGCCATCCCCACTGGGATGACAGTGGCCGCGCTGGTGACAGGCAACTGTACGATCCTCAAACCCGCAGATCCCGCAGCTGTTGTTGCGGCTAAATTAGCGGAGATCCTTATTGCTGCTGGATTCCCTGCGGGCGTGTTTCAGTTTTTACCCGGTCGCGGTGCTGTTGTTGGCCCCTACCTCACTCAGCACCCTGACGTGCATCTGATTGCCTTTACGGGGTCTCAGGAGGTGGGCTGCCGCATTATTGCGGAGGCGGCGCGGTTGCAGCGGGGGCAAACCCATATTAAGCGCGTCATTGCCGAAATGGGGGGCAAAAACGCCATTATTGTTGACGAAAGTGCTGACCTAGATCAAGCCGTAGCGGGGGTCGTGCACTCCGCCTTTGGCTATAGCGGCCAGAAATGCTCCGCCTGCTCGCGGGTGATTGTCCTTGAAGCCATTTACCAGCCCTTTGTGCAACGCCTGATTGAAGCCACCAAATCCTTGAATGCGGGGTCAGCCCATTGGCCTAGTACCCGTGTGGGGCCAGTCATCACTGCTGCGGCTCGCGATCGCATTCAGGAGTATATTGTCAAAGGTCAACAGGAGGCAGACCTTGCCTTCAGTGGCACCGTACCAGAGGAGGGGTATTTTGTGCCTCCCACGATCTTTACCAACGTTCCCCCTACCGCCACGATCGCCCAAGAGGAAATTTTTGGCCCCGTTTTAGCGGTACTGCGTGCCGAAACCTTTGATCAAGCCCTGGAGATTGCCAACACAACCGCCTATGCCCTGACAGGGGGGCTGTATTCGCGCACCCCCTCCCACATCCAAGCGGCAAAAGACCAGTTTGCGGTGGGAAACCTCTACATCAATCGCGGTATCACCGGCGCAATTGTCGATCGCCATCCCTTTGGCGGCTTTAAGCTGTCGGGCATCGGCTCAAAAGCCGGTGGACGTGATTACCTGTTGCAGTTTCTCGAGCCACGGGTGATCACAGAGAACGTCCAACGCCAAGGGTTTGCCCCCATTGCCGGAGTGGATGATTAATGAGCGATCGCGGCTGTCCACAACTGCTAGAGCGAATCACCGCACGCATTGATGCAGTCGGTGCCATCCCCTTTGCCGAGTTTATGGCCTTGGCACTGTACGACCCCCAGTGGGGCTACTATAACCGCCCCCAGATCACCATTGGTCGGCGCGGCGACTTTACCACAGCTAGCACGATCACCGTTGACTTTGGGGAACTACTGACCGACGCCTTTGTGCTCATGTGGCAGGCCTTGGGGCAGCCTACCCCTTTTACTCTCCTAGAAATGGGCGCAGGGGACGGGCAGTTTGCCGCCGCTGTTTTGACCTACAGCCAACAGATGCATCCTGATTTTTTTGCTGCCCTTGACTACGCCATTCAGGAGCAGTCACCAACCCTGCAACAGCGGCAACGGCAATGGTTGCAGCCCTGGGGCGATCGCCTCCGCTGGCTCAGCCCTGATACCGTGCCAGATCCCTTCATTGGCTGTATATTCAGCAACGAACTGGTGGATGCCTTCCCCGTCCACCGCCTGCAATGGCAAGGGACTCAGTGGCAGGAACTGTATGTCACCCTAAACGCCCAGGGGCAGTTTCAGGACGTGCTGCACCCCCTCAAGGATGACCAGATTCACCAGTACTTTGCCACCGTGGGGATTGACCCGCAGCAGCAGCACTATAGCGACGGTTATCGAACCGAAGTCAATCTGCAGCTCATTCCATGGCTGAAGCAGGTGAGCCAGTGCCTTCAGCGAGGGTTTGTCCTCACCATTGACTACGGCTATCCTGCCCACCAGTACTACCATCCCGCCCGCTGTGAGGGTACCTTGCAGTGTTACTACCAGCACCGTTACCACGATAACCCCTACCGCTTTGTCGGCACGCAGGACATCACCGCTCATGTGGATATCACTGCGTTAGAGCGTTATGGTGAGCAGTTTGGCCTGCACCCCCTGTACATAACCCGCCAAAGCCTGTTTTTAATGGCATTGGGGCTGGGGAACCGTCTCATGGCACAGCAGCACACCAACGGTAACCTCCGTCAAGCGCTCAGCCGCCATCAATCCTTGCACCATCTCATTGATCCGTTGGGGTTAGGGGGCTTTTACGTAGTATTGCAGAGTAAACAGGCCAGCCTGCGGTTGCCGGAACTGGATGCTGTAGGCTCTAGATTGCCCCTTTAAGTAGATCCAATAAGCTGCTACCGCCCCACATCAGCGCCACCAGAATAGAGGTTGTCACCGCCAGACCCATCAGGCACACCACCAGCCCTGCCAAGCTAATCAGGCCATCGTCATCCAGTAAACCAAACCCAGTAATGAAGATACCCATCGCTGGCAACGTGTTGGTGCCCGGAATCGGTAAAATCATCGAGATGGCCATCAGGGAAACAGCAGCCCCCAAGAGCAGCCGACCGCCACGGCTTGTGCAGATGAGGCGCAGGCGCGGTCGCGAGATCAACTCAATTCGCCGCAACCACGGCAGCGCACGGCGAAGGATGTTTTGGGCATGGCTGCGGGGCATCGTTCGCGCTAACAGCCTCGGTGGCAGCCATGGGGCGGTCGCCCCTAGCATGAGCTGCACCCCCAAGATGAGCAGAACAATGCCAAAAGGGGTGGAATAACCGGGAGCAGGAATGGGCAATGCCGACGGTAACGATAACACCACCAGTAAAAAACCAAAGGTGCGCTCCCCCGCGAGCTGCAAAATATCGGCAAGGGTTACCTGCTGCTGGGTAAGAACGGCACCGGTGACAGGTGAATCAGCACCCATTAAAAAGGCTTGCTCTAAATCCGCAGAGAGTCTGGCCATAAAGGATAACGCACCTAATCGATGCGGATATTTTTGAAGTCCGGCGGTGGGGGCGGGCTGGGGGGCTGATAGTCGCCGTACTGCTTGAGCCAGTCACTCACCGGCTGCTGATCAAGACTTAGCCCCAACAACCCCGAAACAAAGCCACCCATAAAGGCAACGGGTCTCTGGCTTAATTCTTTGACAAGGGGGGTTAACTCAGTTAAAAACATAGGCTTACATCAACCTTAGGGCACGATTTGCCAGATTCTTCACAGAATGTAACCTGATTTTAGCCTAGAGAACCACAAAACGTTAGCGGTTCTTTGTTTATGGCAATTCCGCGAAATTTGTTAAGGAACCCAAGGCGCACCCCCAGCAGTTCGGACAATAAGGTCAAAGGTCAACTGATTTAGCAACGGCCATGAAGCCCATCCGCACGTTTAATGTCAGCCCCTGCTTACCCGAACGACTGGAACAACTGCGCAGCCTAGCCTATAACCTCTACTGGACGTGGAATACCGAGGCGATCGCCCTGTTCCGCCGCCTCGACCCTCAGCTATGGGAGCAGACCAACCATAATCCGGTGCGGTTACTAGGCCAGATTCGCCAAGACCGCTTACTAGAAGCAGCAGCAGATAACGGGTTTTTAGCCCAAATGGAACGCGCCTTGGCGCAATTTCAGGAGTACTGCCATCCTGAACAAACGTGGTATCAACGGGTGCGCGGCACAACAACCAAAGAGTGTATTGCCTATTTTTCCCTTGAATTTGGCCTGAGTGAATGCCTGCCCATCTACTCCGGTGGCTTGGGGGTGCTGGCGGGAGATCACCTCAAGTCTGCCAGTGACTTAGGCTTACCCCTTGTGGGGGTGGGGCTACTGTACCAAAAAGGGTATTTTTCGCAGTACCTGAGTGCAGAGGGGTGGCAACAAGAGCGTTACCCCATCAACGACTTTTACAACCTGCCCTTAACCCTCGTTACCCATCCCAGCGGGGCTGAAATCCGTATTGTTGTGCCCTACCCGAATCGGGATGTCCACGCCCGAGTCTGGAGGCTTCAGGTAGGGCGAGTGCCCCTCTATTTGCTGGATACGAATATTCCCGTTAATAGTGCCTACGACCAAGACATTACCGACTACCTCTACGGCGGCGATGTGGATCTGCGAATTCACCAAGAAATGTTACTGGGGATTGGGGGGGTAAAGCTATTGCAGGCCTTAGACCTGCGACCCACTGTCTATCACATGAATGAAGGGCACTCGGCGTTTCTCTCCCTTGAACGCATTCGCCAACTCATGAGTGAAGCGCACCTGAGTTACGATGAAGCACTACAGGTGGTGCAGGCGAGTCAGGTGTTTACGACCCATACCCCTGTTCCCGCCGGCATTGACCTGTTTCCCGCCGATAAAATTACCTACTACGTTGGGCACTACATCGAAGCCTTTAACCTCTCTCAGCAAGAGTTTCTGTCCCTTGGGCGCATGAATCCGGGCGCGTTTCAGGAGCCATTTAGTATGGCGAATTTGGCCATTCATACCGCCAGCTTTGTCAATGGGGTGAGTGCCTTGCACGGCGAGGTATCGCGGCAAATGTTTCAAGGGCTATGGCCCAATTTACCCCCCACAGAAGTACCAATTACCTCCATTACCAATGGGGTTCATGCCCGCAGTTGGGTGTCTGAACCGTTGCAGTACCTCCTCGATATTTACCTCGGGCCACAGTGGTCTGAAGCTGCCATCACCGATGCCCTTTGGCAGCGGGTGGATAGCATTCCCGATGAAGAACTGTGGCGGATTCATGAAATTTGCCGCTATCAACTCGTGATGTTTGTGCGATCGCGCCTGCAACGGATGCTTCAGTCCCGGAGTGCCACAGCAGCAGAGCTAGCGCAAGCAGCAGAGGCACTGGATCCCACGGCTTTGACCATTGGCTTTGCCCGTCGCTTTGCGACCTACAAGCGGGCGACTCTGTTTTTGCGAGATGTAGAGCGGCTACGGCGCATTTTACTGGGGTCAGTGCCTATCAAAAGTAGTGGCAAGCAACACCGCCCGATTGTTCAGTTTGTTATTGCCGGCAAAGCACATCCCAACGATAACCCCGGCAAAGAACTCATCCAAGAAATTATTCACTTTACCCGCCAAGAGGGGATGCACCACCACATTGCCTTTGTCCCAGACTACGATATGCACGTTGCCAAGATGATGGTGGCTGGGTGTGATGTGTGGCTGAATACCCCCCTGCGGCCTCAAGAGGCATCGGGTACCAGTGGGATGAAGGCAGCGATGAACGGCTTGCCGAACCTCAGTATTTTGGATGGTTGGTGGGATGAAGCTGATTACGTGAAGACGGGATGGGCGATTGGTCACGGCGAAAACTACGGCGATCGCCACTATCAAGATCAGGTAGAAGCCAATGCCCTTTACGAGCGCCTTGAGCGGGATGTCATTCCCCTGTTTTACGAACGCGACGAAAACGATATTCCCCGCCGCTGGGTACAAAAAATTAAGGCTGCCCTCTCATTAAATACACCGCAATTTAATACGGCACGGATGGTGCGCGACTACGCCCATCGGGCATACTTTGCAGCGAGCGATCGCCATTTTGTCTTGCGGGAAAACAACTATGGGGCTGCCAAGGAACTGGCGCAATGGAAGGAGCGAGTGCTTGAGCACTGGTACACCATTCAAATTCTTGGGGTAGAAACCTCGCGGGAGCACACCCTCACCGTCGGCGAAGTGCTTGAGGTCAAAGCTGCGATTGCCCTTGGCGCGCTGGAACCAAGGGATGTGCAAGTAACGCTCTTTCAAGGACGGGTCAATGAAGCGGGGCTACTGGAGGAGGCGTGCCCAACCTTGATGACCTTGGTGAGAACCACCAGTGACGGTCGTAGCATCTATACAGCGCAAGTGAGCTATGAGAGTAGTGGCTATCAGGGGATTGCACTGCAATTACTGCCTCGCCATGCCTACCTCAGTCACCCCTACGAGATGGGTCTGGTGCTCTGGGCTTGAGCCTCGCGCGAGTGCAAGTGTTCTAGCAGTATGCCAAGATCAAACTAGATTCATAATGGAGTGCTCCTATGGATGGCAAACGGATTCTCATGCTTGTGGGTGATTATGTCGAAGACTATGAGGTGATGGTGCCTTTCCAAGCACTACAGATGGTTGGCCATACCGTTCATGCTGTCTGTCCCAATAAAGTTGCGGGGGACAGCGTCCGGACAGCTGTTCACGATTTTGAAGGGGATCAAACCTATAGTGAAAAGCGGGGGCATAATTTTACCCTCAATGCCACGTTTGCAGATGTTGACCCCAGTACCTACGATGCGTTAGTGGTTCCGGGGGGGCGTGCCCCGGAATATCTGCGGCTCAATTCACGGGTGATTGAGATCACTCAACATTTTGGCCACACGCAAAAACCCATTGCCGCTATTTGCCATGGGCTGCAACTGTTGGCCACCGCTGGGGTGCTTGAGGGCAAAACCTGTACCGCCTATCCTGCCTGCGGCCCTGAGGTTACCAAGGCAGGGGGCACCTATACCGAAGTTGCCGTGGATGCGGTGGTGGTGGATGGCAATTTAGTGACGGCTCCAGCATGGCCTGCCCACCCTCAATGGCTGGCAGCCTTCCTAGCGCTCTTGGGCACAACGATTAACCACCGTGCCTTGACTAGGGTTTAGGTACATAGAGCGATGGCGATCGCCCTCAGCCAACTTGCCGAGTACCTAAGTCGGCACCAGTTAAATTTCAAGCTAAATGCTAAAAATCATCAAATTATTACTGGCGTGAATGGCGATCATCTCGAGCGGTTCATTGTGATCATTGAACTTGATGAAGAGGGCGAGTTTTTTAAGCTCTATGCGCCTAACTTATTACCCGGAATTAAATACCACCGCTTCAAAGACGCGATTTTGCAAACCTTACTCTGCATTTCGTGGCAAACAAAAATGTTGCAGTGGGAGTACGATCCCAGTGATGGGGAAGTTCGTGCCATCATTGAATTTCCCCTTGAGGACAGCACCCTAACAGAGCGGCAATTTTTCCGCTGCTTTGGTGCCCTTGTGGAAATTGTGGATACAACCGTGCCCCGCCTACGGCAGATCGTCCAAGACAGTGAAACCAGCCCTGAGTCTGACACAGACTTAGCCATGGGGGAGCGACTGCTGCTCACAATTCAGGAAGAAGCCCCCGGTCTCCTTGACCTCATTGCCCAAGCCCTTGATGCTCGCCGTCAACGGGGGCAAAGTTCCTATTCCTAGCTTTCATGCGTGGGATGGGTAGGAGTCTCGCGGGCATAGAAGCGGCCATGCTTAATTTCAATGAGACCTTGGCAATTGGGACAACTAAATCGCCACAGCTTACCCACAGGCACCTTCAAGGCTTGCTGACAATGGGGACACTCGCCACGCCATACGTCTTCATCGCCTAGCATCCACATCCCCCCCACAACCATGGGTAAGCCAATCACTGTGCCCAAACCAGTGGCACAAAATCCCAAACCCATGACCATCCCGGCAATTCCTGCCACTTTTGATTGACCATCCCGAGGCACCTTTTCAATGGTGGGGATGGTATAGTTTGCAGTGTCATTGGTTGCAGACGCTCCGGTATCTGGTTCTGGGGGCGTCTCAGGGGCGATCGCGGGTGAGCTGGCAGCTTCAGGGAGGGGATTGGGGTCAGCCTCCAACCATGGATCCCCAAGGGGCGGATAGGCGCTGGCAGACGCCTGTGGCTCGGTGGCTTCAGGCGCTACGGCAACGGTATCTACACTCTCTGGTTCAGCGACTTCAGCGATAAGATCATGATCGCCAGCAATCGTCGCGGTCTGTTCAAGGGGGGCTGTGGTAGCATTAGATGCTTGCTCGGGTAGGGGTTCAGGTTCGTTAACGGGGGCGATCGGCTCATCTGGGGCTGTGGACTCAACAAAGGCGGCAATCAAGTCCATCAGTGTCGGCGCGTCAGGAGTATCTTGAGGAGATGGTGCCATCTCTAAGGCTGATCCATCAGCAGCTTCAGATGCAGCGGGCGGGGGTGTGTCCGGTGTACTTTGCCAAGGATCGGCAACAGGGGGCAGGGGAGACGAGCTAGCAGCGGGTAACTCAATTGTCTGGGATGGTAGTTCTAAGCTTTGGGCAGTTGCCACTGCTGGCGATCGCAGGATAACCTCAGCATCCCACAGCGGTGCGCCCAGCACCCTAGACTCAATCACCACCTGATCAGTATCCGGCAAGTGCAGCTTTTCCAAGGCTGTGCGGATCAAGGTTACCGCAGCACCCTGATTGAGCATTTTCTCGGAATGTAGCGTAACGGCTAGTGTGCAGCCTTGACGGGTGACATCTGCCTTGACCCGCTTAGGTAAGAGCACAGCGTTTAACAACGTGCTAATGGCACGGGGATCACCTTGGCGCGCCACCTCCAGCAAACGAGTTTCACTCATAAACCACTGGGGAATGTTTCCGGCTACTCCTAGCCTAACTGAGATTTGCCGCAGTAGTGATTAGCACCCCTGGACAACGGGGAGACAACAATATCTGTGGAGGAGAAGCACCGGGAGCTGAGTACCATCATGCAACTATGGCTAGACTACAGTACAGTAAGGAGCTTTATAGAAACCGGAGGGTTCGGGAACCGGATAAAACCTCGCTCGTTCCCGACGGGGATACAGAACGGTTCCCGCGCCTACGGCAGTAGGCAGAATCAGTCTTGACAGAACCGTTCCACGGCGGGGAGTGTCACCATCCTCGATCGCATCCGGAGGATATTGATGTCAACCTCAACTGCCTCGACAATATTCATCAACTGCGCGATCGCTTTCAAGTTCAACTGTTTGATGGCCAGCAGTGGGAGCGCAACATTGAAACGCTGCGATGATAAATGCCCCAATACATAAATACATAATTTAGATAAGGCTATGCTCGATCTCACCAAAGTGGCAATGCAAATGGGGCAGGTGGGTCAGGTCATTCGCCAAGGGGCGATCGCCAGCCAACAGAAACAGGCACACGCCCTTGATATTTTTGCCGCGATGGCTGGGCAACTCGACCATTATCGACACCTCTTAGCCACGTGGCGTGAGCACCTCGCCTTTGCGGTTGCGGAACCCAGCGAACCCCTCACTACTGTGCACACCGTCTCCCCAGCCAGTCTTCCCTACGGTGTTATTGCTGCCGATGGTTCACAAATTGCCCCCAGCCACCACGAAATTGCCTACTGTTACCTGATTAATATTGGCCGAGTTGCCATCACCTACGGTTCTCAGCGCCGCCCACAGTTAAATAGTCTGCCGCAGTTGGTCTATGACCCTGCGGAGCTGGGGCGATCGCGATCGTGGGGCATTACCACCGAAGACTGGCTGCGTTACCGCCGCACCCAAGCTGAAATGCTGGCGCTAGCTGAGTTGGCCACCGATCCTGAGACCCCCACCCTTGCCCTAGTGGATGGCTCATTAATCTTTTGGTATTGGAGCACCCTCGCTCCTGCTGCCCGCGACATCCTCTTAGCCCCCATTCTCGAGGCGTGGCAACAGCTACGGGAGCGGCGGATTCCCTTAGTGGGGTATATCAGTGCCTCGCGCAGCCATGAAACCCTGAATTTTCTGCGCTTGGGGGTATGCCCCTATCCTGAGCCGAATTGTGCAGAGCATTGCACCAACCAGAGAGAGCGGCTACCCTGCCAGACCTTTGACCCCTTGCGCGACACACTCCTGTGGCACGCCCGGCTTGCACCGCAGCAGTACAGCCCCCTTTGGCGCAGTTACAGCCCTATTTTGGAGCACTACGGTGATCATGCTATTTACTGTTGCTACCTCCACGCAGGCAGTGAAGTGGTGCGCCTAGAGGTTCCGCAGTGGGTGGCCAAGGAGACCGATCTGCTTGCGCAGGCCATCAGCCTGACTGCCTCCCAAATTCAAAAGGGACACGGCTACCCAGTGGCGTTGGCGGAGGCGCACAATTTAGCGGTAGTGCGCAGCAGCGATCGCCAACGCTTTTTTGCTTTACTAGAACGGGAACTTATCAAGGCAGGGCAGTGGCATGTGGCTCCTTCCCCCAAGGAACAGCGCAAGCGCCAGAGTATTGTCTAAGCTCAGACACCCTCTAGGACTTCTGCTGGCCGGTGCTGTCATGCAGTGGGCGCTGCCACCCGTAGGTTGGGGATGGCTGGCCTTTGGCGCGGTAGCCCCCCTGTGGTGGGTCTGCCAGATGCAGCGAGCCGGGCTACCGGCAGTGCTCGCTGGCCTCTGGTGGGGGCTAGGGTTTTACGGCAGTAGCCTAGTATGGGTGTGGGATCTGCACCCCTTGACCTGGATTGGCATTGATCCGCTGCCGAGTTGGCTCATTTCCCGAGGCATTTGGCTGTTTCTAACCCTCTGGGGAGCCACTCTTAGTATCGTCTGGGCAGCGTTGATGGCACGGTATGTCTGTGGCCATGGCCTTTGGCCAGAACTCTTGGCGGGGGTGACCCTCTGGTGTGGCCTAGAAGCCCTGTGGAGCTATTCCCCCCTATGGTGGATTAGTGTATCCCTCAGCCAAAGCCCCCACGGATTAGTGCAGTTGAGCCGCTTGGCGGGGCCAACCACCCTCACAGCGGTGGTGTTAGCGGTGAATGGCCTGATCGTTTTAGCATTACGGTATCACCGTCGTTACTGGCGCTATGGCGTGGTGTTCCTAGGAAGTGCGCTATTGCTCAACGTTGCTCTGGCGGCGGCGGTGCCCGCCGATCACAGCGAGGGGTTGCGCGTGGGTATCATTCAAGGGAACATTCCCACCCGAGAAAAATTAACCCCTGAGGGAATTCGCCGCGCTTGGCAGGACTATACTCGCGGTTATCAGGACTTGGCGGCCACTGGGGTTGAGGCAGTCCTGACTCCGGAAGGGGCATTGCCGATTCTCTGGCAACCCGAACAGGTAAATCGACTGAGCACCGCTGTGCAACAGGCCGGGGTTCCCCTGTGGCTGGGGACGTTTATGGCCACGACGGACGGGCATTATCAGGTACTGTTGACCCTTGATCAGCACGGCCAAGTCTATAGCCGCTACAACAAAGTGAACTTAGTCCTGTTGGGGGAGTATATTCCCGATTGGTTATCGGGGGTGGTGCAGCGTCTGTCCACGCTGCGATCGCGCCTCATTCCCGGTAACCCCGACCAAGTGTTTAGAACCCCTTGGGGCAATGCCGTGGTGTTGATTTGTTTTGAATCGGCCTTTTCCCACCGCAGCCGCGCTCAGGTGCAAACAGGGGGAGAATTTATTCTCAGTGTGGCCAACAATGATCCCTACCGGCAGCAGTTAATGGCACAGCACCATGCCCATGATGTCCTGCGTGCCGTTGAGGGCGATCGCTGGTTAGTGCGCGCTACCAATACCGGACTCTCTGCAGTGATTGACCCAACAGGCACCACCCGTTGGCTCTCAGACCCCGATCGCTTTGTCATTCATGCCGAAACCATCTATCGCCGCCAGAGCGTCACCCTCTATACTCGCTTTGGCGATTGGCTCCTGCCACTGTTAGCAGTGGCCACAGGGACTAGCTATAGCTCACGCGCGTTTCGACCACGAGGGTAGCACTCACCCACTCGCCGCGATCGCCATAGTGACGGATAAGGCGTTGGCGCTGATCATCGCTCCATAACCAACTGACTTCGACAAAAAACGGCTCACGAAAGGAGACCTGCAGTGGGGTTAAACTCGCAGTACCATCCGGTAACAGCAGCAGTTGCTTGGGCACAGGGGTATCTGTAAATAACAACCGTGCCCCCTCAAGGGTCGCTGTGGTCGCGAGATGCTGATCCTGCCACTCAAGGGATTGGTGGAGCACTGTTCCCTCTTGCCACACCGTCAGGGTTGTTGGTGATTCCGTGGGCGATCGCCAGTCCGCATACACCGTATAAGCGGTTCCCTGCCACCTTCCCACTAGATGTGTCACCTGCAAAGGAGGTCGCTCAGTGGCCTCAGAACCTGCACGAAACTCGCGAATCAACGTCATTGACTGTAGCCGTTGCCCCTTATCAAACAACTGCACAAACCGCAGCCGCCGATCCCCCACCACAAACCCATACTCCGCCCCAAACTCAGCGAACGGCGCTACCTGCAACGACCCCTTAGAAAACGCCCCCGTTTCAAAAAAAACATTCTGGCGACCAATAGTGGCATACTCCTGCACCGTGTTACTTGTGGCTGGCTGATTCAACCCCTTAGCAAACCGTTGCAGTTGAAAGCGCACCCGCGACCCATCCGCCACCTCCGTTAACGAGAGGATCGACGGCACAGATTCCCCCACCGTACCATCAGGGGCAATGGCAGTAAAGGAACCGTGCCACTCCCCCAAGTTTTTGCGAAAATTGTCCCAGTTACTACTCATTGTCAAGGTGCCAAACGTATATCTCAACCCTGCTGCAACCGTGCCACATCCTCAAGCACTTGGGCAATATGGGCATCGGGTTTAACACGGCGGTAGATCGCAGCCAGCTTACCCTCTGGGTCAATGAGAAACGTATCGCGATACACCCCTAAATACTCCTTGCCCATAAACGTTTTCGAGCCATAACTGCCATAGGCTTGGGCGACTGCTGTGTCTGTATCTGACAAAAGCCGGAAAGGCAGATCAAACTTTTTTTGGAACTTTTGGTGCGAAGCAACACTATCGGGACTAATCCCCAAAATAGTGACGTTGCGTTGTGCTAACGCCGCTGCCACCTCTCGGTAACCGCAAGCTTCCTTAGTGCAACCGGGCGTGTTATCACGGGGGTAGAAGTACAAAATAACCCATTGCCCTCGCAATTCCTCTAAGCTAACTAAGGTGCCACTGGCATCTGGCAGCGTAAACAAAGGGGCAAAACTACCAACCTCTAAAAACATTGACGCAACCTTTTCAAAATGTCTTGAGTGGACATACAACAAATAGACACAAACCTATTAGTGATTGATTCGACATTGAAAAACTCAATTTCAATCTTGCGATCACGGGAAAACCGTTGACTTATCTATGCTAATTCAATTCGGCTTAGATTTTGATCTATGAATGAAGTCCATGAGAGCTGCAAACGCCGGTCTAGTACCGCAAACATCGCAGTTGAATCAGGTTTCATAATAGTAGAAACTAGAAAATATTATCAAGGGTTATATTGTCAAAAGAAACCCCTAACCCTATGCTTGTCATAGAGATAAAAAGACGGTGATTAACGTAACGATAACAATCGGCCATCCCGTCATAAATTTCTGGGGCGATCAATTTGATTGCAACTGTAATTTTTGTACTGCTTACCCTTATTCTAATTAGGAGAGCTTACTCATGCCAATTGCTGTGGGAATGATTGAAACGCGCGGATTCCCCGCCGTCGTCGAAGCAGCAGACGCAATGGTAAAAGCCGCACGGGTCACCCTTGTGGGCTACGAAAAAATCGGCAGTGGTCGGGTCACGGTCATTGTCCGGGGCGATGTCTCCGAAGTGCAAGCCTCGGTGGCGGCAGGAGTTGACTCTGCCAAGCGAGTTAATGGTGGTGAGGTTCTTTCGACCCACATCATTGCCCGTCCCCACGAAAACCTTGAATACGTCTTGCCGATTCGTTACACGGAAGCGGTTGAACAGTTCCGTAACTAATACATTTCCCACAGGTCAATGTTCAGTTGCATCGCACCATCACTTTCTAATGTTTAGGAGCTATTACAATGGCAATTGCTGTCGGAATGATTGAAACGTTGGGCTTTCCTGCTGTCGTTGAAGCGGCAGACGCAATGGTAAAAGCTGCGCGGGTTACCCTTGTGGGCTACGAAAAAATTGGTAGTGGCCGAGTCACGGTTATTGTTCGGGGTGATGTCTCAGAAGTACAGGCCTCAGTGGCGGCTGGGGTAGAAAACGTGAAGCGAGTCAACGGTGGTCAAGTGCTCTCGACCCACATCATTGCCCGTCCCCACGAGAACCTTGAGTACGTCCTGCCCATTCGCTACACCGAAGCAGTGGAGCAGTTCCGTGAAAGTGTTAGTGGCATTCGTCCGATGGGTCGCCCATAGTGAAAATTGCACGAGTGTGCGGCACGGTTACCAGTACTCAAAAAGAAGACACCTTAGCGGGAGTCAAGTTTTTAGTCTTGCAATATTTGGGTGAGGACGGCGAATTTTTACCCGACTACGAAGTCGCTGCGGATACAGTGGGTGCAGGACAAGACGAATGGGTGCTGGTGAGTCGAGGGAGTGCCGCCCGCTACATCGTCAACAGTACTCAGCGACCCATTGATGCAGCCGTTGTGGCCATCATTGACACCGTAAGTCGGGATAACTATTTGCTGTATAGCAAGCGTACCCAGTATTAGCAGTTGGAGACTTCTCCCTATGGCGGTTCAAAGTTATGCGGCACCTCCTACGCCATGGTCACGGGATTTAGCGGAGCCAGACATTGCCAGTTCGGCTTACGTTCACTCCTTTAGTAACCTCATCGGAGATGTCCGCATCAAAGATTATGTGCACATTGCCCCCGGTACCTCGATTCGTGCCGACGAAGGGACACCCTTCCATATTGGTTCCTATACCAATGTTCAAGATGGCGTGGTCATTCACGGTTTACAGCAGGGGCGAGTCATTGGCGATGATGGTCAAGAGTATTCCGTGTGGATTGGCAACAATGCCTCGATTACTCACATGGCGCTCATCCATGGCCCCGCCTACATCGGTGATGGCTGCTTTATTGGCTTTCGCTCAACAGTATTTAATGCACGGGTGGGAGCAGGCTGTGTTGTCATGATGCATGCCCTGATTCAGGATGTTGAAATTCCACCCGGTAAATATATTCCTTCAGGAATGGTGATCACCAATCAACAACAGGCGGATCGCCTTCCCAACGTCGAGGAATCAGATATTCATTTTGCTCAGCATGTTGTGGGGATTAACAAGGCACTGCTGTCGGGCTATCGCTGTGCTGAAAATATTGCCTGTATTGCCCCCATTCGCAATGAGCAGCGGGGTCAGGCTGACCCACAGATGTTACAGGTTGAAACGCTTACCGGGGAAAATCGTACCATGACAACAGATTACGCGACTCACGTCCGCCAACTGTTGCAGCAGGGGTATCACATTGGGCTGGAGTATGCGGATGCGCGACGGTATCGCACCAGTTCTTGGCAGAGTTGCCCAACGCTGACAGCACAACAGGAATCGCAGGTATTAGCAGCCATAGCGCAGCTTCTGAATGAGCACGCGGGTGAATATGTGCGGCTCATTGGTGTTGATCAGCGAGCTAAGCGGCGTGTTTTTGAACAGGTGATTCAACGCCCAGGGGATGCGGCTCCTGCTAGCGATCGCCCCAGTGGGTCAGCACCCGTGGTGGGTGCGGTTCCTAGCGGCTCCCTTGATAGCTCCGTTACAGCGCAGGTGCGGCAGTTATTACAGCAGGGCTACCAAATTGGCACTGAGCACGCGGATGCCCGCCGCTACCGCACCAGCTCTTGGACCAGTTGTGCCCCTATTCAATCGCAGCGGGAGCCAGAGGTGATCGCTGCCCTTGAAGCCTGCCTTCAGGAACATGCGGGGGAGTATGTGCGCCTGATTGGCATTGACAAGACGCAAAAACGGCGGGTGTTCGAGCAAATTATTCAGCGACCGGACGGTGCCGTGGCGATCGCCCCCAAAGCAATGAATACCAGCATTAACAATGGCAGTGCCACCCCCAACGATACGGTACTGAGTGCCGATGTTCTGAACCAGGTTCAAGACCTGCTGCGGCAAGGGTGCGTGATCACCACTGAGTATGCTGATCAACGGCGGTTCCGTACCAGTTCATGGCAGAGTGGCATCAAAATTACCTCTGCCCAAGGTATCAACGATCTGAGCACCTTTTTAGCCGAGCATCCACGGGATTACGTTCGCCTTGTGGGGGTCAACCCACAGGCTAAACAGCGCGTCCTAGAAGTGATTATTCATCGCCCTAACGGTCACGCAGCAACTAATGGCAGTAGTACCCGCGGTAAAGGGTTTGCTCCTAGCAGCACGGCCAACCCGACACGCACTGCTAGCACAAGCCATGGCCTAGACTCAGAGGTGGTTCAGCGCGTGCAGCAGCTCCTGCAACAGGGACACCAGTTAGCCCTAGAGCATGTGGATGCCCGCCGTTATCGCACCAACTCGTGGCAGAGTGGCCCGCGTATTGAGGCCAAAACCCTGAATGAGGCACTTGCCGCCATTCAAGCCTGCCTGCAAGAGTATAGTGGCGAGTACGTCCGCCTCATTGGTGTGAACCCTGCCAGTAAGCAACGGGTGGCGCAGATTCTGCTGCAACAGGCCACTAAGTAGCCCTCCCAAGTGAGGTGCCCCGATGCCCCTGCCGCCCTTGGCCTTACCCCCAACTCCGGCCGTACGGATTGCTGGTGATGTGGTGGTACATCCCCAAGCTATTCTGGCACCGGGGGTCTTGCTCTGGGCTGAAGCGGGGGCAACCATTCGCATTGCTGCTGGGGTGTGTATTGGTATGGGCAGCGTTATTCATGCCCACGGCGGCGCAATTACAGTAAGCGAAGGGGTCAATATCGGGGCGGGGGTGTTACTCATTGGCCAAGTCACCATTGAACCCCATGCCTGTATTGGCACCAGTGCCACCCTGATGAATACCATCGTTCCTGCGGGAGCGGTGGTTGCTGCGGGATCACTCATGGGGGATAACAGTCGCCGCTGGCAACCGGAGCCAGCCCCAGAGACCAGCGATCCATGGCAAGAGGCGGCCTCCCCAGCCAGCCCTGCCCCTGATACCCCACATTCCCCAGATTCACCGCCAACAGACACAGAGCCAGCCCCTGTAGCGGCGGTTGAGAATGCAACCCCTACAGCCAAGCCTACGGTTGTCTATGGCCAAGCTTACGTGAGCCAGATGTTTGCGAAAATGTTTCGCACTGAGCCACTGACCAATGAACAGCCGTAATTTCTGGTGGCACCACCCGTGGCGGATGGTGGGGGTAGCACTGGTGCTCTTGGGTGGGCTGTTGTGGGGCTGGTTTTATCCCCACGCGTTGCAGACAGAGCTTGTGCGAATTCCGCGTCAACCCCATCAGGTATTAGTGAGTCGTTTGTATCTGCCCCTGACAGGCACCCCCCCTTACCCCACCCTGATGCTGTGGCATGGTGTTAAGAACTATTGGCTTAATGTTAAGCATTATTAACTTTGATTGATCAAATAAATAAGACTTATCACACTACTAGAAAGCGATCCTCGCGATCGCTCCTTGGCACAGTTGCAGGTTCTATAAAACACAGTTATTTGGGATATTGTACATGATGCATGGACTCTCGCTCGCCCCTCGATACCGCTTAGATGATACTGATCCATGGCTGTTGGGGATTGATCCCAGTCGGCAGTACTGGTTACAGATCAACGGCGATCCGCAGCAGTTGGCGACAATCCCGGGAGTGGTGGTGCAAAGTATTTCCGATCTGCGGGAGATCATGGAAACGGTGCGATCGCTCCTGCCGGGGCAGCGGGTGCAATTTCAGCGGGCTGCGACATGTTTAGAACTTCACTGCATTGGTGACAATTTATTGGCCATTGCGGATGAGGTGGCGGGGGCACCGGTTTGGCACCTGTTTGACCGCGAAACCCTCGAAAGTTTATTGATGAGCGCGCATCCCCACTGGCAATGCCGCCCAGAGGATGTGGAGTTAGGACGGCGACAGCTTTGGCACTCGTTTCAGTTACCCGTTGCGGCCTAAGCTTTGTCCAGCAATCCAGCCGGTGGTCCATGCACTTTGTAGGTTAAAGCCACCGGTCACGCCATCAATATCTAGCAGTTCTCCTGCCAAAAATAGGCCGGGGCAGCGGCGGCTAGCCATGGTCTTAAAATCCACGTCCTTGAGATCCACGCCGCCACAGGTGACAAACTCCTCTTTGAACACCCCTTTGCCGACAATGGCAAACTCACTGCGATGCAACAGTAATGCTAGTCGCTGGCTACTTTTTTTGGCCAGATGCGCCCAAGTCTGATCAACGGGAATACCCACTAATTCCAGCCAATAGCTCCACAGTCGTCGCGGCAGATCAAAGGGGCAATGGCTGGCGATCGCCCGTTTCGGCAGACGCACACGACACAGAGGGTTAGCTTGGTAGCTCCGTACTTTAGTACGGGGTGGAAAAGCCCTAAAGCAACTTTAGTTGCTCTGTGCTAATCTATACTTAATCGCCATCCTTGGTGAAAAACCCAATCGGCGACAGTTGTTACAAGTAAGCAGAACTTTGGGGCTTTGCCTCAAGGAACTGTGTAGGGGCGGTTTGCTCACGCCTTTACGAGTTCGTTTGTGGACTGCGTAAGAATCCCCCGACTTTAGTCGGTGGGAGTGTCAATCAGGCCTGCCCGTTCATGCAGACGGGGATCTGCGACTTGGAAGGTAAAAAGGGAGGGCACCGGCGGCACAATAGTATGCCCTAACTGTGCAGCCAAGCGATATCCTTGGGGACTACTGCCTGTGGCCAGCAAGAGGCGATCGGCCACCAGTGGTTCAGGAGCCTGGCTGGTCATAACCTGAAATTCCCCTGCTACGTTGGCAATGCGCTTGACGGCAGCTTGGGTGCGAATGCGAACTCCCAAGGCTTTGGCTTCGGCGACTAAGCAATCAACGATCGTGCTCGAGTCATCAGAAACGGGAAACACGCGCCCATCCGCTTCAGTTTTTAGGGCAACCCCTCGCTCCTGAAACCACTGCATGGTATCCCGCGGCTGAAACCGGTTAAATGCCCCCCGCAGTTCTTTTCCGCCACGGGGATAGTGCTGTACCAAGAGTGCCGGATCAAAACAATGATGAGTCAGGTTACAGCGTCCACCGCCAGAGATGCGCACTTTGCCCAAAACCCTAGGGGCAGCCTCAAGCAGGGTAATCTGCGCCCGGGGATTGGCACTTGCACAGGCGATCGCCCCGAAGAAAGCGGCGGCTCCCCCACCCACAATAATGATGCGATCTGGTCGCTGACCTAGGACGGCAGATGACATCGCTACGGCTTAGGATTCCAACGCGGAGGCATCTGGCGACCCCCCATGGCCATTGACCTCCCGTACCAGATGAAGTTGCTGGTGCAAGCGCCCAATGGGAATACCGTTGGCAGCGAGGACATTCAGCATCCGGCGGCGGAATTCCCGCGCCACCGCCCACTGCTGGCCGGGTTGAGTTTTAATCCAAATACGCACCAACAGACCACTGGCGGTAATCTCATCAATGCCTAACACCTCGGGGGGGCTAGGAGCTTTGAGTGCCACGCTGGCTCCTCATAGAACTCCTGACTCAGCGCAGCTAATAGACTTAGCATCGGATCTGGCGCAGTGGTGATATCCACCCACACCTCTAAGTTAACCCGGGACCACGTGCGGGTTAGGTTAGCCACCTTCGTAATGGTACTGTTGGGAATGGTAATTAAGCAGCCCTCAGCATTCCGCAGTTGGGTGACCCGCAGGTTCAGGTTTTCTACCATCCCCGCATAGGGTTCAATTTGCACCACATCCCCAATAGCGTACTGATCTTCCCAAACAATCAGCAGCCCGTTAATAATATCCTTAACAAGGTTCTGAGACCCTAGGGAAATGGCTAAGGCAAGGAAGCCCCCCACCGCCAAAATGGAGGAAATAGGCACTCCCAAGGAGCTCAGAATCACCACAATCCGCGTCAAGTAGATCAACACGGTCTTGAGGCTGCGCAGCACTTCAATGGTAGTGCCAATGCGCAGGGTGGTTCGTTGGGCATCACTAAACTTGACGAGGTTATTTTGCTCCCAGAAGATGCGAAGGCGATCAAAGGCTAGGTCAGCAAGCTGATTGAGGAGGCCAGTGCCAAACCATACCGCCATCCAGAGAATCGGCAGACCGTAAACCTGTGAACTCCATCCGCGGGTGGCCGGAAATAATGCCAAGATCAACGCCAAGGCGTATAGCCAAAGGGCAATCTGCCCCCAGAGCAGTAAATAGCGCACGAGGCGGATGAGTTTTAGCCGCTGCTTGAGGAAAAATTCAGCCCCCAAGTTGGGCAACAGGGGCAGCGGGCGCTCCGGTTCGTTGGGTTGGGTGGTCGCGGCGATCGATGCCAACTGCCGTTGTATCGTGCGTCGCTGTCGCGCTAACAGGACTTGAAGTAAAAACATGAGGATACTGGCAGCTAGGACTTTGAGGGCAATCCATGCCGCCGTTTGCAGTTGTACCATCAGCGCTGCATAGGTGCGCTCCTTAATGGCTTGGTTCATCTGGGTTTGCAAGATACTGCGCCAGTTTGCTGCAAGGGTATCTGCCGGTAGTTGATGGTAGTCGCTATCGGCTTCGGTGATTGTAAGAATGCGGGTGGTGCGTTCCGAACGACCGAGGCGGCCACTAATGACCAATTCATTATTGAGGCGAGCAACCCCAATATTGACGACCTCTGGGGAACCACGGCGGTTTTCAATGGCGCTATTGAGAATACGGCGCAGATTAGATTGAATGAGTTCAGCACGCAGCTCTACAGGAACGCGATCGCCAGGGTCATTGCGATCGCGCACGGTAGGTGCAGCGATGGTAAACAAGACCCGCCCATCAAAGCGCACCTCTGTTGTTTCCAGTTCGCCAATGCGACGAACGCCAGGGGGGGGCGGTGAAACTGTGGTCTGATTTAATCCCGGAATTGTTACTTGACTAAAGCCTGGAGCTGCCAACAATACCGCGAAACAAACGCTGAGAAGGGCGATCGCCCCCCAACGCCACGCTCGTTTACGGACATTGATCATGAGCCAGTTCATCGTAAACAGCAGATATTTTCTTTTTGAAAGAAAATTTAGACACAGAGGGTTAGCTTGGTAGCTCCGTACTTTAGTACGGGGTGGAAAAGCCCTAAAGCAACTTTAGTTGCTCTGTGCTAAACTATACTTGGTCGCCATCCTTGGTGAAAAACCCAATCGGCGACAGTTGTTACAAGTAAGCAGAACCTTGGGGCTTTGCCTCTAGGAACTGTGTAGGGGCGTCTTGACAACGCCTTTATGAGTTCGTTTATGGACTGCGTAAGAATCCCCCACCTTTAGGTGGTGAGAGTGTCAAATCCTATCCTATCATTCCCTTGAAGTGCTAGGCTGCCACAAGGCTCTATGGATTTGGGTGTTACTGAGTGTGGCTATGACTTGCCTTCATCCCCAACCCTTCTCCCTGGAGAGAAGGGAGCTAAGAGTCTTGTTCCCTCTCCTTTGGGAGAGGGCTAGGGTGAGGGCGGCATTAGGATTGATTGGTGGCCAACTTATGTTAACCCTGCGACTACAGTGCGAGCTTCCCGCCATAAAAAAATGACGTAGTGTCGCGGAATTCCCTATCCACCGATGCGGTGGGGTAGGTTATCTGCGCCGTCATGATTAAATAATGGCTATTTTTTGCAAAAAACTAGTTATTACTAGCCATTCCAACTATTAATCATTCTCAATAAGATTGCATTCTTGCAAATACTGCCGTTGGTCAGTTATCATGCGAATCATAACGGCGGATTGAGCGAATCTCCTATGCCCCTTTACACCGCAGCAGCCCTCAAAGCCGAACTGAACGATAAAGGATGGCGATTAACGCCACAGCGGGAAACCATTCTCAATATTTTCCAAAATTTGCCGAAGGGCAACCACCTGAGTGCCGAAGACTTACACCACGAGCTACGCAAGCAAGGGCACTCCATTAGTTTGTCCACTGTCTATCGGACTGTCAAGCTAATGTCACGGATGGGCATTTTGCGAGAGTTGGAATTGGCCGAAGGTCATAAGCATTATGAACTGAATACGATGTCACCTCACCATCACCATCACATGGTGTGTGTGCAGTGCAACCGAACAACCGAGTTTGATAATGATTCGATTTTGAAGCAAGCCCTCAAGCAAACCGATAAGTACGGCTTGCAAATGATTGATTGCCAGCTTACCATCTACACTATTTGTCCGGAAGCGTTGCGGCGTGGTTATCCGGGGCTGCCCGAGAATTGGATGTGTAGTAGCGCGATCGCCCACAGTTCTGAACCGCCCCCCCGTACAAAATGATCAAATGCATCAACTCTTTTTGCGTGGGGGTTGGCCTTGCCCTTAGTGCAGCGCCGTGGGTGGGAGCAGTGGAATTACCTGATGGTCGCGTTGCCTTCGATCAGCCACCAATTTTTGCTGAAGCAAATACCCGCTATCCTCAGGTATTAATTCCCAGCCCTATCTACAACTTTATTTTGCGGGTGCCGGAGACTGCTGGCGAATCCCTTGCCCGTCTAGAGATTCAGCAGTTACCAGCTCTAGAAACCCTTTATTTTCAACCGCAGCGTACCCGTGCCTTTGTTGGCACCCGACCTCGCCAACGCACTCCCCTTGCTGCGGCTGTGTTTGACCCCAGCGACCAAGTGCTACGCATCACCTTTGATCCGCCCATTCCTCCAGGAAGCTATTTGCGGGTGGAGGTTTCCCCTGTGCGCAACCCTCAATGGGAAGAGGTCTATTTGTTTGGTGTGACGGCCTTTCCGCGGGGTGGCGATCGGGCGATTGGCCAGTATATTGGTACTGGGCGATTGCAGTTTTACCGTGGCTCAGACTTCCTGTGATCGGATGCGGATGAGATGACGATGGCCATTCTGCCGCCCCCGTTGCAGCCGGGCGATCGCCTTGGCGTGGCCTTTCCCAGCGGCGTACTGCGACACCAAGAGGCGTTTTGGCAAGGGGTGGCCTGTTGGCAAGCTCAAGGCTATGAAGTGCTGGTGGACGAGGCGGCCTTTGACGGGTGGGGCTACCTTGCAGGCTCCGATGCCCAACGGCGCGATCGCCTGCGCCACCTATTGCAAGATACTACTATTAAGGCCATTCTCTGTGGCCGCGGTGGGTTTGGTAGCACCCGCTTACTCGAAGCATGGCAATGGCTGCCCTGTGCCCCGAAGTGGCTGATTGGGTTTTCCGATATTACCGCCCTGCTGTGGAGCTATGCCGCCCAAGGCGTCGCAGGGGTGCATGGCCCAGTCCTGACAACGCTGGCCGCCGAACCTCTGTGGAGCCAAACTCGCCTGTTTAACTGCGTACAGCGACAGCCGCTGCCCCCCCTCTCAGGCACTGCTTGGGGAGGCGGCTGTGTCCAAGGACGGCTATTGGTGGGTAACCTGACGGTGGCAACCCATTTGCTAGGCACCCCCGATTGCCCCGACTTTAGCAACGTGATTTTAGCACTAGAGGATGTGGGGGAAGCCCCTTACCGCATTGACCGGATGCTGACCCAGTGGCGACGCAGTGGTGTGCTCAAGCAAGTTAAGGGGATTGCCCTAGGGCGGTTTAGTCGCTGTGACGATGCTGCCACCCAACCAAACTTTCGTGTTCTGGAAGTTCTTGGCGATCGCCTAGGGGATTTAGGCATTCCCATTGTCAGTGATCTGCCCTTTGGCCATGAGGGGGTCAATGCCGCCTTACCGGTTGGCGTGCTTGCAGAACTGGATGGCGATCGCGGCCAGTTGCGCGTGCTGGCATCGTAAGGTTGCCGACGAATTCAGCTACTATCGCTTCATGCCTGATCTATAATGTGTCTAGCTTTAGCCACCCTTGGCCTACTAGCGCCAGTCTGGGGCACCCGCTATACACTGTTGCCCTGATGATGGCATTCCCGTTTAGTATGGAATTGAGTTGTTGCCGTGAGGCTAACACTTGTTAGTTTGATATGACGAGCGCTAACTCTGGATATTTTTTGTCCTTGAGTTCATCGTGCTCGATCGTGCTCGAGGCATGCATTCGCTAAGTTCCGTTGTGTGTAAGTATTTGCATTAGATTAAGAGGTCAAGGGCTGTGCAGTATCTCGCGGAAGTCATTAAAAAAACGGGTTTCATGGGTACGAAATCCGAACTAAAACTTCTGATGCGTGAACAATCTGGGTACTGGCATCCTGTCTCCCAAAACGAAGACACCATCCCATTTGACAATAGCCGCGACTACGGTAATGGGGTGCTGGTCTTTGTTGAGATGGCTGCCAATCGTCAGATTCAGCATGTAGATGAAGCCTCACGGCGACTGACGGGCATTTTACACGGCTTTACACGGATGCGCGAACGCTTCCAAAGCCAAGAAGAAGAAATTGAAGGCTGGAAGCAATCCCTGTCTTACCAAGCAGAAGCCCTCAACCAGAGAGAAGCAGAATTTGAAATTCGTCGTGAAGAGTTACAAGAGCTAGAAGAACAAATTGCCAACTATGAGCAACAACTGGCAGACCTCAATAAACTGCGCTCAGAACTAGGGAGTGAGGAAGAACGCATTCAAGCTGAGCGCCAAGCCCTCGAAAACCTACGCCACCAAGTTCACCAAGAGCAGCAACGCTGGGAGCAATTAAAATCCAGTCATAGTGTTGGCCTCTCACCGGATCAGATTCGTCAAGTCGATGCGATCCTGCAACAACTGAGCGACAGCCTCAATAGCAGTAGCACTAATCAGGTCAACGACTGTTTGCAGGTTCTGGAGCAGCAGCAAGCCCTGTTAACCCAATACTGGCAGCAGTTAGAGCAAATTGACCAAGAAGTGGCGCAGCGGCAAGCAGCCCTTGAGCAGCAACTCCACGCATTTCGTGAGCAAGAGCAGGTATGGCATGCAGCCCAAGAACAATTTTGGCAAGATAGCCGGGCGATCGCCCTGCAGGAAGAACTTTGCCGCTACAAGCAATCGGTTCTCGAAAAAGAGCGCCAGCTCCTTGCCCAACAAGAAGAGATGATCCAACAAATGCGGCAGGCCATGGTAAGTGACTTAACCGAAGCGGTAGATGTCAATGCCTTGATGAAAATGGCCATAGAAGATCTAGAAAAAGAAGTGGCTAATCGTGGTAACGATCTCAAGCGAGCCTCCGCCTTTGTCAACGATCAAGAAGAAGAGTTAAAAATGGCGCTGGAGTCCTTGATGGAACTTGAGCAAAAAGCAAAAGATGCCAGTGACTTTGATCGCCTCCAACTAGCTGGTGAAGTGGAAGATGAGCGGCAGCGGTGTAATCTCCTCAACCAAGCCCTTGAAGGTCAGCGCCAACATATCCGTGAAAAAGAAGCGACCTATAAAATTTACCTGCAAGTTCTCGAAGCCCGTCGAGATCCCGCTTCACAGCAGGGGATTAGCCTGATTCCAATTCTCAGTGAGCTAGAAAAACAGTTTCATGAGTACGGCGTTGCTGTTAACCAACTGGCGGAAGAACTCCAGCACGCCTACACCGATCTCGAAAGTCTGCGCCACGACATTGAAGAGCGCCGCAAACGGCAACAGCAGCAGCGAGATCAGTTGACACAGCAAGAGCAGACGCTGATCGAAGAGCAACGCTTGATTGCGGCCAAACGCGGCCAAGCAGATCTACTACGGGAATTTTTGCAGCCTGTACAGGATCGGCTCAACCAACTGCGGCAAGTACTGGAGAGCTTAGGAGACAACCAAATGAATGGCCGTCCTAGGGCGTTAATTTCTGAGCTTCAGCAAGTGGTGATGAATCTGGGGCAAGGAGCGATGTGACATCCTCCCGACGCTGACCCTACAGTTACAGTGCGGGACGTATTGCTCCCCGAACCCCTCATTAGTTAAAAGTTAAACTAAACTCGCTCCAGTGTGGCTTCCAACAGTTGTTTTAGTTTATGGCTACGGTAAATGCCACTTAAGAGGGTGTAGTGATTGGCATCCACCTGCCAGTAATGCTCAAATCCTGTGCAACGACTTGCATCTCCCAATAGAATAAACTGCTGCACAATGCTATGGGGGGTAATCCAGCCTTCCCCTTCGAGGCGGCCTAACAAACTGTGTTGCAGCACATAGGTAAACATCATTTCATCTAGTTCTAGCTTACCCCGTGACTGTAAAATCAAGTCTGGTTTAGCTTGTTCAGCGAATGTTACCTTTGCCGCCATAGAAAACCAGTCATCCTGCCCATAGGACACAAGAATCTTGCCAGAGATGGCGATCGCCTCTTGAGGTGGCTCCAGCCAGTAGCCATTCAGGAGCCACCGTCCCGCATCCACTAAGAATGTATGATTCACGCTGAACTTGTCCGAAACAAATGTACTGATTTTATCCACTGGAGGCAGGTCTGTACCACACGCCTTCACGACCTCTACAGGGGGCATCCATCAGTGAATTGCGCCACCACCCATGGACTTAGGTGTGCTGGAGTTCCTCTAAGCGCGCGAGAACTTCTTTACTGTGGGTTGCTGGATTCACCTTGACGTAGCGCTCTCGCAAAATACCGTCGGGGTCAATGATAAAGCTATGGCGTAGGGAGACAAACCCTAACCACGAGCCATAGGCTTTGCTAACGCGGCCATCCGGATCCGAGAGTAGTGGAAAGGTCAACCCTTCGCTATCGCAAAAATCTGCATGGGAATCGACAGAATCGGCGCTGACACCGATAACTTCGGCATTGTGGGCATGGAATTGCTCAATATCTTGCTGGAAGCGCTGCGCCTCTATCGTACAGCCAGAGGTAAAGTCCTTTGGGTAAAAGTAAAGCACCACCCATTTGCCACGGTAGTCTGCTAAGCGAACGGGCTGGCTGCTGCCATTGGTGGGCAAGGTAAATTCCGGTGCCGGGGCATCGAGGGGGGGCAGTTCACCTCCTAAGGCCACACTAGGGGCAGACCATCCCACGAGGACAACCAGACTGAGCAGACAAGACAAAAGGATGCGCAAGACCATGGCCAAACCGTTAGACTAGCAGTAGCAAATTCTAACCGCAATGTAACGTACCTTTAAAAATTTTTCGAGTTTGGAGTCCATGCGCTACCGCTCCCTTGGTCATTCACTGTTGTACTGGCTAGGTTGGTTGGTGGCGGCGATCGCCCTTGGCATTGTCATTTGCCGTCTGCTGGCAGAAAGCCTCTGGTTTCATCACCTTGGCTACGCTGGGGTATTGTGGCTGCGGTGGGGGGTACAGGGACTGCTGCTAATTTTTGTGGTTGGGCTGTCAGGACTCTTTTACCGTTGGCATCAACGCCGTGCCTACCAGCAGTGCACGGTTACCTTGGATGCAGAACTCACTGCCCACAGTCGCTATCGGGGGTTGGGGCTACTGGGGCTGTTGAGTGCGGCGGCGGGGTTAATTGGCTTGCTGATAGTGGCAACGTACCACATTGGGGCGATCGCGGTGCAACTGTGGCAGCAGCGCAGCGACATGACGATTAATACCCCGCTTTTGCCGCAGTTAAGTGTCTGGCGAGCCGCAGACTTACTGCAACAAATCCTCCAGAATCCATGGTTACTCTTGGTGAGCGCTGGCACATTGATACTGGGGCTATGGGCACCGCTGCACCTCTTTCGGGGGATTAGTGTGATCCTGAGTTTGGCCATGGGGGCGATCGCCCTGATGAGTTGGTCAGCGGTGCTAACGGGTGTGTTTGGTGTTAGTGATCCCCATACCGAACCACTGTTCCATCGTTCGATTAGCTTTTATCTTTTTCGCCTCCCCCTGTTAGAACTGCTACGGCTGTGGCTTGTGAACCTGAGTGTGGTGAGCTTAGCGGGAGTGGCTCTTACCTATTTGCTCGCCAACGATAGCCTCAGCCATGGCAAATTTCTTGGCTTTGTGCGATCGCAACGCCGACATTTACAGGGTCTGAGTGCCTTTGTGTTTGCCACGGTTGCCTTTAGCTTTTGGCTAGAGCGCTACAAACTGCTTTACTCCACCAACGGAGCCGCCTTTGGCGCAGGTTATACCGATGTCACGGTGCGCTTACCCCTCTACGGCTGGCTGTGCGTGTCTGCCCTTGCCGTGGCAATGCTCCTTGGCTGGTCAGCCATTCGCCAAGGCGGTCGGGGGCAGCGGCGTTTAGGCCCCATCGCCCCCGGCTTGTTTAGCTTTACCCTTGGCTATTTAGTCGTCATCTTGGTGGCCGATTGGTTACTCCCCAATGCCATTGAGGCAGCCATTGTTGAACCGAACCAACTGGAACGGGAACTTCCCTACATTCAACGGACAATTACCCACACCCGCGAAGGCTTTAACCTAGACACCATGAGGGTTGAACCCTTCCAGCCCGAAAATAATCTCAACGCCGAGATCATTGCAGCGAATGAGGCCACCACCCGCAATATTCGCGTTTGGGATACCCGCCCCCTCTTAGAAACCAATCGCCAACTGCAACAGTTGCGCTCCTACTACCGCTTCCCAGCCGCTTTTTTAGATCGCTATTCCCTCAAGCTTGCCAACCAGCAGGCCACCCCAGAACTTCGCCAAGTGCTGATTGCAGCTCGCGAAATTGACTACAGCGCCGTGCAGCAGTTTGCCCGCAGTTGGATTAACGAACACCTCGTCTTCACCCACGGCTATGGGTTTACCATGAGTCCCGTGAATACCGCCGAAGCAAACGGTTTACCCAAGTATTTTGTGCGCGACATTGGTGAAAATGGCGAACTGCTCACGTTCCCGCCGCAACTGCGGGAGAACTTCCCCTTCTTCTATCCGCGTCTTTACTACGGTGAACTGACGAATACCTACATTTTCGCGCCCTCCCATGTGCCCGAACTGGACTTCCCCCGCGGCAGTGATAACGTCTATAACCACTACGACGGCAGTGGCGGTGTGGCCATTTCAGCGTGGTGGCGACGGCTGATCTATGCTGTCTATTTTCGCGATTGGCAAGTCTTACTCACCCCTAATCTACGGCCTGACTCGCGG
This sequence comes from Thermostichus lividus PCC 6715, assembly GCF_002754935.1. Classification (NCBI taxonomy): domain Bacteria; kingdom Bacillati; phylum Cyanobacteriota; class Cyanophyceae; order Acaryochloridales; family Thermosynechococcaceae; genus Parathermosynechococcus; species Parathermosynechococcus lividus. Next base: position 860,313 of record NZ_CP018092.1, read on the forward strand.
GTGCTGTTTCGGCGCACAATTCAAGAGCGGGTACAGGCGATCGCCCCATTCTTGCGCATCGACAGCGAGCCTTATCTGGTCATTGCCGATCCGCGTTCTGAGAGTGACATCAAAGCCAGTCACAGGAGTGCTGGGGTGAGTTATTTATACTGGATTATTGATGCCTACACCCTCAGTCGCCATTATCCCTACGCTGACCCAGGAAAGCATAGCTTTAACTACATTCGCAACTCCGTCAAAATTGTTGTCGATGCCTACAACGGCGATGTCACCTTTTACGTTGTTGAGCCAGAGGATGTCATTTTGCGCACATGGCAGCGCATCTTTCCGCAGCTTTTTCGCCCCATTAGTGCCATGCCGCACCGGTTGTACACCCACATTCGCTATCCCGTGGATATGCTGCAAATCCAATCGGAGCAGCTATTGCAGTACCACATGACCGATCCGGTAGTGTTTTACAACCGTGAAGACCTCTGGCAAATTCCCCAAGAAATCTACCGCGAAACCCCCCAGTCCGTTGCCCCTTACTACCTCATTACGAAATTGCCCATTGGCTACACCGAAGAGTTTGTGCTCTTAGTTCCCTTTACCCCCGTAAACCGTCCCAACCTCATTGGCTGGTTAGCAGCGCGCTCCGATGGCCAAAACTACGGCAAATTATTGCTTTACGTATTTCCCAAGCAGGAACTGGTGTTTGGACCTGAGCAAATGGAAGCGCGCATTAATCAGGATCCGCTCATTTCCCAGCAAATTTCCCTCTGGAATCGGCAAGGCTCGCGCTCAGTGCAGGGCAACCTCCTCATTATTCCCATCGAGCGATCCCTACTCTACGTGGAACCCATCTACCTTGAAGCCAGCCAAAATAGCTTGCCTACCCTTGCCCGGGTCATTGTTATGGATAACGAGCGCCTAGTGATGGCACCTACGCTGGAGGAAGGCTTGAAGCAACTGTTTCCCGCCGCCAGCTAGCTCAGGAAATAGCGACGGAGGCCATAGATTATCCACTCTGGCACCTCAAGGTGTGGTAGCACCCCCGCCTCAGGAATGCCATAAAACCCTTGCAGCCGACCGTGGGCGCTGGCGTAGAGCCGCTGCCCTAGGGAAAAGGGAGTTAGCTTCGCCTGCTCACCCCAAAAGATGACCGTGGGGGTTTGCAACTGCGGCAAGTATTGGCTCAAATCAAAGGAAAGATTACCCTTTAAGGTGCTTAAGGCCGCCCATTCTGCGCCATAGCGACAGGCAGACTCAAGGTAGGCGCTAACGGTTTCCTCCCGCAGGCGTTGGGGGTTAGCGAACAAAAACTGAGTCAGGAAACTGCGAACCGCAAGGGGATTTGCTGCCGCCGCTGTATAGATGAGCCGATCTAGGGCAGGCACACTCAGGATAGCGCGAGCCAACGCTTGACCTTGATCTTCACCAAAATCATTAAACCCACTGGGACACACCAAACACAGGCTGCTAAAAAGATGGGGCTGTTGCACCGCCAAGCGAACAACAATACCAGCAGTGAGGGAAGAGGCCACCACCCGCACCGGCGTGCCCACCATCCGTAATAATTCAGCAATCATCAGCCAGTAGTCGCTGGTGTAATACTCTCGCGCAGGGTGATCCGATGCCCCCCAGCCAATGAGATCAGGCGCAATCACACGATAGCGACTGGCAAAGGCAGGATACACCTGCGACCATTCATAATGGCTGGAGCCGCCCCCAAGGCTGTGCAAAAAGATCAGGGGAGAACGCTCAATAGTGTTGCCCCAGTAGCGATCGCTCGGAGTATAGTAAACGATTTTGCCGCTACTGATGGTGAGGGTTTGTGACACAAACGTGGGGGGGCAAAAAGCCGTACTCGGCATAGGAATCCTCAACACACTGGGAAACTACAAGGCTAGCCATACCCAGACCATGGTTTGCCCAGGCGGCATAAGAGGGAAGTTTGATAGACTATTTAACGTGAGGCACTTAAGAACGTTTAGTATCATCTATGGTTACCCCTGAACAACTAACGCAGCTTATCCAAGCAAGTCTTCCTGATGCCATTGTCCACGTCCAAGATTTAACCGGAGGTGGTGATCACTATGAAGCGGTTGTTGTCTCCGCTGCCTTTGAAGGTAAACGGCTGGTACAGCAGCATCAATTAGTGTATCGCGGCTTAAATGGGGTGATGGCCACCAATGAACTCCATGCCCTAGCCCTCAAAACCTACACGCCGGATCAGTGGTCAGCAAACCCCTTAAAATAAAGGTAATCTCCTTGCAACTGTTTTTTCGGTTTCTTTAGTTTAATCTTGTTCTACACCTACGCAACCAACGATGACTCCAGAACTACAGGCTAAAATCGATGCCCTTGTCAAGGGCAATAAAATTGTCGTGTTCATGAAGGGCAGTAAGCTTATGCCCCAGTGTGGCTTTTCTAATAATGCCGTGCAAATTTTGAATGCCTTGGGTGTTCCCTACACGACGGTAGATGTCCTCGAAGATTTTGAAATTCGCCAAGGGATTAAAGAGTATTCCAATTGGCCAACAATTCCTCAAGTGTATATTAATGGTGAGTTTATTGGTGGATCCGATATTCTCATTGAACTGTACCAAAGCGGTGAGCTACAACAGCTTGTCGAGGTTGCCCTTGCCTCTTAGGGAACTAAAAAAATCCCCCACGCTGGGGGGTGTCGATGCGTTCAACATGTAACAACCTGTCATCGCCTCCTCGAGGGAGACGATGTGCTCTTAGGCAAGGTTCACTTTGACAACGCGGTTTTTCTCTTCTTCCGCTTTCGGTAGCGTTAAGTGCAAGATGCCATCTTTGTATTCGGCTTTAACCTCGGTGTTTTGAACCCGTGCTGGCAAGGGAATAACCCGTTGGAACTTACCATAGCGAAATTCGCTGCGTTTAATACCGTTGCTTTCGCTGTGGGTTTCTGACTTGCGCTCGCCACTGATGGCTACAGCGTCAGCCGTGACTTGCACGTCAATATCTTTAGCCTCTAGTCCGGGAAGTTCAATTTTTAGCAATAATGCGTCCGGTGTATCCTCCAACTCTGCCGCTGGTAAAAAGTGACTATCATCGGTGCGCGCGCTGAGGGGAATCAGTTCATCAAATAGACGATTCATTTGCCGTTGTAGGGTGTCAATTTCCCGAAATGGTTCCCAACGTACGAGTGCCATAGCTGTATCCTCCCAAATTAATTAATTTGATCTAGAGTCGCTGCACAGAGCCAATAGTTAAATTTGTTGGTATTGCCACCCTCTCAAGGCGGTCATCAGTGACTCATCTCTCTGTGAGCTACTTTTAGTCTAGAAGATACAAGGCGCTTTGCAAGTAGGGTTTTACGCCTTTTATAGGTTCTTTTTACCGAACCACAGGCGCAAACTAGGGTGTGAGAACCGTGTTACTGCCTTGGGGGATGGGAATAGATTGTAAAATATCTTGCGCATTAGAGATCACCCCTGCACCGCGCAAAAAGCCGAGGTTTGCACCCGGGCACAGATAGGCTAAGGAACGCTGAGCGCAAAAGTGTTGTAGGGTTCTGACGCTGCGCAGTTGCCGCGGCCAATGAAAGGTTGTCGCTGTTTTCAAGGGGAGGAGGTCACCATCGGGGCTGGGTAACAGATGTCGTCCGCTAAAGAGGACGCCCCCTTGCTCCCGCCAATACACACAACTGCTGCCGGGAGAGTGACCGGGGGTCCACAGCACCTCTAGGGTTGGGGTGAGGGCGCAGTAGCCCTGCACGGTTGTGACGGTTAAGTGGGGTAGTAAATAGGCTTCTTGGGCATGGATCACCACCTCACACCCAAAGGTACGTTGAAATTCACGGACGTGGGCGATCGCCCCACGATGGGTGAGAATCAACCGTTTTAGGGGGCCTTGCTGTGCCAACCATTCTGTGGTTCCTGCTGCCCAAAATGGCGTATCAATCAGGGTATTGCCATCCTTTTCTACAATGAGATAAGCAGTGCCCCCTAACGTCTCGCGGTTTGGCGCAAAGGCATAGACCATGGGTAAGACGGGACGGGGGAGTTTCTGGTGTTGAGCCACAGGGTACCGCAACGTATGACATGGATATCCCTCATTGTATTGGGTTTGATTTTGCTGTTGATCGTGCGCCAAGGTACCGCTCGGCTGAGTCAAACCCCTTGGTGGTTGCTCTGGCTGGTTCTCATGCTACCAGCATTTTTTATAGCGGGTTGGATGGCACTGTATGGCAATACCCCAGTTCCATCGGGGTGGCTCATTGTGGTCTTTGTCACTAGTTCGTTTCTGTACCTCATTCTTTTACGCCGGGGGCAGCAGGCCTTAGCCCCAGCGACACCCGCCCCTAGCTTGCCCACGGTTCCTGAGGAGCCAGCACGGCTGTTGAATCGAGATGAGGAAGCGCAGCTCCAGAGTTGTTTTCCGTGGGGCATTTATTATCTCCAGCACATTGAGTATCGCCCGCAGGCGGTGATTTGTCGTGGGCAAATGCGCGGAGATGCTAACAAGGTGTATCAAACGGTGGAGCGCAACATTGCCCAACGTTTTGGCGATCGCTTTTTAGTAATGTTTCAGATGGGCATCAGCAACAAACCCTTTTTTGCCCTAGTGCCCCGCGATCGCCTGCCACAGCCGCAGCAACTGTGGCGACCGGGGCTGAGTCTTGGCTTACTGGCCTTAACCTTTTTGACGACGACCCTAGCGGGTTTAGCGTTGGTAGCGCCAGACGTGAGCGCAGCGGAACTACGGCAGAATCCTGAGCTGCTCTGGCAGGGGTTGCCCTACAGTATTGGTCTGCTCTTGATTTTGGGGATTCATGAGCTGGGGCACTTCACCGCGGCGCTTTACTATCGAGTCAAGGCCACGTTGCCCTACTTTATTCCCCTGCCGTTTGCCATGGGAACCCTTGGTGCCTTTATCCAGATGCGATCGCCCATCCCCCATCGGCGCGCCCTTTTTGATATTAGTGTGGCAGGGCCGGTGGCAGGCTTCTTGGTCACTCTGCCGCTACTGATTTGGGGGTTGCACCAGTCGGAAATTGTTCAGCTACCTGCCAATGCCAACGAACCATCCCTGAACCCACAGGTGTTTAACCCACGCATCTCGATTCTTTTTGCCCTGATTGCCAAGGCGGTGTTTGGCCGTGCCCTAACCAACGACAGTGTTTTGCAGTTGCATCCCCTAGCGATCGCCGGGGTGCTGGGGTTAGTGGTCACAGCCTTGAACCTCATGCCGGTGGGACAGTTAGATGGCGGCCACATGGTTCATGCGATGTATGGCCATCGGGCAGGAGCAATCATTGGCCAAGTTAGTCGATTGTTAGTACTGATTTTATCCTTTATTCAGCCGTGGCTCTTTGTGTGGGCACTGATTCTCTTTTTTCTGCCCGCCTTTGATGAACCAGCGTTGAATGATGTCAGTGAACTCGACAACTGGCGTGATGGGTTTGGCCTGATGGCACTGGTGCTGCTGCTCCTGATTATTTTTCCGGTACCTGCTCCCTTGGCCGCATTTCTTTGGGCGTGAAGAAGATGAGTTAGACGTAAGCCGGGTTCTGTTCAAAGGGGGTTATCTATCTGGGACACCTGTTACCAAGTGCCTCTAGCGGCTCTGGCTAGCCAAGAACTGGGGAAAAGACCAACCCTGGTTCTTTAGCGCTAGCACACCTTGCTTCCAGCCGGGGTTTACCGAGCCAACACCTCTCGATGTTGCTGGTGCGCTCTTACCGCACCGTTGCACCCTTACCTGTGAGGTTTCCCTCCATCGGCGGTATATTTCTGTGGCACTTTCCTCGCGGTCACCCGCACTGGGCGTTACCCAGCAAGCTTGGTCTTTCGGAAGCCCGGACTTTCCTCAGGAGTGGGTCACTCCCGCAACCACCGCGCTAACTCATTGATCCTATTGTACAAGGGGAGCGTGGGCGATCGCCTCTAGGCCAACGGCACTGAGAACCGCCTGCCACTCACTGCGCGCCATATCCTTGGTGGTCATTTGCCGTTGTAGATCCGCAAGAATGGCTAAGGTTTCGTACCAGAGACCCGCATCGACGGCAGCACTGAGGCGATCGCCGACATTATTGGCTGCCAGCTTTTTTGCTAAGTCAGTACTGGGCTGAATTCGCTCCACCACCCCACTCACTGACACCATCGCCGAGGGATCATCTGCATCCGCACCACACAGGAGCGTAAACGACCAGCGATAGTCTTGACCTGGGTTCAGCTCTACGGTGGGCTGTAGGGCTAAAATCCCTGGTTGCGCTGGTAACCTCACAACGGTTGTGCTAACGTCGCGGTTCTGGGGATCTGTGATCACCAATTCCCCTTGGCTAGCCGTACTGGTGGGCACAAACACAAAGAACGTCGGCTTGGCAACAGCGGTTTGCCCTAGGTTGGTACTGGGCAAGAGCGCCGTTAAGCGCTGGTTTCCCATCACACAGCTTCCGCGGGTCGCCCCGCCAAAGCGGCTACCGGGAGCACCACGATTAGGAAGGTTGGCCCGCAGCCGTGCAGCTAAGCTATTTGCCTGACTCACAACGATAGGGGCAGACTGAGCAAGGGTAATGCCCCCATGGTCAGCGGCAAGAGGGCTAGGGCAACGGCGGGAACAAGTGTGACAACGTGACGCATGGGTTTGTTTCCTTGTTGAACCAATGACACGTTTTCACCATAAGGCTATTTTGGGAAGCGCTCTGTGAGGTGGCGCTGCTAAGGGCGGTGAGATTGCTAACTGATGGCTGGTGATCGGTATCACCCTAGGCTGGTGTTGCCTCTAGGGTGCGGAGGATCTTGAGGGCACTGTCAATGTGTTCCTTGACATTAAACATGGAGTCAAAGATATAGCGCACAATGCCGTTCTTATCGATGACGTAGGTGACCCGTCCTGGAAATAAGCCAAACAGGGTGGAGGCACCGTAGGTCTGCCGCACCTTGTTGTCCGGATCACTGAGGACTAAAAAGGGGAGGTGATGATGGCTCTGAAAGCCGGTTTGTTTATCGAGGGGGTCGCCACTAATGCCAATGACTTCGGCACCCAGAGCTTGGAATTGGCTGTAAGCATCCCGGAATCCACAGGCTTGCACCGTGCAGCCGGGAGTTTCTGAAGCCGGATAAAAGTAGAGGACAACGTTTTTGTTTCCTCGAAAGTCTGAGAGCCTAACGGTTTGGCCATTGGCCGCCAGAAGCTCAAAGTCGGGGGCGCGATCGCCCACGTGGATAGCAGTTGCCATCTCTTAGTTGCCCCCTAGCCACTTTTGGGCGTTGAGGCGCTGAACCACCCCAAACACCAGTAGATCAAGGGTGACTTTGCGCTCATCTGCTAAAAATGGCTCAATGGTACTCGGCGCAATGCCGTAGTTACTACAGACAAAAGCCTTTGCTCCCTGAATATTGCCATCGAGGAAGTAGAGCCGAAATTGGTGCGCCTGATTACCCCATTCCCCAACAACCGTGGTATCCTCAAGCCGAAGTGTTAGATCTGTTACCTTGTCCGCTAGGGCTTGCGTCAAGGCTGGCAAGAAGGCCTCATTGATAAATTCTGGGAAGGGTTTATCTTCAACCGCTGGTGGCTTTTCTTTTTTTTCGGGTTTGGTGGGGGTCTCTTCGGCCATGACCATTGCTCGTGTAAACCTTAATCGATAATAGCATCCTGATTTTGTGCTAATCGAACCCTCAGCATTAGAATTACGCCCCTTAGCTATTAAGGATCTGGATAGCATTGTCCAACTGGATCAGTGTTGCTTGGGGGGCTTTTGGTCGCGCCAGAGCTACGAGCAGGAATTGAACCGGCCACAGCATACGGTGCTGGTCGTGGCTACGCTGGATCAGGTGTGGGGCTGTGGGGTGAGTTGGGGGATTGGCGATGAGCTACATATTGTGCTTCTGATGGTGCATCCTCAGTGTCGCCGTCAAGGATTTGGGGGATTACTGCTGTGTCGCCTACTGCAATTGGCACATCAGCGGGGCGATCGCCAGTGGGCTACCCTTGAAGTCCGTGCCAGCAATCAATCCGCCCTGCGACTATATCAGCAGTTTGAGTTTGAAGTGGTGGGTCGCCGTCCCCGCTATTACGAGCACCCTGAAGAAGATGCCTTGATCCTGTGGCGCAACCACCTCAATACCCCCGCAGTCGGTGTCATCCTCGAGAGCCAACGACAGGCATGGCAAAACAGAGTCAGTAGCCATGGCTGGGTCTTAGTCGATCTCAGCTAGCCTTGGGGGCAATGGCCGTGACAGAATTTAGAGAACAACCTGCTCTGAAGCTCAGTGCTCTCTCACGATGCCTACTGCCGCCTACCTACCCCCTTGGTGTGTTCTTGATCCGCTCCTCGACCAGTGGCTACAGGAGGATCTGGGGCGGGGCGATCGCACCACTCAAGCCTTAGACCTAACCCATCAGTGGGGCACTGCCCACATTCGTCTGAACAGGGCAGGAGTGATTGCCGGATTGCCACTGGTAGAGCGGGTATTTCAGCGCTTAAGCCCCAACATTACGTTTAGCTATGAACAACCGGAGGGAGCTGTGTGTGAGCAGCCCACTGTTGTTGCTCGCCTGAGTGCCCCCCTGCCTACAATTTTGTTAGGAGAGCGACTGGCGCTCAACTGCCTAATGCGCCTGAGTGGGGTGGCCACCCTCACCCATGCCTACGCGCAGCAGATTGCTGATTTGCCGACCAAGTTAGTCGATACCCGCAAAACCACCCCTGGCCTGCGGATCCTTGAAAAATATGCCGTGGCCGTGGGCGGTGGGGTCAACCATCGCTATGGCTTGGATGATGCAATCCTGATTAAGGACAACCACATTGTTGCCGCAGGCGGTCTCACTGCCGCCGTGGAGCAGGTTCGGCAACGCAGCCCCTTTCCCCTCGCCATTGAGGTGGAAACGGAAACCCTTGAGCAAGTGCACGAGGCGATCGCCCTCAAGGTCGATGTGATCATGCTCGACAACATGCCGATTCCGCAAATGGCAGTAGCGGTGGCTCATATTCGCGCCGCTGCCCCATTTATTAAAATTGAAGCCTCTGGCAACATTACCCGTGATACCTTGCGCGAGGTTGCCTTGACCGGGGTGGACTACATTTCCACCAGTGCCACCATTACTCAAGCACCATGGCTGGATTTCAGTTTGACGCTTTCAGGCCATCAATGACTACGCTGTACCGTTGTTGGGAGGTAACCGTTTGTTGAAATCGATCTCTTACCCTTGGCGATCGCTGGCCTTACTGCGGCGCTGGGATGCCGTTGTTTGGCTGATTGCTGCCCTCATTGCCGTTCCGATTTTAGTGGTGCTCAGCCAAGTGTTTGTGAATACGGGCGATACGTGGCAGCACCTTGCGGAGACCGTGCTGGCAGACTATCTACTCAATTCTCTCTGGCTGATGCTCGGTGTGGGGGCAGGCGTGATCATCATCGGTGTGAGTACGGCGTGGCTGGTCACCAACTGCCAGTTTTGGGGGGCACGCTGGTGGCAATGGCTGCTGCTGACCCCCTTGGCAGCACCGGCTTACGTTCTGGCCTATACCTACACCCAGTTTTTCTCCTTTGAAGGAGTGTTTCAGTCGTTTTTGCGCCAGATCACGGGCTGGGAGTACGGCGACTATTGGTTTCCAAATATTCGTTCCCTTGGTGGGGCGATCGCTATGCTGATTTTGGTGCTGTATCCCTATGTTTTTTTGCTGGCGCGGGTGGCGTTTCTCGAGCAGGCCACCTGTAGTTTAGAAGCCAGCCGCTCCCTCGGGTGCAACCCTTGGCGCAGTTTTTGGACTGTGGCGCTGCCCCTAGCGCGTCCGGCCATTGCAGCGGGCACCAGCTTGGCGCTGATGGAGACCCTCAATGATTTTGGCACCGTCCAGTACTTTGGGGTAGATACCTTTACCACGGGTATTTATCGGACATGGTTTGGCATGGGGGAACCCACTACGGCGGCTCAGTTGGCCTCTGTCTTAGTGGTCATTGTCTTTGCCCTACTGGTGCTGGAAAAGTGGTCACGGGGGAAAGCACGCTACTACAATCGCGGTGGCGATCGCCCCATTCCCTACAAATTACGGGGATGGCGAGCGGTAGGGGCATGGTTCGTTTGCGCACTGCCGGTCTTTTTTGGGCTGCTCTTACCGGCAGGACTACTGCTGTACTTGGCGATCGCCTACCAAAAGGTACACCTCAGCGATGAATTTTGGCGGCACGCTAGCCACAGCCTAGTACTTGCTACCCTTGCGGCATTGCTGGCGGTAATCTTGGCGCTGCTGTTGGCCTATAGCCACCGCTTAGTGCCAACGGTGATCGTGCGCTGGGGCATCCAAGTGGCCGGCATGGGGTATGCCATTCCGGGGACAGTGATTGCCGTGGGTATTCTCATCCCTCTAGGCTGGCTAGATAACCGCATTAATGACCTCACCAGTCACTTTTGGGGAACAGAGGTGGGTCTCATTCTGAGTGGCACGATCGCCGCACTGATTTACGCTTACCTCGTGCGGTTTTTGGCAGTCTCCCTCAGTAGCGTTGAGGCCAGTCTGGTTAAAATTCGCCCATCCCTTGACGAGGTTGCCCGTACCCTAGGGCGATCGCCCTTTAATATTCTGCGCACCGTGCACTTGCCCTTAATGGCGCCCGGCCTCTTTACGGCAGGCATGATGGTCTTTGTAGATGTCATGAAGGAATTACCCGCCACCTTAGTTATCCGACCCTTTAACTTTGATACTCTAGCAATACAGGTTTACCGGTTTGCCTCCGATGACCGCCTGCCCGAAGCCGCCATGAGTGCCCTTGCCCTAGTGGTGGTGGGTCTAATTCCCGTGGTCTGGTTGGGGCGGCAAACCCGCTGGGTGGAGTGACCGCCTCGCAGCAGCCGCCTAGACAAATTCCTTAACAATTCGTTACATTATAAATAGCGAACACAGGGTGTGCTATGTACTTGAAATTTAGGGCCAGTCAATCCGTTAGCCTCAGCGTCGATACACCGACTGGTCAGTTGCAGCACTACCTGCGCCAGCCGCAGCGACTGGTGTATGCCCTAACGGATCCAACACGGGTGGAGTTCTTAGGGGGCGATCGCTTCCGCTTAAAAATGCGCCCCCTCAATTTTTTGATGGTCAGCTTGCAGCCAACGGTAGATTTGGCAGTTCAGGCCACCAGTGAGGGGTGTTTACAACTTCGCTCCTTAGGCTGCGACATTCGCGGTGTGGACTACATCAACCGCCGCTTTCACCTAGAACTTAAGGGTTACCTCCGTCCCCAAGCCACTGCCACCGGCACCGATTTAATTGGGGTGGCAGATCTTGAAGTGGGGGTGGATATTCCCTCGCCACTAGACTTTACCCCACGACCTATCCTTGAAGCCACAGGCAACAGCCTCTTAAAAAGTGTGTTATTGACCATTAAGCAGCGACTCATGCAACACTTGGTTGCTGACTATCAGCGATGGCTCACAGAAGTGGAGGTCAACCACACCGAGGATTGGCTGGTTTCGGTTCCTGCCAGTTCGGTATAAGTATCGGTATAAGTCGGTATAAGTAATTGTTGAGTAGCAGTCTGGTTCTCGATATATTGCTTAAATCACACAGGTATCTCTGCTCCCCAGTCGTTCCCCCTTGCGGGGCGGTTCAGTTATAGGAGTGATGTGGGCGGGCTAAAACCCCTCCGCTTTAGCGAGGGGATACAGCCAACTCAGGGGGCTTTAGCCCTCTCTATGTGTTAAACTAGAGACGTGGAAAGTAGGCGTATCAACTACGCGAAGAAACATCCTAGTACGGAGAAATCCCGGCAAGTAAGTCACTACCGCTTTGGCGGCAAGCCTAAACCACTGCAAGCAATGGCAGGATGTTGAGCGTATCGAATTGGCTAGTGTTGAAAAGCGCGAAACCACGAACCGAAACATAAACGTAGTCCCAATAGCAGAAATGCTTGAGGTGAGTAGGGGGTCTTTGACTGCCCCCACCCGCATTAAGTTGTGGGTGACAGCTCAAGGGAAAAGCGAAGCAACGCGGCTTCAGCCCGTTGCGTAGCATCCTTTGGGAATCCCCTCTCTTTCAAGGAGGGGAGAAGTCAAGCCCTAACCTACCGTAAGGTTTTCCTGCGCTGCATTTTGACAGTAGCGATCGCCCGTGAGGGGCTGACTCAACAGTAACTTCCGCTCCCCCAAACGGTGGTGTCCTCACCAATGACGACGAATCCGCAGCGGCGATAAAGCTGCCGCGCCGCGTTATTCTTTGCCAAAACGTGAAGGTACAACGAGGAGTAAGGGGATGCCGCCAAACTGGCAGTAACAGTGCTCAAGAGTTTGCGGCCAATGCCTTGGCGGCGGTAGTCAGGATGCACCGCCAAGTTAGAGAGGTAGGGCTGGGGATGACCATTGATCGGGCGTAGGTCAAGCTCAACACTCCCGACGCACAGCGGCTGGGGCGTGGTGGTAATGGCTAACCAGCAACGATAGTGAGGGCTAGCACTCCGCCAGCGATCGCGCAGGTCATGCTCTATACCCAGTTGGACAAAACTCCGCCAAAGCGCCTGCCAGCCATTCCCGGGGTGAAAACTAAAGGCAACCAGCAGAGCCACACTCGGTATATCTGCCGCAGCAGCGAGCCGAATTTCTATCATTCTTAGGGCTGAGGAAGGGCAGATTGCTCTGGTTGTAATTGGCTCAGCAGTGCCCGTAGGGGCGGCTTGGCCAGTAGGGCTTGGGTATCGGCAACAAGGCGATCGCCCCACAGATTCTCGCGCTGAAAATCAACAGTGCCGTAGCGACTATCGAGGCGCAGGGCTTCCTCCGCCAGCTTGAGCGCCTCTGCTTCATTCCCTAGTTTCAGCAGGGCTGTCGCTAAGGCTAGTTTCGGCTCACTGGCCTTCGGGTCAATCTCCGCCGCCTGCTCCCAATTTTTAGCTGCCTGCCGGATATTCCCCTGCTCATAGAGCACCAAACCAATATTGGTGTAGGCAGGCCAAAACCGTTTATCGTTACGCAGCGAACGCCGATATTGAGCAATGGCACGATCCGTCTGTCCCAGCTTGAGGTAGGCATTCCCCAAATTAAACCACTCTTCAGTGGCATCGGGTTTTAGGGCTAGCCCCTGCTCAATCACCCGAATAGAGGCTGCATACTGCCCTTGCCGAAAATAGGCTGACCCCAGATTAAAATACACCCCCGGATTTTGATCATTGAGTTTAAGGGAGCGCTCAAGGGCAACCACTGCCTCTTGCGGCTCATCAACGGTGAGGTAAAGTCCTCCCAGTAACGCCCAAATTTCGTGGGCTTGGGGTGCCAACTGCACCGCGAGTTTGGCACGAATGAGCGCCTCTTGAAACTGCTGAAACTGGGCAAGCTGTAGGGCTTCTTGAGCCACAATGAAGCCATTTTGCTCCATTTCTTTGGGATTCAGCTCAAGGGTTCGCGGCAAAACTACCTGCGCGGTTGCCACACCGCTACTCATGACCAGAATACCCAGACCAAGGGCAAGACGAGCAACCACCCTAAGCAGGGCAGACGTTTTCGGGTTATTGAGCACAGCAGGTTCCTCTTTGGTTTGCCACAGGCTGTCCACTTGTCAGTATTCTATACTGTTGCTTCGAAATCAGCGTATCCCGCAGACATCAATACCGTTTGCCCTCATCGGCAGTGGCTCAGAGATTACGGCGGGAAAAAATCCATGTGGCGATCGCCAACAGCGCCACCGTATAGATAACGCCATAGAAGGCACTGGCAACCAGATCCCCCAAGGGCGGGATCATGCCATAGACAGCGGTATTCTTAAAATCTAATCGTGACAAATCTGGGAAGATAAGATACAGAAACCGCATGAGTTGCCGCACTGCCTCACTCTCCATTTTTTGGCTGAGAATCACCAGATTTTGGCTAAAGTGTCCCATAAAGTAGAGGGCAATGGTCAGGAGTGTGGCAATCAGTGAACTGGTGAAGCTGCCAAAAAGTAATGCTGCCGCTGTCAGCAGTGAGAGTTGTAGGGCAATATAGAGCGAGGTCAAACTCAGTGCCCCTACAGGGTAGGCAAACTGATTAATACTCATAATGCCAAAGAGAATGAGGGTCATCAGTGCCACAAGGACAAAGAGAACCGCCGAGAGTCCTAAATGCTTGCCAATAATAAACTCAGCACGACTAATGGGCTTGGCCAGCATGACGAGGATGGTGCGTTTTTCTAGTTCTTTGTTCAGCAGGCTGCCCCCCACAAAGGCCGCAATCATTAAACCAAACAGCGAAATCCCAGCCATTCCCACATCGAGGCTGATCTTATCTTGAGTACCTGCGGAAACCTGACCCAGAATGACGACCGCTAAGGCAAGCCCTAGGGCAAACACCGCAGTGACGTAAAGAATACGCTCACGGAAGATTTCGTTAAAAACGTTACGGGAGACTGTCCACAGACGACTCAGTGCCAACTCCATCATAGGTGCCTAGTCAACTTGGGAAACGTTTCCGGCCATGGGTGCCATACCAAGGCCGCCAAGACCTGTGCTCCCATTGTAGGCTACTGGGGGAGGCGGCGAAGGTAAGGTAGGTTTTTGAGGCGGCGATCGCTGGAGTACTCAAACCCAAAATCAGCATACTCAGCCGTATTCACCAAACGACGAAAGGCAGAGAGCCCAATGCAACGCTTGCCATTGAGGGTACTCACCTTTGAGTAGGGGTTGTCTAGCTGACCGCCTAACAGCTCGAAGGCTTCTTCCGGGGTCAGCCATTCTTGGCGGGGGTCGCCGGTGGGAATTTGGGTTTCTAGACGTTGCAGCTTGTTAGCCAAACGCTCTACAAAACTTTGGCGGGGTTGTTGTCGCTGGCGACGGACGCGATCGCCTAATCCTTGCCAAAACAGGCGTACTTGCAAGATCAGGTATTGGAAAAACCGGCGTATTAAACGTCCGAGTTGCGCCAACAGTAACACCAGTCCTGTTTTGGTTTGTGCTGTTGAGGCGGAAGACGTTCCTCGCTCCACAACCACGCAACTCCAGCCACAGACGCTACACACTTGGCGTCCAGTAGAAAGGGGCGACCCTAAGCGAGCCGAACAACGGGGACAGGTTTCCAACATGGATAGCGTTCATCAAGTGATACAGATCAGCTTACCCAAACGGGAGAACCCCACGCTAAGTGACTCAAAAATCTACCCCGATCGCCACGCAACCGAGGTAGAACATGTAGCACTAATCTAAGCCGAACTGCGCCTAGAAGCGTTCATGGAAGGTGCGGTTAATAACATCCAACTGTTGTTCACGGGTGAGTTTGATAAAGTTCACCGCGTAGCCCGAAACCCGAATCGTGAGTTGCGGGTAGAGTTCAGGATGATCCATCGCATCGAGTAACATCTCGCGGTTGAGGACGTTGACATTGATGTGGAACCCTTGATCGTGGATGTAACCATCCAACATATTGGCAAGGTTGGCAATTTGATCCTCGCGAGTTTTGCCAAGGGCGCTGGGCACAATAGAAAACGTATTCGAGATGCCATCTTGGGCATGGATGTACGGCAGTTTGGCCACCGATGCTAACGAGGCGATCGCCCCTTTGGTATCGCGACCGTGCATAGGGTTGGCTCCCGGCGCAAAGGGTTCACCGGCTTTGCGGCCATCGGGGGTGCTGCCGGTTTTCTTGCCATAGACAACGTTGGAGGTAATGGTTAGCACCGATTGCGTCGGCACAGCATCACGGTAGGTCTTATGCTTGCGGATCTCATTCATGAAGGTTTCCACCAGCCATACGGCCAAGCTATCGACGCGGTCATCGTTGTTCCCGTACTTAGGAAAGTCACCCTTGATCGCATAATCCACCGCCAATCCTTCGGCATTGCGGATGATCGTCACCTCAGCGTATTTAATGGCCGAGAGGGCATCCGCCACCACCGATAGCCCCGCCACACCACAGGCCATGGTACGAAATACATCGCGATCGTGGAGCGCCATCTCGAGCCGTTCGTAGCAGTACTTATCGTGCATGTAGTGGATGACGTTGAGGGTGTTGACATACACTTTGGCCAACCACGCCATCATTTGTTCCAAGCGCGGCAGCACATCCTCCCACCGGAGGGTGTCACCGGTAATCGGGGCAAACATGGGAGCCACCTGCATCCCTGATTGTTCATCACGGCCACCGTTGATGGCGTAGAGTAGGGCTTTTGCTAGGTTGACCCGCGCGCCAAAGAACTGCATTTGTTTGCCCACCCGCATTGCTGAGACACAGCAGGCAATGGCATAGTCATCTCCCCAGTAGGGACGCATCAGGTCGTCGTTTTCATACTGGATGGAACTGGTGTCGATGGACACCTGAGCACAGAATTGTTTGAATGCCTGCGGCAAGTGCTCTGACCACAACACCGTTAAGTTTGGCTCAGGCGCTGGCCCCAGAGTATAGAGCGTATTGAGGATCCGAAAACTAGTCTTGGTGACCAGCGGACGGCCATCTAAGCCAATCCCACCGATAGATTCTGTAACCCATGTTGGATCGCCGGAGAATAGCTCGTTGTATTCGGGAGTTCGCAGGAACCGCACCATCCGCAGTTTCATCACAAAGTGATCGAGCCACTCCTGAATGTCCGCTTCGCTGGCGGTACCGAGGCGCAGATCCCGCTCGAAGTAAATATCTAAAAACGTGGAGACCCGTCCCAAGGACATGGCAGCGCCGTTTTGCTCTTTGACTGCAGCCAAGTACCCAAAGTAGAGCCATTGAACGGCTTCTTTGCCGGTGCTGGCAGGCTTGGTAATATCAATACCATAGCTGGCGGCCATCTCTTTGAGTTCTTTGAGAGCCTTAATCTGCTCTGAGAGTTCTTCGCGTAGGCGAATGGTCGCTTCGTCAATTGTGTCCAGTTCTAGGGAGGCTTGCTGCGCCTGTTTGTCGGCAATTAGGCGATCCACCCCGTAGAGTGCCACCCGACGATAGTCACCAATAATGCGTCCCCGACCGTAGGCATCTGGCAGGCCTGTAATAATGCCGGACTTACGACAGCGGCGCATTTCTGGAGTGTAGGCATCAAAAACGCCGTCGTTATGGGTTTTGCGGTACTTGGTGAAGATCTCTTTGGTACGAGGATCTAGCTCGTAGCCATAGGCGTTGAGAGAGGTTTCGACAACACGAATACCGCCAAAGGGCATGATGGCGCGTTTGAGGGGTTTATCGGTTTGCAGACCCACAATCTGTTCTAGATCGCGGTCAATGTAGCCGGGGGCATGGGCGGTAATACTGGAAGGAACGCTGGTATCGACATCGAGCACACCTTTTTCCCGCTCTAGAGCCATCAGGTCACGCACTTTTGCCCATAACTGTTGGGTGCGATCGCTGGCCTGGGCTAAAAATGCCGCATCTCCTAGGTAGGGCGTATAGTTGCGCTGAATAAAATCGCGTACATCCACCCGCGTGACCCAATCGCCACCCGTAAAGCCATGCCATGCAACCTCAGGGAGGTCAGTGTAGCGTGTACAGTTCATAATTTACAATCCTCAGTAATGCAACAAATCAGCGTCATTTGCGATCGCTATTTTTAATGGTTTTTAATGCTTTTTAATGCAAAAGGCACTCTTGAATGATGCCAATCAAGCTGAGCTTTGAGATGGGAAGAAATTGTGCTCCCAAAACGTATTCAAGAAACGGATGATTAGACGGTTTAGACAACTGAAATGGAGTTTAGTACGGTACTCCCACACCACTACTACTATTATAACTCCAGTCTTTGGTCATCGGTTTTTGTATCCTGAACTACCAAGGGTTAACGCTATCTCTTGAGAAGATCGGTGTTGCTCAATGTGACTATGAATTCCCTCATCCCCAACCGTTCTCCCTAGGGAGAAGGGAGCTAGGATTCTTGTTCCCTCTCTTTTGGGAGAGGGCTAGGGTGAGGGCGGCAAAAGACTCAAACCCGAAAGTCATACGTCTATTCAGCAACGCCAAAAAATTAGCGCGAACAGCAGCGACCAATCACCGTTTGTTCGCGAGCTTGGGTGGTATGAAGTTGCCCCTAGCACTGATTCATTTGAGAAGCTCACGCAGATATGCTATGTCATCCTCCCCGGAACTGGGTGAGGCATCTTGTATATCAGTGATCGCAGGAGGGGTGGACGCTCTTGGACTGGTATCAGTAACCGCTTGTGGTAGCGTGCCTGCTGGCGAGGTATCTGGTAATAAGCCAAGTTGTTTTTTCATTTCTAGCAGCTCAAATTGCACCTCATCGCTACCCGCACTGCTTTCAAGGGCTTGAAATTTGCTTTCCAGCGTATCCCCACTCAACTCGGCAATGGCTTGGGAGCGAGCTTCCATCTGCAGAACTTTATCTTCCATGCGATCAAATACAGCCATGGCATTGGAGGTGCTTACCTTACTGACCGCCTGATGGATTTGCTCTGAGGCTTTGGCGGCCCGAGCCCGCGCTTTGAGCATTTCTTTTTTGGTTTTGGCCTCCGCCAGTTTGCTCTCTAGAGCCGTCAAATTATCCTTAAGCGTTTTGACCTGTGCCCCCATTTGATCCACTTGGGTTTTTAAGGCAGCGGCGGTATCTGTAGCGGTCTTTTTGCGGCTGAGGGCTTCCATGGCAAGGGCTTCATCCCCTTTGCTGAGGGCAAGTCGTGCCCGATCTTCCCATTGCCGAGCCTGTTGCAGGTTTTGGGTATATTGTTGTTCAAGGCGTTTTTGCGCGGCGATCGCCTGAGCTACGGCTTGGCGCAGTTTAACCAAATCTTCATTCATGTCAATGATGGTTTGCTCCAGAATTTTTTCTGGATCCTCAGCAGCACTGACAAGGGCATTGAGGTTAGAGCGCACGGCCATGCCGACCCGTTCGAGTAAACCCATGCTTCGCCTCACTAAGTAACTCGTTGACTCTACTGTAGCGCACCAACTCCAAATTACCAAAAAAACGCCGTAAAGCCCCTGCCTTCAGGCATGGGGAGTATGTCAAATGCCCATAATGCAATAGCCCGAATCCACGTAAAGAATCTGTCCGGTAATGCCGCTCGCTAAGTCACTGGCCAAAAAGGCAGCGGCATTGCCCACTTCGGTTTGGGTGACCGTGCGACGCAGAGGGGCTGTTGCCTCAACATGGTGAATCATGTCAAGGATGCCACCGACGGCGGAAGAGGCAAGGGTGCGAATAGGCCCTGCCGAAATACCGTTTACCCGTACCCCCTGAGCGCCCAATTCCGCAGCAAGGTAACGCACATTCATTTCCAAGGCGGCCTTGGCAATACCCATGACATTATAGTTAGGCACAACCCGTACCCCTCCCAAGTAGGTGAGGGTAACAATCGCCCCACCGCTTGTCATTAGGGGCTTAGCAGCACGACTGAGGGCAATGAGGGAATAGGCACTAATATCAAGGGCAAGGTTAAACCCCTCCACAGACACCGCAGAAAAATCCCCACTCAGATCCTCTTTTTGGGCAAAGGCGAGGCAGTGAATCAAAATATCCAGCCCTCCCCATGCGGCTGCAAGTGATTCAAACGCATCTGTGATCTGCTGGGGCTGCTGCACATCGAGGGGCAATACAAGCTTTGGACTCAGGGGGGCAGTCAGTTCTTCAACCTTTTGTTTAAGCTTGCCGCGCTCATCAGGCAGGTACGTTACAGCCAGTTCAGCACCAGCGGCATGGAGTTGCTGGGCAATGCCCCACGCAATGGAGCGATTATTCGCAATCCCCGTGACAAGAGCGCGTTTTCCCGACAGGTCTAGGAGCATGGTGTACGGCCTTCATTGATGATCCAAGACTTGATCGTAGCAGAGGGAGGGATGCCCACCCTAGTATTCTCCGCAAGCGTAAATGGGGCTAATTTGCTGCTGCGTCGGCATGGGTAGCCTTCGTTTTGGCTTCTAGATGCTCCAAGCGACTTTTGAGGGTTTGGTTTTCCTTTTGCAGGTCGCTGAGGGTCGTTTCGAGGGTTTTTAAGCGCTCATCTGTACCAAGGGCGTTTTTCAGCTTGGCAATGCTCTCATCCACCAGTCGCTTGATGCGGCCATCGCTGGTGCGATCGCCCACAGCCTGCAAAATCGCCAATACGCGGGGATGATCAATTTGACTGAGGGCTTGGACAACCGCCACTTGGGTCAAGAAAAAGGTTTCATGGCTCAACTGCTCTAAACGCTCGAGGATCTGGCGCAGCTGGGGATGATGGCGATCGCCCATGGCACCCAGCGTGCGAATAGCGGCAAGGCGCAGTGGTTGAGGTACCGTGGCTGCTGTATAGCTGAGTACCAGTTCCACGGCCTCTGGTAACTCTTTGAGGTACCCTACACCGGCGATCGCCCCACAGCGCACCACTTCATTCCACCCTTGGCGAGTGTCTAGGGCACTGCGCAACCGCTTGAGAACTTTTTCGGGGCTGGGTTTGGGTTGGGGCTTAGCCGCAGCAATCATCCCGATGCCTTTGAGGGCAGCGGCTTCCACACGGTAGCTCGGATCACCGTGCTTGGCAATGGCTTTGAGATGGTTGTAGGCGGCCGCACTCTTAAAACTGGCGATCGCCTCAACGGCAGCGTTGCGCACCTGAGGTTGGGGGTCTTCAAGGGCACAGCAGAGCGCCTCTAAGCTTTGATCGAGGCGGATGGTTCCCAAGACGCTGGCAATTTCCTGCCGGACTCCCCAGAACGGCTCTTCCTTTAGTGCTGTTGCCAAGGCGTTGACCACCTCCAGATTGCCTTTTTTGCCCAGAGCGATCGCGGCGTGAATCCGCCCTAGTACGTCTGGATCGTGGCGCAACTGAGCCATTAATTCTGGGAGGGGGTACTCTAGGGTCACGGTTTTGAGGGTGTGGTTGCCGGCATCAAAACTCACAAAGCTGGGCTGCTGCGGCAGGGGTAGGTAAAAGGTGTGCTCAGGTTCATAGACCCGCAGGGTGAGCGTTTGCAGCGATACGTTGCCCCCCGCCTCAACGGTGCCGATCGCCACCGGAATGCGCAGATCAAAGAGATTTCGCTCTAGGGGACTCACTCCCTCCGTGACCTGTTGCTGCTTGATGGTTAAGACCGCTAAGCGATCGGTACTCTCCCAGCGATAGCTCACATGGAAGTCGGGATGACCACCGCGAAACACGTACTGGTCAAATAGGGGGAGCAGGTTCCGTCCAGTGGCGGTTTCAATGGCACGCAGCAGATCCACCGTTTCCACGGTTTGGTGGGCATAGGTTTTCACAAAGGTCTGGATAGCTTTCCAGAACAGGTCATCCCCTAGCGCTTGGCGGATCATGTGATAGACACACGCGCCTTTTTCGTAGAGGTGGCGATCGTACAGTTCAATGGCTTCGCGGTAGATATGGGTAACAATGGGACGGCGGTAGCGATCGCTATCTTCACTGAGGTAGTTGCGCAACTCTCCGAGGCGATAGTAGGCGGCAAAATCAGCCCCGTATTCCTCCTCAAACCAGAGCACTTCGGCATAGGAGGCCATCCCCTCCTTTAGCCAAGCGTGAGACCAGTGCTTAATCACCACTAAATCGCCAAACCACTGATGCGCTAACTCGTGCGCTACCAAACTTTCAGTGCGGAAATCGTCTTGCGCCGCGCGCTCGTCCAACAAACAGCGATCGGTGAGCAGGGTGGTGGAGGTATTTTCCATCCCTCCAAAGATAAAATCCGCCACACAGACTTGGGCATACTTGGGATAGGGATAGGGATAGTCATAGATGCGACTAAAAAAGTCAATCATCTGGGGGGTTTTGCCTAGGCTGCGGCGGGCATCATCAGCGCGCTCTTTGGCCACATAATAGGTGACGGGTTTACCCTGCCACTGATCGTCGAAAACAGCAAAGTCCCCGACGGCCAAGGTCATCAGGTAGGTGGGGTGAACTTGGGGTTGGTACCAGTGGAAAACCTGCCAATCGCCCTCTGGGTAGCTGGCGCGTAGTTCCCCATTGGAAATGGCCTGTAGGGCGTGGGGCACCCGCACCCGCACTTCGGAGGTGGCCAACTGGCCGGGGTAGTCAAAACAGGGAAACCAATAGCGGGAGTCTTCGTCTTCCCCTTGCGTCCATGCTTGCGGCGGGGTCGTGTCCACAAAATAAAGGCCACGCTGGGGGCGATCGAGATGGTACTCAATCGTCAGCAGTAGGCTTTGATCGGGGCTGAGGGGAAAATTCGGCTCTAGGGCAAGGTCGAGGTGTTCGCCATCGTAGGTGAAGGGGTGGATCTGGTGCTGGAGGGTCACCCCCTGAATGCGTTGGCCAACAGCATTGAGGCGCAGGTGCCGGACGTGGGGGTGCAGGGGGCGCAGGTGTAGGTGGCAGTGTCCCCAACACTGATGCTGTGCCAGATCAAGGGTCAAATCCAGAAAAATATGCTCAACCCGAACGGGGCGATCGGGGCTGTAGTGGGGACGAGCACCGCTGAGGACAAAGGGGTTGGATGAGACAGCCATGGAGCGAAGGTAGCCAACCAGCAAACAGTTCTCAGTGTATCCCATCCACAGGATCGAGCCATAACTGCACTCTCCGCCAACCCTTGCCTCACCCGCCCTGAGCCGCAAGATGAACGGTGCCCAGCAGCCCCACCTCTGGGTTGGTAATGACGGCAACAAATAACTGCTCCATCAATGGCCGGAATCGCCCCTTATCTAGAAAATGAGTTAAGAACGTGCCATCGGTCATCTTCGGTAAAATTTTTGCCGCAATTCCGCCAGCAATAAAAATCCCCCCCAAGGGGAGGCTTTTGAGGGCAAGATTTCCCGCCTCAGCGCCGTAGGCCGCCACAAACATCGTCAAGGCTTGAGCACACAGGGGATCCCCCGCCATGCCAAACTGACTAATAACCGCCGCCCGATCCATGGTGGCCATCGCTGTTTGTACCGCTGCGGTTTCTGGGGCAAATTCAATACTTTTGAGGTAGTCGTAGATATTCACTAACCCCGGACCTGAGACCACCCGCTCGACCGAGACCCGCTCGTAGTGTTGCCACAGGTAGCGCAATAGGCCAATTTCTAGTTCATTCCGGGGAGGAAAGTCGGTGTGCCCCCCCTCAATGGGTAACACCTGATAGCGATCGCCCTGCCAGAGCATGAGGGCTTCTCCTAAACCGGTGCCTGCCCCCAATAAGGCAATGGGCGCCTGCGATCGCCGCGGTCGCTCCTGCAATACCACAATGTCGCTCGGGGGCAACACCAACGAGCCATAGGCCACGGCGGCAAAATCATTCAGGAGAGTGACACAGGGAATATTGAGAGCATCCTGTAACTCGTGGGCGCTTACCCGCCAGCCTAAATTTGTAACTTGCGCGGTTTGATCAATGACTGGCCCGGGGATGCCGAGGCACGCCCGCTGTGGCACCACGGAGCCTTGGCTGAGAAAGTCCTGTAACAACTGGGTTAAATTGGCAAAGTCGCGGCTAGCATACGTCGCGCTGCGCAGTAAGTGCCAATCACTACCAACAACTTCCCACAACTGCACAAGGGTCTTTGTGCCACCAACATCAGCGCCGAGGATAATGCTCATGTTGCGTCTCCATCGTTAGGGTTGGGAATGGGCGAGCACCCGCTGCATAACGAGGGCGTAGGCCTCTTCAATCGCACCTAGATCTTGGCGGAAGCGATCCTTATCTAGAATCCGTTTTTGCGGATCCGCCTCCTCTTGATTCCACAGGCGACAACTGTCGGGGCTAATTTCATCAGCAAGAAGAATCGTGCCATCGCGGCGGCCAAACTCCAGCTTAAAGTCCACTAGGGTAATGCCACAGTCTTGGAAAAAGCCCTGCAGATGGTGATTGACCCCTAAGGCCATCTCAATGAGGGTGTCTTCCTCAGCAGGGGTGACAAGGTTAAGGAGCCGCAGGCGATCGCGCGTCAGCAGCGGATCGCCAAGGGCATCGTCCTTGAGGTAAAACTCCACTAGGGGTGGGGTTAGCTCTAGGCCAAGGGGTAGCCCCGTCTGACGGCACAGGCTGCCGGCGGCACGATTGCGCACAACCACTTCTAGGGGAATAATTTCAACGCGGCGCACCTGCATCTGTTGTGGTGCCACTTGGGCAATGAAGTGGTTGGGGATACCCTGAGCCGCCAAATACTGGAACAGATGACTGGCGATCGCGCAGTTCATCACGCCTTTATTTTGAATGGAACCCCGCTTTTGGGCATTAAAGGCGGTGGCATCATCCTTAAATTCCGCCAAGAGAATGTCAGGATCAGGTGTTGCATAGATTTTCTTGGCTTTCCCTTCGTAGAGCAGGGGATGATCACTCATGGCAAAGTCCTCAATGGCAATACCCCCGGTCACGGTACCATGCAACTGCCTCGGCCAATGCCTGATCAATCGGTGTTTGGGGCAGTCCCAATTCCTGTACCGCTTTAGTGGCATCGTAGAACATCGTTTGCTGAGCCATCCGCACGCCATCCACCGGAATGCGAGGGGGGGTGCCAAGCGCGCCCAAGACCACTTCATCGATCCAGGCGATCGCCAAGGGCAGCCACACTGGAATTGCACCACGGGGTGGGGGTAGCCCCGTCAGCGCTGCTAAGCGGTTGAGAATTTCGCCAAGGGTCAGATTCTGATGTCCCAGAATGTAGCGATCGCCCGTTCTGCCTTTTTCCAGCGCCAAGACATGACCGATCGCCACATCCCGCACATGAATCAGGTTCAAACCTGTTTCCACGTAAAAGGGCATCTGCCGTCGCAAAAAGCGCAGAATCATGTCTCCGGTGGGCGTGGGCTTGGCATCCCAGGCTCCAATGGGGGTGCTTGGGTTGACAATTACAATATCTTGGCCTGTCGCCACTGCCTTGTGGGCGGCCTGCTCTGCCCAATACTTCGAGCGTTTGTACTCACTAATTAACTTGTCTGGGGGGCTTTGGTAGCGCTCGGTCGCCGGTTTACCACTGGGATCCACGCCAATGGCAGCCACAGAACTGGTATAAACGGTGCGCTCGACCCCTGCCTGTTGGGCAGCCGCCAGTACGCGCTGGGTTCCCACCACATTCACTTGGTAGAGGCGATCGCGCTCCCGCCGCCAGAGGCTGTAGTGAGCCGCCACATGGAAGAGTGCTTGACAGCCCTGCATCAGGGGTACCAAATCGCTGTGAACGAGATCCCCTTGCACCACTTCCACCCCTAACGTTCTTAAGTGGGGGGCACGATCAGGCTGCCGCACTAAGGCTCGCACCCGGTAGCCCTTTTCCATGAGGACTGTGGCAACGTGGGTTCCCACAAAGCCACTCGCACCAGTGACAAACACCTGCATAGGCAAAGCTAACGATCCTGCTCTGCGGCTTCTAATTCGTGGCGGGTATCCTTCGTTAGATCCACACCGCGAAAGGCATCTGTATCCGGCAAGGCAATCTGGGTATAGGGGGTTTCATCAAAGGCAATCGTTATGTTCCCAGTCAGACAATCCAGTAGGTGCCCTCCACAGGAGCGATCGTGGCTGAGGAAATGAAAATGAAAGCCGGGGATATTCACCATTTGCATGTACAGCGGCACCCAA
The DNA here is from genome assembly GCF_002754935.1 of Thermostichus lividus PCC 6715. Taxonomy (NCBI): domain Bacteria; kingdom Bacillati; phylum Cyanobacteriota; class Cyanophyceae; order Acaryochloridales; family Thermosynechococcaceae; genus Parathermosynechococcus; species Parathermosynechococcus lividus. The sequence goes on from NZ_CP018092.1 coordinate 885,657, forward strand.
AAGCCAACGAGGGTACCTTGAATCTGTTCAAACCGACAAATTTGCGCCTGTGCTGCCGCATCAATCAGCCGAGTTGCCGCCGTTTGGCGGCTGACGGTGCGGGTTTTAATCAGAGGAAAAGTGCCCTCAATGCGAATGGCATAAAACAGGTTATCGGAGGGCAGCAGGGATTTGAGGTGAGCTTGTAAACCGTCGTAGTTCAGGGCGTCATGGCAAACATGGAGCACGTCTTGGTTCCAGACAGTCACGGTGGCAAAGGGAGTTTTTACTGTTTCTGGCACCATGGCAACTGTGCCATCACTGCGCAACTGATAGACTTCTCCCTCCAGCACCACCATTTCCCCATCGAGGTCATCGAAGGTGCCTAGGCCAAAATTTCCCCGCTGCTTGAGTTCGCCAATGGTTAGATCACCGCGATACACCCCTTCTACCAACGCGCTAATCGTAGAGGTTTGAAACAGGGTTTCCTCCCCCACGTTGAGGTATTGGCTGAGCGCCTGCTCTAAAATTTGACTCAGGCTTTGACCACTGACGCGGCGGTGTTGCTCTAGGGCATCCTTCAGATGGGGAGCGATCGCACACAGAAGGACGTGGGTTTCTGCCATGGTTAGAGCACTCCAAAACCCTTACGTTTTTTCTGCTTTTTAGGCTTTTTCGCTGCTTGAGCGCGCCCGCCCCGTCCAGCCAGAGGATTCATGCCCGGCATCATGGGCATCCCCGGCATCCCAAACTGGCCTTGCCCCATCTGCTGCATGAGGGAGCGCATCCGCTGGAAGTCACTCACCAGTTTGCTGACATCCGCCACCTGATAACCGGATCCCTTGGCCACCCGTTGACGGCGACTGGGGGATCCCGCGAGTAGCTCTGGATTGCGGCGCTCTTCGCGGGTCATGGAGTTAATCATGGCTTCTGCCCGCTTCAGTTGCACCTCTCCCTGCTGTAGCTGCTCACTCGAGACTTTGTTCATTCCCGGAATCAGTTTCATGATCCCCGCCAAGGATCCCATATTCCTGAGGAGCCGCATTTGCTTGAGAAAGTCATCAAAGTCAAACTGAGCTTCGAGGATTTTGCGGGACATTTTTTCGGCATCCGCCAAGTCCACTTCCTCTTGGGCTTTTTCCACCAAGGTGAGCACATCCCCCATCCCCAGAATTCGCGAGGCGAGGCGATCGGGATAAAAGGGCTGGAGGGCTTCGACTTTTTCGCCCACGCCAATAAACTTGATGGGTTGGCCGGACACCTGCCGCACCGATAGGGCTGCACCACCGCGAGTATCACCATCCAGCTTGGTGAGAATAGCACCGGTAATTCCCACCTGTTCATGGAAAGCACGGGTAAGGTTCGCTGCCTCCTGACCGGTCATGGCATCCACGACTAGGAGGGTTTCGTGGGGCTGTACGGCGTCTTTAATGGCGGCTAGCTCTGCCATCATTTCGGTATCAATTTGCAGCCGACCTGCGGTATCAATAATAACGGTATCTACCCCCAAGGCCTTGGCGTGGGCAACCCCGCGCTGGGCTATTTCCACGGGATTAGCCTCGGTGCCTAGCTCAAAAACCGGTACATCAATTTGCTTTCCGAGGGTCACTAACTGGTCAATGGCAGCAGGACGATAGACATCGGTGGCCACCAGCAGGGCGCGGCGATTCTCTTTGCGCAAATGGAGGGCAAGCTTTGCGGCGGCGGTGGTTTTGCCAGTGCCCTGTAAGCCAGCCATCAAGATAATAGTAGGACTGGGGTCGGCCTGGGCAAGGGGACTGTAGGACTCCCCCATAATTTCTACGAGGGCATCGTAAACAATTTTGATAAACTGCTGATCCGGACGTACCCCAGCAATGACCTCTGCCCCGATCGCCCGCTGCCGGACGGTCTCGATAAAGTCTTTGGCCACTTGCAGGTTGACATCTGCCTCTAGCAGAGCGCGCCGAACTTCTCGCAACGCTTCTTGAATATTGGTTTCGGTAATTTTGTCTTGGCCGCGGAGGGTTTTCCAAGCAGATTCAAGGCGTTCGGCAAGCGCGTCAAACATGAGATCGCAGATTGAAACAGAACAGTGGAGTTAACACGTGCAACGCGTTAACCTAGATGAGTTTGACGGTGCGCAGGGCATAGAATAAGCCTACGGCCAACGCAATAGCACCGGCAATAACAACGCCATACACGATAACACCCATAGTGGTTTCTCCTCTGTGGTTTTAGGGTTTGTGTTGGGGGAACCTAGGCAGTGCCGACAAAACTGATGTCGCTAAACCGTTTTTGGGCTTCGGCAACTGGACGGTTTTTACCTTCCTCCTGCCAGTAGTTAATGATCTCCGTGGCACGATTTAACAGCTCAATGCGCTCAGTTTCCGAAATCCACGATTTACTTTCCAGTTCAGCCTTCAGGAGTTCCCAAGCATCGGTGCGCGGCCAGAAAAAATAGGAGGTGAGGGGGCTAGTGCCTTTTCCTACCACCTGATCGACAGCGATCGCCACATCTTTTTCCAACCAAAGCACTCTAAGGGTGAAGCGGGACAAGTGGAACCTCCCAAGCGAGTTTTGAATATAGAGCGTCTTCTATAATAGCGAATTAGTTCAACGTCTCACAAGTTGTCTTGAAGCGTGTCGGGAGCCTTCGCGTGTCTAGCCCACGAGCCTGTACCTTTTTTGATATTGATGGGGTGATCCGTGATGTCAGCCGTTCCTATCGCCGTGCCCTTGCGGATACGGTGGAATATTTTACCCACGGTGCCTACCGCCCGACTCAAAAAGAGATTGACGATCTCAAGGCCGAAGGCTGCTGGAATAATGATTGGGATGGTGCTCAGGAACTGATTTACCGTTATTTTGAGCAACACGGACATCAGCGTCACCAGGTTGCCCTCGACTACGATACCCTCGTAACATTTTTTGAAGATCGCTATACGGGGCAAAACTGGTCTGGCTATATCCAAGATGAACCGCTGTTGGTGGATTTAGACTATTTCCAAGCCTTCAGTACGGCGGCGATCGCCTGGGGGTTCGTCAGTGGTGCCACCCGCGACTCAGCAGAGTATGTCCTCAAGCAGCGCTTGCAATTGCATCATCCCCTCCTGATTGCTATGGAGGATGCCCCGGGCAAACCCAACCCGCAAGGGCTGATCTGCGCCTATCGTCAAGCTATCCCTGACGGAGATGTTCCTGTCTTTTATGTGGGCGACACCGTGGCAGATATGCAAACCGTGGTTAATGCTCGCCACGCCGTGCCTAGCCGTTGGTATGGCTTGGGGGTGATTCCGCCCCACGTCCAGCCAGCAGATCGGCCGCACTATGGCGATCGCCTCCGAGCCGCAGGGGCTACAGCGGTCTTTGAGTCAACCCGTGACATTACCCCCGCAGTCTTGGATGCTGTCTTAGGGGAATCGGCTGGCCACGACTAAAGCTACGGGCGATCGCATCACAGCGTTCATTCCCCACGTTACCACTGTGACCGCGGACGTGATGCCATGTCACCGCAGGATCGTTGAGGGCATCTAAGGCTTGCCACAGGTCTTGATTTAAGACAGGCTTGTTGGCTGCGGTTTTCCACCCCCGTCGCTTCCAATTATGAATCCATTGAGTAATGCCCTTGAGCACGTACTCGCTGTCGGTGTAAAGGGCGATCTCCCCCCTAGGGCTGATCTGCCGCCACAACTTCAGGGCTTCAATGGCCGCTTGTAGTTCCATCCGATTATTGGTGGTTTGCGGATCCCCACCGCCCACTTCGTGAACTGCATCATCCTCAAAATACATCACCACTGCCCAGCCGCCTGGCCCTGGATTGCCCTCACAAGCGCCATCGGTATAAATAGCTGTCAATGCTCCACCTCCTATCATTAGAACAACTAGATCAGCCGCTCCTCCACAGACCACCGCGTTGCCCATACCCCCGGCTCCAGACTGAGGCGATTCATGAGTACTTCCACCGCCATATCGCGACGTTCATGGCAAACGAGTTCTAGTCGAATGATCACATCGGGTAGGGCTGGAAGCCCCGTACTTCAGTGCGGGGAGGAAAGCTTCTTTAGCAACTTCAGTTGCCTTGGGTTATAATTGTAGTGCGGACACCAGAAACGGTTGTTCAAGGCACTGGTAACGGTCGATTGGGGGTGCTGTAAACCACCCCAGAGGCTCGCGGTTGGCTTGCTAACTGCAGGGCTACTAAAAGCTCCCTGCTTTAGCTGGGAGTAGTTTACTTGCTGTGGTTTATCTGCTGGATGCTGGCTCCACAGCGATCGCACTTGGAGGTCGCCACTAATACTGGTTAACAAAATCGTGCGAATGAGACTTTCCTCCTCCAGTCGAGCTATGACTTCACACGGAACTGTGTAGGGGCGTCTTGACAGCGCCTTTATGAGTCCGTTTATGGACTGCGTAAGAATCCCCCACCTTTAGGTGGTGGGAGTGTCAAACCGTGGCCACTAGCCCGTGAATGACATAGCCCCCACCGGCAAGAATACCCAAAGCCGCCGCACACCAAAGGGTTGCTGCTGTATTGAGGCCACGGATGGTTAACCCCTGCTGTAGGATCACCCCACCCCCCAAAAAACCAATTCCAGACACCACTTGAGCGGCAACGCGCGTTGGGCTAGTCTCCCCCGGAATCATCAGTGAAAACATGACAAAGATAGCCGCCCCCATCGACACCAAGGTATTGGTGACTAGCCCTGCCATCCGGTGCCGCCACTGCCGTTCAAAACCTAGGACAGCCCCAAAGAACGCCGCCGCAATCAGCCGCGTCATAAAATCTGACCAAGCCATTCCTAGAGTCTCAAGCCTGCTATCCTATGACCCACGAGGGTTGAATTTGGTAAAGAAAGACAGAAAAAAGTAGCCAAACTGCGAGGGCTTGGCTACAAATACAAAAAATATACTAATACAATAAACAATTATGTATAAGCATCCTAAAATCTCTCCCCAGCACTGTCAAGTTATTACTCACTCAGTTGCCCAGCCGCCATTACCCTAAACTCAACTCACCGCGATTTTCCCCCGTGTAAAAATCAATCATTTGCTGGGCATCTTGGGCAAGCCGTGCCCCTTGGATTAAGAAGATGTTGCGATACATGAACTTTCTTGAAGAGATAGCCTTTGCCTCTCCCGCGATCGCCCATGCTTCCCTAGAATAACCACTTAGGTCTGTGCCTTGTGCAATCAGACATGACGGAATGCTAGGGAAATAAAAATCATGGCAGACGAACTGGTTAAGCCGTACAATGGCGATCCCTTTGCGGGGCATTTATCCACGCCAATCTCTGACTCTGGCCTTGTGAAGACATTTATCAGTAACTTGCCCGCCTATCGTCAAGGCTTATCCCCCATTTTGCGGGGTCTTGAGGTTGGGATGGCGCACGGTTATTTTTTGATTGGCCCTTGGGTGAAGCTAGGCCCGCTGCGGGACTCGGATGTTGCCAACTTGGGCGGTCTGATTTCCGGTATTACCTTAATTCTATTGGCGACCGCTTGCTTAGCTGCCTATGGACTGGTTAGCTTCCAAAAAGCGAGTAGTAGTGGCGATGCCCTGAAGACTGGTGAAGGCTGGAGTCAGTTTACCGCTGGCTTCTTTGTAGGTGCCATGGGTGGTGCCTTTGTGGCCTTCTTTTTACTAGAAAACTTTGCCGTTGTTGATGGCATTATGAAGGGCCTCTTTAACTAAAACGAATGGCTTACCCATTTGATTGACTTGTTGACCCTCAAGGAGAACCGCTGATTATGATGGGATCTTACGCTGCGTCCTTTTTGCCTTGGATTTTTATTCCCGTTGTCTGCTGGCTCATGCCGGTTGTTGTGATGGGCTTACTCTTTCTTTACATTGAAGGAGATGCCCAAGCTTAGCGGCAATCTAGCCTTACACGCAGAATAGCCAAAGACTGGTTAGTTGACATACTCCCCGCAGCTAAAGCTGGGGAAGTCTTGTTACTGGTTCTACGACAGCACTTACGTCCTTGGGTTGCCCCGCAAACGCAGAGGTGCGTGTTTCCCCAGTCGTTCCCCCTTGCGGGGCAGTTCCCTTTTTCACAAAGGTACTGCCATTCCATGTTTCTAGCGATCGCGCGTCTTCATGTAGGCTTGAATGACCTTGAGAACCATAGGCCCACAGATGGAGCCACCGCCGCCACCGGAGTTTTCAGCAAAAGCAACAACGACAATTTCTGGATTATCAGCGGGTGCATAGCCGCCAAACCACGTGTGGTGAGGTCGCGGTGGGTCTTCGCCAGTGCCACTCTTGCCAGCGATCGCCACGTCAGGAACATTTAAGGCACTGCCGGTTCCATTGGTCACCACCTGCCGCAACCCTTGACGCACAACCCTGACCGTTGAGGGTTTTAAGTTCAAGGACTGGCGCCAGCGATCGGGGTTATCAGAGCGAATTAAATGGGGACGAACTTTATAGCCACCGTTGGCAGGCACCGCAAACATCACTGCTGCCTGTAGAGGACTCACTTGCAATGCGCCTTGGCCAATGGACACAATTAACGAATCGCCATCGTACCACCCCTCGCCAAAGGTCTCCTTTTTCCACTGGGGATCTGGCACAAACCCCGCCGCCTCCCCAGGCAGATCAATCCCCGTTTTTGACCCCATGCCGAAACGGCGCGCCCACTCCACTAATGTTTCAGGGCCGATCCGTCGCCCCACTTGCCCAAAAAAAGTATTACTACTCCATGCCAATGCGCCAGCAAACCCTTGGGGGCCAAAACCAGCCCGGTTCCAGTCGTGAAAGGCAAACCCACCCGTGTAGAGGGCAGGATAGGTCATCAGCACAGTATCGGGGCTAAACTTACCGGACTCTAACCCCGCTACTGCTGTCACCACCTTAAAGGTGCTTGCGGGAGGAAACCCTTGGAGGGCACGATTGACAAACGGAAATTGCCGTCGTTGTAATTCATCCCACTGAGCTTGGGTCATGCGCCGCGCAAACCAGTTGGGATCAAAGGCTGGATAGCTGGCCAAGGCCAGAATGGCACCATCCCGAGGATCCATCGCCACGATCGCCCCGTTTCTATTGCCTAGAGCGGCTTCCGCTGCTTTTTGCAAATCCAGATCAACTGAAAGGACGATGTCATTGCCCGGGCGGGCGACCTTTTGACCAAGGATGCGAATCACCCTACCTTGACCATCCACTTCAACCTGTTGCCCACCCCAGGTTCCCCGTAGTGTTGTTTCGTAGGTGGCTTCCACCCCCATTTTTCCTATAACATCCCCAAGGCGATACCCTTGACCACGGCGGGCTGCCAATTCTTCTTCATTTAGCTCGCCAATATAGCCAAGGATATGTGCGCCAATTTCCCCGTGGGGATAAAACCGCAAGGCCTCCCGATCCACTTCAACCCCGCTCAGAAAGTTGCGATGTTCTTCAAGGGCGACAATTTGAGCTTGGCTAATGCCTTGGGCAATACGAATGAGCGACGGTGAATTCACGCCCGCTTGCTCGACCCGCTGCTGAATTTCTGCTGGCGGAATTTTGAGAATTTTGGCGAGTAACGCGACGGTTTGCGGCCATTCTGGTTTTTTGGCTGCCAGTGGCCATAGGAAGACGGAGTAGGAGAAGGTATTCCCTGCTAAAATCCGCCCTTTACGATCCAAAATTTTGCCCCGCTCCGGTGGTTTGGGAATCAGGCGAATGCGGTTTTCATCTGCCATTTGGCGATTGCGATCGCCCTCAACCAACTGTAAATAACCAAGGCGAGCACCAATGCCACCAAAGAGGAACGCGCTCATCACACATAACAGGACGAGAACCCGTCCTTGCTTACCCACCGCGCGATCGTAGGCTTGATAAGTCGCAGCTCGCGTTTTCAGCATGGCCATAGGCAGTGAGGATGATGTTGGTGAACCACAACACTGCCACTCTACCAAGAATTACGCAATAGTGCGCCTAACGTTGACGGTAGCAGCTAGCGTTCGGAACGCACCGTGGCAAAAATTTCGGCTAGAATTTCGGAGGCTCCCTGTTCTCTTAAGGTCAAGGCCAAGGACGCGCCCAGTACTTCAGCAGTGCTCGGATCGCCAGTGATCGTATCTTTTACAAGCCGTTGCCCATCCAGGCTAGCGACTAACCCCGTTAGGCGGAGTTGCCCTTGCTCAATCACCGTATGTACGCCAATGGGGACTTGGCAACCGCCTTCTAGTTGCCGCAAAAAGGCACGTTCGGCGAGGCAGCGGGCAGCGGTTTCAGGGTCTTCAAGGGTTTTAATGAGGCTCAGGATCTCCGGGTCGTTGCTGCGGCACTCAATGCCAAGCGCGCCTTGGCCAACAGCGTATAGGGATACACTGGCGGGCAGAACTTGACTGATGCGATCGCCAAAGCCAAGGCGACGTAACCCCGCCACCGCCAAAATCAGGCCATCGTACTCTCCCGCATCCAACTTGGCCAGACGGGTATTCAGGTTGCCCCGCACATCCTTAAAGGACAGGTGAGGATAGTGGTGGCGCAGTTGAGCGAGCCGCCGTAGGGATGAGGTGCCAATGATCGTACCTGCGGGTAGAGTTTCGAGGGTGTACCCCAGCCATTTTGCCCCCAACACTAGGGCATCAGCAGGGTCTTCCCGCCGGGTAATTGCGCCCAGCATCAGCCCGTCTGGCAGGTGGGTGGGCAAATCCTTGAGGGAGTGCACCGCCAAATCAGTCTCTTGCCGCAGCATCGACAGTTCGAGTTCTTTGGTAAACAGACCCTTATCCCCAATTTTGGCCAAGGCCACGTCCAGAATATTATCTCCCTGGGTAGTCATGGTCACCACTTCAAAGGAGCGATCGCCATGGCGGGCTTGCAGTTGTGTCTGTACCCATTCTGTTTGCACAAGGGCCAGTTGACTTTTGCGTGAGCCAATGCGGATAGGTCGCTGGGTTGAGGGGGTGGCAGTCATAGGGTCAGTTCAAGGGTCGAAGGGGTGTGAAGCACCAAGCCATTATAGGTCGCACGGATCCCAGCGAGCAAGGCATCGAACATTCCCCTGCAGCAGAACTGAGGCACACTATCCCCTTGCAAACCTTTAATAGCGTCAGCGGAACATCAGAGTCGCCTAGCGTGACGCATAAGGGATGTTGTCTTTTGTTTATTCTCTGCAACCAAAGGATTAAGAGTTACAACAAGCCGTTCAAGAGAATTTGCTCTGTCTGTTATGGTCGCAATAGAAGACTTCAATCTTGTTACTCATTTTTTACTCATTTTGAGTCCAGTACTGCCTATGGATAGCCCCTCGTCGTTGCTGAAATACTCTTACAAATCAGCCTTGGCATGGTGCCAAGAGAACGGCTGGACCGATTTGTTTGTCGAGCAGTACCAGTACTGGGCCTTTCCGCCGGGTGGGGTGATGCCCTTGCCGCTGCCCTCTCAGGCGCTACACCTTATTGAATTGCCCACAGTTACATCGCCACAGCAGCGATGTTTGCAGACGCTGTCCTTGGCGATCGCCCTTGTCGCCACAGGGATGAGTTGCTGGTTTCAGTCCCTGATGCCCTTATTAGTGGGTTTTAGTGCCTGCGCTCTTTTAATTGCTGCCCAAGATGCCTAAATCCTCATTTGTTGCCAAGGATTGTTGCTGATAAATGAGGGGCATCATCGCTGCAGGAGCGCCTTGGCCAATAATTTTGCCATTATCCAGCACAATGGCTCCATCCGCTTGGGCTAACTCATTTAATCGGTGGGTGACCCACAGGGCAGTGATGCCTTGGCAGTTCACCAGTTGGCGGACATAGTCCAAGAGTTCCTGCTGGCTCTCAGGATCAAGTAAGGCAGTGGGTTCATCCAACAAAAGGACACGGCACTGGCGAGCGATCGCCCCAGCAATGGCCACCCGTTGCTTTTGACCGCCACTGAGGGCATAGATAGGGCGGCGCTCTAGCCCTTGCAGGTTCACCGCTTGCAAGGCCGCACTGACCCGCTGTCGCACCTCCCAGTAGGTCAACGATTCACCATTCAAGCTAAAGGCAATATCGGCACCAACGCTGGGCATTACCAATTGATGATCCGGATTTTGAAACACAAAGCCAAAGGGCTGCGCAATGTAGCACTCGCCGGATTCGGGGGGCAACAGCCCGGCCAACAAACGAATTAATGTGGACTTGCCGCTGCCATTGCGACCTAGCAGCATCCACAGTTGCCCTTGGGGAATCGTCAGCGACACGCGATTCAGCAGTAATGTCTCCGGTGACCAACCAAACGAAACGTCTTTGAGGGCGATCGCCGGGGGTGGCGACACACTATTTTGGACAATTGCCATGATATTTGGTAAGGTGAGGGGGGAACGGTTATCCCCAACTGGGTGAGCAACTAACCACACAAGGGGAGGAGCTATGCAACAGGGATTATACATTGTCCTCATCAGCATTCATGGGTTAATCCGCGGCGATCGCCTTGAACTAGGGCGTGATGCTGATACTGGCGGTCAAACCCGCTATGTTGTCGAACTGGCCAGACAGTTAGCAGCCCATCCCCGCGTGGCGCAAGTAGATTTAGTCACCCGCTTGATCAACGACCCCAAAGTCAGTGCCGACTACGCCCAGCCCATTGAACCCATTGCGGATCGCGCCCGTATTGTGCGCCTACCCTGTGGACCACGGCGTTACCTACGCAAAGAAGTGCTCTGGCCGTACCTCGATGTCTTTGCAGACGAGCTACTACGCCATCTACGCCAAAGTGGCCGGATGCCCGACGTTATCCATAGTCATTATGCAGATGCTGGTTATGTTGGCTGCCGGGTGGCGGGCTGGCTAGGCGTGCCGTTGGTTCACACAGGGCACTCCTTGGGGCGAGTGAAGCGGCAACGGCTGCTGGATCAAGGCAGTAAACCCGACGTTATCGAAGAGCAGTTTCACTTCACCACCCGCATCGAAGCGGAAGAGCAAACCCTTGCCAGTGCCTCCCTGATTATTGCCAGTACCCACCAAGAGGTCGAAGAGCAGTACAGCCTTTACGACCATTACAATCCTGAGCGCATGATGGTGATTCCGCCGGGCTTGGATACCGAACGCTTTTATCCGGCGGCAGTGAGTTCCGATCTGCCGATACTAAAAGAATTACGCCGCTTTTTAGTAGAGCCGGAAAAACCCTTTATTTTCTGCCTATCTCGGCCAGTTCCCCGCAAAAATGTTGCCGCTTTGGTGAAGGTGTATGGTACAGACCCGATGCTACAAGAGCGTGCCAACCTCGTGCTGGTATTGGGCAACCGCACTGACATCAGCAAGATGGAGGCCAGCCCTCGGCAGGTCTTCACGGAACTCTTTTCCTTAGTGGATCGCTACGATCTCTACGGTAAGGTCGCCTACCCTAAAACCCATACCAGTGATGAGGTACCGGATCTCTACCGTTTAGCCGCACAACAGCGGGGGGTGTTTATCAATCCGGCGTTGACGGAACCCTTTGGCCTCACCCTCATTGAAGCCTCAGCCTGTGGGCTACCCATTTTGGCCACCGCCGATGGTGGTCCTAAGGAAATTATCCGCAACTGTCAGAATGGCTTGCTCTTTGATGCCTTAGATCCGGAGGCAATCCGTACCGCCTTGCACCAAGCCTTCGCTAGCGATACTCAGTGGCAGGAATGGTCAAACAATGGCCTCAAGGGGGTACAGCAGCACTACTCGTGGCACAGTCATGTGGAGGCGTACCTGAAAGCAATTAGCCAACTTGCAGAGAAATCCGTCCTGCCGGCCTTGAGTGTACAACGCCAACCTGCGCCCTACCGCCGCAATGCAACCCCCACCAACCGTAACCGCCTGCTCACGCTTGAACGGTTACTTGTGAGTGATATTGACAATACCCTCATTGGCGATCGCAGCGCCCTTGAGCGCTTGCTTGAAGTCCTACAGCACCGCCTTGAACTGGGGTTTGGGGTTGCTACAGGTCGCCACTTAGAAATCACCCTTGATGTCTTAAACGAATGGGGAGTTCCCCTGCCCGACGTGCTCATTACCTCCGTTGGCAGTGAAATTCACTACGGCCCACACCTAGTACCCGATACAAGCTGGAGTCAGCACATTAGCTATCGCTGGGAACCACAGCGGGTGCGGGACATACTGGCCAATGTGCCTGGGTTAACTTTACAACCCAAGGACAATCAACGCTCCCACAAAATTAGCTATACGGTGGATATAGAGGTTTTGCCCTCCATTACCCCTGTGTTGCGGCTCCTACGGCAGCAAAAACTCCACTGTCGCTCCATTTTTTCCCACAATCAGTTTTTAGATATTTTGCCCCTGCGAGCCTCCAAAGGGGATGCCCTCCGCTACCTTGCCCTGAAGTGGGGATACCCGCTGCAAAAATTGCTCGTGGCCGGCGACTCGGGGAACGATGAGCAAATGCTAACCGGCAATACCCTAGCGGTGGTGGTTGGGAATCATAGCCCAGAACTCGACAAACTGCGGGACGTTCCTCAGATCTACTTTGCCGAGGGGCACTATGCCCAAGGCATTTTGGAAGCGATTGACTACTATGGCTTCTAGGGGGTTGGGGAAGGCACTCAACGGTAGGGAACATCTGTGTCTTGGAATGAGTGCGCTGGGTCTAAGCCCATTAAAATAACCGTGTCAATGACATGGATGATACCGTTGTCAGCCTGAATGTCAGCAGCAAGAACCGTTGCATTTTTCACTTCAAGGGGGGTCTCGCCATGAATGGGAATGGTTGAGCCTTCAAGGGAGGTGACCACCCCCATCTTTTTTAGCTCCGCAGCAGTGTAGGCACCCGCAAGGACGTGGTACTTCAGGATGCGGGCAAGCTGGGGTGGGTTTTGCACTAAGGAGGTGATGGTGCCATCCGGTAGCTTAGCAAAGGCATCATCGTTGGGGGCAAACACGGTAAATGGGCCGGCAGATTGCAGGGCATCGACTAAATTAGCCACTTTGACCGCAGTAACAAGGGTAGAGAACCCTGGTGTATTGACCGCAATATCCACAATGGTCGCCATAGATGCCTGCCCTGAATTTCGCTAGAATTAGCATACTGAACCGCTGCGGCAGAAGCTAGGCCTTTGGCCGCTGCCGAAGATAGGGAATTTTAATCATGGCAATCGCGTCTGTTAATCCCACCACGGGGGAAGTGGTTAAAACCTTTTGTCCCCTGAGTGAAGCAGAACTACAGGCCTGTTTGAAGCGAGCAGCCACTGCCTTTGAAAGCTATCGTCAGACAACCTTTCAACAGCGATCGCACTGGCTGTTAGCGGCAGCCGCTCTTTTAGAGCAGCAATGCCAATCCTTGGCACAGTTAATGACCCTTGAAATGGGCAAACCCATTACGGAAGCCATCGCAGAGGTGGAAAAGTGTGCGTGGGTCTGTCGGTATTACGCAGAGCAGGCAGAGGCATTTTTAGCACCGGAGATAGTGGCTACAGACGCTACCTACAGCGCTATACACTATCAGCCTCTTGGCATTATTTTGGCGGTGATGCCTTGGAATTTCCCCTTTTGGCAGGTGTTTCGCTTTGCGGCACCAGCGCTAATGGCAGGCAATGTGGCACTGCTCAAACACGCCTCCAATGTACCCCAGTGTGCCCTGGCGATCGCCGACCTGTTTGCCGCCGCAGGGATTCCAGTGGGAGCCTTTCAAACCCTCCTCATTCCTGCGGGTCGTGTTGCCGCTTTGCTGGCGGATCGGCGCATTCGGGCGGCCACCCTCACGGGTAGTGAACCTGCCGGCATCAGTTTGGCCGTGGCCGCATCCCAGCACATTAAGAAAACCGTCTTGGAGTTAGGGGGCAGCGATCCGTTTATTGTGCTCCCCAGCGCGGATCTACCCCGGGCGATCGCCACCGCTGTTAAGGCACGGATGATCAATAATGGCCAGTCCTGTATTGCCGCCAAACGGTTCATTGTCCATACCGCCGTTTATGATGCTTTTGTGGCAGGCCTACAAGCAGCATTTGACGCATGGCGGATAGGGGATCCGGTTGACCCTGCCACGCAACTGGGGCCCTTGGCCACGGCCACGATCCGCGAGGAACTGCGCACCCAAGTGGAACTGGCGCTAGCTCATGGTGCCAAGCTGATTTATCAGGGAGAGTTGCCCCCCCACTGTCAGCAGGGGTATTTTTATCCTCCAACCCTCTTGGCGGAGATTAGCCGCGACAATCCGGTATTTGTGCAGGAGTTTTTTGGGCCGGTTGCGCTCCTATTTCGAGTTAGCTCTCTAGACGCGGCCATCGAACTGGCCAATGCCACCCCCTTTGGTTTGGGAGCCAGTGCTTGGACAGCAGACGCCAGCGAAGGCGATCGCCTGATTCGAGATCTAGAGGCAGGAGCCGTCTTTATCAACGGCATGGTCAAGTCTGACCCCCGCTTACCCTTTGGCGGCACCAAGCGATCGGGCTATGGCCGAGAACTGGGACGGGCGGGGATTCTCGAGTTTGTGAATATTAAAACCGTATGCCGCTATTAAAGAGGGCGATAAACCCGGTAATTGATTTGGGGAAAGATATTATCAATCGCCTCGACTTTTTCGAGCCAGCCCGCATCAATTTTTTGAGCCTTGATATCGTCGTAGAGCTTATGGAAGCGGGTGAGGTGACTGCGGGTGCGGCGAACCGCATAGGGCACCATTGTCCCAGTGCGCATGATAAACGCCCAGTCCGAGGATTGCGCTAGCAGCAACTCACGAGCCGCTTGGTTGAGGGCACGCCAACTGAGTTCATCCCACGGCTCCCCTTTCGCCAGTTCAATCATTCGCTCTGCTGCTTTGTGCAGGTGGGGATAAATCCACGCATTGGTGTCATTTAACCAGTACTCATGGAAGCCTTTATACCCCCAACTCGATTGGGAGGGGCGACACACCTGCTGGGTGGGGTGGGCGCGTAGGTAGTCTGCTAGATGGGTCATGGCAAAGGTATCTTGGTCAAACCACACTTTGCGGAACAGAAAGTCTAAAAACCACGGGCCTTCGTACCACCAGTGTCCGTAAAGCTCGGCATCGTAGGGAGAGACAACGATGGGTGGCCGTTGCATCAGGTGATGTAGATAACGAATTTGGTTTTCGCGGTTAAACATAAAATTAGCCGCGTGCTCTGCAGCTTTTTCCCGCGCCCAGTAGGGATCGTAGAGTTGCTTGTCCCCTAACCCCAAGCCACGGCCAGTGATTTTGTGGTACTTAATGCCGGTATTTTTGCGCTGGCCATTGGGCATAATGTAGGGCTTAATGTACTCGTACTCCGCCTCCCAGCCCAAATCTTTGTAGAATTCACGATACTCTGCTGCCCCTGGGTAACCCACCTCCGAAGACCACACCTGCTGCGATGACTCGTGATCGCGGCCAAAGGCAGCTACCCCTGTTTCGGTAAAAATAGGCGCGTAGGTGCCAAACCGAGGGCGGGGGCGACCGTAGAGAATCCCATGCCCATCGGTAATAAAATAGCGCAGCCCCGCATCTGCTAGCATCCGCTCTAAGCCTTCGTAGTAAGCACACTCCGGCAACCAAATGCCCTTGGGCGGACGGCCAAACGTTTGCTCGTAGTGTTCGCAGGCCACTTGTAACTGCGCCCACACCGCTTGGGGGTACATTTTCATCAGCGGCAAGTAGCCGTGGGTGGCACCACAGGTAATAATTTCAAGGTTATTGGAGTCTTGAAATTGCTTGAACGCCGTAACCAGATCGCGATCGTAGCGTTCCCACGTTTGACGCACGCGGTTAAACTCTTGGGCGTAGTGCTCCGCCAGATAGCGAATGTGACCATTAAAGGTATTCCGTTCAACTTCTAGCTCGGCTAACTCTTCTAGCTGGGCAAGGTGTTGATCGTAGCGCTCTTGCAGGAGCGGATCCCGCAGCATTGAAATGAGGGGCGGGGTCATGCTCATGGTGATTTTGAAATCTACGCCATCCCGCTTGAGACCTTCAAACATCCACAGGAGGGGAACGTAGGTTTCGGTAATGGCTTCAAAGAGCCATTCTTCTTCTAGAACGTAGTCGCTCTCTGGGTGACGAACAAAGGGGAGGTGAGCGTGCAAAACCAGTGCTAAATAACCAATTGCCATAGAAAGTTTGCCTACCAATACGCTGGGGGATAACCGCAGGAGATCAAGGGGATCGTTGAAGTTTCCACCATCTTAGGTCAAATGGCTCGCGCTGCAACGGGAAATTTTTAGGATTTTACAGCCTTAATGAGCTGGGCGAAACTCCCACGCCTGATTACTCTTAAGTTCGAGAATATAAGTGTGGTATTGAATTAAGCTTTCGCGGTGGCCAACACTAATGTAATTATGGGCGATCCGTTGAATATGCGCATAAACGCGCTGCTCATTGTCAAGGTCAAGGGCGCTAGTGGCCTCGTCCAAAATGGCATAGGGACGCTTGTTGAGTAGCAAACGGGCGATCGCCAACCGCTGTTGCTCTCCAAGAGACAGCACGTCATCCCAAGCTAGCTCCACATCAAACCCGCCCACACGATCCGGTAAGTGTTCTAAATTCACCTGCGCAAGTGCATAGAGTAACCCATCATCGCTAGTATCGCGATCGCCCCCCGGATAGAGTAACTGGGTTCGTAGGGTTCCCAAAACCATATAGGGTCGCTGGGGCAAAAAGAGAACGTCACTGATGGGGGGTCGGATAATGCGGCCACTACCACTTTGCCATAGACCAGCGATCGCCCGCAGCATTGAACTTTTACCGACCCCACTGGGCCCCATAATCACGACACTTTCGCCGCTATCTAAGGCAAACGTTACGTCTTGTACCAACTGCCGTGCCAAATTGGGGGTTGCGATGGTGACCTTCTCTAGGGCAAAGCGCGGCTGCTCCACCAGCTCAATTTGCGATTCACCAAGCGACACTGGTGTGACTAGGGCATCATTAAACTCCGCTAAGCGCTCGATACCCGCGATAAAGCCACTCAAGTTTGCAAATTGGTTCACAATAATCGAGAGGGAGCCTAAAACTTGGGAAAACGCAAAACTAGCCTGACTAATGGCACCAAAGTCGATTTCGCCAGCAAAATAGCGCGGTGCCACAACCGCAGCGGGAACAATAATCACAAAGTAATTGTAGGCAGTTGTAAAGAAGTCAAGGTTTCGCTGCCAGCCAATGAGCAGATTAAAGTTACGGAGCACTTCAATGAACCGTTGACGCACCTGTAGCGATTCTTGGGCTTCGCCGCGGTAAAAGGCGATGGACTCAGCGTTATCGCGCACATGTACCAAGCCATAGCGGAAATCAGCTTCACGGCGCAGTTGGTTAAAATTGAGGCGAATTAAGCGTTGGCCGATGAGAATCGTCACAACCGTACCGACCACCGCATAACCAATCAGGGTTAGGGTCAGGGTCTGGGAGATACTCCAGAGAATGCCACTAAAGGCAACTAAGTCAATAATATCGCTGAGGATAATCAACAAAAACTGCAAAGAGGTTTGGGTAAAGGAGCGAATATCTTCGGTGATCCGTTGGTCAGGGTTATCAATGTCACTGGCATTTTCAATGGCATAGTAGGAGCGGTTTTGAAAATAGCGATCCAAGAAGTGGCGTGTCAGCCAATCCCGCCAGCATAGCCCCAAGTACTCGCGCACATAGCGGTAAATCACGACAATGGGGGTGCCCACGACAAACACCCCAGCATACACGCCAAGAAACCGCCAGTAGGTATCCGCATTTTTTTCCGCCAGTGCCGTCTGGAAGAATCGCCCCACAAAGCTGATAATGACGTTGAGGCCACTCACGGACAGCGACAGCATTAGCAATAGCCCTAATAGGGTCCACGCTTGCCAGCGGGGGAGGAGGTCGCGGCGTAAGAGCACAAACACCCCAAGGGGCACGATAACCGTGGCAAGGATGAGGCTACGGCTGAAGGGATCAGACCAAAGTGAGCGGATGAGATCCATTAAGCCGCCAGCAATTTGCCCCATTAGTTCCGGGGCAAGGGCATTGAGACCAAAGGTCACAGCCGCCGTTAGGGCAAAGAGACACCCAAACATCAGCGCAATCACTAAAAAGAGCAGCAGAATAAAGATGCCGCTGCTGCCGCGGCGATCGCGCGGGAAGAAATAGGGCTGGGCAATAGTAATAAATTGCCCCCAAACGCGGGCATCAAAACGATGGCTAGGTTGAGACACTGGACAGTACCGAAGCGTTAATAGGCTACAGGCCTACTATTGTAGTGGGGGTGGCTACGGAGACGAATGCATGGCGGAACAAAACACGTCGCAAACAACCTCTAGAATTGTGCCGTGGCTATACTGGGGACTCTGGCCATTTCACCGCCTCCTATTGTGGTTCTATTTTGCCAAGATTACGATTGTTGGCCGCGAACAATTGCCCAAGGATGGCGGCTTTGTGTTGGCACCCAAGCACTATAGCCGTTGGGATCCGGTGATTCTGGCGTTGGTGTGGTTCCGTCCGCTGCGGTTTATGACCAATGCCATTGAGTTTAGGGGGGTGCAGGGATGGTTTATTCGTCGTTTAGGGGCGTTTTCCATTAACCTCAATCGCCCCCAAGCCAGTAGCCTGCGCCATGCCCTCGAGATTCTCAAAACCGGACAGCCCTTAGTTCTGTTTCCAGAGGGCGGGATCGAGCGGGAATTACCAGTACGTCCACTCAAACCTGGGCTGGCTCGACTGGTACTGCAAGCACAAGGCGATCGCCCTATTCCCATTTTCCCGGTTGGTATTGTTTATACTCCCTGCCCTCAATTTCGCTGTCGGGTCAGCGTTTATATTGCACCGCCGCTATGGGTAGAGCGCAACGGTTGCGATCGCCAACCCCTTAAACAGCGGGCACAACAGCTCACTGAGGAACTGCACAAGGCACTACTGGATGCAGTCACTCAGGCAGCACAGGTTGATTGACATCCCCCTCTGCCTTCGCTGCGCTCAGGAAGGGGATTCCATCGTCGCCGATGAAGGTTCCTGCGTCAACGAGGTGACGTGCTCAACCGCTGTCTCCAGAAGATGAGTAGCGGCCTCCTCTCCACCGGCGTAAGGTCCTGTGTGCCCCACAGTCCGTCAACCTAGCTCCACAATGCTGATAGCTGCGTTGGGGTCTCTGTCCAGCACAGTTCCGCACTGGCACAAATGGCGAACGGGCAGCTCAAGGGGGCCAAGATTGGCGATCGCCCCATCGCTATGGTAGGTTAATAGTCTGTGCATAATGTGCGGGCATAGTTTAATGGTAAAACCTTAGCCTTCCAAGCTAATGTTGTCGGTTCGATTCCGTCTGCCCGCTTCAATGGCCAAAGTCACGGCGTTTCTGGCAGAAGGGCAGAGCAACAAGCATCGCCAAAATTAAAATTGCCTGATTACGCCAGTGCTGGCGAACATCAACGCTAAACATATAGCCTTGATCGCGCTGGAAGCGGCTAATGATACCTTGAGCCTCATTAATGGCACGACTACGTTGGCGATTCCATGCCGAGTACTTCAGCTCCCACTCATCCATCGCCTCCTGATAGGCTTGCAGCCGCCTCATATAGTCCTGTAGTTCTAGTGGATCACTGGGCGGATCTCCGGGAGATTCGGGACGCGGTGGGGCGGGTTCATCCACCTCAGGCACGTACTTGGCGCGAATACCCGGAAAGTTACAGGTTTTAAAGAGACCGGGGCCATAGCAAAGGCAAAAATCCCGCTGCATGGCTTCTGTCATTTTTTCCCGCTCGTCTTCCGGTTCCAACCAGCAGGGATCGTTGGCTATGTCATCTCCCATACCGGTTAACTTGACCATTGCCTCAAACGGCCACTTAATCACTGTGAGATGGTTAATTATCTGGCCAGGTAAGCCAAAGGACGCTACCGGCTGGATGCCACCACTAAAAATAATTTGCGGCACCAAAAACATCAACACGAGTAGAGGCACAATATTTTGGCTAGGCGCAAGCGCAGAGACTAATAGCCCCATAGCCATCCCCCCAAAAATTGCTAGGGCAAGGGTAATGTACATGGCAACGGTCGTTGACCAGTCGCCCGGTAAAATCACGGCCAGCTTTGTCACCAATAGATAAGTGGCAGCTTGGTAAAGGGCAAGGCCGAGGGCGATCGCCACCTTCGAGGCAATATAGGGCAAAACTCGCAGTCCAATCATGCGCTCGCGGCGGTACACCTCCACTTCCTTGACCAGCTCCCGCATGGTCGTCATTGCCCCAATCATCACCGCAATCAAACTAGTGACAAAGATCATCGTCAGGGCTTGGCCAGCGTTCCCAGTGTCCGGATTGAAAAGATTGCGCTGCCACGAGACAAAACTAAGGCTACCCAACAGGGGTGCAATCAACAGCGTCAGCAGCAGGTTACTGCGATCCTGCCCCAAAATCGTCAGGTTGCGCTGCGTCAAAATCCAAAACTGCTGCCATGCCGAAATTTTTGACTTGGGCTCCTTAGATCGGCGTTGGCTGCTACGGGGGCGACGTTGGGAGTCATCAGTGGTGTGAGCGAGCACCTGCTGCCGCCCGACCACGTATTCTTGGTAGAGGCGCGATCGCCGGTAAGCTTGCTCCAGTTCCTCGGAACTGGGGGCATTGGGGTTTTTCTCCTTGTCAAGAGCGCGATAAATCCCAGAAAAATCTTCCAGCTTAATGCCACTGAAGCGATCGCCAAAGGTCGCCCGAAAATAGGGCAGTAACTGATCCGGTGGCCCAAAATAGGCAAGCCGTCCCCCTCCGCCATATACACCACCAGATCGCACTCACGAATATTTTGGGTAGCATGGGTAATAATTAAAATCGTACGGCCTTGATCCGCCAACTGCCGCAACAAAAACATCATGTCTGCTTCCGTACCCGGATCCAAGCCAGAGGTGGCTTCATCTAGGAAAAAGAGACTGGGTTGGGTCAGCAGTTCCGCCCCAATACACACCCGGCGCTGCTGCCCTCCACTTAAGCGGTTAATGGGAACATTCCGACGATGGCTTAAGCCTAGCTCTGCTAAGACCGCCGTAACCCGTTGTGCCCGTTCGGCTGCGGTCGTGTCTGGAGGCATCCGTAACCGCGCTGCATAGTCTAGGGCTTGGGCAATCGTTAGCTCTTCGTGGATAATATTCCGCTGTGGCACATACCCCAGTTGGGCTTGGAAGGCTTGATAGTTGCGGTAAAAATTTGTACCATTCACCATCACCGTGCCACTGGTGGCAGGGCGCAGACCGTTGAGCGCATCCAAGAGAGTGGATTTACCACTGCCGCTTGGGCCTAAGATAGCCACAAACTCCTTAGGCAGAATCGACAGCGAAATATCGTGGAGAATTTTAGTGCCCTTGCCCACCACCTTACTCAGGTTCACTGCATCTAGGCGCATGTGACCCGACTCAGCATACTGGGTCAGGGTTTCATCAACATTTAAGACTAGGCGATCGCTACCAATGCGGATACTGTCGCCGACCCGCAGTAAAATTGGCTCCTCCACCTCCCGACCATTGACAAACGTGCCGTTACTAGAACCTAAGTCTGTAAGGATAAAGTCACTATGGCGGCGCTCAATCTTAGCGTGGTGGCGAGACACCGTCGGATGCTCAATCACCAGATCATTACTGGGATCTCGACCAATCGTAAAGGTGGTATAACCTAGCAGCGAAATCGTCTTGACAGGCACCGTTGCAGTTGCATCAGCCTCTGGAATAGCGAGTACCGTCGCTGTGCCCGTCAAGCGCAGCTCAGTTGCCGGACTAAACACCACCGCATGCCGCTGCGTATCAATGCGATCCGGTAACTCCTGCCCCAAAAAGCTAAGACTGACATACTCTGTTAAGGCGTAGCTGTCGCCATTGCCCAACCACACATTCATTGCAGGGTTCGGATCACTCAGATCGACCACCTGCAAGTGATTGTCCACCCTCTTTAGCCGCAGATGGCAGGGCAGTACCTCTGGCACATCCACCACCACATCACAGGCTGGATGGGTGCCCAGCAAACTCGTGACCTCCGATAACCCCCAGCGTTGCCGCCACGTCTTGGTGTGTACCTCAATGACAGGCACTTCTACATCTTGGCTGATTTCCGTGGCTCGGGGTTGATACTCTTGATACTGCCACACGAGGCGAAACCGCAGCGCCGAGTTGCCAAGGGTAATTAAATCTGCGTCCTCAAGGGGAATTGGTGTATGAGGTACCAAGGGTTGGCCATTGAGCTGCGTGCCCGCTTTACTTTCAAGGTCAACAATGTGTACCTGGCCATCATGCCATTCAAAGCGAGCATGGTAGCGCGAAACCGCCACATCGTTAAGGACAATGGTGTTATCTGGGGCACGGCCAATGGTGAGGCCGGTGGCAGGCAACTGGAAACCGTGCTCACTCACCGACTTGACCAGTTCTAACCAAGCGGTTTGAGTCATGACCTTGGTACAAAAAAGGTTCAATGCCAGTCAGTGTACTGGATTATGGAAGGGATTACAAAACGTAACGGGTTGGGGGGATTGAGATGAATTTCCGTAAAAGGTGAGGGAATTGAGGTGAATTTCCGTAAAAGCACGCAACCAATAGGCCAGCATATCACCTACAGTAAATCCTAAGACCTACATCCTGTTCTCTTGTACCTTTGGAACAACCCCGTTGTTCGTAACGTCCTCTAGCAGCAACCCCGATTTTGACCAAAATACTTGATGAATAATGCCGGACGGTACTTTACCGGTTTTGCGTAAACTGCAGGAGCCGTGTTACGCTAGTTTACAAAAGTTTACAAGCTGTGTTTCTAACGATTGCGCGAGGTTCGCTATGTCGCTCACCCCAATGACCCGTTACTATATTCGGCGCCTCCTTGCCGAGCGTGCTGAATTGCTTGGCTTGAACGTCAGTGCTACCGATACTGACAGTCAAGGCTTTGCCGATCAATTGGCGCGGCTAGAATCTCTGGCAACCACTAAGTTAGCAGAAATTGATCTGATTGTTCGCATGCACCAAACCCTGAGCCGAAATGGCCAAACCTACAACAGTTATCTGGCCAACCTTGAAAACAAACTCTTTGCCCTCATGGGCTTAGTGCCCAAAAATGATGATGAGGTAACAGAGATAACGCTACCGTTGCAGGAGATGGTCTCTGATGCCGATAGCCATGCTGCCACCAAAGCCTTAACGTTGGCAGAGGTACTCGATCAATTTAACAAAGTAGGGGATGTAGCGCAAAAATATTTGGGCAAAATGATTGTTGCTAACTATTGGCGGGGGACTCGTCCCTACAGTAGCTGGTTTGCTGACTTTAGTATTAACAATGAGGGTCACGTTCTGTGCCAGTCTTATCAATCCACCCGCGACATCTACTTAACGCAAGAACAGCTAGAACATCTAGAAGGGTGGCTAGCGGCCTTCATCAATCAATGCCAACGTATCCTGCCGCAATTCACCAAACAGCTACAGAAGTCTGGTGTTCCTGTAACAGTTATGGCGTAGGTTTCCTATAAACTCTTGACGAATGCGTCTAACCGGCTGGAAAATCACGACTTGGTCATCTGTACAATACCTCTAATCATTCACACTGACTGTAAGGGAGCCAAGCATGACGATATGGGTAAGTGAACAAATTGACCCATCGGGTCTGCTCTACGCCTGTATCGCTTGCTGTGATGAGGCTCAAGCCCAAGAGTGTGTACAGTCATTTGAAAAAAATCTCACACCGGCGCAAAAGGCAGCGGGTTGGCAGGTTCGGTTACGTACGGTCACCTCTTGGGAAGATGTGCCCAGCACAGCTCTGAAGCTTGGCTAAGTTAGCATCAGCCACGGGTGCTGAGTTTGGTAAAGAAAGACAGAAAAAAGTAGCCAAACTGCGATGATTTGGTTACAAATGCAACAAATAATTATGAATTAATTATCGATCAGCATTTTCAAGCACTTGAGTGCTAGTCATACCACTGCCGTAGATGCTGATCCACACAGGTTTGAATGGCCTGACGGATCACCTCTGGAGGGGCATCTGCCTGAATTCGTTGCCAGCGATCGCCCCCAGCGGCAGCTTGGGCAGCAAATCCTGCTTGCACCCGCTCATGAAACGCAAGTGCTGTTTGCTCAAAGCGATCGCTCCTCCCCCGCTGGCGACTGCGCTCTAGACCCACTTGCGGGGGGACATCAAGCCACAACACCAGATCCGGCACCACTCCAGCAGTGGCAATGCGGTTGACCTGATCAATTAAGGCTAAATCTAAACCGCGACCATAGCCTTGATAAGCCACGGTTGAGGCGGTAAAGCGATCGCACAAAACAATTCCGCCTTGGGCTAACTGGGGTTGAATGCAGGTGGCCACATGCTGGGCGCGATCGGCGGCGTACAGCAGTAATTCACTAAGGGGGGCAATCTCCATTGTGGTGTGCAACAGCAGGTGGCGCAGATCTTGCCCAAGGGCAGTTCCTCCGGGTTCGCGGGTAACCACCAGCGGCGGGTCAATGCCACGACTACGGAGTTTTGCCAGCCATCCACTGGCCTGCAACCATTGGGCAATCTCTTGGAGTTGGGTTGTTTTGCCGGCTCCTTCACCCCCTTCCAGCACAATAAACGATCCCCGAGCGGGCACCGCGATCACCTTAGACACAGATTGCATGAATCAGGATGACATTGAGTAAAGTTTTGGTATAATCGCGGCATCCTGTCTTAGCATCTCCAGTCCTCCTTGGGGTGTTAGCAGCAGTCATAGTGATCAGTAAACCCCAATTTCTAGTGATGGCTGAGGGTTGGCTCGTCAAGTTGGGCATACACCCATTACACTGGAACCACTGTTTGCGAATAAACGGCTTACCACTGTACGATTATGGCTCGATATGCTCGTGTTGTCACTATTGCACTGCCCCGAGCACGGCTGAAGGAACAGTTAGTGCAAACATTACAGTCCTGCGAGCTGACGGTGATGCACGTCGGTGAGGATTATGTTGTTGCCCGAGAAACTGACCTCGATGATGTCTCTATGTCGCAACTGGTCACGGTGGAAGTGCTGATTGATAACGCAACCGCCCAGTCAGACGTGACTACGTTTGACTTGGTGCTCAAAAATAAAGAGTTAACCCTCAAAAAAGACAACCATTGTTTTGCTTGGTTTGATCGCATCAGCCGTGCCATTGCCGAAAACGAAAATTGGGAGTTGTTGAATAACGTGGCAACAATGTGAAAACAACGGCCACGATTACGATCGTTGGGGCTGGGGTGATTGGCGCGGCGATCGCCTACGAACTCAGCCGCGCTCTGAGCGCTGCTATTGTTGTCCTTGAAGCTCGCTCAGAGACTGAGTTTGCGGCTACTGGCGCTGCCCTTGGGGTCTTAATTGTGCAGCTGAGTCGGCGGCGGCGGGGGCGCAATTTTCAACTGCGACAGGCAAGTTTGGCACGCTATGACACCCTCATCCCTGAACTGGAGGCGGCCACAGGCGTAGAGATTCCTTACCAACGGCGGGGGATTCTAGAGGTCTTGACAACCCCAGAGGCGGCGATCGCCACTCAGTCATGGCTAGCAATCCATAGCGACCCCTCCTTAGAATGGCTGGAGCCAGCGGCAGTGGTCTCTGAGTTTCCGATGATCAATCCCCAAGTGGTGCACGGTGCCCTCTGGGCAAAGGGCGATCGCCAAGTGCATCCCCGCCGCCTCACCGCAGCATTGCGCCAAGCTGCCCAACAGCAAGGCGTAGAATTTTGGTACCACAGTAAAGTGCTTGAGGTCAAACAGGCCGGGGAGCAGCCGCTACAGTTACGCCTTGAAACAGGCACCTTAACAACGGAGTACTTGATTTTGGCCGCAGGACTCGGGACAACGCCCTTGGCTCAGCAGATCAATCATCCAGTACTGCTACAGCCAGTACTGGGGCAAGCCCTTGAGTTTGGCTGGGCAGCGCCTCCTACCTTACCAGTGCTCACTGCAGAGGATCTTCACCTTGTCCCTGTTGATCCACACCGGGTGTGGGTGGGGGCAACCGTCGAAGGCGATCGCTCCACAGGGGATTCCCAAGCCCTAGCAACCCTGCGTGAACAGGCAAGCCACCTCTGGCCAGCATTGAAAACTGCCCCCCTCCTGCGGCACTGGCAAGGGCTGCGTCCGCGACCCTGCGATCGCCCTGCCCCCGTTATTGAGCAACTTCAGCCGCGGGTGTGGGTAGCCAGCGGTCACTACCGCAATGGCATCCTGCTGGCACCCATCACTGCCCAGTTGGTGCGCCAAGCACTAGAAGAACATTTAGCCGTGGGCAAGGGGCACAAAGCACAGCAGCCTGTTAGTGACCCTAGCGAGAATTCGGATACCAAAACATCCCCTTAATCCCCTCAGGATCAGGGCGAAAGCCTAACTGGCGATAGAAATCAACGACGTGGGGATCGGCAAACAGGGTGATATTGCTAATGTCTTCACTGCGGAGTTCTTTGATCATCTGGCGCATGAGTTCTTTGCCTAGCCCCTGCCCCTGAAACTCAGGGTGCACCACTACGTCCCAGATAGTGGCATTAAACGCGTGATCTGAGGTGGCGCGGGAAAACCCGATTAAGCGCCGATACGCTCCCCGCTGCTCCCACATGGAAATTACCAAGAAGCTGAACTGGATGGCTTTTTTGACCTTGCGGATGGGACGACGCGACCAGCCCACGGCATCACACAGCTCCTCAAGTTCGTAAACGTCAATTTCTTTATCCTTGCTAAAGATAATTTGCCCTTCCGTACTGCTGTCCCGTTCTAGGGCAGCCTGAGAACCAAGACCAACGGCGGTTGTTGTCGCGCTCGTTGATGGTTGCGAATTAAACAGCGATTTCCAGAAGCTCATGCCAGTATGCTGGAGATGGGAATAACCCAAGTATTGGGACGTGACCAAGTGTAACCCGGCCTAGGCTATAGTATAGCGACTCTCTACCTATGGTTTCCGATTTTCAACTCCGTAACCTCGATGTTCTGAAGCGGTTTAATCGGTCGTTTCCAGATTTTTACGAGCAGTTTGTAGGTCGAGATGTGCAACTGCAAAACCTCAAGCTGGGGTTTCAAATCCATAAAACGAATCAGGCTGTTATCTATATTGTCCCAGAGGGCGATCGCTCGGTTCTCCACTTTGCCCACCGTAATCACTCCTACCTCCTCAGTGATCTGTTTGGGGTGATGGCGGCCTACAAGTTAACGATTCATAATGTCTCTCTTTATGGCCATGTACGGCCACCGATGCTGGTATTCGTAAAATTGGTGCTGTCAGATCAGGGTCGCCCTTTGTCCAAAAAGCGCAGTGAAAGTGTACGCCGTGCGTTGCAGCAAACCCTTAGCGGTGAGTTTGCCGTCGAAGAAATGCTGGCGGTGGAGTTTAACCTCGGGGAAGGACTCAGCCAAATCAACACTAGTTTTTACGTGGATCAAGTGTTTCATCTGCCAGCGCTGTTGATCGAGTCCACCAACCATCCTGCTCTGCTCTATAAAGTAATGCATGCTATTTGGCAAGAAGAACTGTTGGTGGTAAATGTTAACTTTATGCTCTGGCAAGGGCGGGTGCGGCTGCTGTTGTACCTCCTTGGCCCCAATGGCAACCTCATTCCAGACTATTTGGGGTCACGGATCGCCACTAAAATCAAAGAGCATTTAACAGGGAATGGGTAATGTAAACTTCCCCGCCCTTGAGAGGGACGGGGTTTCGCAACATCGGCGGGAAGCCCCCCACTGTATGTGTGAATTGTGCTTACTCAACGAAGATGAGTGTCGGGAGTCGTTCACCTTTGCTCAATAGGCGGCTCTTCAGGTTGCTCAGCCTCAGACGCTCCCTCAAGCTGCTGCTTTGCCTGTTGCCACAGGGCGTCTAGCTCCGCCAAACTATAATCCTCAAGGGGGCGGTCAATCGCTGCTTCAATTAGTTCTAGGCGCTGAATAAAACGTTGATAGGTCTGTTGCAGGGCTTGCACGGGGTCGAGCTGGCACCAACGGGCAAGGTTAATCACACTAAATAGTAAATCCCCCAGTTCAGCGGCCTGCTGGCTGGGTTCGCCCTTCAGCAGTGCTTCTTGAAATTCTGCTAGCTCTTCATAGAATTTTTCCCACGCGCCACTAATGGTCGGCCAGTCCAAGCCAGATCGGCTGGCACGCTCACCAATTTTGATGCCTGCGATCAGGGGAGGAAGAGTACGGGCATAGCGGTGCAGTTTTTGACTGAGGGGTAAAGAGGCCTCCTCGCCTTTTTCGCTAGCTTTAATGTGCTCCCATTGATCTCGTACGTCTTCGGCAGTGGTGAGTTCCACGGTGCCAAACACGTGGGGATGACGGCGGATCAGTTTCTCGGTAATGCGCTGGGCTACGTCAGCTATGGTGAATTGATCTGCTTCGGCGGCGAGTTGGCTTTGTAGCACCACCTGTAGCAACAGATCCCCTAATTCTTCAGCAATGGCCGCTGGCTGCTCCTGTTGTAGGGCATGCACTACTTCGTAGGCTTCCTCAAGAATGTAGGGAATTAAACTGGTGGGGGTTTGCTGCAAGTCCCACGGACAGCCAGTTTCTGGATGGCGGAGTTGCCGTACCACTGCGATGAGTTGGTTCAGCTGAGCAAGAGCCGGTGGTAACGGCGGCGGAAGGTAGAGTTGGAGGGGACACTCTGCGCTGGTGAGGTTGCTGAGGTCGCCAAGGGATAGGGCGATCGCCTGCTGCTGGGCATCAATCAGGCTGACGGTTGTTGTAGTAGGCCAATGGGACTGAAGCTGTTCACTTAAACGGTGGGCGATCGCCAGCGTCGGAATCTGGGTCACTAGCCCCCCTTCGGGCAGCACGGAGCCTTCTGCCAGTGCAGTTGCCGCAGTTAAAACGGTTAAGGGAGTCGCCATGGCGGACTGATCCTTGATTGCTGCCCAATTCACCACTACTGTGCAACCCCATTCCTGCTTGTCTCCCTATTTTACGTCGATTCAGGCGATTTGCAGAGTTACAGGTACGCCCAAGCTAACCCTCAATTGAGCAGTGGCTCAACAGCCAGTTATGCTAAATGTAACGAAAGATTGCAAACGTAGGGTCATCATGGCGGACTTTTTGTTACGAGCAACAGCAGCAGCCGAAGGCATTCGGGCAGTAGGGGTGATTACCACCCAGCTTACCGATGACGCTCGGCAGCGACACCAACTGTCCTACGTGGCCACCGCTGCCCTTGGCCGCACCATGGCAGCAGGCCTCATTTTAGCCTCTAGTTTTCAAGCAGCCCCAAGCCCGGGTTAACCTCCGCATCAAGGGCAATGGTCCATTGGGAATTATTTTTGCAGACGCTGGCAGTGATGGTACCGTGCGTGGCTACGTCCAACAGCCCCAAGTGGAGTTACCGCCCAATTCCCAAGGCAAATTAGATGTGGGTGCCGCCGTGGGAGGGCAGGGGTACCTCTACGTGATTCATGATCTGGGCTACGGCTATCCTTACTCCAGTACCGTCGAACTGGTTTCTGGGGAAATTGCCGAGGATATCACCTATTACCTTGCCACCTCAGAGCAAACCCCTTCAGCACTAATGCTTGGAGTGTTTGTTGGCGAAGAGGGGGTCACTGCTGCGGGTGGCTTAATGCTGCAAGTCTTACCCAAAGCAGCCAATGATGAGCATCTCATTGCCACCCTTGAGCAGCGGGTTGCCAATTTACGAGGATTTACACCGCTGTTACAGGCCGGTCGCACCTTGCCAGATATTTTTCAGGAATTATTGGGGGATATGGAGCTACAGATTCTACCCCAACGGCAAATGGTACGCTTTCACTGTGGCTGTTCCCAAGAACGGATGTTAGCGGCACTCAAGCTCTTGGGGGAAGCAGAATTAAAGGATATTCTAGCCACAGAGGCAAAGGCTGAAGCAACGTGTCAGTTCTGTAATGCTGTTTACTGGGCGGATCAGCCTATGCTGGAGCAGTTAATTGCCGAGCTAGCAACTGCCTCGGTTTAATCCGCTGCTGAGGAGGCTGCCCATGTCTAGTGCTGTGACTGCTGCTCGTCCCCCGTTGCACTTTTTACCGCAACGGTTTAGTTATCCAGTGTGGTGGGGGTGCTCGCGGCTGTTACCGCTGTACTTACGTTACGGCCTAGGCTTTCGCAAGATAGAGGGGGTCAATGTTGAGACCCTGGCACGTACCTATCAGCAATTTCAAGCCGGTCAACTGCGGTTGTTGCTGGCGTTTCGCCATCCCAGTACCGATGATCCCTTGGTCATGGGCTACCTGATGTGGCACCTATTGCCCCGTACCGCCAGACAAATCGGGATTCCCTTAAAATCGCCCACCAACGGCTATTTTCTCTACGATCGCGGGATTCCCCTGTGGGCGGGAGAGGCGGTAGGATGGCTCTTTTCGCGCCTAGGGGGCAGTTCCATTATCCGCGGCAAGCTGGATACCCAAGCGTTGCGGGCAGCGCGGGAGTTGTTACTGGAGGGGCGATTTCCCTTGGCAGCAGCACCGGAGGGAGCCACAAATGAGCACAATGAATTGGTGGCACCCTTAGAACCCGGGGTGGCTCAACTGGGGTTTTGGTGCTTAGAGGATTTAGCCAAAGCCGGGCGATCGCTCCCTGTGGTGATTTTGCCCATTGGCATTCAATACACCCTAGCTAGCCCCTCATGGGCACGGATTGCGCACCTCATGGATCAGCTAGAGCAGCGACTGGGGTGTGGCACCACTGCAAGCGGTACGGACGTAGAACTGCTGTACCGTCGCTTATTTAACGTGGCAATGCACTTGTTAGATTGCTTAGAAGAGTTTTATGCCAAGTCCTATCGGCAGCAGTTTCCCCCGCTGCCAGCCTTTGAGAATGCCAATGCCGAGCTGGCGGCGCGATTGCAGCGGCTGTTGCACAGTGTCCTTGTGGTTGCAGAAGACTACTTTGGCCTCAAGCCCAGCGAGGATTTTATGGATCGCTGTCGGCGCATTGAGTACGCCGCGTGGGAGCGAATGTTTCGCGGAGACTTAGATCAGCTTTCTACCGTAGAGCGCTGTCTGGCAGACTGGCTGGCAGAAGAAGCGAATGTGCGGCTCCGGCATATGCGTTTAGCGGAGCGGTTTACCTCAGTGACCGGCAGCTATGTGCGCGAGCAACCCAGTATTGATCGCTTTGCTGAGGTGGTGCTCATCCTCTGGCGCACCTTTGATTGGCTCGAAGGAAAGCACTCGAATGTCAATGGGCTAGTAGGGCCGCGGCAGGTGCGCTTAAGTGTCGGTGAACCAATTGATTTGGAGCATTACTGGCCCCTCTATCGCCGCGATCGCCGGGGGGCGCGGCAAGCCCTTAACGACGTCACCACTGCTATTCGAGCGCAGTTTGAAGCCCTTATTGTGCCCACAACGAACGGATAACCAACCACCATCTGTGCTGAGGGTTCTGCCATTCCTCCGCTAAGATGTATAGCAGGGAGCAGCAATGCTTGTTACCCTAAGTAGGAGCAATTCATTGCTCTTGTATATTTGCTCATTGATTGTATTACGACACAGGTACCAGTGGCTCTCACCAAAAAAACACAGCAAGATCAACCCATGATTAATGAGCGCATTCGTTTTCCACGGGTGCGAGTTGTTGATAGCGACGGCTCTCAATTGGGCATTATGACCTCTCAAGAGGCGATGGCGATCGCCCGCGAAAAAGAACTTGACCTCGTTCTTGTCAGCGATAAGGCCGATCCGCCGGTGTGTAAAATCATTGATTACGGTAAGTTTCGTTTTGAGCAAGAAAAGAAAGCGCGTGAAGCCCGCAAAAAGCAACACACCTCTGATGTTAAGGAGGTGAAGATGCGCTACAAAATTGAAGAACACGATTACAATGTTTGCATTAACCGCGCGGAGCGCTTCATCAAAGCAGGAGATAAGGTAAAAGCAACAGTCACCTTCCGGGGACGGGAAATTCAGCACTCTCACCTTGCAGAAGACCTGCTCAAGCGGATGGCCAATGATTTACAAGCCATAGCCGAGGTGCAGCAACCTCCAAAACAAGAAGGCCGCAATATGATTATGTTTTTGGCACCGAAACGCTGATTTTGCTAGTCGCAATGGTTAAGTTTCGCCCCGATCGCTCGTTGCAACTACCGGTGGCACCTGTGTCCTCCCACGGGGGTCTCTGGTTAATTGCTGCCGCTGTTGCCACAGTGATCCTCTGGCAGGTACCGCTGGGGAACTACCTTCTCTATCCGTTTACAATTTTAGCCACATGGTTTCATGAAATGGGGCACGGCCTCACCGCTATCCTGCTGGGGGGCTACTTCCGTGAATTAGTCATTTTCCCCAATGGTTCAGGGTTTGCCCACTATGGTGGCGAGGTGTTGTTGGGGCGGTTGGGGCATGGGTTGGTGGCGATCGGCGGGCCACTGGGGCCAGCCATTGCTGGTAGTGTGTTGATTTTGTCATCGCGATCGCCGCATGCAACTAGCCTTTGCCTCCAAGCCTTAGGCATTATTATCATGGTTTCAACCCTTTTGTGGGTGCGCTCCCTGTTTGGCATTCTCGTGATGCCCCTCATTGGGTTAGGGGTACTATTGATTGCCTATCGGGGAAGCCGCTGGCTGAAGGACTTTAGTATTCAATTTTTGGGGGTGCAAGCCTGTATTAGTACCTTTCAGCAGGTGGGCTACCTCTTCACCTACAGTGTTCCCAGTGGTCACCTCTCCGACACGGGTTTACTGCAAAAGTATCTGTTTTTGCCCTATTGGCTGTGGGGTGCGGCAATTTCGTTCTTGACAGTGGCGCTGCTGGTATGGAGCCTGAAAACCGCCTATAGCTCTCCCCCCTCGCTGCCTCAGTAAATTCCCCAGCGTCGTCGCCATTGGCTGGTGGACTCCCGCCCTGAGGTCTGCTGCTCGGCATACCGCCGTGCCTGAATCTGCTGCGGCGTATCTATAAGGCAGGGGTCACGATAGGGAATGCCGGCGCGGGTTTGCAGGTGCTCCTGTTCCATCGCAGACAGGGGAATCAAGCCTGAAGACTGCCAGCGGGCAATGGTGCCCTGAGACCACTCATGAGGGGCGTGGGGGGCACGCAAGGGCAGGGTGCCAATGTGCAAACCGGCCGCTAACAGTGCAGATCGCACCGCTGCTGCGCGGGAGTAGGTGGCCAGATACCCATCGGGCGCCAGACACCGCGCCACAACCCGCAAAAACTCGACGCTCCACAATTGGGGACACCGCTGCGGCGAAAAGGGGTCAAGGAAAATTGCATCGGCCTGAAAGCCGCTAGCTGCAAGGTCTTGAATGGTTTGGCGGGCATCGCCTAGGCACAGTTGCGCCTGACAGTTCGCTGTGGTGTAGCGGTGGTGGTGCGCCAAGGCACGTAGAACCTCGAGGACGGACTCCGGCCAGGGTGGCATGATGGCGATCGCCGCCACCGGAACCGTTGCATCCAGTTCCAGACCAACCACTGTAATATGGCAATGGGGATGCCGCTGCCAGATCACATCGAGGGCGGCGGCGGTATTGTAGCCAAGGCCATAGCAAATATCCAAGAGGGTGACATGGGAGCGTTGGCTTTTTTCTTCTAGCGCAGTAGCGATCGCAAACTTTTCTAGAGCTTCCTGCTGCGCACCCGTGCGGCTATGAAAGCTCTCACCAAATTCTGCTGAGAAGAAGGTGGTCGAGCCATCAGCGGTAGGTTGAGGCAGCCATACACCCATGGGACGCTCCGACATTCACAAATACAAATTGGGCAACACGCAACCCTAGCGAATAGACGATGCCTCGTGGTAGCTATGACCCCTTTTTGTTTTTGCCAGTGGAACGGCTCTTACCGCTCCCTTTCTTGCTTTTCGAACTTGAACCAGCAAAGCCTTTCGACTCGGCCTCCGTTGGTGAGGGAGCCGGTTCCGGTGCCGGCGCAGCAGCAGCCATGGCTTGGGTTTGTGCTGCTACCTCCTGCGCAAGATTAGTCTCCTGCTTTTCGATACCTTCCCCCAAAACAAAGCGTTGGAATCGCCGTACTTGGATATTTTCCCCTAGTTCAGCGATTTTTTCCTTCACTAGCTCTTCAACGGTCTTAGACTGATCGCGAATAAAGGGCTGATTCAGCAAACACAACTCTTTCAGCGTTTTTTCTAGCTTGCCGGCAACAATTTTTTCCTTGACCTCCGGTGGCTTACCTTGCAGGGCATCAGAGCCAAGAGCAATTTGGCGTTCCTTTTCCTTATAGTCAGCCGGAATATCATCGATAGAGACAAATTCCACGTTTGGACACGCAGCAATTTGCTTGGCAATATCTTGAACCAGTGCCTTGAATTTTTCGTTGCGGGCAACAAAGTCGGTCTCGCAGTTGACCTCGACCAGAACCCCAATGCGACCGCCGGTGTGGATGTAGCTATCCACCAGTCCTTCACTGGTGACACGGCCTGCCTTTTTACCGGCTGAGGCTAAGCCCTTTTGCCGTAGCCAAGCAATGGCCGCTTCCATGTCGCCGTTAGACTCTTGCAGCGCTTTTTTGCAGTCCATCATGCCGGCACCGGTCTTGTCGCGCAGTTCTTTGACTAATTTGGCTGAAATCTCTGCCATGGTGTGTTCCTCAACGATTAAGCGTCAGATTCATCGGGAATATCAAGGGATTCAGCATCGCCATCTGCACTTTCATCCTCTTCAGGAAGATCGAGTTCTGGCTCATCCAACTGGCCATGGCGACCTTCGTAGATCGCATCGGCCAGCTTGCCCACAATCAGCTTAATGGAACGAATGGCATCATCGTTAGCCGGAATGGGAATATCCACTTGATTGGGGTCACAGTTGGTATCTAATAGCGCCACAATGGGAATGCCTAACTTTTGACACTCAGCTACGGCATTGTACTCTCGTTTGACATCAACGATGATGGCCACATCGGGCAAGCGACGCATTTGCTTAATACCACCAAGGTACTTTTGCAGTCGCGATAGCTCTCGCCGCAGTGTCGAGGCTTCTTGCTTGGGACGCAGATCAATGAGGCCACTTTCTTCCATGCTTTCTAGTTCTTTGAGGCGATCCACGCGGGTTTTAATCGTATTCCAGTTGGTGAGCATTCCCCCCAACCAGCGTTGGTTCACATAGTAGCTGCCGCAACGCAACGCCTCTTGATGGATGATGCCCGCTGCTTGCCGCTTTGTGCCAATAAACAAGAAGCGTTTGCCTTTTTCGGAGGCCTCACGGATGTAGTGATAGGCTTCATCCACCAGTTGAGCCGTTTGCACAAGGTCAATGATGTGCACCCCATTGCGAACGGTAAAAATGTAGGGTGCCATGCGGGGGTTCCAACGCCGCGCTTGGTGGCCAAAGTGAACCCCTGCCTCGAGCATCTGGGCAAGGCTTAAAACAGACATTCAGTTGTACTCCTATGGGTTAAGCGACCATCCGCCATCATCCGGTGAGGACACCCAAGGGGACGGATGTGTAAAATTCACAGACTTTCTATCATAGCAAGTTTAGTCTCTCTTTTTTGAGGCGCATTTTTGTGCCGCAGCAGAAACCAGAGCATCTTAGCTTCAGACTCCCATAGCAATTTCCAGCATCCCTCGATATGATGGAGGCAATGCCGTTACTTAACATTTAGTAATGTTGGTACAACCTTCGCAACCTCAACGCTGGTTCCAGTGGTTACAAAAAACACTGCTGTTTGGTCAAGACCCCAGTGGTGAATTGTTTGCCATTTTGTTGGTCTATTTTGTGCAAGGGGTTTTGGGGTTGGCACGGCTAGCCATCAGTTTTTTCTTTAAGGATGAATTGGGTCTCTCTCCGGCTGAAGTGGCGGCGTTGATGGGGGTGGCGGCACTACCGTGGGTGATCAAGCCGGTATTTGGCTTGGTCTCCGATAGTTGGCCCCTCTTTGGCTTTCGGCGCCGCTCTTACCTAGTCCTTTCGGGGCTATTGGGATGCGGGGCATGGCTGAGCTTGGGAACTTGGGTGCAAACGGCGTGGCAAGCGACCCTAGCGATTCTGGTTGCCTCCATTGCCATTGCCCTTAGTGATGTCATTGTTGACTCCTTAGTGGTGGAGCGGGCGCGTCAGGAGTCAGCCACTGAAACAGGAACGCTGCAATCCCTAAGCTGGGCAGCCACGGCCTTGGGGGGAATCCTCACGGCTTACTTCAGTGGTCAACTGCTGCAATGGGTGAGTACGCGCACGGTGTTTTTGCTCACGGCCACCTTTCCCCTACTGGTTTCAGCGGTGGCAGGGGCGATCGCTGAAGATCGCATCAGGGTTGCTCCAGACCTGCGGCAAACATGGCAGCACATTGGTCGCGTGCGCACGGCAATGATGCAAAAGACCATTTGGCTGCCGGTCGCTTTTCTCTTTCTTTGGCAGGCTACACCGGGGTCAGAATCAGCGTTTTTCTTTTTCACCACCAATGCGCTAGGGTTTGAGCCAGAATTTCTGGGACGGGTGCGCCTTGTCACCAGTGTGGCATCGCTACTGGGAGTATGGCTCTTTCAGCGCTACCTTAAAACTTTACCCATTCGTACAATCTTTTTCTGGAGTACCATTCTCTCAGCCGTGCTGGGTTTATCGAGTTTAATTCTGGTGACCCATCTCAATCGCCAATGGGGCATTAGTGATGAGTGGTTTAGCTTGGGGGATAGCCTTGTTCTGGCGGTGATGGGTCAAATTGCTTTCATGCCAGTGTTAGTGTTAGCCGCACGCCTGTGCCCCCCAGGGATTGAAGCCACTCTGTTTGCGCTACTGATGTCCATTAGTAATCTTGCTAATTTGGTCTCCCATGAACTGGGGGCGCTTCTGACCCATTGGTTGGGGATTACAGAGCATAATTTTGACCGATTGTGGTTGCTGGTGCTAATAACCAACGTGAGTACGCTGCTGCCCTTGCCCCTGCTCGGTTGGCTACCCCAGCAGATTAAGCCCCCCACCTCTAGCGCCACCAAGGCGACTGTCTCTGTTGATGTTGAATTGGAGCCAAGTGTCTCATGACTGGATTATTGACCGGCGATCGCCCCTATAGCATGGCCGACTGGCGGGGCGGTACTCAGTCTCTCACTGAAGAATACGACTATTGGATTGATGAAGTGGAGGGCACTGTTCCCAAGGATCTCAACGGTACCCTCTACCGTAATGGCCCTGGCTTACTGGAGCGGGGTGGGGTCTCCCTTGCCCATCCCTTTGATGGTGATGGCATGATCTGCGCCTTTCACTTTGAACAGGGGCGGGTGCACTTTCGCAATCGCTACGTGCGCACAGCCGGGTTTCTAGAAGAAGAAAAAGCCGATCGCCTTCTCTATCGCGGTGTCTTTGGCACCCAAAAGCCCGGGGGCTGGCTGGCGAATTTTTTAGACACTCGCATTAAAAATATTGCCAATACCCACATCATTTATTGGGGGGGCAAGTTACTGGCTTTGTGGGAAGCAGGTCTTCCCCATCGTCTGGATCCGGCCACCCTAGAGACCCTAGGGTTAGACAATCTAGACGGCCTCTTAGGCGAACACGATGCCTTTGCAGCGCATCCCCGCTTTGACCCCCAAACGCAACGGCTTGTTAACTTTGCACTCAAGCCCGGACTCAATACCCGCATTCACCTCTACGAATTTGCTGCCACGGGAGAGTGTGTCTCGCAGCCCGTCTTCCAGATTCCTGGGTTTGCCTTTATTCACGACATTGCGCTCACCCCACACTACGCCATTGTGTTTCAAAACCCGGTGCGGCTCAACCCCTTACCTTACCTATTGGGATTGCGCGGAGCAGCGCAGTGTATTCAATTTAATGCCAACGAGCCCACGCGCATCTGGCTTTTGCCAAGAGCGGGGGGGGCACCGCAACAGTTCACAATGCCAGCCTGCTTTGTCTTTCATCATGCCAATGCCTATGAAGCTGGCGACGAGATTCACATCGAGTCCATTGCCTACAGCCACTTCCCCACCCTCGACCCGGGCACAGATTTTCGTGAGGTGAATTTTGCATCTCTCCCCGCCAGTTTGCTGTGGCACATCACCATCCATCGACCCACGGACAAGGTAATCTCAACCATAGTGGACGATCGCCCCTGCGAATTTCCAGTGGTGCATCCAGCTAAGGTGGGGCAGCCCTACCGCTACACCTACCTAGCGGCTGGTCATGATCCTAAGATCAATGCCCCTTTGCAGGCACTTTGGCGGCGCGATCGCCACAGCGGTGAGCAGCAGTTTTGGTCAGCAGCACCCCAAGGATTTGTCGGCGAACCCATTTTTGTCCCCCGGGGTCTCGATCAGGGGAGTTTTCTCTGGCACGGCTCCCAAGACGAAGACGATGGCTGGGTGTTACAGGTCATGTACGATGCCAGTTCCCACACGTCCCAATTACTGATTTTTGATGCTGCGGCCATCCATGGCGGCCCCATTGCCCGTCTGCACCTAAAGCACCATATCCCCTATGGGTTGCACGGCTCATTTACAACTTACAGCGGTTTGCATAACTAACTGGCACAGCAGCAGCAGTGAGCAAAGTCATTCTTCAACGTCTCAGAAATTGTTTCTGCAAGAATTGTCCCATATCGTTGCGGAAACCGCTGTATTACAACTGTCTTTATGGGCCATCTCTTCCAGAGTTGTGGCGATCCGAAATTCGCTGTGACTCTCTACCCTCTCTAGATAGCCTCAGCCACGCGCACAACGTAGGGCTATGGCAGGCGTTGCGTTGGATTGACACTCCCACCACCTAAAGGTGGGGGATTCTTACGCAGTCCATAAACGAACTCATAAAGGCGTTGTCAAGACGCCCCTACACAGTTCCTAGAGGCAAAGCCCCAAGGTTCTGCTTACTTGTAACAACTGTCGCCGATTGGGTTTTTCACCAAGGATGGCGACCAAGTATAGTTTAACACAGAGCAACTAAAGTTGCTTTAGGGCTTTTCCACCCCGTACTAAAGTACGGAGCTACCAAGCTAACCCTCTGTGTTGTCTTTCTCAACGTGGTGAAAAGGATCCCTCAACTAAACCCCTCAAAGAATTTAACTCTCGCCAAAAACCTGTACAGTGCCGGACGGCATCAGCACTAACCGTAGCAAGATGGGCTGATTGCTGCCAAAGGGACTAGCCAAGGGGCTTTCCCGTAGGGGAATGGGGGTGCGATCAATAAAGCGTACCGCAGCGCCGTTCAGGGGTAATGCCTGGGCAAGGGTGCCGTCAGGATTCAGAACCAGCCGATACTCTAGAGATGTGTCTAAACTAGTGGGGGCTGCCAGCGATCTTGAAAATACGTTTTTACTTCCCGCAGGGTTGTGGCTGACACAGAACTACTGGCGGGCGGCGCAATTGGTGCGGCGCTAATGCCTGCAGAGACGCGACTTTGGGGAGACTCGACCACCACATTATTTTGATCCGGATTTTGATCCGGCACGGGAGCGGGTTCAACAGCAGCGATAGGTGGGGAGGGAGCACTGCCGGTGGGGGCATCTCCGGTGGCGGCGGTAGGGGAACTAGCTCGGTGGTACTGGGGGGGTGGCCGGGGGAGCCTCTGGTGTGGTTGGCAGGGGAGCAAGTTCAGGATTCAGGGTTGGTTCCGGCAAGGGCAGCGGTGTTGTTAACGATGGCAAGCTGGCCTGATCTGTGGGAATAGGCGCTTGACTGAGGGGCATCGGTGAGCGCAGCAACCACTGTTGGCTGAGGGTGAAGACAGCTAAAACCCCTACGGCAATGGCAGTGCTCTTAAGCCAAATGGGAATTTGTGCCAGTTTGGCTTGGGAGGTGGCCACCAGCTCTGGTAAGGGTTGCATGGCGGCTGACCAGTCATCTAAGACGGTGGCTAAGTCGTACAGCTCGGTCAGTTTGAGAGCTACAACCTCGTGCTCTGGCCAATGGAGTTCGTGCTCCAAGAGAGATCGCGATCGCAGGGAAATGTTATCTTCCCTAACGGTAACTGGTGTGACTCGGCGACTCAGCAGCGCATCAATGTAGGTATTGACGGCGGTTTTTAAGCGATAAAGCTGGCGATCGTTGCCTGTCACAGTGAGTTGTTGACCGAGGTGGAGGGTAAAGTGCAGCGATCGCACGGGGGCACGGGGCAAGGTTTGGCTCAGGGGCAAAAATTCAGCGGCGACCTCAAGCTCGCAAGTGGGCTGGTGATAGCTTAGCGTCGTACTCATCAGGCATCTGAGTGGGGAAACAGGGTGGGTAGATCGGCGGTGGGTTGTGGGGTGGGTTCTGGCTCCAGTAGCTCTAGAGGTGGCTCTTCTGGTGGGGCAGTTCGCTCTAGTAGCGCCATCCAAAGGCGGCGCGATCCTTGGGGCGTACTGTAAAACAGCAGATCAACCAGTAAGTCTAAGCCTAACTGCGTCAGCTCTTCGCCATTGAGGCTGGGACTAGCCATTCGTTCTGCATACAAACTGGTAAAACGATCCAGATAATCCCCTAGCAGGGGATCATGGTATGGAGGGTGCTGCTGTTCCACCTGCTGTTGCCAATGCTCGACCGCTGTGCGAATGGTTTGCTGATGGCGCTGAGCTAAGCGGCTGCAGACAAGAGCAAGAGCACGGGCTTCATCAATATCCAGCTTGCGACGACCACTACGACCCCGCCGCAAGGGGCTGGATTGGCGTAGTCGCCATAGCCCAACCCGATCCGGTAGGTACGCTTCAAACCCCATGGCTCCCGCCAAGGCCAAAACCTCACCTGAGCCAATATGAGCCAGTGCCTCAAGGCTGAGGAGAATCAGGTCAATCTGCGCTTTGATCGGCAGTGAGGTGGCCAGCATAGGGTAGGAATGGGTCAAACAACCGGGAGGCCCAGCATGGCTCGTAGCGTTAAGGCCACAAACGCCAACAGGCCGACCATTAGCCCCACCAAGGCGATCGCGCTGGCGGGGCGCTTAAAGAGAGGCACCAGTGGTTCAACGACATTCCAGACCACCCCGAGCAACACTGTGACAAAGTAGCGTTGATACCGTAGAACGTTTTCCCAAAAGCCATCCATGATTGGTTTCCTTGGAAATTGCCACCATGATACTACTTTGGCAGCATCGATTGTGGTGCATCTAAGTATTGAATGGTGAGGGGATCGCCCACCCTGAGTCCCAGTTCATCCGCCCGTCCTGCCGCCAGTTCCAAGACATAATCAACGGGTACCCCAGACTCGTAGGTCGGACACTCTTGGGTTTGGCAGGGGGGAGCATCGGCAACAATGGCCACCACTTGGCCGGATCGAATAAAGATTAAGTCTAAGGCAATTAAACAGTTCTTCATCCAAAAACTGGCCACTTGGGGCGGTGACACCGGAAAGAGCATGCCGCGATTGGCAGCTAATTGCGATCGAAACATCAACCCCAGTTGCTGCTGTGCTGGGGTACGCGCTACCTCCAACTCAATCCAAGTGTCATGAATGTTGACCTTGGCGGTAATTGGTAGGTATTGCGGTACCCCCCTACTGATCCCTGGGGGGCGATCGCCTTGACTGAGGGCTTGGCAGCCGAGCAATAGACTGATGCTGATGAGTAGCACCCCCAAAAAACGGATGTTACCCTTCCCGTAAAACATAGCCCACTCCCCGTACAGTGTGAATCAACCGTTTCTCCCCCTCCGGTTCAATTTTTAAGCGCAAATAGCGCACATAGACTTCAATGACGTTAGACTCCCCTAAAAAGTCGTAGCCCCAAACATTTTCAAGAATCTGTTCACGGCTGAGAACGTCCCGGGGGTGCTCCATTAAAAATTTTAGGAGTTCATACTCCTTCATCGTCAGGTCAATAGTGCGGCCATTGCGCTCTGCACGGCGGGTGAGCAAGTCAAGGGACAAATTATCAAACCGTAGGACTTCCCCGTGCGCAACGGGAGGCTTAAGGTAGAGCTGGATCATCTGCAGAAATGGCTTGGGGGTGTAGGGCAGTAACAAGTAATCGTCTGCGCCTGACTCTAGGACTGCGATGCGATCCTCGAGGCGATCGCTTTCCATGAGCACCACAATCGGAAGGCTCATACCTGCTTCCCGTAGCCGTTGGCACAGTTCTAGGTTGCTCAGACGCCCGATATAGCGATCCATCACAATCAGCGCAGGCTGCCACTCTTCACAGGCTAGATGACAGTCCTTCTCTGAGGTAGCAATGACTGGGTCATAGCCCGCAGCCTGTAAGTCTTGGCCTAGCCGTTGCGATAAATTATTGTCCGTGCAAACAAGCAGTAGGCGAGATGGCGGTGCAAAAGACTCCATCGATAGTATCCTTGGTGTGCAGTTCTTCTTCTAGCTTATGCGCTGTGAGAAAATGATTTGTGAGGTGCGCCCGTAGCTCAGTGGAATAGAGCAATCGCCTTCTAAGCGATTGGTCGTTGGTTCGAGTCCAACCGGGCGTGTTGTAGCCTATGGGTACTGGACTGGCTAGCACCACTGCCAGTATCTGCTCGGCAGTTCTGTCAACTACACCGTCACAAACTTGGCTGACGATCTCGAAGGCATCAGCCATAGCCCCATCAACCGCTATGTGCGTGGGGAGACGGATAAGCGGCATTCAACTTTGTTGTATCTCAGATGCCGTAAGGCGTTGAGCGGTTACGGAGAGGGGGGGATTCGAACCCCCGTTAGGTGTGACCCTAAACTTGATTTCGAGTCAAGCGCATTCAACCACTCTGCCACCTCTCCAGTAGCACGGTTTTTCATCATAGCAAAGGCGATCGCCCCTCGCAAAGATACGCTAGGCCGAGAGCGTAGGCAGCGACGACGGATGAAGCAGCAACTCTGCGGTAGAGCGTTTTTCAACCATTTCTGGGGTAATGGTGCATTCTCGCAGATCCTTGCGGGAGGGTAACTCGTACATCACATCTAGCATGATTTCTTCGACAATGGCACGGAGGGCACGCGCACCCGTTTTGCGGCGGTAAGCTTCTTTGGCGATCGCCTCAACCGCAGCCGGTTCAAAGCGCAACTCAACGCTATCCATGCGCATTAACTTCTGATACTGCTTGAGGAGAGCATTTTGAGGTTGCGTGAGAATTTCTGCGAGGGCTTCGACGTTCAACGGCTCTAGCACCCCAAGTACCGGAATGCGACCAATAAACTCTGGAATCATGCCATACTTCACCAAGTCCTGCGGCTCAAGGTGTTGCAGCAAGTCGGCGGCGCGTTTTTCCTTGGGTAGGGGTTCACCATCGCGAACAAAGCCCATGGCCTTCTTGCCAATTCGTAGCTCAATGGTCTTCTCAAGACCCACAAAGGCTCCCCCACAGATAAAGAGAATGTTCGTAGTATCGATTTGAATACAGTCTTGGTAGGGGTGCTTGCGCCCACCTTGGGGTGGCACGTTGGCAATGGTTCCTTCCAGCATTTTCAGCAGGGCTTGCTGCACCCCTTCCCCAGAAACATCTCGGGTAATCGAAGGATTTTCGCTTTTGCGGGCGATTTTATCAATTTCGTCAATGTAAATAATGCCGCGCTGCGCTTCTTCCACATCGAGGTTAGCGGTTTGTAACAGCCGTAGCAGAATGTTTTCCACATCTTCCCCCACATAGCCCGCTTCAGTAAGGGTCGTGGCATCGGCAACGGCAAAGGGCACATCCAACATTTTGGCAAGGGTTTGCGCCAACAGGGTTTTACCGCTGCCAGTTGGCCCAATCAAGAGGATATTGGATTTTTGCAGCTCAACGCTATCATCCCCCTGCTGCTCAGTATCAAGCAAGCTCAGGCGCTTGTAATGGTTATAGACTGCAACCGAGAGGATTTTTTTGGCTTCGTGCTGACCCACCACATAGTTATCAAGGTATTCCTTAATTTCGCGAGGTTTAGGCACTTGTCCTAAAGGGCGAGGACGCGGCTGACTGCGGGGCGATCGCGGCGTGGTGGGTTCGCGCCGCGGGGGGGTGGGGTTGGGAACTGTGGTTAATTCCTCATCCAAAATTTCATTGCACAATTCAACGCACTCATCGCAGATATAGACCCCAGGGCCAGCGATGAGTTTACGCACCTGTTCCTGTGACTTGCCACAAAAGGAGCACTTGAGGTGGGTATCATATTTGGCCATAGGGAACCTCTAGGGTTGCAGGCTAGCAAAGTGGGAGAGATTTAATGGCTAGGCAGAGTTTGCCGTGTCACGACCTGATCGATAAGGCCGTAGGCTTTGGCTTCCTCGGCAGACATAAAGAAGTCGCGCTCAGTATCTGCCTCAATGCGCTCGATGGGTTGGCCGGTGTGGAGCGCTAAAAGTTCATTGAGCTTGCGCTTATGGTAGAGAATTTCGCGGGCTTGAATCTCAATATCAACCGCTTGCCCTTGGGCACCGCCAAGGGGCTGGTGAATCATAATGCGGGCGTGGGGTAGAGCCATCCGCTTGCCCGGGGTGCCTCCCGACAGTAGAAATGCCCCCATGCTGGCCGCCAACCCAAAGCACAATGTGCACACATCCGGGCGAACGTGCTTCATGGTATCGTAAATCGCCATCCCTGCCGTCACAGAGCCTCCGGGCGAGTTGATATAAAGATAAATATCCTTTTCTGGGTCTTCAGCATCGAGGAAGAGCAGTTGCGCCACGATCGCATCGGCAACGGCATCATCAATACCACGGCGATCGCCGGATCCCCCGCCCAGAAAAATAATCCGCTCTCGCAACAGGCGGGAGTAAATATCAAACGCTCGCTCCCCTCGGCCTGACTGCTCAACCACCATGGGCACGATATTGGCATGGGTAGCA
This sequence comes from Thermostichus lividus PCC 6715, assembly GCF_002754935.1. Taxonomy (NCBI): domain Bacteria; kingdom Bacillati; phylum Cyanobacteriota; class Cyanophyceae; order Acaryochloridales; family Thermosynechococcaceae; genus Parathermosynechococcus; species Parathermosynechococcus lividus. The sequence goes on from NZ_CP018092.1 coordinate 930,001, forward strand.
GGCAAGTTTAGCTCTGGCGAGCGGCGATTGTAGTGAGAATGCAGCATAGTGGCGTTTAATGACCGGTTACTACAGTATTCTAGCCATCTGCCCGATAGCATGGGCATGAAACTATTTTTATTATGGCGAACTATTCGATCCCTAGAGGGGGTGTGGCCTTTTTCCCCGACCGTTTTTTGGCCTTGGCCGGAGCAGGCTCAGCCGCTTCAGCCGTGGCATGTTCTGCGTCTGGCTCAGGTGGTGTTGGCGCCGCTAGGGGTTGAAACTGATTGTGTTCGAGCAGCCATGCAAGGGTTTGGGACTTGGTGAGTTCGGTGCTGGCAATATCCCGCAAAGCCTCCCGCTGTTTAGGGCTGGTGTTGCCAAGGGCAGCCATATACTCCTTAACCCGCTCGGCAATCGCTTCCTCCGTTGGTACAATCCCCTCCGCTTTGGCGATCGCCCGCAGCAAAAGATTTGCCTTGACGTTTCGTGCCGCCGCTGGCTTCGCCTCCACCAGCATTTTGTCGTAGAGGTCGCGGGTGAGGACTTTAGACAGATCCAAGCCTTGAGATTGCAAGCGGTAAAGGGATTCTTTGACCTCATGTTCTGCTTCCCTATCGACCAAGGTGGCAGGCACTGGCACCTCATTGGCAGCGATCAGCGCATCGATGAGGGCGTTCTCCTTCGCAGTTTTATCCTCCTTTTGGGCGCGCTCCTGATAGGTAGTCTCTAAGTGTGAGCGCAGTTCCGCCATGGTGCTAAATTCGCTGTGCTCTGTTGCAAAGGCATCATCGAGGGGGGGCAACTCTGGGGCTTTGATTTCCAGTAACTCAATCTCGGCGATGGCTGTAGTTGGCTCCTCTGCTGCCCCCTCAGTCTCCTGGGGTAGGGTAACGGTAACCGTTTTCGTCTCGGCGATCGCCATCCCCACAACAGCAGCGGGGATTTCTCGGAGCACAAAGGGCTGTTGTTCATCGAGGGTGAGGGGCAACTCAGCGGCGGAAAGGGTGTCGATAATCTCCCCTGTTTTGGCATCCTTGGTCTCTAGTTTGATGGTGACATCATCCCCCCACTGTGCAGGCCGATCCTCAACGGGGATAAGGGTGGCGTGCTCGCGCTGGTGTCGCTGCAAAACCTCGTCCACCATGGCTGGGTCGTACGTAACCGGCGAATACTCAATGGTCAACCCTTGGTAACTGCTGACGCTCACCTCAGGGGTCACGTCAAAGGTGACACTAAACCGGAAGGGCTGTTGGGGGTCAAACTGCTCCAGTACCTCAGCGACATCCCCCTCCAGCTTGAGGTTGCCGAGGTAGGGAATATTCTGTTGCTTAACGGCTTCTTTAACGGTGTCTTCAATGAGCTTTTCCATAGCAGCGTAACGCAACCGCTGCGCACCAATCTGTTTTAACAGGAGTTGTTTAGGGGCTTTACCTTTGCGAAATCCCGGCAGTTGGGTGTTGCGCACAAGGTCGTTGAGAACTTGGTTATAGACCTGTTGGGAGCGATCGGCGGTGACCTCAATGGTGGCAGCAAGCTGGCTGTTGGGACGAGCTTCTGTAGTAATCGAAATCAATTCAGTCGCGTTAGTCAAGGCAATTCCCCTTCGCAAATTTCAAATTTAGTGTGCAGCAGTAACATCCAGTGGCGATCGCACAAATGATTATCGTATCGTACGCGCTGGCCGCTGTCGTGCTAGTTCCTCTGGTGCGAGGCAACGTAGCAATCATTGTTGCCCATAGCTGCCCCTAAAATATCAAGGTTTGATAACGCTGGCGGCACTTCAGATAGTTTTTCATTATACGATAAAAGGTTGTGCATAGCGCATTGCTATGCCCGCCTCTGCCGTTTTACATCGCCATTATTTTTATGAGTTCTACACTGCGATTCCTCATGTGCCCTCCCACCTATTACGAGGTGGACTATGTCATTAACCCATGGATGGAAGGAAATATTCACAAGTCTTCTCAAGAGCGGGCACAGGTGCAGTGGCAGCAACTCTACGACATTCTTCAGGCACGGGCAACTGTTAGCCTGATCGAACCCCAACGCGGCTGGCCAGATATGGTCTTTACAGCCAATGCCGGGCTAGTACTTGGCGATCGCGTCGTGCTCAGTCGCTTTTACCACCCTGAGCGCCAAGGAGAAGAACCCTACTTCAAGGCATGGTTTACCTCTGAGGGCTATCAGGTCTTTGAACTGCCCAAACAAGTCCCCTTTGAAGGAGCAGGGGATGCACTTTTAGATCGCGAAGGTCGCTGGTTATGGGCCGGCTACGGCTTCCGCTCCGAACTAGACTCCCACGCTTACTTAGCCAAATGGTTGGATATTGAAGTCCTATCGCTGCGCTTAATGGATGAGCGTTTTTATCACCTCGATACCTGTTTTTGTCCCCTCACCGATGGTTACCTTCTGTACTACCCCCCGGCCTTCGATGCCTACTCGAACCGCCTGATTGAACTGCGGGTGCCAGCGGCAAAACGGATTGTTGTCCAAGAGGCGGATGCCGTTAATTTTGCCTGTAATGCTGTCAATATTGAGCATACGGTAATTCTCAACCGTGCCAGTCAAGACCTGAAAAATGCCCTAGCCGCCGCAGGCTTTGAGGTGGTGGAAACCCCCTTAACCGAGTTTCTCAAGGCGGGCGGTGCCTCCAAATGCTTAACCCTACGGGTCACCGAGCCAGTGCGGGCAGAACTTCGTGCGCCTGCAACCCTCCCCAGCCGTGTCATTCACTTAGAGGGGCATTTACTAGACTCCGGCTTAGTGAATCGTGTCCTCGATACCATTGTCGAAAGTGGCGGCAGCTTCCAAGTACTGCAATTTAACCTTGGGGAGCAGCGGCAGAGTCCCTCCCAAGCCGATGTGCGGGTGATGGCACCGGATGCCGCCGTCATGGACGAGATTATGGCTCAACTCATTGATTTGGGAGCCATTTTGCCACCGAGCGAGGTCTGCGATGCCACGCTCGAGACGGTGACCCTCGCTGGGGTGGCACCGGATGATTTCTACGTCACCACAATTTATCCAACAGAAGTGCGGGTGAACTGCCAGTGGGTGCGGGTACAAAACCAGCGGATGGATGGGGCGATCGTGGTGCGCTCCACTCCAGAGGGCACCGTGGCCGAATGCCGCCTCCTGCGAGATTTAGAGGTGGGCGATCGCGTCGTAGTTGGGGTCGAAGGGATTCGCACCGTGCGTAAGGCCGACTCACAGCGCAACAGCCAAGAATTTACCTTTATGGGGTCGGGGGTTTCTAGCGAGCGGCGGGTGGAACTCGTCGTTGAACAAATTGCTTGGGAACTGCGGCGCATTCGCGATCAGGGAGGTAAAGTCGTCGTTGTAGCAGGGCCAGTGGTGATTCACACCGGCGGCGGTGAACACCTTGCGAAGCTTATCCGTGAAGGCTACGTCCAAGGGCTACTGGGGGGGAACGCTATTGCCGTTCATGATATGGAGCAAGCAATGATGGGCACCTCCCTAGGCGTTGATATGCAGCGGGGCGTGCCCGTCCGGGGTGGGCATCGGCACCATTTGAAGGTCATTAACACGATTCGCCGGTGTGGCAGTATTGCCGAGGCCGTGCGCCAAGGGATTCTCACCAGCGGCGTGATGTACGAATGCGTTCAGCGCAATATCCCCTTTGTCTTAGCCGGTTCCATTCGTGATGATGGGCCATTGCCCGATACCCTCATGGACTTAATACAAGCCCAGCGGGAGTATAGCCGCTTGGTGCAGGGTGCCAACATGATCCTGATGCTCTCGTCTATGCTCCACTCCATTGGGGTGGGGAACATGACCCCTGCGGGTGTGAAGTTAGTGTGTGTGGACATTAACCCAGCGGTAGTGACAAAATTGGCAGATCGTGGCTCTGTGGAGTCCATCGGTGTGGTCACGGATGTGGGGTTATTCCTAAGCCTGATGGTGCAGCAGTTGGATCGCCTGAACCGACCCTATACGGTTGCGTGATCCTCTAGCCGCAACAAGGCGATCGCCTGCGCATTATTGTCACCAGATATGCTCACCCCGCCAGCAAGAGATCCTCAAAATTAAGGTGATAATTAGGAAAGAATTACCCGCTCAGTGATTCTAATCTAGAAATTAAGATGCTAGTATAGCGCATTCATACTAGTCCTATGACAAGCCTAACATTTATTGATCTTTTTGCTGGCATTGGTGGGATGCGTTTGGCATTTACTCAAGCAGGAGCAAGATGTGTTTTCAGTTCAGAGTGGAATAAGTTTGCCCAAATAACTTATGCAGCCAATTTTTCTGAAATGCCTGCTGGAGATATTACCCAAATTACCACTGATGAAATTCCAGAGCATGATATTTTACTTGCAGGGTTCCCTTGCCAGCCATTTAGTATTGCTGGAGTCAGTAAGCATAATGCTTTGGGTGTAAAGCATGGTTTTGATCACCCTACTCAAGGTAATTTATTTTTTGAGATAGTGAGAATTCTCGCAGACAAAAAACCGAAGGCTTTTTTATTAGAAAATGTTAAAAACTTACAGAGCCATGATCAAGGTAGAACATTCAAGATTATTCAAAGAATTTTGAATGAATTAGGATATTACATTTACTATCAAGTAATTGATGCTGTTCATTTTGTCCCACAGCATCGTGAAAGAATTTTTATTGCTGGCTTTAAAGAACCCATTGAGTTTGCATTTCCAGATCTACCAATTCCTTATCTGAGAGTGAAAGACATTTTAGAATTTGAAGTTGCACCAAAGTACACGCTAACAGATCATCTTTGGCAGTACCTACAAAAATATGCTGAAAAACATCGAGCAAAAGGTAATGGTTTTGGATATGGAATTGTGAATTTAGATGGTTTTACTCGAACATTAAGTGCAAGGTATTACAAAGATGGATCAGAGATTTTGATTCCTCAAGTCAATCAAAATCCTCGAAGGCTAACACCAAGAGAGTGTGCACGATTAATGGGTTTTCCAGATTCATTCAAAATAGTTGTCAGTGATACAAGAGCCTATCAGCAATTTGGTAATTCCGTTGTTGTTCCTTTAGTGAGAGCTATTGCCCATAAAATTCTAGAAGCCCTGAATCATAGAAATCCACTAAAAACAACTGAGCAGCTTAATCTTTTTTGAACGTGATTCCATGATTAATCTTAATAGTCGAGAACGTAAAGTATTAACTGAAATTTCATCTACTTATTACATGAAGCCCATTATAAAAAGAATAAATAGTCAGATAAAAAGTAACTCAAATATAAAATTAAATTGGCTAAATGTTTTTGATTATCTTTATGAGATTCTAAAAGATTCAAGATCTGATGTCGAAAAATTGCTAGATAACCGACTTGATAAAAACATAATCAAAAATAAAGATCAAGCCAGAAGAAGTATTGTTGGAAATGCGTTCTCTAAATCAATAATCTATATCTTTTTGATTAACAAGGTGCATGAAAATATACCCAATAAAATTTATATAACATCTCAAGTGTCTGTAATTCCTGACTTTGATAAATTAACTAGGATAAAAATTCAAGATGAGTTCCAAAAGCCAGATATGGATATTGTGATTTATTCAGAAGATAACTATCAAGACTACATTCTCATATCGCTTAAAACTTCTTTAAGAGAAAGAGCTGCTCAAACTTACAAATGGAAACTTCTAATCGATATTGCGTTATACAGTCCAGAGCTACGCGAAAGATACGGTATTTCATATTCGTCTTCAAAAGTACCCATTATCTGTTTTGCTACAACTAATTTCTATAATGAAATCAATAATCCTCAACAGCGCGGCATATTAAAATTTTTTGATCGAGTTTTTATTGCTAGGCAAATAGATCATGATAATCAATCATCAATATATCCTCTTTCAAATTTAGTGACATTTGCAATAGAAAATTTGATGAATTATTTACAACTTAGTTTATTTTGAGTTATTTTAGAAGCAAAAAAATAAGGTTCTTACGGAAAAGTAGGGAAGCGTCGGATTCAAGAAGAATAGCTAAATCAAGCACGAGCAGTTTACAATTAATTAATCACAATTATTGGGAACCATTTAGATGGAATTAGCAACTACTTTAGAAACCTCACTACGAGTGGAGCAATGGAGGGAATCAATAATCGTACTAAGTTGATTAAACGACAAGCGTATGGCTTTGTAAATTTCAACAATTTTCCAGAAAGGTTGTTAGCTTACTTCTCTAATTAGTAAAAGTTATCACCGTACTAACGGGAGAACCTTGTTTCCTAGACAGCAAAAGAAGCTCAGAGATAACACTCAAGCACTGTCCTAAGACTCAGAGTACGTCCATTTGCGCAGTCGGAGGTGCGTCACAAGCTCCCTAGCAGCAAGGCTGTCAACAGCCAGCCCTCTTCCTAGCAGCAGTAAAGACCATCGTTTATCCTAGAAAGTAACGCTTAACAAGTTCTAAACATTTTCGCCATGGCCTTCCACCTTCCCCAGCTAACCTGCCACCTTCGACCGGATGTGGCGGCACTACAACCAGAATTAGTGACATGGCGACGGTATCTCCACCAACGCCCGGAACTGGGGTTTCAAGAGCATTTGACGGCAGATTTTATCCACAGCAAGTTGCAGGCATGGGGAATTCAACACCGTTGCGGTATTGCGCAAACGGGGATTGTGGCGGTGATTCCGGGGCTGCGTCCAGGACCTGTACTGGCAATTCGTGCCGATATGGATGCCCTGCCGGTGCAGGAAGAAAATGAAACGCCCTATCGCTCACTCCATGAGGGCAAAATGCACGCCTGCGGCCATGATGGGCACACAGCGATCGCCCTCGGTACTGCAAAATACCTTGCTAGCCACCGCGATTTTGCCGGTACGGTTAAAATTATTTTTCAGCCTGCGGAGGAAGGCCCCGGCGGTGCAAAGCCCATGATTGAGGCTGGGGTACTCGATACCCCCAAGGTGGATGCCATTATTGGCCTCCACCTGTGGAATTTTTTACCCGTGGGTACGGTGGGCGTGCGCAGTGGCCCGCTGATGGCAGCAGCAGAGTTTTTCGAGTGCACCATCCATGGCAAGGGCGGACACGCTGCCCTGCCGCAATTTACGGTGGATACAGTGCTGGTCGTTGCCCAGGTGATTACCGCCTTGCACACCATTGTCTCGCGCAATGTTGATCCTCTGGAAACCGCTGTCATTTCTGTCGGTGCGGTTCATGCCGGTACCGCCAAGAATGTGATTGCGGACACAGCCACCTTTCGCGGCACGGTGCGCTACTTCAAGCCGGAGTTGGGGGAGTGGCTACCGCAGCGCATTGAAGAGGTAATTGCTGGTATCTGCCAAAGCCATGGGGCTAGCTATCGATTTGACTATCAGCGGATGTACCCACCAACGGTCAATGATCCGAAAATGGCGGACTTAGTACGTTCTGTGGCGGAGTCAGTGATGGAGGTGCCCACCGGCGTTACCCCCCACTGCCAAACCATGGCTGCCGAGGATATGTCCTTCTTTTTGCAGGCGGTACCGGGCTGCTATTTCTTTTTAGGCTCTGCCAATGGCACACTGGGGTTAGATTTCCCCCACCATCATCCGCGCTTTGACTTCGATGAAACCGTACTAAGTATTGGTGTGGAATTGTTTCTTCGCTGCATCGAAAAGTTTTGTGGTTTAGTTGAGAGCTAGCCGCTATGTCCCTGACGCTCTTAATTGCCGATGATGATGCCAGTATTCGGCTATCGGTTAGCCAATTTTTGGAGTCGCTAGGATACTGCTGTTTGACGGCGGGGGATGGTACCCAAGCCTTAGAAATGATTCATCGCTATCAGCCACATTTGCTGATCACCGATATTGCCATGCCCAACATGAATGGTTATGAACTGGTGCGACAGGTGCGGCAGCACCCGTCCCTGCGGCTGTTGCCCGTTATTTATCTGACTGCCCGCACAGAAGTGGAGGAGCGGATTCGTGCCTACCGTACTGGCGGTGATGTGTATCTGGCTAAACCCTTTGATCTGAATGAGTTGGCGGCGGTCGCACGCAATTTGCTGGATCGTTCTCAGTTGGTGCAAATGCAGGTGGAATGGCGCCAGCGTCAGCAGCAACCCTCGGCAGCGTCATCCCAGTCGCTGCATTTAGCAATGACCCAGCGCGAAAAGCAGGTAATCGAGTTGTTGGCAGCGGGGCTGTCCAATGCCCAAATTGGCGATCGCCTGCACTTGAGTGCCCGTACCATTGAAAAGCATGTCAGTAGTCTCTTCCAAAAAGCCTCAGTGCACAATCGGGCGGAGTTGGTGCGCCTAGCGATTGAGCAGGGTTTAGTGGAGCGTCACCCTCAGAGTAAGGCGTAAGGGTGCCGCCATGGAACGCATTCCCCCGCGACCCGGCCAAGAATCTGTGTGGAACTATCCACGACTGCCGCGCCTAGAGCCGGCATTGCTGAATGGAGCTATGAGTTAGTTGCGCCGAATTACCCATCTGTCTATGCGGTAGGGTAGTTCATGGAGATAATAAGGGAGATGTCACACTTAAGCTCTAACGATTGGCAATGACCCAAACCTTCCACATTGAACTATCCCACCACGGCCAAACCTACCACTTTGCAGCAGCAGCCGATAAGCCTATTTTGCGATCGGCCACCGCCGCTGGCATTGATTTACCCAGTTCTTGCAATGCTGGGGTGTGCACCACCTGTGCTGCTCAAATCCAGGAGGGCACCGTTGATCATGGTGATGCCATGGGCTTAAGTCCAGACCTACGGGACAAGGGCTATGTGCTGTTGTGTGTAGCGCGCCCCTGCTCTGATCTCAAACTTATTTCGGAAAAAGAAGAAGAGGTCTATAACCTCCAGTTTGGTCAGTTCCAGAAATCGTAGGGGCTTTCATGGATGATTTGCCTGCCCTCAGCCGTACCCAAATTCTCGTGGCCATGGCGCTCACTGCCATCCTCTGGCTGATCTTGGCTCGCATTTGGCTATACACCCCCTTTGCTGGCGGGCTACTGCCCCTTGAATGGAACGGATGGGCGTTTAGCATTGGCTTGGGGTTGTGCTGTGGCATTACAGGGCTAAGTGGACTTCTCTACGTCGTGTGGCCGTCCTATCGCCAAGCCTCCGATACCTATCTCACCTTTGTCCTCACTCCCTTAGCGTGGCCAGATCTTCTATGGATTGGCCTGTTGCCCGGCCTGAGCGAAGAACTCCTGTTTCGGGGGGTACTGCTCCCCAGTTTAGGTCTCAACTGGGCGGGCATTATTGGCACCTCTATTTGTTTTGGGATTCTTCACGCCGGAACCCGACAACACTGGCCCTATGCCCTGTGGGCAACTATTGTGGGTGGGCTTTTTGCCTATAGTGCTGTGGCCACCCACAACTTACTCTTGCCGATTGTGGCACACACCTGCACGAATTGGCTGGCAGCCATCCTCTGGAAGATTCAACAGAGGCTGCCAAACCCTCGCCAATAAGTGGCTCCTAAGTGCTTCAAATTTTCGTATCGTGGCTCAACCCCAAGGAATTAGGTCAATGACCCACCGCTGAGCCTACGCTAGAGTGGGATGTGTGTCTCAACTATCAACATCAATTCAGTAGCAATAGAGTATTCAAAAAATCCTACCTGCTAATGCAAGGTGGGGGCTCGGAGGTTTTTTGATGAAGCTAGGTCTATTTCAGCGCTACCTCACCCTTTGGGTATGTTTGTGTATTTTGGTAGGCATTGCATTAGGGCGACTATTTCCAAATGTTGCTGTGGCTCTGGATACCATGAGCATTTACCAAGTATCCATTCCCATCGCCATCTGTTTGTTTTTCATGATGTACCCGATCATGGTCAAGATTGATTTTACCCAAATCGATCGCGCCTTTCGCACCCCTAAACCGGTGGTGCTGACCTTAGTGGTGAACTGGTTGATCAAGCCTTTTACTATGTTGGCGATCGCCCAATTCTTTTTAGGGTGGCTCTTCAGTCCTTGGCTGGCAGGCACAGAACTGATTCACGGACAGGAGATTTCCCTCACGCAGTCCTATATTGCCGGAGCGGTGCTGCTGGGGATTGCCCCCTGTACCGCGATGGTGCTGATGTGGGGGTACCTCGCCTTTGGAAACCAAGGACTAACACTGGTGATGGTGGCCATTAATTCCCTCACGATGCTGTTTTTGTATGCACCGCTGGGTCGGTTGCTGTTGTCTGCCAGTCACTTATCGGTACCTTGGGCCACGATTATGCTGTCAGTTTTAATTTATGTGGGGTTACCGCTGCTGTGTGGGGTTTATAGTCGTCACTGGATTTTGAAACACAAAGGTTCCGAGTGGTTTGAAAAACAGTTTTTGAAATATCTCGATCCGGTGGCTATTTCAGCGCTGCTGATTACCTTGGTGTTGCTGTTTACTTTTAAGGGGGAATTGATTGTCAATAATCCATTCCATATCTTCTTAATTGCCGTACCGCTGTTTATTCAAACCAACCTTATTTTCTGGATAGGTTATGTGGCGGCGCTAAAACTCAAGCTCTGCTACGAAGATGCGGCTCCGGCTGCGATGATTGGGGCAAGTAATCATTTTGAAGTGGCGATCGCAACCGCTGTTACATTGTTTGGGCTGAACTCTGGTGCAGCACTGGCCACCGTTGTGGGGGTCTTAATTGAAGTGCCCGTCATGCTGATGCTAGTGGGCATTTGTCAGCGCACAGCATTTTGGTTCCCACGAGAACCACACAAAGCCAGTTTAGTGGATCCACGCTGTCGAATTTTGGAGTAAAGCCACCCCAGCCCCTCGCCGTTTGGGGTAGCAACTACAATAAGGTAGAAAAATCCGTGCCGAAGGGAGACGTAAGGATGGAGTTGGCAACGCGGGTGATGCGGGTCACGCCGTCGGTAACTTTAATGATTGATGCCAAAGCAAAGGCCATGCGAGCCGCAGGGGAAGATGTTTGTAGCTTTAGTGCCGGAGAACCGGACTTTGACACCCCTGCCCACATCCGCGACGCTGCTAAGATGGCTCTGGATCAAGGCAAAACCCGTTATGGGCCAGCAGCAGGCGAACCCGCCTTACGTCAAGCCATTGCCGACAAACTCAGAACTGAGAACCACCTCCCTTACACCGCTGAAAACATTCTTGTGACCAATGGCGGCAAGCAGTCCCTTTTTAACTTAATGCTGGCGCTGATCAACCCTGGGGATGAGGTCATTATTCCAGCACCCTATTGGGTCAGCTATCCAGAAATGGTGCATTTGGCGAGTGGCACGCCTGTCATTGTCCACACCACTGCTGAAACAGGCTACCGCATTACCCCCGCTCAACTGGAGGCGGCGATCACCCCCAAAACCCGCCTGTTTGTCCTCAACTCCCCCAGCAACCCCACGGGTATGGTCTATACCCCAGCGGAAATTCGGGCATTGGCAGAGGTCGTTGTGCGCCATCGGTTGTGGGTGGTGTCGGATGAAATTTATGAAAAAATTCTCTACGATGAGGCAGAACACTTAAGTATTGGTGCTGTTAGCGACGCTGCCTTTAGCTACACCATTGTCAGCAGTGGTTTTGCGAAGGCCTACGCCATGACAGGGTGGCGAGTGGGGTACCTTGCTGGTTCCGCTGAGCTGATTAAAGCCACGACAAAAATTCAGGGGCACAGCACCTCGAATGTCTGCACGTTTGCGCAGTACGGGGCGATCGCCGCTCTCCAAGGCAGCCAAGATTGCGTCGCCCAGATGCTAGCAGCCTTTCGCCAGCGTCGCCAGCGGATGTATGCCGGAATTACAGGCATTCCCCAACTGCGTTGCGTCCAACCCCAAGGGGCATTTTATCTATTTGTGGACATTGCCAAAACCGGGCTGAGTTCCGTGGAGTTTTGCGATCGCCTCCTCGAAGAGGCCAAAGTAGCCACTATTCCAGGTAAAGCCTTTGGCATGGATGATCATATTCGCCTGTCCTATGCGACGGATATTGAAACGATAGAAAAGGGGTTGGAGCGGCTAGCAGCGTTTGTCGCCCAACTGTGAACGTGGTCAACAGGAGACGGCTCAGCATCAGTCTTGTCGAATCGCGGTATTCATGGCTAGGATCGGAGCACGAGATCAACCCTGCTCCGATGGCGTGCGGTCAATTCTTTCAGTCTGCGCAAACGTTTGCAAGGTCACCCCTCCTATGAAACAGCCCCAGATTTTAAGAATTACCCGTAAGGCTGCCAGCCTCAAGGAAAAACAAAAGCAGCAACAACAGGCGCCTGCAACCACCAGCCCTTCAACTCCAACTGAGGCTGCCGTTGTGGCCACTGACCCTCAAGCGTTATCGCCCGATCGCCAACAGTGGTGGAGTGAGCGTTGGATCAGTGTTCTAGAATCCTTTGGCTGGCGACGACGGATGGAGCGGGCGCGGATTTATGTGCGCGAAGGACGTGTGCTAACCCTAGAGTTCAAAGGCAATCAGGTGCATGCCCAAGTGCAAGGAACTGCTCCTGCCCCCTACCATGTGACACTACACCTCGATGCTTTTACCGCTGAGCAGTGGCAATACGTTATTGACAGCATGGCTCAGCAAGCTCTCTACAGCGCAAAACTCTTAGCCGGAGAGTTGCCCCCCAGCATTGAAGAGGTCTTTACCCAAGCGGGGTTGAGTTTGTTCCCCTTCACCAAGTTCGATATCCACAGCCGCTGCAATTGCCCAGATCCCGTCAATCCCTGTAAGCACATTGGTGCAGTCTATTACCTGCTGGGTCAACGCTTTAAGGAAGACCCCTTTTTGCTGTTTCAGTTGCGAGGTAGAACCAAAGACGAGATTTTGCGGCAGATGCGGCACTCCCGCGCAACTCCAGAGTCCCAGCCACTACCCCCACCCCCCCTACTGACCTATACTCCCCCCAAAACCGATGCTAGGTTTTGGCAGTACACTGCCCCACTTCCTGCCGATTTGGTAGTGCTTGTGCCCCCAGGGCAACCGGATGCTGTCCTGTCGGTGCTCCTCCCCCTTCCCCACGAGAATGCCGGTGAGGCCTCTCACTTAATGAATTGTTTACAGCAGATGTATAACACGGCAAGTTTGGCTGCCTGTCAATTAGCTATGAGCGAGCCCTTGGAGCCATCAGACTAGGGAGCAGGTGGAGACCCCGCTAAGTCTTAGGGTGTCACAGTGAAAGACTGTGTTAAGGTCAACCCTAAATCCGTATTAGCATCAATAACCACAACACGACGAACCGCAGGATCAATCACCCCACCAATGGTTGCGCCGGCAGCCGCACCGGTAATGACTTTTTCTGGGGTAATCTGGCGATCGCCAATAACAGCAGAGGCACCCGTGGCCAAGGCCGCCCCAATGAGGGAGTCACGGACAACAGAGCTTGCTGGACGACCTTGGTTTGTTTCAATGGCTGCGCCAGCGGTTGCCCCCGTTAGCACTTTTAGGGGAGTAATGGTGCGATCGCCCGCCAAGCCAGAAATCCCTGCCGCGACAGCAGCACCGATCGCCGCATTGCGAAAGACATTCCCAATATCGGGATCGCGGGTATCGCGAATTTTTTTGACTACATTTGAGGTTGCCGCTAGGGGAATCTGCTGGTTATTAATGACTACCGTATTGGCCACGAACCGAGAGCCGCCTTGAGAGGGTTGAATTTGGCCATAGATTTCGCTACCGCTGGGAATCACTACTCGACCTTGGCTATCGCGGACATCCGCCGCCGCCACCAGACGAATCGGCACAGTTTCCTTGGGAGTAACAATAATGCGCTCAGCATCGGGGAAGCGAGCCGGAATTCGTTGGCCTGCCGATAGAGCCATGGGGGTTGCACTGGCTCCTGCAACATACTGCATGGGCACTAAGGCTTGAGCACCGGCTGTGCGAGTCGCTTGGCAGAGGAACGCAGCAATGTCGGCACGGGTGGCCAGTTGATTGGGGGCAAAAAATTGCACGTTGGGATAGTTCACGACCACTTGTTTAGCGGTTGCTGCCGCCACCCCCGAACGCCCATACTCGGGAATCGCCGTTGCATCACTGAATTGAGCCAAGGTTGCCTCCACAGAGGCTGGGGCAGGATACTGCAGGCCACTGGCTAAGGCCACTACCGCCTGTACTCGGGGAATATTTTGATTGGGTTGAAAGACATTCCCCGGATAGCCGCTCAAAAATCCAGTACGGGTTGCATTTTGAATGGCACTAAACGCCCAGAAATTACTGGGAACATCGTTAAAGGTACTGGGGGTGCGCACCACGGGTGCATTGGGAAAAGCTTTCCCCAGCATGGCGGCATACTCCGCTCGCGTCACGGCGGCATTAGGGCGAAAGGTGCCATCGGGGTAACCGCTAATAATATTGCGGCTGGCCAAGTGATCAATACAGGCCTGCGCCCATGTATTTTGAGTATCTATAAAGCGGGATTGCGCCTGAACAGGAGTCATCAAGAGGGTGGCAAGAGTCCCTGAACTGAGTAAACCGCAGCTAAAAAACGCCATGCCACGCTGTGCTATGTTGTGCATCGCAACATCTCCAAAAAGTTGAACAATTTCTGCAAAAATTTTGCAAGGCTTGACCCCTGCAGAGCCTGCTCAGGGTCTCCACACTGGGGCAATCACCATAGCCATGGTTAGATGGTTACGCCCTATGACGGAAATTGCTGCTTCAGGTTCCTTGGGGGGATGGTGTTTCACTGGGCACCAATACAGATTCCACGTGGGTATTGACGGGCCAGCCAGAGATGAGCGCCTGCGGTAGTGTATGGGGTTTGGGATTGTGCAGCAAATAGATGAGGCGATCGCCGGGCTGCCATTCTTCATTCGCTCGGACAATGCGCAGCCCCTCGGGACGCTCCACCAATAGCGGCAGAACTTTTCCGGAGCGGATCAGCGCATCAAGGTGATCCCGTTGCAGATGGGATTGCTCCTCCTCGATCACCAGTTCACCAATCCGTACTGCCTCAGTCGCGATATATTGATTCCACGCTTTGATCGAGAGTTGGGAGGTAAAGGCCGCACTCATGCCGAGGGGGCACTCCTCAAGACTCAGGGCAGCTAAGACCCGGGGTGGGTGAAATTCTTCGAGGACTCGCTGCGCTAAAACAGCATTGACTTCAGTATTTTTGGTAACGGCCAAGTAGGTTCCCAATTGGGTAATCCCCGCCTCCTGCAGAATATTTAAGTCAAGGGCACTGCTAAGGTACACCGGCACGTGTTCTTTGCGGGCAATTTCTACGGCTTCGGCATCGGTGTCAATCATCACCACTTCTTCACCGCGATCGCGCAATAGTCGTGCGAGAAGACGACCCAAGGGAGTACACCCAGCAATCAATACCCCAGAGGCTCCTTGTGCCCGCACATTGAGCTTGGTAGCAACCCAGCGGGCTGTTAAGCCTTGGGCAAAGACCGTCATCAAAATCGTCAGGAACACTTGAGCTTTGATGGCATCACCGCCACTGATCCCAGCATTGGTGAGGGTAATGGCAAACAACGATGCCACCGAGGCAGCAACAATCCCCCGCGGGGCAATCCAACTCAAAAAAGCCTTTTGCTGCCAGCTTAGATCACTGCCCCACGTACACACCGCTACCACCAAGGGGCGAATCACCAGCATTAACCACAGAACCGTTAATATCCCCGCTCCCCCTAGCTCCCTTAAGCTAGCAATGGACAGATCAGCGGCTAAAAGCACAAAGAGCACTGAAATGGAGAGGGTACTGAGTTGTCCTTTGAACCGCCGCAACAGCCGCTCGCCGGGCACTTCACACCAGCGCAGCATCAGCCCAAAGACAACAGCAGTCATTAGTCCCGATTCACTCACCATTTCCTGGGAGAGCCACACCAGCCCCCACAGTACCGCCAACACCACCAGATTTCGTAGCTCGTCCTCTAAAAACCACGCCCAGCGCAAAAATCGGCTCAAGAGCCAGCCGCCAACACCGCCGATGACTGCCCCAGTGGCCAGTCGCTGTGCCACTCCCGTGGCGATCGCCGCCACCCCGAGGTCTTGCTCTAGCACCACATTCAGCACCACCACCGCCAAAATAGCGCCGATGGGATCAATTAATACCCCTTCCCCTTCAAGGATTACCGCCAGCTTGTGCTCAACCCCCACCTGCCGCAGCAGCGGTCCTACGACCGTGGGCCCGGTCACAACCACAAGCGAGGCGTACAAAAAGGCAATGCGCCACGGAAAATCACCAATCCAGTGAGCCACCATCGCACCCGCGACAAGGGTGATTAGGCCCCCTACAGTCACCAACTTCCAGAGGCTACCGGTAATATCTTGATCGGCACGGCTGAGGTCTAAACTTAATCCCCCCTCAAACAGAATGAGCGCTACACACAGGGGCACAAGTACCTCTAGGCCGTCCCCCAATATGTCCGGATGCACTAACCCCAAACCGCTGGGGCCGCAGAGAATTCCAGCCAACAATAGCAGCACAATGCTGGGCAGGCGTAACCACTGGGCAGCGACTTGCGCACCAATGCCCAGAACGACTGTGATAACAAACAAACCAGTCAGTTGGGTACTACTGTCCATGGCGACCTCCGCACGTCCTCAGTCTCGGCGTTCAGGGATGGATTGACGGGGAAACGTTTCTCCTTGCTCTACGCTAGGTACCGGCTCAGAGCTGCCAATTGTGATACGCAATCCAATCATTCCGTGAGGCAAGCATGATAACAGCATACTGGAAGTCTTTAAGAACTGCCAATTTCAATCAATCCTGTCAGGACGATAGCGTTGCCGCCCCCGCCACCACAGCCATGCGGCTGCAAGACACAGGGTGCAGTTGCCGACAAAGGTGAGAATTGCTTGCAGATCCACAAGCCATGCCAGACGAGGGGCATTATCGAAGTAATGCCATGTACAGGCACACATCGCACTAACAAGCGCCGGCAGCATTGCCCAGGCTAACCATCGCCAGCCTTCTTGGGGGCGGTATCGATGGAGTTGCTGCACAAACCAGATGGCGGCTATCCACTCAAGGACACTGGAAATATGAATAACCCACGTGGGGAGAGAAAGCGCGTGCATTAGGCATCCGGATAGATGAGAATCTTGTAGGTGTCGGCGGTGGGGGAGACGGCCTGCTCGACGGCCTCAGCCAGCTTTGCCAAGGGATAGCGATCGCTGATGAGGGCATCCACATCAATACGACGATTAAAAATAATGTCACTGGCCAAGGACTGAAGGCGATAGGAGGAACTATAGCTGCCGAGGAGATCGATTTCCCGGCGATAAAGAACATTGGGATTGAGGGGAATCTCCACTTCATCGGGAAATTCAGCAAAGAAGAGAATTTTGCCCCCCTTGCGGGTGCACTCCAGGGCTTGAAAAAAGGCGCTCTCGCTCGGAACGGCCAACAAACTGACATCCACCCCTAATCCTTGGGTGAGCGCTTGAATCTTGGCATTGAGATCCGCATCCCGGGCATCAAAGGCAGCAGCAGCACCCACTTCTTTGGCTTTAGCAATGCGGGAGGGGAGTAAATCGGTGGCGATCGCCCGTGCCCCAAACAGATTCACCAGCATAATAAACATCAGACCAATTGGTCCGGCGCCGGTAATCAGCACCGTTTGACCGGGGGCAATCCCCGCCTTCTTGACCGCCTTCAGGCAGCAGTTCGTCGGCTCCACAAAACTAGCTTGCTCATCGCTGATGTCCTCAGGAATTGGAATCAGCCCACCGTGCTGCACAATGTGACCGGGAACCTTCACGTATTCAGCAAACCCACCGCCGCTGGGAATAAACCCTGCGGTTGTTGTAATCGTTTTATAGACATGGCACATCGAATAGTTTTCATTCAGGCAGTAGGTACAGTGCATACAGGGGATGTGGTGCATCACCACAACCCGCTGGCCCACCTGCCAGCCCTTTACCGCTGTCCCCACGGCAGCAATTTCCCCGGCTGTTTCGTGCCCAAAAATGCGCGGTGGCTCGTAGAGAGGGTAGCGGATCTTTTTAATGTCCGACTGGCACAACCCCACCACCTTAACCCGTACCAGCACCTCATCCGCTGCAATTTCCGGAATGGGTAACTCCTCGTAGCTAAGCTGGTTCACCCCTCGGAACACCTGTGCTTTCATCGCTAGTGGCTGACCTACTAACTCGTCACCCCTAAGATAATCGCCAGTGGCACGCACAGCAAGTGACGGGTAGCGCGACCCCTACATAGCCTATACGTATAGTGCGGTAAAGTAGAAAAGTATCTACCCGTTATTACGTGTACTGTTTTTGTGACTTTACCTGCTGCCACCTGCCGCCGCCTGCTGAATTTACCCCAATTCCCAACGGTGTGGGTTGGTGGAGTCTGTGCCTTTGTTGCTGATGATACCGAAGCCTACTGCGGTGCATGGCTAGATGCCAACAGTCAGTCTGTTCGCAGCATGGAAGTTGTGGAGCACCCCTTTAGCAAGCAACAACTGATGCGGCTGTTGGTGCAGGCAATGGAGCACCCCCATCCCAAAAATTCCCCCTGCCGACCGCAGACAATTATTGTTAACGATTTAGAACTACAGTTTTTCTTGCGGGGTATCCTCCTTCCCCTCGAAATTGAGGTGCAGTACAGCAAAGATATTCCTTTGCTACAGGAATTTTTTGCCTTTATGGAGTCAGAGTTAATTGACGAGGCAGAAGAGCAAGACGTCCTGCCACCAGAATACGCAGAGCTTTTTCTACCTAAAGTCAAAGCCTTTGCTGAACTCGATCTTTGTCAGCATCTATGTAATATGCAACCCCTAAAACTCTACTGTGAGTCTTGGGAGTCGCCCACATTGGTTGCTCTGTTTATTAATCGCGAAAGCGACAGCATGAACCGCGAGTTTGGTGTCATGCTCTATCGGGGGGAAAAGGCCTTTTGGGACTTTTGGCAGCGAGCCATGACGGCACCGGCTGTTGCCGAGGAGGATGACGACGACGAGTACGACGACCCCAGCCTTTTAGATCAAGATTGTCTCCTGCTTAGTTTCGAAGTTGCCGATACCGTTGACGACCTAGACCACGCCTTCTTTCAACTGAAGGGGCAATATTACATGTTTGATGTGGGCGTTGTTCATCCCCTGGAAGGGGTGCGCCACTTCTTTGCCCCTGAAGAAGCGGAAATGGTCTATGTGGTGCTCGATGCCCTGATCCAGTTTTGGCAGCGGCACGGTAAAAAGTTCCGTCGCAATGCTTATCCAAGTATTGAAATGCCCCTAACCATTTCTTCCCCGCTCCACTCTGCCCTGAGCTATCAGGTGCAAGTAAGTACCGACCCGGACTTACTGGAGCAGATGCAGCAGGATATGGCCGCTAAGGAGCAGGAGTTAGCACCTGTTGAAATTAAAACTATTCCAGCAGACTTCTACACGCTCTTTCGGTTTGAAACGCCAGAGTCTCTTACTGAATTGCGCCAAGCAGTAAGCTATTATCAGCCCGGGACAGTCCCTGCCACCGTTGAGCGCTACCCCATCCTCATCATCCAAACCACAAAGCCCCAAGCCCTAGCGATAGCAGGGGCGCTTGCTAGTGAAGGAGGGGTGCACCATCTGACGCTTGTGTCCCATGGTGATCGTGGCTCTGACTCCCTTGTACTGCTGCAAACGAACGCAAATCATTTCTGGATGTGCCAGACCCTCAGTTCACGGGAGGTGGCAGAGCTGGACGAATGGTTTAGGGCGATAGCAAAGGGCAAGGGAGCCTGTGGGCTAGCCATTGCCTATGGGATGTCTGGCAAAACCCTGCGCCATCCCACCCTAAAACAAATGGTGGGCTTTTATGAAGTGTTTCTGCAGCCGAACCACATCGATCGCGATCGCCCCCCCACCCCCCAGCCCATTGAACGCCGTAAATAGCCCAATCCGTTCTGAGCTAACAAAATCATGACTGCGCCCGCACCACGGATTCTATTACTTCAGGCTCGCGGGGATGCACTGACCCAAGCAGAAGAGCTAGCAGAGTTCGTGGAGTTTAGTGGCCTAGATCCCAGTCAATTTACGGTATTAAACGGCTTTGAGTGTCCTGATTTTGCCCCCAGTTGTATTCAAGGGTTTGACGCGCTGTTTATTGGCGGCTCTAGTGATGCAACGGTACTCAAGCCGCAGGTGTACCGCTTTGTGCCCCCTGCTATGGCCTTGATTTTGGCCTGCATTGAGCAGGATATTCCGGTGCTCGCCTCCTGTTTTGGCTTTCAGTTGGCGGTGCAGGCGTTGGGCGGCGAGGTGATTGTGGATCGCGATCGCATGGAGATGGGCACCTATGCGATGTATCTCACACCAGAGGGAGAGCAAGATCCACTGTTTCAGGGGTGTCCCAATCCCTTTTTGGCGATTTCTGGGCACCAAGAGCGCGCCCTCAGGCTGCCCCAAGGAGCGATTTTACTGGCCTACAGTGAGCGCTGCCCCTATCATGCCTTTCGCTTGGCGGGCAAACCCTTCTATGGGTTTCAGTTTCACCCGGAGGTGAATGATCGGGATTTGATTGCCCGGATTACCCGCTACTGCGATCGCTATCATTTAGACGGTCATGCCTTAGCTCGCCTCAAGGACAGTGCTCAGCCCACCCCCCATGCCAACCGCCTCATTCAGCGTTTTGTGGAGGTGGTGCTCGGCTACTCGCGGGTGGGATCGCAAAAGATTCTAAGGGAGATGGCTTAGGATCTCAGCCATTTGCGCTTCGAGGGTGGTGCCCAACACCCACAGGGCATTGGGTTCTTGGCGAAACCAAGTGCGCTGACGCTTAGCAAACTGTTGGGTATGACGCACGGTTAACTCAATGGCCTCGCTTAAGCTGATCTCTCCCCGCAAGTATTGGCGCATTTCCCGGTAGCCCAAGGTATCGAGCAGAGGTAGATCATCCCCGTACTGTGCCTGTAACCGCCGAATTTCTGCGAGCCACCCCTGAGCCACCATCTGGTGAGTCCGCTGGGCAATCCGCTGGCGATCGCCCCCGCCAAGGACGAAATACCACACCGGATAGTCTGGCGGCTGCCGCTGCTGTTGTTGAGTCAGTGGTATCCCTGTGGTGTAATAGACCTCCAGCGCCCGCAAGGTCCGCACCTGATCGTGGGGATGGATGCGCTGCGCTGCTTGGGGATCCACCTGCTGGAGCCACTGATAGCACTGGGATTGGCCGTAGTGGCGTAATTGGGCGCGCAAGTCTGGCTGCGGTGGCACATCGGGCATCCGTAACCCCTGGGTAATGCTGCGGATATACAGCCCAGTTCCCCCAACTAGCACTGGGGTAATGCCCTGAGCGTGGTACTCGGCAATCAACCCTTGCGCCTGTTGTTGATAGGTACCTAGGGTCAAGGGGTCGGTGGGGTCACAGATATCCAGCAAATGGTGGCGCACCCGCGCTTGATCTGCCGCCGTTGGCTTGGCGGTGCCAATGTCAAAGCCACGATAGACTTGCCGCGAATCGGCACTTAAAATCACTGTGTCGAGCACCTCGGCGAGGGCGATCGCCAAGGCCGATTTCCCCGTGGCTGTTGCCCCCGCGATAACAATTAAGCCTGCATCCCCCACACAAATACAGCCTGAAAATTTCCTAGAATCGCCTATAACCCTTCCATGTTAAAATTTAGGTCAGATTTAACCTGAGGGCAAGCCAAACCATTATTTGCCCCACTGACATCGCAGTTAGGGAGTTGTCATGACCGCCGAGTATTCTTCTGCCCAGTTACGGGTGCTCAAAGGCCTTGAACCAGTGCGAACCCGTCCGGGAATGTACATCGGTAGTACAGGCCCCAAAGGACTCCATCACTTGGTATATGAAGTGGTGGACAACGCTGTTGATGAGGCCTTAGCAGGATACTGCTCCCTTATTTTAGTGCAGATTAATGCGGATGGCTCGGTCACCGTCACCGATAATGGCCGTGGGATTCCCACCGATACCCATCCAGATACCGGCGTGTCTGGGGTGGAAACGGTGATGACGGTTCTCCATGCGGGTGGGAAATTTGGGGATGGCGGCTACAAGGTCTCCGGTGGGTTGCACGGTGTTGGGGTCTCTGTCGTCAATGCCCTCTCGGAATGGCTGGAAGTCACGGTGTGGCGGGGTGGCGCCATGCACCGTCAACGCTACGAGCGGGGGGTGCCCATCACTGCCCTTGAGAAAACACCGGATACCACCCAGCGCCGAGGCACATCCGTCACCTTCTTTCCCGATCGGCAAATTTTTACTGAAACCATCGACTTTGATGCCAAAGTCCTGATGACTCGCCTGCGGGAATTGGCCTATCTCAATGCTGGTATTCAGATTGAGTTTCAGGATTTACGCCCCACCCCTCCTCTGCGGGAAACCTATTGCTACGAAGGCGGCATTCGCGAATACGTTCGCTATATGGTGCAGGAAAAAGACCCCCTGCACCCAGAAATTATTTACGTCCAAGGGGAAAAAAATGATGTGCAGGTAGAGGCAGCGCTGCAATGGTGTGCCGATGCCTACAGCGAGAACTTGCTGGGATTTGCCAACAACATTCGTACTGTGGATGGGGGCACCCACATGGAGGGGTTGAAGGCCGTCCTCACCCGCACCCTCAATACCTTTGGCCGCAAGCGGAATAAACTCAAGGAAAATGACGCCAATTTAGCGGGGGAAAATATCCGTGAAGGCTTAACCGCCATTATCTCGGTGAAAGTTCCCAACCCCGAATTTGAAGGGCAAACTAAAACCAAACTGGGCAATACCGAGGTACGGGGGATTGTGGACTCCATTGTGGGGGAAGCCCTCACCGAGTACCTTGATTTTCACCCCAGTGTGACGGATACCATCCTCGAAAAAGCCATTCAGGCCTTTAATGCCGCAGAAGCCGCCCGGCGAGCGCGGGAAATGGTGCGACGCAAGTCGGTGTTGGAGTCGTCAACCCTGCCCGGTAAGCTGGCAGACTGTAGCTCCCGAGATGCATCGGAATCGGAGATTTTCATTGTGGAGGGCGACTCTGCGGGAGGCAGCGCCAAGCAAGGGCGCGATCGCCGCTTTCAAGCGATTCTACCGCTACGGGGCAAGATCCTGAATATCGAAAAAACCGATGATGCCAAAATTTACAAGAACAACGAAGTGCAAGCCTTAATTACCGCCTTAGGCTTAGGGGTCAAGGGGGAGGAATTTGATCCAGATAAGCTGCGCTACCACAAGGTGATCTTGATGACCGATGCGGATGTGGATGGCTCCCATATTCGTACCCTCCTGCTGACATTTTTCTACCGCTATCAACAAGAACTCATTAACCGTGGGTTTGTGTATATTGCCTGCCCTCCTCTCTATAAGGTGGAGCGGGGGCGACAGCATTTTTACTGCTATAGCGATCGCGAACTGCAACAGCAACTGGCTACGTTTCCGGAGAATGCCAACTACACCATCCAACGCTTTAAGGGACTAGGGGAAATGATGCCTGCGCAGCTATGGGAAACCACCATGAACCCGCAAACCCGGATCCTGAAGCTGGTGGAAATTGAGGATGCGGCTGAAGCCGACCGCATTTTTACAATTCTCATGGGCGATCGCGTCGCACCCCGGCGCGAATTTATTGAGACCTATGGCCCACAGTTGGCCTTGGAGAGTCTAGATATTTAATTTTTGATGCTTAAATAAAAAAAACTGCCCGTAGGCTAGAAAACCAGTGGGTGACCTGCACCCCGTTCTCGATATTCTAGGTTGAGCAGCACGCATGACAAAAACAGCATGGTTGTTTCCCGGCCAAGGCTCGCAGCACAGCGGTATGATGGCGGATTTACTGGAGGCCTATCCCCCCACTCAGGAACGCTGTGATCTAGCAGCATCGATCCTAGGCTGGTCGGTGCTCGACTGCTGTGCCGGAACCACGGGTAATTTAGATCAAACCCTTTATACGCAGCCAAGTCTGTTTGTGGTGGAGAGTCTGTTGGTGGATGCCCTCAAAGATCGTGGCGCAACAGCAGACGTTGTGGCAGGCCATAGCTTAGGGGAGTACGTGGCGCTGTATGCTGCCGATGTCTTTGACTTTGTGACGGGTCTGAAGCTGGTGCAAAAACGCGCTGAACTGATGAATGCTGCCGGGGGCGGCAAAATGGTGGCGCTCATTGGCTTTGATCGCGATGCGCTGTTGGCGGCGATCGCCACCACCCCTGATGTCGTGCTGGCCAACGATAATCATCCCGGGCAAGTGGTGATCTCAGGCACCCCTGCTGCCGTCGATACCCTCCTGACCCAAGTCAAGGTGAAGCGGGCAGTGCCCCTCAATGTCAGCGGCGCCTTTCACTCCCCCTTTATGGCAGAAGCGGCGGCGGAATTTGCCAGCGTCTTAGGGAACTGTACCTTCCACGATGCAGTGATGCCGGTCTTAAACAATGTGGAGCCCCACCCCACAACCGAGGCCAGCGTTATTAAAGAGCGCCTACGCCAGCAAATGACGGGTTCCGTTCGCTGGGTAGAGACCTGCCATGCCTTGGCTACCGCAGGGGTGACCCAAGCTTTAGAAGTCGGGCCGGGAGCTGTCCTAGCAGGCTTAGTCAAGCGCACCACCCCAGACATTAATGTGACGGGGGTTTGCTCCATCGCTACCTTGCCCGCCTAGGAGTCGTCGCTGTGCCCCGCGATCGCGAACCCTTCATTAGTCTGGTGTTGTACCATCTGTTCAAGTGGTCAGTGGTCAGCCCCGTGCTGCACACCTACTTTCGCGGGCGCATCTATGGCGCGCACCACGTTCCCCAGCGGGGGCCGTTGGTGGTGGTGGCCAATCATGCCAGCTACTTTGACCCTCCCCTGATTTCCAACTGTGTCCGGCGACCCGTGGCGTGGATGGCGAAGGAAGAACTCTTTCGCGTGCCTATTTTGCGCACCCTGATTCGGTGGTATGGTGCCTATCCCGTCAAGCGGGGCGCCAGCGATCGCCGTGCCCTGCAAGCGGCTTTGCACGCCCTCGATCAAGGCTGGGTCGTAGGCGTCTTTCTCGAAGGCACCCGCACTGCGGACGGTCGCATCTACGATCCCAAGCTGGGGGCGGCGCTTATTGCAGCTAAAGCCCAAGCCCCCCTGCTGCCAGTATGCCTGTGGGGAACTCAGGAGATCCTTGCCAAGGGGCGATTTCCCAGACCCGTGCCAATTACTGTCCGCATTGGTGAGCCGATTGCCCCTCCCTTAAGTGGCGATCGCCATCACCTAGAAGCCACTACCCAAGACTGCTGCCGCTGCATTAACGCGCTGCACGCCCAAGGCCGCTAGAGCAAGCCCTCTTTCGTGGCCATAACCTTCATTAAGTCCACCACGCGATTCGAGTAGCCCCACTCGTTGTCATACCATGCCACCACCTTGAAAAAGTTGCTGTTTAGCTCAATGCCAGCGGTGGCATCAAAAATACTGGAGCGGCCATCCCCAATAAAGTCGCTGGAGACAACCGCCTCCTCGGTATAGCCCAGAATGCCATTGAGTTCCCCTGCGGCGGCAGCCTTCATCGCAGCACAGATCTCGGCATAACTGGTTGCTGTCTCTGTTTTGAAGGTCAGATCCACCACAGACACATCGGGAGTAGGCACCCGAAAGGCCATCCCCGTTAGCTTACCCTTCAGTTGCGGGAGCACCAATGTCACCGCCTTGGCCGCTCCGGTGGAGGCAGGAATAATATTTTGGCCAGCACCGCGCCCACCGCGCCAGTCTTTCTTACTGGGGCCATCCACAGTAGGCTGGGTGGCAGTTACCGAGTGGACGGTGGTCATTAACCCTTCCGCCACGCCAAACTGCTCGTGGAGCACCTTAGCCACTGGCGCCAGACAATTCGTTGTGCAACTGGCATTGGAGACCACAACATCCACCGCCGGATCAAAGGTATCGTGGTTCACACCCACCACAATGGTTTTTACCTTATCCGCATCCTTCGTCGGAGCCGAAATGACGACGCGCTTTGCCCCTGCCTGTAGGTGCTGAGTCGCCCCCTCAAACCCCGTAAACAGTCCAGTTGACTCCACAATATAATCTGCTCCCACTTTTCCCCAAGGCAATTCGGCGGGGTTGCGTATAGCCGTGCAGGGAATAAAGCGGCCATCAATCTCAATGCCATCGCCCGTTGCCTTGACACTGCCGCCATAGATACCGTGGGTGGAATCGTACTTAAACAGGTAAGCAAGGTTATCCGCAGGAACGAGATCGTTAATGCCGACAAATTCGATAGTGTTACAGGCTAAGCCAGCCCGTAGAACTAGGCGACCAATGCGGCCAAAGCCATTAATGCCAACTTTTAGAGTCATGGAGAATCTCCTGAGGCAACAACAAGATTAATCAAGATTAATAGCGGGGTAGGGTGGGATCAACCGCAGTAGCGTAGGCATCAATGCCACCGACAATGTTCTTGACATTGCAAAAGCCCTGCTGCACAAGCCAGTGACCCATTTGGGCGGAGCGTACCCCATGGTGACACAGCACTAGGGTTTCTTTGGCCGGATCAAGAATCTGGCAAATTTGGGGTGACCACTCGGCAAACTGGCTCAGGGGTAACAACCTAAAGTGAGGGAGGTGGGCGATCGCCCACTCTGAGGGTTCACGAACATCGACAAGTTGCAGCACCTGCGCCTCACTAGCCAGCCGCTGCGCCAGCTCCTTCACGCTAATTTGCCCCAGCATCATCCCTTCCCCAAATCATCCCCCGATTGTGCCAGAGGATGCCAGCGATCCCAGTTAAATCATCGTTAAGCTTAGGGGGATTGGAGCGGCTGATAGGCCACCTCAACACTGAGGGGCTGAGCCGCCACACTCGGCACATCAAGGATCGCGGTATTCACCAAGTTAAAGATTGGGTTGGCCAGAATCCCAGCCAAAGAGGTAGCCACCACCATCGTCACCAGCCCCACCTGCAAAGGACGCATCCCAAAAGCAGACCACGAGACCTCTGGATAGCGCTGAACCGCCACGGACATTTCCTTGGGTTCCTTGACCACCATCATTTTGACAACACGGATGTAGTAATAGATCGAGACCACACTGGTCAATAGCCCCAAAATTACCAGACCGTAGGCTCCCGCCTGCCAGCCGGCCCAGAACAGATAAATTTTGCCAAAGAACCCCGCTAGGGGAGGAATGCCGCCCAAGGACAGCAGACAGAGGCTCAAACCAAGGGTCAGCAGTGGATCTTTTTGGTACAGCCCCGCATACTCACTAATTTGATCGGTGCCCGTACGCAGTGAGAACAGGATCACACAGGTAAAGGCGCCCAAATTCATGAACAGATAGACCAGCAAATAAAACAGCATACTGGCATAGCCTGCTTCGGTGCCCACCACAAAGCCAATCATCACAAACCCCGCTTGGGCAATGGAGGAGTAGGCCAGCATCCGCTTCATACTGGTTTGGGCAAGGGCAACAATATTGCCTAAGATCATGCTGAGAATGGCCAGTACCGTAAAGATTAACTGCCATTGCGCCGTCACACTGGGAAAGGCCAAGGTCAAAAAGCGGATGGCCAAGGCAAACCCCGCTGCCTTTGACCCGACCGAGAGAAAGGCGACAACAGGGGTCGGTGCCCCTTCATAGACATCTGGCGTCCACTGGTGAAAGGGCACAGCGGAAATTTTGAAGCTAATGCCAGCAATCACAAACACCAAGGCCACCACTAAGCCAAGGGATTGGGAGGATAAGGCGTGGGCAATTTCGGTTAAGTGGGTATGCCCACCGGAGAGGCCGTAAAGGAGGGACGACCCGTATAGAAAGATAGCGGAACTCGCCGCACCAATCAGTAAGTACTTCAAGGCAGCTTCGTTAGAGCGGCTGTCGCGCTTTGTATAGCCAGTTAACAGGTAGGAGGCAATACTCAGGGTTTCAAGGGCAATAAAGATAAAGACTAACTCTTCGGCACCGGACACAAACATGCCGCCAACAGTTGCCGTTAACAAAATCGTCATAAATTCGCCCAAGGAGCTACCAGTTTGCTCCACGTAGCGAATGGACATCAAAATTGTGCCCAAGGCCGACAGGGCAATCAAGCCGCGAAAGACAAGGCTGAGGTTATCGGAGCGGAAGCTGCCCAAGAAGCTCACCGTCTCTACCTGTCCCCATTGCGGAATCATGGCCAACACTGCACCGGCCAAGCCAGCGATCGCCAAGTAGGGAGTCCAGCGATCAGCGCTGCGCCCCTGAATCAGATCGGCAAGAAGGACGATGAGAAGAGTAACAATAACAATTGTCTCAGGTACAATGGTACCCGCATTCAACTGTGCCGCCAGTGTTACCAGATCCATAACTATCCGCGCATTGATTGAGTCCCCCATATCATATCACCCGCGTTTTCGTTTAATGGGGGCACTGCGATCAGGTTCTGCTTATACCTAGGATAGGTTTTTTAACGGGCAGCACGCGCTAGGGCATTGTACAGACCGTTGAGTACCGGCGGGGACGGCAGCGCAACAGCATTCTCGAAAATTTGAGTTGGTGTCAGGTTGCGCTGGCCATAGAAGCGGGTGTTGGCATTGCGGTCAAAGCTAATGGTTGCCCCTTCGATGGCAACCCCGGCAAACAACCCAGCATTGCGGGCATAGGAATAGACTTGAGGGCTAGGATCCGTAGGGCTGACAATATCGCCGCCCACAGGTCCGGCAGCCACCGAGACATTGCCCCCCAGCCGAAAGGACTGTGCTAAACTGCGCAGGACAACGGATTTATCCATAAAGGCCAAAATGACATCGCTGGACTGGGCACCTATTTGCAGGCCAAAACTGCCGCCAGTAATGGTGATGAAGGCGGGTTTACTCCAATCGTTATTGTTGTCGCGCACTAGCAAAATGCCTGCCCCACGGCGACCACCAAAGAGGAACCCAGCTTGCACAACATTGGGAACAATGGCAATCCCCTGTGCCCGCTGGATAATCCGTGGCGGAATGCGTTGATTGTTATTGAAGCTAAACTGTCCGAGGACAAAGGTGGCGTTTTCTACCCGCTGCACCATAGCGGGATCGGGTACAGTTTGAGCAGTAACCCATTGGGGAAAAAAGACCACGGCGATCGCCCCTAGGGCAATCAACCTCCACTGCTGGAGTACTCCCCCCCACCGCAAACGTACGTGTACAGTCATCATCGCTTCAAGCTACCTCAAATCAACCATAGAACCTATTGACAGCAGTAGCGGCAGCCCACGTTCCCGATCGCCTCTCTTTCCATCGTGCCCCCAAGGCCTGACCAAATCTAAAGAAAATCTGTTTTGTAATTTTCTGTAACCAGCACCACTACCCGTGTTCGTGAGGGGATATGGCAGAATGTAAAGGGTTTTGCCTAGACTAGCGATTAATACCTACTAAAGTCTAAAGTCCGCATAGACCTAGAGTATATCCCTAGATAGAGCAGATCGGCTCAAGGTTAGGTTGCACACATGGAACCCCTGTATCAATACGCATGGCTCATTCCCGTCTTACCCTTGTTGGGTGCCTTAGTTGTTGGTTTTGGCCTCATTTCCTTCTCTGAGACCACCAGCCGCCTGCGGCGACCCAGTGCCATTTTCATCATGGCTCTGATGGCGATCGCCCTTGGCCATTCCCTCGCCATTTTGTGGAGCCAAAGCCACGGGCACGCTCCCTACACCCAGATGATTGAATGGGCGGCAGCGGGCAGCCTGCACATCGTCATGGGCTATGTCATTGACCCCCTCGCAGCAATGATGCTCGTGGTGGTTACCAGCGTTGCGTTTCTGGTGATGCTCTACACCGATGGCTACATGGCACACGATCCGGGGTATGTACGGTTTTATGCCTACCTCAGCCTGTTTGGCTCCTCGATGCTGGGGTTAGTGGTCAGCCCTAACTTGGTACAGGTCTATATTTTCTGGGAACTGGTGGGGATGTGCTCGTACCTACTGGTGGGGTTTTGGTACGACCGCAAAAGTGCGGCAGAAGCGGCTCAAAAAGCGTTTGTTACCAATCGCGTTGGTGACTTTGGCCTGCTGCTGGGAATGGTAGGCCTCTTTTGGGCAACCGGTACCTTTGAATTTGGTGAAATGGGCGATCGCCTCACCGAGTTACTGAACAGTGGCTTGCTCTCTTCGCAGTTGGCCGCCATTCTGGCCATCCTTGTGTTTCTCGGTCCGGTGGCCAAATCCGCCCAATTTCCCCTGCACGTCTGGCTTCCCGATGCCATGGAAGGTCCCACCCCATTTCGGCACTGATCCACGCGGCAACAATGGTGGCAGCAGGGGTGTTTCTCATTGCCCGCATGTTCCCGGTCTTTGAGCAACTCCCTATCGTCATGGACATCATTGCCTGGACAGGGGCATTTACCGCCTTCATGGGTGCCACCATTGCCATTACCCAAAACGACATTAAAAAAAGCCTTGCCTACTCCACCATTTCTCAGCTCGGGTACATGGTGATGGGGATGGGCGTGGGCGCGTACAGTGCTGGATTATTTCACCTGATGACCCACGCTTACTTCAAGGCCATGCTCTTTTTGGGGTCAGGTTCTGTCATTCACGGCATGGAAGGCGTTGTGGGTCACGATCCTAACCTTGCCCAAGATATGCGCTATATGGGAGGCTTGCGCAAATATATGCCCATTACGGGGCTAACCTTTTTAATTGGGTGCTTAGCCATTTCCGGGGTTCCTCCCTTTGCTGGGTTTTGGTCCAAGGATGAGATTCTTGGGGCGGTGTTCCATGCCAACCCTGCGATGTGGGTACTGACTTGGCTGACTGCGGGTCTAACGGCCTTTTATATGTTTCGGATGTATTTCATGACCTTTGAGGGGCCGTTTCGTAACGTCCCTGCCGAGCTTCAAGCACATCACGATCAGGGGCATGGCAAGCACCATGCTGCCGCACCCCACGAATCGCCTTGGACAATGACGGTTCCCTTGGTCGTGTTGGCTATTCCCTCAATGCTCATTGGTTTGCTGGGCACCCCCTTTAACAACCTCTTTGAAGCGTTTGTTCATGCTCCCGGAGAGGCGATCGCAGCCCATAGTTTTGATTTAACGGAGTTTTTAGTGCTGGCGGGTAGCTCCGTTGGCATTGGCCTCATTGGCATTACTGTTGCCTCCTTGATGTACCTCAAGGGCACGCCCAGCCCCAAAGCATTGCCAAGGCGATCGAACCCCTCTACCAGTTTTCCCTGCACAAGTGGTACTTTGATGAGCTGTACGACGCAGTATTTGTCAAAGGCTGCCGCCGCTTAGCACGGCAGGTGTTGGAAGTGGACTACAACGTCGTGGATGGTGTGGTCAACCTCACCGGCTTTGTCACCATGGTCACCGGTGAAGGGCTGAAGTACTTTCAGAATGGTCGTGCCCAATTCTACGCCCTCATTGTTTTACTGGCGGTGCTGGGCTTCGTGATCTTCTCGGTGCAAACTTAAGCGCTTCTTCTTACCCCACCATTGACCATCATGGACATTATCTATTCCTTGAGGAGTAACGAGTACCCCCATGAGTAACTTTCCTTGGTTGACTGCAATCATCCTTTTTCCGATTGTGGCCTCCTTTGCGATTCCCCTGATTCCCGACCCTGAAGGGAAAGGACGACCCATTCGTTGGTATGCCCTTGTCATTGGCCTGATTGATTTTGCGGCCATTGTTTATGCCTTCACGAACTTCTACGACCTAAATACCCCTGGGCTGCAATTGTGGGAAAGCTATGATTGGATTCCGACCTTGGGGTTGCGCTGGTCTGTGGGGGCGGATGGTCTCTCAATGCCCTTAATTTTGCTGACGGGCTTTATTACCACGCTGGCAATTTTAGCGGCCTGGCCTGTTACCCTCAAGCCGCGTCTTTTCTACTTCCTGATGTTGGCGATGTACGGCGGTCAAATTGCTGTCTTTGCCGTCCAGGATATGCTGGTGTTCTTTTTGGCATGGGAACTGGAGTTGATTCCGGTTTACCTGCTGCTGGCCATTTGGGGGGGCTATAAGCGGCAGTACGCCGCCACAAAATTTATTCTCTACACCGCGGGTAGCTCCCTGTTTATTCTGGTAGCGGGCTTGGCCATGGCCTTCTACGGCGACACCATTAGCTTTGATATGCATACCCTAGCGATGAAAGACTATGCCATGGGCTTTCAACTGCTGGTCTATGCTGGCTTTTTGGTAGCTTATGGGGTAAAACTGCCGATTGTACCGCTGCACACATGGCTACCGGATGCCCACGGTGAGGCAACCGCCCCGGTGCACATGCTCTTAGCCGGTATTCTCTTGAAAATGGGTGGCTATGCGCTTATTCGTATGAATGTGGATATGCTGCCGGCAGCCCACGCCACCTTTGCACCAGTCTTGGTGATTTTGGGGGTGGTGAATATTATCTATGCTGCTCTGACGTCCTATGCCCAGCGCAACCTCAAGCGCAAAATTGCCTACTCGTCAATTTCCCATATGGGGTTTGTGCTCATTGGCATTGCTTCGTTTACGAATTTAGGGATGAGCGGTGCTGTTCTGCAAATGGTGTCTCACGGTCTCATTGGCGCCAGCCTCTTTTTCTTAGTTGGGGCAACCTACGATCGCACCCATACGCTGATCCTCGAGGAAATGGGGGGGGTTGGCCAAAAAATGAAGAAGATCTTTGCGATGTTTACGGCCTGCTCGCTGGCTTCCTTGGCATTGCCAGGGATGAGTGGCTTTGTGGCGGAGCTACTCGTATTTATCGGCTTTGCCACCAGTGATGCCTACTCCTTGCCCTTTCGGATTCTTGTGGTCTTTTTAGCAGCGGTGGGGGTTATCCTCACGCCCATTTACCTTCTGTCGATGTTGCGGGAAATTTTCTTTGGGCCAGAAAACAAGGAACTGACGGAGCATGAGGCGCTGATCGATGCTGAACCCCGGGAGGTCTTTATTATTGCCTGCCTGTTGGTGCCGATTATTGGTATTGGCCTATATCCCAAGCTGCTGACGCAAATTTACGATGCCACCACCGTACAGGTGATTGCGCGAGTGCGCGAGGTCGTACCGACCCTTGCCCAACACCCTAGCTCCTCAGTGGCCGACATGCCGAAGGTGGCACCAGAGCTAAACGCCTAATGGGGCAGCTGCGGCACTACCTGCTGGGGGAGGTTAGTTGGCAGCGGCTGGTGCGCTCAGCAGTCCTGATCTACGTCCTTGTGGCGGCCTACGTTTACGTCCGTGCTGATGCTATGATCTTTCGGCCGCCGCCTCCCACCTATGATTTGTTGGCTCAGATGCGCCTTATCCCCATGGAGGGGGGCGATCGCCTCGCGGTGCTGTATTTACCGAATCCCGCAGCTACGTTCACGCTGCTCTACAGTCACGGCAATGCCGAAGATTTGGGGGTAATTGAACCCCTCTTGACCCAGTACCGCGATTGGGGGTTTGCTGTGTTGGCCTACGACTACCGTGGCTATGGGCTGAGTACGGGCACCCCCAGCGAAGCCAATGCCTACCAAGATGCCAGAGCTGCCTACAAGTACCTGACCCAGACTCTCAACGTTCCACCAGAGCAGGTCATACTGTACGGGCGATCGCTCGGGGGCGGTGTCGCCACAGAACTGGCGACCCACGTACCTGTTGCTGGGCTGATCTTAGAAAGCACGTTTACCTCTGCCTTTCGGGTTGTGGTGCCTTTTCCCTTGTTTCCGTTCGATAAATTCACCAATCAAGCCAAGCTACCGCAGGTGCCGGTGCCGGTTTTAATCCTGCACGGGACTGCCGATGAGGTCGTGCCTTTTGAGCATGCCCAAGCCCTATTTGCCACTGCGGCCACCCCCAAATTTTCCCTGTGGGTTGAGGGTGCTGGTCACAACGATTTTAGTGCTGTTGCGGGCGATCGCCACCGGCAGGCACTGCAAGACTTTGCCCACATTCTGCACGGTTTGCGAACTAACGACTAGCGGTGTGCCATAGGTATGTTGCCGCCTCGTCCAAGTAAAGGTTGATTTTGGAGACCGGTTGCATCGGTCGCACACCTTTCTATGTCTGCTACGATAATGCCATGGCACCAGCCTGCCAGTACAAGGGATCGCAGGTCTACGCGCAACAGTCCCCCATGGAGCAGTGGCTCCATCGGTTGCGCTACCTGTACAACTAACTACCGGCAGATTGCCGCAACGGTGAGACATACAATAATCTGTCAGGGATTGATCTAGAAGGAATAAAGAGAGAAGAGCGGATGGTTTTTAACTGGTTTCGGCGTAAGTTTGGTGGTAGTGGCGAGAGTGAGGTACCCGCTGATACGGTTGCCACGCCGCAGCCAGAGGCTTCCGCAGCGCCACCAGACCTAGAACCAGACTCCCAGGCGGCTGAGGGCGGCCTTCTCAATTGGGCGAAAACGGCTCTGCAATCTATCCAGTCGCGCCAGAATCCTAGGACGACGGAAACAGCGGAAACAATCACTGCAACTGAGGTCAGCGATGCACCACCAGATGCTGTGTCCGAGGCACCCCCTCCGGACATCGTACATCCAGTGGCAGCAGAGGAACCGGAGGCCGCAGAGACCGTGGCACCGGTTGCTCTCGATGCTGGATTTTTGTGGTCAGCGGAAGTGTTAGCTGCCCAAGGTCGTCGCCCTGAAGAGGTGGATCTCGAGGAAATTACGTGGCTACAACGACTACGTCAAGGCTTAGGCAAGACCCGCCGCGGGCTGGTGCATCAACTGCGCTCCATTGTGGGTCAAGGCCCGTTAGGGCGTGATGCGGTTGAAGAGATTGAAATGCTGCTGCTGCAATCTGATGTGGGGGTGAAGGCCACGGATCAGATTATCGCCGCACTGCAAGCCAAAATTCGCCAAGAGACCTTACCCGCCGATCAGGCGATCGCCTACCTCAAGCAAATTCTGCGCGATACGCTAGATGCCCCTTTTCGCAACGGCTATGCCCAAGATTTTGCCCCCCAGAAAGGGCAGCTCAACATTTGGCTGATCGCTGGGGTGAACGGTGTAGGTAAAACGACGACCATTGGCAAATTGGCTCATATTGCCAGCCAATCGGGCTATCGCTGTTTGATTGCGGCGGCGGATACCTTTCGAGCCGCGGCCACAGAACAGGTTAAAGTTTGGGGGCAACGCTCCAATGTTGAGGTTATTGCCAATCCCGGTAAAAATACTGACCCGGCGGCAGTTGTGTTTGATGCGATCGGTGCTGCCCAAGCCCGGGGCACCGAACTGCTGTTGGTGGATACCGCCGGACGGCTGCAAAATAAGGCCAACCTCATGGAAGAACTCAAAAAAATTCGCCGCATTATTGATAAAAAAGCCAGCAATGCCACCATTGAATCGCTACTAGTGCTCGATGCCACCCTAGGGCAAAACGGCCTGCGGCAGGCGCAGGTGTTTGCTGAGGCGGCACAGCTTACGGGGGTGATCTTGACGAAGTTGGATGGCACGGCCAAGGGGGGGGTTGCCTTAGCTGTGGTTCAAGAGTTGGGGCTACCGATCCGTTTTGTGGGGGCAGGCGAAGGCATTAAGGATTTACGACCGTTTTCCAGTTTTGAGTTTGTAGAGGCCTTGCTCTCCAGTGAGGTGGAGGTGGCGGCGTGATCTTGGCCGATCGCCTCGGGTACTTCCGCAGCAATGTCTTTGATGCCATGGATCGGGTTAAAGCAACCGTGGCGGCCACAGGGCAGTCGATTGTGGATTTATCCTTAGGCTCTGCGGATTTACCGGTTGCCCCCCATATTCTGAGGGCGATTGAAGCCGCCCTGCAGGATCCGAGTACCTATGGCTACCAGTTATTTGCCAGCACCGCTGCCTTTCGGATGGCAGTGGCAACGTGGTATGAACGGCGATTTGGCCTAAAAGTTGACCCGGAACGGGAAGTGCTCACGCTGATTGGCTCACAGGAGGGAACGGCTCACCTCCCCCTTGCGGTGATGAATCCCCGCGAGTATGCTCTTGTGCTCGATCCGGGCTATCCGTCCCATGTGGGTGGGGTCTATTTGGCAGGCGGGCAGGTCTATCCCTTGCCGCTACGGGCAGAGAACCAGTTTTTACCGGACTTAGAGGCTGTCCCCTTAGCTGTTCGTGAGCAGGCCAAACTCCTGATTCTCAGCTATCCCCATAACCCTACCGCAGCAGTCGCCCCCCTAGCATTTTTTGAAGAGGCGGTGACCTTTTGCGATCGCCACGGTATTATTCTGGTGCACGACTTTCCCTACGTTGATTTAGTGTTTGATCGTGAGCGCGCCCCCTCGATTTTTGAGGTGGATCGCGATCGCCAAGTGGGGATTGAGTTTTATAGCCTATCAAAGTCTTACAATATGGGCGGCTTTCGCATTGGCTTTGCCATTGGTCGCGCTGACTGCATTGCTGGGTTGCGTCAGGTGAAATCGGTCATTGACTTTAACCAGTATGCGGGAATTTTACGCGGGGCGATCGCTGCTCTCACCGAGGATCAAGCCTGCGTGCGCCAAACTTGCGAGACGTTCCGGACGCGGCGGGATGCCTTTGTCCAAGCCCTCGCAGATCACGGCTGGTTCGTACCCCTGCCACCCGCCACCATGTACGTTTGGGCTCAGCTCCCCCCGCCGTGGCACCAAGACTCCCTTGGCTTTTGTCAATCCTTGGTCAAAGCGACTGGCATTGCAGCCGCACCTGGATCTGGCTTTGGCCAAGGCGGCGAAGGCTATGTCCGGTTTGCCCTTGTGCGCGATCGCCCCTGTTTAGAAATTGCGGCAGCTCATATTGCCGCCTTTACCCTAAAAGAAGGTTCACTTCTTTAGAGCAGCACGTCACCCTGTGCCTCAGGCGATCGCCAACACGTCATCAAAACCCCAATCAACCTCGTATGAGTAAGTAGTATGTCAAAATCAAGTCAGGGGTCTTTTAACATTTCTACAAGTTTGCGGCTGCATTTTTATGACTGACGTTCCAGTTTCCCATATTCGTAATTTTTCGATTATTGCCCACATTGATCATGGTAAATCGACCCTTGCCGATCGCCTCTTGCAATTTACTGGCACCGTCGATGCGCGGGACATGAAGGAACAGTTCCTCGACAATATGGATCTAGAGCGGGAGCGGGGGATTACCATTAAGCTGCAAGCAGCACGAATGACCTACACAGGGCGCGATGGCCAAACCTACATCCTCAACCTGATTGATACCCCCGGCCATGTGGACTTTTCCTACGAAGTGTCCCGCTCCTTGGCCGCCTGTGAAGGCGCCTTGCTCGTCGTGGATGCGTCCCAAGGGGTGGAAGCCCAAACCCTCGCCAACGTTTATCTTGCCCTTGAGCACAACCTTGAAATTATTCCAGTCCTCAATAAAATTGACCTACCGGGGGCAGAGCCGGAGCGAGTGAAGGGGGAAATTGAGGAAATTGTGGGGCTAGATTGCTCCCAAGCTGTCTTGGCCTCTGCGAAAGAGGGGATTGGCATTGCCGAGATTCTTGAGTCGATTGTCCACCTCGTGCCGCCGCCCCAAGATACCGTAGCGGATCCCCTACGGGCGTTGATTTTTGACAGTTACTACGACCCCTACCGCGGTGTCATCGTCTATTTCCGCGTCATGGATGGGGTGGTGCACCGGGGCGATCGCATCCGTTTAATGGCATCCGGCAAAGAGTACGAGATTGACGAACTAGGGGTGCTTGCCCCCAACCAAACACCCGTTGAGAGCCTCCACGCCGGAGAAGTGGGCTACCTCGCCGCAGCTATTAAAGCGGTAGGAGATGCCCGGGTCGGCGATACCATTACCCTTGCCACCAAACCAGCCAAGGCTGCCCTGCCGGGCTATACCGAGGCCAAGCCCATGGTATTTTGCGGGTTATTCCCCACCGATGCAGCGCAGTTTGAAGACCTGCGGGATGCCCTTGAAAAGCTCAAGCTGAACGATGCGTCCTTGCACTATGAGCCGGAAACCTCCAGTGCCATGGGATTTGGCTTCCGCTGTGGCTTTTTGGGGCTGCTGCACATGGAAATTATTCAGGAGCGCCTAGAGCGCGAGTACAATCTAGACTTAATCATTACCGCTCCGTCCGTGGTCTATCGGGTCACCACCTTGAAGGGGGATGTGCTGACCATTGACAACCCCAGCCTCCTGCCTGAGCCGCAATACCGCCAGAAAATTGAAGAACCCTACGTCCAAGTGGAAATGATTACCCCCGAAACCTACGTCGGCACCCTGATGGAGTTAGCCCAATCACGGCGGGGGATTTTTAAGGATATGCGCTATCTCACGCAAGGGCGCACCACCCTCATCTACGAGCTGCCCCTAGCGGAAATTGTTACTGACTTTTTCGACCAAATGAAGTCGCGATCGCGGGGCTACGCCAGTATGGAGTACCACCTGATTGGCTACCGTGAAAACGACTTGGTGAAACTGGATTTGCTCATTAACAATGATCCGGTGGATTCCCTAGCGGCCATTGTCCATCGCGATAAGGCATACTACGTTGGCCGTGCCCTTGTCAGCAAACTCAAAGACTTGATTCCACGGCATCAGTTTAAGATTCCCATTCAGGCGGCCATTGGTTCGCGCATTATTGCCAGTGAGAGTATTCCTGCTTTGCGCAAAGATGTGCTAGCCAAATGCTATGGCGGGGATGTCTCGCGCAAACGTAAACTGCTAGAGAAGCAAAAGGCGGGTAAAAAACGCATGAAAGCCATCGGGAGTGTCGATGTGCCCCAAGAAGCATTTATGGCCGTTCTGCGGCTGAAGGACGAATAGGGAGCATACAGATGTCCACATCAAAATGGGTGGCCGTCGTCACCGGCGTTATTTCCTTACTGCTGGGGGTGGGCTACCTCCTACTGGTGCAGCTTTTAGATTGGCGGGGCGACTTCCAGCCCGCACCGATGGGACTATTACTTAGATTCGCCTTGCAGCTTGGGGGATGGTACTCCTCCAACGTTCTTTGATGTTGCCTACCGCAGCGCCCCAACTCGCAGTACACTAGCCTTGACAGGCTTAGGACGCGACATGGGTATTCAAGTCATTCCTACGACTCCCTTTAGTGATCAAAAACCGGGCACGTCCGGACTTCGCAAAGCAGTACCGGTCTTCCAGAAACCCCACTACCTTGAAAACTTTATCCAAGCAATTTTCGACACCATTGGCGATCCCCAAGGGCGACCCCTTGTCCTAGGGGGTGATGGTCGCTATTTCAATGCTGAAGCGATTCAAACGATCCTCAAGATGGCGGCGGCCAATGGCTTTTCCCGCGTCAAGGTAGGGCAAAACGGAATTCTTTCTACCCCTGCGGCCTCCTGCGTCATCCGCAAGTACGGTGCCATTGGTGGGATTATCCTTTCAGCTAGCCACAACCCTGCCGGTCCCCAAGGCGACTTTGGCGTTAAGTTCAACACCGCCAATGGTGGCCCCGCACCGGAAAAAGTCACCAATGCAATCTATGAACGCAGCTGTAGCCTCCGCCAGTACACCATCTACACAGCACCCGATGTGAGCCTGCATACCCTTGGGGAGTTCCCCCTAGGGGAAATGATTGTTGAGGTGATTGATCCGGTTGCTGACTATCAGGCGCTTTTGGAAAGCCTGTTTGACTTTGACTGTATTCACGATGCCATCACGGGTGGGCGACTGTCCCTGATCTTTGATGCCATGCATGCTGTCACAGGTCCCTATGCCCACCAGATTTTAGAGACGCGCCTAGGGGCACCCCGGGGCACCGTGCAACATGGGGTGCCGCTGCCGGATTTTGGCGGGGGTCACCCGGATCCTAATTTGGTCTATGCCCATGACTTGGTGCAGCAACTCTTTGGTGACGATCCGCCGGTGTTTGGTGCTGCCTCTGATGGCGATGGCGATCGCAACATGATTTTAGGCGCGAATTGCTTTGTTACCCCCAGTGATAGTCTGGCCATCTTAGCGGCAAACGCCACCTTAGTGCCCGGCTATAAGGAGGGTCTGGCGGGCATTGCCCGTTCCATGCCCACCAGCCAAGCGGCCGATCGTGTAGCGGCCACCCTAGGCATTGACTGCTACGAAACCCCAACGGGTTGGAAGTTTTTTGGCAATCTCTTGGATGCGGGCAAAGCAACCCTCTGCGGCGAAGAAAGTTTTGGCACTGGCTCTAACCATGTGCGAGAAAAGGATGGGCTTTGGGCGGTGCTATTTTGGCTCAATATTCTGGCGATCAAGCAACAGTCAGTGGCAGATATTGTGCAGTCTCATTGGCGCACCTATGGCCGTAATTACTATTCCCGCCACGATTACGAAGGCATCGACAGCGATCGCGCCCATACCCTGATGACCCAACTCGAGCAAAAGCTACCGCAGATGGTGGGGCAGTCTTTTGGGGCGTACACCGTGGCGATCGCCGATAACTTTAGCTACACCGATCCGGTGGATCACAGTGTTAGTACCCAGCAGGGTCTGCGTCTGATCTTTGACGACGGCAGCCGCATTGTCTATCGCCTCTCGGGTACAGGAACGCAAGGCTCGACCTTACGGGTGTATTTGGAGCGCTTTGAGCCGAATCCCCACCACCAGCACCTAGATGCCCAAGTTGCCCTTGCGGATCTCATTGAATTGGCCAACCAAGTGGCCAATATCCAAGGGTTAACGGGTCGCGATCGCCCCACCGTGATTACCTAGACATGAACGTCCTCCACGTTTCTGACATTCACCTTGGCAGTGGCCTCAGTCATGGCCACATCAATCCGGCCACAGGACTCAATACGCGGCTGGAGGACTTTATTGCTGCGCTGGGCACCTGCATTGATCGCGCACTTGCCGAGCCAGTGGATTTAGTTCTATTTGGGGGCGATGCCTTTCCCGATGCAACGCCCCCTCCCTTTGTTCACGAAGCCTTTGCCCAGCAGTTTCGCCGTTTAGCCGATGCCCAAATTCCTACGGTACTGCTGGTGGGCAACCACGATCAACACGCCCAAGGGCAGGGGGGCGCGAGTTTATCCCTTTACCGCACCCTCGGTGTCCCTGGGTTTATTGTTGGCGATCGCCTAGCCACCCATCGCCTGCACACCCGCGCTGGTGCTGTTCAAATCATCACCCTGCCGTGGTTGACCCGCTCGGCACTGTTAACCCGCCCGGAAACCGTGGGGTTGTCCCTTGCAGAGGTTCATCAACTGCTGCTGGATCGCCTGAGTGTTGCTCTTGAGGGCGAAATTCGCCAGCTAGATCCAGCACTGCCAACGGTGCTACTGGCTCATGCCATGGTGGATACTGCGCAGTACGGTTCCGAACGCTACTTAAGTGCTGGCAAAGGGTTCACGCTTCCCCTCAGCCTGTTGGCTCGCCCCTGTTTCGACTATGTCGCCTTGGGGCACGTCCATCGCCATCAAGTGCTGTGCTATGATCCGCCTGTGGTCTATCCCGGCAGTATTGAGCGGGTGGACTTTGGCGAAGAGGCAGAGGAGAAAGGGTACGTCCTGATTGATCTGCACAAGGGTAAAACCCACTTTCAGTTTTGCCCCCTGCCAACCCGACCATTTCAGACAATTCGAGTTGACCTAACGGAGATTGAAGGAGATCCCCAAGCCGCATTGTTAGCGGCGATCGCCCATCGCCCCACACGTGGTGCTGTGATTCGGGTGATTTACCAACTGCGTAGCGATCAACTCTCGCAGATTAACCTTGGGGAACTGCAACAATCCCTGACAGATGCCCACAGCGTTAGCTTTTTACCCCAACTGGTGAATACGCAGGCGATCGCCCGTCTTCCTAGCACAGCCCTAGAACAAGCCCTCGATCCGAGCCATGCCCTGCACCTCTACCTCGACCACCATCCTGAGCTAGAGCCACTGCGGCAAGACTTATTAAACGCCCTGCATACGCTGTGCCCCAGCGATACCGAGATCACTCCACAGCTCACCGAGGAGACTGAACTGAAGATTGAGCAGCTACGGCTAATTTGAGGGGTTCATTCGGGGGTATTGAACCCCTCTCAATTGCCGCTCCTGTCCCTCCCCGACCTGAAGGTGCGGGGCTTCTCGGAGGTTTTCGGTGAACGCGATGGAAGCAGTATGATATGTAGCAAAACGGCATGGAGCACTCCCATGGATTCAGCCCAAATTAAAGCCCTCGTCGAAAAAGCCCTTGAGGACAAAATCCTTACCCTAGAAGAGCACGGCCAAATTATTGATGCGGTGCTTGCGGATGGCCAAATTTCAGAGGAAGAGGAAAAAATTCTCCATGACCTTCTTGAGCGGGTTGCATCTGGGGAGGTGGACTCGCAGTACTAAGGGGTAAACACGATTTGCCCTTGACGCAGCACCTGCCATTCACCCTCTTGCCATTGCACCACGGTGGAGGGCTGAGGTGGGGTGGGGGGCAACTCCCATCCTTGGAGCGTTAGCACTTGGGGAAAGGTTTCAACGATAGCCTTCAGGTCGGTGAGGGGTGGCTCTCCCGATCGATTAATACTGGTGGTGGCAAGAGGCCCTGTTTGCTCAAGTAGAGTCTGTGCCCTTGGCCAAGCCGGTACCCGCAGGCCAATTGTGCCTGTGTTTTGCGGATTTAACCCCACGGGCAACTCAGCGGCGGGCAGCACCAGTGTTACGGCTCCCGGCCAGTAGCGCTCAGCGATCGCCTGCCACTGCTTAAATTCAGCAGCAGTGCCTTTCACAAAGCGCCAAAGCTGTTCGGGGTTCGCTCCCATGAGAATCAAGGGCTTATCTGGTTGCCGCCCCTTGGCCGCATAGATCAGTTCACCGCGATCGCAGCGGCTAGCCAACGCCGGCACCGTATCGGTGGGAAAGCTAATGAGCCAGTTGCCTGATCGCACTGCAGCTACCAGGGCTGCCATGGTCACCTCTGCCATTGATTGCCTCAAGTTTCAGTCAAAATCCAGCTGCAATCCCCTCACCGCGAGGATCCGCAGCTCCTTCTAAGGTTCCATTATCTAGCACGCGGATGAGGTTGGCATTGCCCCAGGGCTGCGGTTGTACCACGGTATAGCCCCACTGCTGCCATGTGGCTAGCCATTCTGGGGATACCCCAGGTTCAACAAACAAAACATCTGGCTCCCACTGCTGGTGCAGGCGAGGACTAGCCAGAGCCGTGGGCGCGTCCTGTCCGTGGTCAATGATATTGAGCAAGAGTTGCAGCACCGCAGTGATAATGCGGCTGCCCCCTGTGGAACCCATGGCCATAACCAGTTGGCCATCGCGGGTAACAATGGTTGGGGTCATGCTAGAGAGGGGACGCTTGCCACCGCTAATGCCGTTAGCAAGGGGTTGATTGTTGACCTGTACCCCAACCACACCAAAGAGATTGGGCTGATTAGGGGCGATCGCGAAGTCGTCCATTTCATTGTTAAGGAGAATGCCCGTCTGGGGGACAACTACGCCAGCACCAAAGGCACCATTAATGGTAAAGGTAAGGCTCACAGCATTGCGAGCGGTATCCACCA
The DNA here is from genome assembly GCF_002754935.1 of Thermostichus lividus PCC 6715. NCBI lineage: Bacteria > Bacillati > Cyanobacteriota > Cyanophyceae > Acaryochloridales > Thermosynechococcaceae > Parathermosynechococcus > Parathermosynechococcus lividus. Next base: position 973,063 of record NZ_CP018092.1, read on the forward strand.
CAGTCAGGTGGCTAGTATTACCTGACTCGGGGCGATGCAATTGGCTCGGATCAACCGCACGAACCCTGCTCTGAGGACGAGCCTGTTGGGGTAAAATCTCGCGGGCACGCTGTTGGGCATAGGCAGGGCTAGTGAGGAGGGCAATAGGTACCGCCACAAAATCACTATCTCCTAAATAGTGGGCGCGATCGGCATAGGCAATTTGCATGACACTGGCTAGCTGATGGCCGCGATCGGTGGGTGTGGTTGCCGGTGGCAATGCCTGAAGGAGGTTCAGCATTTGGATGAGGGTCACGCCACCGGAGGAAGGGGGCGGCATCGAACAGACCTGGAGGCCGCGATAACGACCGCAGATTGGCGATCGCCAGATGGGTTGATAACTGGCCAAATCAGCGCGGCTCATTTTTCCCCCTGATTGCCCCATGAAATCAGCAATGGCTGTGGCAATCCAACCGTTGTAGAAGTTATTGGGATTGGTGGCGATCGCCCCTAACGTCTTGGCCAAATCCGGCTGGCGGATAACAGTGCCGAGGGTTGGCACTTGCCCCTGATCAAGAAAAATCTGTCGGGCAGTGGCATCTGCTTGGAGAACCGCAAGACGGAGGGTCGCTGCTCGCCGATAGCGTTCTGTGACGCTAAATCCCTCTTCTGCCGCATGGATCGCAGGTGCAACAAGCTGCCGCCAAGGGAGCTTACCATAGCGATGATGCAGAGCAGCCAAACCAGCAATCGTTCCTGGCGTCCCAGCAGCTAGCACCCCATCTAAGCTGGCTCGTGGAATTAGATTTCCGGCACTGTCTAAATACATCGCAGGGGTTGCGCTTAAGGGCGCCCGCTCACGAAAATCTAAGGCTGTAATGTCCTGGGACGAGGCATCATAGACAAGGGCAAAGCCACCGCCACCAATCCCTGCGGAAAACGGCTCCACCACCGAGATCATCAACGCCGTAGCTACCGCAGCATCCACGGCATTTCCCCCTGCCCTGAGCACCTCAGCCCCCACGGTTGCCGCCGCTGGATGGGGCGCTACCACCATGGCTTGCAGGTTCTGGGTTGCTGCTTTGTTGGCGCGGATGGGAAGAATGACCAACCCTACCGTAACCGTCAGCCAAGACAGAAATCGAACATGGAGCATGGCTCTATCGTTGCCGAGACCTGAGTGTGGGACTTTAGTATGGTAGCGGCTTGCGCCAGCAAAGCGTGCTTTCCAGCCTACCCTCCGTGCGACACTATTCAGTACAGAAAATGTCACATCAAGTTTTAAATGAAAAATTAACAAAATAATATATTCAATATATTCCTAGTTGTTGTCGGTTGCCAACGATCTGCTATAGTCATCCACAAACTCTGCTGTAAATAATATGCTTCAGAGAAAAACAGAACGCTCTGCACAGCTCCCCGTTCGTCAGCTCTGGTCGAAAATTTCCTCTAAGTGGCCGGATATCTTTGTTTTAAGTGGTTTGACGATCGCCACCATTGGCATTGGCTATGGTCATCCTAGAGTTATTGCTGGTGGTTTGTCGGTTACGGTTGGGGCAGCATGGGTCTCCATACAACGGCAGCAACAGGTTATTATGCGGGATGTGAATCTGCTGAAGCAATTACGACCCCAGATTGAAGAGAGTCAGCAAGTCAGTGAATTTAGGCAGGATATTTCAAATCATCTGCAAACAATACAACAAACTCAACAAGCTATTACACAAAAACTCTTCCCAGACCCTATTAGTAAAATTATAGAAATATGCCAACAATTTCATGATTTAGCTGGTCAGCAGTTAAACATCGAAAAAGTTACAGAAAAAGATGTACAAAATGCTCTAGAACAACTTCTCAGGCGGGAACTGCGAAGATATCAATCTGGCGAACCTGACATCAGGCGTGAGTACCCAGTTCCGCAGACTTATTCTCATGGTTGCTTTATTGATTTTTTATTGGTTGGTTGCGGGTGTGCTATTGAAGTCAAGCAGGTACGTGCGAAATCTCAAAAAGAAATTGTAAAAGATTTAGCCATCGATTTTGAAGTCTATCGAAACGCTAGTCACAGATTTCACACACTCATTTGCTTTATTTATGATCCAGAATGCAAGCTAATTAATCCTGCTGGCTTAATCAATGACCTCAGTGGCGATCGCGGCGGGTTTCAAGTCAGGACAGTCATATCCCCTTATGGCGCAACCAACTAATTTGAAGACCCTTGAACAATTCTCCAAGCTCTGTCTATATGGGTCTTTTCAGATCGGTGGTGAAAATCGTACAATGAGATACTTTTAATCAGAGGCGGTATCAACACAGGGTCATCCATGCCCCATAGTACGGCGCTCAAGGTTGACCTGTGTGCAATGGCTCCTAAAGCCAGCGATCGCCCGCTTCTGCTGTAAGCAATGCTCTGCTACCAACAACCTCAATCACAATCCGCGAACTAACTGCGCTACATTAAGGAAATATAAATTCATGACCAACGGCCATCAATGGAGGTAAGGCGTGATTCGTCCCGACAGTCAAGTGATCTTAGAGGTGCGTGACCTCACCGCAAATGTAGAGGACACGCCAATTCTCAAGGGATTAAATCTGACGATCCGTGCGGGCGAAGTCCATGCGATCATGGGGCCCAATGGCTCCGGTAAAAGTACCTTCTCAAAAATTTTAGCGGGACACCCTGACTACACGGTCACCGGTGGTGACATCCGCTACAAGGGTCAAAATCTTCTGGAGTTGCCCCCCGAAGAACGGGCACGGGAGGGAGTGTTCTTAGCCTTTCAGTATCCCTTAGAGATCCCGGGGGTGAGTAATCTGGACTTTTTGCGGGTGGCCTACAATGCCAAACAGAAGCATTTAGGGCGCGAGGAACTGGATGCCTTTGATTTTGATGATTTGGTGCGCCAAAAAATTGACCTTGTTAAGTTGGAGGATAGCTTCCTACAGCGAGGGGTAAATGAAGGCTTTTCAGGGGGGGAGAAAAAGCGCAACGAGATTTTGCAAATGGCCTTGTTAGAGCCAACGCTAGCGATTCTTGACGAAACGGATTCGGGTTTAGATATTGATGCCCTACGAATTGTGGCCAATGGGGTGAATCAACTGACAACTCCAGATAACTGTATTTTGTTGATTACCCACTACCAACGACTGTTGGACTACATTGTGCCGGATTATGTCCATGTCATGGAGGCCGGACGCATTGTCCTTACTGGCTCTAAGGAGTTGGCGTTAGAACTAGAAGCACGCGGCTATGACTGGGTGCGGGAAGAGGAGGTGGTCACCCCATGACGATTACCGTTGTGGCGAACTCAGATCAGGCGGATCTACCGTTGGTGCCTGCGCAAAATGAACTCGAGCATCTGCTGGCTTTAGCACCCGCTTTTCAGGAGCCGACCTTAAGTGCACTGCGGCAAGCGGCAATTGCCCGCCTACGGGAACAGCACCTGCCTACCCCACGAGAGGAGGACTGGCGGTTTACCGATCTATCACGGCTGCGATCGCGATCTTTTCAGGCACCGATTGCCCCCCTTGCCCCTGAGATTGTTGCTGAAGTGCGGCATTTACTGTGCGAACGCGCTTTTGCTACGGCGGCACAACTTGTTCTTATTGATGGCCACTATTGTGCCGAGCTATCCCGCTTCAGTAGCGATCGCCTACAAAAAATACCCCCTCCCCAAGCCGTAGGTAGCATTGTCACTCCAGAGGTCTTCAGCGACTTAAATGCTGCCCTATTGGCCGAGGCAATTGCCTTGCGGGTAGAGTACCCCATTGCTGACCCCATTGAAATTTTTTACGTCAGCAGCCGTCAGCAGCAGAGCGTGGTGGCACCCCGACTGTGGGTAGAGGTGGCCGCCAATGCTGAGGCCACCTTAATTGAGCGGTTTATGTCCCTGACCGGTGACCAGCAGTTTACCAATAGTGTCACCGAGCTTCAGATAGCGGCGAATGCTCGCCTTAATCACGTGCGGATTCAACACCAGTCCCCCACTGCCCTGCATATTGGCTACACCGCCATCCGCCAAGATCGCAACAGTCGCTATCGGGGGCACGCCATTGATCTCGGCGGCAGCCTCAGTCGTCATCACTGGCAGATTCAGGCAATCGCCGCGGCTACGACCACTAGCCTCAAAAGCTTAGCTATTGGCATGAACGACCAGATTGTTGATACCCACTCAGTGGTTCTGTTCCAAGCTCCCCATAGCCGCAGTGAACAGGTTCACAAGTGCATTTTGGGCGATCGCGCCCACGGTATTTTTAACGGCAAAGTGATCGTACCGCAGCAGGCGCAGCTCACCGATGCCAGCCAATTAAATCGGACGCTACTTCTTTCTGATAAGGCTCGGGTGGATACAAAACCCCAACTGGAAATTGTGGCCGATAATGTCAAGTGCTCCCACGGTGCCACCGTCAGCCAGTTGGCCGCTGAAGATATTTTCTATCTGCGGAGTCGGGGTCTGGATGAGCGACAGGCGCGAGATCTATTGGTCAAAGCCTTTGCTTTGGAACAGCTTGCTGACCTTCACCCCGAACCCCTGCGGCAAGAGCTAGAGGAAGCCTTGCTGGCGGCTCTGCGCTAGGTGACGAATTGGGAGGATTGAGGTGCAACAGTCATCGCTAGTTGGTATTGAGCGTCCTTCCTCCTTCGGGATAAAGAGGAGTGCATGATGGCGGCGGCCACCTCCCCGTTGCAGATTCTAGATCTCGGCAGTGACATCCTGTTGTTTCAAGCCTTGATTCCCCCATCCCATTGCCAGCAGATTATTGCAACGGCGGAAGCAGCGGGGTTTGCGGCTGCCCAGATTTTAATGGGTACGGTGGATCAGGACGTACGCGGTGGCAGTTTAGTACGATTTGACCCATCCCACCCGGAGCAAGCCGCCAGTCGCCAATTGCTGCTCCAGCACACCCAGACCATTCAAATTGTGCTGTACCAGCACTACGGTATCCGCTTTCCGAACGTGGAAAACTTTGGCATTCTGCGCTATCACGAGGGGGAAGGCTACCGTCGCCATGTGGATAACCTGCTCCTTGCCAGCCGCCAAATGGAAATGCAGCAAGGCATTCCCACCCGAGATGTGAGTCTGGTGGGCTATCTCAACGATGGGTTCGAGGGGGGTGAAACCTACTTCGATCGCCAAGGGGTCAAGGTTAGCCCCCGCACCGGGGATGTGGTGGTGTTTCCCGCCTACTATACCCATCCCCACGCCGCGTTGCCGGTGGTACGGGGCACAAAGTACGCATTTGCTACATGGCTATTCTATTAGGAGTCTGCCCAGAACGATGGCTGAACCTACACTGCGTTTGCGAACGTCATTCCTCATTTCCGGAACCTTAATGGGACTGTATGGGGCATTGACGCTGCCCTTGCCCTTTCTTGCCGAACATACCGCTGCGCCGCTACCGCTGTGGCTCCTGTGGGGAGCGATCGCCCTCGGTGCACTCGCGCTGTGGGGGGCACTGAGCCAGCGGGTTGAACTAGACCCTCAAGGCATCGGCATCACCTATCCCCACTGGGTTCCTGCGGTGTTGCGGCGGCAATGGCAAGTGCCCTGGGCCGAGATTACAGCTGTGCAACCTCGCAGTACCAGTCAAGGGGGACTGGTGTACTACTTGGTCACCACCTCAGGTCAGGCGTATTTACTGCCAATGCGCGTGGCGGGGTTTACCAAGATGCTACGGTTCATAGAGCAGCAAACAGGGCTGCCCACCGCCCTCATCAAACCCCTAGCGCAGCCGTGGATGTACGGCACGTTAGCCGTTTTCACCCTGCTCTTGGGTGCGATAGATCTTTGGGTTTTGCTGAGTATGGGATAATGAAGCACAATTGTTGCTAGTTGCTACGATGCCCTGAAACTATGCCTAAGCGAAGCCTATGCCCATGGATACAGCGGGGGGTAGTGGGTACACTGCTGGGGTTGCTGTGCTGGATGAGCCTAGCCTCAGCACCGGCGATCGCCGCCATCCAAGTGCGCCTATTTGACCTTAGCTACCGCGACTGTCCGCCAGAGGTGGGCAGCGGTGCCGTTACCCCCGGAGGCACCACCCTCAAAGCCAACTGCTACCTGATTACTGGCAAAGCAGAAAATAAATCTGGCAAAACCGTCGTTGATGCCGATGTCTTTGGTCGCATTTACGATGCCAATGGCAATCCAGTCATGCAAAACCGCACCCGTGTTGGCGCGATCGAGGAGATTCCCCCCGGCATCAGTGACTTTGAAATTCGCATTAGTGTGCCCTACGATCAACCCACACCCTTGCAGCTAGAGCAGTTTAAGGCCTCTGGGTTTACGGCAAAGGTGCGGGGGTAAGATCCGCCAAACACCTCACCACCTCTGGAGCGATCGCCTCCAAGACGGCCAGCGCCCGCAAACTACCCTGCACTAGGTAGGCCGCCGCCAACGGATTCCGCAGCATCGCCACCATGAGTGGCCATGGCCGTAAATTTCCCAGATGATCAACAGCATGGGTTAAATCCGGCAGATCGCGATCGCCCCCATCACTGATCACCCGCACCATCGCTACCGGTATTCCCAACCCTTGCAAGTGCCGCAGCAGAAGCACTCCCTCCATATCCACCACCTCAACTCCCCACCGCCTTGCTAATGCCTGCTTCTCCTTGGCTTTGCACATTACGCCTTGGGTGGTGATGGCCTTTACAAATCGCCAGCGATCGCCAAAGCGAGCCAGCAACAACCCATCGAGGGAAGCCATGACTCCAGCCTCATCCTGACAGGTGCGATAGACCACCACCTCCCCCACCGGATCCTGTGGTTGCAGGCCACCACACACCCCAAGAACGACCGCTACGGTAGGCCCATTGGCCAAGGCTGCCGATAATGCTGGTGTGCTCAGGGCTGCCGCTCCCGCCCGCAGGGGAACCACCTGCCACCCGCGCAACCGCTGCCCTCGCAACCCCCGCTGTACCGCCCTGTATTCTGCCCCTTGGGGGACTAACACTAGTTGCCGATTCATAAACTGACCAGTCCAAAGAGTGGCACAATCAATCGTCCGCTAAGGTGAATGAGAGGCAATTTCCGCCAAATCTGATACCGTTATTTGTTGAGCGTATGCTATTGTTCTGGCAATCGGTGACAATTTCGATTCACAGGTAAAAACGCCTGCTCAACTATCACAGGCCACCTAGACAAAGAGTAATAAGTATGATAACTATAGATTCTGCTCAATCCTAATGGTCTAGGCTGTGCTTTATCAATGCGTGTAGGAGTGACCCCCCGTATGATTCAAATGGTGCTGGAAAACCCAGTTTCCGTCAAGGATGCAGAGCGGTTCTGCCAAGAGATATTGCCGCAAGTATCGCGCACGTTTGCTTTGAGCATTCGCTTCTTGCCGGGGCACTTGGGACGGGCGGTTCTCGTGGCCTACCTCATCTGTCGCATTGCCGACACGATCGAAGACGATCCTGTGGCCAGTATTCCAGCCAAAACAGCACTGTTGGATCACCTGCTGGAGTGTTTTGATAGCCCTGCCTTGGCCAATAGTTATGGGCAGACAGCGCGTGGCGTGGAAGGAGATGCCGCCCACGTGCAGTTAGTGCAAAACACCGGGTTAGTCTTTGCGTTGTATCGCACCCTACCCATTCGCTCACAGCAGCACGTTCAGCGATGGGTCAGCGAAATGGTGCACGGCATGAAAAAATTTGTCAACCTGCACCCCAATGGCATCCGTATTCAAACCCTTGAGGAATATAAAGAGTACTGCTATTACGTTGCTGGCACAGTTGGCTACCTCCTCACCGATCTATGGCATGAGCATTCCCCCAGCATTGGGGTTGAGGAGTACCAAGTGCTGCTGAAGCGGTGTGGCGCTTTTGGGGAAGCCCTACAAACCGTCAATATCCTCAAAGACATTGCGTGGGATGCAGAGCACGAAAATTCTATCTATATTCCCAATGATGCCCTCCTGCAGCAAGGTAGTAGTCACCAGTTGATTTTAAGTGCGGCACACCTAGAGCAAAACCACGCTGCTATTAAGGATCTGATTGCCTTGGCATGGCATGATCTTGACGAAGCCCAAGCCTATCTCCTCTCGGTTCCCAAAGCTGCGGTACCGATTCGGATGTTCTGCGTGCTGCCACTGCTGTTTGCCTACGCGACCCTGCGGGATCTCAGCCACTCCACCGCCATGCTCAAGCCCGGCGGCGTGGTCAAAATTAGTCGTGCTGAGGTGAAGTCCTTAATGCTCATGGGGCCGATTTCGATCTTGAGCAACCATACCCTACGTTGGTTGATTAGCCAAGTTCGTCAAAAGCCCTTCATCCTCACTGGTATTTAGACCACACCTAGAAAAATACCAATGGTGCAGTGGCTCAGAATTAGGCTACGATATGGGAAGATTTTCGCCTTGTTGCAAATCTTCACAAAGTAGCTGTAATGGTCTGTATTATCAACCGCCGTGCCGAATTTGCGGCTAGTCACCGCTACTGGTTGCCGGAGTGGTCTGAGGCTCAAAACCTATCTTACTTCGGTGCTTGTAGCCGTTTTCCGGGGCATGGTCACAATTATGAACTGGTTGTTTCCATGCAGGGAGACGTGGATGCCTTTGGCATGGTGCTGAACTTGTCGGAGGTGAAGCAGGTAATTCGGCAGCAGGTGATTGAGCCGCTCAATTTCTCGTACCTCAATGAGGTGTGGCCGGAGTTTCAAACTACCCTGCCCACCACAGAGCATCTTGCCCGCACGATTTGGGATCGGTTGGCTCCCCACTTGCCCCTTGTGCGGATTCGGTTATTTGAGCACCCCCGCCTTTGGGCGGACTACACTGGAGACCCTATGGACGCCTATCTTTCGGTTGGTACCCACTTTAGTGCGGCACATCGCCTTGCCCTTGAGGAACTCAGCTATGAGGAGAACTGCCGGATTTACGGCAAGTGTGCTCGTCCCCACGGCCACGGGCATAATTACCATGTGGAAATTACGGTCAAGGGTGAGATTCATCCGCGTACTGGGATGATTGTGGATTTGGTGAAGCTGGAAGCAGTGCTTAAGGAATGGGTGATTGAACCCCTGGATCACACGTTTTTGAATAAAGATATTCCCTACTTTGCGACGGTGGTACCCACAGCCGAGAACATTGCGATTTATATTGCCGATGTCCTGCGGCAGCCCATTCGTGACCTCGGTGCCACACTCCACAAGGTGAAGTTGATCGAAAGTCCAAATAATTCCTGTGAGATTCTGTGTGAGGAGTCTGCCCAAGGCACATCCCCCCGCGAAACAGTATTGCCAGTGTTGGAGCGCGTGTAGGACATGTTTCCAACGATTCGGTGGTTGTTGGCCGCTAGCCTAGTTGTTGCTACGGTGCTGATTTATTTTCCCTACATTTTTGTGGTGATTGGTCGGGTGCAGGCAGGGTTTGATGTGGCTGCCCCTCGGGCGCTGTTTGATAAGCTGCCACCCTTTGCCCAGCGGGCGGTGTGGGCGCACGAAAATTCCTTTGAAACTTTTATGCCCTTTGCGGCGGCGGTGCTGCTGACTCTTTTAACACATGTAGAGACTCAAACGGTGGCGATCGCCAGTGTGAGTTTTGTCGTTGCTCGCTTTCTCTACTCGATTTTCTATATTGCAAATATTCCCATTGGCCGCTCCTTGATGTTTGGTGTGGGGACTGCTGCTACCCTCACGCTCTTTCTCCAAAGTCTGGCGGCGCTTTCAGCGTAAAATGGAATAACTGATCCCTCAAAAATATGCTTTTGGCATAGAGTATAGTAAATGTCTCTAGACAATCTGCGCACCCTGTACCAGCAAGTTATTTTGGAGCACTACAAAAAGCCGCGGCATCGGGGGCAAGCGAATCCGGTAGATCGGCGGCAGCGGGGGCATAACCCCTCCTGTGGTGACACTATTGATTTAACCGTGGCCTTGGCCACGGATGATGTTGGTCAGTTGTTTATTAAAGACATTAAGTTTGAGGGAGAGGGCTGCGCGATCGCCATGGCGTCAGCGGATTTAATGGCGGATGCCCTGCGCGGACAACCCGTGGGACGTGCACTGGAAATGGTTGAGCAGTTCCAATCCATGATGAAGGGGCAGTTTGAGTTCCCAAAAGAGTTTCGCAAGCTCAACGTGATGCAGGGGGTCGCCCAGTTTCCGGTGCGGATTAAGTGCGCCACGCTGACATGGCATACCCTGCGAGCCGCATTGCAGCAACAGCAGAACAATGGCGTCATTAGCAACGAGGAGGAGGACTAGTGCTAACACCAACAGAGTTTGCCACCTATAGCCGTTGGGTTGGCATTGCCACAGTGGTGATGGCAGGTCTGACAGCTCTAGCGTTTTTATTGCGTTGGGGAGTCCGTTTTCGGTTTGTGGGTATTACTGGCTTTTTGGGGGTGGTGACGGTAGGGCTGTTTGCCCTGAGTATTGTGCCTATTGTCCATACCCCTGTCCCCGGGGCGGGCAAATATACACTGGTTTACGATAACGGCGCAACCCAAGTCGTGATTACAGTACCGCCAGAGGTGACCACAGAGACCTTGGAAGCAACCCTAGTGCAGGCAGCTAATGACTTATTTTCCCTTGGCCGTTTGGGACGAGGGGGCGATCGCCTCGTGGTGATTGCCCGCACTATTCGCCATCCTCAACCGAATGTTTCCGAACCCGTGATTCTAGGGGTGGCCACACGCTCCCTTAGCGATCGCACCGACACCCACGTTGATGTGCAAATTCTTTGACTAGACAGCAGCAGGGGGCTTAGTCGTCAGGTAAAAAGGCAAAGCCTAGGGGCTTGACCCGCTGTAGGGCATGGCTCAGAGCCGCGTGTAAATGCCCATTAGTGGCTAAAATGCGCCCTGAGGCCAGATCAAATGGGGATTGATCGTAGGCGGTTACCACGCCCCCCGCCTCACGGACAATGACCACCCCTGCTGCTAAATCCCACGGAGATAGGCCTCGCTCCCAATAGCCATCAAGGCGACCACAGGCTAAATAGGCTAAGTCAATGGCTGCTGCTCCGCCACGGCGCACCCCTTGGGTGAGGTGGGTTAAGTAGCAAAACTCGGCATAGTTGTTGTCGTCTGTGTCGCGGCGATCGTAGGCAAAGCCAGTGACCAGTAGGCTTTTGCTTAGCTCCGAGGTGTCAGAGACCCGAATCCGTTGGCGATCGCGAGTTGCGCCTAGCCCCGTCGCCCCGCGAAATAATTCCCGGTGAAAGGGATCGTACACCACACCCACATGGGGTTCCCCAGCTACCAACAGCGCAACGGAAACCGCGCTAAAGGGGTACTGGTGCGCGTAATTGGTAGTACCGTCTAACGGGTCGATCGCCCACAGAAATTCATTCTGTTGCATCCCTGAAAAACCAGACTCTTCCGCCAGAATGGCATGGTGCGGGCAGTGGCGCTGCAGAACATCGAGCACCGCTGCTTCCGACTGGCGATCGGCAACGGTCACCAAGTCACCCGCTCGCCCCTTTTCTTCAATCTCTGAGAGTTTTCCCCAATACTGCTGTAGCACAGCCCCACCCGCAAGGGCAGCCTCGGTAGCAATTTCTAGGTAGCGCTGCCGCTCTACCTCCGGAAGGGAGCAGTTTACCGATGCCATACCCTAGTCCTCATCGAGGGGCAACCCCAACTGTACCCGTCCCTGACCAAAATAGCGACCAAATTGGAGTTCATAGACTTCGTCCTCGTCCTGGGTTTCAACATCCAGATCCGAGCGGGCATAGCTAACGCAAAGGAGGGCATATCCTTGCGCCTGTAGTGCCGGAGATAACCCCATGGCCTCAGGCTGGTAAATATCCCCTGAGAGCACTCGCACAGCACAGGTGGTGCAGGCGCCATTGCGACAGGCAAAGGGAAGTGTCAGCCCTTGGCTCTCGGCATGGTGCAAAATGTAGCGATCCTCCGGTACCTCAATCGTATAGGTTTGTGGTGGCGGATCCCCAGGCTTGAGGGGGCGAACGCGAATCGTAACGCGATGGGTGTTGCTCATAAACTGCTATAACTACCCCAATACAGACCCGGACGAACGCAGCCAATTCTTAACTCCGGTTGCCGATTCGTTGCAACATTGTCCATCACTATCGCTGATCCTCGATCTCTGGGTATCCCGAAACCACAATTATCACAAACATAGCAACGATAGCTCAGTTCTGCCTATTCCTTTTTTGATAAGCTGAACTCGTTGCGCTTGTTTAGTCTGCTGCTGCGTTTATGGTTGCTTCCCCTATTCCTATCTGTATTACGCTGGGTACTCGCCCGGAAGCAATCAAGCTAGCGCCAGTTATCCAAGTGTTCCAGCGATCGCCCCACTTTGTCCCCTACGTGGTGCTCACAGGGCAACACCGCGAAATGGTGACCCAAGTGATGAACCTGTTCCACCTAACGGCGGATCGCAACCTAGCGATTATGCGCCCCAAGCAAACCCTCACAGAGATTACCTGCCGTTCTCTGCAAGGGCTAGAGCAGCTTTATCAAGAGTTACAGCCAAAGCTCGTACTTGTGCAAGGAGACACCACCACAGCCTTTGCCGCGACCCTTGCCGCATTTTATCAACAGATTCCCGTAGGGCACGTCGAAGCAGGGTTACGCACCGACCACCTCTACAATCCCTACCCCGAGGAAGCCAACCGACGGCTGATTTCCCAGTTAACACAGCTACACTTTGCACCGACAACCCAGGCCGTGGCTAACCTTAAGGCGTCGGGGGTGGTTGGCGGCATTCACTTGACCGGCAACACCGTTATTGATGCCCTTCTGCAAGTGGCCGATCGCCAGCCTGTGTGTACAGTGCCCGGCCTCGACTGGCAACAATATCGCGTTCTATTGGCCACAGTTCACCGCCGCGAAAACTGGGGAGACCCCCTTGCGGATATTGCCGCCGGTTTCTTGCAGATTTTGGACACTCTCCCCGACACGGCCTTACTCCTGCCGCTGCACCGCAACCCCACAGTACGCGAGCCATTGCAAACCTACTTAGGCAAACATCCGCGCGTATTTTTGACCGAACCCCTCGACTACCCTGCCCTCGTGGCAGCTATCAAAGGGTGCACCCTCGTGCTCACGGACTCCGGCGGTCTCCAGGAGGAAGCCCCCAGCTTCGGTAAGCCCGTCCTAGTACTCCGTGAAACAACGGAACGTCCTGAAGCCGTCACTGCTGGTACCGCCAAACTGGTGGGAACTGCCGCCATGAGCATTGCTGCTGCCGCCCTCGAACTGCTTAACGATCCTGCGGCCTACAACCGTATGGCCAACGCCATTAACCCCTTTGGAGATGGTCACGCCAGCGATCGCATCTTCACAATTGTGCAGCAGTTTTTTTCTCAGACACCGCCCCCATGAGCACGATGTCAGCCCTGTGGGCAGCCCTGTGGGTCACCAGTTGGCTAGGACTGGTACTGTTGGCAGCGGAGCTTGTGCATTACTGGTTTCCCGATGCTAAGGAGTGGTCTCGGAAAGTGGTGCATATCGGTGCAGGGCAAGTTATTCTCATTGCCTATGTCTTGCGAGTTCCCACCAGTTGGGGCATTATTGCCGCCCTTATTGCCGCTGGCCTCACGTTGCTTTCCTATCGGATGCCCCTCCTCGAAAGTATTAGTAGCGTGGGTAGGCAAAGCTGGGGCACCTTTTTTTATGCCGTCAGTATCGGTAGTCTCATGGCACTCTTTTGGGATAAACTTCCGGAGCTTGCGGTCTTAGGGGTTTTGATTATGGCGTGGGGAGATGGCCTCGCTGCATTGGTAGGCATTAACTTTGGCCACCACCCTTTTTCTATTGCTGGCGCCACCAAAAGCTGGGAAGGAACCATTGCCATGTTTTTGATTAGCAGCCTTGTGGCAGCGCTCTCCCTTGCCCCACTTGCCCCCTTAGGTCTCTGGTGGGTTGCCCCGGTGGTGGGGCTAAGTGCAACGGTTCTTGAACTAGTGGCATGGCGAGGGCTAGATAACCTGACCGTTCCCATTGGCAGTGCCCTCATAGCTTACGCGTTGCTGTTGGTTTGAGGAGGGTGAGGAATGGAGCTTGAAACCTACGAATGCCGCGTTCACTTTGGCGATACTGATGCGGCAGGGGTTGTCTATTTTGCCAATGTGCTGCGGTTTTGCCATGAGGCTTACGAAAACCTACTGCAACAGTTGGGAGTGGATCTACGGCAGTTTTTTAGTGGTAGCGGCCTAATCGTCCCCATTACTGACGCACAGATACGGTTTCTGAAACCTCTCTACTGTGGCGATCGCCTGCGCATTATTGTCACTCCTGAGGCCGTGGATGGCAGTCGCTTTCAGCTAGGCTATAGGGTTCTAAGTTCAGAGGCCGACTGCGTAGCTGTTGCTCAAACTCACCATGTCTGCCTTGCCTTACCGGAACGACACAAGGCACCGCTTCCCCCGCCCCTCGCCGATTGGCTCACCTCGGAAATGCGCACTCCGCCAGCGAGAGGTTTTCCAGTATAGGCGATAGCTTCCCAAATTGTAGAACCTTCCATCCTCAACACCTACAATTCCAACGCTGGGACTACTAGCGCAACACCATGCTCCTAGGGTAATCTGCAATTAGAGTATGGCATCGGGGAGCAATAGGGCAGCAATGTTTAAGAACTTACTCGTTCCAACCGATCTACACGATGGCCTGCCCAAGCTCACAACCTATATTGACGCGCTAGCGGCAGCAGGTATCGAAAAGCTAGTGTTCCTTCATGCCTGCCCCATTGATGACGATGGCGACAAGCCACGGCTGCGGGAGCAAAAACTTGAACGCGCTCGTCAGTCGCTGAAAATTGACCCTACGCAGGTTCCAGTTAACATCAAGGCTGACGTCATTATTGATAATCGCCGCCCAGCCGATACCATCCTTGATACCGTTGAAAAGCACCAGATTGATCTGGTGTTGGTTAGTCGTCCTATTCGTAACCTCTTGGATGAAAAACTCTTTGGCAGTACCACCATTGGGGTGTTACAGCGGATTAAAATGCCGGTGATGATTTTGCGCCCACAGTTACTATGGGTACTCACCAGAGCAGAATTAAATTTGCGCTGCCAGCAGTTATTCCGAAACCTGTTAGTGCCCTACGACCACAGCCCATCGGCGCAGCATCTGATCCAGCAGCTACGCCAAGGGGTAAAGCGTCAGACGGGTACGGGTATTGCTTCAATGGCACTGTGCTGGATTATCAGCGATGCAGGTCAGGGGGAACTGGGGGTAGGCGAAGAACGGCCACGGGCAGAAAAAATCCTTGCCGAGCTAAAAAATGAATTTACCGGCTACGGCCTAAGCGTTGAGACAGAAATCCGGGTTGGGAATCCCATTGTCGAGGCGCAATTGGCGGCGCACGATCGCGATATTCATGCCATCGCGGTTTCCTCAGCCTCAGTGGGTAAAATCTGGGAGCTGTCTATCCCTAGCTTTGCCGGAGATATTATTCGCCGCTGTGTGTTTCCTGTTATTTATTTCCCGCCTGCGGGTCGCTAGAGCGGCAGCCTTTGAGCAGATGCAAGCGATTAGATAACCCTATGTGATCGCCTGCGGCAGCAGATAGCGTCCGATCGTCCAGCCAATAAACACCCCTAAAATTGCCATCTGCATGATCACAATCATAATTTGCCAGTTGCGGTAGCCTGCGGCACGCATTTCGATACGCACGAGGGTTTCAGAACTCATGAGGATAGCAATCAAGCTAAAGATGGCAAAGGCATTAACGAAAAGCGTGACAATGGTGCTGAGAATCAGCATGGTCACAACACTGCGTGGCCCCATTTGCATGGAGCGAAAAAAGTTGGAGGTGCCCCATACCACCACAACGGTGAGGATGGCTGCCAAGATGCAGGCGTAGGCTGACCACATCCACGGGTAAGCAGATAAATGCCAACCCACAAGAATGTAACCCAAAACCACCAATGCCAGCAGCACTAGGGGAAATTTGGTAGAGTCCGCTTTGGGGGACGCCTTATGGGGCATGGCTAGGTGGGGGCAAGTGGGTTTGAATCCACTCTACGGCAGCCTGTAAGTCAGTAGCAATATAGTCCGGTTGGCTGGGGTGCTGGTAGCGCCCTGCAAGCACCTGCTGGCCAAAGCCCGTTTGCACCAGAATGCCATAGCAGCCCGCATTACGCGCCAGATCAATATCGGTGGCCTTATCCCCCACCATGACACTGCGGGTTAGGTCAAGATCGTGATCCCAAGCTGCCGCCACCAGCATCCCCGTATTGGGTTTGCGCCATGTGGTCCATCCGGCATAGTCGCTGACCACCCCCCCTTCGGGACGGCTCAGATCTGGACAGAAATAAATAGCATCCAGAACGGCACCAGCGGTGTCCCATAGCAGTTTTTGCAGGCGCTCGTGGAGGGCATGGACATGGTCAATGCCGTAGTAGTTACGGGCAGGCCCTGACTGATTGGAGGCCAAACAGCAAAACCAGCCCTGTTCATTTAAGCGCCGCACCGCTTCAGCGACACCGGGTAGTAACTGTAGATCCTCAAGGCGGTGGATATACCCGATTTCCTGATTGAGCACCCCATCCCGATCTAAGAAAACAGCACCTCTAGCCATGGCAAGCGGCCTGAATGACTGCGCTGACGGGAATATCTGCCATATTGCCTGTGGGGGACTTGATCGCGCGAAAGCGAGGATCCGCAGGGAGCAGTTTTGCTGGATCCGTGGGGCCAAAGAGCGCTACCAAGGGGGTGCCCACTGCCACCCCAATGTGCATAGGGCCACTATCGGTGCACAGAATCTGCTGTGCCTGAGCCATGAGGGCGGCAAGTTTACCCAAATCAGGAGGGCGGGTGACGCGCACCTGCGGTAGGGCTTGGCTGAGGGCTGTGACCCATGCCTGATCCTCTGGCCCACAGGCCACAATAAAGGGCAGGTCGGGCTGCTGCTGCTGGAGAGCTTGCAACACCTCCACCCATGCGGCTGGCGGATAAATTTTGTTGATGCCTTTTGCCAGTGCCATCTGACTGGAGCCACCATGGAGGAGACGATAGCTCTCAGCGACCCCTAACCGTTGCCGCTCAGCGATCGCCCACGCTTGATCGTCCGGCTTGAGCATTGCCTTGGGCAAGGGGCAAGGGGTTGTAATGCCAAACGCCTTGAGCAGGTCATGGTACACGGCTGCACTGTACTGGTCTAAGTTAACGGGCACGGCATCGGTGAGTAACCCCAAGGGATTGAGCCTTGCAAACCCCACCCGTTTGGGAATGCCAGTGAGCCACAGGAGCAGGCGTACCGCTTTACTGCGACCCAAGGAAAGAATAGCCTCGTATTCGGCATCTCGCAGAGTGCCGATGAGGTTGGCCCAATCTGCTAGGGCATTGCGATTTTTGAAATCAAAGGGAATGACCCGCGCTACGGATGCGCTAAGTTGATAAGCTGCCACCGCCCGTGGCTCAACGACCACATCAATTTGCACCTCTGGAATGTGCGCTTTGAGATCGTCGAGGGTGGGGAAAAATAAAATTTGATCGCCAATTCCACCGGGCACCAAGGCCACGACATTTTTCATAACTTTTGGGGATATATAAAAATGGAGGGCGACCTTATTCTACCCGTAAAGTTTCACCCATCTGTCGGAGGCGATCGCGCCACGCTAGAGCTAAGGGTAACTCGGTAAAGGGAATTCGATAGGCCACACCAGCACAGGATTGCAAGACCAGTTCAATTCGCCCAGATGATTTCTGCGTATCGGGAGTGTCATTGTCTAAGGGTTGGCCCCCGGCCATAACGCTAATTGCTGTTATCTCCTCTAGACCACAGGACTGAAGCTGGATGATCCCTTGGCGTGTTGGCTTTCCCCACACTAGGCGATCGCCCCGCTGCCCTAGCACCGCCAAAATATCGTACTTACTGTGCTCAAACTCCTTTGCCCAGTGACGGTAGTACTCTAGCTTGCGGTACTCCACCCACCCTAGGCGAGCAAGGGTCAGAAATACCGCCAACAAAGAGAACCAGAAAAGACCGTGGCTCATACTTGGCTTAGCAACTGTCGCCGCAGCACATCGAGGGCATTCATAGCACTCAAATGCCGTACCCACTCTCGTCCGCGCTGAGCACTCAGGCGAAATTCACGGGTGATCACCTCACCCTCTGGCAACGCCACGCCAATATACACTAACCCCACTGGTTTAGTAAGGGTTGCCCCCCCAGGCCCAGCAATACCGGTGATGCTGATTCCCCAGTCACTGCCAAGGCGGGTTTTAACCCCCACCGCCATTTGCGCTGCCACCGTCGCACTCACAGCACCTTCGCGTTCTAAATCCTCAGAATTTACTCCCAATACCTCAACTTTGATGGCATTGGCGTAGGCAATCACCCCGCCCCGAAAGTAGTCAGAGCTGCCGGGAATACGGGTTAGCAGTTCCCCCAGCCCTCCCCCGGTACAGGACTCCGCCACCGCCACGGTGTGTTGCCGCTGCTGCAACAGCGTTGCCACACAGCCAGCAAGGCTATCGTCATCAGCGCCGTAGCAGTCTAGCCCGACAATTTGGCGAATCTCTGCTTCAACGGGACGAATCAGTTGCTGGGCTTCCGCTTCATTACTGGCGCGCACGGTAATACGCAGTCGGACTTCGCCATTACCAGCGTAGGGAGCAACGGTCGGGTGGGGACGAGCGATTTGGGCAGCCACTTTTTCTGCTAAGACCGATTCTGGGATCCCCCAAAAGCGCAACACTCGGCTGTAAATAATTTCTTTCCCCCATCCTTGCGAGCGCAGAAAAGGAACAGCCGTGTCATGCCACATCTGCTTCATTTCTGCGGGCACCCCCGGAAAGGTCATGATGATTAGGCCAGTACGCGGCTGCCAAATCATCCCTGGTGCACTGCCAATGGGGTTCGGTAAAATATCAGCACCCACCGGCAGTAAGGCTTGTTTGCGGTTACTGGGGCTAAAGCCACCGCGATGGGCATACTTCTGCTCTAAGTCAGCAATGATCTCGGGGCGTTCTGCGAGGGGGGCTTGGAAAAAGTCAGCGAGGGTTTCGGTGGTCAAGTCGTCGGGGGTGGGGCCCAGTCCACCCGTAAAAATTAACAGGCGGGCGCGATCGCAGGCAATGGCCACCACCTTTTTAATGCGGGTTGGATTATCACCGACGACGGTTTGATAGTAGTGGGGGATACCTAAGCTCGCTAACTGCTGCGCTAAAAATTGGGCATTGCTGTTGAGGATTTCACCCAAAAGCAGTTCCGTGCCCACGCAAATAATTTCTGCATTCATGGCCTTAATCGTTCTCGCTGGTGCCGATCCGCTGCCAGACATACCAAGTGGCAAACCCCATTAGCAATGATGCTGCCACCGCATAGCCCCAGCCCCCCGGCAGCCCCGCCAGTGCCATGGCCACACTGCCTACCCAAAACGTTAGGCAATAGATAAAGAGAACTGTTAACCGCTGGGACAGTCCTGCTCTGAGCAGGCGATGGTGGAGATGCCCTTTATCCGGGGCAAAGGGAGACTGACCTTGGCGCAAGCGGTTGACCACCACCGTCGAGGTATCAACAATGGGCACAGCCAGAATCAACAAGGGCAATAAAATAGCTGCAGCGGTATAGGCTTTGACCAAGCCAATCACCCCAATCCCGGCCAAGGTAAAGCCCATAAAGTAGGCACCGCCATCCCCCATGAAAATTTTTGCGGGATTGAAGTTGTAGCGCAAAAAGCCAAGGGCACCGCCGGCCAAGGCGGCGGCAATCAACCCCGCTTCTGGTTCCCCAAGGAGCATACAGACAAAAAGCATCAAGGAGGCAGCAATACCGGACACACCAGCGGCCAAGCCATCAACTCCATCAATAAAGTTAATGGCATTGGCAATGCCCACCAGCCATAGGGTAGTGAGGGGTAGGCTCAACCAGCCTAGGTCGATAATGCCGAAAAAGGGGACGGTGATGATCCGAATTTTGACCCCAACGGCCCAGACAATGCCGGCCACAACAAACTGAAGCACTAGGCGCAGCAGGGCAGGTAATGTGAGTAGATCATCCGCGAGGCCAATCAGGAAAAAGGCCACACCACCAAGGGTAACTCCCCAAATTTCGTACTCCGCAGGCTGGGGCATCACCCCGAAACCACCGGCATTCCAGACAAGGAGCAAGGCGACCAGATTGCCTAAAAAAATAGAGATGCCGCCAAGGCGCACCATGGGGCGGGTGTGAATTTTCCGCTCGTTGGGGCGATCCACAAACCCAGTCTTATGACCCAGTTCGTTGACAACAGGGGTCACCAGTAAGACAACGGCAATGGCAGCAATAAACGCAATGAGGTGGTAAAGCATCCGCTGCGGTTAAACGATGGATACAGTTCCCTCTCAGGCTAGCACTGGCTGTGGCAATTGCAAGTGGGGATACAACGGAAATTTCTCGCACAGCTCGGCCACCCGTTGGCGACAGCGGAGTTTTACGGTTTCATCTGCTGGGGCATGGAGGCGATCGCCAATGATCTCTGCAATGGTGGCAAACTCAGCTTCCTTCATGCCACGGGTGGTCAATGCTGGCGTTCCCAGACGCAGGCCACTGGTCACAAAGGGAGAGGCAGGATCGTAGGGAATGGTATTTTTATTCGTCGTGATGTTGATCTCTCCCATGAGGCGATCGGC
The DNA here is from genome assembly GCF_002754935.1 of Thermostichus lividus PCC 6715. Lineage (NCBI taxonomy): Bacteria > Bacillati > Cyanobacteriota > Cyanophyceae > Acaryochloridales > Thermosynechococcaceae > Parathermosynechococcus > Parathermosynechococcus lividus. Next base: position 993,575 of record NZ_CP018092.1, read on the forward strand.
CTCTTTCCCCGTTAAGCCCACTGAACGCAGGTCAATCAGCAGCAGGTGATTATCGGTGCCGCCAGACACGAGGCGCAGCCGCTGGGCTTGCAGACCCGCTGCCAAGGCCTGGGCATTGCGAATCACTTGGCCAGAGTAGGCAGTGAATTCAGGCTTGAGAGCCTCCCCAAAAGCTACAGCTTTGGCGGCAATGACATGCTCGAGGGGGCCGCCTTGGGTACCCGGAAAAACGGCCTTATCCAGTTTTTTGCCCAGTTCAGCGTCGCGAGTCAGGATGAGGCCGCCCCGCGGGCCGCGCAGGGTTTTATGGGTGGTGGTGGTCACCACATCGCACACTGGCACAGGGTTGGGGTGGTGCCCTGTAGCAACTAGGCCAGCAATATGCGCCATATCCGCTAGGAGATAGGCACCCACTTCATCAGCAATCTCGCGAAATGCCTCAAAGGGAATCACCCGTGGGTAGGCGGAGTATCCGCAAATAATGAGCTTAGGGCGATGCTGCCGTGCCAAGTCCCGCACTTGATCCATATCTAGGCGTTCTGTATCGGGACTGACGCCGTAGTGAACCACATTGAACCACTTGCCAGAGACATTGACAGGCGAGCCGTGGGTCAGGTGCCCGCCATGGGACAGATCCATTCCGAGGATCGTATCCCCCGGATTCAAGAGTGCCAAGAAAACGGCAAAATTTGCTTGGGCACCAGAATGGGGTTGGACATTGGCATGGGCAGCACCAAATAACTCCTTTGCCCGATCAATGGCGAGTTGCTCAACTTCGTCAATAAATTCACAGCCACCGTAGTACCGCTTGCCCGGTAACCCTTCCGCATACTTGTTGGTCAAAACGGTGCCTTGGGCGGCCATTACCGCCGGGGAGGTGAAGTTTTCACTGGCAATCAGTTCTAGATGGTGCTGCTGTCGTTGTACTTCTCGCTGTACCATTGCAGCCACAAGGGGGTCGGTTTGGGCAAGCCAGTCTAGTTGTGTCATTGGGGTGTGAGTGTCAAGGTAAAGAATTTCTTTTCTATCTTATCGCGACAGTATCTCTCGCAACCCTGAGCTTGCCTGCAACAGGAGCGGTGTTAGGGTTCACTAGCGGCAGATGAGGGCTATTTCGGAGTCAGGGAGATAGTATAGGAATTAAGACTTATCGTTGTTGTTCCCGTTTTTTCATACCGCAAGCCACCTCTATGAACGGCTCTGATCCTTTTCTTGCGCAGATCTTGGAACGGCTTCCCCACCCCGTTTTGGCGGGCGATCGCAAGGGGGTCGTTCTCTTCGCTAATGCAGCCGCAGAATCGTTGGTGGGGCACTTGGCCTGTAGTATGGTGGGCACACCTCTGGATACACTGCTAGGCATTCCCTTTCAGGTGTCTCAAGAGCGCATCCGCAACGTGCTGCAAACTCAGCGGGCTGAGCAATGGAACTGTTATGACCCCACCGATCAACGATGGTGGCAAGCAAACCTGACTCCAGACCCCACGGGGTTTACATTGATTTTAACGGATATTACCGAGCACCAACGCAGCCGCATTTTGCAGCAGGCGCAAGTCAGCGAATTAGAAAAATGGTGGCAGCGCTTTCGCACCCTCACCAACCTCGGACAGCACTTGTTTTGGGAGTGCTCTGGCGATCGCTGCCAGTGGAGCGGCAACAGTGAACGGGTGCTGGGGTATGCCCTAAGTGACCTGCCGCTGACTTTACAGGGGTGGCAACACCTCATTTACCCAGAGGATCGGGCGACCTTTGCCGACGCAATCAGCCTTAGTCAACGGCAGGCGGCCTGTTTTGTGCTCGAGTATCGCATCAAGCACGCTAGGGGGCACTACGTGTGGGTGTGCGATCGCCGTGAATTTAACCCTGACCTAGGGGGGCTAACGGCAGTGGGGTTAATCTCTGATATTAACGAGGCCAAGGAACAGGAACTACGGCTGCGCGAAAGTGAGCAACGCTACCGGAATCTGGTGGATCATCTGCCGGCGATTCTCTATCGCTGCGCGAACGATGAACACTGGACGATGGAGTACCTGAGTCCAACCTTTAGTAAGTTGGCGGGCTACCCTCACACGGAGTTAATTGGCAATCGCATCCGCAGCTACGCCAGTATTACCCACCCCGAGGATGGCGATCGCGTCAACCGGATCATTCATGAGGGCTTAGCGAGCGGCCAGCCCTTTGATGTGGGGTATCGCATTCTCCATGCCGATGGCTCCATTCGTTGGGTGCATGAGTATGGCCAGGGGGTTTACGATGCAGCGGGGCAGGTGATCGCCCTCGAAGGCATTTTAGTGGATGAAACTGAGCGCATTGCCGCTGAGCACGCCCTCCAGCAGAGTGAGTATCGGTGGCGGGCGGTCTTTGAAAATGCCCAAGTTGGTATTGTGCTCACCAGTCCCGCCGAAGGCTACCGCCTCACCTACTGTAACCCCGCCTTCTGTCAATTTGTTGGCTACAGTGCAGCGGAACTGGCTCAACTCACTGCCCATAATTTAACCTTTGCCGAAGACTGGCCGGAAGAAGCAACCCTGATCGAAGAGTGTCAATTGGGGCTGCGCAACACCTACCAAATCATCAAACGCTACCGGCACAAGCGCGGCCACACCCTTTGGGGCAACCTCACCCTCTCCTGTGTCCGGGATCCCCAAGGAGCGCCGCAGATTTTAATTGCCCTCATTGCCGATATTACCACTGAGCGGCAGTTACTCCTTTCCCTTGAGCAGCAGCAGAACCGCTATCAGCAGTTAGTGGATAACTGTCCGGTACTCATTGTTACCCTAACCCGCGAAAAAACCCTGCTCACCACTAATTGGGCAGGCTTAGATGTCTTGGCTACCGCCCAAGTGACCCCCGGAATGCACTATGCTGCCTTACTTCATCCGCAAGAGTCACTGCAGCGCGTGAACGCCTTAATCGAGCGAGTATCGCAAGGGGAAACCCTCAGCGGCGAGGAGCTTCTCTTTCGCGGTAAGGACGAGCAACCTCGCTATATGCTCTCCCATCTATTTCCGCTGATGGATGATGAGGAGCAGCTTATGGGCTGTGTGCTAGTCAGCACCGATATTAGCGATCGCAAACGGGTGCTGGCCGAACTGGATGAACGGGAAGCCCAATACCGCAGTGTCTTTGAGTCAGTGGCAGAGGGGCTGGCTATTTATGATCCCCATGCGGAACACATGATTGAAGTCAATACCGCCCTTTGCAAAATGCACGGCTACAGCCGCGAGGAGATGTTACAACTGCCTCCCCAACAGCTTGTTCATCCCGACCATTTTCAAAAGGTTAAAGACTCTCTCGAGGCCATCCGCCAGCACCGCACTTGGCAGGGGGTCGCTCAACACCGGTGCAAAAAAGGTCGCCTCATTGATGTCGAGATTTTCGCTACCCCACTCCTCTATAAAGGCAAGGAACACATCCTGTACGTAGTTCGGGATATTACGCAACTGAATCGGATCGAGGCGGAGCGATCGGCAGCCGTGCACGAGCTAGAGCAGCGAAAAATACTGCTGCAAAATTTGCTTGCAGATTTAGATGTGGGCGTAATGCTCATCAGTGCAGATCTACGGGTGCAGCTTGTCAACCCTAAAGCATGCCAACTCCTAGGGGCTAGCGCCTCTGACCTGCTTGGGCAAGCTATTGTTGAGCACTCATGGCAGGCTCTCGATGCTGAGGGTAACACGATGCCACCAGAGCAATTTCCAGTGATGCTCGCGATACAGGAGCAACGCCGGATTCAAAATCGGGTGATGGGGATTCTCAATCTGCGCACCCAAGAGCGCATTTGGCTTCAGGTGACAGCAGATCCTCAGTTTGCCCCGCATGGCACCCTTGAGCAAGTAATTGTTACCTTTAGCGACATTAGCGATCGCAAGCAGAAAGAAGACCGACTGCAACACCAAGCCGATCAACAGCACTGCCTCAGCCAGTTGATTCAAGCCATTCGCGACTCTGCCGACCTAAATACGATCTTCCAAACCGCCGTACAGGATACCAGCCGTCTGTTGCGCTGCGATCGGGCAGTCATTGTCAAGTATCACGCCGATCAAGGCCATTGGCTGCCCTTGGTTGAGCATCTTGGGCACGCCGACCTCAGGCCGACCCTAGGAGTAGCCATTCCCGATTGCGACAACCCCATTGCTGATCGACTTTCTCAGGGAGAAATGGCCGAACTGCCCTCCTTTGAAGCGGTTCAGCCCACAGATAGCATCAACCGGGGAATTGCCGAGCAGTTTGCCGGGGGCTGGTTAATCTGCCCTATTCAATTGAGCAAGCAGATTTGGGGGGCATTTTCCCTCCAACGGTGGGTGAATCCGTGCGGCTGGAGTGATGAAGAAAAAAAACTTGTACACACGATCGCTGGGCAATTGGCCGTTGCCATTGAGCAAGTGGGGCTTTACAACTACCTGCAAAGCAGGAATGCTGAGCTATCGCGCCTTGCCACCATGGATGGGCTGACGCAAATTGCCAATCGTCGCTACTTTGACCAGTACCTTGAACAGCAGTGGCAGTTGGCACAGCGAGAAAAAACTAGCATGACGCTGATATTAGGGGATGTGGATTTCTTTAAGGATTTTAATGATCACTATGGCCATCAAGCGGGGGATGAGTGCCTGATCGCGATCGCCAATACCCTGACTCAAGCGGCTCGTCGTCCGACGGATTTGGTTGCTCGCTACGGTGGCGAAGAATTTGCTCTGATTTTACCCAATACCACCCTACTGGGGGGCGTGCGCATTGCCGAGCGGATTCAGCACCTTGTGTATCATCTCAATATTCCCCATGCTGCTTCTGCGGTGGGCGATCGCGTCACCCTGAGTTTAGGGCTTGTAACCCTCATGCCCCAAGTCGGCCAAGCAGTAGCTGAGCTGATCCGGCTAGCGGACGAGCAACTTTACCGAGCCAAAAATAGAGGCCGCAATATCTACTGCTGCTATCCTGAGCACCCTGCTAGCACACAGGGGGAAACGTTATAGCTTCCTTGCGCGACCTTAGAAAACAGCCGCTGGCTGCCCACGACTGCTGCTAGGGTGCCGAGCACTGCGGCAGATCTTTGATAGGATGAGCCTCAAGGAGTTGCCGCCTGTATTGCCCATGAACCTTGCCAATCAGTTCCAAAGCGGTTTCACCCTCTTTCTGAGTTTATTAGTAGAGGCATTTCCGTTTCTTTTATTGGGAATTCTCCTCTCCAGTCTGTTACTGCTGTTTATTGATGAACAGGCGCTGATCCGCCGCCTGCCGCGATCGCCGCTGTTAGGGGCATTGGTGGGTAGTTGCATTGGCTTTTTGTTCCCAGTGTGTGAGTGCGGCAATGTGCCGGTCGCTCGCCGGCTGCTTGTTCAAGGAATGCCCGCCTCGGTGGCTATTGGTTTTTTGTTGGCGGCTCCCACCATTAATCCAATTGTGATCTGGGCAACGTGGATTGCCTTTCGCGATCAACCGGAAATTGTTGTTTTTCGAGTGCTCTTTTCGCTGGCGATCGCCACCATCGTTGGCTGGGTCTTTAGCTGCCAAGCCGATCTACGCCCTTTTTTGCAACCCACCGTCACAGCGATGATGCCGCGCCCCCAACCCGAAACCGTTGCAGTTCCGGCACTGCTGCAATCCGGCACCTACCTGCTAAGTTCCCCGGGTCAACCCCTTGCCCTTGACACCCTCACCCTAGCCCCTAGGGTCTCCCCCCAACCGTGGCCACAACGGCTACCGCTCCTGCTGGATAACATTCTCCAAGAGTTTCGGGAGCTAGGGGGGATTTTAGTCCTTGGTAGCCTCATTGCCGCTGCCATTCAAGTGGCCGCCCCCCGCGAACTGATCCTCAGCCTAGGCCAAGGCCCCGTCATTTCCATTGTGGCCATGATGATTCTGGGCACCGTTATTTCCATTTGCTCAACGGTGGATGCCTTTTTCGCCCTTGCCTTTGCAGCGACCTTCACCCCCGGTGCCCTGTTAGCTTTTTTAGTCCTTGGGCCAATGGTGGATCTCAAAGGCATTGGCCTGCTGCTGACCATTTTCCGTCCGCGGGCGCTGATCTATATCTTTATACTGGTGGCACAACTCACCTTCTCTCTTTGTCTATTTCTGAATTTGCAGTGGAGTTAGCCGTGGTCGTCAAACCAGACTGGTTACGGGTCAAAGCCCCGCAGTGGCAGCGGGTTGGCAATGTCAAAGAACTGCTACGGGATTTAGGCTTAAATACTGTGTGCGAAGAAGCCTCCTGCCCCAACATTGGCGAGTGCTTTAACGAGGGGACAGCAACATTTTTAATGATGGGCCCTGCCTGTACCCGTGCCTGTCCTTACTGCGACATTGACTTTGAAAAGAAACCCCTCCCCCTTGACCCCACAGAGCCCGATCGCCTTGCCGAAGCCGTCGTCCGGATGCAGCTCAACCATGTGGTCATTACCTCGGTGAACCGCGATGATTTGGCGGATGGAGGAGCGAGCCAGTTTGTTGCCGTCATTCAACGGATTCGCGATCGCGCAGCCCGCACCACCATTGAAGTTTTAATTCCGGATCTGTGCGGCAATTGGGAGGCACTTGATCGCATCCTGGCGGCTGGCCCAGATGTCCTCAACCACAATACCGAAACAGTGCCGCGCCTCTACCGCCGTGTCCGCCCCCAAGGCAGCTACCAGCGCAGCCTAGACCTGTTACAGCGTGTCCATGAAACAACACCGTGGATCTACTCGAAATCCGGCATTATGGTTGGTCTCGGGGAAACTGTTGCCGAAGTGGAAGCGGTTATGCAGGACCTGCGACGGGTGGGCTGTGACATCCTCACCATTGGTCAGTACCTGCAACCTAGTTCTAAACATCTAGGCGTGCAAACCTTTGTGCATCCAGAGCAATTTGCAGCTTGGCGCACCCTTGGCGAATCTATGGGCTTTTTACAGGTGGTGTCGTCGCCGCTGACGCGGAGCTCCTACCATGCCGAGCAGGTACGCTCACTGATGGCGCAATACCCCCGCCAACGCCCTTCACAACAGCTGTCTTAATTGGCATGACATCCTCCCGACGCTGACCCTACGGGTGCAGCCCGAAACGTATCGCTCCCTGCACCCCTCATTAGTTAAGATTTGGGTTGCGTTGGTGGTGCCTGCTCCGGGGGCGGTTGTTGTTGCCACACAGCAACGCCAATACCCAGTACCAGCGCCACGGTCACGGCAATGACCACAATCCATAGCAGCGGAGACTGGGGCGGGGGCGAGGGGGTAAACCGCACCGTCTTTTCAACCATGGGGGGCGGCACGGCATTAAAGTTCGTTTCTTCCACACCTTCGTGCTCCTGCTCTTCATCAACAATGGTGGCGGTCGTCGTCAGGGGGACTGCCTTAATGCTGTGATAATTGATGCTGTTGAGATATTTCGTAAATTCAGCCTCTGCCATGGAAACGGTGGTGTAGTGGGCTTTGACATGGCCGCCGAAGCTGATTTCATCCCCGGGGTTAAGATTATGACTTTGAACCCGTTTACCATTGACCAGAATGCCATTGGCACTTCTTTTGCCATCGGCATTGCCATCGACAATGCGATAGCGGTAGCCCGAGGGGGAGGGTAAGCGTAATAACAAGGCATGTTGTCGTGAGACACCGTGCCCCTGAATCACGATTGCGTTACTGGCGTCCCGCCCCACCGAATAGGTGGCGGCATCTAACGGAATGGTTCGTTTTCCCGTTTCATCTTCGATGTTGAGCAGATGATACTCACTGTTACTGTCCATTAGGGAACCACCTCAACAGCAACCGTAACACCTTTATATTACTTGGGCATCAGCAGTATCTGGTAGGATCAGCAAAGTAAACTTCCCCTGACTTCAGTCAGGGGCTTTCAGTAGCCCTGAGCCTGTTATGTTCTGCAAGAGAACAAGACAAGCCCGAACCTCTAGGCTGGTTTACAACAGCCCCCAAAAGCGCAATTACACTAGCACCATTGAAATCTGCGTCTCCTGTCCAGCCACAATGCCCGCACTTAAACTGCTTCCCAGTGCGATAGGACTGCTTTGGGTCGGGGTAAATATGCAGGCATCTGTGGCAAGTTTGACTACTGTAGCGAGGATTAACTAGCACTATTCCCACACCTGCTTTGAGTGCCTTGTAGCTAATGAAGCTACGCAGTTGGTAAAACGCCCAACTGTTGGCACGCCTACGCTCTGTTTTAGAACGAGGTACTTGATTAGTGCGCTCCCGTATCCCTGTCAGGTCTTCCAAAGCAATAACACTGCCCGTTGCTTTTGCCCTTGCCACAATAGTCTTAGAAATGCAGTGGTTTACCCATGCCTGAAAGCGTCTCTCCCTGCCAGATAGCCGTTTCACCAGTTCCCGACATCTACGCCTAGAACTGCGTGTGCCTTTACTGGCTTTCTGCTGGAGTACCGCCCTCAGTTTGGAGTAGTGGTCTCGTACCTTAGTTAACTGCTGTCCATGCCAGTTGTCTCCTTCCGATGTATGTGCAATGTCTGTCCTACCAAAGTCAACGCCCAAAACCCCATGTCCAGTCTGAGGTTCTGGCACTTCTTCCTTTACTTGGATGTGGATATAAAACTTACCATCTTTGCGTTTGCAGAGAGTGGCAGAAGTAGGCTTCTTGCCCTTGAGTTTTTCTATCTGGTAGTTACCCACCACTAAGGGAATGCGTTCCCGTCCGTTTAGGGTGGAGAGGCTAACGCATTGTTCTTTCGCTCTGTAGTCAAACAGGCGAGCATCATAATCCACAGAAGTAGCCCTGAATCCCTTAACCTTTCCCACCTTGCGGTTAGCGGCAACTCTGGCACAAGCCCTGACAGCCAAGTTAGCGGTTAAGCCGAATTGCTGTCGTACTGCTCTGTAAACTTCTTTCTGAATACGGTTCTTGTTAGTAATGCTGGGGCAAATGGTACTGTTGATGTATCTGCAAGCCTCAGCGAAGCCCTGCAGAACTTGGTCTAGCTTGACAATTTGCTCTGCAGTGGGATTTAGTTGACAGACAATGGTCAGTATTTGCTGTGGCATGAGTTCATTTTATGCGCCTAAATGGTAATATGGCAACTGAAGTTGCTAAAGAGGCTTTCCTCCCCGCACTGAAGTACGGGGCTTCCAGCCCTACCCGATGTGAGTTTGCAAGCGATGGTTACTTCTTTGCGTGTTGGGCTAGGGAAATGGCTGATACTGCTCAGCGTTTTCTCCCTTGCTCCTGGATGCTATGCGACTACGATGCCGCAAGCATCGGTGCCTGCGCCCACCCCAAGTCCTCTGTACACTGCTGTTGATGAATTTGGGCAGCCAGCCTTTCAAATTGATGGTCGTGCTCTGTTTCGCGATCGCCCCTTGCCCAGCAGCCCTATTGTCACCGCTCCGATGAAACTGTTGCGGGTGTTACGCAATACGCGGCAGTATTTTCACGAGTACGGTGTAGCGGATCCGGTGGTGCAGCGCGAGGGGGTTCTTGCTGTCCAAGGGGTGAGCCTCACGGACGTATTAGCCACCCTTGATTTTATGATTGCCACCCTCACGGAGGACATTAGCAATAAACGCCCCATCCGTTTGCAAGATCCAGCGTTTATCAATCAGCATTTTCGGGTGATCCAGTGGCTCCCCCACAATCCTCGCGATCGCCAACAAACCCAGCAGCTGCGTCTGACCAACTACGCCGTTTTCACCCACACTGGCTCCCGCAGCCGCACCGCCACCTACAATACTGCCCTCTACGCCCTGCCCGATCGCCAACCAGATCAGCCGGAAGATACCTTTTATAGGCAGTTAACGAAGCAGCAGGTGCTCGCAGGTATTTTTGAACCTGGTGGCGCGCTGCACGGACGAGTCCGACCACTGGCGTACCTCACCCGTGCCGCCTTTGAAGATGCCCTGATGCAGGGAACCATCCTAGTCAACTTTACGGATGGCGGCAGTGCCTTTTTTAATGTGGATCGCAACAATGGTATTGCCTTTGTTAAAGGGGTGACGCCTTACGATCAGCGGCGTTACTGGTACTTTCGCCAAGTGGCCGCCATCAAAGGCTATGGCAGCAGTATTGAAAACAAGATCAACATTGAGCCAGAAGTGACCTTTGCTGGGGATGTCTGGAATGTAGGGTTGGGTCGCGTGGTCATGATTGAAGATACGCGCGGTGGGCGATCGCAACTACGCCTAGGGGTCATTGCCGATACGGGTGGGGCGTTTGCACCGAACCTGTACCAATTAGACTTTTTGGCTGGCATTTTCCCCAATCCCTCAGCGTACCAAGCGGTTGCCCGCACTCTACCGGACTATGTCCGGGGCTACATCCTCATCAAAAAGTAGGTATGTGGCGAGACCCTGCTCCATACCCTAGCCCTTAAGACTGGGGGAGGGGAATACATTTGCCGTTGTAATGGTTCATGGCTGCCTCTAGCCCCGCTTCGATACTGTGGTCAATAGCCGCCACGGCAAGGTCGAGGACGTGGGGCAACACCATTAGTTCAGCCGCTGAAAAGTTCCCCAGCACAAAGGGAACAGCGTTGCGAGGGCCGGTTTGGGTGAGGCGATCGCCAAAGGCAATCCCCACCTTTAAGCGCGGAAACTCTTGAGAGTGAAAGTGCTGCACAATGGACTTAATGCCGTTATGCCCCCCTGTTGAGCCACTCAAGCGCAGCCGTAGTCGCCCTAGGGCAAGGTCGGCATCGTCATAGACCACAAGGGTACGCGCAAGGGGTAGCTTATAAAAATTTAAGAGGGCATACAGCGATCGCCCCGAGCTATTCATATAGGTAGTGGGCTTAAGAAGGCGAATTTTTTGGCCGTGCAGCACACCTTCGCCCACGTCCCCCAAAAACCGCCGCTGCGCAGTTAGGGTAATCCCATGCCGCTCGGCAAAGGCATCAAGCACCCGGAAACCAATGTTATGCCGCGTTGCCGCATACTCACCGCCGGGATTTCCTAGGCCAACAATGACACAGGGTTGAATGAGTGCCGCCATTACCCCTAGGCTGAAGGCTCGCGGCTAGACTCACCCTCAACAGCAGTCTGCTTTTCCTGCTCAAGGGCAGCGGTCTGCCGTTTCATCTCATCTTGGAATTCGCGGGAGGCTTCCTCAAAGGCGCGTTTGGTTTTACCCAAGCTGCGGCCAATTTCCGGCAACTTTTTCGGACCAAAAATGAGCAATGCCACCACCAGAATCACAATTAGTTCCGGCAGACCAATACCAAAAACGTTCATTACCTATCCCAGAGCTTTCCAACTCACGTTAACACCATCGAGGATGAGTGTCGAGTTGTAAATCTGGAGGATAATCAGCAAAAACACCAAAAATAACCCCATGAACACGGCCATTAAGGGAGTGGTGCCCCAACCAGGAGCAACTTTACCGTATTCCGAGTTAAGGGGGCGCAGAACATCGCCAAGCCAAGTACGTCGTGCCATAAATGCCTTTTGGTGAACTAAATGAACAGCGGTTTAATGTTTCGTAATATTATAGAACCATATCTTGTTCACATTTTCGATCTATCCTATGGAACCTGCAATAGTTCTTAGCATTGGCCTTGCTGCGGTCTGTATTGGCGTTACTGGCTACTCGATCTACCTCTCCTTTGGGCCACCCTCTAAGGAGTTGGCGGATCCCTTTGACGATCACGACGATTAGAGGCCTTCGATGGGGACACCCAAGAAGCTGGCGATCGTTGCTCCTTGGGTTTCTAGCTCCGCAAGGGGCAGCGGTGCACCCACGCGCGTTAGCGGAATGTCGCCCCGGCCTTTGATCTTGAGGTAAAGGCTACGCTTGGGGTTTAGCCCGTCTTTGATGACAATCTTGAGGGCTTGGACATCACTGAGGGGGCAACTGACTTCAATCTGGCGATGTTTGCCGGGAAACCCCCAGCGAAAGATGCGCACAAAACCTGTCTCTTTATTAAATTCATTAAACCCGCCACCAACGTCCCAAGCGATCGCCAACCAGAGGTAGGTGGCCAAGAGCAGCGCCGCCACCCCATAAAAACCGATGGCAATCCCTTGGGGAATAAACGCTAGCTCTAGCGGGTTGCCAATGGGTAGCAGGTTCACGTGCAGATAGCTCGAAAGACCTGCCAAGAAAAACCCCAGCCCACCGATGGAGACAACAGTTGCCCAAAAGTAATTACTCAGACGGCGGGAGCCGAGCACCGCATAGCGAAGACAGGATTCTTGACGGGGAGACTGCTCAGTTACGGTTGGGTTCGCCATAGCTGCAATTCATGAAAGGATTAGGAATGAGGAGCCTGCTGGGTATTCCCCTAAGCTCTCTATCCTATGGTACACGGTGCCGCTCCTGTGCCTTCAGGGCATTGAGCAGGTGGTGGCGATCGCCCTCAAGAGCCTGATCCAGCTGCGGCAAAAAGACATTATCAGGCCAAAGCGCTTGAAACAGAGTCACCATGGGTAAATTGTCAATGGCAATAAAAAAATCCGTGGGTTGCGGGCCATCAATGATGCGGCTGTTGACCCCAAAGCCAGCCCGACGATAGCTGATTCCCACCGCTGGTGCGGCTGAGCGCAACCAATTGAGGGGATTGTTTTGCCCCCGGAGGGAGCGCACAATCTGCTGGAGTTGCTCAGTATTGATGGTGGTGCCAGCCCCATACCGCCACGCGGTTTCCAGTAGCAGCAAGCGGTTCCGTTCGTCATACCATGCCCGCAGGAAAAGCTGCCCCACGTTGGGGGGATGGGGAGCTTCATGGGGGGTGCTGGGGAACTCACTAATGGTTAGCAGCGGCTCTAAGAGATCGCGAAAGGCAGAGGGCGGCAGGGCGCTCAAACGGTCTTTGGCGGCTGCTAGGTTTCCCTGCCACCACTGCAAAACGGTGGCAATTTGGCGGACGTACTCAGCAGCGGCACTCGTTGGGGGCAGTTCTGTTTCGAGTTGGGCATAGCGACGGCTCACGGCTTGGAGAACGGGGGGATAAAAGGGGGCAAGGGGAGCACTGCGCCATGCTGGGCTGGTGATGAACAGTGGATGGCGCAGAACTTCTAAGGTGAGCGCCTCTGTCGCTAGCTCAGGTTGATTGTTGGCAATGAGAGCCAGCCCCAAGCCAAGAAAGTTCCCCCGTTTGGCAGGGACAAGCTGAGCGGCTTGGGCAAACGCTGTGGCGGCTTGGGCAAATTTCCCTTCACGCCAGTAGAGCCAGCCCACATTACTGTAGCCAAATTCTAGGTAAGGAGAGCGTTCAATCCCTTTCTCGAATTCGGCGATTGCCGTGCGTAGCAGCGCAGATTGCGCCTCGACAGTCTCTGTTTCTATGCCCCGTTGACCGTAATTCCAGCCCAGTTGTAGTGGATAGTAGGGCTGCCACGGTGCTAACTCCTGCGCCTGAAATAATTTCTCGGTAAACCTGTTCCACTGGGGTGGTTCCTCAAGGAGGGCTAAAAAGCCGTCACTGGCCGCCCACCAAGCGCGATGGATGGGGGTTAACCATGCGATCATTGCCATCATCACCCCTAACCCACTGGCCACGAGTAACAGTGCCCAGCGCGGTCGCAGTCGGTTCGGAGGATTTTGGTGCTGGCCAGTGCGCAGTAGGGTTGCCAACAGGGTGAGTTCCAGCAACAGCAGCCCGCCAATGCCAATATTGTCTAACTGAAAGTCCGTGAGGCTAAGGATGCTATAGCCAAGCAGCGCCAGATATATTGCGAGAGCCAAGCGCTGCTCATGAACGCTCAACTGCAGCCACCAGCGACGATAGCGCACGGCCCAATAGGTTAAAAGAACGATGCCTAAGACGAAAGCGCCAATTCCCCAAATCCCTAGCTCAGCCCACAATTGCACGGGGGTACTGTGGAGTTGATAGATCCACTCCGCTTCGCGACCTGCCCAGGCAGGACGGTAATGCTGATACCACAGGGGGACACTCCCTAACCCATTGCCCGTCAAGGGCTGGGCGGCTCCCATGCGCCACCCCACAATGCTGGTGATCCAGCGGTAGGCCAGTTCCGCACCTTGACCGCCTTGACTCAGCGCCACTAGACTGCGCCGCAGGCGATCGTTGGCCAAGGCAATCACCAGTAAGCCAATGATCGTCAGCCCCCCCATCTGAAGCCACCGCCGCGAAGCCTGCCGTTGCTGCCAGATCAAGCCGATGAACAGGGCGATCGCCATCGCCATTAAGCCAAGGCCACCCCCCCGCGAGAAGGTGGTGTAGAGATCCACCAGACCCAATAGGAGCACCCCCAACCAAAAGGGGCGCGATCGCCACCAGCGAGACTGCGGCTTAGCCTGTAGTGCCAACACCCCCACCAAGGGCAAGGCCAGCAATAGATAGCCCGCCACATAGTTTTGATGCCCAAAGGGAGCCCAATTGCGCAGCTCAAGGGCATCGGTATTGATCTGAAGTGACAATCCTTGGGTACTGAGCGTTGCTTGGCGCAGCCATTCTGGCACCAATGTTGTCCCCAGCCATACCCCCAAACTCACCACCACAAAAGCTACCGTCAGATACCCTTGGGCTTGCACCAGTTGCCAGCGCCGTTCTGGCGATCGCAGCCATGCTCCAAGGGGATAGATAACGGCCAGTCCCCCTAACAACGCCCAACCATACCAACGCGCCTGATTGGGAAAGGCACTAACGGTTCCCGAAATGGCCAACCCCGCTAGGAGCAGCAGTACCACCCCATCCAAGCCATTGCCAAGGGGTTGCACTCGCCGCTGATAGGCCAACACCTGTAAAAACCACAGCAGCGGCACCCCTAACGCAGCTTGCCATAGCAGCACCCACGGCCACGCCACCATCAGACTATGACTATCGGGAAGCAGGGTAAAAAAGGCATACCCCGCTGCTGTCAACAGACCGAGCAGAACCCCCTCTTGCTTAGTGGCCTGCTCTGCCCAATGGGGTTGCACCTCAGCCATAGGTCAGACTAAAACCCAAGGGTATAGGGGTTGAAGCCACCCCAGCCACCCAACTCATCTAAGCCGATTTGGTCGCCGCCAGTGCTGTAGATATAGTTGGGGCTGCCGACATAACCATCGTTAACCAAGGCATAGTCCTGAGCTTGACGAATCACATCGGCAACCGCCTGCCGTTGGGCTTGCTGGGCAGCTTGATCCAGAATTTGACTATCCTGTTGGAGATTGGGGGCAGGCTGGGTCAGGGGCAGCCCCTGAGCTTCAATTGGCCCCCCTTGTTCGAGGGGAGCAGCCGTGGCTCCTTGGGCAAGGGGTTGAGCAACACGGTGCTGGCGTTCTTCTCGCTCAAGGATTAGAGCCATGGCCGTACCACTCCATAGGAGTCCCATACCCAATCCTAGGGTCAGCGCACGTCTGAACATCTGGCTCTCCTGCAATCGTTCCTACAGATTCTAACGTATCCCCCCTTTAACCCAAGGTTGCCACCACCCGTGCCATTGCCTCGATTACATTTGCTTGGCTATTAAACGCTGAGAGGCGCAGATAACCTTCTCCGGCTGCCCCAAAGCCCGCTCCTGGGGTTCCCACAACGTAGCAGGTGTGTAGCAGCGTATCAAAAAAGTCCCAACTGCTCATGCCGTTAGGGGTTTTCACCCACACGTAGGGGGCATTCACCCCCCCATAAACCGCCATCCCTGCTTTACTGAGGCGATCGCGAATCAGGCGGGCATTTTCAAGGTAAAGGCTCACTAATTGGCGCACTTGGGTTTGACCCTCTGGAGAATAGACCGCCTCAGCACCGCGCTGCACAATGTAGGAAACGCCGTTAAACTTGGTGGACTGTCGCCGTTGCCACAGTGACCAGAGATCTACAGCGTCGCCGCTAGGGGTATAGCCTTTCAGCCCCTTGGGCACAACTGTAAAGGCGCAACGGGTGCCCGTAAAACCAGCATTCTTAGAAAATGAGCGAAACTCGATGGCACAGTCCCGTGCGCCTGGAATTTCGTAGATGGAGTGGGGGATGGCAGGATCGGTGATGAATGCTTCGTAGGCAGCATCAAAAAAGAGAATAGCGCGGTGCGTGCGGGCATAGTCCACCCACGCCTGCAAATGCTCGCGGCTGGCCACCGCACCCGTTGGATTATTGGGAAAGCACAAATACACCAAGTCAACGGGGTCACTGGGGAGGGTGGCGGTAAAGTTATTTTCGGCGGTAATGGGTAAATACACTAATCCGGCATACTCGCCGCGATCGTTGGCCTCGCCGGTATGCCCTGCCATGACGTTGGTATCCACATAAACGGGATAGACCGGATCAGTCACAGCAATTTTATTGCTATCACCAAAAATATCCAGAATATTGCCGGTATCACATTTCGAGCCATCGGAGATAAAGATTTCACTGGCATCAATGTCGCAGCCACGGGCTTGAAAATCATGGGCCGCAATTTTTTCACGCAGCCAACTGTAGCCCTGTTCGGGGCCATAGCCTTTGAAGGTGGCGCGATCGCCCATCTCCTCCACCGCTTTGATCATGGCTTCACGGCAGGCGGCGGGCAAGGGTTCGGTCACATCCCCAATGCCTAAGCGAATGAGGGGAGCATCGGGATGATCCTTGAGAAAGTGATTGACGCGGCGGCTAATTTCCGGGAACAGGTAACCGGCTTTTAACTTGAGGTAGTTTGCGTTAACAACAGCCATAGGGGTGGAGGTATCGAAAATATAACGGCAACTAACGGCAGGGCGCTGCATCCATACTCTGCGCTCTACGCAATCGTGGCTAGAACAAACAAAGTGTATCAGGATTCGAGGACGGCGGTGAGACGAGTCTGGGCAAGGTCTAGTGCCGCTGCTAATTTTTCTGGCTGTGAGCCACCCGCCTGCGCCATGGTGGGCCGACCGCCGCCGCCCCCACCACAGACCTTGGCCAGTTCTGCCACCAATTGACCGGCATGAACCCCCCGCTGCACCACCTCTGCGCTAGCCGTTACAATGAGATTCACTTTCGCTGGGGCGGGTTGAGTCCCCAGAACCACGACCCCTTGCCCCAGTTTGCTCAGGAGCCACTCCGCAGCGGTTTTTAGACCTTGGGGATCCACACCGTCTAAGCGGCTAATGAGGACGGCGGTGCCACCGATCGTTTGCACGTCCCCTAGCAGGGCCTGGGTTTTGGCAAGGGCTAGCTCGGTGTTAAGCTGCGCTAGCTGCTTTTGTTTGGTTTTGACCTCCTCTTGGAGTTGGCTGACTCGCTCTAGGATCTCGTCTGGTTTGGCTTTGAAGCGATCGCACAGGTTCCGGACAATGGCATCCCGCTGCTGTAAGTAATCGCGCACGGCAGCCCCAGCAATGGCTTCAATGCGACGAATACCTGCGGCAACGCCACTTTCACTAATGATCTTGAACAGGCCAATTTCGGCGGTATTGCTGACGTGGGTGCCGCCGCAGAGTTCCATCGAAACCCCCGGAATATCCAGAACGCGCACCTGTTCGCCGTATTTTTCCCCAAACATAGCGATCGCCCCTTTGGCTTTGGCCTCGTTGATCGCCATGATGGTGGCAGAGGTGGGATGGCTTTCGCTAATCCAAGCATTGACTTGATCTTCGACCTGTTGCAGTTCGTCGTGGCTGAGGGCACGGGGGCAGTTAAAGTCAAACCGCAGGCGATCAAAGGCAACAAGGGAACCTGCTTGGGCAATATTCTCGTCAATGAGTTTTTTCAGAGCCGCTTGCAACAGATGGGTAGCGGTATGGTGTGCCTGTACCCGCCGCCGACAACTCAGGTCAATTTGGGCGGTGAGGCGATCGCCCACCTTGAGGGTGCCCCGCTCCACTTTGCCATAGTGGATAAACACCTCCCTCTGTTTTTGGACATCGGCAATACGCACAAGGCAATCGGTACCTGCTAAATAGCCGCGATCGCCAATTTGCCCGCCAGACTCGGCATAGAAGGGGGTTTGCGCCAAAATGACTTGGACATTGTCCCCCGCTGCGGCGGTCTCTGCTGGATGCCCCCCCACAAGGAGAGCAGTCACAGTTGTGGTCACAGCAGACTGGTTATAGCCGCAGAATTCGGTAGGATGCAGTTCCTCGCCCAGGGAATCTAGCCCTTCTTGCACTGTAATATCAATGGTTTCATGAGCTGCTTGTGAGCGTTGGCGCTGCTCGGCCATACAGGTTTCGAACCCAGCGACATCGACACCAATCCCCTGCTCAGCAGCAATCTCTTGCGTTAATTCCAGCGGAAACCCATAGGTGTCAAAAAGAATGAACGCATCGCGCCCCGACAGTTGAGCAGCCTTCTGTTTCTTGTGCTTTGGCCGCTTCAGGGGTGCTAGCATATCCGCCAAGAGCTTCTCGCCGCGATCTAGGGTTTTGAGGAACTGCTCTTCCTCGCGCTGTAACTCACTGAGAATCACTGAGCGCCGCTCTTGCAAGTTCGGATACACTGGAGCCGCCAACTCTATTGCCACCGTGGCCAACTGGGGGGTGATGACATCGCTAATGCCCAGCAAACGGCTATGGCGGACAATGCGCCGAATCAGCCGCCGCAGCACATACCCACGCCCGACATTGCTGGCGGTGACCCCATCAGCAATGAGGTGCACCACTGCCCGACTGTGGTCGCCAATCACCTTTAGGGATGTTTGTTGGCTGGCATTTGCTCTAGAGTAGGTCAGCCCCGCTAGGGTTGCTGCCGCTGTCATGATAGGGAAGATCAAATCCGTTTCGTAGTTATTAGGAACGCCCTGTAGCACCTGCGCCATGCGCTCTAGCCCCATGCCAGTATCGATATTTTTGGCGCTGAGAGGGGTGCGATGCCCTTCATCGTCTTGGTTCAATTCCATGAACACCAAGTTATATAGCTCAATAAACCGGCGATCGTCCTCCAGATCAATAGCGTCCAAGCCCTTTTCAGGGTAGAAATCATAGTAAATTTCTGAACACGGGCCACACGGACCCGTTGGGCCAGCACTCCAGAAGTTACTGTCTTCGCCCATGCGTTGAATGCGCTCTTTGGGCAAGCCCACTTGGCGATGCCAAAGCTCAAACGCCTCGTCATCCTTTTCAAACACGCTCACCAAGAGGCGCTCTTCCGGCAGGCCATAGACGGTGGTCATCAGTTCCCACGCCCAGGCGATCGCCTCCGCTTTGAAGTAATCCCCAAAGCTGAAATTTCCCAGCATTTCAAAGAATGTGTGGTGGCGGGCAGTGCGACCCACATTTTCGATATCATTGGTTCGCAAGCACTTTTGTGCCGTCGTGGCACGAGGCACGGTTCGCGGCTGCTGCCCCAGAAAAATTGGCTTAAAGGGTAACATTCCAGCAATGGTGAGCAAGACCGTTGGATCCTCAGGAATTAACGAGGCGCTGGGGAGGATCGTATGTCCCTTGGCGGCATAAAACTCAAGAAATTTTTGGCGAATTTGATCACCACTGAGGGCAGTGATCGCCGACGAAGAAGGGGACGAAGTCATAGTAACGGCATCTCGACGGGGTAGCAGTCAGACTACTATTATAGAGATGTGGGCGGGCTAAAACCCCTCCGCTTTAGCGAGGGGATACAGCCAACTCAGGGGGCTTTAGCCCTCTCTATGTGTTAAACTAGAGACGTGGAAAGTAGGCGTATCAACTACGCGAAGAAACATCCTAGTACGGAGAGATCCCGGCAAGTAAGTCACTACCGCTTTGGCGGCAAGCCTAAACCACTGCAAGCAATGGCAGGATGTTGAGCGTATCGAATTGGCTAGTGTTGAAAAGCGCGAAACCACGAACCGAAACATAAACGTAGTCCCAATAGCAGAAATGCTTGAGGTGAGTAGGGGGTCTTTGACTGCCCCCACCCGCATTAAGTTGTGGGTGACAGCTCAAGGGAAAAGCGAAGCAACGCGGCTTCAGCCCGTTGCGTAGCATCCTTTGGGAATCCCCTCTCTTTCAAGGAGGGGAGAAGTCAAATTTGCTTAGCCCTGCGACAACGGCCACCCCCTAAATTCGTTGGGGAGGGGAATCGAGTGCCGTAAACAGTAGCGCAAATACATCAATTGCCGCCCAAGGTAATTATGCCCTTGGCGATCGCGCCCACAACCCCAATAGCTATCTACAGGAGAGTCTTCTACAAGATCCTCCTCTTCAGTTGCCAGCAATAACTGGCGCAACGCTGCGTGAGTCGTAAACTTAGCCACCAGTGCCCGCCACATTACCTGCTGCTTAACCTGTTCCCAATCCTGACGCACCGGATAGGTAGGATCACGCCCCAATTGTGCTGCCGCACGAGCAGTGGGGGCAGTGCGAATCCTATGGCCAAGCGCATCATAGGCGGTTCCTAAAAACTTATGGGCTTGGTAATAATGCTCTACTGTTGGCCAGTAGTAATTGTCCAACCAAAATCCATGACGAGAAAAATTTGAAAAATCACCATAGGCATCTTTAAGATGATAAAAGTAAATTGTCATTGTTGTCAAATATCGAGGTAGCGCACCACAATTATTAATTATTAAAGGATGAGGCTGAAGCTGAGATCATCATGACGCAGATGAGGAATTAATTGTCAAGCCAAACGAGATCAAGTGCAGGGTCATCGCCAGAAATACCTGTGGCATCACCGTTCGGCCTGCCACTTGCCAGAAGGATTTAGGGTGCGGTTTGCAAACGCGGGATACGCCTGCCCCACCTTGCGTTTTGTAAACGCTATATTATTTTTCTAGGGATTCAGCTATCACTAGGGTATTGCCCTCCACTCCAGAAGTATTGAAATTCAAAAAGAACGGTAAAGAAAAAGCCTAAAAGCGGAAAACCTTTTAGACTTGACGTTAGTTATTTAACGTCAAAGGGTTAACATGGGGAATGCTGCGAAAAGATTGCGTGGATGGCGCATTTGGACAGTTCTTGTCTTTACTGGAGTGGGTGTGCTGGAAATGGGGAGGGTACTTTGCGAAAGTCAATCCCAACGGCACTTGCCAAACCTGTCCGAGCAGTGTTGCGACTGTTAGCAACAGCTTGGAGGTGAGAGGACATCGTTGTTCTGAGTGTGGGTATCGAATGCATCGTGACCATGCGGCATATGCTAAAATCTACGATCTGGCATTATAGATAGCGTTTACCTATGCCCAAAGTTCTGGTTTCCGATCCCATTGAGCAGGTGGGGCTTGATTTACTTGCCCAAGTCGCCCAAGTCGATGTCAAAGTTGGCCTCTCCAGCGAAGAACTCATCAAAATTATTCCCGAGTACGATGCGCTGATGATTCGATCAGGCACTAAGGTGACCAAAGATGTAATTGAGGCGGCCAGCCAACTGAAAATTATTGGCCGTGCTGGGTAGGGGTCGATAACGTTGATGTGCCTGCGGCCACCCGCAAAGGCATTATGGTGGTCAACTCTCCGGAAGGGAATACTATTGCTGCGGCTGAGCATACTCTGGCATTGATGCTGTCCTTGGCACGCCATATTCCTGATGCTAATGCCTCGGTCAAAGGTGGTGAATGGGATCGTAAACGCTACACGGGCGTGGAAATCTACAAAAAAACCCTTGGCATCATCGGTCTAGGCAAAATTGGCTCCCATGTGGCTACCGTTGCTCGTGCGATGGGGATGAAGCTCTTAGCCTACGACCCCTATCTGTCAACAGAGCGCGCTGATCAACTGGGGTGCCGCCTTGTGGAGTTAGATGTCCTGTTTGCTGAGTCTGACTTTATTACCCTGCACCTACCCAAAACACCGGAAACCCAACACCTGATCAACGCCAATACCATTGCCAAAATGAAGCCCACGGCTCGCATTATTAACTGTGCTCGTGGCGGCATCATTAATGAGTCAGACCTAGCGGCAGCCTTGAAAGCAGGTAAATTAGCAGGAGCTGCTCTCGATGTGTTTGAAAACGAACCCCTCGAACCCGACTCAGTGCTGCGCTCTCTGGGAATGGAAGCCATTTTAACACCTCACCTCGGTGCCTCAACTGAAGAAGCTCAGGTCAATGTAGCCATTGATGTGGCCGAGCAAATCCGAGATGTGCTGCTGGGGCTGCCCGCACGCTCTGCGGTCAATATTCCGGGGTTGCGGCCAGATCTACTTGAGCAATTGTCACCCTATATGCAGTTGGCGGAAACGCTGGGGAATCTGGTTGGCCAGTTGGCAGGAGGACGGGTTGAAGCCCTTGAGGTACGCCTCCAAGGGGAGTTGGCAACCAATGACAGCCAACCCATCGTGATTGCGGCGCTGAAGGGGTTACTCTCTCCAGCCCTACGGGAGCGGGTCAACTATGTCAATGCAGGCTTAGAGGCGAAAGAGCGGGGGATTCGGGTGGTGGAAACCCGCGATGAATCTCAGCGAGACTATGCTGGCTCCCTAACGCTGATTGCTAAAAGCTCCTCTGAAAGTCGTTCCGTCTCCGGTGCCTTACTTGGTCACAGTGAGTTACGCATTACCAGTATTGACGATTTCCCGATTAGTGTATCGCCTACGCGCTATATGCTTTTAACGCTGCACCGCGATATGCCGGGTATTATTGGCAAAATTGGCTCGCAGTTGGGCAGTTTTAATGTGAATATTGCCAGTATGCAGGTAGGACGCAAGATGGTGCGCGGCAATGCGGTGATGGTGATCAGTCTTGATGACCCCCTGCCGGAGGGGCTGCTGGAGGAAATTCTCAAGGTTCCCGGTATTCGTGATGCCTACATCGTCAACCTTTAGGCTATTTGTGTGATTCAACGCTGGTGGGAAATTTCGGTCACCTGCCAAGCCGCCGCTGAGGAGGTTGTCTATTGGCGGCTGCAATGTTTTGGTTGCGAGGGGGTGGCCACCCAGCAGCAGCAGGGTCGTATTCTGATTCAGGGGTATGTTCCCCAGCAGCAGATCACGCTGTTGGATATTGCTGCGTTGGGTGTATGGATTGAACAGGATGTGGTGGCGCAGGGGTACTTGCCGCCTAAGCTACAGTGGCAACTGGTGAATGAGCAGGACTGGGCCCATAGTTGGCAAGCCTACTGGCATCCTTTACCGGTGGGCGATCGCCTGTTGATTTGTCCTGCGTGGGAGGATCCGGCGATTGACGAGCAACGCTTTTTGCTGAAGCTAGATCCTGGCATGGCCTTTGGCACCGGCACCCATGCTACTACCCAACTGTGCCTCGAAGCCTTGGAAATGCAACTGGACGATACCTTTGCGCCCCTGCCGCCGACGGTTATTGCGGATATTGGCTGTGGCAGTGGCATCCTTTCCATCGCAGCATTGCTGTTGGGAGCTACCAAGGTTTATGCCGTTGATGTGTCTGATTTGGCTGTGATTGCAACCCAGCGAGGAGCCGCGCTAAATCATATTTCTCCGGAGCAATTGGTGGTTGCCCAAGGCAGTTGGGAGCAAGTTCCTGAGCCGGTGGATGGTATTGTCTGCAATATCTTGGCATCAGTGATTATGGAGTTGGTGCCCCAGTGGACACCCCTTCTGAAGCCGAAAATGTGGGGGATTTTCAGCGGCATTCTACTTGAGCAAGCAGATCAGGTGGCCGCCGTCTTAGAACAGCAGGGCTGGAGCCTAGGCAGTGTTTGGCGACGGCAGGAATGGTGCTGCCTGAATGCTCGGTTTGAACCTAACGCCTATCGCTGAATGGTCAGAAATTCGCTAGGCTAGGGGAAGCAGAATGACTACGGAATGGCTAGGAATGGTATCTGCAAAGGATAATAGGATGTTTGTTAATAGTTGCTGACCTTTGCAGTGGCTGGATCTAAGTTCCTCAAAAAAATGTCTCATAGTCCGTGGGCGATTTCTGTTAGAAAGGCTACAATCAATGAGGTTTTAGTTAAAATTGGTCAAAAGATTCCTACTACGTGCCAGCCGTCCATCTGCGCCTGCTCCCTGACCACTCGTGTCATACAGGACTTCTGTCACTAAACTACGGTTGTCAGCACGGTCAGCTGTGGGGTCAACACCTATAACCACACCCCCAACCCATTTGCTCTCGCGTCATCTCGCGAAACGCTGGATGTGGCGATGTGGGCAGCGGTTGGGTACTACTGTGAACCATGCATTATTAGGGAGACTTTAAGAGGACAACGGCATGACCCAAGCGAATGTACTTGACGTTTACGAACCCGCAACGAACCCACTTGAAGATGAGGTTGCTCTCCTCAGGGACTACGGCCTTGATGCTGTGGACACCGACGATGAGGAGAGCGAAGACTTTGAGGAGGTCAGTGACGATCTTGACGACAAGCCTAGCAAAGGTCGTGCCAGTCGGCGGCGCACTCAGGTTAAGAAGAAACACTACACGGAGGACTCAATTCGCCTCTATCTGCAAGAGATTGGCCGCATTCGCCTCCTGCGGGCGGATGAAGAAATTGAACTGGCGCGCAAAATTGCCGATTTGTTGGAAATGGAGCGGGTGCGCGATCGCCTCAGTGAACAGTTGGGCTGCGATCCAGAGTACCTTGAGCGGAATCCGGCGCAATGGGCAGAGAGCTTGGGAATGTCCCTACGGGATTTTCGGCACCGTCTGTTTGTCGGGCGCAAAGCCAAGGAAAAAATGGTGCAATCGAACCTGCGGCTAGTGGTGTCGATCGCCAAAAAGTATATGAATCGGGGGTTATCGTTTCAGGACTTAATTCAAGAGGGCAGTTTAGGGCTGATTCGCGCTGCCGAGAAATTTGATCACGAAAAGGGCTATAAGTTTTCCACCTATGCAACGTGGTGGATTCGCCAAGCCATTACCCGCGCCATTGCTGACCAGTCCCGCACCATTCGGCTGCCGGTGCACCTCTACGAAACCATCTCCCGCATTAAGAAAACCACGAAACTTCTCTCCCAAGAAATGGGTCGCAAACCCACTGAAGAGGAAATTGCCGATCGCATGGAAATGACGATCGAAAAATTGCGTTTTATCGCCAAGTCTGCCCAGTTGCCGATTTCCTTAGAAACGCCTATCGGTAAAGAGGAAGACTCGCGCCTAGGGGATTTCATTGAATCCGATGGCGAAACCCCCGAAGATCAGGTTTCAAAGCACCTATTACGGGAAGATTTGGAAACCGTATTGTGTACCCTTAGCCCCCGCGAGCGGGATGTGTTAAAACTGCGGTATGGTTTGGACGATGGCCGCATGAAAACCCTAGAGGAGATTGGGCAACTTTTTAATGTGACGCGAGAGCGCATCCGTCAAATTGAGGCCAAGGCACTCCGCAAACTGCGCCATCCCAACCGCAATAGCGTTCTTAAGGAATACATTCGCTAAGGAGTACTCTATGTTGCGCCCCCTCATTACCTTAACCCTTGGTGTGACCGTAGCAACCCTAGTTGCGCCTCAACCGGGTCGCGCCCAAGCCTGTGCCTATGTTAAGGGCCTAAGCCAAAGCGTTGGCAGTACGTCGTTTTTGGAGGGGGGGACGCTACCCCTAGGTCTAGGGGCGGGTGCCGTGGCGATCGGTGCTGTGGGGGTTACCCTGTGGCAACGCCAACGCCGCGCCAACGCTAGCACTCGCATGACGACACCAGCTTCTGGGGTGGAACTGAACGTGGTTCTACCGGAGTCAGAAGCTACGGTGAGTTCAAAGGCGGAAGACGTAACACCGATTGCTTAGGCGAAGGCGATCGTGATTGGCAGCGATCGCCACCATGGGGGTATTCGTTGACTGTCGTGGCATTGCCCAGTCGGATACCCTTTTACTATTTTTATTGTTAGTGTTTTTCCAGCTTGGGAACCACCGCCGTAATCTGGCGATTAAAGGTCGCGTCAAAGGTATCAGCGCCCTGAAATAGATACCAAACTGCTTCAATAACGCAGGCAATGCGGGCGATCGCCCCCAAGGAGCCATGCTCAACTGTTATTGGCGAAAAGAGGATCCCAAGCAACAGGTAAAACACGCCCCACAGCGGTTGCCGGAGATAAAACTTGTGAACCCCGGGCACGAGAATGCCCGTCAACGCCAGACCGATGGCGATCGCCCGGTTACGGTAGCCCATACTCACTCCCGTTGATGACATACTCTAATAATCACCAATAATCAACAGTAAAGCACTGCGATTGAATCAACGATTTAGGACTACCTGCAGACCCTTGACCTCCATTTCAATTATTACTGCCACCTATAACGCCGCCGCCCACTTGCCCGGCCTCATTGAATCCATCCGGCAGCAGAGCGATCGCAATGTGGAGTGGATTGTCATTGATGGTGCCTCTGAGGATGGCACCTTAGACCTCATCAAAGGCGCATCAGACGTCATTACCGACTACCTCAGTGAACCGACTTTGGCATTTTCCATGCCCTTAATAAAGGGATTCAACGCGCCTCAGGGGACTATTACCTAGTCGTTGGTGCCGATGATCGCCTCGACCCGATGGCGATCGCCCACTATAAACGCGCCGCAGCAGAGACCAAGGCTGATATTATTTGCGCCAATGTTTACTCAGAGCAACATCAACTCATTCAGCCAACAGGAGGAGCCATTTGGCACCATGGTGTACAATCCTTTACCACGACTCACTCCGTTGGCACACTTATTCGCCGGGTGCTACACCATACCTATGGCTACTACTCCCATCGGTATCCTACCGCAGCCGATGCTGCCTTTATTCTCAAGGCAACTCAACAGGGGGCTAGTACAGCTAGAGCCAATTTTGTTGCTGGTCAGTATAATACAAAAGGCTTTTCTTACCGCTATAAAGCTGCACTACTCTGCGAATTATTTATTATTCAGAAGGAGTTTTTCCCGAAATGGCTGCAATTGCTACTATTAGTTTATCGCCTTATCAAAAATTATGCTCAGCTTTAATCTGTAATGCAGTACCGAATCCTAGCTCATATTACAGGGTACAATGATTCAAATTCCCTCAATAAATGTATTGATAGTCTGTTAAAGCAAACCTACCAGATTTCAGAACTATTGATTATTGATAATTCATCCACCGCTTTAGCAATTAGTGTTCCCCTAGGTAAGATATCTCTGAACGTTCAGCATCACCCCGAAAATATTGGTATGGCTGGCAGTTTGTGCCAAGGCATTCAATATGCAGTTAATCATGGATTTGATTTTATTTGGACATTTGATCAAGATAGCTGTCCGACTGATGATACACTAGAAAAATTAATTACTTTCTATACAAATTTTTCAAAAAAAGATCAAATCGGTATTCTTGGTTGTGTAGCTGTTGATGATAGTACGGGTCAAAAAGACGGTGGATTTTTGTACAAAAATTATCGATTTCAGAAAATTTCCTGCGATCTCTTAAATACTTATTATGAATGTGACGCTGTAATCACTTCAGGGTCACTGATTAACTGCCAAATAGCACCAAACGTACCACTGCCCAATACATTGCTGTTTATTGATGCAGTTGATTTTGATTATTGTATGAAAATCCGCCAGCACAATTATAAAATTTTTATCCTAAATGAGGCAGTTCTAAGACATCGATTTGGTAACTCAAGAACCGTCTATCTTCCCTGTCGCTCCCATGCAACCTACTTATACACCTATTCAACCCTAAGATATTTTTACGTCCATAGAAACCATACCTACCTAGAAACCCGCTTGGCGCGTAACCTTTTCTTTCAAGTCTTGTCTGTTGCCTACCGTGTACTGAAAGCCATCAGAAAGGTTGGGGTTATTTTAATTTTTGAAGAATCAGACAAGCTCTTAAAGACCTATGCCTGCCTTAGAGGTACAGTAGATGGCCTACTCGGCCGCCTAGGTAAAACATGGCACTGAGGGTTCAGGGTTGTTTTAGGCGCATCATTTCTGTTTGAATTCGCTGGCTGAAAGCATTGTCCTGCTGTGCCCGTAGTGTAATGGCATTAAATTGTTCAAGGGTCATATTGTATTTCTTGAGCACCTGCATCGCATCCCGAGTATAACTAGCACAAATGGTTTCCATGCCACTGGGGATATTTTGCGGACTCATGGCAAAGCAGGAATTTCGGGGGATTTGCCCACCCGCCAACGCTTGCGCTTGGCGATAGTATTTTTGGCGAATGGGTTCAATTTCTAAGACAACACGAGCATAGTTGATGAGTTCCCACGGAGCAATGACATCGGATTGGGATGCTGCTTGCCCTAAAGAGATACTAGGAATCACACTTACGAAAAGTAGGCTCAATATAGTGCCAGAAAAAATCATGGGCAACAAAGTCCAACGCATCCTCTGTGCTACCACCACGCTAGGGACATTATCTATACACTTTACTTGGAATCCTCTTGCTGGATTCAGGTTCCCGCTCTTGGACGTGTGAGGTTTGCAATACAGAGCATGACCGAGACGTGAACCCTGCGATCAACATCAGAAATGAAGCCTTGCGGAGATTGGAGTTAGGAACTCGCTCTACTGCCTTTGGGAGGGAACGTAAGTCATCTGGTAAGACTTCGGTTTTGTTAGATGCTGTCCCCGTTGAACAAGGAAGCCGCTTATCTATCCCGTAGCGATGATGAGCGGTAGTTCACCCACCCTCAAGCTAGTCTATGCCACGTATGGTGGGTATAGCAGCAATAATGCCATTCTCGGCATTACTGAATGGAGCGATGAATCAGAGGCCAACAGGTATTTTTTGAAACTTCAAATAATACAGCGGATTCCTTAATAAGTGGGTACACTCTTTTTGATGGTGTTTCAGGAAGAGAGTGTGTTCATGGCTGCCTTAGCTCTCGATTGACGGACGCGCATTGTGACGTCTGATGAGTCAGGAACAACGTCGATCCGGAAACTAGCCGCCCAGTTCCAAGTGAGTAAAACAACCGCCCACACGCTCATGAAGTTGCAACGGGAAACCGCAGACGTGGCTCCCAAACCAGCCCGAGGGGGCAAATCCAGTGCGCTGGTCGCTCAAGATCCAGACTACCCCTTGTCGCAATACTGTGAGGTGTGGCTAGACCGCACTGGGATGGATAGTGCTCAACGTACGATGTGCCGATGTTTACAATGGCTTGAGTGAACCTGAAAAAACCAACACGCCAAAGCCAACTAACATCGGCGGTTGTCCAGCAGCAATGGCACCAATTCTGGTCACGCATCACTCAAGAGTCGGTTGACAATCTCGTCTTCCTGGATGAGATGGGGATATTCGTCGGCATCATGCGAGACATGGCTCGGCATCTGAAGGGAACACGAGCCGATGACTTTGACGGGGTGTACCGGGGTAAGCGTTGTTTATCTGCCTCCCTATTCACCTATTGTACTCATTGCTGCTACTGTGCCAGCTAGTTATGCAATCTGCTGGATGCAATGCCGAAATTTACCGAAAAATGCTGTAAAGCCCCTGCCTTTAGGCATGGGGAGTATGTCAATGCTGGTGAATCTAAATCTCACAATTTAATTCCCCCAACCGCTGGTTAAAGCGCAGGTTTTCGCTATAGTCCACGGCAACATCAATGATGGTGGGCACCGGCTGCTCGAGGGCTGTTTTCAGGGTGGGAATAAAATCGGCAGTGGCTTCAATGCGATAGCCCTTGAGACCCATGCTGTCCGCTAGTTTGACAAAATCAGGGTTGCCAAAGTGGACGTAGGCCGGCTCGCCAAAGTAACGGTGTTGCTTCCACTCAATGAGGCCATAGCCGCCATCATTAAAAATAATGGTGGTGAAGTTGGTCTTCATCCGCAGTGCAGTTTCTAGCTCTTGGAAGTTCATCATAAAGCCACCATCACCGGTGACCGCTACGACGTGGCGATTGGGGTGCACAAGCTTAGCCGCCACTGCCCCCGGTACAGCAATGCCCATGGCGGCAAAGCCATTGGAAATTAAGCAGGTATTGGGGCGATCGCAGTGGTAATGGCGGGCAATCCACATTTTGTGAGCACCCACATCGGAAATAACAATGTCGTCAGGCCCCATGACTTGCCGCAAATCATAGATGATTTTTTGGGGTTTGACGGGAAAGCTATCGTCTTGGGCAAACTGGCAATAGTCGGCAACGATCTCTTGTCGCAGTTGCAGGGCATAGGGGGGGGCTTTGTCCTGGCGATCGGCGCGCTTGAGAATTTCGTACAGAGAATCCGAAATATCCCCAACCACTTCAACCACAGGGATATAGCTACTGTCAATTTCAGCGTGGGTTGCTGCAATGTGGATAATCGGCAGGCGGCCATCAGGATTCCAGCTTTTGGGGGAGTATTCAATCAGGTCATAGCCAATGGCAATAATTAAATCGGCATGGTCAAACCCACAGCTAATGTAGTCCCGCTGCTGCAACCCCACTGTCCACAGGGCTAAGGAGTGCTGATAGGGAATTACCCCCTTGCCCATAAACGTATTAGAAACAGGAATATTGAGTTTTTCCGCAAAGTGGGTCAAGGCCGGGGCTGCATGGGCACGAATGGCACCATTGCCCACCAAGATTAAGGGGTTGTCAGCTTGGCTAATCAGTTCCGCGGCCTTGAGGATGCTTTGAAAGGAGGCGTAGGTTTTCTCGGCGGGTTGGGGCTTGAGGGGATAGCCTTCGACGGGCATGGCCGCAATATTTTCTGGTAGGTCAATGTGAACAGCGCCAGGCTTTTCGTTTTGCGCGATCTTAAAGGCTTTGCGGACAATTTCCGGTGTGATACTGGGGCGGACAATCTGTGCATTCCACTTGGTGACTGGGCTAAACATGGCCACCAGATCAAGGTATTGGTGGGACTCGATGTGCATGCGATCGGTGCCTACTTGCCCTGTGATGGCCACAAGGGGTGCGCCATCTAAATTGGCATCGGCAACCCCTGTCATGAGGTTGGTGGCTCCTGGCCCTAGGGTCGAAAGACACACCCCTGCCTGACCTGTTAAACGGCCATACACGTCTGCCATGAAGGCGGCGCCCTGTTCATGGCGGGTCGTTACAAACTGAATGCTGGAGTGGCGTAAGGCTTCGAGAACATCAAGGTTTTCTTCACCGGGAAGGCCAAAAATATATTTCACGCCTTCGTTTTCAAGGCATTTGACGAGGAGTTCAGCAGTATTCATGGGGTAATGGTGGGTACTACCTTCAATCCTAATCTGTTATCCGTGGGCAAACCTGAAGATGTTTGCAAATCCTCACCAAAGTTTCAGCCTGCTGCCAAGGTTGAGATCACTTTGGCCAAATCAAGGTCGCGTTGGGTGATACCGCCAGCATCGTGGGTGGTGAGGCTAACAGTGACGCGGTTCCATGAAATGCAAATGTCGGGATGGTGCCCTGCCTGCTCGGACGGTTCCACAAGACGATTGACAAAGGCAATAGAGCCAAGGAAATCTTGAAACCTAAAGGTTTGCTCGAGGCGATCGCCCACCAGAGACCATCCTGGCAGGGAGGCAAGCTGGGCTTCAATTTCGGCGGTAGATAAGCGTTCAGCCATACTTTTTGCACAACTCTATAGACTAATTATTGCGAATTTGCAGCGGAGGGCGGGGGTGCAACCTCCCTGCGGGAGCCACTGCCAACCCAGCAAATGTCCCACCGCACCACCGGCTCATGCTGCGATCGACGACGTTCGCTAGTTCAGGTCGCCAATGCGCCCAAGCTGCAGGAGGTAACGCTAACGCGCCCCAGTAGGCGCCAAATAGGCATCCCAGCAGGGGTAGGGTAGGAACATCTTTGAGCAATTGCTGTGCCAGCATGAGGTTACCGGGGGCGATCGCCAACGCATAGCGCACTTGCATCACTGGCTCTGGGGCTGCCGCCAAGCAATTGACTGGCTTGACTAACGGTTCCGGTCGCCACGCCTGCTCCAAGTATTCATGAAGCAGTGCCTGAATATTGGCCAACGGTGCTGGCACCACAATCAACGGCTGTTGCCATGCAGCCAAAAGATGCGGCAGAGCGGCACACCAATCATCTTGCGCCGGGGCATCCGCCAACCACTGCTGCCTATACTGCTTCACAAGCACGGGGGACTGCTGCTCGAGACCCCACAGCCCGCCTAACAGGGCACCTCTAAACTGCTCGTAAACCCCACCCCTAACCATCGTTGCGCCCCAACACAATCGCTATTTGTTTGATGACCCTTGCTAGGGAGTACTCGCCAAAAGGCTTTACCCCTTCGCCAAAATCCGTTATAGTTGTAAATTGTCGGTAAATTCCACCCCCTATGCAAATAACTGTTGCAACAATCCTACGGCGTGAGCGAGGGCTACAACGATGATTAAACTCCGCCTCAAGCGCTACGGCAAAAAGCGCAATGCCACCTACCGCATTGTAGCCATGAATAGTCGCGATCGCCGCGATGGCCGTGCCCTCGAAGAGCTTGGCTTTTACGATCCCATTCGGGAAGAAGTGCGCCTCAAAGAAGACGCTATTAAACGGCGGTTAGAGCAAGGCGCGCAACCTACAGATACGGTGCGGCGGCTGTTTGTCAAAGCCAATTTACTGCCCCAGACTAAGTCGTAATGAGCGAGTTAGCGTCTGCTCCTAATTACGTGGGGTTGATTCGCTTTTTGCTGGAGCCGTTTATGGAAGCCCCAGACACCCTGCGCATCCATGCTGAGTTTTCACCAGCGACGTCCCGAATTTGGATTCGCTTGGCCTTTGCGGGTGAGGATAAAGGGCGCGTTTATGGTCGTGGAGGGCGTAATTTGCAGGCGATTCGCGCCGTGCTGAAGGCCGCTGCTCAGGCTACGGGTCAGCAGATTTACTTAGATGTTTATGGCGATCACAAAAGTGAGCCTAAAATAAATAATCATGAGGGCGATCGCCGTGGGCGACCCCATCGTCGTTCTTATCCATCATCAAGGAGGCAAAGTTAGCGCGTGTCTGAAGTGCGTTTAGGTGAAAACGAATCCATCGAGTCGGCTCTACGGCGGTTTAAGAAAAAAATTCAAAAGGCGGGTATTTTATCGGAAGTAAAGCGGCGTGAACGTTACGAAAAACCCAGCTTGCGCCGCAAACGCAAACAGGAGGCTGCTCGTAAGCGCAATCGCTAAGCCCTATTGCCAGTGTTGCCATGAGCGACAGCTTAACAATTGATCTCCACAGCACCGAAAGTGCGATCGCCCTTGTCGGGGAGCAAGAAGCCAACCTACGCATCTTTGCTGCGCAAACAGGGGCGACGCTTGTTTTGCGAGGCCGTGATCTTTACATCACTGGTACCACTGCTCAGGTGCAACTGTGTCAGCAACTCATCCACGACCTAGGCACTCTTTGGCGTGAAGGCAAAACCGTTTCGGGTGTCGATATTCTCACCGTACGTCATGCCTACGATACCCATCAGCGGGAAGCTCTGCGAGAACTCCAACAAGACATATTAGCGCGAACCCGGCGTGGTGACGTTATCCGTGCCAAAACCTTTCGCCAGCGTCAATACATTCAGGCAATTCGCCACCACACCCTCACCTTTGGGATTGGACCTGCGGGAACCGGCAAAACCTTTTTGGCCACCGTGCTTGCCGTTCAAGCCCTACTGGCCGGTACCTACGAACGCCTTATTTTGACCCGTCCAGCGGTGGAAGCGGGTGAGCGGCTGGGGTTTTTGCCGGGGGATTTGCAACAAAAAATTGACCCCTACCTGCGGCCGTTGTACGATGCCCTCTACGAACTGGTAGAACCCGATAAAATTAGTCATCTGATGGAGCGAGGGGTCATTGAGGTGGCACCATTGGCCTATATGCGGGGGCGAACCCTCAATAACGCCTTTGTGATCTTAGATGAGGCGCAAAACACTACCCCCGCCCAAATGAAAATGGTACTGACCCGCATCGGGTTTAATTCCTGTCTGGTTGTGACGGGGGACTTGACCCAAACTGACTTACCAGAGCACCAAACCTCAGGGTTAAGTGTTGCTGCCAGTATCCTCAAGGACGTGGAAGGGATTGCCTTTTGCTATCTCACCAAGGGGGATGTGATTCGGCATCCTCTTGTTGAACGAATTATTGATGCCTACGATCGCCACGAGCAGGCGCAGGAGACCCCCAAAAGCCAGCGCCAGCGATCGCGCAAATGATTACTACGGTATCGCGCTTAAGTCCACTGGTACAGCTAGCGCCTAGCCTCGCGGCGGGGTTGCAGCAGTTGTTGACACTCCCACCGACTAAAGTCGGGGGATTCTTACGTAGTCCACAAACGAACTCGTAAAGGCGTGAGCAAACCGCCCCTACACAGTTCCTAGAGGCAAAGCCCCAAGGTTCTGCTTACTTGTAGCAACTGTTGCCGATTGGGTTTTTCACCAAGGATGGCGACCAAGTATAGTTTAGCACAGAGCGACTAAAGTCGCTTGCGGGCTTTTCCACCCCGTACTTTAGTGCGGGGCTACCAAGCTATCCCTCTGTGTTGGATTCTGGTGAACGACCGCTTACTTTACCGATCTCACACTAGGAGAATACACGATGGTTGGTTTTATGGGTCGCCTGGGGCTCGAACCCAGGACCAATCGGTTAAAAGCCGAGTGCTCTACCACTGAGCTAGCGACCCATGGTGCTTCACAGCTTTTCTAGCATAGCGGAAAGCAGGCACATATGCAATGGGTTAGTCGTGGGAGGGCTGAACCCAACGTTGCCATAGAATCTGTACACTCAGAGCCACCAAACCCACGCCAATGATGCTAAAGACGCCGGTGCCAAGGGTGCACAGACCCACAACAAGAGTACGAACCGCAACCGTTAAGCTGTAGATCAGTTGATTGTGGGTGCTAACGGCATGGCTGGCAAAGCTATAGGCGATCGCCCCCGTTAAGCGGTAGAGTAACAGCCCAAGCGTGCCTGCAATACAAGCACCCGTGAGGCAACGCACAGGAGTGGCGGAAGGGGCAGTCATAGGCTGATCCACTGTTGAAAAGGCTATGCTTCTAGAATACGGTAGCCAATGTCGCGGCGATAGTAGGCATCGGCAAAGTGAATGGCGGCAACCCCAGCATAAGCTTTGGCTTTGGCAGTGGCAAAATCTTCGGCCAAGGCAGTCACATTAAGAACCCGTCCCCCATGGGTCAGCCATTGCCCCTCCTGCCAGCGCGTTCCCGCATGAAAGACCTGTACCCCCTGAGCCAGAGCTGTGGGAATCCCCTCAATGACATCCCCTTTACGATAGGTCCCCGGATAGCCACCGGCAGCCATCACCACGGACAGCGCTACCTCCTTGCGCCAACGCAACGCCCCCAGAGAGTCTAGGCGACCTTCAACACAGGCGAGAAGAATCTCTAATAGCGGGGTCTCTAGCAACGGCAGCACCGCTTGGGTTTCTGGATCCCCAAAGCGACAGTTAAACTCAACCACGTAGGGTTGCAGGTCGGGGGTGATCATCAGTCCGGCATAGAGTACGCCGCAGTAGTGAATTCCCCGCGCTTGCAGAGCCGCTAGGGCAGGTTCCAGAATTTGGGCTTGAATGCGCTGCATCAACTCTGGCGTGACCCACGGCACTGGGGCATAGACCCCCATCCCCCCTGTATTGGCACCGGTATCCCCTTCACCAATGCGTTTGTGGTCTTGAGCCGGCAACAGTGGCACAATGGTTCGCCCATCGGTGAGCGCCAGCACCGACACCTCTTGACCCTCTAGGACAGACTCAATCACTACTTGGTTGCCTGCTGCCCCAAATTCCCCCCCAAAGGCGCGCTCCAGAGCAGCGATCGCCTCCGCTTCTGTGGTGGCAACCGTCACCCCCTTGCCCGCTGCTAAGCCATCGGCCTTGATCACGATGGGTGCCCCTTGAGACTGCACGTAGGCCACAGCATCCCCATAGGTTGTAAACACCGCTGCTGTCGCAGTAGGAATATTGGCCTCCTGCATCAGCGCTTTTGCCCACGCCTTACTGGCTTCGATTTGGGCCCCCGCACGACTGGGGCCAAACACTGGAATGTTCAACGCATGGAGGGCATCTGCCAACCCTGCTGCTAGGGGAGCCTCCGGTCCTATCACGACTAAATCTACCTGCTGCGCTTGGGCAAACTGACGAATCCCCTCTAGGTCGGTGGCCTCAATGGCAACGTTTTGGCAGCGATCGCAGCACGCCGTGCCGCCATTGCCCGGCAGGCAAAAGATATGGCTCACGCTGGCAGACTCTAACAACTTCCAAGCAATAGCGTGCTCTCTGCCGCCACTGCCGACAACAATCACCTTCACAGGTTGCTCCTATCCTCTTGGTTTTTTAACGTTGTACTCTTCATGGGACAACACACTGCGGGGCTCGATGCGATCGCCCACATCATGGCAGATCAGGCGATAGTCATAGGTGAGGGGAATGCTGATGACACTGCGGTCGTGGTTGAGGCGCTTCCCCTTAAACTGGCGATAGTCTGTGCCAGCGACCAGTTCAGCAATGACTTGGCGGGCTTTGAGGACAATCGTTTTGGGTAACCCCTGCAAATCAATCAGATCGTCGGCAAAGGTTGCCTGCCACTGCTGCCGCTCGAGCCGAGCTTGTTCCCGTTCCGTTGCTTCTCGAGCTTTGGCATCCTGTAACTGGGCACAGCGATGACAGACTTGACCATAGCCTTGATGGCCGCAGGGAAATTGTTTACGACGACGCGGCATAGTGACTCCCGGAAAGCATAAGCAGGGCAGAGAGTTCATGCCCCCTTACCCTGCTTGTAGGTTTATTTTCTGGCTAAAGGTGGGTCGTGACAACTATCCCCCTTAAGCCAGCAATGCCTCAGCTTTGGCAACCACGTTATCGACCGTAAAGCCAAATTTCTCCATGAGCACCCCACCGGGGGCTGAGGCACCAAACCGATCAATACTCAGGGTGGCATCAGCATAGCGACACCAACCAAAGCTAGCCCCGGCCTCAACGGCTAAGCGCTTCACCCCTGCAGGTAAGACACTTGCTTGGTACTCGCTGGATTGCTCGGCAAAGAGTTCCCACGACGGCATCGAAACCACCCGCACCTTTTTGCCGCTAGCCGTGAGGGTTTCAGCCGCTTTGACACAGAGGGAAACTTCAGAGCCAGTGCCAATCAAGATCAGATCGGGGGTGCCATCACAGTCCACGATGGTGTAGGCACCTTTGGCAACATTGGCTGCGGAACTACCAGCCAAATTGGGGAGGTTCTGCCGAGTTAAGGCTAAAAGCGTCGGCTGCTTGCGCCGTTGTACCGCCACTTGGTAGGCGCCGGAGGTCTCATTGCCGTCAGCAGGACGAATCACAAGCAGGTTGGGGATAGCCCGCAGCGAGGCGAGGGTTTCGACAGGCTGGTGGGTTGGGCCGTCTTCGCCAAGGGCGATGGAGTCGTGGGTCATGACGTAGATCACCCCGGCTTGAGACAGTGCCGAGAGCCGCAGCGCTGGCCGCAGGTAGTCGGCAAATACTAAAAAGGTAGCGCAGTAGGGAATCAACCCTGATTTATGGAGGGCAATGCCGTTACAGATGGCAGCCATGCCATGCTCGCGCACCCCAAAACGGATGTTACGGTTTTGGTACTGCCCTTTTTGAAAGTCACCGGAGCATTTGAGTTCGGTGAGATTGGAGTGGGTCAAGTCCGCTGAGCCACCAATCAATTCCGGCAGGTTGGGGGCGATCGCGTTTAAGCAGATCTCTGAATGCTTACGGGTGGCAACGGCTTTATCCTCTGGGGTGTAGTGGGGCAGGTTCGCATCCCAGTTGGCGGGTAAGTCCCCCCGCAGGAGTCGTTCAAACTCCGCTGCTTCCGCAGGATACTTTTGGCGGTAGGTGGCTAGGGTTTCGTTCCACTCGGCTTCTGCACGTGCGCCGCGCTCAATGGCTTTGCGGAACTGCGCTAAAACATCGTCCGGCACTACAAAGGGATCGTAATTCCAGCCTAAGTTTTCGCGGGTTAACTTGACTTCATCCACCCCAAGGGCAGCGCCGTGCACCCCAGCGGTATTGGCTTTGTTAGGAGACCCGTAGCCAATGGTGGTCGTCACTTTAATGAGGGAGGGCTTGTCGGTAACCGCTTTGGCGGCTGCAATGGCGTGGGCGATCGCCGCGAGATCGGTATTGCCATTGGTGACGTGCTGAACGTGCCAGCCGTAGGCTTCAAAGCGTTTACAGACATCTTCGGTAAAGGCAATGTCTGTGGAGCCATCGATGGAAATGTGGTTGTCATCGTACAGGGCAATGAGCTTTCCTAAGCCCCAGTGCCCCGCCAAGGAGCAGGCTTCGCCAGAAACCCCCTCCATGTTACAGCCATCGCCAAGGATGACATAGGTATAGTGATCGACCAGTTGAACATCGGGCTTATTAAACCGCGCGGCTAAGTGTGCCTCGGCCACCGCGAGACCCACAGCGTTACAAATCCCCTGCCCCAAGGGGCCGGTGGTGACTTCAACCCCTGGGGTCTCAAAATTTTCAGGGTGACCAGGGGTGCGGGAGCCCCACTGCCGGAACTGTTTAATATCCTCAATGGTGACGCTATCGTACCCCGTCAGGTAAAGCATGGCGTACTGCAACATACAGCCGTGACCTGCCGAGAGGACAAAGCGATCGCGGTTGAACCATTGCGGGTTTTTGGGGTTGTACCGCATAAATTGGTTCCAGAGGACGTAGGCCATGGGAGCGGCTCCCATGGGTAAGCCTGGGTGGCCAGAGTTGGCTTTTTGCACAGCATCGATCGCCAAGAATCGAATCGCATTAATGCAGAGGTCATCAAGGGATTGAGTTACAGCAGGCATTACTTTCTCTCTCTATAGAATTGGGTGTGCAGCGAACAGTTAAAGGTTGGGGACAAATTTGCGAAACGCTAGGGTCACATTGTGACCGCCAAAGCCAAAGGAATTGGAAAGGGCAACCACCACCGGACAGGCACGACTGTGATGGGGAACGTAGTCCAGATCACAGGCTGGATCCGGCTGCTCCAAGTTAATTGTAGGGGGATGCGGTCATGGGCAACCGCCATCACCGTGGCGATCGCCTCGATGCCACCAGACCCTCCCAGTAAATGCCCCGTCATCGACTTGGTGGAGCTAATGGGAACGCGGCGGGCATTCTCTTCGCCAAGGGCACGCTTAATCGCCGCCGTCTCGGTACTGTCATTGGCAGGGGTACTGGTGCCGTGGGCATTGATGTAGCTCACCTGATCAGGGGCAATACCGCCATCTTTGAGACAGCCTTCAATGGCACGGGCTGCCCCTTCGCCCCCGGGGGAAGGAGCCGTCATGTGGTAAGCATCACAGGTTAGGCCATAGCCGACCATTTCGGCATAGATGCGCGCCCCCCGGGCAAGGGCAAATTCTAGCTCTTCCAAAATTAAAATGCCCGCCCCTTCACCAAGGACAAAGCCATCTCGGTTCTTATCAAAGGGACGACTGGCATGGTGGGGGTCATCATTGCGGGTGGAGAGGGCACGGGCTGCCGCAAACCCAGCAACAGACAGGGGAGTGATTGCCGCTTCCGTGCCACCGCAGATCATCGCCTTGGCATAGCCGTGTTGAACGAGCCGAAAGGCATCGCCAATGGCATTGGAGCCTGCGGCGCAGGCGGTGACCGAGCAGGAGTTGGGGCCTTTGGCACCGGTATGAATTGCCGTTAGGCCTGCAGCCATGTTAGCAATCATCATCGGAATCATGAAGGGGCTACAGCGATCCGGCCCCTTACTGAGATAGATTTCCTGCTGATCTTCCATAACCCGCAGACCCCCCACCCCCGTGCCAATAATGATGCCAACGTCCGTGGCATTGCTCTCATCAATGGTGAGTTGGGCATCGGCAAGGGCTTGTTTACTGGCGGCGACCCCAAACTGGGCAAACCGATCCATGCGCTTGGCATCCTTGCGATCCATATAGAGGGTGGGGTCAAAGCCACGAACCTCACCCGCAATGCGGCAATCATGACGACTGGCATCAAAGAGGCTAATCGTGTCAATGCCGCTACGACCGGCCATTAGCCCGTCCCAATACTCTGCCAAGGTGTTGCCAAGGGGGGTAATGGCACCCATGCCGGTGACAACCACCCGTTTTTGGTGAGCCTTCGTCATTGGTCTTACGCAGCTGCCTTATTGGTGATAAAGTCTAGGACATCTTGAACAGTTTTCAACTTTTCTGCTTCTTCGTCAGGAATTTCGATATTAAAGGCTTCTTCTAGAGCCATGATCAGCTCCACGGAGTCGAGGGAGTCGGCGTTCAAGTCATCTGCAAAGCTTGCTTCGGGCACGACTTTTTCAGCATCAACACTGAGTTGATCGGCAACAATGGTTTTTACTTTTTCGAAAATTTCAGAGTCAGTCATAGATGCCTGTGAATTTCAAATGGATGGACGAATGAATGATGATGCGGGCGATCGCCATTCCTCAAATCTAGGATGTTTTGTGCCCAGAATCAACGCGCCATAATTATAGGACACATTGGGGGTACAGCCCACAAGGTCGTGGCAGGGGAGTCTGGCTATGGTAAGCTACATCTTGGGTATCATGGCTTTTTGAGTGCTTTTGCCGCCCCCATCGCTACAGTTGATGTTTGTTGTTGCTACCCGCTATTGAGTTACCGATGCATTTTACAATCGCCAGTCTGCTCGCTAATTTTACTGAAGATAAGTTTGTTGCCCCGAAAGCCCTTGAAAAAAAACTGGGGTGTGAGGATGAACAGAGCCAACGGGAATTAGAAATTGCCCTCGATGCCCTTGAGCGCATTGGTCTGCTCACGAAGGAGCGGGGAAAGTATCGCCGCAACTACGAGGAAGGTCTCATTGAAGGGCGACTGCGCTGCTCCAGTAAGGGCTTTTGCTTTGCCATTCAGGATACCGAAGGGGCAGAGGATATTTTCGTTCGTGAAAATCAACTCAGTACGGCGTGGAATGGCGATCGCGTGCTGGTGCGGGTCACGCGGGAAGGGCGCCGCAAAAAATCCCCCGAAGGAGAGGTCAAACTCATTCTAGAGCGCGGCAACCCGTCAGTGATTGCCCGGGTCAAGCAAACCGAGCATGGTTTCCGTGCTACCCCCCTTGACGATCGCCTCCTGTTTGAAATTGCCCTTGAACCCAATGAACTGGTGTCCGATCTCTCGCAGGTGGTGGATCAGCTGGTGCACGTCAACATTCGCCGCTATCCCTTGGGGGGGTATTTACCCGTAGGTGAAATTGCTCAAATTCTGGGGACTGATGCCCAGTCAGCACCGGTGCTGGATCTAATCTGTTGTAAGCACAACCTTGTGCGGCAGTTTAGTCCGGCACTGCGATCGGCGGCCACCGCCTTGAACCAGCACCTTCAAGCCATGGAGTTTGAGCAGCGGCAGGATTTACGGGAGTTAGTCACCATCACCCTAGTGGCTCCCGGCCAAGAACCCCAAGTGGCCTTTTCCCTCGATGCCCTGGATCAGGATCTATGGCAGCTTGGCGTTCATATTGCCGATGTCGGTGGCTTGCTGCCGGTGGATGACCCATTAGATCGGGCGGCACGGCGACAGGGGATAACCCTAGCCACACCAGAACTTAGCGTGCCTTTGTTGCCCCCCGAGTTAACCCTGCTGCGGCTTCTACCTGGGGGCGATCGCGCCGCGATTTCCCTGCTGATCCACCTCACCAGTACAGGGGAGGTGCAATCCTACACCATTCACCGCAGCCGCATTAGCGTAGATGCCTGTGTTGACAGTGAGCAGGTGGTTGCTACCCTAGAGCGGGGGGATAGCTCCGGAGATTGGTTGCGATCGCTCCTGCGGTTGGCCACTGCCGTGAGCCAGCGGCGACAGCAGCGGGGCAGTATCGAGATCACCCCTGCCGTGAGCTTAAACCTCGCCTACGCCGATGAAGGCTTAGCCACTGCCATTCCCCTACCGATGCTGGCACCTTGGACAAGTTTAGTGGTGCTGGCTAATGAGCTCCTCGGCAAACACTTGGCAACCCTTAGTGTTCCTGCCCTGTACCGCAGCCAGCAAGTACCGGAACTGTACGCCGTGCAGGACTTTCTGAAGCTGTGCCAAAACCTCAATTTACCCCTCAGTCTTGGAGACAGCTCCAGTGTGGCACCTCAGGATTTTCAGCGCTTCCTTGAGCAGTTAGCCACCTCCGAGCTGGCAACTGTGCTCCAAGAGCTATTGCTCGATACCCTTAAGCCCGCCACTACCTCAGGTACTCTCTCGCCCCACTTTAGTTTGGCGCTTGGCTCTGGCTATGCTCACTTTTGCTCACCGTTACAGCGCTACAGCGACATTGTCAACCAGCGGATTTTACATACCCTGCTCACCAAAGGGCGCGATCGCCGCGGCCCCCGTGCCAAGGAGCGGGTGAACCTCGGCCACTCGAGCTGCCTAGAGCAGGTCACTTGGAATGTCTTAACCACAGATGTACAGCGGGAACTGGAAGCCCTCTTAAAAGAAATTGTGGCTCATTTACAGGAGCGGGAGCGACAAACCCAGAGTGCTTGGAAAGACCTCGTAGGGCTGCAACGGGTGCGCCAAGTGCAAGCCTGTATGGGAGAGGTGCGCCCCGGCATTATCACTGGTGTTCAATCCTATGGTTTTTTTGTCGAGCTAATTG
The DNA here is from genome assembly GCF_002754935.1 of Thermostichus lividus PCC 6715. Lineage (NCBI taxonomy): Bacteria > Bacillati > Cyanobacteriota > Cyanophyceae > Acaryochloridales > Thermosynechococcaceae > Parathermosynechococcus > Parathermosynechococcus lividus. The sequence goes on from NZ_CP018092.1 coordinate 1,035,659, forward strand.
AGTTCAACGTCGAAGGCCTAGTGCACGTTAGCTCCCTCAAGGATGACTGGTACGAATATCGCGCCCACGCCCAGACCCTAACAGGACGGCGCAACCGCCTGCGTTACCGCTTAGGCGATCGGGTTGACGTACTCATCAAAAATGTCGATTCCTATCGGCAGCAAGTGGACTTAACGGTGATGAGTGGCGGCTCCCAAGCCACTGACGAGGATCTAGCAGGGGGGGCTGACCCCATCCAGACCAATACCCCCTGGTTGAGGATGACCAGCGTGCTTAGCTATGAACACTCCCAGTACAACGGTTTCACTCCATGACTTTGGTAATTTCCTGCGGGATATTTGGTATTTTGGCCTGCCATCGGCAGACCTAAAGCCAAAGCAGTTCAAAGCAAAGGTCATTCTCGGTGAGCCCATCCTCTTTGGCCGTACTAGTGACGGCACCCCCTTTGCCCTGCGCAACCTGTGCCCCCATCGGGGGATTCCGCTGCACTACGGGCACTTTGAAGGCGACGAAGTCATCTGCCCGTACCACGGCTGGCGGTTTAATCGCCATGGCCAGTGCACCCTGATTCCCTCCCTCACTAGTGACAGTGACGTTGACCCCAAGCAGTTTGGTGTCCTGAGTTATCCAGTACGGGAAGCGCAAGGGAATCTCTGGATTTATATGCCAGCCAAGGATCGGCAAGCCCCTGAACCAGCTTTGGAGGTGCCCCTTGTGCCGGGCTTCAGTGCCACAACCCAACCCCAAGCCGTACAAAAATTCATTTTTCCGGGGCATTTAGACCAAGTCTTTATTAACTTTATGGATCCGGCTCACGCACCCTTTGTCCATGGCGCGTGGTGGTGGCGTACCCGTGGGAAACTGTTTGAAAAAGCTAAAACCTTTGATCCGTCTCCCTACGGGTTTACCATGCGTCGGCATCCCCTGCTGCGTAAATCTTGGGCACACCATATCCTAGGCGGCCACCCGGAGGTGGAAATTATCTATCGCTTACCGGGAATTCGTATTGAAACCAACTACACCGATCGCCACACCTTTTGTTTTTTAATTACCCTCACCCCTATTAACGAACACCAGACTGAGCTGACCAGCATATTTTACTGGACCTTTCCGTGGTTGGCTCCCCTTAAGCCCCTGCTGGCTCCCTTTGCGCGCGAATTTATTAACCAAGACCTGCGCATTGTAGCCAAACAAAGTGAGGGGCTAGCCTACAACCCGCCCCTAACCCTGATCAAAGAGGCCGATAACCAAGCAAAGTGGTACTACCAAATTAAGCGAGAGTATGCCAAGGCCATCCAAGAGGGGCGGGAGTTTGTCAATCCTATGAAAACCCAAGTGTTGCGCTGGCGCTAGGGCTGCTGCGCTAACCACCGCTGGTAGAGATCTGGGCGACGCTGCCGGGTTCGCTCAATTTGCTGGGCTTTGCGCCATTTGGCAATGTTCTCGTGGTGCCCCGAAAGCAGCACCGACGGCACCGGCCACCCCCGAAACTCTGCCGGTCGGGTGTAGTGGGGGTAGTCGAGCAAGCCGTCCTCAAAACTCTCCTGTTGCAGGGACGCGGCTTTGCCCACCGTGCCCGGCAAGAGGCGCAGCACACCGTTGAGGATGGTTAGTGCCGGAATTTCGCCACAGGTGAGGACAAAATCACCAATAGAAATTTCTTGGGTCACCAAATGCTCGACAACCCGCTCATCCACCCCTTCGTAATGGCCACAGAGAATGACCAGTTGATCGCGGTGTTTGGCCCATTCCCACAGATGCTGTTGGCGAAGGGGCTCACCTTGGGGGGTAACGTAAATAATCTCCCGTCGCGGTAAGACGGGGAGGGACTCCACCGCAGCAAATAGGGGCGCGGGCTTCATCACCATACCGACACCACCGCCGTAGGGTTCATCGTCAACGGTATGGTGTCGATCCTCCGTAAAGTCACGGGGATTGGTCAGCACCACTGAAGCAATCCCCCGATCCAAGGCTTTGGCCATCAGACCGGTCTTGAGGGGGGTGCTAAAGAATTCTGGAAACAGGGTGATAATGTCAAACCGCATGGCTTATATTGATATTGATGTGGGCGGCTAAAACCCCTCCGCTTTAGCGAGGGGATACAGCCAACTCAGGGGGCTTTAGCCCTCTCTATGTGTTAACCTAAAAACGTGGAAAGTAGGCGTATCAACTACGCGAAGAGACATCCTAGTACGGAGAAATCCCGGCAAGTAAGTCACTACCGCTTTGGCGGCAAGCCTAAACCACTGCAAGCAATGGCAGGATGTTGAGCGTATCGAATTGGCTAGTGTTGAAAAGCGCGAAACCACGAACCGAAACATAAACGTAGTCCCAATAGCAGAAATGCTTGAGGTGAGTAGGGGGTCTTTGACTGCCCCCACCCGCATTAAGTTGTGGGTGACAGCTCAAGGGAAAAGCGAAGCAACGCGGCTTCAGCCCGTTGCGTAGCATCCTTTGGGAATCCCCTCTCTTTCAAAGAGGGGAGAAGTCAAGGCCGACACAGGGATGCTAGTTGACCGTAGTAGGCAAGGGCACGCTGCTGGCTGAGGGCGCACAGTTGCTGTTGTTGCCAAAGGTGTTGCTCCTGCTGGGAGGGGCGCGGGAGGTGTACCCCAAACAGTTGGTTGATCAGGGGGGTGCGATCGCGCCGTAGCCGCACAACCGCATAGTTGTCGTCAATCTGGGCGGCACGGGCAAGGGCGGTGATCACCTGAGGGCGACTGAGGGTGCCATCAATCAGGCGATATTGCTGCGCCTGAGCATTGCTAAACACCATGGCGCCCATTTGGTTGCGGATGACGCTGGGATCGATGCCGCGCGCCTTGGCGACATGGCTCACAAAGGTGCTGTACTCCTGCTCTAGTCCCGCTTGGAAGACCTGAATTTCTGCTGGCGTGAGGCGGCGGAAGGGATTGCCAAAGTCTTTACCCCGCCCGGCACTGAGGGTGCGCTCTTCAATGGCGTTGGCGGTCACTCCCCCCTGAAATAGGCCGCTATCTAGGCTCGTGGGGCGATCGTAAAAGAGCACACTTGGGCCAATAATGCCGATACTGCCGATGAGGCTGCCATGGTCAGCATAGATTTTATCAGCAGCCACCATTGCCCAAACGCCTCCGGAGGCCGAAATACCTTCAACAAAAGCATAGACGGGTCTTTGGGTGGCTTTACGATAGGCGTTGATGCCGTCGGCGATCGCCTGAGAGCCAAAGATCGTGCCTCCTGGGGTGGCAATATTCAGTAAAATGGCCTTTACACTCTCGTCTTCGGCGGCTGCCTCAAGCTGCTGCTGCACTTGGTAGCCGTAGGTTACACCAACAATGGAGGAAAATAGAGTGTCTTCTTCGGTTTGAGGACTCCCTAAAATTGGGCCAACAATATCAATGGTGAGGATACGGTTGCGGCTGGTTTCTTTGCCACTGACGTGCTGGTAGGGGCTGTCTTGGTTCGCTGGCGCCATTAAGACTCCCAGAATCGCAAGGAAGAGAGTGGCACTCATGCCAACAATCCCTAGGGTCAGGAAAAAGACAAGGGTGCCAAAAAAAATCATGCCGCAGCGATGTGCAACAGCAGGCCAAAATGGAGGCAGAGAACGAGTCATGAATACGAAGGGAGTGTGGTTCGGTATAATCTGTACAGTTTTTTGTCTAACGTTCTCCCCATTTTAGCGGTGCATTGCGTTCTTCTGGGTCTTATCCGTGCTCTTGATCCTCACATTGGCCACTCCTTATGGGGCTACTGTGGCTGTGAATGCTTGATCACGTTTGTGAGGTAGGTATTAATTCGTTGATGAAACCGTCCATGACTGCTGAGCAGTACTTAAACCACCCTACGTTTGGGCTGTTGTATGGCGTTTGTCCTGTGGAGGAGAATCGGGAACTGTTTACCACCCTCTACGCCCAGCGGCTGTTCTTTATTGTCACGCTGCGTCCGGAGGGGATGGAATTTGAGTCTATTAGTCGCACGGATGCGCGCCTGTTGATTGAACAGCGGTTGCGATCGCTGCGGCGGCTAGGGAAACAGGCGGAGTATGCCGCGCTGCAAAGCGTTCATCGCCAAACGTTTTTATAGGCCACGGGGGCAAATTCGCTAGACTGGGGCTAGGATCCAGGGAGAGACAATGAGCTACGACTACGACTTATTTGTCATTGGCGCGGGTTCCGGCGGCTTGGCAGCGTCTAAGCGGGCAGCCTCCTATGGGGCACGGGTGGCGATCGCCGAGGGAGATAAAGTGGGTGGCACCTGTGTGATTCGCGGGTGTGTGCCCAAAAAACTATTGGTCTATGCGTCTAAGTTCAGTCAGCTGTTTACAGATGCAGCGGGCTATGGCTGGCGCGCTGTCACGCCAAAGCTGGATTGGGAACGCTTAATTCGCGCGGTGGACAACGAGGTAAACCGCCTGAGCCAGTTGCATATTAGCTATTTAGCTAAGGCTGGGGTAGAACTCCTCCCCTTTTTTGCCCGGTTTGTCGATCCCCATACCCTTGAATTGGTCGATCGCAACGGCCAGGTGCAACGGCGAGTGACGGCTGCCAAAATTCTCATTGCCGTAGGCGGCGAGGCGATTAAACCGAACCTGCCCGGCATCGAGCACAGTATTACCTCCCGGGAGATGTTTCTGCTGCCGAAGCAACCGAAGCGGTTAGCGGTATTGGGAGGGGGCTATATCAGTGTTGAGTTTGCGGGCATCATGCGGGGGCTGGGCAGCGAAGTCATTCATTTTCTGCGGGGCGATCGCCCCCTGCGCGGCTTTGATCAAGACATTCAGGATGGGGTATATGAGGGGATGATTCGCCATGGCATTGATGTGCGCCCCCAGTGCCACATTAGCAGCCTGAAGCTCACCAAAAAGGGGAAGATTCGCGTTTGCTACGAGCAGCAGGGACAACCCTACGAAGCCAAAGTAGATGCGGTGCTGTGTGCGGTGGGTCGCGCCCCTAACCTACAGGGACTTGGGTTAGATCAAGCGGGGGTGCACCTGAGCACCAATAGTCAAGGGATTGTTGCTATTGCTGTGGATGAGGCCTATCGCACCAATCAAGACCATATTTTTGCTGTGGGCGACTGTACAAATCGGGTGAACCTCACCCCCGTTGCCATTGCCGAAGGTCGTGCCTTTGCTGATACCCAGTTCGGCAATCTTCCCCGCACCCTTAGCTACGACAATATCCCCTCAGCAGTCTTTTCTCAACCTGAGGCCGCCTCAGTGGGGCTTTCGGAGGCGCAGGCTAAGGCCAAAGTGGGGGCGGAGAATGTCCTAGTGTATCGCGCTGCCTTTCGCCCGATGTACCACAGTCTCACCGGCAAGGAGGCTAAAGTTGTCGTCAAGCTGGTGGTGGAAAAGCAAACGGAGTGGGTGCTGGGGGCGCACATGGTGGGGGATAACGCCGCCGAAATTATTCAGGGGATCGCGATCGCCCTGAAAATGGGTGCCACCAAAAAAGACTTTGATGCCACGATCGGCATTCACCCCTCAACGGCTGAAGAGTTTGTTACCCTGCGCTAGTGGCCACTTGAACCGGTTTGTGCAGTAGCTCTAGAGCCGCAAGGTACTGGGGATCCGCTGTGGTGCCCATGGCCAGCAAACTTTCAGGCGCGTCAAGAACCCGCTGGTTCGGCTCAATCCCCACCTTATTGATGTTGCGGTGGTTAGGGGTTTCGTAGTGGGCAATAGTGACCGCTAAACCAGCGCCATCGGCAAGGCTAAACAGCGACTGAATCGAACCTTTGCCAAAGGTGCGATCGCCCACCAGTTGGGCGCGACCACTATCTTGCAGGGCACCCGCTAAAATTTCACTGGCACTGGCGGTGCCACCGTTCACCAACACCACCAGCGGATCATGGCTGAGGGGAGTCCCCGTGGCATTGAGGCTCTCTGTTATCCCTTGGCGATCCACCGTATAGACAACCACCCCAGGCTCCATCCACAGTTGGGCAATCTCCACGCCTGCCTGTAACAGCCCGCCCGGATTGTTGCGCAAATCGAGAACATACGCCTGTGCTCCCTGCTCTGCTAGGGTTTGTATTGCTTTACGCATCTCGGCGGGTGCCATGGCACTAAACTGCCCTAGGCGAATGTAGCCAACGGCACGACCCTCGACGTGGCGCAATTCTGCCACAACCGGGTTAATTTCGATGTGCCCTCGCTCAAGGGTGATGAGTTGGGGCGGCTGGCTACCATGTTGCACCTGTAACTGCACCCGGGAGCCACTGGCACCGCGCATTTTTTCCGCCGCCTCATCTAGGGTGAGTTGGGAAGTGGGAATACCATCAATGGCAAGGATGCGATCGCGGGGGAGAATGCCTGCTTTGGCCGCTGGTGAGCCATCAATGGGGGCAATGACTTCTAAAATACCTGTAGTAGGATCACTACTAATTTGGAGGCCAACTCCCGTTAGCTCTCCCGCCGTGGTGGTTTGCAAGCTGCGAAATTGCGCCGGGCGCAACAGGCGGGTGAAGGGATCCTCGAGGCTGGCAAGCATGGTTTGAATGGCTTGGTAGGTTGCCTCACGGTTAGGAAGTGGGCGACTGAGGATCTGTTGGCGCACCAGCCACCAGTTTTGACCATTAAAAGAGGTATCAACGTAAGCTTGGTTAACAATGCGCCATGCTTCGTTAACGAGTTTTTGCTCGTCGGTGAGGGCGATCGCCGGTGCCGGGGCAAGCAGCTGCCACCCCAGTAGCAGCAGCCATAGGGTCAATATCAGAACGTTAGCCGAGGTCTGCCAACGAACAGCCATGGGGCATCTCTATGCATTATTTCTTCTCTTTATCTATTCTAGGCATCTCCTAGACTAATAATTAAGGCATGAGAGTGTGTGGAGCTATGCGTGTGCTACGTTTGCCCCTGCAACCCCTTTGGCAACAACTCGCTGGCTGGCCCATTTGGCAGCCAACGCGCTTGGCGATCGCCGGCTCAGTGGTATTCCACGGCATTATCCTCGCCTTAGTGAGGGTGCCTGACACCACACCAGCGCCGATCGATATCAACGAAACGGTCGAGTTAATGAGCATTCCCGCAGAGCTAGAAGCCGATCTACCCTCCATTGAACCGCTGCTCCCCACGGAATTACCTGCCATCGAGAGTGTGCCGCCCCCCCTACCCTTTACAGGCATTGAACCGCCGCCCCTCACGTTTAGTCCCCTCCCGCCGCTGCCGCCCTTACCTCCCTTGGCAGACCTGCCGCCGCCCCCCCCGTTGACGTTTCAGCCCCTGCCGTCCCCTTGGCAGCTACCACCACCTGCCCGCCCGCGACCGGATACCGGCACGCCTGAACAAGACGTGGCCACTGCTCCAGAGCTTGCACCACCTTCGCCGGCTCCGCCGCCCCAAGAACCACTGGCCACCACAGACGGGGAAGCCGCCGCTGCCCTCTCCCGCTGGTTTAATCAGACCCGCCTCACCCTCAATACCACCAATATTCGGATTAACCTCAGCCAGCGAGTGACCGATCTGTACCCCCCCGACGCCTGTGGCGATCGCCTGCAAGGGCAAGCCACCGTCGCCGCTGTGATTACCCCCGACGGTCAACTGCTGCCTGCCAATGCTGCCCCAGAGACCGGACTGCTCACCCAAAACCCGCAGATTATCCGCACTAGTGGCTCAACACTGCTGGATCAGGCGGCAATCGCCGCGGTGAAACAGCAAACCTTCTCGGCCACAGGGCAATACCAAGCCTTAGCCATCACCTTTGACTTTCAGTACCGCCCAGAGGTCTGTACTGCAACCCGCCCCACACCTACGCCCCAAGCACCCCCCCCTGCCCGCGAAGCCGCCCCCATCCCCCACTCATCGCCTACACCACCTGCGTCCACGCCCCAGTCATCACCGACACCAGAACCGCCGCCACCTGCACCAAGCACCAGTGAAGCCCCTCCCAGCCCCGAGGCGAGTCCAGAGGCTGACTCTGCTATGCCTGAGTAATATTTCTTAAAAAAGTTGAGTCTTATAGGAGTGATGTGGGCGGGCTAAAACCCCTCCGCTTTAGCGAGGGGATACAGCCAACTCAGGGGGCTTTAGCCCTCTCTATGTGTTAAACTAGAGACGTGGAAAGTAGGCGTATCAACTACGCGAAGAAACATCCTAGTACGGAGAAATCCCGGCAAGTAAGTCACTACCGCTTTGGCGGCAAGCCTAAACCACTGCAAGCAATGGCAGGATGTTGAGCGTATCGAATTGGCTAGTGTTGAAAAGCGCGAAACCACGAACCGAAACATAAACGTAGTCCCAATAGCAGAAATGCTTGAGGTGAGTAGGGGGTCTTTGACTGCCCCCACCCGCATTAAGTTGTGGGTGACAGCTCAAGGGAAAAGCGAAGCAACGCGGCTTCAGCCCGTTGCGTAGCATCCTTTGGGAATCCCCTCTCTTTCAAGGAGGGGAGAAGTCAATAACATAAATCTCGACAGAGATGGTATGGAAAATTACAATTTAGAAGCACCATCATTGCCTTACGAGGTCGGCCTGTGCAAGCAACTGGAGCCTACATCCTAATAGATACCTTGTGTCGTCATGGCGTTAAGCATATCTTTGGCTACCCTGGTGGGGCAATTTTACCAATTTACGATGAGCTATACCGTGCTGAATCCCGCGGGGCGATCCAGCACATTTTAGTCCGCCATGAGCAGGGAGCGGCTCACGCTGCCGATGGCTATGCCAGAGCAACGGGGCAAGTTGGGGTGTGTTTTGGCACGTCTGGTCCTGGTGCCACAAACTTGGTCACCGGCATTGCCACTGCCCACATGGACTCCATACCGCTATTAGTGATCACCGGTCAAGTGCCTCGCTCTGCCATTGGCACCGATGCCTTTCAAGAAACGGACATTTACGGCATTACGCTCCCTATTGTTAAGCACTCCTACGTGGTTCGCGATGCCAAGGATATGGCGCGCATCATCGCTGAGGCCATCTATATTGCCACCACAGGCCGTCCGGGGCCAGTTCTTGTCGATATTCCCAAAGATGTGGGCTTAGAGGTGTGCGACTACGAGCCGGTAGAGCCAGGGCAGGTTAAGCTGCGAGGGTATCGTCCGACCATTCGCGGCAATGTGCGTCAAATTGCCCAAGCCGCGCAACTGATTCGCGAGGCCAAACGACCGCTGCTGTACGTTGGGGGTGGCGCAATTACAGCAGCAGCACATGATGAAATTTACCAACTTGCTGAGCTGTTTCAAATTCCAGTCACCACAACCCTAATGGGTAAAGGTGCCTTTCCAGAATCTCATCCACTCTCACTGGGAATGCTGGGGATGCACGGCACCGCCTATGCGAACTTTGCGGTGAGCGAGTGCGACCTGCTCATTGCGGTGGGGGCACGGTTTGACGATCGCGTTACCGGCAAACTGGATGAGTTTGCCTCGCGAGCAAAGGTCATTCACATTGACATCGATCCGGCGGAGGTGGGTAAAAACCGCGTCCCGGAGGTGCCCATTGTTGGCAGTGTCAAGCCAGTGCTACAGCAACTTCTGCACCATATCAACGAAACAGGCGTTCCCCCGGAACCGATGACCCATGGGTGGCTAGCGCGCATTAAGGCGTGGAAAGAAGATTACCCCTTAGTGGTGCCGCATCCTAGCGGGGAACTGTCTCCCCAAGAAGTGATTGTGGCCTTTGGCCGTCATGCTCCCGATGCGTTTTATACAACGGATGTGGGGCAACACCAAATGTGGGCTGCCCAATTTTTGAAAAATGGCCCGCGGCGATGGGTCTCTAGTGCCGGCTTGGGGACAATGGGCTTTGGACTGCCTGCGGCAATGGGGGTTAAGGTTGCACTGCCCAATGAGCAGGTGATCTGCATCAGTGGTGATGCTAGCTTTCAAATGAACTCCCAAGAATTGGCCACCCTTGCCCAGTACGGTATTGCGGTGAAGACAGTGATTATTAATAACTTCTGGCAGGGAATGGTGCGGCAGTGGCAGCAGGCCTTCTATGAAGAGCGCTACTCCCACTCCAATATGGCCAAGGGAATGCCAGATTTTATTAAGTTGGCGGAGGCCTACGGTGTCAAAGGATTGCGGGTGAGCGATCGCCACAATCTGGACGACATTATTCAAGAGGTGCTGACCTACGATGGCCCAGTCTTGCTAGATGCCCACGTGACCCGGGATGAAAACTGCTATCCGATGGTGGCTCCCGGCAAAAGCAACGCCCAAATGCTGGGCTTACCGGAGCAAGCAACCCTCGAAAAAGCGGCCGAGCTAGTGTACTGTACGAACTGCGGTGCCAAGACGATTTCTAGCCATCGCTTTTGCCCTGAATGTGGCAGCAAGCTTTAGCCAAGTTCTAACCAGTTGAGTAGCTGAGCCATTGCCCAACCTAGGTAATTGGCGACCCCATAGCCAAGGAGGCCAAGGGTGATGCCAACCCCCAGTAGGGCTGGCTGGTGGCGACCGCTCGCTTGAGCTGCAGCAGTGGTAGGCCCCCCCACCGCCGCTTGGGAGGCTAAGGCCAGTAATTCAACATCCAGTTTGAATAGATACCCCAGCCCAGAGATCACCACCCCATGGCTAAACACAATGGTGGCGGCAAACAGCACAATCTCAACCCCCACAGGCACTAACGAGGGCAGATGGGTTCCCGCGCCAATGACGGTAAAAAAGAGATTGAGACTAAACATGCCAAGGGCACCGGTACCACGGAGGTAGCGTACCCACTGGAATTGGGCAATGGCTACACTTAGGGTAGTGAGCCAAACCACTGTTGGGATGACCGGCCAAAATTGATGTAGCGCTGTAGCCAGCACTAAAACTCCCATGCCTAAGCTCAGGAGAATGGCTAAATCGAGGGGGGCGATCGCCGAGGCTGTGGGCAAGGGCGATAAAGCTAAGGCGTCTGTTGCTGAGCGCTGCGGATAAAACCGTGCCAAGACTGAGGGCAGCGTTAAGGTGAAGCCCAACCATACTGCCGTGAGTAGGTTATCTGCGGTCGTTGCTGCGGTAAAGAGCAGATCAGTGAGGTTCAGGGCACGCCCGACACTCACAAAATTTAAACTGCCACCAATGTAACTTGCTGCTAAGCTACCCGCCAGCCGTGGGGTGTCGCCACCAAAGCGACTGTGAAACAGGAGGCTCGCCAGTAGCGCCCCCATCAAGGTGCCCACAGCCGCAATGCCAAAGGCTAACAAGGCCGATCGCCCCAAGCGGCGCACATCCTGCAAATTCACAAGCAACAGTAACCAGACAATGGCTAAGGAGGTCACTGGCCCATAGATGGTGTCATAGACAGCAGACTGTTGGGGAATGACCCCTAAGTTGGCACACAAGGCCGCTAGGAGCAAAATAATTAAGGATCCCCCCACCCGTGCTGCCCAACGATAGCGGTGCTCCAGCCACAGCCCCAAGGCAGTCAGGGTGAGTAAAATGCCCCAAAGGGTGAGGCTCTCATCCATGGGAAGCCACCTCTGGCATGGGTTGCCCTAAGCGGGTGGGTTGCTCGTAAACTCGCCGCAGGGTATTCACATCCCGCTGAGAAATGGGCGGTGGATCCGCTACTTGGGCAAAATAGAGAGCATCCGTGGGCAGGGGACTATGCCCCCAAATACCGAGGGCATGACCCAACTCATGGCGCAGAGCCGCCAGCACATAGCGGGGGGCTTGGGTGGGTCGCACCACCACCCGAACCCGATGCCGCAGTAGGCCGTTGCTATCCACAAACAGTTCATAGCTGGTTTCCGCCGCTCGGACACGACGGTTGTTTTGGTCGCTGGGGCGCTCAGACTGGAGGCGAATATTGGCCGTAGCGGTTGGCGGCACAATTTGCAGTGGCAGATAGGCCGACCATTCGGCAACAGCTTGCTGGGCTGCCTGTGCCCATAGGTTATTGGGATCCCGCGGCGGGGGGTCAATGGCCACGGTCACCGGAAAGGCTGTCCACAGCAGATACCCCACTTCCAACGGCTGTACCTCGGTAAAATAGTCGTCCCCCGCCGGAGGCAGAGCTGCAAGGGAGCTAGGCAAGGGATAGGTGGTAAGGGGGGTAAGGCAAGATTTTGGCGGGCAAGGGAGGGGGAGCTACCGCTGAGGACAACCCCCACAGCAACGATGAGGGCAATTACCGAAAACCGCCAGCGCGATCGCATCTCTCCTCCTTAGCACCCGCTCAAAAATGGCCAGCCCGGAAAGCGCCAGAGGACAATGGGGATAGCAACGGTCCAGAAAAAGGCATTCCCAAGCGCCAGTTGCCCCGACAGATTCATGGGTAATTGGAGTAGCCCTTGCAACAACCACCGATCTAAGGGCAACACCAGCACCCACATCAGGCAGACTAGCGCCAGACCCAACCAGAATATCGACCAGCGGGCATTGGTGTTAATGTTCTCAAAAAAGGTACGACTCACCAGTTCCTCTAAAAGTGCCGTAGTCCCAGAGCGGTATTGTCCGCCGGTGGCTTGGGTCGCGGCTGCCAGTTGTGGCGCATACTCCCCGACAACAATGGCATTAATTTTAATCCCTTGCCCTTGGGCTGAGGTGACGACAGCGGTATCCACGGGTGCTGCGCCATCGGTAATGATCAGTAATTCACGGCAGCGGTTAGAAACCTGTTGCAGTTGCTGGGTGGCGGTGGCGATCGCCCCCGATAGGTTCGTGGCGCTGGGGTCCACCTGAGCTAAAAGATCGCTGCGGTTGAGCGCCTGATCGAGTTGTGTCAGCAAGACATCGGCCTTGGTTTCAAAGCGTGGGGTTAAAAAGACCACATTGCGGCCAAAGCCATGGATCATGATGGCATTGGGGTTAGCCAACTCCCGCTGATTGCGTTGCAGATAGAGTTTGGCCGCGGCTACCTGCTGCGCCATCACCGTTTGGGGCTGGTTAAACTGTAAGGGATTGTCCCCAAAGGTGCTGCCACTCAAATCCAAGGAAAGCACCACCGCCACACTGGGGCGACCCCACCCCAACAGCGTAAACAGAAGCGCCAAGAGCAGGCACCCCGTCAGCAGGATCAGGGGAATTTGAAAGAGGGGATAAGACCACAGGGGTCGTCGTTGACGATACATGGGGCTACTGGGTGTCAAGGGTTCCCCTAAACACTGCGACGGCAGGTCCGGTCATATACAGATGTTGACTGTGAACATCCCAGCGAATATGCAGATCACCGCCGGGTAGTTCAACCGTGGCTTGGGCTTGCCCTGCTGCATCGGCTTTGAGTCGCCCGGTGAGTACCGCCGCAACAACCGTGGCACAGGCACCGGTACCGCAGGCAAGGGTCATCCCCGCCCCCCGCTCCCAGACGCGCATGCGCAGGCGATCGCCCCCCAGCACTTGGACAAACTCAGTATTCGTGCGCTGGGGAAACACAGCATGGTGCTCAAACAGTGGCCCTAGCGTCTCTAAGGGAATAGCGGCTACATCTTCTACAAAGGTGACACAGTGCGGATTCCCCATACTCACACAGGTTACCAGCCAAGGGCGATCGGCCACCGTCAAGGGCACCTCGATCACTTTGGCATCTGGAGCGGTTAGGGTAGTGGGGATTTGTTGCGCCAGCAGTTGTGGTGTCCCCATATCCACTGTCACTTGACCGTCTGCTTGAATGTGGGGCACCATCACCCCCGCTAGGGTGTCAATGCGGTAGCTGACGGTTTCACCGCAGGTGCGGCCTTCCAGTTCAAAAATAAACTTGGCCAGACAGCGAATGCCATTGCCACACATTTCGGCAACGGAGCCATCGGCATTGTACATCCGCATTTGGTAGTCACAGTCGCCAGTGCCCGCCAGTAGGAAAATTACCCCGTCGGCACCCACCCCAAAATGGCGATCGCACCAGTGGCGAGCCTCCTGTGGCGAAAGACGAAGGGTCGGCTGCTGACGATTGTCTAAGAGTAGGAAATCGTTACCTAGCCCTTGGTACTTCTGAAAAGATAGGCTCATAGAATTGTAGAGGAACTAGAGGAGAACCCATGACTGACGAATTCCAGACGGGATTACCCAGTATCCGCCAGCTACAGACCTTAATTAAAGATAGCACTGAGGTTGAGGTGAAACTGATCACAAGTGATCTAGTGGTGGGAAAGGTGCGCTGGCAAGACGCAAACTGCCTGTGCGTGGTGGATCACTATGACCAACCAACGATTATTTGGAAGCAAGCCATTGTCTTTATTAAGCCGAAACTGACTTAGGGAGCTGGGGAGCTTGCCAGTGGCCAGAGGGCTAGCCCCGCCTTCAGTGCTGCATGATACACCACCTGCCATGGCTGCTGATGCTGCCGTGCTAGGGCGGCACAGTCTTCATACTCCGGCTGCACATTGAGGGGGTGTCCGTGACCATCGGTGGCTAATTTCAGCCGCACCTCGCCAAACGGGGTAGTCACGGTTTTGATCTGCCGCTGGAGGACATAGCGATCTTGCACTTGGCGGCGCAGCCCTAGGGTCGTGGTTTCCCGAAAGAGGGTCTGAACACAGGCGGCTTCGGCACTGAGAGGACACAGTACGGTCAGGAGCACCCCAAGGCGTGACTTTTTCATTGTAATGGCTTGACAGAAGACCTCCACCGCACCAGCGGCATAGAGTTGCTCTATCGCGTAGGCTAAGGCTTGGGGCGGCAGGTCATCCAGTTGGGTTTGCAACTCCACAATGGTGGTGGGGGTTGGCGGTTGGCTGTTGGGGGTTTCGCCTAACCACAGGCGAAGGAGGTTCGGCAGCGGTAACTCATGGCTGCCAGCGCCTAAGCCTACTCGCTCTAAGGTCATGGCGGGTGGGGTGCCAAATCCTTGGCTAAGGGCACAGACAATGGCGGCACCCGTGGGGGTCACCAGTTCGTTCGCAATCCCGTTGCTGTAAACCGGCACCCGATAGGCTTGCCAGAGTTGCAAGACCGCTGGCACGGGCACCGGCAGTTGACCATGGGCGGCCCGTACTGTCCCGCCACCGGTGGGCAAGGGCGAGCAGTAGATCTGCTCAATGCCGAGGTAATCTAGCCCTAAACAGGTGCCAACAATATCTACTAGGGCATCCACGGCACCGACTTCGTGGAAGTGAACGGCAGTGGGGGCAATGCCATGAACGGCACCTTCGGCGATCGCCAAGGCTTCAAACACCCGTAAACTCCAGTCGCGGGCGCGATCGGGCAAATCTGCGGCTAAAATCTGCGCCTGAATGTCTGGCCAATGGCGGTGGTGCGGATGGCTGTGCTCGTGAAGCTGGACGTGAGCCTTCAGACCCCGCTGCCCTTTTCGCTGCACGGTTTCAGTGGTTAAGGTAAACTCTGCTGCAATCCCCAGCTTTGCCAGTTGCCCGTGCAAGTAGTCAAGGGGAACGCCACCATCGATCAGCGCCCCAAGGCACATATCCCCAGCAATTCCCGCTGGGCAGTCGAAGTAGGCAACGTTCATAGAACCTCCGAAATACCCTAACGCTGGGCTAGAAGTTACCCGCTAAGGCCGCTTCACAGCGATCGCACAACTGGGGATGGGTTGCAGAGCGCCCTACACTCTCGGCATAATTCCAGCACCGGACGCACTTGGTCCCGCTGGCGGTGCCTACGCCAACCCATAGCTCCGGTTGCTCAAGGGTGTAGCTCAAGCTGAGCGATCGCGGCTGCGGCATCACCTCCACTTGTGAGACTAAAAATAGATAGCGGAGTTCATCCACACCATTACCCGCCAAGGCATCGGCACTGTTCATGGCCTCGAGGCGATCGCGCAGGTCTGGGTTGGCCACGTACAGCCACACCTTGGCTTCGAGGGACGAGCCAATGGCCTTTTCAGCGCGCGCCTGCTCCAGTACCTTGTTGACCTCTGAGCGCAACTGTCGCAGCACCTCCCAGCGGCTCGCCAAGGGTGGGTCGCGCCACTGATCCGCACGCTGTACCCAGCCACTTTGAAACACCGATGTGTAGGGCGTGGCAAACGGTAAGTGCTGCCAAATATCTTCTGCCAAGTGGGGCAGCACCGGGGCGATCGCCCGCGCCAGATTTTGTACCGTAATAGCAAGCACCGTTTGGCAGCTACGGCGGCGATCGCTGGCAGGGGCACTAATGTACAAGCGATCCTTGGCAATATCCAGATAAAAATTTGACAAATCCACCGTGCAGAGGTTCTGAATGGTTTGGAAGAACCGGTAAAACTGGTAGCTGTCAAAGGCTGCCGTCACTTCGCTAAACACCTCATGGAGGCGGTGCAGCATATAGCGATCCAGTTCTGGCAACTGAGCGTAGGGCACAGCATCCTGCTGTGGGTCGAAATCGTAGAGGTTACCCAGTAAAAAGCGCGCTGTATTGCGAATTTTGCGATAGATATCCGCCAACTGCTTCAGAATCGTTTTGCCAATGGGCACATCATTGGCATAGTCCACCGAGGACACCCACAGCCGCAAAACATCCGCACCGTAGGCCGGGTCTTGCTTTTGGTTTTTGCCGCCCTCAATTACCTCGCGCGGATCCGTGACATTGCCCAAGGATTTACTCATCTTGCGCCCCTGCTCATCCAAGACAAAGCCGTGGGTGAGCACCGATTTGTAGGGAGCGTGCCCCTGCACCGCCACCCGGGTCAGCAGCGATGACTGGAACCACCCCCGATGCTGATCCGAGCCTTCGAGGTATAGATCCGCTTGCTGCTCCCCTAGAACTGCTGCCCAGGATGAGCCGGAGTCAAACCACACATCCATGGTATCGGTGCCCTTTTCGTAGCGATCTGCCTGATCTTGCAGGGCGGGGGGCAATAGCTCCGCCACCGAGAGTTCCCACCAAGCATCAGACCCCCGCTGGCGAATGATGGCTTGGACATGGGCAATGGTGTCTGCCGTGAGCAGGGGGTCACCGGTCACCTTGTCATAAAACACCGGAATGGGTACCCCCCAACTGCGCTGCCGCGAAATACACCAGTCGGATCGCTCCGCCACCATGGCGGTAATGCGATTTTCCCCTTGCGCCGGAATCCACCTCACCTCGGCGATCGCCGCGAGGGCAGCATCGCGAAACCCCGCTACCGAAGCAAACCATTGCTCCGTTGCTCGAAAGATCGTGGGTTTTTTGGTTCGCCAGTCGTAGGGATACTTGTGAACGTAAGGCTCTTCTTTAAGAAGGGCGCCGGCAGCCTCTAAAGCCACAATAACCGCCTCATTCCCCTCTTTGAGGACATTCAGGCCAGCGAACTGACCCGCCTCCGCCGTGAAACAGCCATCTGCATCCACCGGGGACAGAATGGGCAGGCCGTAGCGTTGACCAACGGCGTAGTCCTCCAGTCCATGACCGGGAGCCGTATGTACTAAGCCGGTACCGGAGTCCGTTGTCACATAGTCACCGCCGATAACGATTTTGCTCTGGCGATCGTACAGGGGGTGCTGATAGCGGGTATGTTCGAGATCGGCACCCTTGGCGGTAGTCACCACGGTTAAGGTTGTGCCTAGGGTTTGACTGAGGGACGGCACTAAGTCGTGCGCCACAATCAGGTAAGCGTGGCGCTTTGCTGGCGCTACCCGTACCAGAGCATAGGTCAAGTCGGGGTTGACGCTCACCGCTAGGTTCGCTGGCAAAGTCCACGGTGTTGTCGTCCAAATGGCAACCCCCATCTGCCCGAGTGCTTCATACCAAGCTGCGGCCAACCCTTGGGGGAGCTCCAGTACGTCAAAGGCAGCGTACACACTGCGGGACGTATGGCCTTCAGGATATTCCAGTTCTGCTTCCGCAAGGGCAGTTTTGGAACTGGGGCTCCAATGCACGGGCTTCAGACCGCGGTAGATATAGCCCCGCAGTACCATTTCCCCAAACACCCCAATTTGTGCTGCTTCGTACTCAGGTGAGAGGGTGAGGTAGGGGTGCTGCCAGTCTCCCCACACACCGTAGCGCTGAAAGCTCCGTTTTTGTTCAGCAACGGTTTTGAGGGCAAACTCCTTGGCGCGCTGCCGCAGGGAGAGGGGGGTAAGGTTCTGGCGTTCTTCAGCACTTAGGGTTTGCAGTACTTTGAGTTCAATCGGCAAGCCGTGGCAGTCCCAGCCGGGGCGGTAGTGAACTTTGCGCCCTTGGAGGAGCTGATATTTATTGATAATGTCTTTAAGAATTTTATTGAGGGCATGGCCAATATGAAGGGCACCGTTGGCGTAGGGCGGACCATCGTGAAGGATAAATACCTCGCCCGGATTGTGCTGTTGCAGCCGTTCATAGATCTGCTGTTGTGCCCAAAAGTCTTGCAGTTGGGGTTCACGGGTGGGTGCATTCGCCCGCATCTCAAAGGTCGTCTGTGGCAGATTTACCGTATCTTTGTAGTCTGTTGCGGGGTCAGCCATGGCAGCGGGCAGGTTTTAGAATAACAGCAGGATAACGTGCCCTTCAATTGTAGGGGAAGTGATCGGGCACGCTCAAGCTATCAAGAGGGATCAAAGGCAGGCGTGATTTCTGTTCTTGGGTTAGATGTAGGGCGCAAACGGATTGGGGTGGCGGGCTGCGATCGCCTCGGGCAGCTTGCGACCGGCTTAAGAACGATTCAGCGCCGCAGCTTTGCCCACGACCTTGAGCAACTCCGGCAACTGTGTCAGGAGCGGCAGGTCGAACGCCTCGTGGTGGGGCTACCCTACACCCTCAACGGTGAGCTGGGATCCCAAGCGCGGCAGGTACAGCACTTGGCAGAACGCTTTGGCAAGGCGCTTGACTTGCCGGTGGAGTACGTGGATGAACGGCTGACCTCCTTTCAAGCCGAAGAGATTCTCAAGCAGCGGGGGCGATCGCCGCGGCGGGAAAAAGCCCTTGTAGATCAAATTGCGGCGGCGTTAATTTTGCAGCAGTGGCTTGACGCACTCAAGCAGCCTGTGCAAACGACGGTAGCAACGCCTAGGCCGACGGCGGCAGAGAGAGATTGAAGCCGTGAATTTGCCACCAACGCACATTTTCCGCCTCAAAGCGACCATCTACATCCACTCTGACTGAAAAGTCAAACCATGCGGCTGGTGGGATATTGATTCCCCACAGGCGATCGCTGCCGAGAACCACACTCACTAAGCACTGCAAAAATCCGCCGTGGGAAATACACCACACACAGTGCTCATCCTCGTGTTTGCGTAGGTGCTTCCACGTTTGTTTGGCCCGCTGCCATGCCGCTGCCATCGACTCCGCTTCGGGAATCGGCACAAGACAGTCCTGCTCCTCCAACTCATTACAGAGATGCGGCTGCTGTTCCTGAGCTTGCGCCCAAGTCAGACCGGTAAAAACCCCCTGATCAATCTCAATTAAGTCCGCCAATTCCTGAATCTTTAAGCCAGAGATTGGGTTCATGAGGCGAGCCGCCTCACAACAGCGCTGCAGCGGACTGGTATAGATAAAATCCGGCGGGGGCAAAATCTCCCGTAGCGCAAGGGCTTGCTGGCGACCCCGCTGTGTGAGGGGAACATCCTGCCGCCCTAGCATCACGCCAGTGTCATTCCCCACCGCTTCACCATGGCGGACTAAAATTAAGCGCATTTTGCCCTCCCCTGAATATCATGACTCGCGGTAAAATTGGCAATTGCTCCACTCCTCGGTAGAATTATCGTACTGAGTGGCTGCTCTCGATGGCTGGCCACAGATTTATTTACATTTGATTGATTGCATACCTGTGCCCGTAATCGCCCCTCCCATTCGTCCTGCTTGGCATGGCTTAATTCACGCCTACGGTGACTTTTTGCCCGTCAGCGATCGCACCCCCATTGTGACCCTTTATGAAGGGAACACGCCCCTGATTCCGGTGCCCCGCATTGCTGAGCGGGTGGGTCGGAATGTTTCAGTATATGTCAAGTACGACGGCCTTAATCCCACCGGTAGCTTCAAGGATCGCGGTATGACCATGGCGATCTCTAAAGCCAAGGAGGCGGGAGCGGAAGCAGTGATTTGCGCTAGTACTGGGAATACCTCCGCAGCAGCAGCGGCCTATGCGCGGCGGGCGGGTCTGCGCGCCTATGTCCTCGTCCCGGAAGGCTATGTGGCTCAGGGCAAGCTGGCTCAGGCATTGCTCTATGGTGCTGAAGTGATTGCCATTGAAGGGAACTTTGACCAAGCCCTTGACATTGTGCGGGTGATGGCCGATACCTACCCCATTACCCTAGTGAACTCTGTCAATCCCTATCGCCTTGAAGGGCAAAAAACCGCAGCCTTTGAGGTGGTGGATAGCTTGGGCAATGCCCCCGATTGGCTGTGCATCCCCATGGGCAATGCTGGCAATATTACCGCCTATTGGATGGGCTTCTGTCAGTATCGTGAACAAAATCGCTGCGATCGCCTCCCCCGCATGATGGGTTTTCAAGCAGCGGGATCTGCCCCCCTCGTCAACGGTGCCGTGGTTGTGCATCCAGAAACCGTGGCTACCGCCATTCGCATTGGCAACCCCGCCAATTGGCAGCGGGCGATCGCCGTCAAGGAGGCCAGCCAAGGGGCTTTTAATGCCGTCACCGATGCTGAAATCCTCACGGCTTACTGCCTATTAGCCTCTGAAGAAGGCATTTTCTGTGAACCGGCCAGTGCTGCCTCTGTGGCAGGCTTACTCAAATTAGCCGATCAGGTGCCCAGCGGTGCCACCGTCGTTTGTGTGCTGACCGGCAATGGCCTGAAGGATCCGGACACGGCCTTGCAGCAGGAGAGCGATCGCTTTCATCGCCACATCGACCCAAGCGAAGCCACCGTCGCTAAAGTCATGGGGTTTTAATCACCTCCTAGGAGCCAAGCCAACAGCAGCAAGAAGGATCCCCACAGCACAACGCTGGGAAGATGGACCCAGCCAAAAAACTCCATGGGAACACTCACAAACAGTTGAGTCAGCAGGATGCTGATGTAGCACAGAGCACTCAACAGAACCAGAAAAACCATGGCTCATACCTAGCTAGGCGTTGCCATAGATGGGGATCGCTGCGCCACTGATTGCCCCTGCACTCTCGGAAATGAGATAGGCAATCAGTTGACCAATGGCTGTTGGCGGCACCCACATCGCGGCTTGGTCGCTCCCCATCGCAGCACGGTTGTTGGGGGTATCGATAATACTGGGAAGAATTACATTGGCAGTAATGTTCATCCCTTTGGTTTCAGCAGCGATCGCCCGCGTGAAGGCCACAACAGCGGCTTTGGCAGCACAGTAGGCGGCCAACTCAGCCGTGGGTTCCACCGCCCCGCGTGAACCAATCGTGACAATTCGACCGTAGTGTTGGGGCTGCATCCGTTTAAGGGCGTGTTTACACACTAGGAAGGTGGTTTCAACGTTGAGGGCGAAGCTGTGCTGCCAATCACTCAAGGCAACGTTAGCCGTCGCGCCCATGCTAAAGCCCCCCACTAAATGAACCACTGCATCGAGTTGGGGCATACGATTAATCAGTGCGGCTACTTCACTTTCGTTGTTGAGGTCGGCAGCGACAAAGCGGACATTGGCCAGCTCTGCTGCGGCCAGTTGCTGCTCAAGGTGCTCCCGTCCCACCGCATCAATGTAGGGAATGGTGAGGGTATAGCCCTGAGCCAGTAATACCGGAGCTACCCCTTGACCTAAGCCGCCCGTGCCACCCGTTAACAGGACGGATCGATGCCCTAGCCCACTCATTTTGCACTCCTTACGTTTAGTTGCCGTGCTTTATAAAACGTTTGCAAACTGTGGCGATCGCCCACAAATCGCCAATGCCACGGTTCATAGCTAACCCCTTGCGAATTGCTCTCAGGGAACGATAGTTCAAAGCTAAAGCGAGCAGCATTCACCGCTAACCACTGAAAGGCCGGGGTTTGCTCAAAGGCCACGCTAAGATGAGTGTCGGGCTGGCTGGCATCGCCAATATCAATGGCATACCCTGTATGGTGTTCACTGTAGCCCGGCGGCGCACTCACTAAGGCACGCTCACTCGTTCGTTGTCCTCGCTGTTCCTTCACCTGAAAAAAGAGATAATCTTGATCCTGCTTAGAGCGGAAGCCCGAAAGGGGAACCAGAATAATTCCCTCCTGCTGAGCCGCAGCAACCATGGCTCGAAATCGCTCCGCCGCCGCTCGGCGTAACTGGATCTGGCCGTCGGCACTTACGGGCACTAACTCACTCAGGGGTGCTTCTTCGTAGGGTAAATGCCCCAACAGATTCTCTGTGGGAACCGCAATGGGGTTCCCAACTGCTTCAGCAACGGCTGAGGGTTCCGTAGAACGGCTGAAAACCCAGACACCCCCAGCCATACAACCTAAGCCAATGATGCTGGCGATCGCCCACCGTTTATACAAGGGTTGTTTCTGAAGCCTAACCGCAGAGTCTGTTGGTAAGCGTTCTGCAATAGGAATATCTTGATCCATGCTCACACCCGCTAAGCGTGTTTCCTGTTCACAGGATATATGAGGCTAAGCATACAAGGATTATTTTTCAGTTAGGGTCTATCGGACTTGGTATGCTAATGTAACATGCTATACGAAATCTGAGATATGCAGCTACTTCTAACTGATCTACTCAACCTACCTGGAATTGAGGTTGAAGATTATACCGATGTTGCGGGAGAATTGATTCTTATAGTGGAAGCAAAGACAACCGAGGCGATTTGCCCACGTTGCCAACAAAAAAGTTGTCATTTACACCAGAATCATTGGTATCTAGTGCGAGATTTAAGCATCAGTGGACGAACCGTATTTCTTAAGATCAATCGTCGCCAGTTTAAGTGTCGAACTTGTGGTAAGCCATTCAGTGAAACGCTCGATTTCATCGGCAATCGTCGCAAGCAAACGGATCGATTTGCTCAGTCAATCGTGCAACAGGTTTTGCACAGCGACATTCATAATGTTGCAATTTCAAATGGTCTCACTGATGAAGAAGTATGGTCAATGGTACAGTATGTCAGTAAAAAAAAACTCCACGTCGATGTGAGTTCAGTAAAACGATTAGGTATAGATGAGATTTCCTTAGGTAAAGGACAAGGAGATTACATAGTTGTTTTGGTCGATTTAGAGCGGCGAATTCCCCTTGCCTTTGCGCCTTCTCGTAAGCAGGAAGATGTGAGGCAAGTGCTTGAGGCATGGGGAGCAGCAGTACTCAATCAAATTATTGAGGTGAGCATTGACCTGTCTGGAAACTATAAAAGTTTGGTTCATAAACTCCTACCGAATGCTACGGTGGTTGCCGACCGATTTCATGTTATAAAAATTGTGAATCAGGAATTGGATAAGGCTCGACAAAGTATTTGTAAAGCGAATGAGCAGACGGTAAATGAAGTCCAGAAAGCCCAGATTGCAGCCGCGCTCAAACAAAGTAAATATGCGTTACTGAAGCCGGAGGAAAATCTAACTCAGAAGCAAAAAGCAAAACTGGAAGAAATTCGAGAAGTAGTGCCAAGTCTGGCTCGAATGCATCAGGAGAAGGAATCGTTTAGAGCTATCTTTGAGCAAGCAAAAGATTGGAAAGATGGAACCTTTCAATTGCTCGATTGGTTAGCTCAAGCTCAGGATTCTTTTCAAGAGAGCGTAAGAACAATTTGTCGGTGGTTTGGTGAAGTCACCGCCTATTTTGATAATCACACAAATAGTGATGTTGTTGAAGGTATTAACAATAAATTGAAGCTGATCAAGCGGTCAGGTTATGGGCTCAGGAACTTTGACAATTTTCAGTTACGTTGCTTAATTTGCTGGCATTTAGCTATTGATTAAGCATAACTCGGACGATAGAGCCACTTCAAATAAATTACAAACCCTAAAAGCCTTGATGTAGTTGGCTCCTAGCCTATGGGCGATACTGGACTCGAACCAGTGACCCCTTCCGTGTGAAGGAAGTGCGCTACCACTGTGCTAATCGCCCATTGATTTCCTTAAACAAGAATACTAGTTTAGGTCAATATGGCAAGATTTGCAAGCGTAAACTTCCCCGCCCTAGAAGGGCGAGGCTTTCTGTAGCCCTCCGGCTATCTCGCAAGCTAGCCAGGAGCCTCCAGGCAGCGTTACGGACTGCCCCAAAAGCGCAATATTGATTGCTCCATTTAGGTCTGCATCACCAATCCATCCGCAATGCCCACACTTGAACTTTTTTTCAGTCCTCAGCCCAATATGCAAGCAACAATGGCAGGTTTGACTGGTATAGGCAGGTGGTACAGCAACCACCTCAACTCCTTCCTTCATACCCTTGTATTCCAAGAATTGTCGCAACTGATAGAACGCCCAACTGTTAGACCGTCTCCGCTCGGTCGTGTTTCTCGGTTGCTGGTTGATTCTATCTCGAATGCCTGTCAAATCCTCGATAGCAACAATGGCAGGGTCTATCGGACTTGGTATGCTAATGTAACATGCTATACGAAATCTGAGATATGCAGCTACTTCTAACTGATCTACTCAACCTACCTGGAATTGAGGTTGAAGATTATACCGATGTTGCGGGAGAATTGATTCTTATAGTGGAAGCAAAGACAACCGAGGCGATTTGCCCACGTTGCCAACAAAAAACTTGTCATTTACACCAGAATCATTGGTATCTAGTGCGAGATTTAAGCATCAGTGGACGAACCGTATTTCTTAAGATCAATCGTCGCCAGTTTAAATGTCGAACTTTTGGTAAGCCATTCAGTGAAACGCTCGATTTCATCGGCAATCGTCGCAAGCAAACGGATCGATTTGCTCAGTCAATCGTGCAACAGGTTTTGCACAGCGACATTCATAATGTTGCAATTTCAAATGGTCTCACTGATGAAGAAGTATGGTCAATGGTACAGTATGTCAGTAAAAAAAAACTCCACGTCGATGTTAGTTCATTAAAACGATTAGGTATAGATGAGATTTCCTTAGGTAAAGGACAAGGAGATTACATAGTTGTTTTGGTCGATTTAGAGCGGCGAATTCCCCTTGCCTTTGCGCCTTCTCGCAAGCAGGAAGATGTGAGGCAAGTGCTTGAGGCATGGGGAGCAGCAGTACTCAATCAAATTATTGAGGTGAGCATTGACCTGTCTGGAAACTATAAAAGTTTGGTTCATAAACTCCTACCGAATGCTACGGTGGTTGCCGACCGATTTCATGTTATGAAGATTGTGAATCAGGAATTGGATAAGGCTCGACAAAGTATTTGTAAAGCGAATGAGCAGACGGTAAATGAAGTCCAGAAAGCCCAGATTGCAGCCGCGCTCAAACAAAGTAAATATGCGTTACTGAAGCCGGAGGAAAATCTAACTCAGAAGCAAAAAGCAAAACTGGAAGAAATTCGAGAAGTAGTGCCAAGTCTGGCTCGAATGCATCAGGAGAAGGAATCGTTTAGAGCCATCTTTGAGCAAGCAAAAGATTGGAAAGATGGAACCTTTCAATTGCTCGATTGGTTAGCTCAAGCTCAGGATTCTTTTCAAGAGAGCGTAAGAACAATTTGTCGGTGGTTTGGTGAAGTCACCGCCTATTTTGATAATCACACAAATAGTGATGTTGTTGAAGGTATTAACAATAAATTGAAGCTGATCAAGCGGTCAGGTTATGGGTTCAGGAACTTTGACAATTTTCAGTTACGTTGCTTAATTTGCTGGCATTTAGCTATTGATTAAGCATAACTCGGACGATAGAGCCGCTAGCTGCGAGGCCAAATTAAAAATCGAACCGTGAGAAATAGGGCTGAGACCCCCAGTTGCAGTGCTGTAATGGGAACGCCATAGCGCAAAAACGTCTTAAAGCTAATACGTCGTCCATGGAGTTCGGCAACACCTGCCCCAACAATATTGGCAGAGGCACCCACCAGTGTGGCATTTCCCCCTAGGGTAGCGCCCAGCATCATGGCATAAAACAAGGGCAAAACTGTACTGGGAATATCGCCACCATAGCCAAGGTGGAGAATTTCACTACCGGCGAGGCCAACCTGAACCACGTATTTTTTCAGTAAGGGTACCATCGCCACCACTAACGGAATATTAGGAATCACACTGGACACAATGCCCATCATAAACAACAGCAACAGTGACCCTAAAAAGATATTTTTACCAATCACAAACGCTAAGACTTGCGAAAGTTGGTCAATGATCCCCGTTTTCTCTAGCCCCCCAATCAACACAAATACACTCATGAAAAAGATGAGGGTTCCCCAATCCACATCGCGCAAAATTTGGGTTACCGTATCAATTTTGCTTTGATGGGCAAGGAGCAGGGCAAGTGCCGCCCCCATCAAGGCCACGGCTGGCGGTGACACCTTCACCAACGTGCCATCGCCAATGACAAAAAACACCAAGACAAAGAGGATAATCACTGAGCCAACCGCCAAGGTGCGGGGATGATTAATCTGGGGATGGGGCAACTGATCAAGGCTCTTGAGTTCCTTGCGCCAAATTCGCCGAAACAATACCGGTAAGCACAAAACAATGACAGCGATCGCCAACACCCCCGCCATGCTCATCCGCAGCAGATAATCCGTAAAGCTAAGGTTAATGGCATCCCCAACAATGTAGGTCGCTGGATCCCCCACTAAGGTGAGCAAGCCAGCACTGTTGGAAACAATAACCATTAAAATAATTAGCGGCACAAAATCCACCCCAACCTCCGCCGCCATTGGGGGTAACAGCGGCGCTAGCAGCATGACGGTGGTGGCATTGGGCAGCACCGCACAGATGGGGGTGGTGAGGGCAACAATGCCCAAGAGTAATCGCTTACCTTGTCCTCGGGCTAAAATCACCATTTGCGTGGCAATATAATCAAAAATCTTGGTAGGCTCAAACGCTCGCACCAAGACCATCACGCCAAAAAAAAGGGCAAGGGTGCCATGGCTGCGGCCAATGTAGCTAATGGCCTCTGAGAGGGTCATAATATTCAGAAAAACCAGCAGGATTGCCCCTAAAAAAGCCGCAATGGTGATATTGATCAATTCGGTCATGATCAGGGCGATCACGCCCAAAAAAATGAAACCTGCAACAAGGGGCTGCCAGTGTTGGATAAACATGTTCAATCCTAGCGAATTCAAGGGTTAAGGATTTCGGTCAACGCAGCGAAACCGAACCATGGAACACTGAGCAGTGATAAACAACAGCCAGTCTCCAACTGAGTGCCGACGAAGTTAGCTGACGGGCTAGGATTCAGTGGTATCCTATCTCTGGCGAGAATGCGCCCCTATTCACTGGGTTCTCCGTTCTGAATCTTGAGGTTTCAGATTAGGCAAGCTTTAGATAAATTGCTGCTGAGTTTAGCACAGCCATTTCCGAGGATTCAAGAGAGGATTTTCTATGGTCAAAATTAAGGAGAACATAGCTAGTCTGTTAAGACTGCCACAATTTTGGCAAATGTGTCAAAATGTTTCCTGTGTCAACTAGTGTGCTGCTTACCCTTGCAAACCCCTACCGCGATCGCCCTCGGCAATTTTGATGGTGTCCATCGGGGGCATCAGCACGTCATCCATACCCTTATCGAGGCGGCACCCCCAGAGTGTTACCGCTCGATCATTACTTTTTCCCCCCATCCTCAAGCGTTTTTTACAGGGGAGGAGCGGCTACTGTTGACCCCCGCCGCTGAGAAACGCGCCCTGCTCAGCCAGTATGGCATTGAACAGGTGATTGTTTTACCCTTTACGCAGCAGTTGGCGCAGCTTTCGCCCTTAGAATTTATTGAGCAGATTTTGGTGCAGCAACTCCAGGCCAAGGTGCTCAGTGTTGGCTTTAATTTTGGGTTTGGGCGTGGGCGCTCTGGTACTGCTGAGGATTTGCGAACCCTCTGTGCCGCCTTTGGCATTCCTGTCCATATTGTGCCCCCTTACTGTCATGGTGGCGATCGCGTCAGTAGTTCTGCCATCCGTGCCGCCCTAGCCACCGGGGATGTTGATCTTGCCGCGAGCTATTGGGGCGACCCTATGCACTGACGGGAACTGTGATCTACGGCCACCAACTGGGTCGTCAACTGGGGTTTCCGACCGCTAATTTAGCCGTGCCGACCGATAAACTCTTGCCCCGCCATGGTGTTTATGCCTGCTGGGTCACAGCAGCCATCTTCCCTAGCCCCCAGTTGGGGGTGGTGAATATCGGTGTGCGTCCTACCGTAGATGGCCGAGCCGTGACCACAGAAGTTCATCTCTTGGATTGGTGCGGTAACCTCTACGGCCACGAGCTAACCCTACACCTTGAAGCCTTTATTCGCCCCGAAATGCAGTTTTCAGCCTTAGCGGATCTGCAATCCCAAATTGTGCGGGACTGCTGCGAGGCCGCCACCCATCTACGGCGAGTTAAATCCTATGCGTGATCCCCTACAGCAATTGGTGACCAATCTGGGTCAAGTGATGGTGGGCAAGGAAACTGCTCTTGAATTAGTGCTGGTGGGCTTACTGGCGGCGGGGCACGTGCTGCTCGAAGATGTGCCTGGTGTCGGTAAAACGCTCTTGGCTAAAGCCTTGGCACGCTCCCTTGGCGGTTCCTTTCAGCGCATTCAAGCCACCCCTGATCTCCTGCCAACGGATTTATCGGGCACAAATATCTGGAACCCGAAAACCGCTGAATTTGAATTCCGTCCGGGGCCAGTCTTTTGCAACATTCTGCTGGCGGACGAAATCAACCGGGCTACACCGCGCACGCAGTCGGCCTTACTCGAGGTGATGGAAGAGTACCAAGTCACCATTGACGGGGTCACCTACCCGTTGCCCCAGCCCTTTTTTGTGATTGCCACCCAAAACCCGGTGGAGTACCAAGGTACGTTTCCGCTGCCTGAGGCACAGCTCGATCGCTTTGCCCTCTGTCTGAGCTTGGGGTACCCCACTGAAGAGGAAGAGCTACAAATGCTCCAGCGCCTGCGGGGAGGCTTAGATATAAACCAGCTTAGTCCCTGCTTAAGTCTCAGTGAGATTGAACAGTTGCGCCAGCAGGTTCTGCAGGTACGGGTTGAGCCGGTTGTGCAAAAGTACATTCTTAGCCTTGTCCGCAGCACTCGCCACAGCGATCGCATTACCCTAGGTGTTAGCCCCCGCGGCACCGTTATGCTCCAGCGCACGGCTCAAGCCTTGGCCTTTCTCTGTGATCGGGATTATGTTGTTCCTGATGATGTGAAACGCCTCGCCCCTCACGTTCTGGGACATCGTCTAATTACCACTGCTGGTCGCTCCAATTTAGGAGTTGTTGCCGAGTTACTGGACGCTGTGCCTGTGCCCTAGGAGAAGTGGCAAGAGTGTTCTCGGTGAACATCTCGCAGTCTCTAAAACTGTCATCGTTGTTAAGTAGAGTTAAATAAACGACGAATGTTGCAGTTGGTTTCTGCATCCTTGGCGGCAAAATTTTGAAGGATTTTGAGATCATGAAACCCACCGTACTAATGACGCAAGCGGTTCAACGTCAGGGGGAAATTTGGCATAGTATTCTCAGTAGTCAAAACATCACGGTCATCTGGGAAAGCCTCGATGGTGACATTCTGGGCGTATTAGAGCAAATGGAAACCGCTGGTTTGACCCTGCCCAACTTGCTCTTGTTGGATCTAGGGATGACCGTAACCAATCCCTACCGGTTTTGTCAGGTTGCCCAGTCTCGCTTTCCATCGCTGCCGATTGTGATTACCGTGGGTCAAGAACGCCAAATTAGCAGTGCCGAACGCCGTTGGGCATTACGCCTCGGCGCGACCGATCTACTCCCAGGTATTCAAGAGTCCACCCTGATTGCTACGGCGGTGTCCCACCTCACCCGTATTCTAGAGTTGCTGGATGCGCTGCCCATTCAGCAGGATGCCTTGATGGAGAGTTTGAGTCGCCTCTCAGCCCCCCTGCAATCTCCCCCCCCGCCAGCGCCGTCACCCACGGTCGAACCCGCTGCACCTGAACCGTCCCAAAGTATGCAGCAGTACCGCGGAGTTGGTACTGTTGCAGACACCAGCACCTTACCCAAAGGGGATGAAGATGGTCAGCGTCGCCGCCGTTACCGTGGCTCAAGCTATTAGGAAACTCCTCAGGCCGGATTCGAACCAGCGACCAATCGGTTAACAGCCGACCGCTCTACCACTGAGCTACTGAGGAATATGGACGATTTCTTACTATAGCCTAGCTAGAATCACTTGGCAAGCCCATGGTATGCTAGGGTTGCCACTGGAGGTTCCCTTGGTCTATCGCTACGTCATCTTGAATAAGCCCTACCGGGTCTTATGCCAATTTCAGGATGAACGGGGTCGGCAAACCCTCAAGGACTACGTCCCCATTCCTGATATTTATGCGGTGGGTCGCCTCGACTATGATAGCGAAGGCTTGGTGTTGCTCACGAACGATGGGCGCCTACAACACCGCCTGACTGACCCCCGCTACCGCCATCCCCGGACTTACTGGGTACAGGTGGAAGGGCACCCTACGCCTGAGGCTCTGGAACACCTTCGCCAAGGGGTACTGATTCGAGGCGATCGCACCCTGCCGGCCACTGTTACGGTTCTACCTGAGGCTCCCGCTTTACCGCCACGGACGCCACCGATTCGGTTTCGCCGCTATATTCCTACGGCGTGGCTCAGCATCACCTTACGGGAAGGGCGTAATCGACAGGTGCGGCGCATGACTGCTGCTGTTGGCTTCCCCACGCTTCGTTTGGTGCGGGTTGCTCTTGGTTGCCTTGAACTGAACGATCTTGCACCCGGCTGCTGGCGGCATTTGACCCCCCAAGAGGTGACACACTTGCGACGGTTGTGCTCTTTAGAGCCTGTTCTGTATAAAATTTGTGATTATGACTCATTCCAAAGACCCTCAACAGGCTGATTTTCGGCAGCGGCTGCGCTCAGAAACTCAGGCACCCTATCGCGGGCTACGGCGCGTTTTTTATGGCGTTTTTGCAGCTTCAGGGCTAATGGGCGGCTTCATCCTTAGCTTGAAGTGGCTGGCAGGGACTGCTCCGGCAGATGTGGGCTGGAGTTTGGCTTTGCAGCTAGGGGTTGTTGCCGTGATGGTTGCCCTATGGCGATGGGATCAGCCGCGATCGCCCCAACGCTCTAGTGGCACTGTGCCACCAAAAATCGATCCACCCGATTGATATCAGGGCAGATGTGCACCTGTTGATAGGCACCGGTGGCCGTGGCGATCGCCCGTGCCGACTTCCCCTGCCCCGCCATGAGTTCTATAAAGAGCCACCCCTGGGGCAGCAAATACGCGGGGGCAGCTTGCACAAGGAGGCGCACCGCTGCCAGCCCGTCACTGCCGCCATCAAGGGCAAGGTGGGGCTCGTGGTACTGCACTTCCGGTTGCAGGCGGGCAATCATGGCCGTGGGAATATAGGGGGGGTTACTGATGATACCCTGTACCTGACCTTTGAGAGGGGCGATTGGCTCAAACCAACTCCCTTGGTGGCAGTGAATGCGATCGCCCAACCGGTAGCGCTGAATATTAATTTTTGCTACGGCTAGGGCAGCAGCACTGCGATCAACTGCATGAAGCTGGACTTGTGGCCATAGGCGCGCCAGTCCCAAGGCGATCGCCCCGCTACCGGTACCTAAATCCAGCCAGTGCCCCTGCTGTTGATGAACAGGAACCCAGCGGTCAACCCACTCCAGCAGTTCCTCGGTTTCTGGTCGCGGAATCAAGACACTAGGGGTCACTGTCAATTCCAGATCTCGCCAGTAGGCACATCCCAGAAGGTACTGCAGCGGCACCCGTTGTTGCCAGCGTTGTTGCCAGCGATAACTGAGTTCGGCAAGGGGCAGTCTTAAGGGTAGAGAAGGCTGGCTGCGGTAACTGTGCAGGGTCAGGTCGAGGGGGGTTAACTCACTGAACGCAAGCAAAAAGGTTTTCAATTCAGCTCGACCAGCGGCTTTTTCAGTCTCAGGAATGCACTGGCAGGCCCACTGCCACCACTCCCATAGGTGCTCACCACTAATGGAACATGATTGAGACTTGTTTTCTGAGGATACTCGTATCACAATAGCCCTAGATCATGCTGTGCCTTATATTCACTGTGGCAGATTTTCAGGATCAGCTTCAACGCCTCCAAGAGCAACTGCAAAAGGCGCAGGCGCGAGCCAATGAGCTGCAAAACGCTATGCCAACTGCGGCACCGCCAGAGCCATCACCAGCGGTTGATCTGCCAGAATCGTCTGATTGGGCGGATGAGGTGGCTCGCATTGAGGCTAGGGTACGGGCGCAAACCTCGATCACGGATCTACAACAGCAATTAATTGAGGCCTTGCTGGAAAATCAGCGGTTACATTTGGCGCTGGAGCAGGAGCGTCAACATCATGCCCGCACCCGCCAAAGTCTGATTACTGCCTTGGGCGATGCCCTCGATACCCTCAAGCAACGGCGGCGATCGCCCAAGCCCCCCTAGGAATTGCTCCCAGACCCTATCCTCTGATAAGGCCATAGGGAGATGGTTAGCCCCATCAGGACAATTGCGCCACCGACAACCACCGATAGCGCCGGTACCTCCCCAAATAAGAGCAACGCAAATAAGCTGGCGGCGACGGGTTCTGCCAGCACAAGAAGCGTAACCCACGTGGGAGACAGCCACCGCACCCCCCAATTCAAGCTGGTGTGGCCAACTAGCTGCGGAATGAGTGCCAGCAGGACGATAGCCAGATACAGCGTTCTGGGCCAACCCGTGTAGGGGACCCCTAGCAGCAGTGGCATGGGCAGTAAGAGAATCGCCGCAGTGGAATAGGCAATCAATGCGTAACGGTGGATGTGCAGCCCAGTCGCTTGGGCACGCTGGCTCCACAGGAAGTATAGGCTGACCGCCCAAGCTGCCGCTAATGCTAACGCATTCCCCAGCAGGGGGTGGCTTGCGGCAGCACTGGTGGGTTCGCCCCAGCCAATCAGGGCACTGCCCATCAAGGCTATCCCCATGCCTAGCATCGTCCGGGGTTTTAGGGTTTGCTGCAACCAAACGTAACTGATGAGTGCTGACCAGATGGGGGTTGTGGTGACTAGGGTAGTGGAGGCCGCCACTGACGTGTAACTGAGGGAGGTAAACCAAAGGCTAAAATGAGCCGCCAACGCACCCCCCGCCAGCAATGCGTAGCGCAGGTTGCGATCGCCTAGGTCGGGCCACGGCCAGTAAAACAGTTGTGGGGACAGAAAAATAGCCGCCAAGGACAGCCGTCCCGCTGCCAGCAGCATACTAAAGCCTACGGTGGTGCCAAAGGAGTCAGTGCTCAGCCCTTGGGTGCCCCAGCGCACTAACACCGCTGCCGTAGAAACCGCCAGCACCCCCAAGGCTAGGATGAGGGCAATGCACCAGCGGGGTGGACTACTTGCCGACATTGGGAATGGGGATCGGTGTGTCGCCATCGAGGCCAAAGGCACTGTGAACCGCTTGCAGGGCGCGAACGCCATCGGTGGCCGCCACGACACAACTGACTCGAATTTCTGAGGTGGCAATCATCTGAATGTTGATGCTTTCCTGGGCAAGCGCCGCAAACATTTGGGCGGCAATGCCCGGACGGTGAATCATCCCCACGCCGACAATGCTGACCTTGGCGATCGCCCGATCCACTAACACCTCGGTGTAGCCTAGCTTGGGTTGCAGGTCTTGGAGTAAGGCTTCGGCGCGATCGGCATCTGCTGCTGCCACCGTAAAGGCAATATCCCGACTCATCACCCCTGCGAGGGATCGCGATCGCTGGGATTGAATGATCATGTCCACACTAATCCCCGCATCCGCAAGGCTCTGAAAGATAGCTGCTGCCATCCCAGGGCGATCGGGCACATCGCGAATCGCCAGCCGCGCCTGCTTTGCGTCAAGGGCAACCCCCCGTACCGGCGGTGCTGCCGTCGTCTGTTGGGGGCAGGCAGAGTCAGCCTCCACGCCAAAGGTTTGAGTCAGCACCGCAATGGCACGCCCCGCATCTGCTGCTGCCACCGTGCAACTCACATTCACTTCCGATGTGGAAATCATCTGGAGGTTAATGCCAGCAGCGGCTAAAGCCGAAAACATTTGCGCGGCCACCCCAGGGCGACCAATCATCCCTGCGCCGGTAATACTGACTTTGGCAATATCGCGATCCACAAGAACATCCGTTTCCTGCACCACTTGGTGGGGGTTCAACCGTGGATAAAAGGCCGTGGCCACGGCCTCTGCTTGGTTGAGTGCCGCCTTTTGCACGGTAAAGGCAATATCGTTGGTTTGCCCTTCGTGGATCGATTGAATAATCAAGTCCACATCAAGGTTTTGGCGGGCCAATTCACCAAAGAGCTGGGCGGCCACCCCGGGGCGATCCGCCACCCGTAGCAGCGCCACTTTGGCTTGATCCGTATCCAAGGCCACCCCATCCACCGGCTTGCCTAGTTCTAGGTTTTCAACTGGACGGGGCGATCGCCGGGGTGCAACGACCCGTGTTCCCGGATCGTCACTCCAACTGGAGCGCACAACCAGATCAACGCCGTAATTGCGGGCAATTTCCACCGCCCGTGGATGCAACACCTTTGCCCCTAGGCTCGCCAACTCCAGCATCTCATCGCAGGTAATTTCGGCCATCAGTTGGGCAGTGGGTACCAGCCGTGGATCGGTGGTTAAAATGCCCGGCACATCGGTATAAATCTCGCAACAATCCGCCCGCAGGGCAGCCGCCAAGGCCACAGCCGACGTGTCAGAGCCACCGCGACCAAGGGTCGTGACCTCAAAATCTGCATCGGCAGTAATCCCCTGAAAACCTGCCACCACAACTACTTGGCCATCCTTGAGGTGCCGCTCAAGGCGTTGGGTTTCGATGTGCAGAATGCGGGCACGGGTATGGGCGGGTTCAGTGACAATCCCCACCTGTGCCCCCGTCAAGGAAATCGCCGCTTCCCCAAGGGCATGGAGCGCCATGGTCAATAGGGCAATCGAGACCTGCTCGCCCGTTGACAGCAGCATATCCATTTCCCGCTGACTGGGGTGGGGGGTAATGGCTCGCGCCAGTTCCACAAGACTGTCGGTGGTTTTGCCCATCGCGGAGACCACCACCACCACCTGATGCCCCGCTGCCACCGTTGCCTGCACCCGCTGTGCTACGGCTTGGATACGCTCTACACTACCGACGGAGGTGCCGCCGTACTTTTGTACAATGAGTCCCATGCCTGTGCTGAAACAATGCTTTCGCTATCTTAGTCTAGCGATGGGGTCAATGTCCGTTTGGGCAGCGTCACTGGGGCACTGCTCAATCGTTCCTTGACGATGAGCAGATAGAGGCAAGGTATGTTCTGCTGTGCATGAGCTATGCCCAGTCTAATTGCACAATTCTGCCTGAACAAGAGCCATCACTGTTGGCTTAATGCCCCGCTGGGATCGGCATCGCACCTTAGCGATCCTGCGATGTCCTTTTCCTAGCGTTGGGACAGAATACTGGGTCGAATTTTATCCCCGTCTTGAAGCGGGCGACTTGATCGCACCACGTAGCGATCGCCAACCTCTAGCCCCTCTAGAATTTCTACGGTTCCCTGTCGCCGCTGTCCCAGCCGGACATCCCGCTCAACGGCGCGATCGCCCATAACCACAAAAACGGTGCCTTGTCGTGCGGACAGTCGCCCCTCCTCTGCCCCTGCTAAGGCTGACTGGGGAATCAATAGCCGTGGGGGATTGACCGAGCCAAGGGTCACCCGAGCCAACAAGCCACTGCCAAGGCGTTCATCGCCATTATCGATCAGAATTTCCACAGGGGTCAGCCGTGCATCAGCCGCTGGGGAAATACGGCTAATACGACCGTTGTAGGTGCGATTGGGAACCGCATCAAAGGTCAAGGTAGCCTTTTGGCCTAGGGCAAGCCGCCCCAGTTCCTGCTCTGAAACCTCGACAACCACTTTCAACTGCTTGAGATCCCCTAAACGCAGTACCTCTCCCCCCGGTTGCAGCAGGTTACCGACTTCTGTGAGCCGTTCTAAGACAACGCCATTGAGGGGCGATTTCATCAGGGCATAGCTGAGGCGCGCCCGAGCTTGTTGAACAAAGGCCGCCTGAGCTTGGACTCGCCCTTGTGCGACGGCTACCCCTTGCTGTGCGGTGACCACTTCCGCTTGGCGAGAGTGCAACACCTGCCGTGCGGTTTGGGCGGTTGTGCGTGCTTGTTCTGCCGCTTGGGCAGAGACCGCCCCATCTTGGCGGAGGGTTTCAAGGCGTTGGGCATCACTTTCTGCCTGTTGCAGGATGAGTCGCGCTTCTTCGACGGCCGTGCGAGCACTGTTGACAGCCGCTTGGGCTTGAATGACCTCATTGCGACGGGCAGCCAACTCTGCTTCGGCTTCAAAAACAGCGGTTTTGAGGACAATCGGATCCACCTCTGCCAACACTTGCCCCGCCCTGACGCGATCGCCCACGTCAACGCCAAGGCGAACCACTTGGCCTTCAACTTGGGAGCGCACCATAACCTCACGGTAGGGATGGGTAGTTCCAGTTAGAGTGGTGTCGCTCTCTAATTGCCCCAACTGCGCAACTGCCACATCAACCGCCACCCCTCCCTCTCTGGCCGTGCCACCGCAGGCGCATCTAAGCGGTTCATTGCCGACTGACACCCGCCAAGGAGAACCCCCACCGCGATCGCCCCCGTCAGCCGTTGCCCAATCATTAAAATATTCCCCCCGACACTGCACATTTTTGACCCCAGCCTATCACAGTGCCCTGAGCTGCATCAGCAGGACTTCCCACACTAAGCGCGGTTGGACGTACTGCTGCAAATACTGCTGTGCCTGCTCGAGATGCCGCAGAGCGCTCATCGCCGCCGCCCAGTTACCCTGTTGCGAGTAAACGCGCCAACACTGCTGCTGCATCAGACTCAGCAGCCACACTTGGCGTTCCACCTCAAGCATTTGGCTCAGGTCACGAGCCAGCTCAAGACATTGACGCAGCGGCATGGGACAGGTCAGTTGGTGCCCTAGGGTGCGGAAGGCTTCGGGGATCTGCTGCCACGTCTGCCATGCGTGTAGCACGGCTCCCGGGGAACCAGCGCCAAGGTGCCATAGTTCTGGGGTCACCTCTTGCCAAAAACTGGCGGGAGCCACCCGCTGCAGAACGGTTTCTAAGTCAGTGCGGCGCAAGGGGGTAAAGGGAATTTTTTGGCAGCGCGAGACGATGGTATTGAGCACAGAGGCTTCGCTCGGGGCAATCAGAATCAGAGTTGCCCGACCCGGCTCTTCGAGGGTTTTTAGCAAGGCATTGGCAGCGGCTTCGTTGAGGGTTTGCGCCTGTTCAATGACCACTAGCGATCGCGGGGCATGCATGGGAGGTTGACTCAGCACCCGACTGAGATGACGTATTTGCTCAAGACGAATCTGGGCGGTGCCCCGGGGAATATCTTTACCCGCCGCCATCAATTGGGCGCGGGTGTAAAGCGTCCCTTGGTGGCTGTAGGTGGGCTCAACCCAGAGCACATCAGGATGGTTGGTCAGGGAGGCGATCGCCGACGGCTGCTGCCCCAAAAGGATCTGTAGAAAGTGGCGGGCTGTGAGGGCGCGGCCCACCCCTTCAGCCCCCACGAATAGATAGGCCGGAGCCAACCGCTGGCGCTGCACCGCATAGCTCAGCAACTCTACGGCTGTCGGCTGGCCAATGACCCCTGCAAACCATGCCTCACTCATGCCTGACCTTGAACGTCCCTTAGTAACTGCGTGTATTGACATCCAAAACTCAGCGCTAGCTAGTTTACTATTTAGTAACCTACCCCCAGTTAAAGCTGGGGGCTTTTAGTAGCCCTGCAACTGGTGAACTAACCCCTATGAGTAACATCCAGCGTATTACAGGCCGTGGCTTGCCCCTGCGCGGCAACGACATTGATACCGATCGCATCATTCCGGCACGCTTTCTCCGCTGTGTCACCTTTGATGGGTTAGGTGCCCACGTCTTTGCTGACGATCGCCACGCTGCCAATGGACAGCACCCCTTCGATGCCCCCCAGTATCAAGGGGCACGTCTGCTGGTGGTGAATGCCAATTTTGGCTGTGGCTCAAGTCGCGAACACGCCCCCCAAGCGATCGCCCGCTGGGGAATTCAAGCCTTGATTGGCGAAAGCTTTGCCGAAATTTTTGCCGGTAATTGCTTAGCGATGGGAGTGCCCTGCGTCACAGCAGCACCCGAAGCAATTCAACGGCTACAAACGCTGCTAGAGACGGCACCGACTACAGAATTGGTGTTGAACCTTGAGACTCTGACCCTCAGTGGTGCGGACTTGACCCTAGAGGTAAGTATGCCCGACAGCACCCGCCAAATGCTGCTCTCTGGCCAATGGGATGCCTGCGGCCAACTGCTTGCTAACCTCACCCAGATTCACCAAGTGGCAGCCCAATTGCCCTATCTAGCTTATGCCTGATCTACCCGCAGCAGACGCAATGCCACCCCAAACAGGAAGCGGGTCACGGCCCAGCGGGGCGATCGCCCAGTAACTTCGGGTGCTTCCAACAGGCGGTACACAGCGGCGGCCTGCTGCCACTGTCGTCGCCGTAAAAACCGCCATGTGCCAGCCAAAATAAACTGGTGTAGGAAATCCCGCTGGGCGTGATGCAGTACCCTAGGGGGCAGAAGGTTAAGCTGGCGGGCTTCCTGAAAGATAGCACTGAGGTGACCGAGGGTCTGGGGCTGAAACATCCCCATGCTCAGGGCTTGATCGTGAATTGTATAGGCTGCAGTGGCCAGAGGAACCGTATAGACTCCCGCAGTAGCAAAGAAGCGGAGCCATTGATAAATATCTGTAGCTTCACCGTAGGTGTGGCTAAATTCCCCCACCCGCGCTAGGAGCGATCGCCGCCACACCAAGGCAGGAAAGCGGACAAAGGAGGAGTGCGATAAAAGTTGCCGTACCGCAGTGGCGGGTGGGAGCCACCGTGCCCGAGGCGGAATTTGTTTGCGCAAACAGTGCCCCTGCCCATCCACAAGATGCACCCCAAACAGGAACACATCATACCGCGAACCGTAGCAGTTCAGCGTATGCAGAAGATGGGGTATCCCCTGCGGTAGCAGATAATCATCATCGTGCAGTAACAGCACAAACTCGCCCCGCGCATAGGCCAAACTCTGATTCCAATTGGCAACCATCCCCAAACGTTGCGGATTTTTGTGATATTGCCATGCCCCCTGCCAACCATGGAGAAGACACTCGACCTGTGGCGTGGCAAGGGTTGAATCATCCGTAATCACGAGTTCAATCGCCGCAGTCTGAGCTGGAGTCAGGGCACTCAGGATGGAGGTAACAGCAGTGCGCAGCCCATCGGGGCGGTTATAGGCCGGAATGCAAATACTGAGTTGGGGCAGAGAGATCACACCTTTGACACTCCCAGCACCTAAAGGTGGGGGATTCTTACGCAGTCCATAAACGAACTCATAAAGGCGTTGTCAAGACGCCCCTACACAGTTCCTAGAGGCAAAGCCCCAAGGTTCTGCTTACTTGTAACAACTGTCGCCGATTGGGTTTTTCACCAAGGATGACGACCAAGTATAGTTTAGCACAGAGCAACTAAAGTTGCTTTAGGGCTTTTCCACCCTGTACTAAAGTACGGAGCTACCAAGCTAACCCTCTGTGTCACTCCTATCAACCTGCACAGTTTGGTGCATAAATTGCTGTACTTTGCCGTTAAGGCAAGGGAATGTTGCTAGCACCCGAGAGCCAATTTGCAGGATCCACCGCTATGACTACCCCGACCCTTGATCGCAACCGTTTGCAAGCTGCCTTGGCCTCCCTAAATCTTAGTTTAGAAGCAGAACTCACTCAATTTCGCTGCCATCGGCTTGTTCAGTCTCACCGTCCTCTCGAAACTCCTCAGCCAGGCAGTCCGGGGCTTACCGTGTCTGAGCCTCTAGACACCCCTGCTCCTGTCGTCACCACCCCCATCGCTCCTGCAGCAGCCCCTGCCCCTGTTGAGCTGCCATCTTCTCTGAGCCTGCAGTCTGACGCCACGGCCGCCCAGAGCGATACGGACGAGTTTATCGACTTTGACCCAGCAGAACTGGCGGGACTATTGCCCCAGTCCTACACCAGCAGTGCCCCTGAAGCCGTTGCTTCCCCACCGCAGCAGCAGACCAAACGCCCCTTTGCCTCTACCCGCGAACTCCTCAA
Organism: Thermostichus lividus PCC 6715; assembly: GCF_002754935.1. NCBI lineage: Bacteria > Bacillati > Cyanobacteriota > Cyanophyceae > Acaryochloridales > Thermosynechococcaceae > Parathermosynechococcus > Parathermosynechococcus lividus. The sequence continues at coordinate 1,075,436 of NZ_CP018092.1, forward strand.
GCACGCTCGTCAGAATAACCGTCCGTGGTTTCAGCAGCAGGATCGCAACAGGTCGCACCATTTTCAACGTTGGCTGATCGTTATTGGGGTGCTTGCGGGACTCGGTGGCGGCACCCTTTTGTGGTTGGCACGGCAGGAGACTCCTACCGTGGTGGTGAACGAGGTACCAGCGGACACCAGCCCGTCTGCTCCCCCCTCTGGCCCAAATATGGCCGCCCGCGAGTTTCCTGATGTTAACCGCAGTACCCTTGCGCAACTGGAGCCAGCGTCCTCCCCTGAACCTAGTCCAGCCCTATCGTCCCCATCGCCAGTGGTGGAATCTACCCCCTCCAAGGTATTTATTGAGCACGCGAGTAATGGCCGTTACTATGTGCTTGCCCCCTATACCGAGCCGGCGGACTTAGCCAAAGTTCAGGAGATTTTGCCGGATGCGTTCTTAGTGGGTGATGGTGCTGAAACGAAGATTCAGTTAGGCATGTTTGAGGATGAGGCTTCGGCGCAAGCCATGGTTAACCAACTGCGCGATCGCCTCTAAGCGCGCCCCCTAATTGACGCTGCTGCCAATCCCTTGCACTATAGGGGGTACGGTCTTATTTCCCTTGCCCATGGCGCGTCGCCCCGTTACCCTACCCCAACTCCAGCAAAAAAAACAGCACGGTGATCCCATTACGATGCTGACAGCATGGGATTATCTTTGGGCGCGGCTGCTCGATGCAGCAGGGGTTGATGTAATTTTGGTAGGGGATTCCCTAGGGATGGTGGCCTTGGGTTACAGCACCACGTTACCGGTCACCCTAGAGCAGATGATTCACCATGCGCGGGCGGTGCGGCGGGGGGTAACTGCTAGCTTTGTGGTGTGCGATCTGCCTTTTTTGAGTTATCACGAAAGCCCGGAACAGGCGCTGCGATCGGCGGGACAACTGGTAAAGGAAGCGGAGGTGCAAGCGGTGAAGATGGAGGGTGCCTCACCAGTGGTCTGTGCAGCCACTCAACGGCTTGTGGAAGCGGGGATTCCAGTTTTGGGTCATGTTGGATTACTGCCCCAGCGGGTGCATCAGTTGGGCGGGCTGCGGCAGCAGGGAAAAACTGAGCAGGCAGCAGAGGCAATTCTTGCCGACGCGATCGCCCTAGCTCAGGCGGGTGCCTTTGCCTTAATTCTTGAGCATATTCCCAGTGAGCTCGCCCAACGCATTACTGCCAAACTAGAGATTCCCACCATTGGTATTGGTGCAGGGCCTCACTGCGATGGGCAAGTGCTGGTCACTGCCGATGTGCTGGGGTTGACCCCTCAAGCGCCGCCCTTTGCGCCGGTGTACGCTGACCTTGGTACGCAGGCGATCGCTGCGCTGCAGCAGTACTGTCACGACGTGCGCTCCCGCATTTACCCGCCCCCTCAGCCCTAGGACACCGTAAAACGGTTTGTTTCCTCGCGAATTTGTTCAAAGGTAATTGTTTGCTGGGTGCCCACAAACGGATTATCTGGTGTCAAAAATAGTAAACAGTGGCATTCGCGCCGTTCTCGCATGGGTACACAGGGGCAGTTCCAGTAGGCTGCCGCCACTTCCGCTTCCTTATCTTCGTAGTGTCGGCAGGGGCACAGGGGCGATCCATAATCGTCTTTGTGTTTGGCTAAACCTTCTAAAACAACCGCAGTGGTTCCTAGATCAGCGCAAAAGTAGGTTCCTGTTCGTTGGGCATAGGTTTCCGCAAATTTGCGCACGGCTTCTAAATTTTTGTCAGAGGCTTGCTGTGGCTTGTAGGCATTACTCATGGCACAATTTGCGACGGAGGACATTCCTATAGTTTGACATACTCCCTAGCCTAACGTCACAGAGATTCCAACGGTGTTACTACACGTATTACAAGCTGAGGATTTGAATCGTTGTTGTTTGTGGCAAATTCCCCGCTGAGACCGCAAGTGAGCTACTGCCACTTCGCCGCACAGGGGTACCTTCCATCACCGCTAAAAAGTCATCTAAGCCCGTTAGATCGCAATTGTTTGGATCAGAGGCGGCGGTGCGAAAGTGCGACGGAATGACTAAACGGGGTTGCAATAACTCAATCGCAGCTTTGGCCTCTGCCGCAGTATAGGCTTTGTCAGTGCCCCCCACAGGCACAATCATCACATCGGGTCGGCCCATGAGAATTTTTTGCTCAATGCTGAGGGGCATAGCAATTCCCCCCATATGGAGAATGTTGACCCCCCCCTGCTGCCACCGCCACACAACATTAACACCAAAGCGAAAGCCACCCACGCGATCGTGGTTTGTCCGAATTCCCTGAATTGTCAGACCATTGACTTTATAGTTACCCGGTTGAAACAGCAGCTTCGGGCGACCCGGCAGCCCTTCAATGTACCCCTCATCCAGTAAGCGGCTGCTAATCATGACAATATCTACAGCAACGCGGGGGGGGCGTAACCCTTTGGTACATCCCATGGGACGAAAAGGATTCACAAGAACCCGCTGGCCACTGCCGCTAAACAGAAAGCAAGTGTGCCCCAGCCATTGTAGTGACAGTCCTGCTCCTTGCGCGTGAGCCGCCCAATGTCCTCCTAAACTGGCGATCGCCCCTACCTGCGCCCAACGCAAAAACTGTCGCCGTTCCATAGGTCTCCCCACAGTGCATTCCCAGCTAAGTATAGAGAAAAATTGGCTTATGCCGCGAGGCTAGTTAAGGCCGCTGACGGGCAACTGTTGCCAAAAAGTTCCTAAGCAAGTCTTTGCCGCAGCGGGTCAAGATACTTTCAGGATGGAACTGTACCCCTTCAAGGGTGGGATACTGCCGATGGCGAACCCCCATAATCAGGTTATCTGCCGTCCATGCCGTAATTTCTAAGACATCGGGACAAGTCTCGCGGTCAATGACCAAACTGTGGTAACGAGTGGCAGTAAATGGTTGAGCCAAACCTTCAAAGACTCCTACCCCAGCATGATAGATGTCGGAAGTTTTACCGTGCATCAGAGTTGGTGCCAATGTAATAGTGCCACCAAACACCTCGCCAATCGCTTGATGCCCTAAGCACACCCCTAAAATAGGACACTTAGGCGCGTAGGCGCGAATCACTGCTTCGGAAATACCAGCATCTGCTGGCCGCCCGGGTCCCGGAGAAATGACGATGCCGTCTGGGGCTAGGGTCTCAATATCGGCAAGGGTGATCTTGTCATTGCGAAAAACACGGAGATCAGCAGCAACGGCAAACTCCGTAGCTAGCTCCCCCAAGTATTGAACCAAGTTGTAGGTGAAGCTATCATAGTTGTCGATCACAATAATCAATGGCTAACAGCCTCCAAAGTTGCAGTGTCCCGTCATTTTACCGTTGAAAGGAGGGGAGATCGCTTTCTCCCCCATGGGTAGCAAGCTAGGACGCATGGATGGTAGCAGAGTCATGGGTAGCTCTCCTGCTGAACGCGAAGGGAGTGTCAAACTAGGCATAGTGATGATCCATGGCCCAGCGAGCCAGCTCTGTACGGTTGTGAAGTCCTGTTTTCCCTAGCATATTACTCACATGGCTTTCTACGGTGCGCTGACTGACATGCAGTTCCGCGGCAATTTCGCGGTTAGCCAACCCCCGCGCCACGTACTGCAAGATGCGGGTTTCCGTGGGGGTTAGCTCAACCCCCGGGGGCGGTGTCGGCGCTGTGGGGGAGGTGCGCTGCTGCTCTCGCAACCGTGCGGTTTGCTTCAGTAAGGCTTGCACTTGGGCGAGCAGTTCATCGGGTTCAAAGGGTTTGACAAGATACACATCGCCTCCTGTTTGTAGCCCCTTGATGCGATCGTGGGTTTGCCCCTTAGCGGAAAGAAACAATACCGGTAACCAGTGTAAATGCTGATGCTGTCGCATTGTACTGACAAAGCTATAACCATCCATCTGCGGCATCATCACATCACAAATAATCAGATCAGGCGTATGCTGTTGCAATTGGTCTAGGGCTTCACGACCGTGGGCGGCGGTGAGTACTGCGTAGCCCTGCATTTCCAAGTAGTCTTTCACTAGCAAGACTAAGTTGGGGTCATCATCTACCAGCAAAATGGTGGCGCTTTGGCGGTTATGGGTCTGGGTCATGGCGTTAACGCAGCGGCAGGAGCATTTCTAGGGTGAGCGCGTTTAATCTGCCCCTATTCTAAATTGCCCCATCACTTGCCCCAGCCTTTTATCTTAAACCTCCGAGATACCCCGGTTTGTCTGTAGGGCGGGGAGGGATAGGAGCAGCAGTCCCAGACTGCCAAATGCAAACTTACAAGTTATAATTTAACGCATGGAAAAGGCTTACAGCTATCGTTTCTATCCAACCCCTGAGCAAGAAAGCTTGCTGAGGAAAATGTTTGACTGTGTCCGACTGGTGTACAACCGAGCGGTGACAGCGCGAACTGACGCATGGGATGAACCGCAAGAGCGAGTTGAATACGTCCAACCCTCTGCCATGCTGACGGAGTGGAAAAAACAGGATGACTTCCAGTTTTTGAATGAAGTTAGCAGCGCTCCCTTGCAACAAAGATTCAGGCATCTGCAAACCGCCTTCACCAACTGCTTTGCGGGACGAGCGGGATACCCACAGTTCAACAAGAAGCGCAACGGCGGCAGTTTGGCCGTGGGACACACGCTATCCGCCTGTGGAGGGTTCGCCTTGGCGGCGCGGAGCGCTAACGTAATAAGGGTGGCGGCAGTTGCAATGAAGCAGGAACCTACGTCGTGAGACTTGGGAATCCCCGTCCTCTAGAGGACAGGGAGGATGTCAAATTAGGCGCAGCTAAGCCGTAGCAGGAGTGTTATCGGTGGGAGGAGTGCGTATGGACAACCAAGTGATGTGGCAAAAGAGTCTTTGGCTTCTGGGTCACTTGAGCGGGCTGTTACTGATGGCCATTCCGGGGGCGATCGCCCAACCAAGGACAACCGCTGCAGATCTCATCCCCCTCAATCCCAATCCTGATCCCCTCTACTTACCCAGCCGGCCTGAGCAGGTCACTATTGATGTCGATCGCCCCATTACCCTCACCGAGGCGATTGAATTGGCACGCCGCAATAATCGGCAGTTACAAATTATTGAGGCTCAACTGCAACAGAGCCGGGCAGTATTGCGCCAAGCTGAATCAGCCTTGTATCCTACCCTGTCGTTCCAAACAAATATTAGCCGTACCGATTCGGCGGCCATTCGTCTGCAAAATGCCCAAGCACAGCAGGCATTTATCAAGGGCGGTGGTCTGGGGATACCACCTGTGCCCTTAAACACCACCAGTAACACCTGGACCAATACGGTTCAGTTAGGCTACAACATCTTTACAGCGGGGCAGCGCTCCGGCAGCATTCAAGCAGCGCGGGAACAGGTGCGCAATGCCGAACTGGATCTGCAACGCCAATTTGAGCAACTGCGCCAAGATGTGGCCAACGACTACTACAATATTCAGCAGGCAGAAGCACTGGTGCGCATTGGCCAAGCCGCTGTCCAAAACTCGCAAATTAGTTTGCGGGATGCCGTAGCTCGGGAACGGGCCGGCCTCGGCACACTCTTTGACGTGTTAACTGCCGAAGTGCAATTGGCCAACAACCAACAGCAGTTGGTGCAAGCCCAAAGCCAGCTAAAAACGGCACAGCGGCAACTGGCGAAAACCCTGAGCCTAAATGATAAGGCGACTGTGCAGGCCGCAGACCCCATTCAAGTGGTGGGGGAATGGAAACTTTCCCTCGAAGAGAGTATTACCCTTGCCTTCCGCAATCGGGTTGAACTGGAGCAACAGCTTGCCCAGCGCAATACTGCCTTGCAACAGCGGCGCGTGGCCTTGGGGAACCTAGGCCCCCAACTGGTGGCCGGGGGCAGCTTTAATACCACCGATGACCTGAGTGATTCCCTTGCTCCCCGCTGGGGCTATACCGTCGGTGGCCAAATGAATTGGACGCTGTTTGATGGCGGCGTCTCCCGTGCCAGTGCGGCGCAGCAAGAAAGTTCAGCGGCGATCGCTGAAGCCCAGTACGCAGCGTTTAAGAACCTGATTCGCTTTCAAGTAGAGCAAGCCTACTACACCTTGAAGTCTAGCCAAGAGAACATCCGCACCAATGAAGTAGCGGTGCGCCAAGCAACGGAAGGCTTACGGTTAGCGCGGCTGCGGTTTCAGGCGGGGATTGGCACCCAAGCGGAGGTAAGTAATGCTGAAACGTCCTTGATTCAGGCGCAAAGCAACCTCCTTAGCTCAACTATTGACTACAACCGCGCTATTGCCGCACTGCAGCGGTTTGTGAGTGGCTTACCCCTAAATCCGCAAACAGCTTCTACTCCCTAATGCTGGGCTTTTTGAATCTGGATAAACCGGCAAACTACACCTCCCACGACTGCATTGCCCAACTGCGGCGGCAACTGCACTACAAACGTATTGGTCATGGGGGTACCTTAGATCCGATGGCTACAGGGGTGCTGCCGATCGCCATCGGAGCGGCTACGCGGCTGCTGCCGTATCTGCCACAGACAAAGGTTTATGTTGGCACCATTCGCTTTGGCCTGACCACAACCACCGATGACATTACCGGCACCGTGCTGACTTCTACGACGGCGCAGCAGTTAACCGTGGCAGCCATTGAAGCCATCCTTCCTCAGTTTATTGGCACTATTGAGCAACGCCCCCCCGCCTATAGCGCCATCCAAGTTTCAGGACAGCGGCTCTATGCCCGTGCCCGCGCGGGTGAGGTGGTCAATGCGCCCCTGCGAACGGTTGAGATTAACGCCATTGATCTGTTGATGTGGCAGCCGGGGGATCAACCAGAAGTGACCTTGCGCATTACCTGTGGCAGTGGCACCTATATTCGCGCCCTTGCCCGGGATCTGGGGGGTGCTCTGGGGGTGGGGGGCACCCTCTGCGCCTTGCGGCGGGTTGAAAGTGGCGGCTTGCCCATTGAGCAGAGCGTAGCCTTAGACCAGATCACCGTAACCGATTTACCGCTGCTGTCGCCCCAAAGGGTTTTAGCACATTTGCCGTGGGTGGCGCTGGAGGCTGGGCAAGTGACAGATTGGTACCATGGGCGAGGGGTACTAGGGGACTGGCACCAACCTGAGAATACCCTGATGGGGGTCACCTGTGCCGCTACTCAAGCCTGTTTGGGGCTTGGCATCAGCATCGGCGATCGCCTTCAACCTAAGGTTGTGCTGAGGGACTAAGGGAATTGCCCCTCAAACCACACTCAACTGTTGAAGTAACCAAAACCCTTGTAACTGCTCTTGCTGGGGTCTCTCCTGCACGGCAATGAAGTGTAGCCCCCTGCTGGCCTTGCATGCCTCCATAAAGGCTGTGATTTCCCCTCGCAGTGCCTCGGTTCGCAAGCGAGCTAACACCCAGCGATCGCTGGCACCACTGTCGAGAATCAGCAGCGGTTGTGGCTCAGATTCAAGGGAAAGGTAGGCCGGTTCTAGCCCTGAGAGCCAACCCGCCAGAGGTAGGGCGCGCTGTGAGTAAATGATGACCCCCGGAATAATCGTGTCTGGCGCTAACTGTAAAAAGGGTAAGGGCGGAATATCCCCAAAGGGCAGTTGCCATTCATGGGCTGTTGCTAGCTCCTGCCAAGGCAAGGCGGTGACCTGCCAGCGATCGCCCATGAGGGCGGGGGGTAACGGTTCGGGGGCAGGGGGCAACAATTGCAGAGCCTCGGCAAGCTCTGCCTGATAGTTGGCTAAGCTGGGATAAACGTGGGCGTGGCGCTCTCGCAACCAGTGGTAGAGGGCAAAGGTGCGCCGACTGGCCAGCATCCCTAACCCAGCAGCTGTGCCCCCACGCGTAATGATAGCGCTCATGGCACGGCGAAAAAACCGTACGCGATCGGGCTGAGTGTCGGCGGCTAGGCCAAACTGCTGCTGCCACTCCCCTAATGCTTCCCCAAGAGCCGCCTGTAACCAGCGGGCATTGGCTTCAGTACCTGAACAGGTTTTGCTGAACTGAAACTGTAACTGGCGATCGCAAATGAGCAATTCCCAAATTTTTTTGTTGTTTTCATCCACTACAGGTCGGGAATAAAAATCTAGCTCCCATATCCTATCCATTGGCCGACTGCCCCACTCCCACAAGAGAAAACGCCACCTTAACGAGTGACAAGGTTGCCTTCCCTAGGATAGGCGGTTTTGGCAGCCCAAGTAAATGTATAACGCGATACAGATTTTCAGCGGGCAGAACTGGTGCAATCAAAGGTTAACTGCGGGTCAAGGCTTAATTTGACTTAAGCCACACAACAGTCATGATTTTCTGTCGTGCTGTTGCGCCACAACTGTGGTTGCCTGCTGCGAAGTCTCCTCCGCTCAAATCGTTTGCAAGCCTTGTCTTTTGTCCATCCGTTGAGAACGAAAGCGATGTCCAAGTTAAAACTGAAACGTGCTAGACGGCAAAAGCGACCGTTACTAGATTGGCAACCCAACATCCGCTGGCGATCGCCAGCGCTTGTCGCTTGCATCCCCCTTGCCCTCATTATTGTTGCCGTTTGGGGTGTCGCAGCACAGGCACAGGATCAACCCCTTACTCCTGAATACGTTCAAGGGGTACTCAATACCATTTGGGTGTTTATTGCCGCCGTCTTGGTGATTTTCATGAATGCTGGCTTCGGGATGCTGGAAACCGGCTTCTGTCGCCAGAAAAACGCAGTGAACATCCTCTCGAAAAACTTGATTGTCTTTGCCTTGGCCACCTTGGCCTACTGGGCCATTGGCTTTTCCTTTATGTTTGGTACCGAAGGAAATGCCTTTATTGGCTTGGGGGGCTTTTTCCTTAGCAGTGAAAATCCAGAAACCTACGGCCTCGCTCCCTTTCCAGAAGGCTTAGCGATCCCGGTAGCGTTTCTGTTCCAAGCAGCCTTTGCCGGTACGGCTGCCACCATTGTTTCTGGGGCAGTTGCCGAGCGCGTCAAATTCATTGACTTTTTAATCTTTAGCTTGCTGCTCACAGGCATTTCCTATCCCATCAGTGGTCACTGGGTCTGGGGTGGCGGCCTGCTATCTGATATGCCCTTCCTGGGTGAAGAGGTTGCCTTTTCTGACTTTGCAGGCTCCACGGTGGTTCACGCCGTAGGCGGTTGGGCGGCTCTGATGGGGGCAGCGTTCCTAGGACCGCGCATTGGCAAGTACGCCGCCGATGGCACCCCCAATGCACTCCCAGGGCATAACATGGGCTTTGCGATGCTGGGGTGTTTAATTCTGTGGATTGGCTGGTTTGGCTTTAACCCAGGGTCTGAACTCGCTGCCAATGAAGCGGTACCCTATATTGCTGTAACCACCAACCTTGCGGCGGCAGCGGGCGGTGTTGCGGCAACGATTACCGCGTGGGTGGTCATTGGCAAGCCCGATTTATCCATGATTATTAACGGCATTCTTGCTGGCTTGGTCTCCATTACGGCACCCTGTGCTACCGTTTCCTACTGGAGTGCCGTGGTCATCGGTGCCATTGGTGGTGTCATTGTCGTTTACTCTGTCCTCTTCTTTGATCGGATTAAAATTGATGATCCTGTTGGTGCCACGTCGGTTCACCTTGTCTGTGGGACGTGGGGAACCCTAGCGGTTGGTTTATTCCATAAAGAACTGGGATTGCTCACAGGTCATGGGGTTACCCAGCTCATTGCCCAAGTCATTGGCATCTTAACGGTTGGTGGTTTCACGGTGTTGATGACGAGCATCTTCTGGCTGGCACTGAAGCAAACCCTTGGCATTCGCGTGTCGGAAGAAGAGGAGCTAAAAGGTTTAGACATTGGCGAGCATGGCATGGAAGCCTACAGTGGCTTCCTGAAGGAGTAGCCGGCCATACAAGTTTGGAGTTGAACCACTCTGGTGGTTGACTCCATTGCCCTAGGTGGTTTTTACTGCCCTCCTCGGGGGGGCAGTTTTTTTATCTCTAGGCAAAATCAATGCGGCCATAGCGGGCAACGATATCCGATTGCCCGGTTTGCTGCTGTGTTTGCCATGCCCATAGCTGATCGCCAAGGGAAAAATGCCACCACTCGTTCGGATGGCGTTGAAACCCGGCGTTGGTCATCGCTTGGTTGAGTCGCTGACGACGTTCGGCAATGTTCTTGGCATGAGCTAAATGGGGGTGGCGATCGTAAAAGTCAGGATAAGAGCGTTCCGATAGTTCATCAATTGCCCCGCCCATGTCTAGGAGAGTGCCTGTCTCATCGACGAGGGTGAGATCCACCGCTGCGCCGGTACTGTGGGGAGGAGGCTGTTGCGGGTCTTGACTGGGAATGGCCCAAAACAAATACACTTGCTCCCATAGGGTGGTGGCAAGGGACCCATCTATCTGTTGGGGATTAAGATCGCGCTGGGTGCAGAGTTCCCGAAAGGTGTGCTCCACCATGAACTGCTGCACGGCTACCGGTCGATAGGCATCAAAAATTGCTAATCGCCAACCGTAGCTCATGAGGGATGCTTGAGCTGCCTCTAGGGCAGTAATGACGCCCACGCGCAGCCAGAAGGGGGACGCATTACCGTAGGGGGCACCCACCTGCTGATAGGGATGGGGAGACAAACGTACAATCCCCTCGGGAATCGGGGCGAGGGGTTCACCACACTCATGAATGGGAACACAGGTGTAGGGTTTTTGCCCCATACGGCACTAGCTATTGGCTTCCCGCTCAAGCGCCAGTTCAACTTGCTTAAATTCCTGTTCGAGGCGGGCCTTTAATTTTTCAGGGAGGGGGCGGTTGGGATAAGAGCTATAGTGACCGGCTAGGGAGTTCAGCGCCGTCTGCATGGTTGTAAAGGACGCTAAGGAGCGCAGAGACTCATCGCGGCGGTACAGGGCGAAAAAGTCGTTGAGCTTCTTGCGGGCGTCGGCTTGAGCCGCTTTCTTGCCGGGGTCATTCTCCGGTAGGGCGATCGCCTCGCGTAAGCTCCCAATCAAGGTTAATGTATCCTGCCGAAAGTTACCGCTCAAGCCCGCTGGCACATTGGCACAACTGGTGAGCAGTAGGGAAAAACTCAGGAAAATGACGCAAACGGCGACCCAAAAACGCTTCATAGCAAACCCCAACAAGAGATCTGCACAGCCATCGTAGCTATGCACAATGCTGATTTTAACCCATGACGGTTTCGAGAACGATCCACAACGCTCTGGCCTAGGGATCACGAGCAATGGGCTGGGGTGTCTGAGGCCGCAAGGATATGCAAACGCACCGCTTTGCCGCCTAGGTCTATTTGCACCATATCACCGGAGAGTAAATCCAGTGCCTCTAATAGTGCCTGTAGGTGGGGCGTGCTGGCGCCAGCCTCGGTGTAGAGGCGATCGCTTAACTGACTGACCCGCTGCCATGTGGTATAAAGACGGGCAATGGTGCTCTCTAACTGTGCGGCTTGCTGGAGGAGATCCGCGAGGGTGTGTAGTTGGCCAAGCCGTTGGGCTTCTGCCAGTACCTGCTGTAGATCCACGGGGTGGCATTCAGGGCTTGAATGTGTGGGGCTGCCTCGAGGTAACGCCCCAACTGCCGCGCTGTAGCGGTGACCTGTTTGACGGTGTCAACACTTGGATCTCTAACCAATTCCTGGGTGAGTTCTTGCTGCTGATCCGCGGGGAGTTTACGGAGTTCTTTGACCAATGGCGCTACATAGCGGGGGGCAAGGGTGCGATCGCTCGCTTTTTCGCGAACAATGGTGGGTAACAGGTCGGAGTTGAGGGCAGTCCACTGCTCCTGTAGTTGGCGAACCTCGCGATGGGTAATGCGATCGCCCTGTTGCGCCGCATCGGTAATGAGGGCTTGGACTTCGGGGTCGGCAGCGGCGGTTTCTAAAAAAGCCCGTTTGCTAAAGCGAGAAATAGCTTCGGGGGGAAGGGGACGCTGGGTTAGTAGCTCATCGGCGCGATCGGCCAACTGAATCAGATCGTAGGCACGGCGCTTGCTAATGTCGTGTTCCTGTAGCCAGTGGCTAAAGCCTACTCCCCGTTCATCGCCTTGATGGCGGTAGCGATCGCGCACCGCCCGTAAAATTTGCCCCCGCCAAATCTCCGTTTGCAGATCAAAGCGTTCACACACCTGCCACGCTTGGCGCACCTGCTGTAAAAACTCCGCTTCAGTGAGAGAGGCATCCGCAGCAGGGAGAGGCAAGACAAAATCAGGGGTTGGCTCCATCGACATGAATGCTTGAGGACAGATCCGGCAGTATAAGCGAACTGGTGAAAAAACGGTACACTAAGGGCAACAACAAGGGAGTGAGGTATGGGCGATCGCATTGCGGTTGGCATTATTGGGGCATCGGGGTATGGTGGCATTCAACTGGTGCGTTTACTGCTAGATCATCCCTACGCGGACATTACCTATCTGGGGGGCGAAGGTAGCGCGGGTCGCCCTTACACTGAGTTGTATCCCCATTTGCAAGGACGGGTGAATTTAACGGTTGAGCCAGTGGATGTTGCCGCTATTGGCGATCGCACCCAAGTTGTATTTTTATCCCTCCCCAATGGCCTTGCCCTCACCCTCGCTCCGCAACTGTTAGCGCGGGGCTGTAAGGTACTGGATCTCTCGGCGGATTATCGCTTTCAGAACCTCAAAACCTATACCCAGTGGTATGGCACCGAGCGGGATGATGCTGCGATTGCCGCACAGGCGGTGTATGGCCTACCGGAGCTTTATCGCGATCGCATTGCCAAAAGTTCCCTGATTGGCTGTCCAGGGTGTTACCCCACAGCCAGTCTGCTGGCGCTTGCCCCCTTGATCAAACAGGGGCTTATTGAACCTAATACCGCAATTATCGATGCCAAATCCGGCACCTCCGGCGGCGGGCGTCAAGGCAAAGTGAATTTGTTGCTGGCGGAAGCCGATAATTCTGTAGCCGCCTACAATGTTGCCCGCCACCGCCATACCCCTGAAATTGAAGCCATCTGTAGCGATTTATCAGGGCAGTCGGTGTTGGTACAGTTTACCCCTCACCTTATCCCGATGCCGCGGGGGATTCTTGCCACGGTGTACGCGACTCTGCGGGATCCAGGTCTGGTACGGGAGGACTTAATCACCATTTATCAAGCGTTCTATCGTCATTCGCCCTGGGTCAGTATTTTGCCGCCAGGCATCTACCCGCAAACCAAGTGGGCGTGGGGCACCAATGCCTGCTTCATTGGCATTGAGGTGGATGAACGCACTGGACGGGTGATCGTTATGTCGGCTATCGACAACCTGATGAAGGGGCAAGCAGCGCAGGCAATCCAGTGTTTGAATATCATGATGGGGTGGCCGGAAACCCTTGGCCTACCTCAAGTAGCCTTTTACCCCTAAACCTCGTCAGCATTCACTAGGGGCAGGCACTCCCCTCGGAGGAGTTCGGTACTCGCAGCACTGAGGTCTAAGCTGAACGCCCACAGGACACGGCCAACACACACCCCCACCAGAAAAGGCGCTGTGCCCAAGCTCAGTAGTAGGGTCGTGGGATAATGGGGCGATCGCGGCATTTTAGTCCCCAGCGGTCTCATCGGGTGGGTTAGGCTCATAGTCCAACAACATTTCGCGGGATTTTTTTAACTGCTTCCAGAGCGCTTTGATTTCGTTATAGGCCTCTTGAGGGGGCAACTTACCACCCGTTTCCAACCCACAGATGTAACTCACCCGCTGAGCAAACTCCTGCAAATTGGCATTAAATGCCAAATTTTGCGGCGTAAAGTTACCGTGATAGCGACTGGTAGGGTACAAAAACTTGTCTTTATCAAATTCTGGTTGGGGCAGTTCAGACACAGGAGTAGCCCTTTGGCAAATGAATCTACTAACTATTCTATCAACACTTGCGGGATCACTGGCGCTGTAGGGTTCCGACAGGGCTTAGCAAATACAAAAATCGCCCTTCTTTTTGGTGGGTTGGGGCGGCACCCCCATCGCTGCGCATGTGGGGCTAAACTAGACCGAGACCCAAACGTGGCAATCAACATAGGGCAGGTGGCATTCAATACCAAGAATATGTTGGAAATCATCTGCGTGATAGCCGAAATTATTGGGTAAAGGTGACTCGGTTTGAACCAGTTGCCTCATACCACCAAGGCTCTTCTCCCTCACGCCAATGAGGAGGGTCAATTGGTGAAATTTGGTTTATTTATGGAGTGTTGGTTGATGGCCACTGATGCTGATCTAGAGAAAGTTCGCCGCCAGTTTGACTATGGTCCGTATCCACGCATTGCCCTTGACAAGTCGCCTAAGGATAACCCCAATGTTCTGTTTGTTCATGATCTGGTCACCGCCTTTTATCTGAGGGATCGTCGTGTCCCCGAGACCCGTGGCAAACGCATTCTTGATGCGGGGTGTGGGACAGGCTATAAGTCCTTGGTGCTGGCGATCGCCAATCCGGGGGCAGAAATTGTCGGCATTGATTTGTCGGCGGAATCCGTCAAATTGGCGGCGGAGCGCTTGAAGTTTCACAACATTGAGAATGTCTTCTTTGAAACCCGCTCCATTTTAGAGTTACCCACCTGGGCAGAGCAATTTGATTACATTAACTGCGATGAGGTGCTGTACCTATTGCCCGATGCCGTAGAGGGGTTACAGGCGCTTAAAAGTGTCCTCAAGCCAGAGGGCATTCTGCGCACTAATTTGCACAGTGCGTTCCAACGGTTTCCCTTTTATCGCGCTCAAGGTCTCTTTCGTTTGATGGGACTGATGGATGGTAACCCCGAAGACTTAGAGATGGAAATCGTGCGGGAGGTGATGCAGGAACTCAAAGACGGCGTGGACTTAAAAGCACGGGCATGGAACCCCCATTACAACGATGTCAACGATGCCAGCAATGAAGCCCTGTTGGCCAATCATCTTCTCGTTGGGGATAAGGGCAGCACGATCCCTGAGATGTTTGCCTACTTGGCGGCGGCTGATCTGGAGTTCATTTCGATGGTTAACTGGCGCCATTGGAACCTGTTGGATCTGTTTAGGGATCCTGAGAATTTACCGACCTTTTTAGCCTTGAGCTTGCCAGATGTGCCCTTACAGGTACAACTCGAGATGTACGAACTGATTCATCCAGTGCATCGCCTTTTAGATTTTTGGTGTGGGCATGGTGGCACTAAGGCTGAGGTTGCGCCCCTTGAAGAGTGGTCAGAAACGCAATGGCAGCAGGCCACTATCCACCTCCACCCGCAGTTGCGAACCGCCGAGATCAAGGAGAAATGGCTCAATTACTTAAGCGATCGCCTGATTGTGGATTTAGGCACCTTCATGAGTGCTGCTAGCCCTAGCTCGGTGTACATCGATCCTCTTGGGTTGGCCACTCTCCTACCCTTGTTTGAGGGATCACTACCCTTTACAGCGCTATGCGATCGCTACCGGCAACTCTCACCCCGTGATCCCGTCACCCTTGACCCCCTTGAGCCTGCCGCTGCGCAACAGCAATTACGGGCACTGCTGACCCGCTTAGAAACAGGCTTATTTGTTCTTGTCAGTCCTAATTGGGGCGAATGAGAACGATGGGGGTTTGCTCATCGGCATTACCGGCCGGGTTTTTGCGCAGGGCAGCGGTCAATAGCTGTGGCGATACGCCCGCACTTGCCGCCAGCACTTTGACCGCACCGAGATCGTTGACATCGACAATGGCTACCCCAAGACCTGTTTTGGCCGCGAGGTCGTCCACTACCACTTGGGGGTTGGCAGGTCCCATGACAATAAATTGATCGTAGGGGGGTAAGGTGCCGGTGACATCATCAATGAGTCGCGCTTGCTCTCCGGCCAACTGGTAAAATCCACCCCGATAGCCAAATAGTTTGGCGATCGCCCCACCTAAGAAGGCCAGCAGCACCCGTAGCTCGCCTACCTCCTCAACCAGAGCTTGCATCCCACAGGCCGTGGCAAGGCTAGAGGTCGGCAAAAAGAACTGACACACCCGCGTAGCCACCCAGCCCGGTGTTAACTGCGCCGGATCCTTGAGGCGACCTTGGATGATGGCGATCGGCGTTTCGCCAATGGCCACAATATCTCCCGCTTGGGCGTGGGGGAGCACGTAGCGATTGACAACCTCCAGCGGCACATCTAGGGGTGTGAGTAAGTGGGTGCGAATGGGCAGCACTTGACAGCCTTCCGCCGGCCGCCACACACCGCTTTCCCCCTTGGCTGGAAATTTCAGGGGGATAAATTCATGGTGGGTCTTGGCAAAGCGACCATGGGGACCATAGGCAACGTAATGCACCTTAACCCAAGCTGCCTGCACGTCTGCCACATTCACCCCCCGCAGATCCACCCGCAGTTCAACACTGGTTTGCTTTGTGGATTTCACAATATAGGCAAACCAATAGCCATCGGCGCGGGGGGCAAATTCGGGTTCTGGGTGCCGGGGGGTAACGTACACCTCTGTTTGAATGGTGTCCACGGCGCTGTCGGCCAAGAGAACTACTTCAGCCGTGAGATTCGGCACCATGACTTCTAGCCCACGGTGCGGATTGCTCAGCCCCAACTGGCCGACAAAGCGATAGTGCTGCGGCTCGTAAATTTCAAGGTTCCACACGGCAGGAATAATCTCTAAGGGATGGGCTGGCCGCTTACGATAGCGCCATTCCAACCCTAGAGCCACTAGTGCTGCCAGTACCCCAACTCCGGCTGCGCCAAGGGCAATCAGTTGAGCGACCATACCGTCTCCTATTACACCGTTGTCCGCGTATTCGTTACATTACAGTTAATTGCGCACGTTTGGAGGTCAATCATTTTGGAATGGCAAGAGGTGCGTGGCAACTGGCTGTTGGTGCCACGTCGTCCCGTGGGCTGGATTCATTTTCTTGGGGGAGCCTTTGTGGCGGCAGCCCCCCAGTTGACCTATCGGCGATTGCTGGAGCACTTAGCCAGCGTTGGCTATGGCATTATCGCTACCCCCTTTGTGAATACCTTTGATCACGCGGCGATCGCCCTTGAGGTGCTCAACAAACTTGACTATGCCCTTGACTGGCTGGAGTACCGCCAAAACTACCCCCCTGGGTTGCCCATCTACGGGCTGGGGCACAGTATGGGCTGTAAGCTCCACCTGCTGATTAATAGCCTCTACGATGGCGATCGCGCCGGTAATATATTTATGGCCTTCAATAACTACGCCGCCAGTCAATCCATTCCTTGGATGGAGAACCTTGCGCCGGTGGGCGTTGAATTCAGCCCCAGCCCCAAAGAAACAGAACACCTGATCCAAGAGCGCTACCCCGTCCGCCGCAACCTCCTCATTCGCTTTCAAGAGGATGACATTGACCAAACAGCCCGCCTGCGTAGCCTCTTAAAAGCCAAATTTGCCGATCTGGTCACTGCCTTAAGCCTACCGGGCAATCACCTGACCCCCCTCAGCCAAGGACTCAACTGGCAAGTGGGGGCAGAATTTTCCCCTCTAGATGCGATCGGGCAATGGCTGCGGCAAAGCCTTTTTCCCGAAATGCAGGTTTTAGAGGCGTGCCTAGATGATTGGCTGAACCCAAGCCGCACCCTCAGCCGCCGTCTGCCATGACGTGGCACAATCCTATAAGACCCCCTCAACATTACTCGTGAAGGATTGTGCCTGTGACTGCTGCTTCTACTGATGCTTTGAGTACTGCTGCCCGCCCCGATCATCGTGGCCGCTTTGGTCGCTTTGGTGGTCAGTACGTCCCCGAAACCCTCATGCCGGCCTTGGCAGAGCTAGAAGCGGCCTTTAATCACTATCGTCAAGACCCCAGCTTTCAGCAGGAACTACAGCAGCTCCTCCACGATTATGTGGGTCGCCCTAGCCCCCTATACTTTGCTGAGCGCCTCAGTGCCCACTACGCCAATTCCTACGTTCAACCCCAAATTTACTTAAAACGCGAAGACTTAAACCACACCGGTGCCCACAAAATCAACAATGCCTTGGGACAGGTACTCCTTGCTCAGCGCATGGGCAAGCGGCGCATTATTGCCGAAACCGGTGCCGGACAGCACGGTGTGGCCACGGCGACTGTCTGCGCTCGTTTTGGCCTACAGTGCGTGATCTATATGGGCGTACAGGATATGGAGCGCCAGCGGCTGAATGTTTTACGGATGCGGCTGCTGGGTGCAGAGGTTGCGCCGGTGAGTGCCGGAACAGGCACCCTCAAGGATGCTACCTCTGAAGCAATTCGCGACTGGGTGACCAATGTGGAAACCACCCACTATATCCTTGGCTCTGTGGCTGGCCCCCATCCCTACCCCATGCTAGTGCGGGAGTTCCATGCCATTATTGGGGCGGAAACACGGCAGCAGTGTCAGCAAAAGTGGGGTGGCCTACCGGATATTCTCCTAGCCTGTGTTGGCGGTGGCTCGAATGCCATGGGACTGTTCCACGAGTTTGTCCCCGATACCCAGATTCGCCTCATTGGTGTTGAAGCCGCTGGCGAAGGGATCGATAGCTCTCACCATGCCGCCACCCTCACCAAGGGACAGGTCGGCGTGCTGCACGGTGCCATGAGTTACCTGCTCCAAGATCAAGATGGCCAAGTGGTCGAGGCTCACTCTATCAGCGCAGGCTTAGATTATCCGGGGGTGGGGCCAGAGCACAGCTACTTAAAAGACATTGGCCGGGCGGAATACTATAGCGTGACCGATGCCGAGGCGATCGCCGCCTGTGTGCGCTTAGCGGAACTCGAAGGCATTTTGCCTGCCCTAGAAACCGCCCATGCCCTTGCCTACCTTGAAACCCTATGCCCGCAACTTACAGGCCAACCACGGATTGTCCTCAATTGCTCGGGGCGTGGGGACAAGGATGTGGAAACCATTGGTCGTTACTTCGAGGCTCAGCAAGCATAATTTGCTCCGATGATTCATCAGATGATCTGAATCAACACTCTTGTCCATAGCAGGGTAAGCACCAATGGATGTCAGCAACCCCATTTTTGTCTTTACGGTTCTGCTGGCGGTGATTCTGCTGATTCCCCCAGTCTTTGAACGGCTGCACCTTCCGGGTCTAGTGGGATTGCTGTTGGCCGGGGTGATTCTTGGCCCCAATGGCCTGCGGTTTCTCTCACACGAGACCGAGACAATGAAGCTGCTGTCAGACATTGGCAAAGTCTATCTGATGTTTGTCGCTGGTTTAGAAATTGATCTCAGTCAGTTTCGCAAAACTCGCCAACGCTCGATGGCCTTTGGCTTTCTCACGTTTATTGTGCCAATTTTCACCGGTATTACCATTGGCCGTTGGTTTAATTTTGGCTGGAATGCGTCACTGCTCATTGGCTCTTTGCTGGCCTCCCATACCCTTTTGGCCTACCCCATTGTGCGGCGGTTGGGGGTGGTGCAAAACGAAGCAGTGACAGTGACCATTGGTGCCACCATTTTTACGGATACAGCCGCACTGGTCGTCTTGGCTATCTGCGTGGGGATTAACCAGGGGGAGTTTACCGCCCTAACGCTGGTGAATCAACTCATCACCCTAGGGCTGTACTGCGTCTTAGTGCTGTGGGGGTTTGACCGCGCTGGGAAGGAATTTTTCCGGCGATCGCGCGACGATCAAGGGAATCAATTTTTGTTTACCCTTTTGGCGCTCTTTGTGGCATCGGTGGGTGCGCAAGTCATTGGTGTTGAGCAGATTGTCGGTGCGTTCTTGGCAGGGTTGGCCGTCAATGACGTTTTAGGCGACAGCCCCGTCAAAGAAAAGGTGGAGTTTGTGGGCGGGGTGTTGTTTATCCCCTTCTTTTTCGTCGATATGGGGTTACTGATTGACATCCCGGCCTTTGTAAAGACGTTGGCATCCATTGGGATTACGGTGGCCATTGTGGTTGGCCTCATTGGCAGCAAGTTTATTGCCGCATGGCTCGCTGCGCTATGGTACCGCTACACACGGGTAGAGATGCTGACGATGTGGTCTCTTTCGCTGCCGCAGGTGGCAGCCACCCTAGCCGCCACCCTAGTGGGGTTTCAAGAAGGGATTCTCACCAAAGACATCCTGAACAGTGTCTTGGTGCTGATGGTGGTGACCTCAATTCTGGGCCCCATTATTACCGCCCGCACCGCCAATCGCATTCCCATTCCACAGCCGGAACAGGAGGCCATTGATGAAGTGGCGGCATGGTGGGATAGCTCCCATGGGGACGCTGAGGATCCGCAGCCGCCGTTTACGGTGGTTGTGCCGGTCAACAATCCCCAAACTCAGCGATCGCTCATTGAACTAGCGGCATTGCTAGCCCGCTATGAGTCAGGACGAGTCGTCTCGGTAGCGATTGTACGTGGTCAAGTCCACATGGACGATCCCCGACTCGAGGGTGAGTTGATCCGCAGTCGTAAGTTAATCCGTCGTGCAGTTGAGCTAGCGGATGCCTACGGAGTGGAAGTAACTCCGGCCATTCGCATTGATGATGATATTGCCTTGGGCATTACCCGCCTCAGTCGTGAACAAAATGCCAGCCTTATTGTTATGGGCTGGTCAGAAACCAGCAGTCTCAAGGCACGGTTGTTTGGCAGCATGATTGATAGCGTCCTCTGGTCAAGCCCTTGCCCTGTGGCCATTACGCGCCTGTTGGATGCACCAGAAAACATTGCTACCATCCTAGTACCCACGCGGGATTTAACCCCCATGACCCTGCGGATTGTTCGTTTTGCCCAAGCCTTGGCGGGAGTGAGTAACGCCAAAGTGATTTTGTTGCATGTGGTGCTGCCCAACACTCCCCAAGAGCAAACCTCTCAGTTTGAAGACGATTTAGGGAGCATCACTCAAGAGCAAGCCCCACAGATCACGACTATTATTAAGACTCTGGTTAGCAACGATATTGCCGCTGCAATTTTGCAAGAGGCACAACAGTGTGACCTAGTGCTAATGCGCTCTATTCGTCGCGGTACTGCTGGGGGGTTAACCGTAAGTGATATTACAACTCAAGTGGTTCAACAATTGCACACATCAGTGATTTTATTTGGTGAGCCTCATAAATGAACCGTTGCTGCCGTCAAAACTGGTTGTCTAATCGATTCAACTCCCCTCTCCCGTTCTAGGAGAGGGGCTGGGGCTGAGAGCGGATGCGATCGTTTAAGGGTAAGGTGGATGTGAACAATCGCTCTGTACCCCGATGCCCAACTCCTCTTCATCCCAAACGAATGGCGCCAACCTAGGTTATGAAGCCGAACTTTTCAAGGCGGCGGACAAATTGCGGGGCAACATGGAGCCGTCAGATTACAAACATGTGGTCTTGGGTCTAATCTTTCTCAAGCACATCACCGATCGCTTCGAGGCGCAACGGCGCAAATTAGAGGCATCATTTCCCAATGACCCAGACATCTTGGAAGATCGCGATGAGTACCTAGCAGAAAATGTGTTTTGGGTTCCGCAGGCGGCGCGGTGGTCGCACTTGCAAGCCAACGCCAAACAGCCAACCATCGGTAAACTAATTGACGAAGCGATGCTGGCGATTGAAAAGGATAATCCATCGCTGCAGGGGGTTTTGCCTAAAGAATATGCCCGTCCTGCCTTAAATGCGGTGATGTTGGGGGAGTTGATTGACTTGATTTCTAACATCGCGTTGGGAGAGGCACAGGATACCGCCAGGGATGTATTGGGGCGGGTGTATGAGTATTTTTTAAGCCAGTTTGCCGGGTCGGAGGGCAAGCGGGGGGGTGAATTTTACACGCCGCGATCGGTGGTGCGGGTGATGGTGGAGATGTTGCAACCCTATCGGGGACGGGTGTATGACCCCTGCTGTGGTTCGGGGGGAATGTTTGTGCAGTCAGAAAAGTTTGTGCAGGATCACCAAGGACGGATTGGGGATATTGCCATTTATGGACAAGAGAGCAACTACACTACTTGGCGCTTGTGCAAGATGAATTTGGCAGTGCGGGGGATTGATGCGGATATTCGCTGGAACTCGGACGGGTCATTTCACAAGGACGAATTCCCCGATTTGCGGTTTGATTTTATCTTGGCGAATCCACCGTTTAATACCTCGGATTGGGGCGGGGAAAGGCTGAGAGAATCTGCCCGCTGGCAGTTTGGCATTCCGCCGGTAGGCAATGCAAACTATGCCTGGTTACAGCATATCTGGCACCATTTGAAACCGACAGGGACAGCGGGGGTAGTGTTGGCGAATGGTTCGATGTCATCCCAGACCAGCGGGGAGGGGGAAATCCGCAAGGCAATGATTGAGGGTGAGGCGATCGATTGCATGGTTGCCCTACCGGGACAGTTGTTTTATTCTACCCAGATTCCCGCTTGTTTGTGGTTTTTGGCAAAGGATAAGTCCAACGGCATCGCACGGAATAAGAAATTAAGGGATAGGCGGGGGGAAATTTTATTTATTGATGCCCGCAAGCTGGGACACATGGTCGATCGCACACGGCGGGAATTGAGCGATGAAGATATAGCCAAAATTGCTGATACTTATCATGCTTGGCGGGAAGGGAGCGGCTATGAGGATGTACCAGGTTTTTGTAAGTCAGCAAGTCTAGAAGAAGTTCGGGGGCATAACTATGTGCTGACCCCTGGGCGGTATGTGGGGGCAGCAGCGGCTGAAGAGGACGATGTGCCTTTTGAGGAAAAGATGGCAGAACTGACGGCAAAGTTAGCGGAACAATTCGAGGAGTCGGCACGGTTGGAGGGTGTGATTCGTCAAAATTTGGAGTGGCTGGGGTATGAGGTATAAGATAGTATTCCAGCTCTGGAATTAGGAGAATCCTATGATTGCTGTCAAAACACAAGATCGTTACTTTACTCCCGAAGAGTATTTTGCTTGGGAAGCACAGCAGTTAGAAAAGCACGAACTGATTGACGGTCGGGTTCATGCGATGAGTGGTGGGACAAAAAATCATAGCGTGATTGCCATAAATTCCTTGTTGTTGATTCGATCGCACTTGCGAGGAAGTCAATGTCAGGTTTTCAACTCGGATTTGAAGATTAGGATTCTCCATACAGCCAACTACACCTATCCAGACTTGAGCGTAACTTGTGACGACCGCGATCGCGAGCATCCGCTCTATATTACCTATCCTTGCCTAATTGTAGAGGTTTTATTACCAAGTACCGAGGCTTACGATCGCGGCAAAAAGTTTGATCGGTACCGTCGCAATCCTAATTTAATTGATTATGTGTTGGTCAGTTCTGATGAGATGGCGATTGATATTTATCATAGAAAAGATACGGGCGAATGGGTAATCCTGAGTTATAGAGAGGGCGATCGCGTAGATTTGAAGAGTATCAATCTAAGTTTACCGATCGAGCAGTTCTACGAAGAAGTGGTTTTTGAGTCATCAACAACTGAAGATGAGAATGGTTCAGAGAAAATCACACTATAAAATCATGTTGATGCAAGAATTAAAACTAAAATTGCCCCTTGAAGTTTCACCAGATGAAGTCAAACTGTTATTAGCCATTAAGTTATATGAAGTTGGCAAACTCTCGATCGGTCAGGCGGCAAAAGTAGCGGGCTATTCCAAACGGGCATTTATGGAGATTTTGGGGCATTACCAAGTGCCTATATTTTCCTATTCCCCTGATGAATTAGCCGCAGAAGTTGATCTGTTGTCATGACTCAAACTCCGATCATTACTGACAGTGGATGCTTAATTGCTTTGGAGCGGATCGATCGCTTGGATATTCTATCTAGCTTGTTTGGTGAGGTGTGGATTCCCCCCGCTGTCTCTCAGGAATTCGGTAGTAGTTTATCTTGGCTTAAGGTTGTAGTTCCAAAAGATCAAGGAATGGTTGCGGCGCTTTCACTTTCGGTTGATGATGGCGAAGCACAGGCGATCGCCCTTGCCTACGAATATCAATATCGATTGATTGTGGATGACCTAAAAGCTCGGAAAGTAGCTCAAGGCTTGGGTCTAAAAATCACGGGAACTATCGGAATCTTGATTTTTGCTCAGAAAAGGGGAATAATTGCCTCGATTCAAGATGCGATCGTGTCGCTGGAAGCCGTTGGCTTTTATATGAGTGATGCCTTGAAATTACAAGCGTTAAAGTTGGTAGATAATGTTTCAGCAGATGTTAGCGGAGGTGGCGATTCGGTAAAGCCGACGCTAGGCGAACGATGAGTGAGTGGAAAATAATTAACATTGGACAACTAGGCAGTTTTCGTAATGGCTTGAACTTTTCTCAAGATGATTACGGCTCTGGTTTTTCAATCATAAATGTTAAACAGCTTTATGGTGGAAGGTTTGTACAAATCAACAATTTAATGGAGGTTAAAAAATCAACAGTTCGGAACCTTGATAGTTTAGCACTAAAGTATGGAGACATTTTATTTGCGCGGTCGTCAGTCAAAGCATCAGGTGCAGGTCAAGTCGCAATGGTTAATGTACATCCCATAAACTGTGTTTTTAGTGGGTTTATTATTCGTTTTCGTATTGAGGCACTTGATCAAGCTTATCCTCTATTCATAAACTATCTTCTAAGGTCGCCAGAATACCGAGAAATTCTGACTAGGATTGGGAGTGGGACAACTATTACTAACCTTACCCAAGAAACGCTATCTGGTTTAGAGATTTGCTTACCCCCACTTACTGAACAAAAAGCGATCGCCCACATTTTGGGCAGTCTCGACGACAAGATCGAACTGAATCGGCGGATGAACGAAACGCTGGAGGCAATGGCAAGGGCGATCTTCAAAGATTGGTTTGTGGACTTTGGACCCACCCGCGCCAAAATCGAGGGTCGCGCCCCCTACCTACCAGAGCCGATCTGGTCGCTGTTCCCTGATGCGATCGATCCTCAGTCGGGCTTGCCCGTTGGGTGGGAAAAGAAACCGTTGCCTGAAGTTATCGACTTTAAAGAGGGTCCAGGAATCAGGAATTGGCAATATACTAATTCGGAAGAAGGGACTCGTTTTATAAATATTCGATGTATTCAAGATAACGATCTAAATCTTAAAACAGCAAATCGCATAACTGATGATGAAGCAAATGGTAAATATTCTCACTTTCACTTGAGAGAGTGGGACATTGTTGTGTCCACTTCTGGCACGCTGGGTAGAAGTGCAATAGTGCGTAAGGAACATTTACCTCTCGTTTTAAATACCAGCGTCATCAGGTTTAGACCCATTGATCAGAAAATTACAAAATCTTTTTTGTTTTTATATTTAAATAGTCCATATTTTCTCGAAGAACTAATGGCGATGGCTTCAGGAAGTGTTCAAAAAAATTTTGGGCCAATGCACCTAAAAAAGATGAGAGTTTTAACTCCACCATTTGATCTTGTATGCCAGTTTGAAAAAAGAGCAGGTAGTCTTCTCAACAAAGTTATATGCAATCGATCCGAGTCTGATTCACTAGCAGAACTGCGCGATCGCCTATTACCCAAGCTCATGTCAGGGGAGATTCGGGTAAAAGATGCTGAGAAAATAGTAGAGGAAGTGTTATAGTGAGGGTTTACCTAGACACTAGCGTTTTTCACCGTCCATTTGATGACCAATCCCAAGCCAAAATCTTTTTAGAAACTCAGGCTACTATATTGATTTTTCAAGTCATTGAGAGTCGACAAATAGAACTTGTCGTTTCTGAGGTATTGGAATATGAAATCAGCCGCAATCCCAAGCAAGAGCAAACCTTATTTGTCCTTACATACTTTCGGTTTGCTACTCACAACCAGACACTTACACCAGCGATCAAAGATCGTGCTAAAAAACTACAAGAAAGTGGCATAAAATTATTAGATGCCTTACATGTTGCTTGTGCTGAAGCCGCAAACTGCAACTATATGCTAACCTGTGATAGACGGCTCATCAACCGTTGTACTAGCTTGACTATTTCCGTTCTTAATCCAGTAGATTTTATTTTGGAGTTGGGCAATGAGGGTTAACTTAGCATCCGATCAACAAATCCTAGCAGAAGCTCTAAAAATTTTAGTCAAAGAAATGGAGCCTTGGAAAGTTGCCCGTTTTGTTGCCTCTTTAGGCTTAGGAAGTGGCGACTATCTCCAAACCAAAGATGAACTATTTGCAGGCGAAACAGTAGATAGTTTGTACGAAAAAATCCAAGCCTTCACAAAAGAAAAACAAAACAATCCTTGCACCCAAGCTGATGTCAGGGCAGATTCGGATTAGGGATATTGACGGCTTGATTCGCTTGGCAAATAACCTACTATTGAAGAAAGCATCCATGCCTTAACCCACTGCTCGCATGAGTTATCTATCCGAAGCCGATATTGAACAACTGCTAATTGAGCAATTCCAAAATCTCGGTTACACCTACCTGCCCAATGTCATCGCCTCCCCCGACGGTTCCCAGCCCGAACGGGAATCTTATAGCGATGTTATCCTCGCCCGCCGACTCAAAGAAGCGATCGCTCGTCTGAATCCCACCATCCCCCCAGACGCCCGCGACGATGCCTTTAAGAAACTCATCGCCACCGCCAAGCCTAATTTAATCGAAGAAAACCGCCGCCTGCACCAAGCCCTCGTCGAAGGAGTTGATGTCGAGTACACAATAGACGGCACTATTCGCGGCGATAAAGTCTATGCGATCGATTTTGCTAACCCAGAGAATAACGACTGGCTGGTACTTAACCAATTTACCGTCATCGAAAATAGCTACAACCGCCGCCCCGATGTCGTAGTGTTTATCAATGGACTGCCGATCGCTGTCATTGAGATTAAAAAATCCCAGCAGTGAATCCGCTACCCTTACCGCCGCCTATAACCAACTGCAAACCTACAAAAACCAGATTACTTCCCTCTTCCGCACCAATGCCCTGCTCGTTATTACCGATGGTCTGACCGCTCGCATTGGCTCTCTCACTGCTGACCTAGAGCGGTTTATGCCTTGGCGCACCATTGACGGAGAACGCATCGCCCCCAAAGGCACACCAGAAATGCAGGTATTGATTGAGGGCGTATTTGCCAAACAGCGACTGCTCGACCTCGTGCAAAACTTCATCGTTTTTGGCGATACAGGCTCTGGCATCTACAAAATCATCGCCGGATACCACCAATTCCACGCTGTTAAAAAAGCTGTAGCACGAACCATTGCCGCAATTCAGAGCGATCGCAAAGTGGGGGTGATCTGGCATACCCAAGGTTCTGGCAAAAGCCTATTGATGGCATTTTATGCTGGGCAGTTGGTGCGCCGTCCCGAACTGGAGAACCCCACGCTCGTAGTGATCACCGATCGCAACGACCTAGACAATCAACTGTTTGCCACCTTTACCATGTGCCTCGATTTAATTCGTCAAAATCCCGAGCAAGCCGAAAATCGGCAAGACCTGCAAGCGATTCTCAGTCGAGCCGCTGGTGGGGTTATCTTTACCACCATACAAAAGTTTTTACCAGAGCGAGGAGAAAGCCGCTTTCCCCTGCTAAGCGATCGGCGTAATGTGATCGTGATTGCTGATGAAGCCCACCGTAGCCAGTACGGCTTCAGGGCAAAAGTAGATCAAAAAACTGGAGAAATTGCCTACGGCTTCGCTAAATATCTGCGCGATGCCTTACCCAATGCCTCCTTTATTGGCTTTACAGGCACGCCGATCGAAGCCACCGATGTCAACACCCCCGCCGTGTTTGGCGACTACATCGACATCTACGACATCAGCCGTGCGGTAGAAGATGGGGCAACAGTTCCTATCTATTACGAAAGCCGCCTCGCTCGGATTGAATTGCCCGAAGACCAAAAGCCCAAAATTGATGCAGAGATCGAAGAACTTTTGGAAGACGAAGAACAAACAGAGCAGGCGAGACTCAATCAAAAATGGGCAAAGGTGGAAGCCCTCGTTGGGTCAGAAAACCGATTAAAGCTGGTCGCCGCTGACCTAGTGAGCCACTTTGAAAACCGAGTCGCCGCCCTCGCGGGTAAAGCCATGATCGTCTGTATGAGTCGGGCGATTTGCGTCAAACTCTACCATCAAATTATCGCTCTCCGTCCCGATTGGCATTCTGACAACGACAATGAGGGCAAAATTAAAATTGTGATGACAGGTTCTGCCAGCGACCCCCAAGAATGGCACTCCCATATTGGCACTAAAGCCCGCCGCGAGCTATTGGCAAAGCGATTAAAAGACCCTAACGACCCACTCCAACTGGTAATTGTGCGGGATATGTGGCTCACGGGGTTTGATGCCCCCGCACTGCATACCCTGTATGTGGATAAGCCGATGAAAGGGCATAGCCTAATGCAGGCGATCGCCCGTGTGAACCGCGTTTTTCGGGATAAACCTGCGGGCTTAGTAGTGGATTACATTGGTATTGCCCAGCGGCTAAAAGAAGCCCTGCGGGACTATTCCCCCCTAGACCAAGGACAAGTGGGGATTGATGAGCAAGAGGCGATCGCCCTGATGCTGGAAAAATACGATGTGGTGCGCGCCATGTTTCATGGTTTCGATTACCAGCGGGGCTTGGTGGGTACGCCCCAAGAACGCCTAGCGGTGATGGCAGAAGCGATCGAGTGGATTCTGGAACAACAACACCAAGCCGCCCAAGGGGAAACGGACGACAACGCCAAAAAGCAAGCACACCGCGGCTATCAAGATGCAGTGCTGGCACTCTCTAAAGCCTTTGCTCTCGCCTCTGCCAGTGATGAAGCCCGTCAAATTCGCGATGAAGTCGGCTTCTTTCAGGCTATCCGTGCCGCTTTGGTTGGCTCCCGCACCCCTAATGGTAAGTCAAAAGCAGAGCGGGAATTGGCTGTCCAACAAATCATCGATCGCGCCGTAGTCTCTACCGAAATTGTCGATATTCTCAGTGCGGCTGGGTTATCCTCCCCTGACATTTCCATTCTCTCCGATGACTTCCTGCTGGAAATTCAGCAGATGCAAAAGAAAAACCTCGCCCTTGAAGCCATGAAACGATTGTTGAATGATGAGATACACTCCCGTACTCGGATAAATATAACAGAGGAGAAGAAATTTTCCCAACGGCTGGAGCAGGCGATCGCGCGCTATCACACCAACGCCATTAGTACCGTTGAAGTGATCCAAGAACTCATAGAACTTGCGAAAGACATTCGTAACGCCCGTCAGCGTGGGCAAGAGGAGAGACTATCGACTGAAGAAATCGCTTTCTACGATGCCCTAGCAGAGAATGAAAGTGCCGTACAAGTCATGGGGAATAACCAGTTAAAAGTGATCGCCCGTAAATTACTCAAAAGCCTGCGATCGAATATCACCGTTGATTGGGCGCATCGTGAGAGTGCTAGAGCCAAACTGCGGAGGACGGTTAAACACATTTTGAGGAAGTATGGTTATCCGCCCGATCTCCAGACTGCTGCTGTTCAGAATGTACTAAAGCAAGCAGAAGCGCTATCGGCTGCATGGGTGGCTGGTAGTTCGGTTCAAATTACCTAGAAGTCCTAAATATGAAGACAATACACCCAAGATCTCACTATGTCTTAGTTTATCGTTCTGCTCAAGAACCCGATCGCCTACTCAAATCCACTGATTCTCTCGATGGGGAAGACGTGATTCCCGGATTCACGCTGCCCGTCGCCGAACTGTTTCAAACCCTCTCATTCTAGGTTGGCTTATGTATGCTGTCATCTCCCGTGAAAAAATCCAACTTCCCCCCGGTAGCGTCATGCGAATGCCCGGCACCTGGCAAGACTACTGCACTCTACGCGATAGTCGCGGCGACGGCTCCATCCCCCGCATCAAGTATCGCGACGGAGAAATTTTGCTGATGAGTCCCCTACCCCGCCACGGACGCGAAGCTAATATTCTGGCTGATGTGGTTAAAATCCTCCTCGATAGCGAAAATCGCAATTACGAAGCCTTTACCCCCATCACAATGGATATTCCTGAAGTAGGGGGCATTGAACCCGACTACTGCTTCTACATCGATAACTGGCAGGCAGCCGTCGGCAAAGACCGCATCAATTGGCAGACCGATCCGCCCCCGGATCTGGTGATTGAAATTGACGTGACCACCTATACCGCTGCTGAAGATTATGCCCCTTACGGTGTTTCTGAAGTCTGGCTGCTCGAAAAAAGTGGTTTAAAGATGTATGCCCTGCAAGGGGAAACCTATGCACTTCAAACCCGCAGTCGCTATTTTCCAGGGGTGGATCTGCCTGAACTCATTGCTCAAGTGTTCGCTACCGCCGCTGAACAAGGTACAGGCGTTGCGCTCCGCAACTTGCGCCAACAATTAATGCGCTAATGATGAGCTAACCTCTGGGATACCTTGATCACTGTAAATGCGAGCTTTAGTGGATACGCAGCGGCCTAGCTTATGACCTCCTCCACCCTCAATCCCGCCGTTCTCGAACCCCTGTTTGCCCCTTGGCAAGAACCCAACGCCCATCGCGTGCGGGCGGAAAAGACCGGCGACCCCGCTGTGGTGAAACAGGGACGCAGAGCCTCCCCGATCGAGGTGGTCAACAACCTACGGGCAGCGGTGCGAGAGTGGCGAGAAGCCTTTTACATCGGCGCCAGTGATACCACGATTCAACTGCTGAACCACTGGTTTAACCGCGCTCACCGTAAAACCACGCCCGATGGGGAAGAATTTGAGTTTCGCTACTACTTCTGCCAGCGAGAAGCCGTCGAGACTCTGATTTATCTCAAAGAAGTGCGGCGGATTGAGTGCCTATCCCAAATCATTGCCGAATTTGGCGGCGCCAATGCCGAATTGCAAGCCCTGGGTATCACCGAAGATGAAGATGCCTGGAGCCGCTATGCCTTCAAACTGGCAACCGGAGCCGGAAAGACAAAGGTGATGAGCCTGTGCATCGTCTGGAGCTACTTCCACGCCCTGCGGGAATCCGATTCAGAAATGGCGCGGCATTTTGTCGTGATCGCTCCCAACCTCACCGTGTACGAACGCCTCAAAGACGACTTTGGCAACGGGCGCGTGTTTGACGAAGACCCCCTGATTCCTCCCGAATGGCGCGGCGACTGGAACCTATCGGTAGTGCTGCAAGACGAAGCCAGCGGTGCCGCTACGGGGGGGACGCTCTACCTCACCAATATCCATCGCCTCTACGACACCGCCAAACGCAAACAGAAAGCTGAGCAAGAGACCTATGATTGGCTGGGGCCAGCCGTCTCTAAGACGAAGGCGCTGGATACGGGGGCAGCCTTGCGCGATCGCATCACCGCCCACCGCCAGGTGATGGTACTCAACGACGAAGCCCACCACGTTTGGGACCCCGGCTCTGCCTGGAACGAAGCCATCCGCACCCTGCACGAAACCATCCTGTCTCGCAGCGGTTGCAAACTGGTGGCTCAACTGGATTTCTCTGCCACCCCCAAAGACAATAAAGGGTTACTGTTCAAACACATTGTTTGCGATACGCCCCTAGGGGAAGCAGTGGATGCCGGAATTGTCAAAACTCCCGTCATCGGGCAAGCCAGCCGCAAGCTGGTGGAGCAAGCCACCGACAACGCCGCCTACCGCTGGGAACAGCATTTGCTTTTGGGCTACGAGCGCTGGAAAAAAAGTTTGGAGGAATGGCAAGCCAGCGGTAAAAAACCCCTGCTGTTTGTCATGTGCGATAACACCGAAGCCGCCGATCAGATTACCCAACGCCTCAACACCGACCAGCTGTTTGAGCAACTCAATGGCAAAACGATCAACCTGCACACCAACCTTAAGGGCAAGCTCAAAAAAGTCGGACGGGGCAAAGAGGCGCGGTATGAATTTGTCGAAGACGAAAAAGCCATCAGCGATGAAGACCTGAAAGCTCTGCGAAAACTCAGCCGGGAACTGGATAGCAACGCCAGTCCCTATTTCTGCATTGTCTCGGTGCTGATGCTGCGGGAAGGCTGGGACGTGCGAAACGTGACGACGATCGTGCCCCTGCGTCCCTATAGTTCTA
Organism: Thermostichus lividus PCC 6715; assembly: GCF_002754935.1. NCBI lineage: Bacteria > Bacillati > Cyanobacteriota > Cyanophyceae > Acaryochloridales > Thermosynechococcaceae > Parathermosynechococcus > Parathermosynechococcus lividus. The sequence continues at coordinate 1,107,033 of NZ_CP018092.1, forward strand.
AGGCGAACATTCTACCCGAACAAACGCTAGGGCGAGGCTTGCGCCGCATGACTCCCCCCGGTCAAGCCAATGAACTGGTGACGGTGGTGGAGCATCCCGCCTTTGCCAGTCTCTATCAGCAAGAACTGGCTCAGGAAGGCTTGCCGCTGGATATTGTGGAACTCGATCGCGTTCCTGCCACGACGATTTCCATCTTCCCCGATGAAGCCCATAAAGATGTAAATGCTCTGAACATCCAGATTCCTACCCTTTCCGCTGGCTTTCGGATTGTGCCCAAGCTGGAAGGGTTGACGATTCAAGACGTGAAAAAAGCGTTTAAGCCCTACAAACCATTACCGTTAGGCAAACAGGGCAGCAACGAAATTCAGTATGAGGGACGGCACCTGTTTACAGGTGAAGTGGTGGAGAAACTACAACTCAATCTACCGCTGTTAGCATCAGGGATTGGCGCGGTTTCCTACTACGTCAAGCAACTGGAAACCATTTGCAAACTGCGGGGACTCCATCCCATCCTTGCTCCCCTGATCCAGACCTTCCTAGAAGAGATTCTGTTTGAGCAGAAAACCACCCTATTCGATCCAGTGCTGGTCGCTCGCCTAGCCGACTCCGATGTGGGCGAACACCTGCGGGCAGTGTTTGTGCCCCTGATTCGCAGCCGCACCATCACCACCGAAGAACGGCTGATGGTTGAACTGCCCAAATCCCTGAATGCCTGGAAACCCTTTCAAGTCACCCTGAGCGAACGCCGTCCCGCCCTGGAAGCGGCCAAGACCCTGTTTAACCTCGTCCCCTGCAACCGAGAGCTAGAGGTGGCAGTCGCAAAGTTCTGCGATCGCGCCCCCGATGTCGTTGCCTTTGCCAAAAATGCTGGCCCCCAGTGCTTGCGGATTGATTACCTGGCAAATGGAGACAGACTTGCCTTCTATACCCCCGATTTCTTTGTCCGCACGATTGATGGTCACTACTATCTGGTAGAAACCAAAGGGCGCGAAGATCGGGATGTACCCCTGAAAGCTAAAGCGGCGATCGCCTGGTGCGAGGCTGCTAGTCGCCCTCATCCCCTCACCCCTTCTCCCGTTCTGGGAGAAGGGGAACAAGAAAAAGCATTGGCTCCCCTCTCCCCACCTAGGAGAGGGGCTGGGGGTGAGGGAGTCCAATGGCACTATCTCTACATTCCCCAGGGCGTGTTTGAACGCATGGCAGGCGATACCATTGCCGAACTCGCCCGTGCCTGTGCTCCCGCTCTGCAAAACTTGCTCCAATCCGAGGAATTCCAAGATTTACCCCTGTTTGTGAATTTGGGGCAATCTGACGAAGAAGTTGCTATTGTGGATAGCCTGATTGACCCAGCCATTCTCAATGCGCTGCCTTCCCGCTATCGCCGTGCTGCCGATCAAGCCGTTATGCTCTATCGCTTCTTTGAAAACAAAGAAGGCATGAATTATGCTCCTGTCTTTACCGCTCTGCTGGGTTCAATCGATGAAGTGGCTAAAGGCTTCCTGGTACGTCGGCTACAACCGGAGATGCCTGCTACCGTAGATGACCAAAAAGCCTGGTTTGCTCCCTACCTGGGAGGTGTAGACCGTAAATCTGAAGACTATTATCGAAAACTCGCCCAAAATCTGAAACGAACGCTGGTGTTTAATAACGGGCTATCAATGATTGGCTTGCTGCGATCGTGCCTAGACTATGCGCTGAATGACACGACTAAAATCGGTGGTGTATTTGAAGCCTTGCAAACTCAGTTACGTTTTCAGGGCGGACGAAAAATTTTAGAAACCGTCACCCGCATCAATGATTTTCGGAATACTTACATCGCCCACCAGGAACAGGAGTTGACTGATAAAAACCTAGCTGAGCAAGAACTCAAGATCTGGATCGAGGCATTGCACATGATTGGAAAGTAAACCAAATGTACTTGCCAAGTAAGATAACAAATCGTTGGCGTAGCCTCGACCCAGGAGTTTGGAGCCGACCGCCGAAAGGTGAAGAATCTCTACGATCGCCCTTGTCCTGTCCCTACCCACCACGCCTATTCCATCCAGTAAGCAGTTGGGGCAGTGACTATAATTAATTGACGGCAGATATTTGATCCTCAGTGCCTTTTATGCCCCAGCAACCCACCTACGGCCCCCACAACCCCCACCCCCTCTCCCAAATGCGGACGGAACTGATCTGGGAGGGCAAGTATGACGAGTATGGCAACCGGCGAGAGGTGGATATTGCCGGGTGTGCCATGCCCATGCAGAAGATTGAAAGCATCGACGAACCGCGGCGGGCGGCGGCGGCAACGGGGCAGTTGGAACTGTTTGAGCAGCAGAATCCCCGTGTGGATGACTTTCGCAATCGGCTGATCTGGGGCGACAACAAGCTGGTGATGGCTTCCCTGTTGCAAGAGTTTAAGGGCAAGATTGACCTGATTTATATTGATCCGCCGTTTGATGTGGGCGAAGACTTTACGATGGATGTGCCGATTGGTGAGGATAAAGATACTCTTGAGAAAGATCAGTCCACTCTTGAAATGGTTGCATATCGAGATATGTGGGGTATGAACACAGATTCTTACCTTCACATGATGTATGAACGGCTGACTCTCATACGAGATCTGTTATCTGAAAAGGGAATTCTTTATGTTCATTGTGATTGGCACATGAACTATTTTCTACGTGCGCTTCTAAACGAAATCTTTCATGTTGATAATTTTCTAAACGAGTGTATTTGGTATTACTACAACAAGATGCATGACGTGAGGAAGCCAATCTTTCCTCGTTCACACGACACAATCCTTTCATATGCAAAACAGAAAGGGGGACATACTTTTAATCTCCAGCTAGAGAAGCGAGATAAACCTGTGACTCAACTTGTACGGAAAAAAGTTGACGGTCGAATGGTAAACGCAAGAGATCAGGATGGAAATGTTCTTTATCAGCAACGTGACGAAAGAACGGTAGATGATATATGGCGCATTCCGATGATTCAACCAGCAGACAAATCTCAAAATACAGGATATGCCACACAGAAGAATGAGCTTATCTTAGAACGCATCATCCAAGCCTCTTCCAACGAAGGCGATCTGGTTGCCGATTTCTTTTGTGGCAGTGGCACCACCGGGGCGGTTGCCGAGCGGTTGGGGCGCAGGTGGATTATGTGTGATTTGGGGCGGTTTGCCATCCACACCTCGCGCAAGCGGCTGATTGAGCTACAGCGCAAACTGCACAGTGAGGGCAAACCCTATCGCGCCTTTGATGTTTATAACTTGGGGCGCTACGAGCGGCAGTGGTGGCAAAAAGACCGCTTGCAGGGGGCGGATGAAGAACATCGGCGGGTGATTCTGGAGTTTTTCAAAGCCGAAATTCTCACCAACCCACCCTCACCCCTGCTGCATGGGCGCAAAGCGGGGGCATTTTGCCATGTGGATGGTATTGACTCCATCTTTACCCGTGAGGAAGCCAAACAGGTCGCCCAAGCGGTTGCCTCTGCGGGCGGGCGGGAGTGCTATTGCCTCGCTTGGGAATTTGAGATGGACTTGCACTTAACGGTGAATGCCCTGGTGCAGGAGTTGGGCGTAAAGCTCAAGCTGGTGCAGATTCCCCGCGAGATTATGGAGAAGAATCGCAAGGCACCGCCGCCATTTTTGGAAGTTGCCGTCCTTGCCGCCGAACCCGTTTATCGTTCTTCCCCCCTCTCCCCCTCTGGGAGAGGGGCCGGGGGTGAGGGACTCCGCACCGTAGACATCAAACTTACTCAGTTCATCCCATCTCTTGCCGAAGTGCCCACCAAAGAACTGGAAGCGATCAAGGAACGAGCTATTAAAAGCGGCTTTGATTTTATTGACTTCTGGGCGGTAGATTTTAACTGGCAACCGGGCAAGCCCTTCACCCACGACTGGCAAGATTATCGCACCCGCAAAGATCGCAGCCTCAAAACCATCAGCGATGCGGGCTACACCTACCCCGAACCGGGCAAATACACCGCCTGCGTCAAAGTGGTGGATACCTTCGGCTGCGACACCTCGATTACCGTAGAAATAGATGTTTAGGAGGTCAGACCATGCAACAAGTTGATATTGCCGACGCTCAAACTCAAATTAACCAACTTCTGCAATCTGCCCTGCAAGGCGAAGAAGTGATTATCACCCGCATTGACTTCTCCCCTCCTTGAAAGAGAGGGGATTCCCAAAGGATGCTACGCAACGGGCTGAAGCCGCGTTGCTTCGCTTTTCCCTTGAGCTGTCACCCACAACTTAATGCGGGTGGGGGCAGTCAAAGACCCCCTACTCACCTCAAGCATTTCTGCTATTGGGACTACGTTTATGTTTCGGTTCGTGGTTTCGCGCTTTTCAACACTAGCCAATTCGATACGCTCAACATCCTGCCATTGCTTGCAGTGGTTTAGGCTTGCCGCCAAAGCGGTAGTGACTTACTTGCCGGGATTTCTCCGTACTAGGATGTTTCTTCGCGTAGTTGATACGCCTACTTTCCACGTCTCTAGTTTAACACATAGAGAGGGCTAAAGCCCCCTGAGTTGGCTGTATTCCCTCGCTAAAGCGGAGGGGTTTTAGCCCGCCCACATCACTCCTATAACCAGCCTATTCTGAAGTTGATTCAGATTTTGTCTCCTGCCAAACGACGACAACGAGGCAGTGCCAAAGGTCAAATCTGGATGGCTCCTGACTTTGATGCACCCCTTGAAGACTTTCAGGAGTATAGGTCATGAAACTACTCCTGGATACGCATACCTTTCTCTGGTTCATTAACGATAGTCCCGAACTGAGTAGCTCTGCTGCCGATCTTTTGGAGTCTGATGTTGATTTACTCCTCAGTACAGCTAGTCTCTGGGAAATCGCGATCAAAGTCAGCCTGAATAAACTGATGTTACCTGATAGTTATCAAGGTTAAAGGTGGTATAATTTGGAAAATCGGTTTTGATGGGGAACAGCCATCAGACGCAAGGGGGAAAGTGCAGTGTGAATCTGCCGCTGTCCCGCAGCTGTGAAGAGAGGCGCAACTCTCTGAGTCAGAATGCCCGCCGAGCTATGAACCCGTTACGTATACATCTGCGAGGTACGGATGATGCAAACTTCAAGCTTTTGCGATTCGATTTTTGTCGGAAATTTAAAGGTTGTAGCGTTCTGTGTTGAACCTCTGAGCTGAACGCAAGGCTGACATTTAGCATTAGTGTTCTGTCTAGTGACGGACTGTTTCCCAGTCGGGGAACGGTAGTTTTTTCACGCTTATTCACAGAATTTAGGACGCTACAACCATGATCATTCAAACTGCAACGCTGGGATATCCCCGCATTGGTAAAAATCGTGAAGTTAAAAAGGCACTAGAAGCCTTCTGGAGCAGTAAGTCCGATGCAGAAACCTTACTGCAAACGGTGCGAGAGGTTGAATTTGCCCACTGGCAGACGCAACTCCAAGCCGGGATTGATCGCATTGGCATTGGCGACACTACCCTTTATGACCATGTGCTGGATTGGAGTGTGCGTTTAGGGCTAATTCCTGATCGCTTTCGTCATCTGACTGGACTGGATCAATACTTTGCAATGGCGCGAGGCAGGGATGGCATTCCGGCACTGGAAATGACCAAATGGTTTGATACCAACTATCACTATCTGGTGCCCGAAATCGACCCAGTTCTGCAACCAGCAGATTTTAGCGATTTCCTGGAAACAGTGCATCGTGCCCAAACTCTCTTGGGTCAACGGGCAATTCCCATCGTGTTAGGACCGCTCACACTGCTGCGACTCAGTCGTCTGGAGTTAAACGTAGAGCAAGCGGTTTCCTATCTGCTCGATCGCTATCTTGTCTTACTGGGTGAACTGAAAAATCTGGGTGTGGTCGAGGTACAAATCCATGAGCCTGCTCTGGTTCTGGGAGATGCCGACAATTTCAAAGGAGCTTATCAGTTAATCTATGATTCTCTCGGTCGAGTCGGTTTGCCAATCCATCTTGTTACCTACTTTGATGATTTGGGGTCTGCCTATCCCTGGGTGATGGAATTGCCTGTGGCTGGCATCAGTTTAGACTTCACCCGTGGGCGCAATTTAGACTTACTCCAGCAGCATGGTTTCCCAGCAGATAAACAGTTGGGTGTGGGCATTGTCGATGCGCGGAACGTCTGGAGAGTTCGACCTGAATCGGTATTATCAACGCTAGAAACCATTCAAAGCATCACGCCAAATATCAGATTGCACCCTTCCTCATCTCTGCAATTTGTGCCCTACGATGCCCAGCGAGAAGCCAAACTACCAGAACCCCTGAGAAATGTGTTGAGTTTTGCGGAACAAAAGCTGGAAGAAGTCGTAATTCTGGCACAAACCTTGGCTGGGGGTGATCCGAGCGACAAATTGGCAATGGTGCAAACGCAGTGGAAAGCCTTTGAGCAGTTCAGCCCCGTGAATCCAGCCGTACAGGAGCGACTCCGCAACCTGACTGTTCAGGCTCTGGAGCGTGCTATGCCCTACGAGCAACGCAAAAAACTCCAGCCAACGCTGCCGCCCTTGCCGACAACGACCATTGGCTCGTTTCCCCAAACCACAGAGGTACGGCAACTGCGAGTCAAGCTCAAACGGGGTGAAATCACTCAAGCCGAGTACGAAGCGGCGATCGATGCAGAGATTGCCAAATGCATTCAAATTCAAGAGGAAGCTGGGCTAGATGTGTTGGTGCATGGCGAGTTTGAGCGCACGGACATGGTGGAATTCTTTGGGCAGCAACTCTCTGGGTTCGCCTTTACCGAGCAGGGTTGGGTGCAAAGCTATGGCAGTCGCTGTGTGCGTCCGCCCATTATATATGGAGATGTAGCGCGAGCTGCACCGATGACGATTCGGGAGTTCAAGGTGGCACAATCCCTCACCGACAAAGTTGTCAAGGGAATGCTAACTGGCCCTGTAACTATGATCAACTGGTCGTTTACTCGCACGGATATTCCCCGCAGTGAACAGGCGATGCAGATTGCCTTCGCCTTGCGAGATGAAGTCGCAGATTTAGAAGCGGCGGGCGCGAAGATGGTGCAAATTGATGAACCCGCTCTGCGGGAGGGATTGCCCCTGAAGCCAGAACGCTGGAATGAGTATCTGTCTTGGGCAGTCGATGCGTTCCGTTTGGCGGCAGGAGTTGCCAAGCCGGAAACTCAAATTCACACCCACATGTGCTACTCCGAGTTTGGCGACATTATTCAGCACATTGAGCGTCTGGATGCAGATGTGTTGTCGATCGAGAATAGCCGCAGTAACAATGAAACTCTATTTGAAATTACGGATGCAGGCTACCAACATCAAGTTGGCAACGGTGTCTATGATGTCCATAGTCCAGCTATCCCTAGCACTGAACAGATGGTTCAGCAGCTCAAAACTGGGATTGCCAATCTACCGATCGAACAGATTTGGGTCAACCCTGATTGCGGATTGAAAACTCGCCGTTGGGAAGAAGTGATTCCGTCGCTGAAAAACATGGTGGAAGCCGCAAAAATCATGCGGGAGGAAATCAATGCGACCCAGGAGTGAGGTATGGCAAGGATGCTCTGGCTACTGGCAAAATCAATTCATTCAGGAAAACCTGTTACCCCTAGGACATGCGGCATGGCAGGGGTTTATGACTCAGGGAAGAGGCATGGTGGTATGCAATGTGATGATGCCTACAGCACGCTATGCCAATGTTGAGGCTGTCGATTGGCGCATTGACATTGTTGATTACACCGTTCGGTTTGTTCCTTCATCCCATGTTTCAGCCTATTTGCAATCTTTCAGCCTGGAGGCAAGCTTAATTGAATGTTTGACCGATACCGTTCAAATCTACGATCCTGAACGGGCAGTCCTGTTATTAATTAATGAAAACGGACGGGTAGATATTAATCTACTGCAAAACCTCAAGGTTTCTCCAGTTGATTGTTACCAACAGGTGCAACGGCATTGGATAGAGTTTCAACTTGATCAAATCCCCGGAGATTTATATGAACAAAGACTCTGATTTGATGGACTGGCAGCAAGAGTTTATAGCTACAAATTTGTTGGCGATCGGCTATAACGCTTGGGCAGGATACCTCGGTGGAGAACGAGGCGCACTCATTTGCAGCACTAATTCTCCAGCAGTTGGCGTTACAGGGGAATCTTTCCAAACTTACTTTATTCGGCGATCGCGCCTAGCTGCTTTTCTGAACGCCTGGTTAGTCGCTCCTGACACGGTGATTTTGCGCCATCACTTCATGAATGCCCACATTCTGGAAGCGGTGGATTCTTATAATCCAATGACGGAATTGGTCTTTCTGATGGAATCGTTTAACCAAGTGACGTTCTTTTACCTCAAGAATCTGCCCATCTCACCACCCCAATGCTACGAGCAAGTGTGTAAAACCTGGGAGGAGTTTCAGCCAGCAATTTGTGCCTTACAAAAGAATGTTGTGTCCTGACCCTGATGGTCAATAGCACTGCGACTACTGAATCTCTGAACCGATCACCCAACTCAAGATCTATTATGCTCAAGTATTACTTGCATCGCTCTGGAAAAATTCCTGCATCTATTCATCCATTCGTGAAAAATCAGGTCAACTCTCAATCTAATTCACCGCCTCAATTCGGTTTAATTCAGATGGTCGATCGCATTTACAGCTTTATTTTCTCTAAAGTTCAACCTATTTTTCAACAGAAACGCTAGCCACATTTATTCAAGGATTGAACATGAACATCTTCTTGGGGGCGATCGCCCTGCTAATCTCCTTTCTGCTGATTGGATCGATTCTTTACCTACTCTTTCCCCGCAAGTATCAGTCTGCTGATTCCGTTGCCAATTCCTATGACAATTGGACAAATGATGGCATTCTGGAGTTCTACTGGGGCGAACACATCCACCTGGGGCACTATGGCACTCCACCCCGCCGCAAGAATTTTCTCAAAGCCAAAGAAGACTTTGTGCATGAGATGGTGCATTGGGGCAAACTCGATCGCCTTCCTCCCGGCAGTACAGTTTTAGACGTGGGCTGTGGCATTGGTGGCAGCAGTCGCATTCTGGCACGGGATTATGGCTTCCATGTGACTGGCATTACCATCAGTCCACAGCAAGTAAGACGCGCCCAAGAATTAACACCGCCTGGGGTGAGTGCCCAGTTCCAGGTTGATGATGCCTTGGCACTGTCCTTTCCCGATGCCAGCTTTGATGTGGTCTGGTCGATTGAAGCAGGGCCGCACATGCCAGATAAAGCGCAGTTTGCTAGAGAGCTATTGCGGGTGCTGAAACCAGGTGGAATTCTAGTGGTCGCCGATTGGAATCAACGGGATGATCGTCGGCTTCCACTCAATTTTTGGGAAAAACTAGTCATGCGGCAACTGCTCGATCAATGGTCGCATCCAGCATTTTCCAGCATTGAGGGATTTTCAGAATTACTGGAGGCAACGGGACTGGTCGATGGAACTGTAACAACAGCGGACTGGACTGCTGAAACCCTACCCTCATGGCTCGATTCCATCTGGCAAGGCGTTGTCCGTCCAGCCGGAATTGTTCGATTTGGCTTGATCGGGTTGATTAAATCCTTGCGAGAAGTGCCCACCTTCCTGTTGATGCGGCTGGCATTTGGAGCAGGGCTATGTCGCTTTGGCATGTTTCGGGCGGTACGCGCCAATGTCTCTGCGAGTGAGGCGTTATCTGTGCAGACAAGGGATAGGCTTGCGGGATTTTCTTACGGAGACGCTGCACGAACATGAGTGAGATGAATGCTCTCGTTCCTGAAAATGCAGCCGATATTACCTATGATGTCATCATTGTTGGTGGTGGCATTGTGGGGTTAGTCCTAGCCTGCGGATTGTTATCTTCGGGTTTGCGGATTGCAATTGTTGAAGCGAAGACACCTCAGCAGGTGGCAGATCGCCTCCGCGCCTACGCCCTGTCGCCCCAGTCTGCCCACATTTTTCGTGCTTTGGGGGTGTGGGAGCAAATTGCGCCGGCGATCGCCCATTTTCCTAAAGTCGTCCTGTCGGATGCCGACTATCCACACTATGTGGAATTCTTGCCAGATGATATTGGCGAACCTGCTGTCTACTATTGTGCTGAGCATTCTATTCTGGTGCAGGCACTTCAACAGAAGGTTGCAACTTGCCCCGCTGTGACCTGCTGGTATGAAACTCAAGTCGTAGAAGTCAGTTATGGCACTGATCGAGCGACTCTGATGCTCAGCCATTCGCAACAACCAGAACGAACAGTTGCTGTGAATGCAGCCCTCGTCGTGGCGGCTGATGGCGCTAACTCTCAATTGCGAATCGGAGAAGAAATTAAAACCATTGGCTGGGATTACTGGCAATCTTGTGTTACAGCCTTTGTCTCACCTGCTCCACCTCACCAAAACATCGCCTATGAGCGGTTTTGGTCAAGTGGTCCGTTTGCCGTTTTGCCTTTACCTGACAATCGCTGTCAGATTGTTTGGACTGCTCCCCATGCGGAAGCGAGGGCGATCGCTGCTTTGCCATCTACCCAGTTTATTGCTGAAATGAGTCGTCGCTACGGCAACCAAGCCAGCGACCTTACCTTACTCAGTGCTCCCCTGGTGTTTCCTGTCCGGTTGGTACAGAGTCAAACCTATTGCAAACCTCGCCTTGCTTTAGTCGGAGATGCCGCCCATTGTTGTCATCCCATTGGCGGACAGGGGCTGAACATGGGCATCCGCGATGCCGCAGCCCTGGCTCAAGTTCTCCAAACAGCGCAGCAGCAGCAACAGGATCTCGGTAGTTTAGTGGTTTTGAAATCCTACGATCGCTGGCGGCGTTATGAAAACTGGCTCGTCTTACTCATGACCGATCTGCTCAACCGTACCTTCTCTAACCACTGGTTGCCTCTGGTCACCCTGCGGCGCATTGTCCTGCACGGAATGATCACTTGGACTCCTTTGCGGCAATTATTCCTGCGACTCATGACTGGACTCTGGGGCAGACAACCCTAGTTATCGAGTTTTGCACCGCTAGCCGCATTTATCGCCTATTGATTTGGTGAGTCTGCGGTTGAAGCGATAACTGCGATCGCGCAGTGTTGCCGGAGGCAAATCGCGCCAGCAGCCCAACAAGTCGATGAAGCGGACGGTTGAGAAATCTTGATTGTGTTGCGGATGTGACTTGCCGCCGCTTATCTTAATCGTTATGTTACACTAAAATAGTAGACCTTAGACCTGTTGGGAAATAACGAGCAGAATCGCTGAAACCCTTATACAGCATAGCTTTCAAGGATTCCTCGCCAAAATCGCTGAAACGCTTGCCAGGAAGGGCTTCCAAGGCTTTTCAAGCTTATTACACAACAACTCTCTTACACTTTTTTTGGAAATTCATGAAAACCAATCGACCTCTTTTATTCTTTACCATTCCATTATTTGCTGTAGTAGCTGCAGCAGTCACACAGCCTGCTGTCGGGCGACCTCCCGCGCCTTTTCCTCCTAACGGTCTACCTCCAGGCATCACTCCGAGTTATCGTGACCAAGAGCGGGCTTGGCGTGACATACGCAAAGCGGAAGAGACAGCGTATAGGCTCTCTTTCTTGGCAACACAAGCCTCAATAGCAAGGGCGAGCGATTTGACAAGTTTGGGCAATCGCCTCCTTAGTGATGCGCGGGGTCTATATGAGGCTGGAAGATACTTTCAAGCGACTGAAACCGCACTTGCTGCCAACAATGTTTATGAAGCCGCCCAAAACTTATACGAAGGCCAACTCGGCTATGTTCTGGGTCCTCGTGGGGAAGGAGTACTTACCCGTAGTTACTACGATGCGCCCTATCGAGTGTCAGAGGAGTTGTATAGAGCCGATTCAATCATGGCTTACTACAGATCAAACGACAGCACTGTGAGCAATTTACTTCGTTATGCCCGTGAGCTTGCAACACCATCCACATCTCCAACTGCTTCAATCCCATCCGCTAGTGCGCCTAACCTTAGCATCATGACTAATAATCGGGCAGCAATTCGCGTGGCAAAAGCAGCAATTCATCTGGTGCGAGCCGCGAACGGATTCTAGATTAAGTTAAAGAACAAGTTAATAGGTTGGTAATCCCAGTTTAGTGAATAGCAACCGTATGAGAGAAGATGGTACACAGCTAAAATCGACTCGTCGTTGCACGTATCAGTCAGGACATCACTTTGTCTAATGTCAAGACTGATTCTGCCTACTGCCGTAGGCGCGGGAACCGTTCTATATCTCCGTCGGGAACGAGCGAGGTTTTATCCGGTTCCCGAACCCTCCGGTTTCTATAAGGGAATTACGTAAACTGCTGGCTCAGCATTAGGGGATTGTGAACCGTGATTTTCTTCTTGTGAATTGAAATCATATTTTGATCGCGCAGTTCCCCCAGCAAACGAGTTACGGTGACGCGGGTGGAGCCAATCGCCTCGGCGATCGCCTGATGGGAGAGCTTCAGATCAACTGTCACGCCAGCACTGGTGGGGATGCCAAAATCGCGGCAGAGGATGAGTAAAAAACTCACTAGCCGTGACCCCATATCACGGTGGGCAAGGGTTTCAATCATCATTTCTGTCTGTAAAATCCGTGACGATAACCCCTGAATCATAAACATGGGCAGGGAGGGGTCTTCGTGCATGGCTTTTTCCACCTGTTCAATGGGAACCGCCAGCAACTCCACACTGGTAAAGGCAACGGCATGGTAAAACCGATCCGAGCGGGTACCCGTAATCAGGGACAGGACGCCAAATACGGTATTCTCCCGCAGCAGCGCCACGGTAATTTCTTCCCCCGCCTCATAGACCCGTGAGAGTTTAACGGCACCTTTGAGCAAAAAATAGACCTTTTCCGCTGGATCCCCCGGAAAGAAAATTGTTTTCCCCCGCTCATAGGTTTCAGTTGTGGCAGGAAAAAGCCCACTAGCCATGTGGCGAAAGACGGTTGCTAATGGTTGTTCTCTATTCATGACCTACTGTGGCTGTTCGATCCAAGGTAGTGGTTCAGTTGCCTGAGCCTCCCCCGCGTGTGGCATAACGTTCCTGAAAACAAAACTACACTACCGTTTGCGGAGAGTTTAGCTTTGAGAGATTAGTTAAACGGATTCAGGGGCACTTTTTTGTATCATGACACACATTTTTCCGAGAGAATTAACGGTGGCCGTCTCAGATAGTACAGTAGTGCCCCTACCAGTGGTAGCACGGTCCACCACCGCCACGGGCGATCGCCCATAGCGCGTCGCGCCCAATCATCCGGCAACAGGAGCGGAAACAACAGGGATAGCAGGCAAAAGTCAAGGGTCATGACGTGAATAAAGCGGCTAGAGCGCCATTGCTGCCAAAAGTCGGCCCACTCACCCCAAAGGAGGCCATAGCCGAGAAGTACCATCACTAGAAGTGATAAAAGGATAGCGGTTCCCCGCCACTCCCAGAGTTTGAGACCCTTGTCCAAGGTGCCGATCACCCGTGGATTGGGTTGGCGCAGCGCAAGGTAGGGCAAGAGGGCAAAGGCACCCACAAGAAAACTAGCAGCCACAAACGGCCATGCCGGGAACCGTTGACCGCGGCCATCCACTGCCAAAATGCCAGCGTAGAGAAGAGGCCATACCCCCATCAAATTAAAGAGGCTAACAATCAAGGGGTTAATGCCCTGCCAGTCGCCAAGCGCCAAGCGCTGAATCAGCTCCCATGTCTCGGGGCGATCGGGGGGGGCTAAGAACATACTGTAGAGGATAAGGCTGAGCCACAGTGCCCCTAAAAAGAAACGGTACCAAGAGGACACGAGCAAACTTGACAGGGTGGAGGGTAACGAGTTGTTCAATTCTGGCCTGTGTTCAACGAGACGCTAGAGTGTCCCGCAGTAGGGGATAGTCTTCACTAGTATATTAAAGAATTGTTTCCGGCGTGCAGACACAACAATAGACTTGAGACTCAGTAACCTGTCCCAAGCCTATGCTCAAAGAAACGTTGGTGCAGCCGCTCTAGTACGCCAAGCCCATACTGCGGGTGGTTTCAGCGCCCAGATAAACACGGATGCTTAAGAAATCGGTGGGGCAGGCGGTTTCGCACCGCTTACAACCAACACAGTCTTCGGTGCGGGGGGAGGAGGCAATTTGCCCAGCTTTACAACCATCCCAAGGCACCATTTCCAGCACATCGGTGGGGCAGGCCCGCACACACTGGGTGCAGCCAATGCAAGTGTCGTAAATTTTTACAGTGTGAGCCATGTAATAACCGCTCCTAAACGATCAGGATACAGGGGTTGCCCTGCGGATGCCGTGCACCAAGGTACTCCCCACGGGACGACAGTAAGGGCAGTCTGGAGATAAATACCGACAATTAGGATACCGCAGTGGCTGTAGTCTAAGTTGAGGAGCAGCAACAAACTTCAAAGAATGTAACTTTTTTGTAAAGTCTTATGAGGACTCCCCATTATGTCTCAGGTGCATCTTAAGGATTACGAGCAAGCTCAGCTAAACGTCATTCGCCGCTGGCTTGCCCATGATGAAGCAGGCATGGCACACCTGTTCGATCCATTCACCACTGCACTACAGGGGGGAATTGCCCCGTTGTTACCTCCAGAGGGGCTGACGGTTCTCCGTGCTGTGTGCGATCGCCTCCTTGGGGCGGGCCATCAGGAGTGGAATCATCTGCGGCGGCAACTCTCGGCAGACCTAGCAGAAATAAAGGATTGGCAAGACTTGCAGCAGCAACCGCTAGAGGTGTGCGATCGCCTGCAAGGACGGGTACAGGCGATCGCCTTGGGACAGGCCACCGTAGAAGGGCTGCTCACTGCCCCCCTAGAAGGGGTAGGGGAACTGGCGGATGTGGGGCTAACCCTTCTAGGGGGGCTAAAAACCATTCAGCGAGTTGGGTTATGCTATGGCTTTGGTTCAGCGGCAGTCTTTGAGCAGGAAATTGTTTGGAGCACCTTGGCAACCAGCTTTGCAGCCACAGCGGTGGAGCGGCAGCATACGCTTGGCAGTCTCTTGGTTCGGGATCCAGACCTACCCCGGCAGACGGTGGCCGAGTTATTGACAGACACCGCTCTAGAAACACTCACAGATACCACTGTTGAAGCAGTGTTTGAGCAAGCCATCATCAATTTAAGCGAGGAGCTGAGCGGTGAACTGGTGCCGCTGGTGGGGGTGGTGTTGGGGGTCGCTGCCAATGACCAATTTGTCATGCAAGTCACGACAACAGCTCGCTACGTCTATCAACTACGGTGGTTGTTGCGTACCTACGGCGGCAGGGACACCGATCGCGCCGTTAGCTGATCCCCCAAGTTGCACCTGTTGCTGGATAGCACGCTCACCCATGCCAAAGATCAAGAACAGGTGGGCGGCTAAAACTGGCTTCAAACTCCGGCTGAACAACTTCCCGTGCCCCCAACTGGTAGAGCAGTTCAATATCGCGATCGCCTTCCCCAACACACCTTACCGCCGAGCGCCTTTTGCTCAACCTTCAACAAGTGCAGGGCTAGCAGATGCGTTTAGGGGAGAAAAGAGGAGGGCAGGGTATAATTTGGGTAGCAGCCTTGCTCTCTAGGCATGATGCAGGAGGGGTTATGCCAACCGTACAACACTATTCCCACGAGTTTATTAATCAATTGACCCCCCAAGACGTAGCCGCCCTAGCGCAGCGACTAGAGGAGGACGACTACGACACTCCCTTTGCTGCTTTAGAGGATTGGCATCTCTTGCGCTCCTTGGCATTTCAGCGGCCAGAACTTGCAGAACCGTACCTATACCTTCTTGATTTAGAAGCCTTTGACGAGTCCTAAGGTTGCCCCCCATTTACTGGTGGGGGTGGGCGGTGGTATTGCTGCCTACAAAATCTGTGATGTTATTTCCACCCAAGTAAAAGCGGGTTGGAGTGTTTCAGCAATTTTGTCAGAAACTGCTGCCCACTTTGTTACGCCTCTCACCCTATCGACCCTCTGTCGGCGGTCTGTTCTTACGGATGCTGATTTTTGGCACCCCCAAGCGCCCCGGCCACTGCACATTGAGTTAGCGGAAACGGCCACGTTGCTGCTCATTGCCCCGTTGACGGCGAATACCCTTGCTAAATTAGCCTATGGCTTGGCAGATACCCTGCTGACGAGTACAGTGCTGGCCTCCAACATGCCTATCCTCGTGGCACCGGCGATGAATACCCGCATGTGGGAGCAGCCCACTGTGCAAGCCCACTGGCAGCAGTTACAGCAGCAGCCTCGCTACCATTGCTTACCCCCAACCCACGGCCGCCTTGCCTGTGATAGCGTTGGCATGGGCCGCATGGCTGAGACGAGCGAGATTATTGCCTACCTTGATTCCTTGGCGCACACCCACGGCCAGCGAGACCTCAGTGGCAAGCACTTACTGATTACCGCAGGGGGCACCCGCGAATACTTGGATGCAGTGCGCTTTATCGGCAACCCAGCCACTGGCAAGATGGGGTTAGCGTTAGCGCGCGCAGCGGTACATCGGGGGGCACGGGTCACGCTGGTTCACGGCATCCTCAGTGAACCAGTGCCACCGCAGGTCACGGCCATTGCTGCTGAAACAAGTGAGCAACTGCAAGCGGCGGTGATGCAGGTGTGGCCAACGGCAGATTGGCTGGTGATGGCCGCAGCGGTAGGGGATGTCCGCCCCGCCACCCAGTACGCTGGCAAATTACCGAAGGCGCAGCTACCGACGGCGTTGCCCTTAGCCACTATTCCCGATATTTTGACCATGGCTGCCCAAGGTCGCCAGCCCCACCAACGGCTGATTGGGTTTGCCGCTCAAACAGGAGACATTGAGCCAGCGGCACGGGCAAAGTTAGCCCACAAAGGTTTAGACCTGATGGTGGCCAATGCAGTAGATCAGCCAGGATGTGGCTTTGGCACACAGGAGAATGCGGCTCTTGTCCTCGGCAGTGATGGGCGTTCCCATCGGTTGGCACGGATGCCCAAGTTAATACTGGCGCATCACATTTTTGATCTAGCGCAGGCATGGCTAACCTGAAGCAGCAGCTAACGGTGCTTCCTT
Source organism: Thermostichus lividus PCC 6715 (assembly GCF_002754935.1). Lineage (NCBI taxonomy): Bacteria > Bacillati > Cyanobacteriota > Cyanophyceae > Acaryochloridales > Thermosynechococcaceae > Parathermosynechococcus > Parathermosynechococcus lividus. Next base: position 1,123,967 of record NZ_CP018092.1, read on the forward strand.
TACCGCCCCATGTGCAACGGGCGATCGCCGCGGCGGAAACCCTTGACTCCTTGGCCACCGTGGTGCAGGAGTTGGCCGAAAATGCCCTTGATGCTGGAGCGAGCCGCATTCATGTGCACTGGCACCCCCAACTGTGGAGTGTAGAGCTGACCGATAATGGCCATGGCATCCGTGTCGTTGACTTACCGCACGTGGCACTCGCTGCCACCACCAGTAAATTGCCCCAGAATGGGGATTGGATGCAGGTAACGACCCTTGGCTTTCGCGGCCAAGCTCTGCACAGTCTTGCCCAGATGGCTGAACTCACCATCTGTAGCCGCCATGTCGAGGCAGAGACAGGTTGGTGGGTTCGCTACGATCGCCACGGACATGTTCAAGCACAACGCCCCCAAGGGATGGCGGTGGGCACCCGTGTCGAAGTGCGACAGCTATTTCAGGACTGGCCGCAACGGCGACAGGGGCAACAGGCTAAACAGTTGCAGCGGCGACTTCAAGAACTCGCCCTGTGTTCGCCAGCGGTCGCATGGCATGTTCTGCGCGCCCAAAAACGCTGGTTGCATTGGCCTGCTGTCACCTCCCTTGGCGATCGCCTCCAGCAATTCCTACCACAACTGAATCCCGCAGATTTACGCCAGTACCAAGATCCCCAAATTGAACTGGTGCTGGGGCTACCGGATCGCCACCATCGCCCTCGCCCTGACTGGCTGGGTGTTGCCATTAACGGTCGCTGGGTCGAACTCCACAGCCAACCCACATGGCAGCAGATCCTGCTGGAAGCCTTTGGCCGCAGCCTGCCCCGGCAGCGATTTCCCCTGTGCTTGGCTCACCTGCATTTGCCACCCAGCGCCATTGACTGGAGCGCCCAGCCCCAAAAACGCACCATCTACTTGCGGGATGCCGAGCAATGGCAAGCGCTGCTCAAGGAACGGATTGCCGACCTGTTGCACTCTCCGGTGACCTTGAGTCCGCCTGCTAGCTACCAACTGCTGAAAACTGCCGAACCAGCGGGACGCTACCGCAGTATTGCCCCCCAGCCCTCGCTTCAGCACCTGAAAGCCGTGGCTCAATTGCATCAAACCTATATTGTCGTTGAGCAGCAGGATGGGGTATGGCTCATCGAGCAGCACATTGCCCATGAGCGGGTACTCTACGAACAAATTGAAGCAGATTGGCAGGTTGTCGAGCTGTCTCAACCTTTACTCATCGAGGCATTAACCCCTGAACAGGTGAACCGTCTCCAAGAGTGGGGACTCGACATTGTTCCTTTTGGCACCTGCGTTTGGGCGGTGCGTAGCCTGCCCCAGTTGTTGGAGTCTCGCGCAGATGCCACAGCAGCTCTGCTTGAACTCTCTCAGGTAGCTGATTTAACAGCAGCAAAAGTGGCAGTGGCTTGCCGTAGTGCTCTGCGCAATGGCACCCCCTTATCCTTGCCTGAAATGCAAACCTTGGTGGATCAGTGGTCTAGCTGTCGCCAACCCCATACCTGTCCCCATGGGCGACCGATTTGCCTACAATTGAGTGAATCGTCGCTTGCCCGCTTCTTCCGCCGCCATTGGGTGCTGGGCAAGAGTCATGGTCTGTAGGCCATACCTCACCCTTGGCTGTCAAGTGGGATTTCCCGACATGACTTGCCTAGAATGCCGAAATTGCAACAAAGCGTAATACCCCTTAAGGTAAGGACGGAACAACACTGCCTAAGCTTTAGCGGCTAGCTGGTGACTGTGGTGCAGTTATTTTAGGCAAGTTGTTTACCGCTGGCGATCGTGATGGAGTTCGATGTGGCAACAGTGTAAAAATCCCTGCCACATCTATTACTCGAGATAGCTATATCATTTGATTTCTTGATCTTAACCGAGCAACGGTTCGTTTGTTCATTCGTGAGTGGATTGGCAACTTGCCGAGTTTTAAGGAGGCATAAGGATGCGGATTGCTCAGATTGCGCCTTTGTGGGAACGTGTTCCTCCCCCAGCCTATGGCGGTACGGAATTAGTAGTTAGCTTACTAGCGGATGAATTAGTGCGGCGAGGGCATGAGGTGACCCTCTTTGCCACGGGTGACTCAAAAACCCTGGCACGGCTGGAAGCTGGATGTGCTGAGGCGTTGCGTCCCCAAGGGATTTTGCCACCGGAGTATGTGGTTTATGAGCAAATGCAACTGAGCAAGGTCTTTCAGCAGGCGGCGGACTTTGACTTAATTCATTCCCATGTGGACTACCCCGCCTTGCCCTATGCCAGCTTGACGAAAACACCCGTGGTTCATACCCTGCATGGTCTTTTCACCCCCCTCACGGAGCAGATATTTGTCCAGCATCATAACCAAAATTTTGTCAGTATCTCGAATTCGCAACGGCGTTCTGATTTAAATCTCAACTATGTAGCCACGGTCTATAATGCGATCGCCACCGATCGCTTCCAGTTTTACCCGCAACCGGACGAACCACCCTACCTCGCCTTTTTGGGGCGGATGTCCATCGAAAAAGGCCCTCACCTAGCGATCGCGATTGCCAAGGCGGTAGGCATCCCGCTGAAGATGGCTGGCAAGATTGATTTTTCCAACCAAACATTTTTTGAACGGGAAATTGCTCCCCACATTGATGGCCAGCAGATTCAATTTTTAGGGGAAGCCAACCATGCTATGAAGAATGAACTGATGGGGCGCGCCCTAGCAACCCTGTTTCCGATTACGTGGCAAGAACCCTTCGGCCTTGTGATGGTTGAATCGATGGCCTGTGGAACGCCTGTGATTGCCATGGCCTTGGGCGCTGCCCCGGAGGTGATTGCCCATGGTCGCAGCGGGTTCTTGTGCCACACCGTTGAGGACTGTGTTGCCGCTGTCCGCCAAGTATCACACATCGATCGGGCGGCCTGTCGTGCCTATGTCGAAGCCCACTTCGATGTTGATTGCATGGTGAATGGTTACGAAGCTGTCTATGAGGCTGTGCTGCGGGAACGCTTCGCCCAGAATGGTCATCTGCACACTCCCTTACGACTCGCCAGCTAAGTGTCTGGTGAATGTCTGCCAGCCGTAGATCGGGAAAGCTTCTCCCATCCCCACCGGCCTAACACGTATCAGGAGGAGATGGTCTATGACAGTCGCCCAGCAACCGTCAGTCACATTTCTTGCCCTTGACTATCCCCCCAGCCTACGCAGGGGCATTGGGTTCACTCGCTGGCCACTGCCTTAGGGCACCAAGGTTGGCAGGTGAATTGGGTTACAACCGCCGCCGGTCAATCTCCGCAGGGATTTTCCAAGGGAGACACCCCACAAACGCTTGCTTCAAAGGAAACGCTACCTGAACGCGAACTGACTAGCTTAGCCCCCACATGTCAACTGATACCCATAGAACTGGACATAGATCCGCAGCCGTGCGAGCGATCGCTCAAGCAGGCGGCCCAAGCCATCCTTGCCCAGCAAACTCAGCGCGGGTTGATCAGCCCCCTCTTCCATAGTTTTGATGATGCCTCAGCCCAGCTTGGCCAATACTTCAAAGCGTGCTATGGTTGGCGCTGGCTCCATACCCCGCCCCTAGGGCAAAGCCCGATGGGAACGATCCAGCACACCGGCGCTGAACCCGATCAGTGGCTCCTTTGGCAGGGGATGGCCACTGGTACTGGGGATGATGAGGTCAATCGGCAACGCCAGCGGCACTATGGGGGCTTCCGCCGCGATCCTTGGGTGGCGATCGCCACCCACCTGCATAATATTTATCGCCAGCACTTAGCCGCCTACGTAGGCGCTCGTCACGTCGAGATCCCACCTGTGGTAACCTTACCGATTGCTCCAGACCACCTACCCTACCAAGATCGCGAACTGATGCTGGCCCATGCCTAATCCATCCATGAATCATCCATCTGTTTTCCCTGATCCGCTACCCCCACCATCAACCGACCCAGGAATCGAGCCACAGGCCGATTCACCGCCAACGGCAATGCCCCCTGCCGACTCCAGTGACCCCATATCTGTTGTGGAGTTGGGGGATGGACGTACCTTCGCCCCTGTGCAGGAGGCAACAGAGACGCAATGGCCCTGTACCCAGAGCCGACGCCAGCAGACAACGTTGATCCTGAAAGATAATGACATCTTCTTAATCACGGATCCGCTGGGAAATATCACCTGCTTTGATAAACGGGATGAGACGCACCTCGGTCTCTTTTGCCGCGATACCCGTTTCCTTAGCCGACTAGAGTTGCAATTTGAGCGTCAACCGCTGATCCTGCTAAGCAGTTCCGCCCAGCGCGGGTTTGCCCTATCGGCGCAGTGTGCCAATCCGGGAACATCGCAGATTCCACCGGAAACGGTGAGTATTCAGCGGGAGCTGGTGTTGCAAGGGGGGCTGCTAGAAAAATTGACCCTGACCAACTATGGCAAGCAGCCCGTTAGCTTTGAACTGAGTTTGACCTTTGAGGCTGACTTTGCTGACCTCTTTGAGATTCGCGGCTGGGTACGGCAACGCACGGGGTTACGGATGCGCCAGCTTCGAGATGCCGAAGACGATGTATCGCTGAGTGCACCGTCGTCCGCCGCCGTCTCTCAAGATGCACCATCAACCCTGTCCTCCTCCCGCTCCCAGGCTCTAGTCCTCGCCTATCGCGGGGTGGATGGGGTCTTTATGGAGACCCGTATTGACTTCTATCGCCATCAGCCCGATCGCCTAGAGGGATATACGGCCATCTGGCACCTGCTGTTGCTCCCCCATGCCACAACGGTGTTGGGCTATCGGCTACAGCCCTTTGTAAATAATGAACCCGCTTCATCGGTGAGCATCCCAGCAACCGTCAGCCAAGCGCTAGCGGCGGAAACGATGGAGATGCAGCAGTGGCAAGAGTGTACTACCCAGTTTTACGCTGACGATCGCCCCTTGCAGCAAATCCTTGATCGCGCCACCCAAGATATTTACCTGCTACAACAGACCTTTCCCCTTGGGGACGACACCGATGAAACTGGGCAAGCCTTGGCAGCGGGTATTCCGTGGTTTTCCACCCTGTTTGGGCGCGATGCCCTGATTGCAGCGATGCAGACCTTGATTCTCAATCCGGATATTGCTCGCCAGACGCTGATGGTTCTAGCCGCCTATCAGGGACAGGCCACCAACGAATGGCGGGATGAGGAACCCGGGAAAATCCCCCACGAGTTGCGCCGGGGGGAAATGGCTCGCTGTGGCGAAATCCCCCATGATCCCTACTATGGCACGGTGGATGCTACGCCCCTGTGGCTGATGCTCTATGCCGATTACTATGCCTGGACGGGCGATCGCGCCTTTTTGGAACAGTACTGGCCCCACGCCGAAGCGGCGATGGCGTGGATTGATCGCAACTGTGCGGCTAGCGAGGGGTACTTAACCTACGAACGCAAGTCAGCGGGTGGGTTACGTAATCAAGGCTGGAAAGACTCAGGGGATTGCATTGTCAATGCCAAAGGGGACCTAGCAACGGGGGCGATCGCCCTCGTGGAGGTGCAGGGGTATGTTTATGCGGCTCGGATGCGCCTGAGTCAATTGGCTTACGCTCTTCACAAGCCGGACTTAGGCGATCGCTGGCAGCGGGCAGCTCAAACCCTCAAAGCCCAGTTCCAGAGAGACTTTTGGCTGCCGGAACAGGGGTACTTTGCACTGGCTCTCGATGGCGATGGCCACCCCGTAGATAGCATTACCTCTAACCCGGGGCAGTGTTTGGGGTTAGGGCTATTCAGTCGCGAACAGGCTCAGAGCGTTGCTGAACGCCTGAGTGCTCCGGATTTGTTCAACGGCTGGGGGATTCGCACCCTCAGCAGTACCTCCCCCGCCTACAACCCGATGGGGTATCACTTGGGTTCGGTGTGGCCCCACGACAGCGGTCTGATTGCCTTGGGGCTGCGCAGCCTAGGCTATACGGAACAGGCTCTAGAAATTGCCCAAGGTCTTTTGGACATGACCGCCCAGCAGCCGTACTACCGCCCGCCGGAACTCTTTTGTGGTTTTGCCCGCACTGCCGATAGCCCCCCAGTTCGCTATCCCGTGGCCTGCTCACCCCAAGCCTGGGCCACCGGCAGCATCTTTCACCTCATCCAAGTGATGGTTAATCTTGTTCCCGATGCTCCCAATAACTGTTTGCGGGTGGTGAATCCGACGCTATTACCCGACGTTTACTATTTATCCCTGCGTAACCTACGCATTGGCCAGACATGGTTAGATCTGGAGTTCGAGCGAGCCAATGGCGCAACGGCCTGCCGCGTAGTGCAAAAACGGGGCAATTTACGGGTCATTATCGAAGCCTGAGCTGGTGGTTTACAGATAGTACTGGTCTGGGGAATCGTCGCGATCGCGCTGGATCGCATAGAGATGGGCATACAGTCCCCCTTGTGCCAGTAGCTCGTCATGGTTGCCCTGCTCGCAGATGGTGCCTTCGTTGAGAACCACAATTTTATCGGCATCGCGAACCGTACTGAGGCGGTGGGCAATGATAATCATGGTGCGGGTACCAGTAATCGTCCGCAGCGCTCGCTGAATATCCCGCTCCGACTCGTAATCTAGGCTTGACGTTGCTTCGTCAAAGACCAGCACATCGGGATCCGCCAACAGCGCCCGGGCAATCCCTAGGCGTTGCCGTTGCCCCCCCGACAGCCGCAGCCCCCGCTCCCCCACAATTGTCCGATAGCCATGGGGAAGTTGTTCGGCAAATTCATCCACCCGCGCAATGGCACAGGCACGATAAACTGCTTCCGCATCGGCATCGGGGTGAGCGTAGGTGAGGTTATCCCAGAGGGTACCGTTAAACACGTCCACTTCTTGGTGCACGATCGCCAACCGTTTACGATAGGCGCGCACATCAAGGGTTTGAATGTCTTGGCCATCCACGAGAATCTGGCCTTGATCCGGCTGGAAATAGCGAAAGAGCAACTTAATGAGGGTTGACTTCCCTGAGCCGGAACGCCCCACCAAGGCGACGGTTTGACACGGCGGAATCAGCAAGGTAATATCCCGCAAAATTGGCCGTCCGGGGACATAGCTAAACCAGACGTGCTGGAAATCTACCTTGCCAGAGAGTTGAAGTTGGGGAATGGCAGCTTGCCCGAGGTCAATGCTGTCTCGCCCTGAGGGTAGCTCCATAAATTCATGGAACCGCAGCACTGAGGCATAGCGCCGCGCAAACACTTCCGCCACCTGCGAGAGGGGGGTAATTTCGGCGTAGGCCATACTGGCAAGGGTGTAGATGGTAATGAAATGGCCAAGGGAGACCCGCCCAGCAATCGTGGCGGCCAAGGAGAACCCCAACAAGCTAAAGAGGCAACACTGCACAAGGGTGCCTTGCCATGTAATGAGATACATGTAGCCGCGGTGGATGCGATCAATCACCATCTTGAACTCGCGATCCAGTCGATGGCGCTGCCGCTCTAGTTCGCGGGCTTCGTTAGCAAAGGCTTTGACGGTTTTGATGTTGGTAATGATCTCGGAGGTACGGCTTTCGGTGTTTTCAATGTGGCTGTCGAGAATTTCTTCTTTTTGAATAATTCGGCGCAGCGATCGCAACGTTAGCGCCAAGATCACACTAAACGAGACAATCAAACCAAGGGCAACCGGCCAGTCGAGCCACCATAAAATCAGGCTAATGCCCAGCACCCGCACCAGCTTAGGAATTAGTTGACCGGCAACTTCAGGATAGCTCCACGTATGGTTAGAGATGCCTTTGTTGACACGGTTGGCAATCCGACCGGGGTTATTTTCCTCAAAAAACTCTAAGGGTAGGCTGAGAATTTTTTCCACTGCTTTGCGGCTGTGATCTCGGCGCGCCGCAAGGGCGATCCACCAGTGGAACCACACCCCCACCCACGGCTGGATAGGAGCGCGGATCACCGTTGCTAAAAAGACCAGCGCACCCAGCACAGCAAGGTTCACCTGAAACGTATTGGTTACGCCAGTGAATCGGGTCACCGTTTCGGCGATCGCCACTATCGGCGCATCCAGTGGTTGCTGCGAGAGCAAATTGAGAATTTGACCAATGGCATAGGGAACCAGGAGATCCACTAGCTCGCAAACGCTAGCCGCAATAATACTTGTGAGGGCGATCGCCCGGTAAGGACGATAGTAGGACAAAATTGAGCGAAAAGATGCCATAACATCGATGCTCAGCAACAAATGTCTCGATTTTAACAAATTTTAATAATGCCGTTTTTTTCTAAGGTGGCGGTGGCTCACCATTGGCGGGATTAGCGGGCGGTGGCTCAGCGTTGCCTGCGTCATTGGTTGGCGGGGGGGGTGACTCAACCACCGGTGGGGTCGGCGATGGCGTAGCCACTGGCGGGACTGTGGGACTTGGCGTGGGGGTGGGCACGGTCAAGGTGGGTTCCGGCAGCGGTTGCTCTAACTCAGGCGTGGGGCTCTCCACTGGCTCTGGCGTCAGTGATGGGGTGGGTTCGGGTTCTGGCGTGTTTGTTGGTGTGGGGGTGGGGGTTGGGGTTACCTCAAGGGGGGGGACAACCGTCGGTAAGGTGGGGGGAAATTCCTGTTCTTGAGGCTGCAAGGGCGGCGGCACAACGGTGTCCACCGGCTGACTCCGTAACAGCAGACCCAGCCCTGCGCCAGCAAGCCCACCAATAAGTGCGGTTCCCAGCAGCCATCCCCAAGGTGACACGCCTGATCGCTGAGGGGAGGGTAGCACTGCCACCCCGCCCTCCGGCTGAGTTGCCCCTAAGGCAGTGCGATGTTTGGGCATCACCGCCACCGTTGCCGTAGTTTGACGAGCCACATTACCCCCTTCTAGGAGTTGTAACCATGCCCGCACACTTTGGGGACGCTCTCGCACATCCAGCGCCATCCCCCGTTCAATGGCGTCAATGGTGCGTTCACTGAGGTTGGGCTGGAACTGGCGCAGGTCTTCAAGGGGGACGCGATCGCGCAGCACCGACGCAACGGGCGGTTGACCGGCCAACAGGGCATAAAGCGTTGCTGCCAACGCATAGACATCGGTGGCGGGAGTCCATTGGTGGCGAGGTAAATACTGCTCAACCGGGGCATAGCCTGCCGACAGCAACCCCGTATTGGTTTCAGTGACTCCGGTTGTATATTCACGGGCAATACCAAAATCAATCAGCACCACCTGATTGGTGCCTTCGCGGAGCATGATGTTATCGGGCTTGACATCGCGGTGCAGAATGCCGTGCTCGTGTACCAAATCAAGGGCACTGGCCACTTGGCGAATGTAGTGCAACGCTGTTTTTTCCGGCAGTGGCCCCTGCTGCTGAATCACTTGAGCGAGGGTCTGACCCGCAATATAGTCCATGACAATAAAAGGCCGACCCGCCTCAATAAAGCAGTCGCTCACCCGCACAATATGGGGGTGCTGAAACTGAGCAAGGCGTTGGGCTTCTTGGATAAAACGCTCCGCCAGATCATGGATGCGCTTCGGCGGCTCCTGTTGCAGATTGAGGGTTTTGAGAACCACTGGCTGATTCAGCAGGGTGTGGGTGGCGCGGTAGGTAACCCCAAACCCTCCCTGACTCAACAAGGCATCAAGACGATACTTCCCGCCTTGAAGGGTACTACCTACACTCAGCATACTCAGGGAGGACATAGGCACCTTAAGGACGCAGCGTCGAAGAAGGGGGTTGCGGCATTGTTAACGGGGCTGGCCGTTGACTAAGAATAACCAAGCGATAGCCCAAGTATGCAGGTAATGTCGCCATTATCATCAAGATTATCACGGACAACAGCGACCCCCAGTGAAACCGGGAGCCATAGTAACTACGGTAGGGATCATAGCCAGCCTGAGGCACAATTTTTTCCCGTAGAGCCATCGGCCGCTTAAAGCGTAAGCGCCGATCATCCAGTTTTTCAAATAAGATCCATCCCCCTTGGGCTTCTTCACGACAAACCTGCCGCAGCACTTCAGGGTCATGGAACTGATTGCGCAGCGATCGCACAATTTTGAATTCCCAACCCCCTAACTGAGCCGATGGTTTCCCTTGGGGATCGGGTGGTTTTGAAGGGTAGGTGGTCAACTGTTCCTCTTCTTCATACGCCTGTTGGGTTTGGTCGTGTTGCCAGCACCACCACTGGCGGTACAGCAGGGCAGAAAAACCCAAGCTGCCGCTCATTAAGGATAATAGAATCACTTCGGCCATGGTGCTGCATTGGTGCTAGGGTCTGATCGGCGATCATACCGGAAAAGCAGATGGTTGTTAGGGTGGGTCACGACTGTCACGGCGACGGATAAAATGGCAAATTCCGCGCTCTGAGGCACTAATAAAATCGCAAAACTCTTGAATGAGGGGATGATCCAGTTGTTCCCGCAACTGCTGTACCGCTTGGGAGGTGTTCAGCGCAGAGCGGTAGAGCACATCAAGGGCATGTTTCAGTATGTGCCGCTCCTGAGCAGAAAACCCCGCACGCCGTAAGCCCACCACATTTAACCCCATGATCGTATTGGTGCTCAGGCTGCGGGTCATACAAAAGGGCGGGACATCTTTTTGTATGGCCGTTCCCCCAGACAGCATCGCTAAACGGCCAATACGGGTAAACTGGTGCACCAAACAGTTACCGCTAATAAAGACGCGATCGCCAATGTGGGCATAGCCGGCAATCAGTGCATTATTGGCGATCGTGACATAGTTCCCTACATGAACATTGTGGGCAAGATGACTATAGGCCATCAGTAAACAGTCGTGACCCACGTGGGTAACGGACTCAGCCTGCGTACCGCGATGAATCGTGACCCCCTCGCGCAGCGTACAGCGATCGCCAATGTGGACATAGCTCAGACCACCGCGGTAGGACACATCCTGCGGTAAGTCACCAATCACTGCGCCACTGTGAACCCTACAGCCTTCCCCCAAGCGGGTGTGCCCCAGCAATGTGACGTGGGGGGCTAACTGCGTACCCCTGCCAATTTCAACCGTACCGGCAACATAGCAAAAGGGACCAATCTCCACATCCTCCGCAATCCGCGCGCCCGCCTCAACAATCGCGGTTGGATGAATCCCCATTTCTTACTCCCCCGACCACTGGTTAATCGCCCGCAGCACAACCTGCCCTTGCTGATAAACCGCACTGAGTTGGGGAATGGGCTGGGGGGCACGGGAGAGCATTAACTCACAATAGCCAAGAATTACCGTCAAGGGAGTGCGCAGGTCATGGCGGTAGCGACTGAGATCATCGATCAGGGGGTGTGCGAGCTGGTCATTGAGTCGATCGCTAGCTGCTTGGATTTTGTGAATCAAGGCAGCCTCTTGGGCAGTCCATTGCAAGGATGTAGCCGATAACTCTTGGGCGATCGCCCCTAGCTGCTGTGCTTGCACCACCAGTTCTGCATGGGTTGAAAACAACTGCACGAAACGTCAAACCTTCTTACCATAAAAGAGATTACGCGATTTTGACCCCCCATGACTGACGACCTACGGCAATATCTCAAACTTTTGGAAGAGCGGCAACAACTGCGCCGAATTACTGTGCCCGTAAACCCCGATCTTGAGATGGCCGAAATTTGCAATCGCCTCTTGGCCGCCGGCGGGCCTGCCCTGCTGTTTGAACAGGTGATTGGTTCCCCCTACCCTGTAGCCATCAATTTACTGGGAACCGTCGAGCGCGCCTGTTGGGCGATGAAGATGAACCACCCCCAAGACCTCGAAGCCTTGGGTAAAAAACTTGCACTCTTGCAGCAGCCCAAACCCCCGAAAACCCTGCCCCAAGTCATCGATTTTGGCAAAGTGCTCTTTGATGTGGTGCGCGCCAAACCCAGCCGTGATTTGCTACCCCCTTGCCAGCAAGTGGTGGTCAAAGCCCCCGATCTCGACCTCCGCCAACTGCCCCTGATTCGCCCTTACCCACAGGATGCAGCCAAGATTATTACCTTAGGACTCGTCATTACCAAGGATTGCGAAACTGGCACGCCTAACGTTGGGGTCTATCGACTGCAATTGCAATCCGCCACTACCATGACCGTCCACTGGTTATCAGTGCGCGGCGGGGCGCGGCACCTACGCAAGGCGGCAGCACGGGGGCAAAAACTGGAAGTCGCCGTTGCCCTAGGGGTACATCCCCTGATTATCATGGCAGCCGCAACCCCCATTCCTGTGGATTTGTCGGAATGGCTCTTTGCCGGACTCTACGGTGGTGGTGGCATTCATCTGGCAAAGTGCAAAACCGTTGATCTTGAGGTTCCGGCACAGTCGGAGTTTGTCCTTGAGGGAACCATTACCCCCGGTGAACTCCTGCCCGATGGCCCCTGCGGCGATCATATGGGCTACTACGGTGGGGTCGAAGCCTCCCCGGTGATTCACTTCCATTGCCTTACCCATCGACGCGATCCCATTTACCTAACAACCTTTAGTGGCCGTCCCCCCAAGGAAGAGGCGATGATTGCCCTTGCCCTCAACCGCATTTACACGCCAATTTTGCGGCAGCAGGTCTCAGAAATTGTGGACTTCTTTTTACCGATGGAAGCCCTCAGCTACAAAGCCGCGATCATTTCCATTGACAAAGCCTACCCCGGCCAAGCCCGTCGCGCTGCCCTTGCCTTTTGGAGTGCCCTGCCCCAGTTTACCTACACCAAATTTGTCATTGTGGTGGATAAAAACATTAATATTCGCGATCCACGCCAAGTGGTTTGGGCCATTAGCTCCAAAGTGGATCCCAGTCGTGATGTCTTTATTTTGCCGGATACCCCCTTTGACTCTCTGGACTTTGCGAGTGAACGGATTGGCCTCGGCGGTCGCATGGGGATTGATGCAACCACCAAAATACCGCCGGAAACCGATCATCCGTGGGGGCAGCCCCTCACCTCTGACCCTGAGATCGCTCAACTAGTGGATCAACGCTGGCAGGAGTATGGCTTAGGGGATTTGGACTTGACGGCAGTGAATCCCGAACTGTTTGGCTACGAAATCGATTGAGAGCCTAGCTGCCGCTGCTAAGCTAGAAACAGCACGGTGAAGCATTTCCCTGTTGATTCCTGCTGTTCGGAGGATGCATTATAGGAGTGATGTGGGCGGGCTAAAACCCCTCCGCTTTAGCGAGGGGATACAGCCAACTCAGGGGGCTTTAGCCCTCTCTATGTGTTAAACTAGAGACGTGGAAAGTAGACGTATCAACTACGCGAAGAAACATCCTAGTACGGAGAGATCCCGGCACGTAAGTCACTACCGCTTTGGCGGCAAGCCTAAACCACTGCAAGCAATGGCAGGATGTTGAGCGTATCGAACTGGCTAGTGTTGAAAAGTGCGAAACCACGAACCGAAACATAAACGTAGTCCCAATAGCAGAGATGCTTGAGGTGAGTAGGGGGTCTTTGACTGCCCCCACCCGCATTAAGTTGTGGGTGACAGCTCAAGGGAAAAGCGAAGCAATGCGGCTTCAGCCCGTTGCGTAGCATCCTTTGGGAATCCCCTCTCTTTCAAGGAGGAGAGAAGTCAATGATCAAGAGCACCAGCAGCTTTTGCAGCGTTTACAGCAGTTAGCCGCGGCGATCGCCCACGGGGACGCCTTCACACAACCCTTGGTCAACTCGTGCTTCAGCACATTTGCGATGAAGATCTACCCATGCTCTATCTGTTAACCCACCCCGAAGAACTGGCCAAGCAGCAAGCTGAGCAGTTGACAGCAGAAACCTTTTTTTGATACCTTAAGCCCTCCTATTGCCAGTCGAGTCCCGTGTCCCAAGCTAAAGTGATTATCCATGGGGGAGCTGGGCCTTCCCTCCAAGATAAAGGTGGCCTGATTCCCGTCCGTGAGTCTCTCCACAGGGTTATTGTCCAAGTTACCCAAGCCTTAGAGCAGGGTGCCGCAGCGGTGGAGGCGGTCGTATTGGGGTGCCGCTTACTGGAGGATGACCCTCGCTTTAATGCAGGCACAGGGTCAGTCTTGCAGTCCGATGGTCAGATTCGCATGAGCGCCTCAGTGATGGATGGCTCGCAACAGCGTCTCAGTGGGGTGATTAATGTGTCACGCGTTAAGAACCCCATTGATCTGGCGCAGTGGTTACAAAACAGTAGCGATCGCCTCCTTTCGGATATTGGCGCAGCAGAACTGGCGCGGGAGTTACAGCTTCCGGTGTATCAACCCCTTACCGATCAACGGCTCTATGAGTGGATCGAGGAGCGCAAAGGCAATTTTCAAACCGCAATGGCTGGCGTTGTCGCCGAGGATGCCGGACGCGGCACCATTGGCGTGGTCGTACGGGATCAATTCGGCCAGTTGGCCGTCGGCACCTCGACGGGGGGCAAGGGGTTCGAGCGCATTGGCCGAGTCAGTGATTCAGCAACCCCTGCTGGGAACTATGCCAACAGTCTTGCCGCCGTAAGCTGTACAGGCATTGGCGAAGACATTTTAGACGAAGCCTTAGCCAGCCGTATCGTGGTGCGCGTTACCGATGGGTTGTCCCTCGAAGCTGCCTTTGCTAAGTCCTTCCAAGAAGCCGCCACCCGCCAGCGAGACTTTGGTGCCATTGGGCTCGATCATCAGGGAACGCTTGCATGGGGCAAAACCTGTGATGTTCTCCTCGCCGCCTATTGGGATGGTCAACACATTGGCGACACCCTAGAACTGCCACCGGGGCTACAGGTGGGATGCCGAGCATAACAGCCAAGAATAATTTATCCTTGCTGTCAATTTTTTTTATTGTGCCGCAGCCGCAATGGGGTGCATCCTTAGGGGCAACCCCCTATAATTTGATAGTGTTTTAACATTCATCTGGCCGATGTCCCTTGAGGGAACCTATGACCAATACGACCTCGCCTGCCATCCTCAATCCGATTGCCCGTCCCGAAGTTCCCCAAGAACTTGCCGAAAACATTATCCTCACCTCTCTAAACGATGTTTACGACTGGGCACGGCTGTCCAGTCTGTGGCCGCTGATGTACGGCACCGCCTGCTGCTTCATCGAATTTGCCGCCATGATTGGCTCGCGCTTTGACTTTGACCGTTTTGGTTTGGTGCCCCGCAACAGCCCCCGTCAAGCAGATTTAATCATTACCTCCGGCACCATCACGATGAAAATGGCACCGGCACTGGTGCGCCTCTACGAGCAAATGCCCAACCCCAAATACGTCATTGCCATGGGTGCGTGCACCATTACAGGCGGGATGTTTAGCTCCGATTCCTACTCGGCGGTTCGCGGTGTTGATAAGCTGATTCCCGTGGATGTGTATTTGCCGGGGTGCCCCCCCGCCCCGAGGCGATTATGGACGCGATTGTCAAACTGCGTAAAAAGATTGCCAATGAGCACCTGAGTGAACGGGGAAACCTTGCTCAGACTCACCGTCTCTTTACAGCTAAGCACACGATGAAGGCGGTGCCCCCCATTCTTACGGGTGAGTACCTTAAAGCCCCAAGCCGACAAGCTCCCCCTGCTGCCCTCGCAGAGGCCATGGGGATGGCTGTTCCAGCCTTAGCTGATCAAGTTGCTGAACCCACGCCCATCTCTGAGTAAACCTATCAGGAAATAATGTGATGGAAGTCTCAACTGAGTTACTGGTTTTAGGGGTGTACATTGGCCTTGCGGGTCTGTACCTGCTCATCTTGCCTGCCCTCACCTACGCTTACCTCAATAGTCGTTGGTACGTTGCCGGCTCCCTTGAGCGAGCATTTATGTATTTTCTGCTGCTGTTCTTCTTTCCGGGAATGCTGCTATTGGCTCCCTTTCTCAACTTTCGTCCCCAGCCCCGTTCCCTTGAACCCTAGTGCCAATGCGTCGCATTGATGTGCTTGGGATTGGCGTAGGCGTCTTTTTCGCTGGCGGTCTCCTCTATGCCGTGCTACGGCTGTTGGGTCTAGAGCCAACCCAAGCGGGAATCTGGAGTCAAGGCATTTTTGTCTTAGGGGTAATAGGCTGGCTTGCCACCTATCTGCTGCGGGTCTTTAGCGGACGCATGACCTATCACCAGCAGTTGAATGATTATGAAGAGGCAGTGCTTGCTCAGCGCTTAGCAGAGCTGTCGCCGGAGGAGCTAGCGGCTCTGGAGAAAGAGATTGCTGCTGAAGCAGCCCACGCCTCAGACAGCGATCCCTAATCGCGAGATAATGGAGCTAGACTTCCTAGGCGTTGCTATGCACTTTCCCCGCTCCTGTGGCTTACTTTTGCACCCAACCTCCCTTCCTGGGGGGTATGGCATTGGCGACCTCGGTGCGGGGGCACGGGCATTTATCGAGTTTCTCGTTGCTAGTGATCAGCAGTACTGGCAGGTGTTGCCCCTCGGCCCAACCGGCTTTGGCAACTCCCCCTACATGTGCTACTCGGCGATGGCGGGGAATCCGCTCCTGATTAGCTTGGATGAGCTGGTTGCGGCTGGGTGGCTCGCAGCAACCGATTTAGCTGGCCTGACCTATGAGAATGGCGATCGCGTCGATTATGATGCTGTTATTCGTCAAAAGCTACCGCTATTAAAACTGGCTAGCCAGCGGTTTCAGGCGCAAGCGACCGCCGCCGATTGGCAAGCCTTGGCCGACTTCCGCCAATTAGCTCACTATTGGCTGGAGACCTATGCCCTGTTCATGGCCTTAAAGGATCACCATGACGGGCAGCCGTGGTATGAATGGCCTGCCCCCTTGCGCGATCGCGACCCTGCCGCGCTGGCTAAGATGCAGGTGCAGCTCAAAGATCGCATTTTTGAGTACGAGTTCCAGCAATTTATCTTTTACCAGCAGTGGCATGCCCTCAAGGATGCCGCCAATGCCCAGGGGATTGAAATCATTGGGGATATTCCCATCTACGTGGCCCATGATAGTGCCGATGTCTGGGCGTTTCCTCAATTTTTTGAATTGAACCCGGACACGGGCGCAGCTGCCCTCATGGCGGGTGTGCCCCCCGACTACTTTAGTGCCACTGGGCAATTATGGGGCAACCCTATCTATAACTGGAGCGCCCTAGCCGCCGACGGTTACTCATGGTGGATTGAGCGCTTTCGCACACTGCTGTCCTATGTGGATATTATCCGCGTGGATCACTTTCGGGGCTTTCAAAGCTACTGGCAAGTGCCCGAGCGGGAAGAGACCGCCATCAATGGTGCATGGCAAGAGGGGCCTGGAGCTGCCTTTTTTGAAGCGTTACAAGCTGCTTTAGGTCGCCTACCTATCCTTGCTGAGGATTTAGGAGACATTACCCCCGATGTCATTGCCCTGCGAGATCAATTTCAGTTTCCGGGGATGAAAATTCTCCAGTTTGCCTTTGGCGGCGGCGCGGATAACCCGTTTTTGCCCTTTAACCAAGAGCGCAACTGTGTTGTTTACACAGGCACCCACGATAATGACACCACTGTGGGCTGGTACGAGAGCCTAGGGGATTGGGAACGGCAGCGGTTCATTGACTATCTGGGATACACCCCCAACGACCCCCACTGGGCGTTAATTCGCCTTGCCCTAGGAACAGTGGCTAACCAAGCCATTATCCCGGTTCAAGATCTCCTAGGGCTAGGCACCCATGCCCGCATGAATTTTCCTGGAACCAGCGAAGGGAACTGGTCATGGCGAGTCACGGCTGATCAACTCACCCTTGAATTGGCGGCTCATTTTAAGCATTTGGTGCACTTATTTGGGCGGCAAGCCCCACCGCGTCCCGAGCCTACCGCAGATTCTACCGCTAACGAGACCTAAGCACGACGGCGGCCATCGGGCATAATGGTGCCGCGCAAATCTACCTCGCTGAGGTTAGCCCCACTCATATCTGCCGCTGTCAAGTTCACTCGGGTCAAGTCTGCCCGGGATAAGTTAGATCCTGAAAGGTTGGCATCCGCAAGGTCTGCGCCACTGAGGTTAACACCGCTGAGATCGACAGTGCCCACTAAACTGCCACTGAGGGTGGCACGGCTGAGGGTAGCGCCACTGAGGGTGGCACGGCTGAGGTTGGCTTCCGAGAGGGTGGCACGGCTAAAATTAGCTCCAATTAAACGGGCACGGCTGAGGTTGGCTTCAATCAAGTCAGCGCGGCTAAAGTTTGCTTCCGTGAGCTCCACCTCCCGCAGATTTGCCCCACTCAGGTTGGCTCCCCGCAGTTTCACGCCGTTAAAGACAAGGGCACTGAGGTTGGCACTGCGCAAATCTGTTTGACTGAGATCTGCGCCGTCCAGTAATGCGCCCTGTAGATTGGCGCCTTGGAGATTGGCTCCCCGTAAATTTGTACCCACTAACTTGGCACGGCTGAGGTTGGCTCCCCGCAGGTTCGCCCCACTCAGGTCAGCACGGCTGAGGTTGGTGTCGGATAAATTTGCGCCGCTGAGGTTGGCTCCCCCTAAGTTGACATCTGCTAACTCTAAAGAAGATAAGTCGGCTTTCGCCAGTTCAGCACCCGTAAGATTCGCTTTGGTCAGATTGGCCTCACTGAGCTTAACCTCTGTTAGGTCAACGCGGCTGAGATTTGCGCCACTGAGGTTGGCCGCCGTTAAATTGGCACCCGTGAGGTTGGCTCCACTTAAATTAGCACCGCTCAGGTTGGCATTACTAACATCGGCTTGAATTAAATCTACCCGCATCAAATTTGCTTGGGTGAGGTCGGTGCCGTGAAGGTTCGTTCCTTGAAGATTGGCACCGCTGAGATTGACCCCTTGCAACCCGAGTCCGCGCAGATCGGCATTGGCCAAGTCTACACGCGTCAGATTTGCACCCTGTAAAATGGCTCCCCGGAGGGTGGTTTCCGCCAATTCTGCCCGACTTAGGTTGGCGCGCGTCAGGTTTGCCCAGCTAAGATCGCTGCGGCTCAGGTTGGCACCGGCCAAATTGGCATCCACCAGTTCCGCCTTGATCAGCATGGCGTTAATAATTTCAGCCCCACACAACACGGCACCGCTCAGGTTTGCACCGCTCAGGTTGACCCACTCCATGTCGGCGCGGGAGAGAATAATGCCGCGTAGGTCAGCGTTAATGAATTCACCGTTTGTTAAGCTGGCACGATTAAAATCCCGTTCACCACTGACGTAGCGTTTTAACAACTCCTGTGGATTCATAGGGGAGATACTCGTACCCGTCGCTATCTTTTCTAGTTTGACATACCGTTTTGGAAATCAGGGGCGATCGCCTAGGTGGTGTATTCAGCATTGATTTTGACGTAGTCGTAGCTCAGGTCACAGCCCCACGCCACTCCAGTGCCATTGCCTTGGCCAATTTTGACTGACAATACCACTGGATGATCCACCGATTGGCCGTTCTCTGCGGTTTGGTTGCGCTGGGCTTGATTCACCAGATAAGCATTGGCAGCAGCGCGATCAAAGGGGAGGGGCTGGCCTTGGCTTATCATTACAATGTCCCCTAGGGAAATAGCCAAATTACTCGGATCAAAGGGAACCCCAGCCCGACCCGCCGCCGCCGCAATGCGCCCCCAGTTGGGGTCACGGCCATAAATGGCAGATTTGACCAGCATTGACCCAGCAATGGTGCGGGCAACCTGACGGGCCGAGGCATCGTCACTGGCACCACTGACCTGTACTTCAATGAGACAGGTGGCACCTTCCCCATCTCGAGCGATCGCCTTGGCCAAATAGGTACACACCTCTGTGAGCATTTCTTCAAGAAGGATGGCGGCTGGTTCGGCGGCATCCGTCATGGCGGGGGTGCGCGACTGACCGTTGGCGAGGGCAATCACACTGTCATTGGTACTGGTGTCACCATCAACGGTGATTTGATTAAAGGAGCGATCGCAGGCGCGCTGGAGCATCGCTTGCCACAGGTGAGGCGAGACTGCTGCATCACAGGTAATAAACGCCAGCATGGTTGCCATATTAGGGTGAATCATCCCCGACCCTTTAGCCATGCCACCAATACGGATGGGTTGCCCCTCCCACTGGGCTTCTAGGGCGATCGACTTTGGCACGAGATCTGTGGTCATAATGGCTCGGGCAGCCGCATCGCCGCCGGTCTCACTCAGGGAGTTGGTGAGCGTAGGCAAGGCTTGGCGCAGTTTCTCAAGGGGAATTGGCTGACCAATTACCCCTGTGGAGGCGACAAGCACCATCTCCGGACTAATCTTCAGGGCAGATGCTACCATCTCCGCTTGTTCGAGTACAGCAGCCCATCCTTGAGACCCCGTAGCTGCATTGGCATGCCCAGCATTGCACAAAATCGCTTGAGCGGTTGCCTTAGTTTGGAGGCGTTGGCGACAGTAGGTCACCGGCGCAGCGCAGACGTGATTAGTTGTAAACACCCCTGCGGCGATCGCTGGCAAATCAGAGACAATGAGGCTTAGATCCGGTGCACCGGACGCTTTTAAGCCAGCCCGGATACCATTTGCCCGGTATCCCCTAGGAGCAGTGACTCCTCCAATAATGCGTTGCCAGCGGGTCATAGTCTTGGTCAATTCAGTAGATAACCGCTGCGATTATATCAGGCTGATTTTGCCTCGCAACCAAGTGTTAACAGAACTTGTAAAATGCCGCCCTTGCATCCCATGGCAAAAACCTCAACATTGGCAACCATTGGCGCAGTTACCGCCTCGGAAATTGTTGTGGCACGATGTTGGTTAGCCTAAACGCTAAAACATTATGGCGAGAAAACCCTTTCACATGTGGGAATATAAGAGGAGGCTCTATCGTCCGAGTTATGCTTAATCAATAGCTAAATGCCAGCAAATTAAGCAACGTAACTGAAAATTGTCAAAGTTCCTGAGCCCATAACCTGACCGCTTGATCAGCTTCAATTTATTGTTAATACCTTCAACAACACCACTATTTGTGTGATTATCAAAATAAGCGGTGACTTCACCAAACCATCGACAAATTGTTCTTACGCTCTCTTGAAAAGAATCCTGAGCTTGAGCTAACCAATCGAGCAATTGAAAGGTTCCATCTTTCCAATCTTTTGCTGGCTCAAAGATGGCTCTAAACGATTCCTTCTCCTGATGCATTCGAGCCAGACTTGGCACTACTTCTCGAATTTCTTCCAGTTTTGCTTTTTGCTTCTGAGTTAGATTTTCCTCCGGCTTCAGTAACGCATATTTACTTTGTTTGAGCGCGGCTGCAATCTGGGCTTTCTGGACTTCATTTACCGTCTGCTCATTCGCTTTACAAATACTTTGTCGAGCCTTATCCAATTCCTGATTCACAATTTTTATAACATGAAATCGGTCGGCAACCACCGTAGCATTCGGTAGGAGTTCATGAACCAAACTTTTATAGTTTCCAGACAGGTCAATGCTCACCTCAATAATTTGATTGAGTACTGCTGCTCCCCATGCCTCAAGCACTTGCCTCACATCTTCCTGCTTGCGAGAAGGGGCAAAGGCAAGGGGAATTCGCCGCTCTAAATCGACCAAAACAACTATGTAATCTCTTTGTCCTTTACCTAAGGAAATCTCATCTATACCTAATCGTTTTACTGAACTCACATCGACGTGGAGTTTTTTTTACTGACATACTGTACCATTGACCATACTTCTTCATCAGTGAGACCATTTGAAATTGCAACATTATGAATGTTGCTGTGCAAAACCTGTTGCACGATTGACTGAGCAAATCGATCCGTTTGCTTGCGACGATTGCCGATGAAATCGAGCGTTTCACTGAATGGCTTACCACAAGTTCGACACTTAAACTGGCGACGATTGATCTTAAGAAATACGGTTCGTCCACTGATGCTTAAATCTCGCACTAGATACCAATGATTCTGGTGTAAATGACAACTTTTTTGTTGGCAACGTGGGCAAATCGCCTCGGTTGTCTTTGCTTCCACTATAAGAATCAATTCTCCCGCAACATCGGTATAATCTTCAACCTCAATTCCAGGTAGGTTGAGTAGATCAGTTAGAAGTAGCTGCATATCTCAGATTTCGTATAGCATGTTACATTAGCATACCAAGTCCGATAGACCCCACAAAGCTCAATATCGATTTGAGTGGAGTGTGTAGAGGGGCTGTGGCAGCCCCTTCTAAGGTCAAGTTAGAGCAGATTGGCTTTGCTCTAGCCTAACTCAGAGAAGCCTCGCCGTTCCACGGCGGGGAGTGTCACATGCTTTGGACATACCGTTTGAATGTTGCCGCCAATGCTGATGGCCAACTGGGTTAGTAACCTTCTCATTGGGTTGATCCGCGCTTATCAGCGGTGGATTTCGCCGCTGTTTTTACCGACCTGTCGCTATACACCTACCTGCTCTAGCTATGCTGTTGAGGCGATCGCCCGTTTTGGGCCGTGGCAAGGCACCTATTTAGCGGTAAGACGCATTTTGCGCTGCCATCCCTTTGCCGCCGGTGGGTATGATCCAGTCCCTGAGGCATCGTCCCCAGAGCAGTCGCGAGGCGATCGCCCCACACCCTGCGATCAGCACTCAGAACCGCACTGACCCTGAACTGCGGATTGCGGATCCGGATTTTCTCTTGCTGAGGGATGTTGCGCTGAGGTTTATGATGAAGGAGTCTGTTTTCGCTCTAATTGCGTGAAAGAGCTTTTTACGACCCTACAGCAGCGGCTCAGTGAGATTGTTATTGGTCAAGCGGCGATCGCCAACGGCCTTTTAGTGGCACTTCTAGCTGAGGGACATGTTATTCTTGAAGGCGTTCCCGGCACTGCCAAAACGCTTTTAGTAAAGTTACTCGCGCGGTTAATTCAAGCCGAATTTCGCCGCATTCAACTCACGCCCGATGTCTTGCCCGCCGATATTTTGGGCACCAGTATTTTTGACTTTAATAGCCGCACCTTCCGCCTGCGTAAAGGCCCGATTTTT
This sequence comes from Thermostichus lividus PCC 6715, assembly GCF_002754935.1. Taxonomy (NCBI): domain Bacteria; kingdom Bacillati; phylum Cyanobacteriota; class Cyanophyceae; order Acaryochloridales; family Thermosynechococcaceae; genus Parathermosynechococcus; species Parathermosynechococcus lividus. The sequence goes on from NZ_CP018092.1 coordinate 1,146,570, forward strand.
ACCCAAGTGCTGCTGGCAGACGAAATTAATCGCACGCCGCCAAAAACCCAAGCTGCCCTATTAGAGGCAATGGAAGAGCGGCAAGTAACGCTTGATGGCACAACCCTGCCATTGTCAGGACTGTTTTGGGCGATCGCCACCCAAAATCCCCTAGAGTTTGAAGGCACCTATCCCCTGCCGGAAGCCCAGCTAGATCGCTTTCTTTTTAAGTTGGTGGTGCCCTACCCCGCCGCCGCCGCTGAGCGGCAAATGCTAGATAATGCCCTTGAGGGGTTCGAGGCACGGAATCTAGACCAGCTCAATTTGGTACCCCTCGTCACGGTGGATCAGGTGCTAGCGGCACGGCAGCAAGTGCGGCAAACCCACGTAGAGCCACCCGTGTTGGACTACTTGTTAGCCTTGGTGCAGGCCAGTCGGCAACATCCAGAACTGTTGCTGGGGGCATCCCCGCGGTCTGCCATTGGTTGGTTACGCGCCACCCAAGCCCAAGCATGGCTAGAGGGACGGGAGTATGTGACCCCCGAAGACGTGAAAGCGATCGCCGTGCCCCTGTTGCAGCACCGCCTCATTCTCAAACCCGAAGCGCAACTGGACGGCACCACCGTTGAGCAAGTGATTCACGGTATTCTTGCCAAAGTACCTGTGCCCCGATGAGTGTCTCCGCTAGCTATCGTTTTGGAGCTCACCGACCACGGGTTGTTCCCACAACCCGATTTTATGGCCTGTTGCTCCTAGGCATGATATGGCCGGTACTGACCAGTTTCCTGCCCCCAGAGCTACTGCCCCTGTCATCGCTGCCGCGGGGGGAACTGCGGCAATTGCTCAGTTACTGGCCCGTTGGGTTAGGGTTAGTGCTGATGGCGCTCTACGATCTCCTTGTAGGGGCACTGACCCTCTGGGACTATTACCAATCGGGTCAATGGCAAATAACCCTGCAACGACAGTGCGACCCTCGGCTTTCGATTGGTCGCCAAAATCCCATTCACCTAATTGTGCAGATAGGAGCCAGCCTTCCCTTGACGGCCACGACTCGCGTTGAACTGTACGATCACGTCCCCGCCGAGATACAGAGCGAGGTTCCGTATTTTCTTTTCAATGCAGTGCCCAACGGTGAGCTAACCCTGCTCTACCATGTGTTCCCACCACGACGGGGAACCTTTACGTGGTCTGGCTGTGATGTGCGTCTGCGCAGTCCGTGGGGCTTAGCGTGGCGGCAGTGGTTTGCAGCTCTCAACACCAACGTAGACGTGTATCCCGACCTAGTCGGGTTGCGATCCCTGTCCATTCGTCTCAGTCTTGAGTCCAGCGGCAGCCTACGGCGACGACGGCACGCCCTTGGGGGCACAGAATTTGCTGAACTGCGGGACTACCACCTTGGAGATGATCTGCGGATGATAGACTGGAAGGCGACCGCGCGGCGCGGGCGACCCCTCGTGCGCGCTATGGAGCCAGAGCGAGATCAACTGCTGATTATTCTGTTGGATCGCGGTCGCTTAATGACCGCCACCGTCGCTGGCTTAAAACGGTTTGACTGGGGCTTAAATGCTGCGTTGGCACTCGCCTTAACTGGGCTGCGGCGCGGCGACAAGGTGGGACTTGGGATCTTTGATAAGCAACTGCACACATGGCTTGCCCCCCAAAGTGGTGATTCTCATTTGGGGCATATTCTTAGCCATGTGTATCAGTGCGAACCTGTTTTTGAAGAGTCTGACTACATGGGTACCGTTAGTGCCATTTTAGGTCACTACACCCGCCGTGCCCTTGTGGTTGTGCTCACGGAAATTATTGACGAGGTAGCATCTCAAGAGTTGCTCGGAGCAATGGCGCGGCTCACCCCCCGCTTTTTACCCTTTTGCGTGGCGCTGCGCGATCGCCACATTGAATCCATTGCCCACCAGCCCCTGACCCCCCAAGCAATCGATGTGCCCGATCAAGTTACTGCCCTGTACGAACAGGCGGTCGCGCTGGATCTGCTTCATCAACGCCAACGAGCGTTTGCGCGGCTAGAGCAACAAGGTGTACTGGTATTAGATGCCCCCGCCGATCAGATCAGTACCCTGCTCGTAGATCGCTATTTACTCCTGAAGGCACGTGGCCGCCTCTAAGGGGTGGTATAACCATGAGTAAGCAAATATCGGCGACTGAAGCCAAGCACATTATGGGCTGACTGCAATCTATGGATCAGACGCTAGAACTCCATAATGTAAAAAATACCAAAGCTTGCAAGCACGGATAGATTCAAAGTCGATCCTTCAAGATAAAAGTAAAAGTAAAAGTAAAGTAACGATGACCTGACGCTCCCTGCCCAGCATGGGGATACTGCCTCTAGCTGGCACCTGTACATTATTCGCCTCAAGCTGGATCAGATAGGATGCTCTCACCGTGAGGTGTTTGAGGCACTTCGCGCTGCCGGAATTGGTGTGAACCTGCATTACATCCCTGTCCATACCCAGCCCTACTATCAGCAGCTTGGCTTTCGCTGGGGAGAGTTCCCCGCCGCTGAAGCCTATTACCGCGAAGCCATCAGTTTACCGCTGTACTATGGGTTAACGGTTGAGCAGCAGGATTATATTATTCAAGTACTGCGCACCCTGATTCCATAGACCCAGAGGAAAACGACGTTCTCAATGGGTTTTCTGGCTCAGCCAACGGCAAGGGATATAAGGGGATATAATCATAGAGTATTTTGCCCTCTACGCGGTCTTCAACGGATATGGCCTTTGAGATTAATCACGGTCTTGGTCGCTTCAACTCCAAACGTGATTTGCACGCTGCCCTTGGCATTCCTTTATCGGCACAGCCCGGAGAGATTCGTAAGCGGTACCTCAAAATTGCCAAAGCCCTGCACCCGGACAGCCGTGATGAAGAATCGGGGAAGAAATTAGCCAGTGACTTGCTCTCTAAATTCGTCAACCCAGCTTACGAAATTCTCTCTCAAGATAAAGAACGGGAAGAGTATCAGGTTATTCTGCGGTTACTTGAAAAGCAGCTAGTATCTGCCAATATGGTGCCCGAGCCAACTTTCAGTTTGGCTGAAGACCTGTTTAACGCTACGAATGTTGAGGAAGCCTACCAACAAGCTCTGGAAAAATTGGCTAAGGAGCAATACAGCGATCTGGCCAATGCCCTGACCGTCAGTGAACAAATTAGTGAACTCAATCTGATTTATCTGTGGCGATCCTCGGGGGGGAAAGCAGCCGCCCCAGTTAGTGCTGCCCCACCGGCGACCCGCCAAACAATGGCTGATACTCAGGTTCGCCCAGCATCAGAGCCTGTAGTGGCTGCTACGCCGGAGCCGTCCAAGACTGACCAATATACCGAGCAATACTATCGCCGTGCTGAGGAATTACTCAATAAAGGCGTTTATCTAGAGGCTATTAAGGAGCTTAAGGATGCTCTGAAAATTGACCCCCGCAGTGCCCGTTGCAATGCTTTACTGGGGAAGGTGTACTTGCAGCAGGGTCAAAATAGTATGGCAAAGATACATTTCAACCAAGCCCTCAAGCTGAACCCCCAAGAAATTGTTGCCATTCAAGGCATGGAAATCCTTGCCAAAAAGGAGCGCAAGGCACAGCAGAAAAATACGCAGCCGCCACAAGGTAAGGAGGGGCGAGATAAAAAGGGTGGCTTCTTTGGTGGTCTTTTTGGGAAGAAGTAGCCTGCTATGGTGTATCAACCGGCCTGTGGTGCCCGTGATATTTTGCCGTTGGATGTTGCTCGTCAGCGCTGGCTGGAGCACCGCCTAGAGCGCGTTTTTCAAAGCTGGAGTTACCAAGAAATTATTACCCCAACTATTGAAACCTTGGCGACCTTAACTGCTGGGGGCGCACTCAAGCCGGAAACCGTCATTCAGGTGCACTCAGGGAGTGATGAACTCCTTGGTTTGCGTCCAGAGCTAACCGCCTCCATCGCCCGGGCGGCAGTGACTCGGATGGCAGGAATGCAGCTGCCCCAACGCTTGTACTACAAAACCAATGTCTTTCGGCGTTCGGCTATGGGGGGGTCCACCGCAGGGGACTTAGGCAGTCAGCAAGAATTTTTTCAGGCTGGGGTTGAACTGTTGGGGGCAACCGGCCTAGCAGCGGATGCTGAAATTCTTTGGTTGGTGCAGGAGTGCCTGAGTGCGCTTGGGGTTGACAATGCTTATCTGATGGTCGGTGATGCTCAGTTAACACAGCTATTATTGGCAGAATTTCCGACTGAGTTGCAAAACGTGGTGCGGCAATGTTTGGCTAGTTTAGACCGTGTTAGTTTGCAACAGTTGCCGTCACCTTGGGCAGAGCGCGCCTGTCAACTCTTTGATCTGCGGGGTTCCCTCAGAGACGTTGAAGATGAATTAGAGAGGTGGCGCGTGTCCGCAGAGATCCATCAGCGTTTTCAAGCTCTCCGGCAACTTTTGGAACTGGTGGGCGATCGCCTCACGGTCACGCTTGACCTCAGTTTAATTCAATCCTTTAACTACTATACGGGGATTGTTTTTGAAGTCTTAGTTGCCACCGAAACAGAACTGCGCTTGGTGGGTCAGGGAGGGCGCTACGATCAACTTCTCAGCGTGTATCATCCTGATGGGACGGCTCTACCTGGCATTGGCTTTGTTTTTAACGTTGAACAATTGCTACAGGCGATCGCCAGTCCTCCGGCCTCTTTACTGGCGGCCCGCAGTCAGTGGCTAGTCGTCCCTCTGAATCCTGCTGCCTTAGGGGCTGCCCTTCAGCATGCCCAAACCCTGCGACTCGATGGCTCAACCCGAGTGGAGCTGGCTCTTTTGGAACTTGCGCCAGAACAAATCCGTTCCTACGCTCGCGATCGCCAAATTCCCTATATTGCTTGGATTGATGTTGATACCCCCCCGCAAATTGAATCTCTTATCGACCCGCTCACGCTGACGCAAAGCCGTGAAACAGCGACCCTTTTGCCACCACGTTCATAGCTTCGCTCCAGTACAAGTTATTGGCGGCTATAGCATTGCAGTCAACGCCTCTGTTAGAATAAAAAGCCGCAGCAATGTGGGCGGTTAACTCAGTTGGTAGAGTATCTCGTTTACACCGAGGCTGTCGGGGGTTCGAGTCCCTCACCGCCCATACACAAACAATCTGAAGTTAAGCTCCTATCAGGTACTGCTCGCCCAACGCAGTATAGGCAGAGCACTGCGACGGATTTTTGGTAGGCGCACTCAGCGCTGCACAAGGGCTGGCAACTCGGGAGAACTTTGCTGCAAGTGGGCTAACTCTTCGACAAAATCACTAATGCCTTGAAATTGACGATAGACCGAGGCAAACCGTACGTAAGCGACTTCACTAATCTGTCGCAGACGCTGGAGAGTCGCTTCTCCGAGTTCGCTACTGCTCACTTCGCGCCGCGATCGCAATTGCAATTCCGCCTCAATATCGTCCACAAGGGCTTCAATTTGCTGTTGTGGGACATTGGTTTTACCACAGGCGGTCATGATCCCCCGCAATAGCTTCGAGCGATCAAACGATTCACGATTGCCATCCCGCTTAATGACAATAATAGGGACAAATTCAATCCGCTCGTAGGTGGTAAAGCGTCGCCCACATTCTAGACACTCCCGTCGCCGCCGGATACTTTGCCCACTTTCTGCGGAACGGGACTCTAGCACACGACTATCGGTATGGTTGCAAAAAGGACACTGCATAAGCACTCAGCCACAATGAGGAGGAGCAGCGCATCAAAGGCTTGTTTGTATCATAGCTGATTCTCTCGGTGCCCTAAGAAGGTATAGGGCAATACCATGATTTGCTACGCTGAAGCTAGACCACGGGTATCACACCATGACCAATTCTGAGCCTCCGAAAAAAAGCGGCCAACCTGCTATCATTAACATTGAACCGGAAACCCTTCTATTCATTGTTGCCTTGGGAATTTTTATTCCCCTGATTGTGGTTGGCTTTTTTGCACGCTAATCAATCAGTTGCCCAGTTTGCAATTGCCAAAGGCTGTAGTACAGTCCTTCCTGAGCAAGTAGCGCTTCGTGGGTGCCCTGCTCGACAATATTCCCCTGTTCCATCACGTAAATACAGTTGGCATGGCGAATCGTTGAGAGCCGATGGGCGATCGCGATCGTCGTGCGGTGCTCAGTAATGTGGGCAAGGGAGCGTTGAATCGCCGCTTCGGTTTCGTTATCCACGGCTGAGGTGGCCTCATCCAACACCAGAATAGGCGGATCCTTGAGAATGGCACGGGCGATCGCCAACCGTTGACGTTGCCCCCCAGAGAGTTTTTGCCCCCGCTCCCCCACCACCGTGTCATACCCTTGCGGCAATTGCTCAATAAACTCGTGCGCCTCCGCCATCTTGGCGGCTTGGATGACCTCCGTCAGTGTGGCATCAAAGGTGCCGTAGGCAATATTTTCAAAAACAGTGCCATGGAACAAAAACACATCCTGACTTACCCAACCAATAGCGGCTCGCAAATCCTGCAAGCGATACTCGCGAATGTCAATACCATCAATACACACACACCCCTGCTGCACCTCGTAAAAGCGCAGGAGCAACTTCACCAGTGTACTTTTGCCAGAGCCAGTGGAGCCAACAATGGCCACAGTCTGCCCAGCGGGAATCGTCAGGTTAATATGTTTGAGCACAGCAGAGCGCCCAGCATAGGCAAAGCTTACATCCCTAAAGGCCACCTCTCCCTTCACCCGAGATGGGTCTAGGGGGCGATCGCCCGTCCGAATGGCAATAGGGGTCTCCAGTAAATTCAACACCCGCTGCGTAGAAGCCATCGCCCGCTGATACTGATCCAGCGTTTCCCCTAGACGCGTCAAAGGCCACAGCAAGCGCTGAATCAGGTACACCATCGTACTGTAAGCCCCTACATCAAGATGGCCGTTAAACGCCGCAAAGCCCCCCAGCACTAGCGTTCCCGTAAAACCAAACAAAATCACAAATCGAATCAGGGGAATATAGGCAGCACTAAGGCGAATGGCACGGCGGTTACTCTGCCGGTAGGCATCACTGTCAATACGCAGTCGCTCCAGCTCATAGCGCTCAGCCGTGAAACTTTTAATGGTTTGAATGCCAGTAATATTATTTGCTAAGCGTTCGTTGAGTCGCCCCGCCTTTTCGCGCACATCCGCATAGCGCGGCGCTAAACGCCGCTGAAATACCAGCGAACCCCACAGGATAAACGGCATCGGCAGCATTCCCCAAAACGCCACCGTCGGTGCCAGCACAACGAAAATCCCACCAATGGCAATAACAGTGGTCGTCACTTGTAGGATTTCATTGGCCCCGCCATCGAGGAAGCGTTCCAACTGATTAATGTCATCATTGAGAATCGCCAAGAGTAGCCCACTACTGTGGGCCTCAAAAAACGCCATATCCATCTCCTGGACATGGGCGTAGGTTTCTAGGCGCAAATCGTGCTGAATCTGCTGTGCCAAATTGCGCCATGCCCGCGCATAGGCATACTCAAACAGCGACTCAAGGCTCCAAATAATAAAGGAAATCAGGGCAAGAGCAAGGAGTTGGTGCTCAAAAGACACAAGACCCCAGCGGGAAAACAGGGAATCTTGCCGCTGTACAACCAAGTCCACCGCAATCCCAATGAGAACCGGAGGAGCTAAATCAAAAATTTTGTTAAGAATAGAATACAGGGAGGCCAGCCCAACCTGTCGCCGATAGCGTTGAGTGTGATGTAGTAGCCGAACAAACGGATGCAATGGCCAGCAACTCCCTTCAATGATCTTAGCCTAGCGCGTTACCGGCGCAGACTCTTGAATCGGCACCCATTCGGTGTGAAATGTGCCGGGCTTATCAAGGCGCTCGTAGGTGTGGGCACCAAAAAAGTCGCGCTGCGCTTGGGTCAAATTTTGCGGCAGGCGATCGCGCCGATAACTATCAAAATACTCTAAAGACGCACCAAAGGCTGGAGCAGCAATACCTAAACGAGTAGCCTCCAGCATCACCTCCCGCCAAGCTGCCTGTTTATCCAGAATAGTTTGCTTAAACTCCGGTGCCAGCAATAGGTTTGGCAGATCAGGGTTTTCATCATAGGCCTGCTTAATTTTGTTCAGAAAACCAGCGCGAATAATGCAGCCTCCTTTCCAGATGCGGGCAATTTCACCCAAATTCAAGCGGTTGTCAAACAACTCCCGCGAGGCTTTGGCAATCAGTGCCATCCCTTGGGCATAGGAGCAGATCTTTGAGCAGTAGAGAGCATCGCGAATCTTATCAATAAACGCATTCACATCGCCACTAAAGCTAGCACTTGGTCCTGGAAGCTGTTGTGCTGCGGCCAGTCGCTCCGCCTTGATTGACGACATAATGCGGGCATTGACCGCTGCAGTGATCGTTGGAATAGCCACCCCCATATCAAGAGCCGTTTCCACCGTCCAGCGACCCGTCCCCTTTTGACCAGCCGCATCCACAATCACGTCCACCAAGGGCAGTTGAGTCTCAGGGTCAATATAGGTAAAAATCTGGCTAGTAATTTCAATTAAAAACGAATTGAGTTCCGGAGTGCCGTTCCATTCCTTAAACACCTCGTGGAGTTGCTGATGATTCAGCCCCAGCACATTCTTAAGGAGGTCGTAGGCTTCGGCAATGAGTTGCATATCGCCATACTCAATGCCATTGTGCACCATCTTCACATAGTGACCTGCTCCCCCAGGCCCAATGTAGGTCACGCAGGGGCCATCATCCACCTGCGCCGCAATTTTCGTCAAAATGGGCTCCAATGCCTTGTAGGCATCGGGACTCCCGCCAGGCATGAGGCTAGGGCCATTGAGCGCCCCTGCTTCACCGCCACTCACCCCCATACCAACAAAGCACAGACCTACAGCTTCTAGTTCAGCACCTCGCCGCTCAGTATCGGTATAGAGCGAGTTACCCCCATCAATCAGAATGTCTCCGGGTTCAAGAAGGGGCTTGAGTTGGGCAATGAGATCATCCACCGGCTGTCCTGCTTTCACCATGGCCAGAATTCGCCGCGGACGAGAGAGAGAGGCTACAAATTCTTCGAGAGTATAGGTCGCCTTAAATTTACGGCCAACAGCGCGCTCGGCCATAAACGCCTCCGTACGGGCAGGGGTACGATTGTAAACGGCCACTGAAAAACCATTGCGTTCGACGTTGAGGGCAAGGTTTTCCCCCATAACAGCGAGGCCAATGAGTCCAAAATCTTGCTGTGACATAAATTCGTCCTGCGCTTGCAGTGGCAAATATCATTTCCACCATAGCGGGAAGCTCTGGGAACGCAATGGAAGAAGACGTTAACTTTTACCCACAGAACTGAGAGGATGCGGACTTCCATGCCCCTTAAAGGGTGAAGGCATCGACACTGTCCGCATAACTGTTACTGCGTCTCCGCTCAGTTTTGGTGCGAGGTTGCTGGTGTGTGCGTTCTCGAATCCCTGTTAAATCCTCTAGTGCAATGCTGGCAGAAAGAGACGTTGCGCTTTCAACGATGCGCTCGGAAACAGTGTGGTTCACGTTGGAACCAGTGCTCAGAAGCATCAATGGCACGAGGTTGGGACGCCCTGTTTGCTGGCAACGGGGAAGATGTTACTGACGGTGTTGATGCCTAATGCTTTACTAAAGCATTTAGTCAGGTCGAAAGAGGTGATGATGTTCAGGGCTGTAAAGGCAGGATCGCCCTTGAAACGGTGTGACATGCTGGGCGGCTAACGCAGGACTAATCAAATATAGGGTAGTGCGTGTCAGCCGTTGCTGTTGGCTAACGCTGGCCATCTCTGACAACGGCACCAGCCACAACTGCTCATCGGGCCAGCCTAAGCGATAACCAATAGCCACCAAGGTGTCTGGAGGGTAGTGGGCAAGCAACTGTTGTTGTGCTCGTTGGACACAATTGGCACTCAGATAAAGGCACAGGCTAGCTTGATGAGCCGCTAAACTCGCTAATTCCTCGGCAGCAGGCACGCGAGTGCGACCGCTAGCACGGGTAAGAATAATGGTTTGCACCAGCTCTGGCAGTGTTAATTCTGCCTTCAGGCGAGCGGCAGCTAACTGATAAGCACTAATTCCGGGAACCACCTCCACCTCAATACCGGCAGCGGCTAAGCGTTGAATTTGCTCGTGAATCGCACTGTACAGACTGGGATCCCCTGATTGTAAGCGCACGACCACCTTGCCCGCTTCGACGGCACTAATCATCAGTGGCAGGATCTCTTCGAGAGTCAGTGCTGCTGTGGGGATACAAGTTGCTGTTGCTGCTGCAAATTGCAAAATACCACTCGGCACTAAGGAGTCGGCATAGACAATGACATCTGCCTGCTGGATCAGGCGCTGTCCCTTCAGGGTTAATAATTCTGGATCTCCAGGCCCAGCCCCCACAAAATAGACACCAGCCTTGGGTTGAGTACCGTTTTCAACAATCAACGTAAATACTCTCTTGAATGACGTTCTGTAACTTAAGGAATTTTATGGCCTGAGGTATGTGTTTTGTGCAGGCTGTCTCATCCTTGGGTTCGAGCAACTCCAGTAACTAGCTGCGGGGACGAATCAAGTAACCACAGCGATGCTCGCCATCCACAATCCAGTGGGTGCGCTCAACGGCACAGTCTTCCAAGGCGATCGCAAACATCTGCAACTCGTGATCGCACACTGCCGGAAAGGATTGTGCCACTGCTGAAATAGCGCAATTATATTCGGTAAAGAGATAGGCGGGGGGCTGACCGACCTCATGCACCGGGTAAAATTCTGCCATGTACCCCTCCTGTTGGCGCAGTGCCACCAATCGGGCGAGGCGTTCGCAAAGGGAGCCATTCCCCATTTGTTGGCGGTAGTCTATGGCCTTGCGTCGCCATGCCACCTGCAAAACATCATGAACCTGATCAGGCCCCAGCGTGGCTGCCACCGATTCTAACAGCTCTAGGGCAAAGCCTTTAGAGCCACTGGTGTGCTGCCGCCGCTGCAATTGCCGCAGTTCCTCGCGCCCTGCTTCACTAATGGTATAGCGATACTGAGGACGACCCACTGTCCCCGACAAAACGTCGTAGGTCACCAGTTGCGCCGCTTCCATCTCCTTGAGATGACGGCGCACCGCTTGGGGGCTAATGGCCAACTGCACCGCTAACTCTTGGGCGCTCAGGTGCCCATCCCGGAGCAGACAGTGTAAGATGTCGTGTTTTGTGTCCGATGTGAGAGTCACTGCTGTTTCAATCCTCAGATCGACCCGTTGACCAAGTCTGCGCAAGGAGAATTACCCCTAACCCTAACTAACCCTTGACTTAAACAACCATTTTATTGCTAAATTAGTCCTAGAGATAAAGCAATCCTTTTGTTGCTTAATATACTCGAAACTCTGCCCTTCTTCACCCATAGAGAACACTCGATGTCGGCAACGGTACAATCCCTCGTCAACCAGCCTTACAAATACGGCTTTGTGACTCAGATTGAGACAGATAGTATCCCTCGTGGTCTCAACGAGGATGTCATTCGTCTCATTTCCGCCAAGAAGAACGAGCCGGAGTTTATGCTTGAGTTCCGGTTGCGAGCCTATCGGCAGTGGCTCAAGATGACTGAGCCAACGTGGCCGCGGGTTAGCTATCCCCCCATTGATTATCAAGATATTGTCTATTACTCAGCACCAAAGCAAAAGGAGAAGCTCAAGAGCCTTGAGGACGTTGACCCGGTGCTGCTAGAGACGTTTGAAAAACTGGGCATTCCCCTCTCAGAGCAAAAGCGGCTGACCAATGTGGCCGTGGATGCCATTTTTGATAGCGTCTCAGTGGCCACCACCTTTCGCGAAGAGTTGGCCAAGCAGGGGGTTATTTTCTGTTCGATGTCCGAAGCGCTACAGGAGTACCCCGACCTTGTGCAGAAGTACTTGGGGAGTGTGGTACCCATTGGCGATAACTTCTATGCCGCCCTTAATTCGGCGGTATTTTCCGATGGGTCGTTTGTTTATATTCCCAAACACACCCGCTGTCCGATGGAACTGTCCACCTATTTTCGGATTAACAACGGTGAGTCAGGGCAGTTTGAGCGCACCCTCATTATTGCGGAGGAGGGAAGTTACGTCAGTTACTTGGAAGGCTGCACAGCACCAATGTTTGACACAAATCAACTCCATGCGGCGGTGGTGGAGTTGGTCGCTCTCGATAACGCTGAGATTAAATACTCAACGGTTCAGAACTGGTACGCTGGGGATGAAAATGGCAAAGGCGGCATCTACAACTTTGTGACGAAGCGCGGCCTATGCCTAGGGCGCAACGCCAAGATCTCTTGGACTCAGGTGGAAACAGGGTCTGCCATTACGTGGAAGTATCCCAGTTGTGTTCTGGTAGGGGACAATTCTGTGGGTGAGTTTTACTCGGTTGCTCTTACCAACCACTGTCAGCAGGCGGATACTGGTACGAAAATGATTCACATTGGCAAGAATACCCGCAGTACCATTGTGTCTAAGGGCATTTCGGCGGGGCGTTCTACAAACAGTTACCGTGGCTTGGTGAAAATTGGCCCAAAAGCAGCGGGAGCGCGCAACTATTCCCAGTGTGACTCGATGCTGATCGGTGATCACTCTGGTGCCAATACGTTTCCCTATATCCAAGTACAAAACTCTACCGCCCAGGTGGAGCACGAGGCCTCGACATCCAAGATCGGTGAGGATCAGCTATTCTACTTTGCCCAGCGGGGCATTTCGGCGGAGGATGCTGTCTCGATGATGATTAGTGGGTTTTGCCGCGATGTCTTTAACCAATTGCCGATGGAGTTTGCGGTGGAAGCCGATCGCCTCCTCAGCTTGAAGCTCGAAGGCAGTGTGGGCTAGGTTTCGGGTAAAATTCGCCACACTTTAATGGTGGTATCCTCACTGGCGGAGATCAGTTGGTCTTGGCCAAACACAACGCTATAAACCGAACCAGAGTGACCTTTGAGGGTGCGTAGCAGGTCGCCGGAGAGTGACCAAAGCTTGACGGTTTGATCGCCATGGCCACTGGCAATGGTGCTGCCGTCGGGGCTGACCGCGACGCTAAAGACTTGACCACTCTCAGCGGAAAACTGATGTTCGAGTTCGCCTGTGGTCAAGTTCCATACCTTAATGCCATCTTTATCGCTGCCGCTTACGAGTTGGGCGTTGTTGGGGGTAAAGGCAAGGCTATTAACGTCACTGGTGTGCCCTTCAAGGGTGCGCAGCAGCCGTTGAGCCTGTAAATCCCAAAGGCGAATCTGGGTATCGACCCCACCGGTAGCTAAAAATCGGCCATCGTTACTAATGGCAACGGTGAGCATAATGCCGTTGTGGCCGCCTAGGGTGGCAATTTCTTGGAGGGTACTCAGATTCCAGAGCTTGACGGTATGATCGTAGCTGGCACTGGCTAGGGTACGCCCATCGGGAGTGAGGGCTAAGCCATTGACAAAGTCGTGGTGACCGCTGAGGGTGTGGCGCAGTTGGCGATCGCCGGTGCTCCAAAGCTTAATGGAGTTGTCTTTACTGCCACTGATCACCGTTTGACCATCGGGTGTGATGACAAGGGCATAAATCCAGTCAGTATGACCGCTGGCTTGCCCAAGTTCTGTGCCAGTTGCTAAGTTCCAAAAGTGGAGGACGCGATCGTCGCCGCCACTGACGAGTAAATCACCGCTGAGGGCAACGGCATTGACTTCATCGTCGTGCCCCCGCAGTGTCATCGCCAGTGCTACTTTTTGCCATCGTGAGGGCTGTGCTGTGGAGGGGCTGACGGGGTTATCCCCTGTCCAGCGGGTACTTAACTGCCAGTAGGCCACCCCAGCCACCGCAGCACTTAACACAAGGGTGCCCAAGAGAAGACCAATCTCAGAACTTCGTTTGTTGGTCATGGGGGGAAACCTCCAAAACGCAGGTGCTGAGCCACTCCAAAATGATCTGGTTCACTTCGGTGGGCTGCTCATCGTGGGGACAATGCCCTGCCGCAGCTAGTCTCACTAATTGTAGGTTGGTATGTACCTGCTGGAATAGGGCGGCAAGCTGGGGGGGAATGAAGCGATCCTGCTGTCCCCAAATTAATAGTAAAGGCTGTGGTATGGCTTGCAGCATGACTTTAGCACTGGTGCCGAAGCTTGGGCGGGTCATAGCCTGAATAATTTGGCTAAAGGCGCGATCGGCATGGCGATCGTAGGCAGGGGTGAGCAGAATCTCGAGCAATTCGGCATCCACACAGGTGGGGTTGGCATAGGCCAGTTGTGCCCACCGTTTGACAATAGCGGGGCGACGGATGGCATAAAACAGCCCCCGCAGCAGCCACTGAGCCGTAAAGAGCCACTCAATACTGTTCACAAGAGGGGCGATCGCCCGCGGGATTAGCTCATCCCGGATGGCAGGATCCGGCAAGCTGAGCATCACGACCCCAGCCGCCATTTGGGGGTAGCGGTAGGCACAGGTCAAGGCAATGAGAGCACCAATGGAATTGCCAATAAGAATGGTGGGTTTACCGATGAGGTGCTGCCAGAAGGCATGAACCTGCGCTGCCCAAAAGTCAGCAGTGTAGGGGGCGATCGGTTTTTCGGCGGCTCCTAGCCCCATTAAATCTAAGGCGTAGGTGGGGTGATGCGTGCCTAAGGTTCGTAAATTATGTCGCCAATGCCGTAGCGAAGCGCCAAAGCCGTGCAGCAACAACAATGGATAGTCAGATGGAACCGGCGGTTGCCAAAAGCTATAACGGCTCTGCCACCCCCGCCAGCACCAGTCGCGCTCAATGCCGTAGCGGTAGGACGCGATCGCAGCTAGTTGTCTCATGCCCCTATCCCATCGATAATGACTTCTATGTTATGAAGTTTTGCAACGATCGACCGCAAGGAGTTTAATGTTGAGCGACGTCAGTGAAATAAACGATGCGATCGCCCCCCATGGGGGTATCTTGGTGAATCGAATTCTGTCCCCTGAACAAAAGCAGTACTGGCGCGATCGCGCCGATCAGCTACCGCGCGTGCGCCTTGACGAGCGAGCCGTGTCCGACTTAGAACTTATTGCCATTGGCGGCTTTAGCCCCTTGACAGGGTTTATGGGACAGGCGGACTACGAGCGGGTAGTTACGGAGATGTACCTAGAGAACGGCCTACCGTGGTCAATTCCCATTACCCTCTCTGTTACTGCTGAGGTCGCCGCGCCCCTAGAGCTGGGTCAGACCATCCGCCTTGACAACGCCGCCGGTGAGTTTCTTGGTATTCTCGAGCTGACCGAAAAATATACCTACGACAAACGCCACGAAGCCCGCTGTGTCTATCGTACAGAAGACGACAAGCATCCGGGTGTCAACGTTGTCTATCAACAGGGAGAGGTGAATTTAGCCGGCCCCATTTGGCTCTTGGAGCGGCACCCTCACCCGCAATTTCCGAGTTACTGTATCGATCCGGTGGAGTCCCGCGCCCTGTTCCGCAGCAAAGGCTGGCGCACCATTGTGGGATTCCAAACCCGTAACCCCATTCACCGCGCCCACGAATACATCCAAAAATGCGCCCTAGAAATCGTCGATGGCCTATTTCTGCATCCCCTTGTCGGCGCAACGAAGGAAGATGACATCCCAGCGGACGTACGGATGCGCTGTTATGAAATTATGCTAGAGCACTACTATCCTCGGGATCGGGTCATTTTAGCCATTAACCCGGCTGCCATGCGTTATGCTGGCCCGCGGGAAGCGATTTTCCATGCCCTTGTTCGTAAAAATTACGGCTGTACTCACTTTATTGTGGGGCGCGACCATGCGGGGGTAGGGGACTACTATGGCACCTACGATGCCCAGCACATCTTTGATGAATTTGATCCGGCAGCTCTTGGCATTGTCCCCTTAAAATTTGAGCACGCCTTCTACTGCACCCGCACCCAGTCTATGGCCACAAGCAAAACCAGTCCTAGTAAACCAGAGGAGCGGATCCATCTGTCTGGCACTAAAGTGCGAGAAATGTTACGCCGGGGTGAACTGCCGCCTCCAGAATTTTCTCGCCCTGAGGTGGCTGCTGAACTGGCTCGGGCAATGCGACAACCGCACCTGAGCGCTCTGTGATCTAGCACAGGGGGTGGGGGACACTGCCTCCGTCTCTGACATTAGCAAAACGAGGGGGTCACGTTGACGGCAACCTGACCCCTACAGCTGTTAGCAACGATAGTTTTTACTCAACAACTAGTGTGGACAAAATGTGGCTTTTTGTAACAACTCAGACCCCTCTTCGCATCTTAACCGATTAGGCTTGGAGTCGTGCACTCTTGGCTGTCTTTCAGCGTACTCTCTGTGTCAACGTTGACGGTACTTTAATGTGCTAGCAACTATTATTAACTGAAAGTTAGCTAAGCTTGCCTTAACCTCCCTGTTTGCAACAACGTGGGGACTTCGACAACAGCCACTAAACGACAAGGCTGGACAAAGCATGAAAGGAAACAGTGATCGCGGACATGAACTACATGGGTTGAACACTACTTTCAAGACAGAACCCTCAAGATAGAGTTGAGGTATCTTGTAGTAGCCTTGCTTTGTCCCGAACCCAAGAGCGAGGCGGCACAAGCTCTAAGTTCACTCTTGTCGTTAACTTGTTATTTACTGTGCCTACTTTTAAGTTAGCATAGCCGTTTTAAATCTGCCAAACGTTAAGTTGAAATTAAATATCTGTTATATTCCTTAACCTATGCTGCAACATGGTGTTAACCTGCTCTTTTACGGGCTATTGCTGGTATTATTAGGCGGCTGTTGGGGCGGTAGCTATCTATTACTCCCCACGGAACCTTTGGGTGGTGGCTTGAATTCCTTGGCACGCGAAGAATCACCACAGCTTTCCTATGATGGCCGTTATCTCGTCTTTGTGAGCGATCGCCCCGGGTATCGTGCCATTTTTCTATTTGATGTAGCGCAGCGGCAACTGATCCCCTTGCCCGGCTTAAACCGCCCGGGCATTGTCCAAGATCAACCAAGTATTAGTGGTGATGGTCGCTATATTGCGTTTCGCTCAGAAGCCCGCGGCAGGTCAGATATTGTGGTGTACGATCGCCTGACGCGGCAGCAAGACATTATTACCGCCACATGGCAAGGAGAGGTACAATTTCCGGCAATTAGCGGTGATGGCCGCTTTGTGAGCTTCCAATCTGACCGTAATGGCCAATGGAATATTGAAATTTATGATCGCGGTGTACGCTCTCCGCTACCTGTGGCACCGGATAATTGAGACATTAACTAGCTTTTGCGGGGACGAGTTCCCGAAAAGGGTTGCACCCCAGTGGAGGGATAATGGTCATTGCGAGGGGTAAAGATCCGCCCAAAGGCTTCCATCAAGAACTCCATCATCCCCTGTAGTTTTTGTCGTAATGATTTCAACATAGGTCAACTCCTAAGCAAGCAATTCACGCTCTACTTTTACTATAGAAAATTGATCCCCGTTGCTGAGAAGGGCTGAGATAATTGTTGATAACTTCCCTAAGGAAGGTATTGATATGTAAAAGAGTATTGTGTTATGTTTCGTGCGGCTCGGCGGTAGAATAAAACAGCGGTTGTACGCTAGGAGTCCAACATTGATTGAGTGCCATCCTACATGACAAATTTGAACGTATGGGATCATCTCTCCCTTGCCCAGCAGGTTGCGCAAATGGTGGTGGTGCGAGCCAGTGGTTATCGCTACGATCGCCAGATTCAGTATCCGGCTTGGGAACCCGATGCCACCACCCTCCAGACATGGGTGCAAGAGTTAGGGGTAGGGGGTGTGATCCTTTTGGGGGGCAGTGCAGTTGAAGTGGCCGAGCGCTGTCGTCAATTGCAAGGATGGGCCAACCTACCGCTGTTGCTAGCAGCTGATATTGAAGAAGGCGTGGGTCAACGTTTTAGTGGTGCCACGGAATTCCCGCCCCCAGCGGCATTAGGGGCAATTGCGCAGCGAGATCTAAATCGCGCCATTGAACTGGCAACGGCCATGGGAGCCTCTACCGCAGCGGAAGCCCTTGCCTTGGGGCTGAACTGGGTGTTAGCGCCGGTGGTGGATGTCAATAATAATCCGGCTAATCCGGTCATTAATGTCCGCGCCTTTGCGGAAACCCCAGCCTTGGTGAGTGCCCTTGCCCAAGCCTTTATTCGTGGTGCCCGTCAGTTCCCAGTTCTCACGGCGGCGAAGCATTTTCCGGGGCATGGCGATACCGCCACCGATTCCCACTTAGAACTGCCAGTTCTCCCCCACGATCGCGATCGCCTTGACGTCATTGAATGGCCTCCCTTTCAAGCAGCCATTACCGCCGGGGTAGATAGTGTTATGAGTGCCCATGTGCTCTTACCCGCCTTGGATGCAGAGTATCCAGCCACACTCTCATCTGCCATCTTGACGGGAATTCTGCGCCAAAAGATGGGGTTTGAGGGGTTAATTGTCACCGATGCGCTGGTGATGGGGGCGATCGCCAATACCTATGGCACCGCCGCCGCTGCCGTCAAAGCCGTGGAAGCGGGTGCCGATATTTTACTGATGCCCCCAGATCCGCCTGCCGCCATTGCGGCGGTGGTAGCAGCAGTGGAGTCGGGGCGGATCTCCCCAGACAGGATTCAGGCCTCGCTGCAGCGCATCCAAAAGGCAAAAGCTCGTTTGCATAACCTAGCAATTGATTTAGACTACTGCCAGACTACGCCTGCGGTGGCCATTGCAACCGCCATCCAAGAGGAAAGCTTACAGCGCGCCGGCAAAGAACTCTTAGCGGTGCCCCTTGGGGTGAACTGCCTGATTGTGGATGATGCCCTGCGAAGCAGTTTTTTACCCCGCACCTGCCCTGCCCTCACCCTTCCCCCCCAGTGGGGCTTTCAAGAACGACTGGTCATCGATCAATTCACGCCCGTGGATGCCATTACCGCCCTAGCGGCTAAACCTACCCTTGTGCAAGTATTTAGTCGCGGCAATCCCTTTCGCGGCAACGCTGGACTCAGCACGAGCGCGATCGCCACTCTCCAGCATTTGCAACAGCAAGGGGCAGTGGCAGCGTTAGTAGTCTATGGCAGCCCCTATGTCTATAGAGAACTCACTGGTGCATTGCCAGCCAACCTGCCAAGGGTGTTTAGCTATGGTCACTCACCCGCTGCCCAAGCCATCGCCCTGCCAGCTCTTGCAGGCTAGTGGGGCAGCCTTCTGCACTGGAATGTTACATCGCAGCCACACTGAACTGGCTTGAAAGTACCCCTTGTAGAGACTCGAAGATTCCAGTATCCTGACTGCTATAGCAAATCTGGCAGAGGAGATCCCCTTAGAGCATCATGGAGATAGACATCGGCAGCAGATGTAGCAGTGCCTCAAGTCCTCCTGAGCACCAACAATGCTGTAGAGGAACGTTTACTCTGGTGGTATCTCTAGAAGAGTAACTGGGATGTCTGCCGCTGGCCTTGAAGTATTGTTCGTGCTGCTGCTCATCATTGCGAATGGCGTGTTTGCAGGGGCTGAAATTGCCGTTGTCTCCGCTCGTAAAATCCGTCTTGAACAGTTGGCAAAGCGCGGCAAACGCAAAGCTAAAGTTGCTCTGAAGCTGGCCAATGCGCCCAATAGTTTTCTCTCGGCAGTGCAAATTGGCATTACCCTCATTGGCATTCTCAGTGGTGCAGTGGGAGGGGCAACCCTTGCCCAGCGGTTAGAGGGGGCACTGGCTCCGGTGCCATGGCTGGGGCAGTACAGTCAGCCCTTGAGCATTGCCATTGTGGTAACGGGCATTACCTATCTTTCGTTGGTGATTGGCGAGCTAGTCCCCAAGCGCATTGCCATGACCTATCCCGAAGTGATTGCCTGTAACATTGCCAAGCCAATGATGTGGCTCACGAAATTGGCTGCCCCGATTGTCCATCTCCTGAGTGTATCTACCGACGGTATTCTGCAAGTGTTGGGAATTTCCACAACCGCAGAACAAACCGTCACCGAAGATGAAATTAAGGTGTTGATTGAGCAAGGCGCACAGGCGGGGTTGTTTGAAGTGGCGGAACAGGATATGGTGGCGCGCATTTTCAACCTCGGCGATCGCCCTATTCAATCCATGATGACCCCGCGCACCGATATTGTCTGGTTAGATATTGAGTCCCCGATTGAGGAAATTGAAGCAGAGATTCTGGGGACGTTTCACTCCCGCTTTCCAGTGGCCGAGGAAACGATTGACCAGTGCCTTGGTATTATTTCTGCAAAGGATTTCCTAGCGGCACGGCTCACCCAGCAGGAGGTGAACCTGAAGGAACTGTTGCAGCCTGCCCTGTTTGTGCCTGAAAGTCGTCGCGCGCTTGATGTCCTCGAGTTATTTCGCCAGTCTAGTCAGCACATGGCTCTGATCACCGATGAGTACGGCGGCATTGAGGGCCTAGTGACCCTGAATGACTTGATTGAAGCAATTGTCGGCAGCCTCCGCCATGAGGAAGGGGAAGAACCCCAGATTATTCAACGCGAAGATGGCTCGTGGTTGTTGGATGGCTTGCTCTCGGCCTATGAACTGAAGGAACTCCTGCGGCGAGAGACGTTGCCAGAAGAAGAGAGTGCTAATTACCACACCCTTGGGGGGTTGATTATTACCCTCTTTGGCCGTATCCCCCAATCTGGGGATTACATCGAAACCGATGGACTACGGTTTGAAGTGGTGGATATGGACGGCAACCGCGTTGATAAGGTGTTGGTGAGCGAACTGCTGGGGGAGGACGACCCACAGGATGAACAGGATCATCAGGATTAGGGCGGCAAGTTAGCGCAACTGCTCCCATACAGCTACAGTTCCCTGCGCTGTTGCGATCGCGATCGCAGTTCCCTGAACAGCCATACAGGTGATGTCGGTGCAGCCTGTGTCCCAAGCCTCCTGTAGTGTGTTAGCGGCATAGCGATACACCACCCCTTGGCGATCGCCGCGCAATATCCCACGATCGCACCACACCCCCACCCCCTTAAAGGTATCCTCCAGTGGTTCCAACTCGGCCAGTTGTGTTGGCGGGTTCACTTGCCAGTGTGAATTGTATTTACTCAACGAAGATGAGTGTCGGGGGTAGGTGACACCGGACATCCCCATCCTCAGAACAGAAGCCGGATCAACGGGTGCGCTCCATTTCAAGACGATAGCGATTTTTCTTTGTGGTTTGAATCCCTTGGATCACGAGTCTGCCTTTACCTCGAATAGTGATGAGGTCGTTCACTTTGACGGCATACCGGGGGTGCTGCACAACGTGCCAGTTGACGCGCACCATACCACTGCTAATCCATTCACTCATTTTGCTGCGGGAGAGGCCAAATCCAGCTGAGGCAACGGCATCGAGGCGCAGGGAAGCTTCGACGGTGGTGAGATGCTTGGTTTGCGGCGGTGCAACGGCCAATTGATCCCAAGGACAGGGGTCAACGGTTACAGGCACTGTGCGAACCTGCTTGAGTGCGGTAGTGATTAAGGGAAGGCTGTCGGGGTTGACAATTGCTTGCGCACCTCGCTCTCCTAAAAGGATAATATCACCGTAGTCATCAGCAGCTACACCCGCTGCCTCTAGGGCTGACTCAAAATCGATATAGGTGGCGGGGTCAAACAGAAAGTTACCGCTAATGCGCACCAAGGCTAGGGGAGGACGCTGATCGTCTAGGGATAGCTCCGCAGGGGCGATCGCCAACCGGCAGCGCTCTGCTTGGGGATACCCACCCCAGGGCTGAGCATGGACATCGACCCGCTGCCCGATGTCAGTCAGCACCGCTGCTAGCTCATCCGGCGGCAGAAAGGGGGTATGGAGGACTGACCACGTTTTAAGCGCTGTATCAACCAGTGCCGCGATCGCCGACATAATTCTTCCACCTAAAGAGTTGTGATCTGCGGTACATCCAGCCACTGCGCTAGATAGTGCTTCAGCTGCTGGCAAAACCGGGGGCGATCGCTAAACTTCTCGGTGCGAATGGTTTTGCGCTGGGGGTCTAAACTCCAGCCGTAGTCACTGCTCAGGCGAATTTTGCCCTGCCAATCTGCAATGGAGATCACAAGCTGGGAGGCCGGGCTGTTATCGACCCCCTCAACTCGAAACACATAATTAAAGGTGTTTTGCCGTCCTGCCGCTACGGTTGACGCTTGGCCAAACCGCTCCTGAAGGCGCGATCGCATCTGCTCGACCAAGGCTGCATCACCGATGTCTTCGAGGGTGCGCACGGCTAATGTCAAGGCAAAGTAAAATTCTTCAACGGGAATAAACCGCAGTTCCATGGGGGCGCAATCTTGCCAAAACTCTTCTCAAAATAGTACACTAGAAAACTGTGTCTAAAATAGGGCAAGACTATGCCAAAGCTGAAAACTCGTCGTTCTGCCGCCAAGCGTTTTCGAGCTACCGGCAGTGGCAAATTTATCCGCCGCAAGGCCAATAAAAATCATTTACTTGAGCACAAGGGGAGCGATCGCAAAAATCGCCTCTCCCAAAAAGCGCTGGTGGACGAACGGGACTTTGAGCGGGTCTCGTTGATGTTGCCCTACGCTTAAAACACACTCGGCTCCCTATCATGAAGGATTAACGTATGGCAAGGGTTAAACGGGGTAACGTTGCCCGCAAACGGCGTAAAAAAATTCTCAAGCTAGCCAAAGGTTACCGAGCTGGCCACTCCAAATTATTCCGCACCGCTAATCAGGTGGTAATGAAGGCGCTGTGCAACGCCTATCGCGATCGCCGGCGGCGGAAACGGGACTTCCGGCGACTGTGGATCGCCCGCATTAATGCAGCGGCGCGGCAACACAGCATGAGCTACAGCCAACTCATTGGCGCCCTCAAAAAGGCCGATATTCAACTCAACCGCAAAATGCTGGCACAGCTTGCCGTGCTCGATGCCGATGCCTTTGCAACAGTGATTAGCACTGCCCGCTCCACTTCAACTCCTTGACTCACGAGGTAGTTGGGGCATGATTGCCACTTTTCAGTCCCCCGGTGCCATGCTGAATCTGGGGGTAATCTCCCTCCGTTGGTATGGCCTGCTGATTGCCGTTGCTGTTTTTATTGGTATTTGGCTCAGTCAGCGCCTCGCTCGGCAGCGGCAACTGGATCCCGATGTGATTGCCGATTTAGCCATTTGGTTGGTTATCGGTGCCATTCCAGCGGCGCGCCTTTACTACGTTGCGTTTAACTGGGCTTATTACCAAGAACACCTTGATCAAGTAGTTCAGATTTGGCGCGGTGGGATTGCCATTCACGGTGCCATCTTGGGGGGAATGGCAGCAATGGCCTTATTTACTTACTGGCGACGGCTCTCCTTCTGGCAAATAGGGGATGTCATTGTCCCCTCTTTGATTTTGGGGCAAGCCATTGGCCGCTGGGGCAATTTTTTTAACTCCGAAGCTTTTGGTGCCCCCACAGATTTACCGTGGAAACTGTACATTCCTGCCCACCACCGCCCGCCGGGGTTACTGGCAGAGGCCTATTACCATCCGACGTTTCTCTACGAATCCCTCTGGAACCTAGCGGTATTTGCCCTGCTGCTGTGGTTGTTTGGCCAGCCCCGCTACCAAAAGCCAGGCACGCTGCTGCTGACCTACGCTATTGCCTACAGCCTTGGTCGCTTTTGGATTGAAGGCTTACGCTTAGATAGCCTGATGCTGGGGTCGCTGCGCATTGCTCAAGTGGTCAGTTTGGCGTGGATTGCCCTAGGTGTGTGGGGGTTATTTCGTCTCTACAGCCAAGGAAAAACCTTGCCGGACTGGCAGTCGCATTAGGCGACTACTTCCTCGGCAAAGCTTTGCCAACGCACAAAGTGAAATGGACCTGCTACAGACCCCCAAACGTGTTCATCGGTGTTAGGATCCCGACCGCGATCATGGCTGATAAAGCGATCGCCATCAATTTCAAACGTACTATCCAGATAGGTATCGCGGCCTTTGCGCACCACTTTACAGGCCTTACCGGGTTCTACTTCCCCACGGAAGCTATGCCCAGTCCAGTAGGTGAGCATATTACAACCGCACAGCAACTCTAGGTCATCGGCGCTTAATTGCGCTAAGCGTTGGCGATCGCGGGCGGCGCCGAAAAAGCGCTTCTCGTCCTTAAGCACATAGTTTTTAATGACAATGTGATCCCTAGCGGGCAAAAGTTCCAAGACTCGCGTGCGGTAGGGCACCCCCAGCAGATAGTCGTAGGCTTGCTCAACGTACAGCCCAATCCCCTCTAGCACGCCCCTAGGCAACGGTCGCATACACACGCGAATATGGGCATAAAAAGGCGGATTTTCAAAGGCTTGGGCTTGATTGCTAAAATCAGCGGCCATCCAACGGCCAAGGGTTAACACATCGGTGGCGTGGCTCATACAGCAGCTATCAATTGACATACTCCCCGTGCCTAACGGCAGGGGATTCTTATTCTTGGTTCTGCGACAGCACTTATCGCATCAGGCTGCCCTGCTACAACAGCGGTGCTTATCTCCCCAAGCGTTCCCCCTTGCGGGGCAGTTCCCTTTTGCCCAAAGGTACTGTTAAACCAACCAAAAAAACTTAGGTTGTTTTCTAGCCGTTAGGCTATTGGGTTTTTAGAGAGGTTGATTACCCTTACCTCTGGTTTTAGTTTAAACTAAAACCACTCTAAAAGACGAGTTTTTAGACCCAAAATTTTCGATAACACAACATGCGCCTTCATATCCCCATGCCTGAAGGCAGGGGCTTTACGGCGTTTTCGGTAATGGTGTCCTTCATTCACAGTAGCCGAATTGGGACTCTTGCTCAACGATCCCGTACTAACCGAATGGGTGCCACTAGGTTGACGGCAATTACTTCAAAGCGATACTGAGGAGTCAGTGCGTGGGTTTCCTAGGTTCCGTCCATATACAACAGCATATCTAAGACTTCATCTACGATCGCGTCGACCACCGTTTCTATGCCTGCCAAGTTAGATAGATCTACCTGTACCCATTCGCCTACCGGAGCCGAAGTGCAGGACACCGCCAATAGGCGATCGCACTGATCCACCAAATGGCCTGCAACCGCAAGTCCAATACCGCGACTTGCACCCGCCACCAAAACCGTCTTAAAAGGAAAAAGGTAAAAGGAAAAAGTAAATGAAGGATATACGGGAAAGGGCGTTTGAGCTTGCAGTGCGGATTGTAAAGGTCTGTCAGTTTTTGGATGAACAGCTAGGGGTGGGTGGAACGTTGGGTAAACAACTGATCCGGTCTGGTACTTCGATTGGTGCCAACCTAGAAGAAGCACAGGCAGGGCAAAGTAGAGCCGATTTGATTAGTAAAAATGCGATCGCCCTCAAAGAAGCCCGTGAAACTCACTACTGGCTCAGACTTTTTTTTTGAGCCGACAAAGGTTTCCAACTCATCGAGTTTTGCTACCTCAGGACTTGCTTCAGGGTCATTAGCATTCGGCAACTATATGATGCAATACCCCTTGGACGCGCCTAATACCCACAAAGGTAGTTAGTTACACCGGACGCTGGCGAACATAACACAGGCCGCAAACTCCCCAAGAGTGTAACTCAGTGGCTGGGGTGGGACACTGACACACTGGGCAGGTGCCGAGCGATCGCGATCGCTGTTGTACTTGCTGTTGCCAACGCTGAAACGCCTCTTGAGGTGTTTTGGCCGGATTCTGAAGTTTTGGCAAGGTAGTGGCTCGTTGCAACGGAGTAGTGGTTGCAGGGGGGGCAGGGCGTGGCGCCGACCAGTAGCGATGGGAAAAGCGAATATCCTGAAGCTCAATGCCAAGGGTGTGCTGAATCTTGGCTAAGAGTTGCGATCGCAAAAATGTGAGGTGGTGTGCCCAGGTACTGCTGGCTACTGCCACCGTCAGGATTCCCTGTGCGTTCAGATTAACCGGAAATGACTGTTGCGCAATTATTTCACCAGCAATATGAGGCCACTGCTCAAGTAATCGCAAAAAATGCTGCGGCTGCTGCCATTCGCTTGTCTGCCCTAGGCGATCGAGAAGAGTGGCTAAAGAGGAGTAAGCCATCGTTGAGGAGCAAGATAGGGGTCACCACAATTTTAGGCGGTGGGCAGCGGGATCACCATCAGAGGGCAATAGCCGTTGGCAGGACTAGGCCGGTTTCTAGAGGCTATTCCTTGCTTGACAGGTGATAAAAGACAGTGATAATGATAATCAAGGAATAGCCACAGCATGAGTATAGTCAGGGTGTGGTTGAAAAAAGGAACCGTGTGGGGAAGTGAGGTAAGTTATGAGTCGGAAGACATCAATTTTCTTAGCGCCTACTGTCGCAGCCAGTTTGCTGGTTACTGGGGCAGGTAGTCTTGCGCAACCCCAATCGTTCCTGAACCGTGGTCAAGGTCTTACAGAGCTAGAGCAGTTTGCCCCTAATAGCCACCGCATGGGACAAGTTACTTCAGTGTCGCAACTGTCCGATGTGCAACCCACCGATTGGGCGTATCAGGCACTAGCATCATTAGTGGAAAAATATGGCTGTATTGCCGGTTATCCCGATGGCAGCTTTCGCGGCAACCGCGCCGTGACCCGTTTTGAAATGGCTGCCGCCTTAAATGCCTGTTTAGATGTTGTGAGCGATCGCTTTGCCACCAAAGAAGAGCTAGCCACGCTACAGCGACTCGCCGAAGAATTTAGCACAGAGCTAGCCACGCTGCGGGGTCGCATAGATAACGTTGAGGGACGCATTGCCAACCTAGAAGCCACCCAATTTTCTACGACCACTAAACTATCGGTGGATGCGGTCATGGCCTTCCAAGCAGGGGGGAACACCGGTAGCGTCTTTGATCCTGTGACTGGAACCGTACTGACGGGGGGAGGGTATAACCCCACGGTTATTAGTCGGGTTGACATTAACCTGAATACCAGTTTTCGTGGCACTGATCAATTGACAACGACTCTACAAACTGGTAACGGCGGTCTAGATGCGATTGCTGCCAGTGGTGTGGGGGTTGGTGGCTTTGTTAATGCTGGTGCGGTTGACTATTTCGGTGCTGGCCCTGCTCTCAATTTTTACCGTCTCTACTATAGTTTTCAGCCCACGGAACATTTAACCATTGGGGCGGGCCCTCTCTTTTATCCCAGTGACATTATTGATGGCAATAGTTATGCAAATGATTCGTTCAGTGACTTTAGCTCCGGTTTCTTTATCAACAACCGTCTGATTGTTCCTTTTCCTGTGGATGGACCGGGTGGTGCAGGCGGCAGCATTGTCTGGAATCCTGGGGGAGGCTCCTTTACATTGCGCGGTGTTTACGTTGCAGCGACCGCTGGAGCACCCACGAATGCGATCGCCGCTGGAATTGCTGGTGCACCGGTGAACGGTGGGCTGTTTGGGGATCCTTACCAAGGCAGCATTGAGTTGGAGTACGCGCGCACCTTTGGCGCAAATGAGCAAAATAATGTTGCGGTGCGGTTACAGTACACGAACTCTTCTACCCTCAATATTTCCCAAAATGCAGGGGGGCTAAACGTCGAGTTAACCTTAGGCAGGTTTGGCCTGTTTGGTCGCTATGGCTACTCAGGGGTCAAGCTCTACGGCGCAGGGGCAACGATTTTGGGACTGGGCCCCTTTGCCGTCGATCCGGGGGTCTTTGTCATCCCAGCAGGTGGACAGGTAAATACAACCGCACAAACCTGGATGGCAGGGCTTGCCTATCGGGATCTATTCACAGAAGGTACCTTATTGGCTGGGGCAGTGGGTCAACCCTTTATTAACTCGCTTGGCTCAGTGCCGGGCATCAATGACTCAACCCAGACGAACTACGAACTTTTCTTCCGCTACCCCCTCAGTGATAACATTGCTGTCACGCCAGTGTTCATGGCGATCACGAATGCCAACAACAGTTCAACCAATAGCCCAATTTTGCAAGGGTTAATTCGCACTACGTTCAGTTTCTAAGCCTCTGTTTGGGGGAGGTTCACTATCCCTCTGAGGATGGGGCTGAGGTTGCGATCGCCACCGGCGCAGGGGGAGACTGCTGTACAAAGCGAACAAAATTTTCCAGTATTTTTAGACCGATGGCACCCGATTTTTCGGGGTGGAATTGACAGGCAACTACATTCTTGTGGGCGATCGCTGCTGTCACCGTTTGCTGACCGTGCTGGACAGTCGCGGCCACCAATTGTGGAGCGGCCGGCACAACAACGTAGGAGTGAACAAAGTAAACCCACGGCCGGGGGGGTAACCCCTGCCACAGGGGGGCATCCGATTGCTTCAGAGTGAGTTGATTCCAGCCCATGTGAGGAATCGTCAGGTTGGGTTCCGACTGCAACCGCTTCACCGCACCCGCAAACACGCCTAATCCTGCGGCTGTACCTTCTTCGCTATACTCAAACAAAACTTGCAGCCCCAAACAAATGCCTAAAAAAGGCATCCCCTTAGCAATGACTTCATGGATAACGGTTACTAGCCCCCGTTCCTGTAAACGAGCCATTGCGGGATCAAAGGCACCCACTCCCGGTAAAACGACAGCATCCGCACTCAAGATGTCAGCAGCGCGATCGCTGACAATGGGCGTAGCGCCAACCACATCAAGGGCTTTAGCCACGGAATGGAGATTCCCCATGTCATAGTCAATAATAGCGATCGTGGCAGAAGTCACAAGCGTTCTCTCTCAAAATAGGTCAGCTTAGGATACGCCTCTCTAGTGTAAATTACCTCACACCAAACACTGGAGCGCCTAGGAATGGATCATGAATGACGCACTAGTAACGCTACTAACAGATTTCGGCAATACGGATGTCTATGTTGGGGTTATGAAGGGAACAATGCTGGCAGTGAATCCTCGGGTACGATGGGTGGATCTCAGCCATCAGGTGCCGCCTCAGGACTGCCGCACTGGTGGGTTTCAACTGTTGCAGGCACTGCCCTATTTTCCACCCCAAACGGTTCATCTGGTTGTTATTGATCCGGGGGTGGGCACGTTGCGGCGGGCGATCGCCCTCAAGCTAGGGACAGGATACTGCGTCGGCCCCGATAATGGAGTATTTACCCACGTTTTGCACCGCTACCCTGTTGAAATCGCGGTGGAGCTGAATCGCCCCCAGTTCTGGCGTCATCCCAACCCTAGTGCCACATTCCATGGCCGCGATATTTTTGCTCCCGTGGCAGCACATCTAGCAGCCGGTGTTCCTTTACTGACCCTAGGTACCCCCCTTGACCCCAACAGTCTCATGTGCTTACCCCAGCTTGACTATCAAGTGACCCCAGAGGGAGTGCGGGGCTGGGTACAGGCCATTGACCACTTTGGCAATGTCATTACCACCCTACCTGCAGCGCTACTCCATGGCTGCCAAGGGGTTGTTGAAATTGCCGGACACCGGGTTGCCTTGGTTAATACCTACGGCGATCGCCCTCCCGGTTCCTGCCTTGCATTGGTAGGCAGTCACGGTTTCATTGAAGTGGCGGTCAATGGTGGCAGTGCCGAAAAGGTTCTGGGTTGTCGGAATGGTGACACCGTTTGCTTGCTCTAGCGATGGATGCACTCCCCCGCCGAAGATGGGGAAGTCTGCAACCCTCAATTAAGGAGACTTGCTCAAGACCGTCTTCGAGGCCATACGGGTGCGCTTGCGAGCAGACTCACTCAGGGCAGACTGTTGCTGTAGTTCAGTAGCCGATTCCTGTAGCACCTTTGCCGCCTCGGTATCCCCCATTTGCAGGGCAGTTCTAGCCGCACTTTGCAAAAACGTGGCCGCACCGGCGGTGTCACCAGACTGTAATTTGGTTTCTGCAATCTGGGTTTTACGGTATTTCTCGACCGTAAAAATACTTTGCTGCACCTGAGGATCAACCGTTGGGGTATGGTCGGCTACCGCCTCGAGGGTAAGGGGAATCCGCTCAGATAGTAGGCCAGACTGCTGACGCACGGGATCGTCGTAGCGTACCTGAACCGCCCCAATGACGTGGGTACCCAGCGGTAGGGGTTGGGTATAGAGGGTAATCAAGAGGGTACGCTTAATGGTGGCCGATAGATCTCCCACACGAATCGTGTACTGATCGGTACCGTGGGTTTCGTAGTTAAGTTCAATCGTGTCGGGAGCGACTTGGGTCACGGGTTTGAAATCTGCCAGTTGGGCGAGGTTGCTCAGGGTCAGCACAACATGGGCATTGGTAAAGTCCACGGTACTAATGTGCTGAAAGAGGGATTGGAAACTGGCGATCGCCTGTTCAGCGTATTCAATAAAAACCAGGCGACCTCTAGCCGCATCGGCAATTTGCTCAAGAACATCCTGATTCCAATGAACCCCAAACCCCAAGGTGTTCAGGGTGATGTTGTACTCTGCGGCCAGTTTAGCTAAATCTAAACAGCGCTTATTATCGCCGTGCTCATTCTCGCCATCCGTGAGTAAAAATGCTTGGGAAATCGTGCCCTGTTTCCCCTGAGCCAGTTGCTCTAAACCCAACTTCATTCCATGATCAATGGCCGTACCACCATTGGCTTCGAGGGTAGCAATTTTAGCTTTGATGGTCTCTTTATCCCGCACAACTTGGTTGGGCACCAGCACCTTCGCGTGGTGATCAAAGGCAACCACCGCGAGGCGATCGCCGGCCACCAGACGATCCACTAAGGATTGAGCAGCCCGTTTAACCATTGCTAGGGGTTCGCCCGCCATCGAGCCACTGTGATCCAAAATCAGGCAGAGATTGAGGGGGGCGCGTTCCTGCTGTTGTCGCTGCGCCGTCAAGGTTAGCTCTAATTGGCGTTGCGCGCCCTGCTGAGCCGAAACAACAGCATCGCTAAGTCTGGCAACCAGTTCAACCGTCATAGCTATTCCTTGTGCAATTTTTTTTCATCAAGCATAGTTTTAACCTAGCGCTCTCCCAAAGGAGAGGGAACAAGAATCTTAGCTCCCTTCTCCCTGGGGAGAAGGGTTGGGGATGAGGGCGATTCATAGCCACATTCAGCAACACCCAATAGCGGTAGTTCACCTGCGCTACATATCCTATGGTACGTTCTTGGAGAATCCTACCTCGACGTAACAGGGCAGATGTGATAAACATCATGTCCTACAGGTGAGAACTGCCACTCCGCTGTATTGTGGCTCTTCCTAAGATAAGGAGTATCAACACAAAAGGCTTGAGCCAGCAGTGTTGATAGCACTCTCTCACCAGCAACTAAGGGTACACCCATGTTCAAGAACACTAGCTTACTGCTTGCCTGCCTAGCAACCGTTGTGGTACCAACCTTAAGCAAGGCAGTTCCTGCCCCCTCTACCATTGCACCGACCGGTTCAACACCAGCACAATTCAATGTTCCCAATAATATCCAGGTTAACCCTACGATTATGGGTAAAATTGATAAGCCCCCTTCTGTATCCTGCAACGACTTAACAGTTGGGATGACGAAATACCCACACACGCCCGGAGACTTCCCCCAACAAGAGGGCAGCACTGCCGTTCTCAGCAATGCAACTCGCACCAGTTGTACCTACAAGATCCAAGTTCCTAAAGGGTTTCTGGGGGAAAACGTGTACCTCTGGGGTAACCTGAAAAAGCCTTCACCGCTGGTCACGGTTCAGCCAGTGGGCTGGAATAACCCTCTGCCTATACCGCAGGAGTTGGGCGTTGTACAAGGCTTTAACTTCGTGGTTAAGGAAACCATCATACATTAACAATGCGGCCAAAACTCTCGGCTTCTAGGCTGGCTCCCCCCACCAAAACGCCATCAATTTCAGGTTGCGCCATAATGGCCTCAATGTTGTTGACATTGACGGAACCACCGTACTGAATGGGAACATCGGCGTTGGTTAGTTTACTACGGATGAGGCCAATCACGCGGTTGGCTTCATTTTCGTTACAGGTCTCTCCGGTTCCGATCGCCCAAATGGGTTCGTAGGCAATCACTAGGTTAGTTTGATCAACCCCTACCAAATCTAAGGCTAACTGATTGAAAATGTGCGCCTCGGTTTCGCCAGCATCGCGCTGGGCTTTCGTTTCACCCACGCAGAGAATAGGGGTTAGACCGTGCTTTTGAGCCGCTTTGAGCCGTTGGTTAACGGTGGCATCGGTTTCGCCAAAGTACTGCCGCCGCTCACTATGGCCAATGATGACATAGCGCACTCCTAGTTCCACAAGCATTGGGGCAGAAATTTCACCCGTAAAGGCGCCCTGCTCTGCCCAGTGAACGTTCTGGGCACCTAGTTTAACCCGGGTGCCGTGCAGGCTTTTGGAAAGTACACTTAAACTTGTAAACGGAACACACAACACCACGTCGCGATCGCCGGGGGTGTCCGCCAGATAGCCAAGAAACTCTCCCAGAAATGCAATTGCTTCCTGTTGAGTTTTGTGCATTTTCCAATTGCCAGCAAGAACCTTCGGACGCACTCGTAATTGATCTCCCCTGCGAAACAGTTGGCGTATTTAAGCGTACCATACCCACTGTCCCCCTCAGTGTTTCTTGAGGTTGCCTCGGCGAGTTGAAGATGCCCTAAAAGCTGCATTATAGTAGTGATGTGGGCGGGCTAAAACCCCTCCGCTTTAGCGAGGGGATACAGCCAACTCAGGGGGCTTTAGCCCTCTCTATGTGTTAAACTAGAGACGTGGAAAGTAGACGTATCAACTACGCGAAGAGACATCCTAGTACGGAGAAATCCCGGCAAGTAAGTCACTACCGCTTTGGCGGCAAGCCTAAACCACTGCAAGCAATGGCAGGATGTTGAGCGTATCGAATTGGCTAGTGTTGAAAAGTGCGAAACCACGAACCGAAACATAAACGTAGTCCCAATAGCAGAAATGCTTGAGGTGAGTAGGGGGTCTTTGACTGCCCCCACCCGCATTAAGTTGTGGGTGACAGCTCAAGGGAAAAGCGAAGCAACGCGGCTTCAGCCCGTTGCGTAGCATCCTTTGGGAATCCCCTCTCTTTCAAGGAGGGGAGAAGTCAATTACTCTATTTACTGCCAACAAGGGATGGCTAGCCCAACTTATCCCACACTGCCGCCACCCGAGGTGACTGCCGCTTGGATTGAATACGCGGAGTCCGCCGACCTAACTTTACTTGGTAGGTGTCATTCTCGGTAGTGACATAGCCCAACTGCAACAACTCCGCCATGACGGGGGCAATCTCTTCAGAGGGCACGTTAAGCTGCTCAGCAATCTCTGTTAGGGTTAGTGCGCTTTGGCGCCGCATCATCATGGTTAAAATCGTACGCTGGGCATCGGGCAGCATCAGCAAATCAGCGGGGTTTAACCCCACTCCCTGCGTGGAACCATTGCTGAGGTCTTGACTGTCGGTCATAGGGAGGTTCCTCAACGGACGTAGGGCGCCAAAATAGATTTCTATAGATTGCCTGCTCAGCCTAATGTCTAAGCTATCCTAATCTAACAAGTGCTGCACAATACTCCTGATGACCAAGCTATAGGGATGATCAGGGTAACGCAAACAAAAGATGTCGCTACTGCCCAATTGAAACATCTCTTCACAGACGGGGAGCACCCCTGCCACTGGCACAGAGTAAGTGCTCTCAATTTGTTGCTTCAGGGAGTCTTTGTTGAAGACAGCAGGGACTTTGTTGGCCACTAATACCATTTTAGGCACATCTAATTGCCGCGCAACATCCACGGTTACGGCTGTGCCCTGAAAATCTTGGCGATCGGGGCGCAAAATGAGCACCAGTGCATCGGATACCGTAATGGACAGCAGGGTTTCTTCATTCAGGCCTGGGTGAGTGTCAATCATGAGAAAGTCTAGGTCTAGTCCTTGCAGTAACTGCTGGAACCCATCATTGAGTAACCCTACATCGTAGCCTTCCCGTAGCACCCGCGTAATTTCGCTTGTTTTCAGGCTGGAGGGAATCAAGAAGATGGAGCCTTTATCGGGCTGGTTGTGGGAGGTGAGCAGATGACTGACATCCCGGGCAACATCCGTGATGTCGCAACGCCCCCAAAGGTAATCGTTGAGGGCGTGCTCAGTATCTTCTGATTCCAAGCCAAAGAGAACGTGAATGCCGGGAGACTGAATATCTGTATCTACAATTCCAACGCGATAGCCCAAGATGGCTAGGGAACAGCCGATGTTCGCCGTGGTGTTCGATTTGCCGGTACCACCGCGAAATGAATGCACTGAAATGATATTACCCATTGATTAACCTTGCTACGCACTCTTGTCCAGCGTACCATCGCTGTTCTTGGTCTATTTGGTCTATTTTAGGGTGGTTGCGGCAGTGTCTCGGCGGAAGCTCAGATAAAAATTTTGAGCCGCTGCTCCTAGTGAAACAACGGCTCAGACCCTCGGTAAGATGGTATGGCGAGCTAGGCAAACTGCTGCCACTCGTCTTCTAGCAGGTTGATCAGGTCTTGATTTCCCTGAGTCCGGGCGACATTCAGGCGGTGTTCTAAGCTCTTGAGAATTGCATGGCGGTGAGTTTCAGCAATGGGATCGCGAGCGCGCTGACGAGCGGGCAGGATGGGAGCCTCCATCGCTGCGGCAGCGGCCACTGGTTCACCATTCGTTTGGTACACCACGCCACGCCAGCAAAGGGTGTGATTGGGCTGGGGCACTACACTCGCAGCTTTGTAGCCGACCCATTGCGCTCCACGATAGCGGCCTGTTGCTCCGGATTCAACGACAGTAGCCCGATGATCACTCACTTGATAGTTAACACCACGATATGTTAGTTGCATAATTAAAAACAAAGCTCCTAGGTGAAGGAAAGGGTGGGTCGCCTCAACAGCGGACATTACAAAAGGATTGTAATTTTAGAGAAGAGCCTTGTCCAGACTTTCTGTATCTTATTATACGGTTTTCTGAAAACCCATGCCAGTTGCTGGACTTTTGTAATAAATCTTCAGATCGTTGATATGAATGTTGATATGGATAAAAGGATAGCTGCGCCATTGTGAATACCGTAGAGTCTCTCGTTGATGATTGGTCTGGGCAGTTGCGTCCCGGGCAGCGAGAGATTGCCCAATGGCGAGGCGGGTTGCTGGCAGTTTCGGCGGTGCCGGGGGCAGGTAAGTCCCATGGGATGGCGGTTGGAGCGGCGATCGCCATTGCACGACAGCGGTTAAACCAGCAGCAACAGTTGGTTGTGGTGACCTACAGCCGTTCGGCAGCGGCCAGCATTAAGGTGCGAATTCGCCACTATTTGAACCAGATGGGCTTACCCCGCACTGGCTTTAGTGTGCAAACCCTGCACAGCCTAGCCTTAAAGATTGCTATGGGTGCACCAAACTGGCGCGGAAGTGCCGAGAACTTGCTTTCTGAGTATGAACAGCAGCGCTTGTGTCGTCGTTGCGTGGATCAATGGGCGCGATCGCATCCTGACCAGATGCAGCACCTCATTCAGGGGATGGATACACAGCCGCCTATCCACAGCGAGCAACTGACCCGCCGCCATGCGTTGATCAGCAGTATCCTGACAAGTTTTACTAAAACCGTGGTCACTAGTGCCCGCAGTGCCTTTCTTACGCCAGCAGAGCTACGCCAGTTGAGCCACCATCCGGCTATTGCAGCTGACCCTTACCCCTTTTTAGAGATTGCCGCAGACCTTTTAGAGCTATACCAGCACCAACTCTACGAACGGGAGCAAATTGACTACGATGAAATGATCTTAGCGGCGGTTCAATGCCTAGACGCAAATGCCAGCTACCGGCAGGAGTGGCAGCAGCGAGTCTATGCCGTCTTTGAGGACGAAGCCCAAGACTCGACACCGTTGCAGTCCCGCTTGCTGCGGTTATTGGCGACTGATGTTATGGATGACCGTATCGTTAATGTTGTGCGGGTGGGCGACCCCAACCAAGCCATTAACTCCACCTTTACGGCTGCGGATCCGCTCTTTTTTAACGCGTTCTGCGATGAGTGTGCGCAGCAGAACGCATTTTATACGATGACTCAGGCGGGGCGCTGTACCCCTTTGGTGATCAAAGCAGCCAATTACCTAGTGGAATGGGCTAACCACACCTATGCACAGACGGAGCCGCCGTTCCGGCCTCAAGATATTCAACCGGTGCCCCCTGGGGATCCACAGCCTGATGCCAACCCGCCCGCATGGGGGCAGGGGGTAGAACTTGTTTACCCCAAAACAATCTTTGAGACGGCGCACGAATTGGCGGTGCGAATTGCTAGGGTCTTTGAGGCACACCCCAAGGCCACGGTGGCGATTTTAGTCCGCCAAAACAAGCAAGGGCACTTTTTAGCAGACCTGTTGCGATCGCCCGCTGACTTTGGCCTGAACCACAATCTGCCCTCTCTTGGCATTACTATCTTCGATGTTGCTGGTGTTGAGCGGCGCTCCCATGTCCCCGAAGAACTATTTCACATTCTCCAGTTTCTCTACTGTCCCTATTCTCCCGATAGGGTTAAAAATGCCCTGACCGTTCTGGTGGAGCGGGGGGTGGTGCCACCCCAAAACCTAGATCGCTTAGCAGCCCAGCCGGAAGTGTTCCTGTACCCGGGGCCTTTAGATCCACCGGCAACCGCAGAGGCGGTGCAGGCACAACATTTTTGCCATGGTTTGTTACAGGCTCGCTTACAGCTATCGCTTTTTCCGTTGATTGCCTACTGTGCCCAGCGCCTTGGGTATGATGCTGCGGAGTTGGCAACCACCGATCGCCTCATTTACTACCTCAGTCAATCGCAGGAACCACAGCTTTGGGAGCGGTTGGCACCCATTTGGCAGGGAATTGTTGCGGAGAACACCTTTGAACCGGTAGATATGGAAGACCTCCACAGTCGCTACGTTCGCCCCGCTCAAGTGACTATTTTGACGATGCACAAAGCCAAAGGCCTAGATTGGGATGCGGTGTTTGTACCCTTTTTGCAAGCAAAGAATCTGCCCGGAGACCTATGGGTTCCGGCTAACGCTCGCTTTCTTGGGGAGGTGGACTTTATTGCTGTGACCCGCGCCCAAATTCGTGCCCATTCCCATGGTCAACCGATTCCCAATTATCAAGAGGCATGGCGAAACGCAGCGGCGGCAAAGACCGCTGAAGAATATCGCCTGCTGTATGTTGCCATCACCCGCGCGAAGCGGCTGCTTTGGCTTGCGGCAGCTCAGCAAGCGCCGTTTTGGCCTAGCTTTGACTGGCATCACCACTACGAACTACAACCTCAAGCTCCCTGTCCTTTTTTACCCGCTTTACAACAGCAGTTGGCTAAATGGTTATCTCCTATTCGCGGCGATCGCTAAAGGAATCGCGCCCCGGTAAGCGTTCCATGGCCGCCAGCACTGCCCGTTGTGCCGCCAAAATATCCCGCTCTGCCCCCCCAAAAACAAGCGCCCAAAACTTCCCACCGCCGAAATTTGCAGAATGTTAATCAGCGCCGCCTTTTCCGCTTCATTGGCAGCAAGGGCGGCATAGGCCGCAGGCTCCACCTCAAACACATAGAGGGTTTGCCCTGCCAAGATCATATTCCCCCGGCGCGATCGATTAATGAGTTGGGTGTGGTGGGCATCAATATTACGGATCACCTGACTGGAAATCACCCGTGGCCGCAAACAGTCCTGTATTCGCGCCCCCATCGCCTGCAAAATCGCATCGCCAGCAGCCCGCACCTCCCCTTGGTTACCGGAGTGCACCTCCAATAAGCCGTAGAGCCGCTCAATAAAGAGCACTCCCGGGCGCACCACCGCCGCCTTCAGCGCAATATCCAACAGACGGTTCACATCAATCCCTGGAGAAATCTCCACCCACAGGGAGCAGTCCCCAGGCAACGGCAAGAATCCCTGTGCCACGGTGCCCAGATAGGCTGCATGCTGCGGTTGTAGTGAATCAAGGTAAACGTAGCTGCGTAGATCAACGCCCAAAGCAGTATGTCCTGAGTACAACAAAATCAGCTTAACTGCACACTGCGTAAATGTCTCCTAGGGTAGCCTTTCGTTGAACGGCGGCAGATCACCTTGAACTCAGCACCAGTAGCTTTCGTCCGTCCGCTGCATTGGGGTTGTTGGAATGCTGGCTGTAACCCACTTGAAAGTGAACGACTCCCGACACTCATCTTCGTTGAGTAAACACAAGTCACAAATACGGCGCGGGTCTTCCCGCCGATTTGGCTAAGGGAGACTTACTTGCCATTGTGGGATACCCCCAGGGGAATTCGAATCCCCGTCGCCTCCGTGAAAGGGAGGTGTCCTAGGCCTCTAGACGATGGGGGCAAGACGCAGCATTAACTACGTTAACCAATCCATAGCGGCCTTGTCAACACTTCCCTCGGATTTTGCATGAACGGCCACAGTGCTAGGAAAATCAAGGCAGTCCTGTGGTGGCATCATAACCATGACTCTTGCTGGCCTCAGTTCCTTCTCCATTGTTATGCCTGCCTTTAATGTTATTGAGCAGCGAGGAGAGGTCGTCTTTCGGGAAACCCTTGAGAGTATTGCTGCTAGTTGTTACTACCTGCAACGCACCTATCCCCAGCCGCTGTCTGGTGAGCTGATTATTGTCAGTGACGGTTCTACCGATGCCACCTGTGCGGTGGCTACTGCTGCATGGCCGCAGGTTGTGCCGCTACAACTGATAGGGCTACCTACAAATAGGGGGATTGCTGCTGCGCGTAATATTGGGGTTCGTTTTGCCAAAGGGGAGGTCATTTTCTTTTGCGATGCCGATGATCTCTACCGGCCAGAGCACCTATTCTTGGCGTTGTCCATCCTCAACCAGCCGCTGCCAGAACCCTACAGTTCCTCAGCAGCCCCCACCTACTTTGGCGCAGTGCGGACGGGAATTTACTGTCGCGATCGCCTCCATCCCTACTGGCACAAGACACTAGAGCAAACCCTTGTCCTCAACTTAGCTGTCCGTCGCGAAGTTCATGAGTTTATTGGTGGCTTTCCTGAAGATGACGTATTCCGCCAATTTCGCTTTGGGGCAGAGGATGCCGCCTATGCCCATTGGCTGCGCCAGTTTTGCTATACCGCCCACCTTGAACAACAAACCGTCGAGTATCGCCGCTTTGCCAATAGCTTTTTTGATCGCCAATTGGCCAAATTTCAGGCTGCGCCAGG
Source organism: Thermostichus lividus PCC 6715 (assembly GCF_002754935.1). Lineage (NCBI taxonomy): Bacteria > Bacillati > Cyanobacteriota > Cyanophyceae > Acaryochloridales > Thermosynechococcaceae > Parathermosynechococcus > Parathermosynechococcus lividus. Next base: position 1,185,321 of record NZ_CP018092.1, read on the forward strand.
AACGGTAACCCTCCCTGTTGACGTTGTTGAGCAGCAGCATCAGCAACAGATTGCAGAGATTATGACAACACGGTTCGGCAACTACAGGAACAGCTAAGTCAGCAGGTACGATGAGGATCGGAATCAGCGCCAACCAAAGAACAATAGGGCGGATGCTTCACCAAGACTTTGTAACGGAGTAACGGGGATCCGCCAGCGCGATGGGTCGTGGCTAGATAGGATACAAGGATCAAGGATCGCTTGTGATGGCCTCCTCTTCGTTTTTTGGCGGCGTGGCTACAACGGCTGAACTGGGAGCCGGGGGTTCTGGACTGGGCAGGGTTTGCTCCAACGTGGTGGCGTGGAGCGCCAAGAGTTGCTGCTCGAGGTCTTGACTGGAGGAGAGTAACCGATTTAAGACCTGAATGAGGCGGCGTAAGTCAGATTGAAACGACTGATCACCAGTGATTTTTAGTAAGTCATTGGTGAGTTTTTGGGCATTCACAAAGGTGGCGCGTGCTGCGTCTAACGTTTGGGCAATCGAGAGCATAATTACTGGGCTACTCAAGGTTCCCGATACTCGGTTGAGGTTGGCAGCCGCTTCAGCACCATTTTTGACCAAGGTTTCCAGATTGGTGAGTAGCTCTCCCTGCTCCAAGCGATTGATAAACGGAGACAAGGCATTCAGGGTTGTTCTTAGGTCTTTTGCAGCACCATCAATATTGCGCAGAGCTGAGTTGATGGTATTGCGGTTCACTTCAACCAGTTCATTGATTTGATTGGCGGCGCGGGTTACTGCTTGGGAGGCATTGCTAAAGTTCCGCAGTTCAGCGCGCGCTTCGCTACTGAGGGCATTAAAGCTCTCGACGGCGGAGTCAATTTTGGCTAAGGATTGATCGGCACGGCTCACCGTCCGTGTGGTGCCCAAAATGAGGGTATTGGCGTTATTAATGATGCCGGACTGCTCAAGGGCAGTAGTAAAGTTCGTGGCTGCCCGCACCAGATCGTCAAGGCTAGTACCGCGCACCCCCGCAATGCGATCGCCATTGCAGTAAATTAACTCTGGCTGACACGTGGGTGCAAATGCGGTCATCCCTTCAGGAATCTCTGGTGCCTCTGCCGTTGGCGTAAAGTCCAGATAGGCTTGGCCAATGAAGCCGGATTGGCGAATTTCCGGTACCGCTCCCCGTGGAATTAAGACATTGTTGACCCGTACCCCAATTGTGACACCGTTAGGGGTAAAGCCAATCCTCGTCACTCGCCCCACCTGAACACCGCGAAACCTAACTTGCGTGCCTACTGCCAACCCAGGTGCCGACTCCAAGTCCACTTCTAGGGTATAACTATTGGCACCAGCGATATTTCCCCGCAGCCACAGAAGCGAGACCCCCAAAATCCCCAATCCCGCAAGAATGAGTAGCCCGACTAAACTCTCTTGCACACGCCGTGACTGCATCATGGGGGGTTCACTCCTGCCCGAACCGGTTCTAACACTAGAGCACTGCGCTGTATCCTGCAGCCTAATGCAACTATAGTCGATGGCGATTCCTGCTGATCCAGCACCATGCAGGGAAAGGAGGAACGGTACAATACAAAAATGTTACTGTGGTTGCGATCGCGCTTTGCTGATTGCTTGCCTTCGTCCCCTGAGAGATCTATGGATTTATTGACGCTTGAAAGCTGGCTAGATAACACCGCCTTTGCAGTGCTGTTTATAACCATGTTGCTGTACTGGCTGGGGGCAGCGTTTCCCCGCTGGTCAGGCTTGCCAGCGGCAGGTCGAACGGGCATGGCGATCGCCAACCTCTGTATAGCTGGGCTACTGGCAGCCCGCTGGATTGAGGGGGGCTATTTCCCCATCAGTAACCTGTACGAGTCCCTCTTTTTTCTGTGCTGGGGGCTAACCGCGATGCACCTAGTCGCCGAATCGATGAGTGGTCAACGCTTGGTGGGGGTCGTGACTGCGCCGGTGGCCATGGGAATTACGGCCTTTGCGGCTCTCTCGCTGCCGCCAGAAATGCAACAGTCGGCTCCCCTTGTGCCCGCACTCAAGTCGAATTGGCTGATGATGCATGTCAGTGTAATGATGCTCAGCTATGCCACGCTGATGGTGGGGTCGCTGCTGGCGATCGCCTTTCTAGTCGTCACATGGGGGCAACCCGTCAGCCTCAAGGGGAGTTCTGTGGGCACAGGTAGTTTTCGCCACCTGCCGCTTGAGCCAACACAGTCCCTAGGCTCTAGTTCGGGCAGTGGCACAACGGTACTCACCCCCCCCACAACCCAACTGAGTTTGCAGCGCCTCACCCTAGCCGAAACCCTAGATAACCTGAGCTACCGCATGATTGGTTTGGGGTTTCCGCTGTTGACCATTGGCATCATCTCCGGTGCGGTCTGGGCAAACGAGGCGTGGGGGGCACCGTGGAGTTGGGATCCCAAAGAAACTTGGGCCTTAATTGTCTGGTTGGTGTTTGCCGCCTATCTCCATGCGCGCATTACCCGCGATTGGCAGGGGCGCAAGCCAGCGATTTTAGCTACGGTGGGCTTTGGCGTGGTCTGGGTTTGTTATTTGGGGGTGAATCTTCTGGGAAAAGGCTTACACTCCTACGGTTGGTTCTTCTAGGACAGCACGGTGTGGAGCCTCTACCATGCCCGTTTGCACCGCCGCCTAAAAGAGGAGCAGTGGCTACCGCAGCACGCAAGGATTCTCATCGCCGTATCCGGGGGGCAGGATTCTGTCTGTTTGGCAAAGCTGCTGCGTGACTTGCAGCCCCATTGGCACTGGCACCTCGCGATCGTCCACTGCAATCACAGATGGCGGCCAGATAGTACGGCCAATGCTCATTTTGTTAAAGGGTTAGCGCAACAGTGGCAACTGCCCTATAAACTTGTGACGGCTCTGGAGCCACCGGCAACGGAAGCAGCAGCGCGCACGTGGCGGTATCAGGCCTTTAGGGAGGTTGCTTGCGCCTTAGACTGTAGCCATGTGGTGACCGGTCACACCCAGAGCGATCGCGCCGAAACCGTCCTATTAAATCTGTTGCGGGGAGCCAGTGTGACGGGCATCGGAACCCTCCAGCCTGTTCGCCCCTTAGGGGAGGTACAGCTCGTGCGCCCTCTCCTCGACCTGAGCCGCACCGACACTGCCGCGGTTTGCCAGCAACAGCGGTTACCCATCTGGCAGGATACAACGAACTTGGACTGTCGCTACCGGCGCAATCGCCTGCGGCAGGACGTGATCCCCTACCTACGAGAGCACTTTAATGCCAAGGTTGAAACTGCCCTTGCCCAAACCGCAGAGCTGCTGGCAGCCGATCGAGCCTATTTTGCCGCTGAAGTGGCTCGTGTTGCTCCAGAGGTCATCCGTACGGCACCACCGGCCTTGGATCGCGATCGCCTCCGCCAACTGCCGTTAGCCTTGCAACGCCGTTTAATCCATCACTTTTTACAAGCGCACTTACCGGGCACCCCCACGTTCACGGTGGTAGAGGCAGTGCGCCACCTCCTGAATGCGGGGAACGGCTCGCAAACCAGCACCCTGCGGGGGGGGTACTGCCTGCGGGTGCACGGACAATGGCTCCAGCTTACTGCAATGCCACCACAGCCACAATCTGCTCCTGCGGATTCAGCGTTGTAAGGGGAACCCCCACGCCTTCTTTGTCGAGCACTGGCACGCCCTCCCCCGTCGTGATCCAAGCGCGTTCTTGGCTAGTTACTACCGCCATCATCATTCCGCAGCAGCCAATGCCCGCGAGTCGATCCTGTTTCTGCCGCAGTGGCATGGTCAACTGCCCTAAATGCCCTAGGGGGACTGGCTCAATCAACGGCAGCGGCACCTGTTTGGCCAAGCCAGCCGCACTGACCAAGAAGAGATGATCCAATTCCCCCATGGCGATCGCCCCCACAAGGGTTTCTTGAATACTCAGGCGCAGGGCAGGTTGGCCTTGGTTGAGTCGGCCAAGGGCAGGAATGGAGGCTGCCAAAAAATGAAAGACCCGTCCCCGAGACGTGGCCAGCACTAAATGCCCTGTGGCAGGCGTAAGGGGCAAGACCCAGCTAAGGCTATCGCCTGCTTTTAACTTCGTCAGTTGCAACCCGCGGCTACTGAGATCGTCAAGTTCCGCTACTGGCATCGCCTTGATGCGCCCGTGACGAGTCAGCACAATCAGGGTAGTCACGTCCTCGCCCCTAGGGAGCACCGTTAATAGAGTTTCCGATTGGGCGGCGTCTGGCAAAAGCGTCAAAATGGGTTGGCCGCGATCGCGGCGGTTGGTCAGGGGGAAGCGCTCTACCTCCAACGGATAGACTTTGCCCCCCGCCGTAAAGACCCACAGGCGATCGCTTCGCTGTACCGACAACGTCAGCGGCAGGGGATCCGACCAAGGGAGCCACCTCTCGCCCTCTAACTGCGGACGACTGCGCTGGGGAAAGCAGCGACCATAGCCGCGCGCAGTAATTTCCAGACACAGCGGTTCGTTTGCCAAGGGTAGCGCATTCAAGGCACTAGAGGAGGGGGGAGCCTCCCGCAGAATTTGGGTGCGGCGCGGATCCCCAAACTGCTTTTTGAGCTGTCGCAAGTCTTTTTTCAATGCTTTAAGGCGCTCAGGACGCTGACTAATTAGCATTTCTAGGGTTTGGATGCGCTCCCTAAGGGTCGCCTGTTCCGCCTCCAGTTGGCTGCGCTCCTGCTGGGTGAGCCGCCGTAGGGGCATGGCAATCAGCGCACTGGCTTGGCGATCGCTCAGTCCCAGTTGCGCGATGAGGTCTCGCTGCGCGGTCGTGCCATCCACCGCCGATCGCAAAATAGCAATCACCTGATCCACTGCATTTAACCCCACCAGCAGACCGGTCACAATGTGTAAGCGTGCTTGGGCACTCTCGAGGTCATGGCGGTATTGTCGCAGCAGCGTGGCCTCGCGAAACGACAGAAACTCACATAACATCGCCTTGAGGGAGAGCTGGCGCGGTTGATTGCCCACCAAGGCCATTAGGTTAATGCCATAGGTGACTTGCAACGCCGTCAGGCGATAGAGCTGCTCTAACACCTGGTCTGGGTCTGTATCCCGCTTGAGTTCAATGACCACCCGCATGCCGTCGCGATCGCTTTCGTCCCGCAAATCCGCAATCCCCTCTAGGCGACCCTGATTCACCAGTTCCGCCATTTTTTCGATCCAAGCCGCCTTATTCACCTGATAGGGTAACTCCCGCACAACAATGACGTGGCGGCGGTGTCGTCCGCGTTGAGCTTCCTCAAGACTCACCACCCCTCGCAGCGTAATCGTCCCTCGACCGGTGCCATAGGCGCGCTCCAGTTCAGCACCATCCACAATAATGCCCCCCGTGGGAAAATCTGGCCCCGGTAGATGCCTCAACAACTCTGATAACTCAATCTCCGGCTGGTTGATCAGGGCAATGAGCGCATCCACCACTTCACCGAGATTATGGGGAGGGATATTCGTCGCCATGCCCACAGCAATCCCCGTTGCCCCATTGAGCAGGAGAACGGGTAACTGAGCCGGCAACACCAGGGGTTCCTGTTGCGAGCTATCAAAGTTAGGGACAAAATCCACAATGGCATCGCTAATACCCGCTAAGAGCGTTTCGTGGGCGATCGCCGCCAAACGGGTCTCCGTATAGCGCATCGCTGCTGGCGGATCATTATCGATCGAGCCAAAATTCCCATGACCCGCCAAGAGGGGGTAGCGGCTACTAAAGGGCTGCACGAGGCGCACAAGGGCGTCATACACTGCCTGATCCCCGTGGGGGTGGTATTTCCCCAACACATCCCCAACCACCCGCGCACACTTGCGAAAGGGACGATCCGGCGTCAACCCCAATTCGTACATTGCATAGAGAATGCGGCGGTGCACTGGCTTGAGGCCATCCCGCACATCCGGTAATGCCCGCCCCACGATCACACTCATGGCGTACTCCAAATAGGAGCGCTGCATTTCGCTATGGAGCGCTGTGGGAATCACCTGTCCGTGAGCCAGTAAATCCAGTTGTTTCGCCATGCCTACACGCCAACACTCGCGAGAGGGTCATTCCCCACGATACAGGAGTTTTGCGAATTGTAAACTAACCCTTAGACGGCTCTAGGTCTCTGCTGGGGTTGATTCTTCCCCCTTATCCTTCGTGAAACGGCTCACCAACTCCTTAATCAAAATGTAGATAACGGGCACCACAAAAAAGCTCAAAACGGTGGCCGCGATCATACCACCTGTCACACTTGTGCCTAGGGAATGACGGGAATTAGCCCCTGATCCGGTGGCAATTACCAAGGGGAAAATCCCCAAAATAAACGAGACCGCCGTCATCAAAATCGGGCGGAGGCGCTCTTCTGCCGCGCTAATCACTGATTTCACAATCGAGGTGCCCTTACTGTCGCGAATCTGGTTAGCAAACTCCACAATCAAAATCGCATTTTTACTCGAGAGGCCAATGAGCATCACCAACCCAATTTGGCAGAATACATCATTGCTTAAGCCCCGCAACCATTGAGCTAGCAGTGCCCCCATAATGGCCAAAGGCACCGAAAGAATAATGATCAGCGGGTCAATATAGCTTTCGTACTGAGCCGAGAGCACCAGAAACACAAACACCAAACCCAAACCAAAAATCAGCGGTGCTTGGCCACCAGAGCGGGTGGACTCCAAGGACAGCCCCGTCCAGCTATAGCCTAGCCCATTGGGGAGTACCCGCTGCGCCAAGGCCATCATTGTATTCATTGCCTGCCCTTCACTGAGGGGTGGCGTATTTTGCCCCGTCACCTCCGCTGAGCGGAACAAGTTATGGTGATAGATAATGGGTGGCGCTGAGGTTTGCTCAATCGTCAGCAAATTGCTTAGAGGAACTAAGGCATTTTGGTTAGAGCGCACATAAATGCGGTTAATATCGTCAGGATTGGCTCGAAACTGCTTATCCGCTTGGACAATCACCTGGAAACTGCGGGCAAAGATTGTGAACTGGTTGACGTACGCCGATCCTAAATAAATTTGCATAGCGTTGAAAATATCGCTGAGATCAACCCCCAGAGCAAGGGCACGGGTGCGATCGACAGTGACATTCAACTGAGGCGCATTAATAGAAAAAGGCGTGTTCACCGCCACCAAACCTGGGGTGCCATTCGCTTGGCGAATCAGTTCACTGACAGACGTATAGAGCGTTTCTAGCCCTAGGTCCTGCTGATCCATAATCTGCATATCAAAGCCGCCAAGGCCACTGCCGCCGAGGTTAATTGTTGGTACATTAGCCGAGAAAACAGCCGCACCCAGTTCACCGCCCACTGCCTTTTGAAACTGCGGCAGCAGCGCGTCAAGCGGCGGTCGCTTAGACCATGGCTTCAAACTGGTAAAAATAATTCCCTTGTCTGAACCATTCCCAAAGAAGCTAAACCCACCAATGGCAAAGGTGTGATCAACCGCTGGGTTCTTGGCAATAATATCGGCAGTCTTGAACACAATGTTACTGGTATATTCCAGAGAAACCCCCTGCGGCGACTGCACCAGCGTGACAAAGTAGCCCTGATCTTCCTCGGGTACAAAACCGCCCGGAACAATCTGAAACAGCCAGTAGGTGAAGGCCAGCAACACCATAAACCCACCCAGCACCCAGTACTTGAAGCGCACAACTACCTGTAAATTGCTTTCATAGCCCCGCCGCATTGTGTCCAGAAAGCGGTTAATCCAACGAAAGAGGATAAACTCTGCCATGGCTGATCGCTCTCGCCGCAGGAGCAGGGCACACAGCGGTGGCGAAAGGGTAATGGCGTTAAACGTCGAAAGAGCAATCGAAAAAACAATTGTCAGGGCAAACTGTTGATACAACCGCCCTGTAACTCCTGGAAAAAAAGCCACTGGAATAAACACTGCCATCATCACCAAGGAGGTGGCAATCAGGGCACCGGTTACCTCCTGCATCGAACGGCTCGCGGCGGCGGGGGGTCTAGCCCTTCTTCCTCCATCAGGCGCGTCACGTTTTCCACCACCACAATGGCATCATCGACCACCAGACCCGTGGCCAGCACCAGACCAAACATGGTCAAACTATTGATGGAAAAGCCAAAGGCCTTCATAAAGGCAAAGGTGCCAACAAGGGAGACAGGAATGGTGACCGCGGGAATAATAGTGGCACGCCAGTCTTGCAAAAACAGAAAGATCACGGCAATCACCAAGATGATCGCAATAATCAGGGTGATGACCACTTCTTTGATGGACTCTTGCACTGCATCGGTGGTACTAAACCCAACGCTCCACTTCAAGCCAGGTGGGAACTTCTGGGCTAGGATGGCCATTTCCTCTTCCACGGCGCGGCTAATATCAAGGGCATTTGCCCCGCTGAGTTGGTAAATACCAATACCAACAGCATCACGACCATCAAACTTAAAGTTGGTGGTGTAGCTTTGGGCACCCAATTCTGTGCGACCCACATCCCGCACCCGGATCACCGATCCATCTTCGCCCCGCTGAATAATAATATCGGCAAATTCTTCAGGGGTAGTGAGGCGACTTTGGGCTTGAATCGAAATTTGGAATTGCTGCCCTTCGGGGGCGGGAGGGGCACCAATAATGCCAGCGCCGACCTGGACGTTTTGATCGGAGAGTGCCCGCACGACATCTTGGGCAGTTAAGCCGCGACTGGCTAAGCGGTTGGGATCCAGCCAAAGGCGCATGGCATAGGTGCGCTGCCCAAAGATCTGGACTCGACCGACGCCCTCTAGGCGCTGCAGGGGCTGAACGACGTAGAGGGTAGCATAGTTACTAATAAAGGTGGAGTCGTAGTCAAAGCCTTCGTCGGGGTAAAGCGCTAAGGCAAGCACAATTTGAGTGGTAGCTTTACTGACGTTAACGCCAGTGTTAATCACCTCCGGTGGTAGTTGGGAGGTCACCGATGAAATCAAGTTGTTGACATCAACAGCGGCAATATCCTGATCGTAGCCTTCTGTGAAGGTGATCGTGATGTTGCTGTTACCAAAGCTGTCGCTGGTGGAGTCAATGTAGTCCATCCCCTCCACGCCATTGATTTGGGTTTCCAGAACGGTGGTGACGTTGGTTTCAACGGTTTCGGCATTGGCACCCGCATAGTTGGACGACACCTGAATAGTAGGTGGCGTAACGTTCGGATAGTACTCAATGGGAAGGGTTGGCAGGGCGATCGTCCCCACAAGGATAATTAGCAGGGAACAAACGGTGGCAAACACCGGACGCTTAATAAAAAAATCGCTAATCATGATGCCTTAGGACTCAGGGGTAATGGGGACACCATCGCGCAAGCGTTGAATGCCGGAAACAACGATTTGCTCGCCGGGCTGAAGACCTTTAAACACTTGGTAGCTATTGCCTTGAATAGAGCCAACTTGAATGGGTTTTTGCTTGGCAATCATTTTACCCTCGTTATCTTTTTCGGCCACAAACACGAAGGTTTGACCGGCAAGATTGGATACAGCAGTGGTGGGAACCAAAATTCCGGGCTGCTGACCAAAAATAATCCGCGCTTGAATTTGTTGGTCGGCGCGGAGGTTGTTCTGGGTGTTTTCGTAAAGGGATTTAACTAAAATAGTTTGGGTATTGTTGGTGGTGTTGGGGGCGATGAAAAATACGGAACTGGTGCCAACCACATTTCCAGCCATATCAATGAGTTCAACAGGAGTACCTAAACGAATTCGGGGAATTTGCTCAATTGGTACCTGAATATAGACTTCAAGGGGCTGGTTGGAGGTAAGGGTCAGCAAATTGGTTTGAGGGGTCACGAAGTCGCCAACTTTGGGGGAATATTGCCGACAACCCCACTAAAAGGCGCACGCACCTGAAACCAATTGAGGACAACTGCCTGTTGCTGGGCGTTGGCTTGGGCTTCGAGGAGGACTTTTTCTAACTGGGCAATGGTAGCCTGTTGGGCACGAATATCGGCTTCGGTTTGTTGGAGATCGGCTTGGGCGGTGCGGAAGCTGGTAATAAAGGATTGTGCTTGCTCCTTAGACACGGCTCCTTCTTCAAAGAGGGCGGTGTAGCGCTCGGCTTGGATGCGGTTAAACTCAACGGTAGCAAGGTTGGCACGGCGCTGAGCTTCAAGGGATCGCAATGTAGAGCGGGCATTTTCGACGTTGGCTTGGGCCGATTGAATAGCGGCAATATTGCTGGCAACAACTGCCTGTTGCTGTGAGGGATCAATGAGAATCAGGGGTTGTCCTTGAGTAACAAACTGGCCGTTTTGAACGTTGATTTGGACAATGCGCCCAGAGACTTGCGGCAGCATTGTTACGGATTGACGCGATTGTAAGGACGCGTTATAGATTGCGGTCTGGGGCAGGTTTTCGGATCTGACGGCTGCCAGTTGCACTCGAGCTGGTGGTGGGGTCGTTGCTTCTGGCTTGCCACAGGCGGTGGCGATGAGGCAGGCACTACCAACAATCAGTGATGAGAGAATTTGCCGCTGCACCATACCCCAACCCCAAACACCCCAATCACAAATGGAAATGAGTCACCCTCAGTCTAGCCTAGAGCGGTGTGCCACAGCACTCTTGGTACACGCTTAGCGATCGCCCACGGGTTTGATGCCGGTTTTGCGCTCAAGAATTTCTTTGAGAATGAGGGTAACCAGCGCAAGCAACCCCAAAATAATCGCGGCAGCGTAGGCAGACTCAGTATTGTAGTTTTTGTAGGCATCTTCGATGAAGAGGGGGAGGCTTTGGGTTAAACCGGCAACGTTACCAGAAACCACCGCCACTGCGCCAAACTCCCCCATGGCACGAGCATTGGTCAGGAGCACGCCATAGAGCAGCCCCCAGCGAATATTGGGCAGGGTAACGCGCCAAAAGGTTTGCCAGTCGTTGGCTCCTAGGGTTTTGGCGGCTTCGTCTTGCTCCGTACCAATTTCCTCAAGGACAGGAATGACTTCGCGGGCAACAAAGGGAAGGCTGACAAAGGCAGTCGCTAAAACCATCCCCGGAAAGGCAAAGATAATCCGCAGATCCACAGCTTGCAGCCAACCGCCAAACCAACCGTTGCGACCATAGACCAGTACCAGCATTAAACCCGCCACAACGGGTGAAATCGAAAAGGGTAAGTCAATGATGCTCAATAGCAGGGTGCGCCCCCGAAAACGATGGCGGGCGATCGCCCACGCTGCACACAGACCAAACACGGTATTGATCGGTACCACCACCACAGCCAAAGCAAACGTCAACCACAGGGCATGGAGAAAATCTGGCTCTGTCAAGTTCTCGAGGAAGGGCATCACTCCCTTGCGAAAGGCTTGAAAGATCACATTGGCAAATGGAATCAACAGGACAAGGCTCAGGTAGGTGAGGGCGATCGCGATCAACCCCCCTTGAATCCAAGATCGGTGTTTAACGCTGTGCATAGCGGCGACCCCACGCTTGCAGGAAATTAATCACAAACAAAATACAGAGCGATACCAACAGCATCACGGTGCCAATGGTGGTGGCCGCCTCGTAGTCGTACTGCTCCAGACTTTGAAACACCAGTACCGGCGCAATGAGATCTCGAAATGGGGTATTTGAGGAAATGATGACAATGGAGCCAAACTCACCCACGGCTCGCGAAAACCCTAGGGCTACCCCTGTGAGAATGGCGGGCAACAACGGCGGCAAGATCACCCGCCAAAAGGTTTGCCAGTGGCTTGCCCCCAAAGACCAAGCGGCTTCCTCCACATCCTTTTCCATTTCAGTAAGCACTGGTTGAACGGTGCGGATCACAAAGGGCAGCGAAATAAAGAGCATGGCCACCGCTACCCCCCAGCGGCTAAAGGCGATCTTAATTCCCAAAGGAGCAAGTAGCCCGCCAATCCAGCCATTCTCGCTATAGACAGTTGCTAGGGTTAGCCCAGCAACCGCCGTGGGTAAGGCAAAGGGCAGATCCACTACCGCATCAAAGAAACGCTTGCCAGGGAACCGGTAGCGCACCAGTACCCAAGCAACGAGGGTACCAAAAATTCCATTGATCGCCGCTGTGATTAAAGCGGTCACAAACGTCACTTCGTAAGCCGATAGGGCGATCGCCCGCGTGGCCACCTGCCAAAACTTTAGCGGCCCACCCGCACTGGCATGGGTCAGCAATGCTGCGATGGGAATAAACAACATCCCGCCCAAATACAACCATGTAACTTTCCAGACCCATGGCATACGCCACAGCCACCCACAAGGCATTGCTCGATCCGTCTTAGCTGATGCAGCAGGGGTTATCACCTCAATCTTGTCCTCCCATCAATCACCTTGCCACTATGCCTGATTCTCTTGCTGGATTTGATCAAAGAGCGCACCATTGGCAAAAAATTGCCTCTGTACCGTTTCCCAGCCCCCCAAGTCCGCCACGGTAAAGAGTGTGGGCACCACTGGAAACTGTTGCTGATGCGCAGCAAGTACCGCTGCATCGATGGGGCGAAACCCATACCGAGCAAAAATCTTCTGCGCTTCTGGCGTAAACAAAAAATCAATATAGGCCTTTGCGACCTCGCGGGTGCCATGCTTATCAACATAGCGATCCACAAGGGCAATCGGATTTTGAATGAGCACATTCACCTTGGGGATGGTATAGGATAAGGCCTGCCCCTTGAGTCCAGCCAAGATCACCTCGTTTTCATAGTTAATGAGGGCATCTCCTTGGCCTTGCTTTAAAAACGCATCGGTGGCTTCGCGGCCATCCCGGGGCAGAACCGCCACATGGCGAAATGCCTCAGTCACAAATTGCCGTGCCTGGGCAGGGGTGCCCCCTACCGCAGTGACAGACCCCCAAAGCGCCAGAAAATTCCAGCGGGCTGCACCCGACGTCTTAGGATCGGCGGTGACAAAGGTCACCCCCTCTCGCGTTAAATCCTGCCATGTTTGCAGGTGTTTGGGGTTGCCTGGCCGGGTGATTAAGGCACAAACCGAGGTGGTAACAATGCTATTGTTGGGGGCTTGAGTAGCCCAGTCGCTGCGGATCAGCCCCGCTTTGGCAATGCGATCAATATCTAGTCCCAAGGAAAGATGCACAATATCTGCCTCAAGGCCATCAATCACCGCCCGCGATTGACTCCCTGAAGGCCCATAACTGGTACGGAAGCGCACCGTTTGTTGATGTTCTTTCTGCCATTTTTCTACAAACAAAGGAATAATGGCTTCATGGGCTTTTTTGGTCACCGCAAAGGAGGAAAGGGTGAGATAGACCCGTTCTGGCCTACCGTCGGGAAGCGTCTGTTGCACCTCGCAGGTCGCAAGGAGACCACTGAGGCCAAGCCCTGCCCAAAATAGGATGAACCAAGACGCTAAGCGCCGCCACCGAGTCATGGTGCTAAGACTGATCACTAATCTACGATAAATTGGTCGGAATAATGTACAACGATTATACTTGGAAGGGGAGGATTGCCAAGGCTGGCTCAAAATGTAATTTTGACTGTCTGCCATTGCACGTGGGGATAGAGGCCTTGCAACTCGTCAAGGCTAGTAAATTTCTGGCGGCGGCGACGCTCAAGAATTGCCAGCGCAGTGGCTTCATCCATGCCACCGATCTGCCGCTGCATTTGGGCGCGAGTAGCGCGGTTGATCGCAACAGTTGCCAAGGGAGCTGCAGCTACTTGAGCGGTCTGAGCAGAGTTTTGCGAATCAGTGATGGGGGCGTCCTCACCGTGACGGGGAATGCAATAGTGCAGGAAATCTCGGGCAAGGCGGCTATTAGGAAAAATAGCTTGGGCTTCTGCGAGCAGGTTCTCGACCTGTAGGGCGTTACCAGGAGCATAGCGGGCACTAAAGTGGGTGAGAAAGAGAAGTTTGACCTGAGCTAGGTAAGCCACCTGTGCCGCCATTGTTGAGGTGGAGTGGAGCCGTTCAAACGCCAACGCTGCCTCCTGGTGGGAGAATGTGGCTTCATGGATCAGGACATCGGCGTTGTGGGCTAGCTCTACGGCGCTGTCACAGAAGACTGTGTCGGTGCAATACACCAAGCTGCGTCCGGGCTGGGGGGATCACAAAGGTCTTGCCCAGCCACTTGGCGGCCATCCTCTAGGGTAATGGTTTTGCCCTGCTTGAGTTGGCCGTACAACGGTCCTGAGGGAATCCCGAGGGCTTGAGCTTTTTCAACATGGAAGCGCCCAGGGCGATCGCGCTCCGTCACTCGATAGCCAAAGGCGGGTACCCGGTGGTGCAGCAGTCGGCAGGTAACCGTAAATTCACTATCGCTAAAGACCTCCCCCGGCTCAACCGTATGCACCTGCAACTTGTAGGGCAGCCGCATCACGGACCAGCGCAAACAGCTTTCGATATAGCGATCCAGTGTGGGCGGGCCATAGACATCCACCTGAGTCACGGTGCCCCCCAAGCCCAAACTGGCGAGCAATCCCATTAAGCCAAAGATGTGATCGCCGTGCATGTGGGTAATAAAAATGCGGCGGATCTGGCTAGTACGCAAATTACTGCGCAGCAGCTGATGCTGCGTGGCCTCACCACAGTCAAACAGCCAAATTTCCTTGCGCTGGGGCAGGCGCAGAGCCACACTGGACACATTCCGCGACCGCGTTGGCACGCCTGAACTGGTGCCGAGAAACGTAACCTCCATTAGGCTGCTGGCAGCAGTTGCAGATCGTCAAAGCAAATCTTTACGGTACTGGTGGTGCCCCCTTCGTGGGTGGTCACGACCTGCTGACGCATGAGGTAGTAGTTGCCGACTGGTACATAGGTATCTTCAAATTCCATTTGCCGTACCACCTCGTTGGTTTCAGGATTGCGGAATACGGCAACATAGTTGGTGGAAATGTAGCCAGCGCCAGTATCCAGCGCCTGACGGTGAGTAATGGCAAAGGCAACCCGCCCCATCACCCGGCTGACATACACAATTTGGTTGTCGCGCACTTTGTAGTTAGACCCCATAGCGTCGCCGCTGACAAGGATTTCCACCGCACCACTGGCATCCGTTGCGCCAATACTAAAGGTATTTTTACCGTGGGCGGCCTCAAAGCTGTTGCGTTTGCGGTGAACGATCACATCCCGCAGTTGGTTGTAGAGAGACTCCCGCACTTGCTCATCGTCAATGCCCGTCACTTCAACGGTATAGTCGGCAGTTACTTTGACCTGACCCTCGTAACACTGCTCACCATCGATCAACTTTACTGTGGCCGTAAACCCCGGAAAGTGCTCGTCCCATGTATAACGATTTTCGTAAGCGGCACGAAAAAGGGCTTGGGCATCCAGCGCCGATGTCGTTGGCATGGGGAGTTCCTCAAATAACGATCGCTACTGATCTAGGATAGCTGATTCTTCCCCCCTTGACGGTTGAGTATATCTAGTGTTCACTGGGGTTAAATCACAGCATACTACACTAGATTTATGCCTCTAGTGGCGAATGCGCTGTTGTTGTTGGGCAATAATCAGTCATGGTGGCACAACTCTCGGTTCCAGTGTCTGATGTCTCCACACCTTCTAGCTATGGAATTGAGGGGGTGGTGCAGGTGTTTACCTGTTCGCAGCGACATTTTTTTACCACGGTGATGGCACAGGCGTTGCGGGTCGCTGGCCAAGGCAGTGGTGTGATCATTTGCCAATTGCTCAAGGGAGGGATTCAAACAGGGGTGGAGCACCCCGTTCAGTTGGGGCAGCATTTAACGTGGTTCCGTCCGGCCTTGGGGCGATCGCTCGGGGTGGGGGATGACCTTGCAGCGGAGGACATCACGGCGGTGCGATCGCTGTGGCAGCATGTACAAACACTGGTTCAGGAAGGGAGCTATCGCTTGCTAGTGCTGGATGAACTGAGTTTGGCGATTCAGATGGGGCTGCTCCAAGAAGCGGAGGTCTTAGACTTTTTGCAAAGCCGCCCCCGCACGCTGGATGTTATCCTAACGGGGTCTGCAATGCCGGAGTCGGTGTTGGCGATCGCCGATCAGATTACCCAACTGCGCCGCCTGGTTTAGCCGTTGGTCGGGCATCCAGCCACTCTAGCAAGTATTGGTTCACTAAATCCGGCTGCTCTTGCTGCACAAAGTGGCCACAGTGATCGAGGTAGTGAATATTAAGCGCTTTGACGTAGGCCTCGGTATTATAGGTGAGTTCCATCCCTAGAACCGGGTCTTGGCGACCCCACAGCATTTGGGTAGGAACACTAAGGTTCCCCCACTCGTGAGCCAAAATACTGGGTAACGTACCGCGGTAATAGTTCAGCATGCCAGACAGAGCGCCCCGCTGTGCCGCTGCATCTTGGTAAAGGGCAATATCCGCAGGACGGATAGCACTCTGGTTTACCGCTGCCCACTGCAACAGGTGGGCGATCGCCCCGTAGTTCCCCCATTCCAAAAGGAGTTCTGGCAGCCACGGCAGTTGAAACAGCAGCAGATAACTGCTGCGTAACCACTGATCCCAACCACTGGGCACCTGCTTGAGCACACTTGGGTGCGGACACGCCAGCACACTCAACGTCTGAATCCGGTCTGGTACTGCGTAAGCCACCCCCCAAGCCACCATGCCGCCCCAATCGTGACCTACCAAGTGGCAGCGGCGATAGCCTAACCCGTCAATGACACCCACAATATCGAGAATGAGTTCATCAAGAACATAGCTAGCTGGATCCTGCGGCTTATCACTGAGGTTATAGCCGCGCAAATCGAGAGCCACAACCTTATGGTGATCTGCAAGCTTCGGAATTTGTTGTCGCCACGAGTACCAAAATTCAGGAAAACCGTGCAGCAATAGTACGAGGTCACCCTCTCCCTGAGTCACATAGTGTAAGCGGATGCCATTCGAGACGATGAACTTGTGAATCCACGGCCCATCAAGGAGAGACATACATCAATTCCACAGTCGGCATTTACACTATACACAGCCTGCTAAAGGGGGTGGAGTACAGTGATAAAGCAATGATGCTGTTTTTAGCTAAATCGGCGGCAAGCCCCACACTGTATGTGTGAATTGTGTTGACTCAAGAGCAAGCTCAGTTTTCCCGACCAGCGCACTGGATTTGCCCCCTCGGGCTGGTTTGGGAGTCACGTCTGCGGTTTCCCGTTGCAACTTCATCAGCGTGTGGACGGTTGTTTTACTCACTTGAAACTGGGCGGCTAGTTTCCGGATAGACGTTGTTCCTGACTCATCAGACGTCACAATGCGCGTCCGTCAATCGAGAGCTAAGGCAGCCATGAACACACTCTCTTGCTGAAACACCATGAAAATAGAGTGTACCCACTTATTAAGGAATCTGCTTTATGAGCTTTATTAACCCTATTTTGAAAGCCACTGGAAAACTCAATAACTTGTGCTTGACCCTCTGTGTAGTTGGGTCACGTAAAATTTACACTGCAGACGACTTTGGAGCATCCCCGTGGCATATCTTTGCCCCCAATCTAAAAATCTATGGCATCGATGCGGATCCGGAGGCTTGCGAACAGGCAAATGCAGCCCTAGCCGCACAGAGGATCGATTGGTTTGAGCAGCATTACCCCCTTGCCTTTGGGGGAGAGGTTGGGCAATCCACACTTTACGTTACCCATGCGGTGCATTGCAGTTCGCTCTATCTCCCTAATGCTGAGTATGTGTCTCGCTTTCAGGGGTTTAGTACGGGTTTGAGCCTAGAGGCCAGCATTGAAGTTGAGACCACGACCCTAGATGAATTTGCTAAACGTGAGGCTATTGAGGCTATTGATGTGCTCAAGGTGGATGTGCAAGGGGCCGACTTAGATGTGCTGCGGGGGGGCAAAGACATTATTCACAAGAGTACGTTAGCAGTGGTGGTGGAAGTAGAATTTTCCGAGGTTTATAAGGGTCAACCGTTGTTTAGTGATATTGATCAGTATCTGCGTCAGCAGGGGTTTGTGCTTTTTGATTTAGTTACCGAGGATGCATGGTGCCGACTGCCGCGACAATTTTCGCCAGTGCGATCGCAACGGCGCGCTGGCCAGTTGCTGTGGGCCGATGCGATTTACTTCAGAGATCTGCTGCAGGATAATGCTCAGGTACAGCATTTATACTCGCCGGAGTCGCTGCTGAAGCTGGGGGCGATCGCCGATGCCTTTGAATTTCCTGATTATGCCCTAGAAATACTCACCCATTTAACCTTGAACCATGGGCAGGATCAGCGCTGGAACTGCCGCCAAGAGATTCTGTCAGCCTTGGAAAATGTCAAATCTGTCATTGAGGCTGATTTCGAAACCCTGCCAATTGTTAAGATGCTCAGCCAGCCCTGCGCCTAGGAACCCCCCAATGCTGCCAAGTTAGGATGCTTGGCGGTTCTAAGAGAAGAACTATGCTAAACTGAGGGGCTGTAAACTACTCCCAGCTAAAGCAGGGAGCTTTTAGTAGCCCTGCAGTTAGCAAGCCAACCGCGAGCCTCTGGGGTGGTTTACAACACCCCCAATCGACCGTTACCAGTGCCTTGAACAACCGTTTCTGGTGTCCGCAGTACAATTATAACCTAAAACAACTGAAGTTGCTAAAGGAGCTTTCCTCCCCGCACTGAAGTACGGGGCTTCCAGCCCTACCCGATGTGAAAATTCAATCACCCGTTCTAAAGACCTCCGTTAAGACTGTTCAAGAAAGGCACTAACTACCATGCTGCGAGCCGGAATTGTCGGACTACCCAATGTAGGCAAATCAACATTGTTCAATGCCCTTGTGGCAAATGCAAAAGCAGAGGCAGCAAATTTCCCCTTTTGTACCATTGAACCCAATGTCGGGGTGGTGGCGGTACCGGATGAACGCCTCGCAGTACTGGCAGCAATTTCCCAATCCGCCCAAGTGGTGCCCACTCGTGTTGAATTCGTGGATATTGCTGGGTTAGTAAAAGGGGCGAGCAAGGGGGAAGGTCTCGGGAATCAGTTTTTGGCCAATATTCGTGAGGTGGATGCCATCGTCCATGTGGTGCGCTGCTTTGAGGATGATGACATTGTCCATGTGGCTGGACGGGTTGATCCGGTGGAGGATATGGCCGTTATTAATTTAGAGTTAGCGCTGGCGGATTTAGCCCAGATTGAGAAGCGGATTGAGCGCACTCGCAAAGCGGCGCGATCGCAAAAAGACGCGCAGATCGAGTTAGCCGCCCTAGAGAAACTATTGATGATTCTGAATGAGGGAAAGCCAGCTCGTTTGTGTGTGCTAACCCCAGAAGAAGATGCAGCAGTTCGCTTTTTGGGGCTACTGACCCGCAAGCCGATGATTTATGCGGCCAATGTTGCTGAGCAGGATCTAGCCACAGGCAATGATTGGAGCGCCGCCGTTCAAGCCGTCGCTCAGGCAGAAGGTGCAGAGGTGGTGATTGTTTCGGCACAGGTTGAATCTGAATTGGTGGATCTGCCAGAGGAGGATCGCCAAGACTATCTAGACAGTTTAGGGGTGAGTGAAGGGGGGTTGCGATCGCTCATCCGTGCCACCTACAAGCTGCTGGGGTTACAAACCTTTTTCACCACTGGCCCCAAAGAAACCCGCGCTTGGACAGTGCCTATGGGGGCTAAAGCGCCACAGGCGGCAGGGGTTATTCACAGTGACTTCGAGCGAGGGTTTATTCGTGCCGAAACGATTAGCTACGACGACCTAGTAGCGTGTCAGTCGATGAGTGTCGCCAAGGAAAAAGGTCTAATACGCAGCGAGGGCAAGGACTATGTGGTGCAAGAGGGGGATGTGATGCTATTCCGCTTTAACGTTTAGCAACTGAGACGGCGATATAGACACCCCAAAGTACTGCCCCAATCCCCTCAGCAACTGTTCATGGTCTGAGGGTTGGCGCACTGCAACCCGAAAGTACCGCTCCCCCAGTTCAGGAAAACTGAGGCAGTCTCGAATCAACAATCGATGGTGCTCTAGGAGGTAGCGTTGTAACGGCAGAACTGATGCCTCAGTAGTCACTAAAAGAAAGTTGCCATGGCTGGGGCTGGTGATTCTCAGGGTGGGAATTTGATCAAGGGCACGTTGCAGCGCCTCTCGCGCTGGCGCTAGCCATTGCCATGTCTGCTCCTGAAACGGGCGATCGCCTAGAGCAGCCACTCCAGCCACTAGGGCAAGGGCATTCACACTCCACGGATCTCGCCACTGCTGCCAGCGGCGCAAGCGCTCCGGCTGACTAACCACATAGCCCAAGCGCAAACCCGCTAGGCTATAGAACTTAGTGAGCGATCGCAACACAATTAAGTTGGGATACTCTTTGACGTAGGGTAACACGGTTTGACTGGTGGCTGGCGGCAAAAAGTCCATAAAGGCTTCATCCACAACCACCGTTGCCCCCGTTGCCACTAGAGCCTGCACCGCCGATCGCGACCACAAATGCCCCGTTGGATTGTGGGGGTTATTGAGAATAACGGCATCCTCTGGGTGCAGCTTAGCCGCTAGGGCTTGCACATCGTGGCGCACCTGATCCAGAGGGATGGTAGCCACCGATGCGGCAAATGCCCTCAATGCCCGTCCATAATCTTGGAAGTAAGGGGTAACCAGATATACCCGCGAGCAGGCCGCACAGTCACGCCCAATCCACGTCAGTAGCTCCGCTGCTCCGTTCCCCACCAGCAGCGTATCGGGGTCAAGGGCATAGGTTGCTGCCAGTGCCTGAACAAGGGCAGTGCAGGCGGGATCAGGATAATCGCGAATAGCGCCAAGGCCATGATGCAGCGCAGCGACCACCGATGCGGGCGGCCCTAAAGGGTTCAAACTGGCAGAAAAGTCCAGTAGCTCTTCAGGGGCACACCGGGCGATCGCTGCCGCCCAAACTAAATTACCACCATGGCGCGGAGGCAAGGCACCTATTTTTTCTTCCCTTTAGCTGGCTGGGGGGCTGACGGTGCGACTTTTTCTTTGAACAGTTTGCCTGCCGAGAAGGCCGGTACCGTCGTGGCCGGAATTTGCATTTTTTCCTTGGTCTTGGGATTACGCCCTTCCCGGGCTTTACGCTCTCGGGGTTCAAAGGCACCAAACCCCACCAGCGTCACTTTATCGCCCTTGGAAACCGCTTCCATGATTTCCTCCACGGTGGCGGAGATAATGGCTTCTACTTGTTTCTTGGTCACATTGTTGGTGCTGTGGGCGCGACCAAACACCGCATCCACTAACTCAGCTTTATTCATGCAAAGACTCCAAAAAACATTAAAGATTGTTTGATTTCAGCGACAGTTGAGTAAAAGGCATGAAACCCTTGCCTATACTTGCTTTCAAGCCTCATTCTAGAACAGCAAGACTAAAACTGGAACCGTGAAACCTTTAAGATATATAGCTTTGGGGCACTTTTATGTATTAGAAATAGCTAAAACCCTTATAACGTCAGGATTTCGGCCAGATTAGCAGCCTTGGGTTTAACCTTTTATGGCAAGTTAAGAATTATTACTGATGGTGCTATCCAGTGTCTTGGCACCAAAAAAGCCCCACAGAGGCAGGGGGCTTCAAGAACTCAAACCGCTACACCTTAGGCATCGTCAAGGGCAGCAATGCCGGGTAATTCCTTACCCTCAAGAAGTTCAAGGCTCGCACCGCCACCCGTGGAAATGTGGCTCATGCGATCGGCAACACCGACTTTTTCGACTGCCGCTACAGAGTCACCCCCGCCAATAATGGTGGACACCCCTTCACCGGTCAATTCTGCGAGGTAGCGGGCGATCGCCTCAGTTCCTTTGGCAAACTGATCAAATTCAAAGACCCCCATCGGGCCATTCCAAATTACCGTTTTGCAGTCTTTTAGCGCCGCTTGGAACAGTTCAATCGAGGCAGGCCCAATGTCTAGCCCCATCCAGCCATCGGGAATGGCCTCCACGCTCACCACTTGGCTATTGGCATCCGCTGCAAAGTTGTCGGCCACTACCACATCGGTGGGCAGCAGTAACTCTACCCCCTTCTCCCGTGCCTTGGCTTCTAAGTGCTTCGCGAGATCTAACTTATCTTCTTCAACCAGCGACTTACCCACACTGAGACCGCGGGCTTTGTAGAACGTAAACACCATGCCGCCACCAATCAGCAGCTTATCCACTTTTTCCAGTAGCGATTCAATCACCCCAATTTTAGAGGACACTTTTGAGCCACCGACAATAGCGGCTAAAGGACGACGGGGATGCTCAATGGCATTTTGTAGATATTCCAGTTCTTTTTCAATTAAAAATCCGGCCACCGACGGGCTAAGGTACTGCGTGACCCCAGCGGTGGAAGCGTGGGCGCGGTGAGCCGTTCCAAAGGCATCGTTAACATACACATCGGCACAGGCCGCCAGTTGCTTGGCAAATTCGGGATCGTTTTTCTCTTCTTCGGGATGGAAGCGCACATTTTCCAACAGACACACATCGCCGTTGGCCATGGCTTGCGTGTGTGCTACCACTGCCTCGCCGATACAATCATCCAGCTTGGTAACAGGTCGGTTCAGCAGTTGCGAGAGCCGCTGTGCCACAGGCGTCAGGCGGAGTTTATCATCAACCCCCTTAGGCCGACCAAGGTGGCTGGCTAAAATGACCTTGGCACCTTTATTAATTAAATCTTGGATGGTGGGAAGGGCGGCACGGATGCGTGTATCATCCGTAATGGCACCATTGCCATCGAGGGGAACGTTAAAATCAGCTCGTACCAAGACTCGTTTCCCCGCTAAGTCTGCGGCAGATAACTGAGCAACCGATTTTTTAGACACGCTAAAGCCTCCTAACTGCGTTAAAACATGGATGATAGTACTAGGGGCATGAAAATCCCGGCCAGCGATGGAGTGAAACGTTACAGATCCCTCACCTAGCCCTCATTCTACCGAAGGGTGTGCCCCAGAAACGACTCTCAGAGGTGATACCCATGTTCAAAACGATTCTCTTCCCCATTGACCGCAGCCGTGATACCCAAGAAGCTATCCCCACGGTTGTGGAGATCGTTAAGCTCTGTCAAAGCCAGTTAGTATTACTCTCAGTGGAGGAAACCCCTGAGCCAGATGCCGAACTGGAGGCGGCGATTAGCAATTTCCTTGCATCGGCTAAGGAGGCCTTTGCGCAGCAGGGGATTGCAGCAGAAACGCTGTTGCGACGGGGGAAACCCGCCTTTGTTATCTGCGATGTTGCCGATGAGATTAACGCCAACCTCATTGTGATGGGGTGTCGCGGGACGGGGTTAACACCGGATGGGTTTCAAGAAAGTGTCAGCAACCGCGTGATTAACCTCGCACCTTGCCCTGTCTTGATTGTGCCCTAGGGAACTCTGTATTTCGCTATATTTCGGAAGTTGAATTTTCATCACAGGCTGGTCAAGGCTGGGAGTTGCCACCGATGATCAGAGTTAGTGCTTTTTGTGGTGATTGAATGCTGAATGTGCCAGATAGCCTCCCCAGGGCAGCCGATACCGTACCCACGCCCCAGCGATCGCCCGCCTTGGGCGTATATATCACCATCCACGGCCATTTTTACCAGCCCCCGCGCGAAAATCCCTACCTAAATGCTATCGAGCAGCAGCCCAGTGCCCAGCCGTTTCACGATTGGAACGAGCGGATTTATTACGAGTGCTATCGCCCCAATGCCTTTGCCCGGATTTTGAACGATCGCGGCGAAGTCATTGATATTGTGAATAATTTTGAGTATCTCAGCTTTAATATTGGTCCAACGTTGTTTAGTTGGCTAGAGCGCTACGATCTTGAAGTCTATCAGCGCATTATCGAAGCGGATCGCCTCAGTTGCCAGCGGTTGAATGGCCACGGCAACGCGATCGCCCAAGTGTATAACCACATTATTTTGCCCCTTGCCAACTATCGCGATAAATTAACTCAAATTCGCTGGGGCAAGGCCGACTTTCGGCGGCGGTTTGGGCGCGACCCCGAAGGCATGTGGCTAGCGGAAACCGCCATCGACTACGAGACGGTTGCCGCCCTGATTCAGGAAGGCATTCGCTTTACAATTTTGGCACCCTCCCAAGCCCAGCGTTGCCGCCCCATCATGGCAGAGGGAGAGGCCGACTGGCAAGAAGTGAGCGGCAGCCAAATTGATCCCACCCGACCCTATCGCTGTTATTTGCCCGGGCGCACTGGCGACTACTTAGATATTTTCTTTTATGATGGCCCAATTTCGCGGGATCTGGGGTTTAGCGACCTCCTCACTAGCTCCCAATTTTTAGCTGGCCGCCTAGGGCAAGCGGTACGGGGTGACCATCGCCCCAGCCAAATTATTGGGGTGGCCACCGATGGCGAAACCTTTGGCCACCATAAATACGGTGGCGAAAAAGCGCTTGCCTATGCCTTCAAAGTAGAGTTTCCGCAGCGAGGGTGGACGGTCACCAACTTTGCCCATTATCTGAGCCTGTTTCCCCCCACTTGGGAAGTGGAACTCAAGCCAGTTACGGCGTGGAGTTGTGCCCATGGGGTCGATCGCTGGCAAGAGAACTGTGGCTGTGGCGGCGGTGGCGGCTGGCACCAACACTGGCGGCGCCCCCTCCGGGATAGTTTGAACTGGTTACGGGATGAACTAATAGAGATCTATGAGACCCTTGGCAGCGAACTTCTGCAAGATGTCTGGGCAGCCCGTGATGCCTATATTGATCTTATTCAGGATCGCTGTGCGGACTCTATCGCCGCCTTTTTCCAACACCACCAATGCCGCCCCTTGAGCAACGGCGAGCGCATCGATGCGTTGCGCCTACTAGAGATGCAACACCATGCCCTGCTGATGTTTACCAGTTGTGGCTGGTTTTTTGATGAACTCTCTCGCCCAGAAGGGGTGCAAATTCTGCGGTATGCGGCGCGCGCCATGGAGTTGGCTGGGGATGTGGCGGGGGTGCATCTAGAGACAGAGTTTATCCGCCAGTTAGCCGCAGCCCCCAGTAATGTGCCCCAGTTTGGGGATGGTGCCACGGTTTATCACCAGCTCGTCAAAACCGCTCAGATTAGCCTGCATCAGGTGGCGGCGCATTATGCGATGAGTTCTCTGTTTAGTACCTATGCGCGCCAACACCACCTCTACTGCTACCACATTGAGCAGGCCGACTATCACCTCCAGCGCATGGGCAGCTTAACCTTAGCCATTGGTCATATTCAGCTCACCTCCACCATTACCACCGAAAGCCAGCCCTTAGTGTTTGCTGTGCTGCACCTCGGCGGCTGGGATTTTCACTGTGCTATTCAACCCTTTCAAGGGCGGCGAGCCTACACGCAGATGAAAACAGGGCTGCTGCACGCCTTGAGCCAGGGGAGTGCGGCGCGGGTGGTGATGGCCATTACCGAAGCATTTGGAGCGGTGGCCTATGGCCTTGACGATCTGTTTGCGGAGGAGCGCCATCGCTTGATGGGGGTACTGGCGCGGGAAACCCTGACCCGTTTAGATCAGCTCTATACTCAAGTTTATCGGGATAACTACGGTATTTTAATGGGGTTTCAGCGGGATGGACTGCCCGTCCCCCAAGAGCTACAGGTGGCTGCTGCGGTTGCCTTAACCCATCGTGCCATTAGCCATCTGCACGCTTTAGAGCAAGATCTCAGTGACCCGAGTGCCTTGCCCATGGCAGAGATCCACAGCCATTTGGCGGAGCTAGGAGCGATCGCCCGCGAAGCACGGCTGTTGAACTGTACCCTCAGCCTTCAGGAACAGCAGCGGTTACTAGAGCAGCAGATCTGTGCCTGCCTGCGGCACTTAGCCCATCACCTCGAGAGTGAAACCCTCAGTCAACTTAGCCCTCTGCTGCAAGACTTAGTGACCGTTGGCGGCGTGCTGGGTTTTACCCTAAACCTTGATCCAGCCCAAGAGCAGTTCTATGAATTACTCCCCCACCTCCACAGCAACCCCCATTTAACGGAGGCAGACCTGCGATCGCTGCGTGCCTTGGCAACCCGGCTCAAAGTTGATCCGCAACTCCTTGCCCCTCCTGCTTAGCGACAGGGGCGAGGCAGACCGTAGCAGGGGTAGGGATAGGGATACGGGTAAGGATAGACCAGCGGCTGGGCAAAGCCTGAGGGGACGTAAACCCGCGGGAAAAAGGTGCGCTGCTGATAGATCACAGATTGGCTAGAATCGGGCAACGGCGCAATAATGTAGGGCTGTGGGCTACCGGGCGGCTGATAAATAATGGGTGCTGTTGGGGCTGGGTTGGGCTGGCCAAAGGAGCCTAACCCCGGAAAGAACACATCCACTCCGGGTTGATTGGGAAACAGCGGCCACGCCGCACGGCTAGCAGGGGCGATCGCCACAATAGCAGCAAGGCTAGCCACGGCAAGGAAAAGGGAGCGAATCATAGACACCTCTAAAGCTGGAGGAGTGAGAGAGCTTAAGCTGGGCGACGACCACCCCCCTAAGAAAGTTCCCGCAGTACTCGACCCAATATGTCGATCATTTGATCAATGTGGGTGCGCTCTAGGATCAAGGGGGGGGAGAGGGCAATAATATCCCCCGTCACCCGGATCAGTAAGCCTGCGTCAAAGCAGCGGCACAGGGCATCATACCCGCGCACCCCCA
Source organism: Thermostichus lividus PCC 6715 (assembly GCF_002754935.1). Lineage (NCBI taxonomy): Bacteria > Bacillati > Cyanobacteriota > Cyanophyceae > Acaryochloridales > Thermosynechococcaceae > Parathermosynechococcus > Parathermosynechococcus lividus. The sequence goes on from NZ_CP018092.1 coordinate 1,211,634, forward strand.
CTTGACCATCTCGTGGCGCCAGTTCAATTCCCGCCACTAAGCCTAAGTTGCGAATATCAATGACATGGGGCAGCCCGCGTAAGCGATGCACCGCCTCTTGCCAGTAGGGAGCCAACGCCGCCGCACGCGCAAAGAGGTTCTCCTGCTCGTACAGAGTCAGGGTAGCCAACGCCGCCGCGCAGGCCAGTGGATGACCAGAGTAGGTATAGCCGTGGAAAAATTCAATTTGGCCGGGTGCTCCCTGCATAAACGTGTTGTAGATGTCATCGCGCACCAGCACCGCTCCCATGGGCACAGCACCATTGGTTAATCCCTTGGCCACGGTGATTAAATCTGGGGTGACTCCAAAATACTGGCTGGCAAAAGGGGTACCTAGGCGACCAAATCCGGTAATCACTTCGTCAAAAATCAGTAAAATCCCGTGGCGATCGCAGATGGCGCGCAGACGTTCCAAGTACCCCTGAGGTGGAATCAAGACCCCCGTTGAACCCGCCACCGGTTCTACGATGACAGCCGCAATGGTGGAAGCATCGTGCAGCATCACCAGTCGCTCGAGTTCATCGGCAAGGTGCGCCCCCCATGCCGGTTGACCTCGACTAAAGGCGTTGTGCGCTAGGTTGTGGGTGTGGGGCAGATGATCCACCCCTGGCAAGAGCGAGCCAAAAAACTTGCGATTTGGAGCAATCCCCCCACTGAAATACCGCCAAACCCCACGCCATGGTAGCCCCGCTCCCGACCAATCAGCCGCTGACGGCTGCCTTCTCCCCGCAGTCGATGGTAAGCTAGGGCAATTTTGAGGGCAGTGTCCACCGCCTCAGAGCCGGAGTTAGTAAAAAAAACATGGTTGAGAGGATCGGGGGTGATGGCCTTGAGGCGTTCTGCCACCTGAAACGGTCCTGGGTGACCCATTTGAAAGGTTGGTGCAAAATCAAGGGTGGCCGCTTGCTGGGCGATCGCCGTGGCAATCTCTTGGCGACAGTGCCCCGCATTCACACACCACAGCCCCGCCGTTCCATCCAAAATTTGCCGCCGGTCAATACTGGTGTAGTACATCCCCGCTGCCGCAATCAGCAGCCGTGGTGCTTGCTTAAACTGCCGATTGGCGGTAAAGGGCATCCAGAAGGCATCGAGGGAGAGATCCGGCAACGTCGGCAGTCTCTCAAGGGGAATGGTCATAGTGGGGTTCTGTCAGTGGGGTTCAGGCCAATAATATCGCGATAGGCGGCCACAATGACGCAGGTACTTAGGGGGGCGCTCACCAGTAGCCCCACACAGCACAGGCACAGCCCCAACACATTGATGAGAACAATAGTGAGGTTGAGCAGAAAAAAGCCAAACCAATCGCGAGCGATGAGGCGACGGCTGGTTTCAAGGGCAGGCCAAAAATCAAATTTGTGCTCGACCACAAGGGGAATGGCTAGGGTATAGCACACCCCTAAATACAGCCCCGGCAGCAGAATAATTAGACCCATGAGCGCGATAACAGGCGGCCAACCATCAGGGATAGGTGGCAGTTGTTCAAGGAGGCGCAGCAACTGCTCAATATCCGCATCTGGTTCTGGAGCTTGGGCATTGGCCTGTTCCAGGATGCGTTGAACAAAGGGCAGGGAGGCAGCAATAAAGAACAATGAGGCGGTCACGACAAAAATATTGATAATCAACCCCATCACCACGTTGGTCAGGACAATGGGCAGAAAATTGTTGTTCCTAAAGGCATCAAAGAAGTTGCTAAACTCTGGACGTTGGCCATGGGCAATCTTAAAGCCAACAAAGTAGTACCCAGCCAATAACAACCCAGAAATAATTCCGTTGACAATGGGACCTACCCCAGGCACATTACTGAGGGCACCACTAATGAGAGCCGACAGCAGCAGAAAGCCAATGTAGCCCCCTGCATTGGCGGTAAAAATTTGCCAGCCATCGCCAATATACTGACTAATGCGCACCCGATAGCGCCGGTTGGCGATCGCCTCTGGTGTATGCTCTGATTCACTAAACATCCCCATCTCCCCACAATGGTTTTCCTCCAGCCTAGCGATCGCCGTGGAGCCGTTCAATGGCTGAGGGGCCACTTATGCCGATGGCCAAAGGAGCAGGGTTCAGCGATGGGTTTCGTCTAAGAGGGCATTGCGCAAGTCCATGCCATCCATTTCCGCTTTGTAGAGGTTCGCGCCCTTAAAATTTGCGCGGCGAGCATTCGCCTTGTTCATTTTGGCGGCAATGAGAATGGCGTGCTCAAAATTCGCCTCAATTAAACTGGCACTCTCAAGAATGGCTTCTTGCAAAATAGCGCCCTTGAGATCTGTAAGGTGCAAATTGGCCTGAAACAAATTTGCCCGCGTGAGGTTGGCGTAGGCAAGGGTTGCTTCGACTAAATTCACCCGCCGCAGCAATGCCCCCACGAGGTTGGCTTGCCGCAAGTCCGCCATAGCAATGTTCGATTTATACAGGTCAGCCCCCGCGAGAGTGGCACGCTGTAAACAAGCCCCTTGTAAATCCGCCTCAATCAGATCGCTCATGTAGAGGTTGGCAGCAACTAGGTAAGCATCTTTGAGGAGGGCGTTCCGTAAATCTGCACCGGCCAAATTCACTTGCTCAAGATTGGCATTGGTGAGGTTGTAAAGCTCTAGATTCGCACCCGTTAAGTCTGCGTTCCCCAGATCTGGGTGGAGATTGCTATTTTTTTCACGCCATTGATTCCACGTCGTCACACCCTGCTGTAGGAGTGCCAAGTGTTCGGGGTTAGCCACGGCAGTGTGTCCTTAAGCAGTAGTGGAGCTGTTTTGATAACCGTAGAAATCAATGCGGTAATCAACGATTTTGACGCCAGTCTGGGCTTCGATGGCGCTGATCAGTTCGGTGGGCAGCTCAACATGAACATCCAGAATTTTTTGCGTATCTAGGCAGTTAACATGGCTGTGACTGTCGCTAATATTACCGTAGAGGCGACCATCGGCGCGCTCAACACACTCAATAATGCCGTGCTCTGAGAGTGCCTCTAGGTTTTGATACACGGAGGTGTGACCAATGTCTTTGCCTGCTTGGTTGAGGCGATCGTAGATTTGCCGCGCCGAAAGATGGTCTTGCACCTCCCAGAGGAGATCCAGAATGGCTCGCCGCTGCCGACTTAAGCGCAACCCCAACCGCTGACAGCGATCAATGGCATCTTCAAGAGAGCGGATTGGCGGTAGGGCACTGGCATCGGAAGTCATAAACACGGTGATGTCCTAAGGGAAATTGAGTCAATAGATGTTGCAGATAATGAACCCAACTCAACACAAATAATCAATTTTTGGCATTGGGTCTGTCTAACCTGTAGTCATTATGATAAACAATCCCGCTGGTATTATCAAATGGATTCATTGTCAATAGGTTCTGCTGGAGACTGCCACAGCAGATAAAACCCCAGAAAAGCAAACATCATCGCTGCGATCGCCTTGATAAGTTTGAACGGTACGACGCTTGCCAAGCTACTGCCAAGCAGAACGCCAAAAAAGGTCGTACAAACGAGGCCGCTGGCCACTCCAAGAAAAACTGCTGTTGTTGAGCGGGCGTTGGTGCCAAGGGTAATGGCCACAAGCTGGCTTTTATCTCCTAATTCTGAAAGAAAGACCACCGTAAAACTGAGAGCAAAGGATTGCCAATCCATAGAACTGTCTTCCTCAACCAGAGGGATGAAGCATATCCCACAACAACCAAACAGCGATCGCCAGTAAGCTAGTGCCGGTTAAGGTTTGTAGCCGTTGCGGTGACAAGTAGCGGGCTATCCAGCGCCCCAATAAGACCCCAATGAGGCTGGTACTGACGAGAGCCAGCGCCGCCCCCAGAAAGACTAACCATGGCGAGAGCGATCGCGCTGCCATCACGAGTACGACAAGCTGAGTTTTATCGGCAAACTCTGCTAGGAAAACCGTTAAAAAGGCAACAGCAAATTCCCGCCATGGTAGGGGACGACTACTCATGAGAACCCTTGAGAGTCTCTAGCTAGGCATCCGTGAGTTCGTCAGTGGAGGTGTTGCCATCGGTCGTTGTTTTGGCTTCAGTGCGGCTATCGGTATTCATCCGCCGTCCAAAGCGACCTGTGGAGCGTTTGCGAAATTTGCGGGCGTAGGCTTGGTTACGAAGGGCTTTCTCTTTTTTAGGATTGCGGCGTTTGGCCATGCTAACCTCAAGGATGGGGATACTGTCGGCAAGACACTTGCAATATAAAGACAGAAATTTTATCTTATCGGAATTGGTACAGTGAAACAAGAGTAAACTTCCCCTGACTGAAGTCAGGGGCTTTCAGTAGCCCTGAGCCTGTTATGTTCTGCAAGAGAACAAGACAGACCCGAGCCTCTAGGCTGGTTTACGACAGCCCCCAAAAGCGCAATTACGCTAGCACCATTGAAATCTGCGTCTCCTGTCCAGCCACAATGCCCGCACTTAAACTGCTTCCCAGTGCGATAGGACTGCTTTGGGTCGGGGTAAATATGCAGGCATCTGTGGCAAGTTTGACTACTGTAGCGAGGATTAACTAGCACTATTCCCACACCTGCTTTGAGTGCCTTGTAGCTAATGAAGCTACGCAGTTGGTAAAACGCCCAACTGTTGGCACGCCTACGCTCTGTTTTAGAACGAGGTACTTGATTAGTGCGCTCCCGTATCCCTGTCAGGTCTTCCAAAGCAATAACACTGCCCGTTGCTTTTGCCCTTGCCACAATGGTCTTAGAAATGCAGTGGTTCACCCATGCCTGAAAGCGTCTCTCCCTGCCAGATAGCCGTTTCACCAGTTCCCGACATCTACGCCTAGAACTGCGTGTGCCTTTACTGGCTTTCTGCTGGAGTACCGCCCTCAGTTTGGAGTAGTGGTCTCGTACCTTAGTTAACTGCTGTCCATGCCAGTTGTCTCCTTCCGATGTATGTGCAATGTCTGTCCTACCGAAGTCAACGCCCAAAACCCCATGTCCAGTCTGAGGTTCTGGCACTTCTTCCTTTACTTGGATGTGGATATAAAACTTACCATCTTTGCGTTTGCAGAGAGTGGCAGAAGTAGGCTTCTTGCCCTTGAGTTTTTCTATCTGGTAGTTACCCACCGCTAAGGGAATGCGTTCCCGTCCGTCTAGGGTGGAGAGGCTAACGCATTGTTCTTTCGCTCTGTAGTTAAACAGGCGAGCATCATAATCCACAGAAGTAGCCCTGAATCCCTTAACCTTTCCCACCTTGCGGTTAGCGGCAACTCTGGCACAAGCCCTGACAGCCAAGTTAGCGGTTAAGCCGAATTGCTGTCGTACTGCTCTGTAAACTTCTTTCTGAATACGGTTCTTGTTAGTAATGCTGGGGCAAATGGTACTGTTGATGTATCTGCAAGCCTCAGCGAAGCCCTGCAGAACTTGGTCTAGCTTGACAATTTGCTCTGCAGTGGGATTTAGTTGACAGACAATGGTCAGTATTTGCTGTGGCATGAGTTCATTTTATGCGCTTAAATGGTAATATGGCAACTGAAGTTGCTAAAGGAGCTTTCCTCCCTGTACTGAAGTACGGGGCTTCCAGCCCTAACCGTTGTGAAACAAGTAAGTTTATGGTAACCCGTACCTATCGCTCCACCCCTCACTGGCAACAGTGGGTCTTGTGGGTGACGCCGTCGTTGCGACGATCGCGGCGGCAACCACGCACTGCGCGGCAGCGGCGTACATTCCTGTATCCGTTGGTGGGGCTAGGGGGAGCACTGTTGCTGTGGCAAACGGATAGTCAGCTCCTGCTGGCCACCCTCAGTGGTGTGGGAACCGTGTGGCTGTTAGCGCGCTGGCAGCGGGTGCTCTACGAGTACGCTCAACACCTAAAAACGCAAGTAGCTCAGGCTGCCCAACACCCCCTAGGGGCTACGGTGGCCGCTGGGGCGATCGCCTGCTTGGGCACCTACACCCTCACCCATCTCTGGCAGGGTGCAACGGATCATTGGTTGGTCATTGCCCTTGTCCTACAAGGCGCCCTCTTACTAGCGTTACTCACGGTGTTGATCTGGGTGGCGGCTCAGCAGCAACAGCAGCAATTGCAGCGCTGGCTCCAAGAGCTGAGTCATGCAAATCCCTTACACCGTCTCATCGCCATTCGACAGTTGAGCTGCTTGGTGGATCGCGGCGATCGCCAGTGTGCTCAGGAAGCCCTCTACTTGCTCCTCAACCAAGAAACAGAGCCTCTCGTGCGGCGAGCCGCGTTGTCCGTTTTAGACCAGCTTGATGACACCCCATAACCCCAACTGGCTAGAGCGGTGGTGTATTGCCCACCTCACTCGCGCCATTGCTCGGGTGATTGACGTCGTGCCACAGCGCCTAGATTACGAGGGCTTTGTTGCCATTAGCCAGCAGGTGAAGCAGGGGCGATCGCCCGCAGCGCAGCAGCAGGTCATTGCCGCTGTTTTTGCCCAAGTTATTCCCCCATGGATCAGTACCATTGTCCGCACCCTATTTCGGCCAACGCGCTGGGTGTGTGAAACCAATGCTTGGTTTGCCACCCGCCTCACGGGCTGGTTAGTTGGATCTAGCGATCGCTACTGGGTGGAGGTGCTCTCCCCCAATCAAACTCCCCAACGGCAACTCAGCGGCGTGCGGATTCAAAAGTGTTACTACCTCGCACAAGCAGAGTGCGCGGCATTGTGCATCAATCTGTGCAAGCACCCCACCGAGGAGTTTTTTCGCAACCAGTTGGGTCTTCCCCTCACCATGACCCCCAACTTTAGCGATTACAGTTGTGAAATGGTCTTTGGCACCCCGCTGACCCCCATCCCACCCCCTGCCATTCCGCGCTGTTTTGAGCAGCCCCATCTTGACCCCTGCCCCCACGTTCTTGGTTCAACGCCGGGTGCGATCGCCAAAGAGGGCTAAATAATCTTGGCTTTCGGTGCCTAGCCAGCGATCCCAAAACGTAAAGTAAAGGCCATAGTTACAGTGAAATTGGCTGTGGTGCAAACTGTGGTGCGTCGCGCCAATGAACCACCGCCCCAGCCAGTGGGTAGCAAAGGAACGGGGATAGATCTCGAGATTCAAATGATTAATCACACTGGAAAGGGTCATCACGGTTAACTGCGCCACAATCGTGTAGGGATGCAGAGGCACCACCAAAATAACTGCCGGTAAAAACAGGGCTTGCAGCAGCGATTCCCACGGATGGAAGGCAAAGGCCGTCCACGGCGAAGCCACAATGCTGTGGTGATGTACCCGATGCACATGGCGATAAATACGGGGATGGTGCATCCAGCGATGCAACCAATAGTAGTAGGTTTCGTGCAACAGTAAGACCACTAAGAGGCTAACGGGCACGTACAGGTAATCCCGCCAAGACTGGAGATCGACATAGATAGCGGTCCAGCCCTGCTGCCAAATCACCGCCGTCACTGCCCCCGCCAGTGCAAAAATAGCCGAGGTGAGGAGCGACCAACCAAATTCCTGGCAAAATTGCCAGCGGCGATAGGGACGCAAATTGACGCGCCGCCTCCTGAGCGGGGTGTAACCTGCTAGGCCATAAAACAATGAAAAGAGACCGGCAATGAGGATAAGACGGCTGACAATCATTAAAAACATGACCCCAACCATAATCACAAAGAGGGTGGGGTCACTTAAGTTATAGGGAATCATGGTGGCAGGTGATGCAGCTCAGCGCCTAGAGCCAGCCCAGCCAGTGCAGAAAACCTTCGCCCGTCCAATATTCCCACGCCAGCAGTGCCACTAAGCCAATCATTGCGGCTCGACCGTTCATCCGCTCAGCAAAGGTATTAAACCCATACTTAGGGGTTTCTAGCTTTGGCGATCGACTAGGCTGTGTTTGCGATGCCATACCTACTCCTCGTCGTCGGTATTTTCTTCACCCTCTGGGAAGTAAAAGCCTTTGGCACGCTCAGTCAAAATTGATTTACCAATCGACAAGGCACGCTGTGCCTGAAGAGCGGCTTGACGTTTCCAAACAGCGCGGCGCATACTGCGCTTAGATTTCGAGGTTTTTTTCTTGGGGCAGGCCATGATGGTGTCTCGCCGAGTTCAACTTTCGCGATCTCTAACTATACTGCAAATATTGACCCGCAGCAAGTTTAAGGAGTGCTGGTACGGTGAATTCCCTGAACAGGTCTCTGCAACTATTTACCCTAGCGGCTAACGTCAATCTTTATGATGCCCCGACGGGCGATCGCCTCGCCACCCAAGGGGCGGCGGCACGCTTTCTGTGGGCACCGGCTCTGCAACCTGCACAACCCACCGCCCGGCTCTATGTTCAACTAGCGGAGGATGAGTACTGGGGCTGGCTTGACCCATCTGACTACCCGAAATTACAGCCGGCAACCACCCCCTATCAGCCCATCCCCTGCGATCGCGCCACCGTTGTCAGTGCTATTGAAGCCATTATTGAGTTTTGCGAAGCAGCCCGCCGGGTGCCCCACGAATACCTATGGGGCGGGACAGTGGCTCCCCACTACGATTGTTCGGGCTTAATCCAGGCCAGCTTTGCCAGCCAAGGGATTTGGCTCCCGCGGGATGCCTACCAACAGGAGGCCTTTACCACCCCCATCGCCCCCAGAGGCGCAACCATTGACGAAGTCTTACCCAAATTGGAGCGGGGCGATCTGATCTTCTTTGGTGCTAAGGAGAAGGCCACTCACGTTGCCCTGTACCTAGGGGAGGGGTACTACCTCCATAGCTCCGGTAAAGAGTGTGGCCGCAACGGCATTGGTGTTGATACCTTGCTCCCCAGTGCTGATCCGGTGGGTACCGCCTATCGGCAACAGTTCCGTGGGGCGGGGCGGGTGGCATCCAGCTACCTGCCCATGCCCAACTTCTGCGCCTTTTGATAGACTTTGCCTTCCGTGAGGAGGGACGGCGCAATCACAATTTCCACCTGCTGCATTTCCCGCAGGTCTTTCGCCCCCAAGGTGCCCATACTCGTTTGCAGTGCCCCCAAGAAATTATGGGTACCATCATCAAGCTGGGCGGGACCGCGCAAAATTTGCTCTAGGGTGCCCGTTGTGCCCACATGAATACGGGTTCCCCGAGGTAGCACCGGACTTGGGGTGGCCATCCCCCAGTGATAGCCGCGACCGGGGGCTTCCTTAGCGCGGGCAAAGGGCGACCCCATCATCACGGCATCGGCACCACAGGCAATACACTTACAGACATCGCCCCCCGTCACTAAACCGCCATCGGCAATGACTGCCACATAGCGTTGGCTTTCTTGGAAGTAGGCATCTCGCGCGGCTGCACACTCAGCGATCGCCGTCACTTGCGGTACCCCTACCCCCAAAACTCCGCGGGAGGTACACGCGGCTCCTGGCCCAATACCCACCAGAATAGCGGCAGCACCGCAGCGCATGAGGCTGAGCGCCACCTCGTAGGTCACACAGTTACCTAGAATCACGGGCATAGGCATCCGCTGGCAAAACGCCGCCAAATCTAGGGGTGCCACAGAGTCGGATGCCAGATGAAATGGTGACACTACCGTTGCCTGCACAAATACAAGATCGGCACCCGCCGCTGCCACCGTATCCCCGAAGCGACTGGCACCCGCAGGGGTTAAACTCACAGCAGCAATTCCCCCCTGGGACTTAATTTCATGAATGCGCTGCTTAATGAGGTCTGGTTGAATGGGTTGAGCATAAAGTTGCTGCATCAGGGGGACAAATTCGTCCACACTGACACTGGTAATCTGCTCGAGAATTGGGGCTGGATCGGCATAGCGCGTTTGAACCCCCTCGAGGTTCAATACTCCCAACGCCCCCATCTGGCTGAGTTTGACCGCCATTGTGACATCCACAACCCCATCCATGGCACTGGCAATAATCGGAATCTCTCGCTCAAGGGTGCCCAGTCGCCAGCGAGTATCTGCGAGTTGGGGGTCTAGGGTACGACTGCCGGGAACCAACGCAATTTCATCAATACCGTAAGCGCGACGGGCGGTGCGGTGTCCCCCAAGTTGAATGGTCATGGTGTTCCTCGTAGGTGCATTAGGTGGATAAAAGTATAGAGGTGCGGATATTGCCACAGCGCCTGTGACAATTTACAAAAATTTACAACTAATGTACCAGTAACCGCTACCCACTAGTTCACTGGTGGTTTGGGCGATCGCCGTATCGATTGAAACGATGCGGGGCGCGGTGGAGGCGCACCTAGCCGCTGCGGTCGTTGTGGGCGAGCACTCCCACCAGTTGCGGGACGGGGTTTGCGCTTCGGCTTCAGCTTGCGGGGGGGCAACACACCCACCACGGTGGCTTCATTGACCACTAGGGTGGTGCCTTCCCGCTGCACTTGAAAATCCCAAAAATAGCCCGGTGATTTCATAGAGACCGTCCCTTTAAGTTTGATCTTAAAGGCTCTGACTTTATCGCCACGGCGGCGCGGTAGTTGCTGCACTTTCACAACCACAAAGTTTTTGTCTTGGGAATTAAAAATAACTTCACCGCGCACCGAAAAATAGCCATCACTAACACCGGGATCGCTATCGATCGCCTGCTCTTGCTGCAAGCGTTCAGGTTCCCACACACCGACCACCTGCAGATGCAACCTAGCATCATTGTCCACCTCCCGGGTACGGGGATAGACCACCCACAGATGGGGCTCATTGAGATCAAGATATTTTTTAATCAGGTTCATCACCTGTCCCAACAGAACCGTCTCAATTTCAGCGCCGTCTTCCGTAATTAATACACCACGGTTAAATTCGGTTTCGCTAGCAGGGACATAGCGACCCCGCACAACGCCGATGGCGCGGTACTGCATGCGATCGCTGGGGGGGGGATGGGTTGCGGGCGACGGAGGATGTCTCCCTTAGATGGTTCAGATGGGTCAGCCACACTCATCTCTGGCATCTCTGGCTTGGGGGGGCTGGTTTTTTACTCCCTGAAGAGATACTGACAATTTCCGGGCGAGCTTTGGCTGGGGGTGTCAGTTCTGGGTCTGTTGCAGTGGGCGGCGTAGCTTGGCTTTTGGGCGGACGGGGGCGCTTGGCCCGGGGTTCAGGAGTCATAGCGGTTCTCGCAAACGTTTCCGGTCATGAACAGTTCAGCAACATTCAGTAGGGAAATGGGACACGGCAATGCTAAACAGCGTACCCTCAATTATGCGATGGGACTTGGGAGCTAAGCAACATCATTCCTATTGCTGTCTTTAATGGGGGGCTTCGGCGTGAACGATCGCCCCAAAGTCACCAATCACAGCAGCACAATTGCGCAATAGCCCCAGTAAGGCTAAACGATTGGCGCGCAGGTGATTCTCGTCTGCCATAACCAGCACGCTCTCATCACCATCAAAAAAGCGACTGACGATGGGGGTGAGGGTTTGTAGGGTGGTGACAATGTCGCTATAGGTGCGAGTTTGCTGTGCTTGCTTCACGGTGGGCAGTGCCGCTTTCAAAGCCGCATAAAACTCTTTTTCAATAGGAGCTTCGAGAAACTTAGCCTTGACCGCTCGCAAGTCCAACCGCTGTGGGTCTAAGTCTCCCTGCCGCGCCAAGCGAGCAGCGCGATTCACCGTAGGATAGATGGTTTGCAACTGGCCAGAATCACGCAACTGCTGTAAAAACCGCGCGCGATCGCCCGCGTCAAGGACATCGGCAAGGGCGCGGTTCTGAAGATCGGGCACATCGTCAGGACTAATGGCATTCACCAGATCGTAGTCAATCCCCTGCTCGTCCTGCAGGAGGGTGCGCAACCGTTGACTAAAAAACTGGCTAAGTTGGGCGTAGAGATCGTTGGGGAGAGTTTAGCCTGAAATTGCTGGCAGAATTGCTGGCTGCCCTCCTGCAACAGTTCCAGCAGATTAAGGCGTAACCGTCCGTGCCACAGGATGGTAATGATGGCGTTGGCGGCTCGCCGCAGGGCAAAGGGATCCGACGACCCCGTAGGGCATAATCCCAACCCAAATAACGCAATCAGGGTATCTAGGCGATCGGCCAGACCAACCACCTGACCAGTGAGGGTCTGAGGGAGTTTATCCCCCGCAAAACGTGGTAAGTAATGCTCAAGGATGCCGGTGGCAACCGCTGGCGATTCTCCAGATACGGTGGCATAAACTTGACCCATATACCCCTGTAGCTCCGGGAACTCCCCCACCATCTGGGTGACCAGATCGGCTTTGCACAGATAGGCGGTTCGCTCAATCGCGGCGCGATCGGCGGCTGAACAATTGAGCGCCTTGGCAATGGTGGTGGCAAGGGCAGTGATTCGCTCTACTTTAGCGGCCATAGATCCTAGCTCATCCTGGAACGTGACCGCTGCCAATTTGGCCACATAGCTCTCTAGGGGCTGGGCTGTATCGGCGTTATAGAAAAATTCTGCATCTGCAAGCCGAGCGCGGATCACCCGCTCATTGCCTGCGCGAATGAGGGGAGTGGCGGTGGGAGCGCCATTACTAATGGTGATAAAGGCAGGTAGCAGGGCTTGGCGTTGGTTATCGGTATAAACCGGAAAATACCGCTGGTGCGAGATCAACACCGTGGTGATCACCTCTAGGGGTAGCCCTAGAAATCGTGGCTCAAAGGCTCCTAGAACGGCTGTTGGCCACTCTACCAAGTGGGTGACCTCCTCCATCAGGGGAACCTCCAGATCGACCCAGCCCCCTACCTCCTTAGCCAGCTCCTGAATTTGCTTGCGGATTGTTGCTTCACGGGCGCGGGGATCCACGAGCACCCCTGCGGTTAAGAGCGCTCTAGCGTAGTCCTTCCCATGGGACAGGGCAATCGTCTCTGAGGCTAGGACGCGATGGCCTTGGGTGTGGCGATCGCTGACAATGCAAACTGAATGGCTGTGCAACGTCAAGGGCAGCACCTGATCATCCCAGAGCAGCACTAACCAACGAATCGGGCGCGCAAATCGTAGGTCCCCATCTCCCCAGCGCATAAAACGAGGCCCGTCAAGAGTCTCTAGCCACTGCCGACTCAGGTGGCTCAACAGATCAGGCGTGGGTTGACCAGGGCGGACTTGCCGCAGATAGACCACGTCTCCCTTGGGGGTGGCTCGCACCTCAATCTCCTTCAGGTCTCCTTGGCGAGAGCGCAAGAAGCCGAGCAACGCAGGCGTGGGTTCGCCATCGCGAAAGGCAGCACTGGCAGCTGGCCCTTTGATCTCGAGGGACTGATCTGGCTGCTGGGCTGGTAGATCCTCAATGAGCACGGCTAGGCGACGAGGAGTGGCTAACACCTGAACCGTGCCACTAAGACCATGCTCCTGCAACGTTGCCGGAACGATCGCTTGCCACTGGGCGATCGCGCTCGCAACAAACCGAGCCGGTAAATCTTCCGTTCCCACCTCTAAAAGGAACGTATGCTGAGCAGACTTTGGCATGAACCTTGAATACGAGATGGATGAGCTTAGCGATTTGCGCGAGCATGAACGGCTTGCGCTTCGTCGGGATGAATTCCCAAGCGAGTGAGGTTAATGCGTCCTTTGTTATCAACTTCGCGAATTTTGACGACGATTTCATCGCCAACATTCACTTCATCCTCGACCTTGCCAACCCGATACTCGGCCAATTGGGAAATGTGGATCATGCCCTCTTTTCCGGGTAGAAACTCAACAAATGCGCCAATGGGGATAATCCGCGTCACTTTACCCAAATAGACATCCCCCGCATTGAGTTTACGGGTTAAGGCTTCAATGGCACTGCGAGCCTGCTTGGCATTTGCAGCATTGGGCGCACTAATGGTCACGATTCCGTCTTCGGCAATATCAATCTTGACTCCAAACTGCTCGGAAATGCCGCGCACTGTTTTCCCCCCAGGACCAATGACTAGGCCAATGGTATCGGCGGGGATCTGCAACGTCAGCAACCGTGGCACACTATCGCGCAACTCTAAGCGGTGGGTGCCAATAACCGCCAACATTTTTTCAAGAATATGCAGTCGGGCGGGTCGTGCCTGCTCAATCGCCTGCTTGATCACCGCCACGGGTAGGCCGGTAATTTTCATGTCCATTTGCAGGGCGGTGATGCCACTATCTGTCCCCGCAACTTTGAAGTCCATATCTCCAAGAAAATCCTCAATGCCCTGAATATCGGTGAGGATGCGAATTTCATCGCCTTCTTTAATCAGCCCCATCGCTGCGCCACTCACCGGTTTGCTAATGGGCACGCCGGTATCCATCAGCGAGAGGGTGGAGCCGCAGACTGATGCCATGGAGGTGGAGCCATCGGAGGACAACACTTCCGACACAACACGGATGACGTAGGGAAACTGATCTTTGGGCGGTAGCACTGGTTCAAGGGCACGCTCTGCAAGGGCACCATGGCCAATCTCCCGTCGTCCGGGAGAGCGCAACGGCCTGACTTCCCCCACAGAATAGGGGGGAAAGTTGTAGTGGTGGAGGTAGCGCTTCGTGTCTTCGGGGTGGAGATCGTCGAGCGCTTGGGCATCTGCCGGGGAGCCAAGGGTGGTCACCGACAAGACTTGGGTTAGGCCACGGTTAAACAGGGCACTGCCATGGACGCGATCTGGCAGCACACCAACTTCGCACCAAATGGGTCGTACTTCGTCTAAACGGCGACCATCCACCCGCACGCCCTCGGTAATAATTTGCTGACGCATCAGTTTCTTGGTGACGGCCTTAAAGAGGGTGGCCAGGGCTTTAGGGTTGGCGGCGGCGGCAACAGCCACTGGATCCTCTGGGGGCAGATTGGCAATCTCTTGGGCGATCGCCCCTTGCACCTCATCTAGGGCAGCATCCCGAACATTTTTATCTTTCTCAAAGCGCTTGAGAATCGCCTTCACAGGATCAACGGCGCGTTCATAGATAAAGTTTTCTAGGGTGGGGTCAACCACTGGCGGCGGCGCTTGGACAATCTCTAGCCCTAGCTCTGTGAGCAGATCCCGCTGGGCTTGGATGAGGTCTTGGATGACTTCATAGCCAAAATCAATGGCCTCGACCATATCGGCTTCAGGGAGTTGGTTGGCGCCGGCTTCGACCATCACCACACCGTCAGGCGTACCTGCCACGACTAAATCAAGGCCACCGCGTTCAATTTCTTGGTAGGTGGGGTTAATAATAAATTCATCCCCGACCAGTCCCACCCGAACCGCCGCCATCGGGCCATGAAAGGGAATTTGCGCCAGCAACACGGCGATGGAGGCACCGGTGACTGCCAACACATCAGGGGGCACATTTTCATCGAGGGACACCGTAGTCGCAACCACTTGCAAATCATCCCGTAACCACTGGGGAAAGAGGGGCCGCAAGGGACGGTCGATGAGGCGACCAATGAGAATTGCTTTTTCGGGGGGGCGACCTTCACGCCGTAAAAAACCGCCAGGAATGCGACCAGCGGCATAAAGACGCTCTTCGTAGTCCACGACAAGGGGGAGAAAATCGATACCTTCGCGGGCACCGGCGCGATTGGCTGTCACGAGAACTGCTGTTTCACCGGAGCTGATGAGAATTGAACCCGCTGCCTGGGGTGCAAACTTTTGCAGTACAACCTTAATATCCCTGCCATCTAGGGGGATAATCTTTTCCAGACCATTCATTTGTGCTCTATTCTGTCCTTTTATTTCTTCTTCTTTACTAGGATAGCTGCTTCTGCTCCTAATCCGCTGTCTCAATGCTCGAGGATCAAGCGGCTGCCGCAAAGAGCAGCAAGGCTGGGGGTGGCAGTCCAATTCTGGGTCAGCAGTATTTGCAGCAACTGCGCCGATCGCTGGCTGGCGGCTTCTGGGCTGAGACCTAAGTAAAAACTAGCGGTGTGATGGCTATCGGTATGTACGGTTTGCAACAAGTCATCGGCATAGTGCAATGCTTTTTGGAGTTGGGTTTGCAGATTTGTCCACACATCCAAATTGCGGAGGTTGCTCAGGGTTTCAGCGACAACATCTTGGCGGTGTTGTAGAAAAATGGTGCGCCCTTGCAGTTCAACAGGTAAATCGGCAAAGAGAATCACTGGCCCGTAGCCAATGATATGGACGGTCTCCATCCATTTGGTTTGGGGCAGGAGTAATTCCCGCACAATGTGGCAGGCTAAGGCTGTAATGATCAGCCCTTGACTGTGAGCCACTAGGTATAATTCAGCACCGGCTTGTAGCCCTTTGACAATTTCGTAGGCGAGGCGCAGGGTGGGACGGGGTGCCCCTGCCGGGAATACGCCGTAGAGGTATTGGGCAAAATCACTCCAGCCAAGGCGCTGTAAAAAGGGTAACGCTAAAAGGCTGCTGATGGCGGCGGGGGTCTCAGGGGTCAGGGGACGGTGTTGCACCTCCTTGGGCTGGGCGATCGCCAACATATCTGCATCATCACCCAGTTCTTTGGTGATGAGTTGTTCAAGGAGTTTGGCATAGGCACGCCGGCGATCGCCGGCACGGTCGTTGTTTTCTACTGTTGGCCAAAAATGGTAGAGTTCTGCTTTGCCCAGCAAACTTTCCAACAGATCGGCTTGGAGACCGTGGGTTTGGTTATGGATACCGCGAATCTCAAGGGGATGGGCAGCCGTTAACTCCGCAAGGCGATTGAGATCCCGCTGTTGCTTGGCGCGATCGCTACTCACGCCATTCACATGCAGTAAGCGGCGGCGGGCAGCGAATGCAGGCAGAGGATTGGGAACAAGAATAGTGCCGTCAAGGAGAGGTTCCATTGAACACGAATACTGCTAATTGGTTTGTTACTTGTCTAGATTTTGGGTCAAGGTTTTGTCAAAAATGAGACGAATGAGATAACTATCATCGGTTCTGAAGAGTCAGGCGTAATTGCTCTAGCCCCCATCCATTTGGGAAGATCTGCCCCATCGGTTAACGCTCGATGAGCCACGGCGGCGTGTTGAGCACACAGAAGCACGGATCTTGGGCTAGCCACTGGGATCCCACCTGATGGAGCGCCGCCATCACCGGCTGAAGCTGCTGTCCTTTGGGGGTTAGGGAATATTCCACCCGAGGCGGCACCTCCGCATAGACCCGTCGTTCCACTAGGCCATGGGCTTCCAGTTCCCGCAAACGCTGGGTCAAGGTCTTAGTGCTCACTCCCGGTAGCGCTGCCAACAGCTCGTGGGTGCGGCGATCGCCCCCAAATAGCTCCCGTAACAGCAAAATTGACCACTTATTGCCCAACAAATCCACCACAAACTGAATCGGACATTGGACATCAATACACGCCTTCGCCATTGACATCTGCCATTTAGATCGATCCT